>NZ_CP007806.1:1522500-2730000 GCF_000219535.2 Brevibacillus laterosporus LMG 15441
TTCCAAGCAGCAGTGAAGCCGTATCGTGAGGAGCGGTGGAGCGCTTGGAAGTGAGAATGCCGGTGTAAGTAGCGAAAAGACAAGTGAGAATCTTGTCCACCGAAAGCCTAAGGTTTCCTGGGGAAGGCTCGTCCTCCCAGGGTTAGTCGGGACCTAAGCTGAGGCCGAAAGGCGTAGGCGATGGACAACTGGTTGATATTCCAGTACCACCTCTGTTCCGCTTGAGCAATGGCGTGACGCAGGAGGATAGGGTGAGCGGCCTATTGGATGGCCGTCTAAGCAGTAAGTGTGGTGTGTAGGCAAATCCGCACACCAATAAGCACAAGCTGTGATGGCGAGGGAAATTTAAGTACCGAAGTCCCTGATTTCACACTGCCAAGAAAAGCGTCTAGTGAGGAACAAGGTGCCCGTACCGCAAACCGACACAGGTAGGCGAGGAGAGAATCCTAAGGTGCGCGGGATAACTCTTGCTAAGGAACTCGGCAAAATGGCCCCGTAACTTCGGGAGAAGGGGCGCCTCGGTAGGGTTTATAGCCCGAGGAGGCCGCAGTGAAAAGGCCCAAGCGACTGTTTAGCAAAAACACAGGTCTCTGCGAAGCCGCAAGGCGAAGTATAGGGGCTGACGCCTGCCCGGTGCTGGAAGGTTAAGGGGATGAGTTAGCGCAAGCGAAGCTTTGAACCGAAGCCCCAGTAAACGGCGGCCGTAACTATAACGGTCCTAAGGTAGCGAAATTCCTTGTCGGGTAAGTTCCGACCCGCACGAAAGGCGTAACGACTTGGGCGCTGTCTCGGCAAGAGACCCGGTGAAATCATAATACCTGTGAAGATGCAGGTTACCCGCGACAAGACGGAAAGACCCCATGGAGCTTTACTGTAGCCTGGTATTGAAACTTTGTGCATCATGTACAGAATAGGTGGGAAGCTGTGAAGCGAGGGCGCCAGCCTTCGTGGAGCTGTCGTTGGGATACCACCCTTGATGTACGGAGTTTCTAACTTGCCGCCCTTATCGGGTGGAAGGACCATGCCAGGTGGGCAGTTTGACTGGGGCGGTCGCCTCCTAAAGAGTAACGGAGGCGCCCAAAGGTTCCCTCAGAATGGTCGGAAATCATTCGTAGAGTGTAAAGGCACAAGGGAGCTTGACTGCGAGACCTACAAGTCGAGCAGGGACGAAAGTCGGGCTTAGTGATCCGGTGGTTCCGCATGGAAGGGCCATCGCTCAACGGATAAAAGCTACCCTGGGGATAACAGGCTTATCTCCCCCAAGAGTCCACATCGACGGGGAGGTTTGGCACCTCGATGTCGGCTCATCGCATCCTGGGGCTGAAGTAGGTCCCAAGGGTTGGGCTGTTCGCCCATTAAAGCGGTACGCGAGCTGGGTTCAGAACGTCGTGAGACAGTTCGGTCCCTATCTGTCGCGGGCGTAGGAAGTTTGAGGAGAGCTGTCCTTAGTACGAGAGGACCGGGATGGACGCACCTCTGGTGCACCAGTTGTCACGCCAGTGGCACAGCTGGGTAGCTATGTGCGGACGGGATAAGCGCTGAAAGCATCTAAGCGTGAAGCCCCCTTCAAGATGAGACTTCCCATAGCGCAAGCTAGTAAGACCCCTTATAGACGATGAGGTTGATAGGTTCGGTGTGGAAGTGCAGTAATGCATGGAGCTGACGAATACTAATCGGTCGAGGACTTATCCACATTGCCTTATGCTAACTTTCATTATTCAGTTTTCAGGGAATAAAGGTATGTGTTTGGTATAATTATTCCTTAGGTATATTAAATAAGAATAATGTAGTAGATTGAATCATATAGATTTATTCTGAGGAGTTATTATACGGAGAGTTACCCAAGAGGCCGAAGGGGACGGTTTGCTAAACCGTTAGTATGCGTAAGCGTAGCGAGGGTTCGAATCCCTCACTCTCCGCCATATTGTTTTATATCGTTTTTTGGCGGTGTAGCTCAGCTGGCTAGAGCGTTCGGTTCATACCCGAAAGGTCGGGGGTTCGATCCCCTCCGCCGCTACCATAGGGGCATAGTTTAGTGGTAGAACAAAAGTCTCCAAAACTTTTGGTGTGGGTTCGATTCCTACTGCCCCTGCCAACTTTTACTTACATAATGGCGGTCGTGGCGAAGTGGTTAACGCATCGGATTGTGGCTCCGACACTCGTGGGTTCGATTCCCATCGATCGCCCCTTTTTAATTTCATAAGGGAGTATAGCCAAGTGGTAAGGCACAGGTCTGCAAAACCTTTATTCCCCGGTTCAAATCCGGGTACTCCCTCCAAAATGCGTCTCAGTAGCTCAGCTGGATAGAGCAACCGCCTTCTAAGCGGTCGGTCGGGAGTTCGAGTCTCTCCTGAGACGCCATTTTTATGTATTTGTAAAAATTGAATGTCAACCTTCAAAAAAGGAAATCACATAAGACTCTGCTCGGCCAAAGGGTTCGTATCGCTGAGTTTTTATTTGTTTTTATAGTTGTAAAGAAAAGTAAGAAGTGAGAAATTTATTAAAAATATTCCACGAAAGTTCATATTTTGTCATTTTATACAAAAAATATTTGCTGATGAAATAGGATTTTTTATAAGAGACAGAGAATAGGTAAATGATTACATCTAATGTCAATTAGTTCTTTTGTCCCTGGGATAAAAAAACATCACTATAGAAATTTTACTAGGAATATCGGCTGACCTTTAGTTATAGAGGCCAGATTTTTGCATCTTCTGGATTCAAGCCTATTTGAAAAGGGTAGACCTTTTTATAGCAGGCTTTTTTTTCTGTAGTAAATTTTGAGGTTGCAGAATAAGAGTAGGATGAAGAGGGAAACGTGATAGGGACAAGTGTTTCTCAAAAACTGCTTGCAAGATGAAGCGAATCACTGAGCTTTTGCGTCATATTAAGCAACAAATAGATATAGAGAGAAGTAAACATTGATTTTTCCCACTTTTGAACGATTGCAGGCTAGTTGTGAATCGTGTAAACTCGCAAATAGGGTTTGAAGGAGATATAACACTACCTGTATGCATATAAGCATACCAGGTCGAGGAGAAGAAAAGATGGTTGACTTAAAAGATATAATTGAGGGGCTTTTCATCGGTTTTACCACCACAATGGGGTTAGTCAGCATCTATCAAACAGCAATTTCAGTAGGGGGAGGCATTTTACTTCATAAGAAAAAGCCTGTGACCCACAAGCCAGAGAAAACATTTGCTGTATTGATAGCTGCACACAATGAATCAGCGGTTGTTGCACCATTGATCGAGAATTTGAAAAAAATGGACTATCCGCGTGAGATGTACGACATTTTTGTTATCTGTGACAATTGTACAGATAACACCGCGGAGATTGTTCGGAAGCATGGCGCCTATGCTTGCGAACGATTTGACACTTCAAAGCGTGGCAAGGGCTACGGTATTGAGTGGATGCTAGAAAATTTATGGTCACGAGAAAAGCAGTACGATGCTGTCGTAATGTTTGATGCAGATAACTTGGTAGAGAAAAACTTCCTAACTGTCATGAACGATCGTCTATGCAAAGGACAACAAGTTATCCAAGGTTACCTTGACTCCAAAAACCCGTTTGACTCTTGGATTACTCTTTCGTACGCTTGTACGTACTGGTTCACCAACCGTATGTGGCAATTGGCTCGCCATAACCTAGGGCTGCCAAACACATTAGGTGGTACAGGACTTTGTATTGAGAGTAAGCTGTTAAAAGATATGGGTTGGGGGGCAACCAGCTTAACGGAAGACTTAGAGTTTGCAACGAGATGTATCGAACGTGGCATCTATCCTTGCTGGGCTCATGAAACAAAGGTTTTTGACGAAAAACCAATCGACCTAAAATCTTCAATGAAGCAGAGACTTCGTTGGATGCAAGGTCATTATGATGTAGCTGGACGTTACATTGGTTCAGTTGTAAAAAATGGCTTAAAAGCAAGAAGACTAGGAATGCTTGACGCAGCTTTTTACCTCTTTCAACCCATGTATGTGTTGATTGTTACATTTATGTCGGTATTGTTTATGGCCAGATTGTTGAGCTTTAACACGTTCCTACCTACAACAGGCTTCTTGCCTGATTGGTTGATTTACGTGACAACAGGTATTTTCTATTTGTTACCTGTACTCGCATTGTACTTAGAGAAAGTCCCACTAAAAGCTTATTTGGGACTCATCCTGTTGCCAATTTTCTTCCTGACATGGTTACCTATCTTTATTTACGCGTTCTTTACCAAGAACAATCAAGAGTGGAGCCATACTGCACATACACGTGCAATTCAGATAGAAGAAATGCAACAGTAATGTAAACGTAATAAAGTGGGAAATATAATGATGATGAACCGCGGGAAAGAACTGCGGTTCTTTTTTTCTAGTAAAAAAACTTCGAAATGTTATTGATGTTGATATAAAAGCAACAATTGACGGAAGCATGAGATGTGCAAAAATGTGTGGTGTAATATTTTTCACTATTAAAAAGCTCTACAGAAACTGGTATACTGTAGAAATGCATGGGACAGAAGGGAGTATAAAGATGTCAACGGAGGATATACAAAAGAGCTGTCAGCCTCTGCTATGGGGTGATAAGCGTTATCATACATGGAACTATCATTTGCGTAGTATGTTTCAACACAAGGTATTTAAGGTACCGCTAGATGGAGGATTTTCCTGCCCCAATCGAGATGGCAATGTTGCAGTAGGTGGCTGTACATTTTGTAGTGCACGCGGATCGGGGGACTTTGCAGGCGATCGTCGTATGACGTTAGAGAAGCAGTTTCATGATGTTAAGGATCGTATGCATGAAAAATGGCCTACAGCGAAGTATTTAGGTTTTTTTCAAGCATTTAGCAATACCTATGCGCCTGTAGAAGAGCTTCGCGATATGTACGAAACGATTTTACGGCAAGATGATGTTGTGGGTCTTTCTATAGCAACCAGACCTGACTGTTTAGAAGATGATGTAGTAGAGTACTTAGCAGAATTAAATGAACGTACCTATCTATGGGTAGAATTGGGGTTGCAAACAGTACATGAACGTACACAGCTACTGATTAATCGTGCCCATGATTATCAATGCTATCTTGATGGACTAGAGAAGCTTCGTAAACATAACATTCGTGTCTGCTCCCACATTATTTATGGATTACCTGGAGAGACTGCCGAAGATATGATGATGACTGCGCAGGCCGCTGCTCATTTGGACGTACAAGGTATTAAAATACATTTACTACATCTGTTAAAGAAAACGCCAATGGTGAAGCAGTACAATGCTGGTTTATTGGAATTCTTGACACAAGAGGAGTATACGAAATTAGTTGTCGACACTCTGGAAATTCTACCACCAGAAATGATTGTGCATCGTATTACTGGTGATGGGCCTCCTGATATTTTGATTGGGCCGATGTGGAGTCGTAAAAAATGGGAAGTGCTCAATGGCATTGAGGCAGAGATGAAACGTCGTAATACATGGCAAGGAAAGTTCTTTGATCCAAATTGGGTACCACCTCTGGACCTTGGAAAATAATCGAATCGGAATGTAAAAAAGGAACGCAAGCAATTAGCGTTCCTTTTTTTATTATAAATTCTTGCTTCTTACTACATGCTGGGGAGTTAGCTTTCATGAACAGAGGTGACAGCAAAGCCATGATTCTCCAGTTCCTGAATAATATCAATCAGATTATCTTCCGTTTTAAACTTAACTAAAATACGTCTGACACCAGAGTGTTTAGAATCAAAGGATACACAGGAGATCACATTTGACTTGTGTTCGGTCAAAATACTAGAGATTTCTCGTAGCACACCTTTTCCTTCGAAACGGGTTAGGGTTATTCTAGTCCCTTTCACACCCATCCCAAAAACAGATTCTAATACTAGCTCCATATCTTTACGTTTAATGATACCAAGAAAACGATTATTCTCGTCTACAATCGGTACAAATGGATAACGCACAATAATAGGGAGGGCGTCTTCATAAAGATGTTCAGTCGTAAGTGGCTTTAAATTCTGATCAACACCATCGGCAAGAGGAAGTTGAGTGAATTCTGTAAAAGTTTTGTCCGCATGATCTTGTTCGAATTTTTCAAACAAACTGCGTTTGCTCAGCGTTCCAAAATAAGTACCATCTTCATTAATCACAGGCATGCTAAGCAATTTTCCCTTTTTCATTTCCTCCAGAGCATGGGCAATGGTGTCGGTTGGCTTTACCACTGTGAGAGAATGTAGTGGTGATAGACAGTCGGTAATGAACATGCAATAACCCCCTTATATCCTGATCTCTTCTTTAGTATAGAAATATCCTGTAGGGCTTGTAAACAATCCTTTTACTTCTTATTCAAATATTTTCGTGCTACATTAGGATAATTTGTAATTATGCCATCAATTTGTAATGAAAAGAGCTCCTGCATGCGTTCCGGAGTGTTCACTGTCCATGCAAGCAGTGATAAATGGTGCTGACGAGCAGCTTGCAGTAGTGCTTTATTTACCTGTTCCTCGGGGGCATGGAGTTCGTCAGCACGAAATTGTTTGGCAATCTCCCAGGGTTTATGTAGTTGTCCGAAATAAAGCATACCGGTGCGAATTTGTGGGTCTAGCTCCTTAACATGCAACAGACTGTGATAATTAAAAGAGGAAATAACCACCTGTTTATGTAAACGAAGATCATGGATGAGACGAATTACATGCTCTTCCAATTGAGGCTGAGGGACGATAAAGTTCTTTAGTTCAATGATAAGTCGAAGCCCAGTTGTTTTGACGAACAATAAGACATCTGATAGCTCTGGAACCTTTGTAGGGGGATAATATTTTCTGCTTTTGGCTGCCGCATTTAGACGATAGATCTGTTCATAGGTGAGATGCCGTACTTCGCCCACCCCGTCAGTTGTATGCTCTACATTGGTATCGTGCATGACAATAAGCTGTTCATCGGCTGTTACTTGAACGTCGATTTCCATACCGTTAGAGCCTTGTAGATAGGCAGCATGAAAAGCTGGAAATGTATTTTCGGGATACATGCCAGAGGCACCCCTGTGAGCATAAATAAGGGTATGCATGGGTGGAATCCTCCTTTTTTCCTGTCTCTTCTTGATACCTATGCGCAAAGGCTATGGTTTAGATATGAAAGAAGAGAATTGTGTCAAAGAGGTACTTTGGACAACTTGTCGAATGACTAGCAATGCAAGGGGTTTTATAATAGTAAGAAATAACGCAATGAGGTGTAAAGAAATGACGATGGAACCGATTGAAAATCTTTCACAAATAATTGTGGATATACATAACCAACGTATCAAGGTAATGGAGTACGACTCTGATCAAATTGACGAGATTGCAAAGTCTTGCAAACAACAGGCTGACAAATTGGGTATGACTAAGCTAATTGTCTATGCCCGACATGAGGATTTGTCAGCCTGGGAGAAACATGGATTTGTACGTGAAGGGATTCTAGAAGGCTGTATGAATGGTCAGAATGCGCACATGCTTCGTTATTTTGTTACATCAGAGCGAGGAACGCCTAAAAATGAGCCACTTGCAGACGAAATTCTACAAATAAGCTTGGCCAAACAAGCAACCAATAGTGTATGCAAGGAGCTACCAGACGATTGTCGTGTCCGCTGGGCTAAGCTTGAAGATGCAGAAGAACTGGCTAAGCTGTATCAAGTTGTTTTTGAGACCTATCCAACCCCCATGCATGATCCCGAGTATGTGCGAACTACGATACAAGCAGACACCTATTACGCTGTTGTAGAAGCAGGGGGCCAGATTGTTTGCGCTGCTTCTGCTGAAGTGACTCCGAATTGGGGATCAGCAGAAATGACGGATTGTGCCACACACCCTAAATGGTTAGGAAAGGGATTGCTTCAGCACCTGTTTGTAGCTTTGGAGCAACATATGCAAGAAATAGGTATTTCCTATCTATATACACTTACACGTGCCCATTCCGCTGCGATGAATGTGACAGCCGCTAAAATGGGCTATCGATATACTGGCAGGCTAATTAACAATTGTGTGATTTCAACCGGCTTTGAAGATATGAATATCTGGGTTAAGCCGTTGAAAGCTGTATGGGACTGATAGCTCCGTAAGCTTACTCTAGGGAATGCCCGACATGTCTGGGTAGAAAATTTGTTGTAAATGATAAGCCATGATGGCTAGCTGTAACTGCCAACGGTGAGATGCGTCTTGAAGTGATCCAGCGGTTTTTTGCTCGATCTGCTGTAAACGGTATTTAAGCGTGTGCCGGTGAATAAATAGACGTTGTGATGTTTTTTGCCCATTCAGACACTCTTCAAAATAAACTTGGATAGTCTCTAACAATTGTTGTCCATGCTTCTGATCATAGTAAAGCAATGTGGCTAAGAGTGGCTTCCAGAGCTCCTGTAAGGCCTCAGGCTGCGCGTGATAGGGAAACAGGAACTGATAGCCGGCTAGTCGGTCAAAATGCGATACAGACTGTATTTGGAGTGCTGGGAGGAGAGCTGACTGGCATTTCATGGCATAGATCGCTTCTTGAACGGCTATTGACAAGGTATCGAAGGAAGCACGGGGGCTGCTAATCCCGATTGCCAACGGATGCTGAGGATACAAATCAAGCCACTTTTTTGCCATTTTTTGAATAAAAACTTCACTAGCCTTATCCTCAGGCATTAGTAATAAGATTTCGGTTGCCCGTTCCTTACTGAGATAAGTAGGCTGATAAACCTCTGCTACCCGCTTTAATAAGGTGGGTAGCTTTTGTAGCATGGCAAAATTATATTCCTTTGCAGAAGGAGTAGCGGGTATGGCTAGCGCAACAACAAGGTGACGGGCATGATGATGTAGAGGGTAGCCTAACATACGGCTGCGTGCCTCCGATTCTGCATTATGTTCAAAGGTTCCGCTTAGTAACTCATCTAAAAAATCACCTTTCAGACGCCATTCTGCTTGGGCTATCTCTCTGTCCTTACTGCAAGCTAAGGCAGCCAATGTTGAGGCATGCTGCAAAGCGATCATATCCCATTCCTGCCGGCATGTTTGCTGTTTGCGTAAGGTGATAGCGCCAAAGGTAAAACGAGCGGCTTCGATTGGATGGGTTAATTCGATAGAGGAGATGGATTCACAGCTTTGATCAGAGCGGACTTGACGGGAATCTTCCGGTGAGAGCATGTCAACAGTAGCAGGCCGACATGCCTGTGGGCACGTACGAACTAATTCATAGCCAAGTACGTCTGTTATAATCACTTCTCCTTGGGTAACGGCGGATAATTCGTCTGCAATGGCAGAAAGACCCTCGCCTAGCAAAGCTACATTTAACAATCGCTGATGAATTTGTTCTGAATAGCGAATCAACTCAAATTGACGATTCACAATCGGCTGAAGAATGGCTTTTGTGATGGTAGAGAAATTAAGCTCTGTGGGAATCTCAATTAAAGGGAGTCCAAACTGATTCGCTTGTTGAACAAAAAGCGCTGGAATTTCACGTAAATAAAATCCGGTATGAATCGCAACTCCACTCAATCCTCGAGCTGCCAGTGAAGGTATGAACTGATCGTATTTATCCGTGTTCATCTCCAAACCAAAACCAGTGGTAATAAGAAATTCCCCTGCTTGTAAACGCTCCAAATCCTCTACAATTTCTACGATTGTGACCCATTGAATTGGATGATGTAATCCAGATTCCCCTGCTACCAATCTGGTTTGCACCATATCAGGTAACTGCATGGCTTCACGGATCGTTATAGACATGGGCTTCCCCACCTCTCTATTACTTTGAAAACCTCTACTCTTTACATAAACTAGCATTATACAAAATGTACAAAAAATTCTGTTTTTTATCCAGCGTTTTTTTGCCAGGAAGTAGAATGTCAGGAGGTTCTAGATTCGATACGATGAGTAATAAAGTGGCAGTGAAAACGGAAGGAGCGAAGGGCATGGATAGCAAAACCGAACGAAAAAGCTATGTAATTAAACCTGAATGTGGCAAACAATATCCACGAATTTCTCACGGAAAAGGAATTTATTTATATGAAGAGAGTGGAAAACGTTATATGGATGCTTGTTCAGGGGCTGTAACTGTGAGTATCGGGCATGCGATGGATGAAGTGGTCGATGCTATGAGACAGCAAGCTGAAAAGGTATCCTTTGCTTATCGCTCACACTTCAGTAGTGAAGCAGTAGAGGAGTTAGCGGATATTCTGGCTTCTTGGGCACCTGGTAATGTGAATTGGAGCTTTTTTGTCAACAGTGGATCAGAGGCAACGGAGACAGCTCAAAAAATTGCAATTCAGTACTGGCAAGAACAAGGACGCATGACCAAAAATCGGATTTTATCACGCTGGATGAGCTATCACGGAATTACGATGGGGGCTTTATCCATGTCAGGACATGTGCTAAGACGCAAGCGTTTCGTACCGTTATTGGCAGATTACCCCTGTATATCGGCACCCTATCCCTATCGAAATCAGCAGGGACTTGATAGTGATGCATATGCACGTCAGGCTGCGAATGAGTTAGAAGCAGCCATTATCAGAACAGGAGCGGAAAATGTTGCGGCCTTTATCGCAGAGCCAATTATTGGCGCTTCTGGAGGTGCTGTAGTACCCCCAGACGGCTATTTTGCTCGTATCCGTGAAATTTGTACGAAGCATCACATTTTATTTATAGCCGACGAAGTTATGACAGGTGTGGGGCGTACTGGTAAAAACTTTGGAATTGATCATTGGCAGGTAACGCCTGATGTAATGACGTTGGGGAAAGGAATGAGTTCAGGATATACACCGATGGCAGCCACTATGGTGAGTGATTCTATCATGCAGACGATTGCAGATGGCTCTGGCTCTATCATGGCAGGTCATACCTACAGCGCTAACCCTCAATCAGCAGCGATCTGTGTGTCTGTGATACGTTACATGCAACAACATCAGCTAGTGCAAAAAGCTGAACAGAATGGAAAGTATTTATTACAACACTTAAAACAAATAGAGCAGGAATTTGACATTGTTGGAGAGGCACGTGGGAAAGGATTACTGTGTGGACTAGAATTTGTAAAGAACAAGCTGACGAAAGAGCCATTCGCACTCTCACATCAAGTAACCAATCGAATTATCCAGAGAGCGTTTGCTAAAGGATTGATGATTTACCCAGCTATTGGAGGTTTAGATGGAATAGCAGGCGATGCGGTCATTATTTCGCCTCCGCTTATCATTGAACAGCATGAAATTGATGAATTGATCCATTTACTGCGTCAGACTTTACAGGAAGCTCAAGCAGAGTTCACGAAAGAGGGAATTTGGTAGAAAGGAGGAGCGCATATGATATCACAATCGACCTGGAATAAAGAGATTTCATTAGAAGAAGCATTGGAGCATTTTCATGATGGGATGACATTGATGGTTGGTGGCTTCGGTGGGGTCGGTAACCCTCCTACCTTAATACAGGGACTATTGGAAAAACAAATCAAAGGAATAACACTGATTAGTAACGATACAGCTTTTCCTGATATTGGAGTCGGACGATTAATTACACAGCGCCGAGTAAAGAAGGTCATTGCTTCTCACATTGGCTCTAATCCGAATGCTGGTGCCCAAATGACGGCAGGGGAGCTGGAGGTGGAATTTTGTCCACAAGGCATTTTGGCAGAAAGAGTTCGAGCAGGCGGAGTAGGTCTAGGAGGAATTTTATCTGACATCGGGATCGGTACAATTGCGGAAGAAGGGAAGCAGCAGGTGATAGTGGATGGAAAAACATTTTTAATTGAGACACCGCTAACTGCCCAAGTGGCTATCGTATCTGCTAAAAAGGCAGATCGATTTGGCAATCTTGTTTTTGATACAAGTGCGCGTAATTTTAACCCCTTGGTGGCCATGGCTGGAGATATCACGATCGTGGAAGCAGAAGAAATTGTTGAGATTGGAGAGCTTGATCCTGAAGAAATCGTGACACCGGGCGTGTTTGTAACCTATATTGTGCAAAGTGAAGGGGTGAATTGGCGATGGGCATGGGAGAAGTAACAAAAGAAGGTACGACGGAGAGTTATCGGGAACGAATTGCTAGGCGTGCTGCTTTGGAGGTAAAAAGCGGTATGCTGATTAATCTAGGGATCGGGATCCCTACGCTTGTAGCAGATTTTATACCAGAAGAAAAATATGTTTTGTTTCATGCTGAAAATGGCATTGTAGGTACAGGTCCCACTCCCCAGAAAGGAGAAGAAAATCCGAATTTGTGCAACGCGGGAGGCTTTCCTGTTACTTTGATGCCCGGCGCTTCCTTTTTTGATAGTGCCACTGCTTTTGCGGTCATTCGCAGAGGGTTGCTAGATATGACGATTCTTGGGGTGTTAGAGGTAAGTCAGCGTGGTGATATTGCCAATTGGATTGTTCCTGGAAAACGGGTTCCTGGGATGGGCGGTGCGATGGAATTAGCACAAAAGGCAAAGAAGGTTCTAGTCCTTACTACACATTTGGACAAAAATGGCCGCTCCAAGATTGTCCGTGAGTGTAAGCTACCTCTGACCGCAAAAGGAAGTGCTGATATGATAATCACTGATATGGCAGTGATGGAGGTAAAAACGGATGGATTGCATTTATTGGAGGTTATGCATCCATACACCGTAGCAGATGTGATTGGTTCGACAGAAGCAGAGCTGTTATTTAGCGGAGAAGTAACCACTTTTATCTAAGGGGGAGACTACCATGAGCGTAAGCCAGACACTAACATGGCAGGAGCGAATTCGTGAACAGCTACAGAAGGGTCGAGCGGGTGCCATAGGCTTGTTGCAGGAATGGGTGCGTGAGGCTAGCGTACAAGGGCAGGAAGCGGGGATTCAGCAGAAAATAGCCAATCACTTGGTAGAGATGGGACTTGAAGTCGATGTGTGGGAGATGACAGGTGACGAGCTTGAAAAGTTGGAGAAACATGCCTATTTTGTTTCGCCACGTACTGAATTTTCAGGTAGTCCGAACGTAGTAGGGGTATGGAAGGGTACGGGAGGAGGACGTTCTCTTATTCTCAATGGCCATGTTGATGTTGTGCCAGAAGGTGAGCGAAAACAATGGACACAGGAGCCGTTTAGTGGAGAAATTGTGGATGGAAAATTGTATGGCCGCGGGGTAACGGACATGAAAGGTGGCAATCTCGCGTCTCTCTTAGCTATTCAAACCCTCCAACAGCTTGGTGTACGTTTGAAGGGCGATGTTATCTTTCAAAGTGTTGTAGAAGAAGAAAGCGGTGGGGCTGGGACCTTATCCACCATTTTACGTGGGTATAAAGCCGACGCTGCTTTAATACCTGAGCCAACAAACCTGAAAATTTTTCCCAAGCAACAAGGCTCCATGTGGTTCCGCTTGTTCATACGAGGCAGATCGGCACATGGAGGTACACGCTATGAAGGAGTTAGTGCCATCGAAAAAAGCATGACCGTAATCAGACAGATTCAGCGCTTAGAGCAAGAGAGAAATCAACGAATGTCAGACCCTTTATACGCGAAATTACCTATACCGATCCCGATTAATCTAGGTGTAATACAAGGGGGAAAATGGCCATCATCTGTTTCGGATTTGGTTACAATGGAAGGACGTATGGGTGTAGCACCTGGAGAAGAAATGGAGATGGCCAAAATTGAAATGCAGGCTGCGTTACAAAAGCTTACTGAGGAAGATGAATGGTTTGTAGATCATCCTGTGGAGCTGGAATGGTACGGTGCCAGATGGGTGCCAGGAGAGGTAGCAATGGATCATCCATTGCTTGCACGATTGCAGGAGCTATATCCGTCTGTTTTTGGAGAGGCAGCGATCATAGAAGCATCGCCATGGGGGACTGATGGAGGTCTATTAACGAAGCTGGCCGATACTCCTTCTATCATTATAGGACCAGGGGTAACCCAAGTTGCACATTATCCCGATGAGTATATCGTCCTCGATGATATTTTTGCGTGTGCTGAGTTATTTGCACTGACTCTCATCGAGTGGTGTGAGCTAGCTGATTGAAAAGAAAAACTATTAAACCCATAAATTTTTTTAAAAAGGTGTTGCTATTTGATTTTTTATATGCTATATTTTTTATGTAGCAACGCGGAGGGATACCGAAGTGGTCATAACGGGGCGGTCTTGAAAACCGTTAGGCGGCAACGTCACGGGGGTTCGAATCCCTCTCCCTCCGCCATACATAAAGAATAGCAAACCGATGAGCTGAGAGGTTCCTCGGTTTTTTTGTATGCTTATATAGTGGATGTGTCTAATAGCAAGAGTACATTGTAAATCACTACACAAAATGGATATAAACATACCTAATGAAAAATCCCGGCTCGTAGCCTTAGCAGGCGTGAACCGGGATTCTTACTTAGCAAGTAAAGTTAATAGACGAATATATTGGTGTTACGGTGTTGATTTACCATCAGCAGCCTTCTGGATGTGTTGCTGAGCTAATTCACCTAGATCTTTAATATTAATGGAGAAATTAAAATTCTTATAGTAGACAGTGGCTTTCGGATCGCCCTTTTTCCCCTCAATACGGATATTCGTCGTCTTGATTTCATAGCTTCCATCTTCACGGAAATTGTAAGTGGCGTCCTTAATTTCAGAATCAATTAAAGGTCTTACAGTAGATGTGAACACTTCATCGACACCATTTACCACCTGACGTCCTATGTTCACCACTTCAGTTGGTGTATAATTGAAACCAAAGACCAGAATAGCCCCGACGACCAGACTAAATAAAACAATTTTGTACAAGGCTTTTAGAAAAAAATTAAGCACAAACACTGCCAATAAGACTAGGATAAGAATTACCCAATAATCCTTAGCAAATGTAATGAGTTGGTCCATTGCTACAAAGTCACTCCTTCATGAAAGGGTAAGAACCATAAGGATTATGTAGGAACTTACCAAATTACGTATTTAGTCTATCATACACAATCTAGTGAACGGATACAAACGTTGCAATCATTTTAGAAAAAAATAATAAAAAAATACTTGTCTTTTTACATATACTCTAGTATAATAATCCTTGCTGATGTATTTCGCAGGACGAAATTATTTCATACATAATGATTATCAGCTATTATATGGAGGGATACCGAAGTGGTCATAACGGGGCGGTCTTGAAAACCGTTAGGCGGCAACGTCACGGGGGTTCGAATCCCTCTCCCTCCGCCATATTGCTTACATGGGAAGCCGATGACTTGTTCATCGGCTTTTTTACTTTCATAAAAACAATTGGCTACGACTAGAACAAGTTGCTAGGGGATGGATAATCTGTCTTAGGCTGCAATCGTTTGAAGCAGTAAGATTACGGGTATCAATAATGTAAATAGAGTACATAACGAAGATCACACCAATGAAATATGAATGAGTAATCACTTTTTTCCAAAAATACCTTGACGGTCATCAAAAAGCAGAGTACACTAATCTCTGTACTGACTGGTCAGTTTATATGGGGGTACATATTAATGAGTAAAAAGAAGGATTTAATTTATGAAAGTGCCCTGCAAGCTTTTGCCCAATATGGGTACACGGATACAACGATGGATACGATTGCAGAATTTGCCCAGGTAGCTAAGGGTACGTTGTATTATCACTTTAAGACAAAGGAGGAGTTATTCTATTATGTAAATCAAAAGGGAGTGGAAATGCTGATGGAGTCCGTCAAAGGGGCGACGGAAGATAGCAGCTTAACGCCACAGGAACGTCTTTTACACGTACTAGATGAGCATTTGCGCTTCTTTTCGGATAACAGTGAGTTTTGTTTATTGCTGTTAAGTTTCTCCTCAGGAGATATAACACGGGATAATATGGTTCGAACATTATTAGGCAATTATTTTTCTTTAATGGAGAAATACCTGGCAAACATGCAGGAACAAGGCTTTATAAAAAGCGATATGGAAACGCAGACAGTGGTATCCGCTTTGTTTGGGAGTATTGGATTTGTGGTTCTTCGCAAGATGTTCCGCAATGAGCCAGTTTATACGCTAGAGACCAGAGATACATTACTCATTTTATTTAAAGGAGCTCTGGGACTCGCTTAAATTGCGAATTGGAGTGGAAGGTTATGAGAGAGAATAAAAAGATGATGGTTGGTTTGGTTGGATTCTTAGCAGCTATCGTACTTTTAGGTGGATACTTACTTTTTTCTGAAAAAAATAGTTATGCCGGAGGTTCCGCGAAACAAGTAACTGCTGTTGTAGAAGGAACCGAAGTAGATTTAGCCTTCAAGGTTCCAGGAACCATTGACAAGATTGATGTTAAAGAGGGCGACAAAGTAGTTGAAGGTCAACTCTTAGCTGTGCTGGGAAGCGCTGAGATTGCAGCAAAACGCGATCAGGCAGCAGCAGCGTACCAATTAGCTCAAGCGAAATTGGAGCAGGCTAAAAAAGGAGTTTCCGTTACCAGCGGATCAAGCGATGCTACGGTAAAGCAGGCTCAGGCAGCTTTGCAAGCAGCTCAAGCTAATTTACAAGCCAACAAAAACGGGGCTCGTCCAGAAGAGATTGCGCAGCTAAAAGGAAAGCTTCAGGCAACCAAAACAGCTCGCAACTTGGCTCAGACGAACATGAAACGCATGGAGGATTTATTAAAAGAAGGGGCTATTCCAAAAATTAAATGGGAAGAATCTCAGGCTGAATTTGAAAAATACTCCGCTGAATATACGGCAACACAAGAGCAATTAAACATGGCGCAAAAAGGTGCTCGACCAGAACAGATTGAAGCACTTACAGCTCAAGTAAACCAAGCGAATGCAGCATACCAGAATGCAATTGCTGGGCTTGGTCAGGTAGGATTGCGCGAATCTGATGTAAAATCAGCAGAAGCAGGCGTAAAACAAGCAAAAGGTGCTTTGGATGAAGCAGAGGCATACTTGCGCAATACACAAATGATTGCACCTGTTAGCGGTATTGTAAAATCTATTTCCTCACAAAAAGGGGAACTTGTAGCACAAGGCTCTTCTATCATGACAATTCAAGTAGAGAACGATAAATTTGTAAAAATGTATGTGGATGAAAACCAGCTTGGCAACATAAAAGTAGGCGAGAAAACTACATTGTTTGTCCCAAGCTTAAATAAGGAAGTAAATGCGACTGTACAAATGGTGGCACCAGCAGCAGATTTTGCAACGAAGAAAGCAACACAGGAGCTAAACTCCCGTGATTTGCGAGCATTCCAAGTGAAATTGCAAGTGGAGGATATTGATGTACGCCCTGGCTTTACTGTCGAATGGCACCTAAAAGGGGCTGGCGCTCGTGAATAGCTTTTTGCAATTAGTTGCTGACGAATGGCGATCCATTTATACGAATAAAACGATACGTAATATTGTGTTTCTTGTTCCGTGTGTTTATATGCTCATGTTTGGATATTTGTATCAGGAAAAACGCGTGATGGAAATACCGACAGTGGTAGCAGACCTGGACCAAACGGAATTAACAAGAGAATTGATTAGAGCGATTGATAATGATCAAACGTTTTCAGTAACAAATGTAGTTACAACAGAAGAAGAGTTACAACATCTGATGACCTATGAAGAGGCGCAGGTTGGATTTATCATTCCCAAGGGCTTGACCGTCAATGCCAAATTGGGTAAGCCAACAGAGATTTTAAATCTGATTGATGGAAGTAACATGATGGTTTCCAATACCTCTGTTCGCGCTGCGAGCTCTCTAGTGAAAACAATCTCTGGTGGAGTGACGTTAAAAAAGTTAGAGGCGAAAGGTGAATGGGGCAGTGCGGCAACAAACTTTGCGACAGGGATTGACTATCGCTATCGTATTCTGCATAACCCAACCTTTAACTATCTGGCATTTATGATCTTTGGGTTGGCCGGAACTGTTTTGCAGCAGGTAGCATTCTTGAGTGTTTCTTTAAGCGTAACTCGCCAAAAAGAAGAAGGAACTTGGATGGATACCTTAAACGGAAATGGGTTTGTCAAAATTGCGTTAAGTAAAATAACGACTCATATGATCCTTGCCATGTTTAACTTTTTGCTAACCTATGTACTGATCTTTAAATTTTTTGCTGTTACGTACTATGGAAGCTTGAGCTTACTTTTCCTTAGCGGATTTATTTTCAATCTAGCAGTCGTGTCTATTGGATTTGCTATCTCGTTTTTCTCTTCCAATATGCTACAAGCGACACAAACAGCTATGCTAATCGCAGTACCATCATTTATGCTATCTGGATGGACTTGGCCAATTACTTCTATGCCAACAGCGATTGCGATCATAGCAAAATCCTTGCCGCTCACATATTTCCTACATTCCGTACGAGAAATTATCAGCAAAGGACACGGCTGGGAATTTGTTAGCACCGATAATCTTATATTGCTCTTTATGGTTGTCGTGGCGCTATTTGTGGCATTTGTTACGTACATGTATCAAAAGAAATATACTAGAAAAAACTATCAATCTAATTCAGAAACTGTGTTATAAAATAAAAACTTCTTGTAACTCCGGGGCAGTTTTTTTACAATAAACGTAAATCTTAATATCTGTTGCCCTAAGGAGGATTCTCTATGTCAGACGCTCATGTAAAACAGTTATGCGAAGATACCTTTATGCGGTTGAAGAAGGTTAGCATAGAAGTGGAGAGATTCCTAAATCAAACTACTTTAGCAGATTTGATTGAAAGATCTGGAGATGCTGAGGAGTATGAAGCTTACTATGGTAGCTATCTTTCTGATTTACGTCGCTTGTTGGTTTATGCAGAGAATGCCTATGAGAAGTTGGGAATTTGTCTTCGACGTGCTCGCTTTAACGAGGAGTTTGCCGAAGAAGCCCTCTATCAGGTGTACCACACCTGTGTAATTAATTTTTACTATCCCAAAGGCGAGGTTTACGATGAGGATGGCAGGTACTCGTACACAGGGCAAGACTGCATTATTTTCCGCAAAGAGGTTACTCCTGAACTAGAGAGCCTAACATTAGGATTATCTCGAATTTTTGAGCCTCTACGTGATGAATTGCAGTACTACGAAACAGATTACATTACGAAAAAGCGGATGCAACCGAGCAATTAACAGGAGAATGGGTTTACAAGTATTTATTTTATAACGGCATTATATCTGGGTGGAGACCTTTCATTTTGAAGGGTCTCTTTTTTCTCTGCTAATATGTTGTATGCTTTCTTTTTCTATTATACGAATAAATCAGAAAATTGAAAGGGAGTATATGAACGAAAAGTGTCAAATTTTTTGACTTTTTTGTGACCTGTTACAAAATTTTACAAAATGAATTGATTTCTCCTTATAAAAAATAGGCTTTCCAAAAATTTTAATGGAACTGTAGCATGTAAGACAACATCTAGTCCATTTGAGGAAAGCCTATTTTTACATAGGGTCTACATCAGTACGGGAAGTTTTAACGAAGCAATCGCTTGACCTACCTGTTGTAGATAGGTTTCTCGAATAGCTTCCTGCACATATGGTACTTCTGCAAAATTATGATAGATAACTGGTTCAAATCCTGAGAATCGTAAAATACCATCTACGACCTGTTTTTTAACAACCTCATCTAGACCGCTTGCCTGCATTTCCTGCTGTGATTCTCGTGTAGTTGTAAAAACTAGGGCTTGTTTCCCCGTTAACAAACCAACAGGTCCATTTTTTTCATATTTAAAAGCAAACCCGTCTGAAAAGATACGATCAATGTAGCCTTTCAAAATGGCTGGCTGTGACCACCACCAAACAGGATAAATCATAATCAATAGATCAGATTCCGATAAAATGGTTTGTTCCTCTTCGATGGCTTTTGGCACTTGCTCTGATTCCAATGCCTGCATATCAGCGGGAGAAAAAATGGGTGAAAATTTTTGTTCATACAAATTACGTAAGATTGGGGTGATACCATGCTTATGCAGACTCTCTGTCACTTGCTGTAAAATAGCGTGATTAAAGCTTTTCGTTCCAGGATGAGCAAACAAAATGACGGCTTTCAATAACATCGTCCTCCTTTTATATGGGGATATACCTTATTGCTGGTGGGTACGAAATGATTGTAGATAGCGACCCAGCAGTAACTCTAAAAAACGCTGAAAGCCAGAAACTGGAGCCTGTTCAGTGGAAGGCGTAGCCGCGGGAGAAATTAGAGGTGCTGTTTCTTGTCCCACTTGACTTTCCTGTAGTGCTTTTTTTACATTGATATATCCGTACCCATATAATGAATCCCGACCTGGTGCGCCTAAGTCTGTTGCTGTCTTTTCTAGAATTTGTCTGACCTGTTTATTGCTAAGAGAGGGATTAACAGAACGAATTAAACTGGCCACCGCTGCGACATGAGGGCAAGCCATCGACGTGCCTGAGAGTGCCGCATAGTCTTTGTAGATATAGGTACTAGGAATATCTACTCCTGGGGCAACGACACTAACCGTTTTTCCATAATTAGAGAAGTCTGCTAGATTCTCATCCTGATCGACGGCTGAAACCCCAATTACCTCTGGAAAAGCAGCTGGAAAGCTTGGTTGCTCGCTTGCATCGTTTCCAGTGGCAGCTACAAGTACTACATCATTTTGAAAGGCATACGTACATGCTGCCTTTAAGGCTGCGGAGGACACATAATTTCCCACACTTAAATTAATAATTGAAGCTCCATGGTCAACAGCCCACTCGATTCCCTGAGCAATGTCGATAGCACTACCACTACCATCTGCTCCAATTGCTTTAATAGGCATAATCTTACTTTTCCAAGAGATACCGGCGATCCCATCCTTATTATTGGTACGGGCGGCGATAATTCCCGCTACGTGTGTTCCATGACCATTATCGTCTTGTGGACGCTTATTCGTGTTTAATACATTGTATCCATTCACCAATTTCCCTTTGAACTCAGGATGGGTCAAGTCAACCCCTGTATCTACCACGGCTACAATGACCTGACTGGAGCCTTCAGTAATTTCCCAGCTTTGTTCCATACCTAGCTGGTTAAGATTCCATTGATAGCGTTTGTAGTAGGTATCATTAGGTTGTTTATTTGGCAGCAGTAAATAATTGGGTTCAGCATACACAGAATCTGGATGTTCAGCAAAATACCTCATCAGTTGTTCAGTAGATAGCGTGCGGGATTTGATAATCATTGCCTTTTTAAAGTCGCGTTTTACATATCCGTCAACCTTGCGTAGCATTTTTTGTAAATCTTGATTGGAAGGACGGGGAGTGAAGTGAACGACTACCTCTCGGTCAACATAATGGCTCTTATCCTTTTTGTTGTGATGAATGGTCTTGATATGCTGTCGACGCTCCATATCTCGGCGCATGTCACGGACTTGCTCAACATAGTTAATTTTGGGAACCCGCACTTTATCTTGGGTTACAGCAGGCGGTTCTTTTTTGTTTTCTAAAGTTCGTGAGGTAGGGGATTTCACTGCTTGCGGCATTTGTTTTCCCGGAGTGAGCCAGTGACTTCCCGTAAACAAAACACCTGCTAAAAGGCCAACAAATAATAGTGTAAAGATGGTTTTCACGTAAACTCCTCCCCACATTAGATTATCTTTAGCCTGTACGTTTCTCCGTTCTTTATGACGGAAAATCTTAGTGGAGCAAATGGTTAAAAATAAAAGGGACAAAGCAAAATAGAAGAGGAACGGTAAATGATATATAAGGAGGTATGGAAGGTGGAAAAGCAAAACGATAAGGGTAACAATAAGCAGGCTTCAAGTGATCAGTACGTTACAAAATCATATGATATCAATGATTACCAAAGTAATGACATACAAAGTAAAGGGTTAGCCGTGACGCATGAGCAGGTAAGTGATTCCTATGCGCTGGGGACTGTTGACGGGACAAACATCCGTGAAGAGGATAGTGAGGCAAGCGTCCGAACAGAGTAAAAAATACAGGCATCTCCTAATCGTTCCATGATTTTTAGGGGATGCCTATCCTACCTATTGGCAAATTATAGCTAAATCCACCACTGCGAAAGATACTGCTTACATACCCATAGATAGGAGTATTTCGTTTAGCTGCTATTGATCCGTTTAGGGATTGATACAATGGATTGGTCTTGAGCTTGATCCATACGTTCTACCTTTCCAAAGCTAAAATTCATGGTAGGAGGACATTTTGGCTCCTTCTCACCTAAATAAAGAGGGGTGTGTAACCTAATCATCACAGGGAAATGAGGTAAAAAACTAGAACTTCCCGTCATGACAATTGGTGCTTTAATCATGGGTAGCGTTGATTTATCTAAAATGTTAGAATAATCAAAAGGTTAAGAGGAATTGATTCGTACTTGGAGAAATATGTATGTCGGAAAGTCTTCTCAGTACATGAACCTAGAGAATCGGAGAGTGAAGAATATGAAAGTTGAAAGCATTCCAGCAACCCATGAAAATAGTAACCTTAAAGATTACGATCACACTTATGAAGCCTTTCAATGGGAAGATGTAGAGAAACAATTCAGTTGGTACGAGACAGGCAAGGTTAACATGGCCTATGAGGCTATTGATCGTCATGCTCATTCAGAAAAGAAAGATAAAGTAGCGCTTGTCTATAGTGATTCTACACGAGAAGAAAGCTATACCTATGCTGAATTAAGCAGGCTTTCCAACCGTTTTGCTAATGTACTTCATGATTTGGGAGTAAATAAAGGGGATCGCGTATTTATTTTCATGCCACGTACTCCAGAGCTTTATGTAAGCTTATTGGGGATTTTAAAGAATGGGGCTATTGTAGGCCCGTTATTTGAAGCCTTTATGGAGGCGGCTATTCGAGATCGACTAGCAGATAGTGAAGCAGTAGCTATTGTGACAACTCCTAGCTTACTACCGCGTATTCCAGTTAAGGAGCTACCTCATCTCAAGCATGTTATTGTAGTGGGAGCGAATGGAGAGGTATCTGACGGACAAGTAAGCTACGAGAAACAAATGGAACAAGCTTCCGATGAATTCGATATGGTTTGGCTGGATCGAGAAGACGGAATGATTTTACACTATACATCAGGTTCTACTGGAAAACCAAAGGGCGTATTGCATGTGCATAATGCAATGATTCAGCATTACCAAACAGGAAAATGGGTACTGGATTTAAAAGATGATGATGTATACTGGTGTACCGCCGACCCAGGCTGGGTGACTGGGACATCTTATGGTATCTTTTCGCCTTGGCTCAATGGTGTAACCAATGTTGTTCGCGGTGGCCGCTTTACACCAGATGACTGGTATAAAACGCTGGAAAAAAATAAAATTACTGTCTGGTATAGTGCGCCAACTGCTTTTCGCATGCTGATGGGAGCGGGGGATGAATTAGTTCAAAAATACGATCTTACCTCTTTACGTCATATCTTGAGTGTAGGCGAGCCACTTAATCCTGAGGTTGTGTATTGGGGTATGAAGGTTTTTGAAAAACGTATCCATGATAACTGGTGGATGACAGAAACAGGTGGGCAATTAATATCCAATTATCCAAGTATGCCGATTAAGCCAGGTTCCATGGGTAAACCAGTACCGGGCGTCTATGCGACCATTCTGGATAATCAAGGGAATGAACTACCACCCAATCGCATGGGAAATTTGGCTATTAAAGCAGGCTGGCCGTCTATGATGCGAGCTATCTGGAAAAATCCCGCCAAGTATGAAGAGTATTTTTATATACCTGGATGGTATCTTTCAGGCGATTCTGCTTATAAGGATGAGGAAGGCTATTTCTGGTTCCAGGGGCGTATTGACGATGTAATCAATACTTCTGGTGAACGCGTTGGACCATTTGAAGTCGAAAGTAAATTGGTTGAACACCCTGCTGTTGCTGAAGCTGGAGTGATTGGGAAACCTGATCCTGTGCGTGGAGAAGTAATTAAGGCCTTTATTGCTCTGCGTGACGGGTATGAGGTCAGTGATGAGCTGATGGATGACATTAAGCGATTTGTCAAAGAAGGATTAGCAGCACATGCAGCACCTCGTGAGATTGAGTTCCGTGATAAGCTTCCAAAAACCCGTTCTGGTAAAATCATGCGTCGAGTGCTTAAAGCGTGGGAGCTGGGGCTGCCGACCGGAGATTTATCTACGATGGAAGACTAAAGGCAAATGCCAACAAGCGGTCGAAGGAAATCGGCTGCTTGTTTATTTTCAGATATAAATGAAAATTCAGGTTTCTGAAGAAAAATTACTTGCAAAATAGAGCTATCTTCGCCTACTTTTATTATAAATAATTATCATATAAAGAGAGTAGGTAAATCCGTGTGAAAGTAAACCTCATCAAGCAGAGCCTGCCCCCTGAAACAGACAAAAAACAGACGAAACCAGAGAGTCATCCCGTTATTGCTATACCATTTGTTCATTCGAGAGCGATGTACACGGCTATTTTATTGCTCCATATCTTTGTTATTTGGTTTGCATTGCAACTAGACCCTGTTCATCCTAGAGGAGTTACCTATCCTTTGATTGCCTTGCATTTTATTACGATTGTTATGGGAATCTGGATCTCTATTCAACCATATGAGCATCGAAGGCAGGTTTTAAGCCTACTGTTCCATGCCTATTATGGTTTTCTGACATCAGTTGATTTATTATTTATTTCCGGCAAGCTTATACCTATCTTTTTTCATGTTAAAGAGTGGTGGATGTACGCCATGCTTGGCGTTATTTATATAGGAGCTGGTCTGGAAATAGCTACGGCTGGCAAGTGGCGTTTAATCCGATCAGTTCAGCAACGCGAATGTTCTTACAAGAAAAAAATAACAGCAGAAGAAGCAAGGAAAAGAGAAAAACATTTTACAAATGCGGCGCTTATTATTTTATTTCCATTAGCTGTCTTATTTGTTTTACCTTCCGCAACAACAAGACAGATTAGCATGGTATTGCTTCTGTTTGTCACAGCGTTATTATTTTTATTATTTGTACGCCAGTTGTCTCTTTATAAAATGGCTCGCAAGCATCCGGCTTGGATCGTGTACCAAATTAAGAGAAAGCAGCGACGAAAATCAGTAGGCGGCTAAACCTGACAGTTGGGTTGTATAGCTTTCTTCTGTTATACTAAATGGGAATAGACAGAAGATTGATACATAGAGCGGGGGATCGGAGTGAAGAAACCATCTATAGCTATGACAATTGCAGGTTCCGATAGTGGCGGTGGAGCTGGAATACAGGCTGATCTTAAAACCTTCCATCAAAGAGGAGTTTATGGCACCAGTGCTCTTACTGCTATTACCGCTCAAAATACACAGGGTGTTCACGGTGTTCATGTAATGACCCCAGAGTTTGTTGCTGATCAAATCAGAGTCGTATTAGATGATTTGCCTGCTGATGCTGTTAAGACAGGCATGCTAGCTACTGCTCCAATTATTCAAGCGGTAGGGGAACAACTTCGCAAGCATCAGGCAACTAAATTGGTAATTGATCCGGTTATGGTGGCTAAAGGCGGTGCCAAGTTACTTCAGGATGAAGCGATTCAAGCGCTTTTGACTCAGCTTCTCCCCCAAGCTCATATGATTACTCCTAATTTACCGGAAGCTGAGGTTTTAGTAGGGAGAACGATTCAAAATGTAGCTGATATGAAGGAAGCAGCAAAATATCTCCACGAATATGGAGTAGCTCACGTAGTAATGAAAGGTGGTCATATGCTTGATCACCAACTGACTGATCTATTATTTGATGGTCAAAATTTTCATAAAGTTGAGCATGAACGAGTTAACACTCGACATACTCATGGAACAGGTTGTACATTCTCAGCATGCCTTACAGCCGAATTAGCTAAAGGAGCTGATGCTGTAACCGCTTTTCATACCGCACAGCAATTTATCGTAATGGCTATTCAAACGGCACCAAATCTTGGCTCTGGTCATGGGCCAACAAACCACTGGGTTCAGCTCCCACTCTAAGTTACCTCTTATGGAAAACCTCTCTCGTTAGCTGATCGCGATTTCACAAAATCATGTAGATAATTTTTAACGGGAGAGGTGCTTTATTAGACAGGACGCATATGATAGTAGGATAACTATTCTGTTTTTTTGCCTTTTCCTGAATAGCAATATCTATAGATGTAAGCGTTTTCGTTAATTAGGAAGGAGTAATGCTTCATGTGGGTTAAATGGGTAAGTATACACCAGTCGTATGGGTTACCGAGAGCAGCTGAGGATTATCGGCAGAGATTAAAACTGGCTCATATCCGAAGTAGAATTACGTCCAAAAAGAGCGGAGCCACCTTCATTTATAATCTTCAGGTTCCTATTGGAGAAAAAGACAGAGCATTGCAGGTGCTTCATACTATGAAAAAAGAGATGCAATTATAATACCCAATATTCCCCTTGCTACTGATGCATGTAACACGGAAATGCTAGTAGTAAGAGGAGGGATAGCATGACTACTCAGGTGCTGGAAAGACCATCCACTGCAAAGCAGGTCTTTGGAAATCAGACAGGGGGGAATGGCACAACAGGCCCAACTCGATACTTTGAGCCTGATTTGGTTTATTTTGAACCAGATGCGCTTTCCTTTCCACTTGGGAAACAATTGTATGAGAAATACCAGAAATCCGATATTCCTATTAAAATGACCACAAGCCACAATCAGGTGCGTGGAATTCCGGGGGATACGGAACTGCAACAATACCGCAATGCCAAACGTACTTTGGTGGTTGGCGTCAAAAAAACGCTTAAATTCGAACAGTCAAAGCCGTCTGCTGAATATGCGCTTCCTCTGGCGACGGGGTGTGCTGCACACTGTCATTATTGCTACCTAAATACAAATGTAGGTACAAAGCCATATGTTCGTGTCTATGTTAATACAGACGAAATTTTAGCAAAGGCCGAAGCATATATTCAGGAGCGAGTACCAGAGATAACTCGATTTGAAGCGGCTTGTACATCAGATCCGATCAATATTGAGCATCTAACAGGAAATCTAAAAAAAGCGATTGAATTTATGGGAAAGCAGCCATTAGGGCGCTTGCGATTCGTGACTAAGTTCCATCAGGTTGACTCCTTACTGGATGCAAAGCATAACAAGCATACTCGTTTTCGGTTTAGCATGAATGCAGATTATGTCATACGAAATTTTGAACCGGGAACCTCTTCCTTTGAACAGCGAATTGAGGCAGCGGGAAAGGTCTCGATGGCTGGTTATCCGCTCGGTTTTATTATTGCACCACTGTACTGGTTTGCTGGTTGGGAAGCAGGATATACAGATTTATTGGAACGTCTCAGCTCACGACTAGATGATGAAGCAAAAAAGGATATCACTTTTGAATTGATACAGCACCGATTTACGAAAATAGCTAAAGGCCTCATTCTAAAGAGATACCCAAAAACAAAATTAATCATGAATGAGGAAGAACGAAAATACAAATGGGGAAAGTATGGGAAAGGTAAGTATGTCTATCCTGATATTCAAGCCAATGCATTAAAGACACATATGCAAAAAGAGATTGCAAGGCTCTTTCCGGATGCTAAGATTGAATATTTTACCTGACCTTTTAGTAACAAAAAAGATCGTGCGGATATCGTCTCGCATGATCTTTTTGTATGTACAGTGACATGTTTATATAACCTAAATTTATGGTAGGAATGAAAATAAATTACTAGACAGATAGCGTTCTCCACTGTCTGCACAAATAGCAAGTACTTTTTTTTCGGGGCCTAATTGTTTGGCTACCTGCAAGGCTGCATAAACTGCTGCACCGGAAGAGGGTCCGACTAGGATTGCCTCTTGTGAAGCAAGCTTGCGTGTCGTTTCAATAGCTTGCTCATCGATTATATGAATGATTTCATCGTATACTTGCTGATTCAGAATGGGAGGAATAAAGCCGGGACTTGTGCCTACAATTTGATGGGGACCTGGCTTTCCACCTGCTAATACTGGTGATCCAGATGGTTCTACTACAGCTATGTGCAGATCTTTGTAATGCTGACGTAATACCTCACCGCATCCAGTAATGGTTCCGCCTGTACCTGCCGTTGCCACAAATCCATCAAGTGAGCTTCCCATCTGTTCGATTATTTCTAAAGCAGTGGTATGCCGATGAATATCTGGATTTGAGGCATTCTCGAACTGCATAGGCATAAAGCTGTTTGAAATACTAGCGGCTAATTCCGTAGCTTTGCGAATGGCACCCGGCATTTTTTCGTCGCCAGGGGTGAGAATGACCTCAGCTCCATAAGCACGTAACAGTTGAATGCGTTCACGGGTCATTGTATCTGGCATAACAATTATGCAACGGTATCCTTTAGCGGCACATGCCATTGCTAAACCGATGCCTGTATTGCCGCTGGTTGGTTCAATGATGGTAGAACCGACTAAAAGCTTGCCTGCCTTTTCTGCTTGTACAAGCATATGGTAGGCCGCTCGGTCTTTAACACTGCCGCTCGGGTTGTATTTTTCTAATTTTACAAAGACCTGTGCCATGTCTTGACTTATCAATCGTTGCAGCTGGACAATCGGAGTGTGACCGATTAAATCAGCCATGGTTTGAGCAACACGCATGTACGATTCCTCCCTGTGGCTTTATTTTCATTGTTTCTTGTTAATTACATCATAACATATCGGAATTGTGTGTATAATAATTGGCTGCCTACTTCAGTATGTTTTTCCTTTCGACAAATGATCGTTTCACATGGTAAAATGATATTCGTTTTGGTCTTACTGGGAGGGGTACAGATACGCATGAAATCCATTTTTATTACAGTGGAAGGCCCGATTGGGGTAGGGAAAACCTCTTTGTCAAAGGCGATTAGCAAGCAGTGGGGCTTGGAGCTTTTGGAAGAGATTGTGTACGAGAATCCATTTTTGGACAAGTTCTACGAGAATATTTCGGAATGGAGCTTCCAGACTGAGATGTTCTTTCTTTGCAATCGCTATAAACAATTACAAGATATAGCAAAACGGCTACATAATGGGTACTCTGTTGTGGCTGATTATAATATTTTTAAGAATACAATATTTGCTAAACGGACATTGAGTGAAGATAATTTGCCAAAGTACCAGCAAATTTATGGCATCCTGACTAGTGATATTCCTCAAGCTAATTTAGTTATTTATTTAAAAGCTTCTGTCGAAACGGCGATGCAACGGATTGCACTACGTGGTCGAGGGATGGAACAAATGATTGAACGGTCTTATATGGAGAATTTAATCTCGGATTATGAGGAATTTATGCACCAATTTCAATTGATGCATCCAACAATCCCTGTATTGACTATCGAATGTGATCAATTAGATTATGTACACCAACCAGAAGATTTGGACTATGTTATAAAGCGTGTCGCACAATTTTTACCTAACAATCTAACTAAACAGCGATAAGGAGTATATCATGTCGGTTTTTCAAACAAATGAATTGCGTGAAAAGTATCAAATTCCAAGTGATGCGGTTATTACCATTGCTGGAATGGTGGGTGTAGGCAAATCAACGTTTACGAAAGCGCTAGCTGGTTTGCTTGGATTCCGTGTTTCTTATGAAAAAGTAGACAATAATCCTTATTTGGATCGATTTTATGATGATTTATCGCGGTGGGGCTTTCATTTACAAATCTTTTTCCTTGCAGAACGCTTTAAGGAACAAAAACGTATCTTTGACTACGGTGGTGGATTTGTGCAGGACCGTTCTATTTATGAAGATACAGGCATCTTTGCTAAGATGCTGCAT
Organism: Brevibacillus laterosporus LMG 15441; assembly: GCF_000219535.2. Classification (NCBI taxonomy): domain Bacteria; kingdom Bacillati; phylum Bacillota; class Bacilli; order Caryophanales; family Paenibacillaceae; genus Brevibacillus; species Brevibacillus laterosporus. The sequence continues at coordinate 1,552,008 of NZ_CP007806.1, forward strand.
GATCAGGGAAATATGACAGATGAGGATTATCAGACGTATACTCAATTATTTGAAGCAATGGTGATGACACCTTATTTTCCGCATCCAGATGTGCTGATTTCTTTAGAGGGTAGCTTTGAGGATATCATTGATCGCATTCAGGAACGCGGTCGACCAATGGAACAACAAACTCCGCTTAGTTACTGGAAGGATCTGTATGCTAGGTATGACGAGTGGATTACTAATTTTACATCTTGTCCGGTATTGCGTGTTAATATCAATGAATACGACGTGATGGATGATATCAACTCTGTAGAGGTTGTATTAGCACGTTTGTCTGATAAAATTAATACAGCTCGTCATTACCGACGCTAGTTGTTCCGACGGCTTTGCTGAACAGAATAAGCAAAGCCGTCGTTTTGCTACATTGATTTAATTGACCCTGCTTTAGGCTTCGATCATCTAGGAGTAAGAGGTTACTTGCAATGGAAGAACGTAAACCTAAAGTTTTCTGTAAACCGGTAAATGTAAAATCTACGAACCGGGGTATGATATAATAACCGAAGTAGTTACAAATGTAACAGACGAAATGAGAATCAAAGGGGTAGAGAGCATGGGAGACGCTTGGTTTGAAAAAAGCTTCCGAGAAGACTATCTGCTGGTATATCAGCATCGAGACGAGGCTTCTGCGGATCAAGAAATACATAATCTATTGGAACGTTTACCTATTAAGAGTGAGGGAAGAGTTCTAGACTTATGCTGTGGAAGCGGTCGACACTCGCGAGCTATTGCCAAACGTGGTTATGAGGTAGTGGGAGTTGATTTATCTTCTGTGCTGTTAGAGCAGGCAGAGCTACTTAATGACCAAAAGCAGGTTACGTATTATCAATATGATATGAGAGATATTCCGTTTGAGTCGGAATTTGATATTGTTGTTAATTTGTTTACAAGCTTTGGATATTTCTCTGATGATCAAGAGAGTGCTAAGGTTATTAAAAATATGGCGAAAGCTTTACGCTCGGGTGGAGAAGTTGTGATTGATTACCTTAACCCAAGCTATGTAAAAGCACATCTGGTTCCAGAATCTGAACGAGAAGCAAATGGCTTATTGATTACAGAACGTCGTCGTCTTGAAGATGGTTTTGTAAAAAAAGAGATTACAATCCAAGACGTTGAAGCGAGAGAGCCGCGTATCTATCAGGAACAGGTAAGATTATTTGAATTAGAACAGATGATGGGAATGCTAGAGGACGCTGGATTTATCCAGATTCAGGTCTTTGGTGACTATGCCTTTAAACCTTACGACAAGGCAAGCTCTCCGCGTATGATTTTTCATGCGGTAAAAAAGTAAAGTCGAAAAAAGGAAACGGTTACAAATAAAAAAGGCTTTTCAAAAGAGTGCTATAGCGGGTAAGCTAACAGATAAAGTGCTACTCTCTCAGATTAATAAGGAGGTAACTATGGATATTCATAACCATGCTGCCCTAATGGAAATACTAGAAAAAGCATATGTAAATCAACAAGTGCAGATAACATATACAGACTGGGAAGGCGACGAGCAAGAAGACGAGGTAGTAACTACCTTTCGTGGGACTTTGCTAGGGGTGAGTTTGGTCGATAATGAGTTCGAGCAAAAAGATTTAGCCCTTCGCTTCTTAGAAGATGACAATGAGGTAGAGCTTTTGATGGAAATCCCAGCGGACGAACAAGATCTTGGTGTGAGTGAAGAACAACTAGTACGTATTTTCGGTACAGAGGCGGAGCTTGTTCTAGCAAAATGAGAAATGTTGAAACCTACGGATATTACGGTACGACTGAGCGGATGTCTCAGAAAGAATCGTACCATTTGCATAAATATGTAAAGAGGAAGAAAAACCGCCTTGTGCAAAAAGGGCATTTCTACATTGATGTAGATGCCCTGCAAAGGCCGTGTCACCTAGATTGCTTCAATTGTCATATTGTTCATCGCGAAACGTGTTGTGAGAATGGACAACCGTATGCTGTACAGGACTGGCAGCTTTCCATTATTGAAGCAGAAAGTCGCTCTGTTGCTGTCGCCTATCTGAACGGTCGATCACAACAAAGGGTTATGGAGCATGGTTGCTTTGAATCGGCTGAACCAGGAGTTGTACGTATGGAAAAAGGCTCCTGTCTATTCTACGGACAAGTAGATGGACAGCGCTGCTGTTTGCTGCATGCTCATGGGCTGCGCGAGCAAAAGGATGTGCATTCCATCAAACCGTTTAGCTGTCAGCTATACCCGATTGATTTAGTGATGATGGACAATGAACACATCCTAATAACTGCTTTAACGGAAGAGACAGCAGCCTTTTCACGCTGGGGACATGAATATTTGGACATATTCTACTGTGCTAACAAGGAAAAACGTAAACAAGCAACGCACATTGAAGAACACCTTTTTTCATTAGATGGATACCAGCCTGCTTATATCTGGGGCCGAGAGCTTATCGAACGCTCTTTTGGTGAGGAAGCTTATCAGGCGGTTATCGAAGCCATATATCAGTACAGCTAGAGAGGGAGAAACTGCTATGGACATGGAGTTAAAAGGAAAGACGGTCAAAGAATCACGTACGGTGAAAGCATCGCTTATCTTACCTTCAGATACCAATCATCATGGTACCATTTTTGGCGGGACAATTATGTCTTATGTTGATGAAGTGAGCGCTATTGCGGCGATGCGCCATTCTCGCAAGCCAGTTGTAACAGCTTCGATTGATTCGGTTGACTTTATCGTACCCGCAAAGCTGGGCTTCTCAGTATGTGTGGACGCGTTCGTTACTTCGACGGGGCGTACGTCCATTGAAGTCTTTGTTAAAATCATCAGCGAGAATTTGCAAACTGGGGAACGTCAATTAACCGCTACTTCGTTTGTCACTTTTGTCGCTTTAGATGAAGATGGAAAACCAACTCCTGTACCACCAATCATTCCAGAGACGGAAGAAGAAATTTATCTCTACCAGACGGCACCACAGCGAATAAAAATGCGTAGGGAACGTCGAAATGCAACTCAACAGTTTTACGATTCATTAGATATTACGAAGGATATCTAGCAACAAAGAGAAGCCTAATCCCTGAAGCGAACACTGCTAGGGATTGGGCTTTTTTTTGTATGAGACTTAAAAAATAAAATAAATACCAAAAAATACTAGGGAAAAGGGAAAAGAAGCAGAATAAGTAAAATAGCTAACGTGAAGAAATAGCACCTATGGGATGTACGCAACAAATATTCCACCCATAGGAGGTGAGTCAGCCATTGTAGGCTGAGAAAAATGGGTATCAAACAAACAATAGGTACCAATTATCATAATTCACTCATCAGACTATCTGAAAATTTCGATCCCGTTATGCATAGGTTCCGTAAAAGCTATGAGGATACTCAGAACCAAGGCTGGATGATACCACTGGTATTAAAGCTTGTCCCAGATGTTAGAAGAATGATGGAAGCCGTGAAGAATTTGGACTCGGAAGGAATTGTTAAATCGCTAAGCTCAGTAATACCGAGTGTTGGTATTATTGGAATCCCTTTTGCAGTTCCCTATTTAGGAGTGTCATCTGTAGTAGGCTTTGGAATATCAGGGCTAATTTTATTTATTTCATTAAGTAGATACCTTTGGTTAATGACGCAGCTAGACAGTACTCATTTTCATATAGGAGCGTATCGGTTTTTAAAAAGAAGAGAGTATGATCTTTTTACAGGGAGCTTTTTGTTTTCGGATTTCTCCTTTAAAGGCTTGTTATATGTTGTCAATCATTCTTTAAATGGAGAAGAAGAATTAAACAAAACGTTTGAAAGACTAAAAAACGAATTTGACAGCTTTACATTTGCTCATCAAGCAAGGTATGAGGAAAAAGAATCCCATCTTTTAAAACAAAACAATGAGCTAGAAGCAGAATTATTACGGCAAAAAGAGGTTATAAACTCGATTATTACCAAAGCAGATCAATCTCTTCATCAGCTATATGATGAACTAAGCGAGGCAAACTTATCCTCTGAATACATGGCGGATTTACTTGACCGGCTAATCACTATTTTATACCGATATCGGAATGGGCGGTTTTCCGTTTCTGACTTGAAATTAATTGCAGACTTTACGATTTATAAGGTAGAAGGAGGACACCTAATAAAAATTGCTGATGAGGGCACAAGTGGTCATAGCCTAGGGGTGATCAGCATGGACTCCAAGGAACATGCTACGTGGGCGGCTGTGCAGGTTGTTACAACCAAATCTATTGACCCTCTTTTCAATGAACCTCGGAAAAACTATTATATTGCTTCTTATCTGATGAGAATGGGGAATAATGAGCTGTGGGTGTATAATCTTCATTTTCATCGAGACCGGAACAAAAAAGCGGTAGACTTGACAATTCATGATATAATTGATAATAAATTACTGTTCAGATTGATACATGTTCTCTGTCTTTTACTGCAAAGCACTGGATTTCCTAAGAAGGAGGAGAGCTCAGATGACCACCTCTTATCAAGATGACACAGACCTACGAAGAATCGTATCCTTAACCCAAAATGAAATCAATCAAAAACGACAAAAGACTGCTAAAGATATCATTCAGGGCTTTAATCTTATGGCATCCCGTGTTGTAGAAGAAAATAATATACAAATTGCCGCGACACTTAGTGGATCAAAGCATACAGATAGAAAGTCCTAAGCGATAGGGCTTTTTTATTTTGGTCTTGTAACGTTTACATTTTGTTGGTTCTCCATATACTGATAAAAAGGAGGAGAAGGGATGAAGGCTGGTCCTAAGCAAAATGTTTTTGTTCTGAAATGCTACCCCCAAAGAATTCCGAATGAATCCATGAAACAAATTATTAAAAATCGCACAGAAAATGCAAATCGAATCCTTGCTCATTGGAATCAATATACAGAGCGAATTCGTTTTCTTATGAAGTAAGATACAGCTATAACGATAAATGCAGGAAGGCACAGAGGATGTTCTTGACATCTGTGCCTTTTTTGAGTGCGTTATTTTACAATTTAGTTGGTAGATAGGATATCTTCTTGGAGGATTTGTTCTGCTAAAGCTAAATCTACATGCAGTTCTCTATCCTCCTCAAGCTTTGGTATTATACGACGCAGACGCTGATAGGCTTTTGATGTTCCTTCTCCCAGTTTTCCAGTTGAGAATTCAATTGCTTGGCCAGCACAAATATATTCAATAGCTAAAACTTTACGTACATTGGCTAAAACGGTACGAAGCTTACGCGCTGCGGTCGTTCCCATACTTACATGATCCTCCTGATTGGCAGAGGACGGGATAGAATCAACAGAAGCAGGGTGACATAGTACCTTGTTCTCAGAAACGATCGAAGCAGCTACATATTGGGCGATCATAAATCCAGAATGTAAGCCGCCATTAGGTGTTAGAAAAGCTGGTAGGTTACTGAGCTGAGGGTTAACGAGACGCTCTGTCCGGCGTTCCGAAATATTAGCTAACTCAGACATAGCAATTGCTAAAAAATCGGCTACCAACGCCATCGGTTGACCATGGAAATTACCGCCTGAAATGACATCTCCCGTTTCAGAAAATAAGATTGGATTATCTGTGACACTGTTGCATTCACGTGTTACTGTTTGCCAAACATACTCCAGTGTATCACGAGTAGCCCCATGTACTTGCGGGATACAACGCAGACTGTAGGCATCCTGTACCCGAATTTCTCCTTGTTCGGTTGTGCGTTCACTATTTGCTAGATGTTGTAACATCCGTCGCGCAGACTCTTGCTGACCTGGATGAGGCCGTACAGCATGCAATTGAGCATCGTATGCTTTGGGAATTCCGTGAAGTGCTTCCACTGTTAACGAAGCAATAACTTCAGCATTTTCCATAAGAGAACGCGCATCATAAAGAGCAAGACATAAGAGAGCGGTCATTGCCTGTGTCCCATTTATTAATGCTAATCCCTCTTTGGCTCCTAGACGAACGGGAGTCAGATTAGCTTTTTGCAAGGCATCCTTTCCTGACATCCGTTTTCCTTGATATTCGGCTTCTCCCTTACCCAGCATCACCAATACCATGTGTGCTAAGGGAGCCAAATCACCACTAGCCCCTAAAGAGCCCTGCTGAGGAATAATGGGATGAACACCACGATTGCACATCTCTACTAACAATTGAAGGGTCTTTAAATGAATGCCTGAAAAACCTTGGGATAAAGCATTGATTCTAAGGATCATCATGGCACGAACCACCTCGGTAGGATAAGGCTCTCCCATTCCGCAAGCATGGCTCATAATTAAATTTTCCTGTAAATGGCTAACATCTTCCTGTGAGATCATGACGTCTGAAAATTTACCAAACCCTGTAGTGATTCCATATACGACTTTTTCTTCACGGATTATTTCTTCTACCATTTCACGAGAGTGGAGTACTTTGGCCACAGCATTAGAAGAAAGAGAAATAGGATGATGCTTACGAGCTACCATAACAACCTGTTCAATTGAAAGAGAAGTACCGTCTAATGCTAGTGCGTGTTGAATGGACATGATAAATTTCCTCCTTTAGCAGAGCAGAGAGCGAAAATAAAAGGGGCTAGGAACGAATTCCTAACCCCTTGTTACCCTGATATATAGTTGACATGTCACATTTATATTGGCATGTTACCCTCATTCGCTATTCCTCGCTTTTCGTAATATCGTTATTATGTCAAATGGATAGCTTGAGTGTCAATAAGAGTGTTTGTATAAATAGGTTTGGGCGCGGGTCTTCACCCAAATTGGGCATTGGTCAGGGGTGCATATACTGGTTATTTATCATACCATGCTATATGTCATGTAATAATGAAAGGATGGGGTTAATCGAATGGAAAGTAGTAGCATATATATGCCTGCCAGGGAAAAATATCCGCCTAAGGAAATGATGCCAGTAAGGCCAGCACCAAAAAAGGAGTATCCCAGAAGGCCTACAAGGCCTATGAAACCAATGCGACCAATGCCCAGGCCGCCTAGACAAAGACCTACTGCCCCCATGGTACAGCCCAAAATAGAGATCTATATCTTTAAGTATCATTTCCATTATGAAAAAATGATGGGTTATGAGGATAAGTGCATGCGACATAGAAGATCTCCTAGGCACTACCACAAATATTATCAAATGTATAAGCATCACAAGAAAAAAATGAATTATTACTACCAAAAATGTTATGCCTGCAACTATCACCCAAGTGATTCATGTAGCTCGCATTCTGCCTCTCATTCTTTCTCCGAATCCAGTTGTTCAGCTTCTAGTCCTTCCCATTATGTAGAGCCTTACAAAGATGACGGATGTAAGTGCGGAGGTAAATGTGGCGGCGCATGCAGCGGTAAGTGTGGTCGGTGGCAAAAATAGTCGCTAACAAGCATTAACGTTTCATACTAGTTAGGTCCCACTATCCCTGTGATTGTGGGCTTATTTTTGTACATAGGTTTATAGATAAATGGATTCTTGAGTCTGATTATTGGCTAGCATTTCATTACGCAGTTTCAAAAGAGCTTCATCCTTATTTTTACATTCAAGCATAATATCCACATTATAGTTCTCTAATAGAGGGAGATATGACATAAAGTCCTCATACAAAATATCATCTGCGTGACTGCGATACTCTTTATCAGATTTAGGTGTAGAAAAGTGCATTTTAACGGTCCGAGTTCCCCAAGTTTTGATGATACGCGGTAAGTATTCAGCTAAATCCTCTCCATTATGAAGACAGCGATGATGATGGATATCGAGTACCATAGGTATCTTAATACGCTCACATAAATGTAAGACTTCGCGCATAGTAAAAGAGGTATCGTCATTTTCTACGACGAGGCGCTTTTTTATTTTCTCCGGTAGCTGTAAAAAATTCTCCTCAAACCGATTAAGTGAGCTTTCTTTATCATCATAAACGCCCCCTACATGCGTGACTAACACTGAGTTTTCATCGAGGCCCATTAAATCAAAGACAGAGGCATGATAATAAAAATCCTTAATGGTGCTCTCCAGAACTTTTTTAGACGGTGTATTTAAAATGCTGTAATGACCTGGATGGGCGCTCATTCGTATGCCATGCGCACGAATATATTCTCCTACCTTATTAAAATCCCAAGTAAATTCCTTTGCCCAATCCCATTGCTCTGCGACAGAATGTGTAGCAAAAGGCACAAATTCAGAAGGTAATCGGTATAGAAATATGCCATGCTCCACGTTGTATTTCAACAGATCTAAGAGATTAAAAAAATTAGTTTGCATGATTTTTCGTAGTTTTTTTAACTGGTCAGGAGGAGAAAGCTTAGCTAGTTGTCCCAATGTAGTTTTTTTATTTGGATTGTTCTTGGTTGCCATACTGATGCAGGCATAGCCCAGACGGATCAATCATGCTCATTCCTTTCTCCTAATGGTTGGTTAGGAGTAGTATTACCCGATTCATGAAAAAAAGAATACATGAATGTAAGAAGAAGGTGGAAACATAAGCATGATCTGGATGATAGAGGAGGCGTTAACATGGCAGAACATTTATTAGCAGAACAATATCGGGATGGCCTACAGACATTTGGACAAATGATGCCAAATGTATTGCAAGCCTACAATCAATTTACGAGCGCTTGTTTTGCTTCCGGTGCGATGGATAGCAAACAGAAGCACTTAATGGCCCTTGGAATTTCTTTATATGCAGGTAATGAGCACTGTATTGTCTATCATATGGAGGCTGCCTTAGCTGAGGGTGCTAGCCAGCAGGAGATTGCAGAAACAGTAGGCGTCTCTGGAGCGTATGGAGGCGGAACAACTTTTTCGCATGGTGTTATTTTAGTTACCGAGGTTATGAAAGCAAAAAATCAAATTCAATAAAAGAATATGATAAAAAAGATGGTAGCCAGAGAATGGCTCAACCATCTTTTTTACAGTTAGCTCGGGGCAATATGTAATGCATTTTTGACTACATTAAACGCAAGTGTTAGCAAGAGTAGGAGCAACTTTCTCCATTTTTTTAGCTTGGATTTTCATAAGGAAGTACCTCCTTTCTGTTGTCAATTCGATTAATAAGGCAGTTTATGAAAATGAACTAGTCTTACATTAAACGCAAGTGTTAGCAAGGGTAGGAGCGACTTTCTCCATTTTTTTAGCCTGAATTTTCATAAGTAGTACCTCCTTTATGTTTTGTTTTTGTAAGACATGCTCAGTATAAAGTATATTCTGAATATTTACAATATTTTTTTGATAAACTATTTTTATAAATATTGAAATAACCATTATTAATTTCTGACAACATTTTTACAGATGTCCGGAATTTGGAAGAAAAACGATTGTAATCATGCTTTTTCGCAATCTTTTCGTGAAAAATGTTGTATAATAGGAATATAAGAAGGAAATAACGGAGGATATCGTATTTACGATAGATGTTACATAACGGTTCACGGAGAGGAGAGATGGGAATTTGACCAATGTCACCTGCCAAATTGCTCCTGGTGTTTGGACGATTATCACTTATGAAGACTCATGGAAAAGTTACATCAATAATTATGTAGTGGAACGAAATGGACGGTTTTATTTAATTGATACAAATCTTAAAAAGCATCGTTCGTATTTTCAGCAAGCACTTGAGGATATTGGTGCCACTTCAGATAAAGTGGAAGATGTGCTATGTACCCATCGTTTGCCTGATCATATTGGAAATGTGGAGTTGTTTGCCACCAGCCAAAATTGGATTCACCTGCATGATTTTTTTGAACTAGATGATTTTTCGCAAACGTTATTCGGTCATTCCTTTACGGGAGAAAAAGGGCAGATTGGGCTGTTTTCATTTGTGAACTTACCAACTTATACAGAGGGCTCAGTAGCTTTTTTTGATTCCGAAACAAATATTTGTTTTATTGGCGATCACCTTCATTTTTTTGGTATGGACATTGAGCAGGTGATCGGTTATCAGGAGAAATGTCGAAAAGAGCTTATTTTTTATTTCGTGGCCTGGTTACAACGTTGTCCTGATATCGATCAGGTTATGGGATTTCTAGAAGCAACCAAGTCATTACTACAGTGGCCCATTGAAATACTGGCGACAGGGCATGGTCCAATTCTACAAGGTAATATTCCGCAATTCCTCCAGGAAATCGTGGAGATATTGTCTCAATACACGGAGCAGCGCTTGGCTTGAATACATGAAGAGATGACCTAGTAACAAAGAAAGCTCTTAGCTATAGGGCTGTAAAAATAATAGATGACGAATGCATAGTAGGAAAACAAAAAACTTGTCCACAGTCTGACCCGATTCTTCAAGTGAATCGGGTTTTATAGGCTGAGAAAATGACGCAAATGGGCATTTTTTCGTGTTTGAAGTTTCAGTCGTTGCCAAGTACTTTTATTTTGACGAGGAAAGGGAGAAAGACTAATAAGCAAATTAGGAGGGGCTGAAAGCGAGGCTACTGGCCATTTAAAGAGCAGAAGATTGAATGACCGGCGATCCCGGATGAACTGCCCCGAACCATGCTTAGCGTATGATAAAACGCGCTTAGCAGGTCATGATTGGGCTTAGCGTATATTTTCGTTAAAATGCTGGCAGACCCCCATTCATTTAACAAAATAAAAACCAATTATATCAAGTAAGGCTCATGATACAACTGGTTTTTTATATATTAACATTTTCTTACATTATATCTAAAGATAATTTATACTCAATGAAGAGGCGGGTTTTACTAGAATACTTGCACTAATCTATAAGCATTATTTGTAACATCATATACACTCACTTGTAATTTACTTCCAAAAATACCCTCTATTTTTGCTTTACCATTAAGTGTTAAATTCTTATTATTATCAAAGGAGATTCCAGTAATTTGATTTCGTTGATCATTCGTTAAATCTTTTAACATGTCTGCTGTCGCATAGGTGAAGGAGTACTCTTTATCCAGTCGAGGGAATCCAGGGCCAACATATGATGCATTTACTCTTAATTTTGAATTTACATTGGTTGCTTTACCAGTGAAGTCTATATCTCCAGTGAAGCTTTTCTTGTATAGATTTACTACCACCTTATAGGTTTTACCTGCTGGTACCTTGATGTTTTGAGGAGATGCTGTAAGCGTCTTCGTATCTGTAGTTGTGTTCGTTGTACTCGTAGCGGAATTGAATTCTGCACTCAGTTTTATTCCATCTTTTAATAAAATAGGAATTTTGAAAATAGTATCTCCACTACCTCCGATTTTAAATCCATTTGTAACAGTAGAACTTACAGTGTCTGTAACTGCATGAGAATAGGATGCTGTCGTAAATGTTTGATCCTGATCGGTTGTATTTTCAAATTCGTTTTCACCTATATATTCTGGTTGTAAGTCATTATATGTTACGTTATTTATATCAGAGGCGTTCAGATTTAAGGACATGGTAGTCTTTTTTTCTTTTAATTGGTTTACATAATAGTAAGTCGAGATTTCTTTCCCCCGAAAGTTATTTTGATAATAAAAATCAGAAATTTTGTTCATCTGCTCGTCAACGTTAGTAACATTGGAAGAGTAGGCAGATTTGACAGAGGATTTATGAGCATTTCCTAATAAATCATTTCTTATCATATTGCTTTTTTCTTCCGCTATTTTCTTATCGTCAGTATTTTGTTCTGTGTTGCTGACTGCATAAGATGTTACTGGATAGACAGCGAGCTGGGATAAGACGGCTGAAATTGTAAGACATTTGCTTATTCTTTTTAGTTTCATACAATTCACTCCTCTTAACATTGATTTCGAAGAGACAATCGGAATGTACCCGATTCTTTCTTCTTTTCACTTGCAAATTCATTATACAAAAAATAGAAGATTATGTTGTGAAATTATTCACATTTAATACCAAATTTTTTTAATAAATATCTTTAAAAATCCTATCGGAGAAGGGGCATTGGCCAATTTTTTCCTTAGCAAAAAAATATAAAAAAACTTGTGAGCTGAAGGGAAATGGCTCCTAGCCCACAAGTAAAACCCTCACTGGATCATCCTGCATGAGAAGCCGCTTTTGTCCATTCTTGTAGACGCAAGTCAAGTTCTTCTTTACGGAGATACAGTGTTTGAGAATATGCGTAGTTCCTGATTTTTTCAATATGCTCGACTGCATGTGTATAACGTCCTGCTGCGGCTTCTATTTCAGCTAAACAAAAATAATGCAAAGCAGGGCGGATTCGTCTTCGCTGTAATAATGATAAGGCGTGCTTAGCACCTGGAAGGTCCCCCATTCGAGCTTGACAGCAAATAATGACGCCCAGAGCACAGTGCATGCGCGGATCTCTCTTATATAGATGTATGCCAATTTGCAGAGCATCCCGATATCGTCCCCGATAATAGCAGGCAACAGCCAAATTGTAAAAAAGATGCTGTAAGAGAGCACGATGAAATAATGTGGGTGATTCTTTACACAAGATAATAGCCTGCGTAATATATGATTCAGCTGCATCGTACTTCCCTTGCAGTAGCTGTTGACTTGATTTGTCGAGTAGCGCTACTGAGCGCTTTTTGTTTTTAAGATAAGAAGCCTCTAGGATCATTTGCATACGCTCGGGGTTTCGCTTGCATAACAACGTTCTGTAATAGTAGCGAAAAGGCCACTGCAAACGGAGTAAGCCAACGAATAAAACTACTGCCAATCCGGTCAGTGTAGCAGGCAACGTCATCTGAAAATAATGCATATGAACCCTACTCCTCTTTCGTTTTTTCCGTCAAAAAAGTATCTTCATGATATCACAGCTAAGATGACAGGTATAGGGAGGGCTGTATCTGAGTCGGCTGAGAAAAAACGCACAATTGGAAGTGTCGCACCTATTTTTTTGCTATGCTATAATTATGATCGTTGTGTAGAGTATTTATTCTTTTTTGAAAAGAGAGGCGACTTCCATCATGGATAAGTTCAAAGATAGCATGTTGCAGTTGATTGTGGAGACCTCCACTAACTTGCCGCCAGATGTTCGTCATGCCATTAACGCTGCGAAAAAAAGAGAGGATGCTGGCACGCGTGCTGCTTTATCGCTCACTACCATTGCGCAAAACATTAAGATGGCTGAAGAAAATGTTTCCCCAATTTGTCAGGATACAGGAATGCCTACATTTGAAATTAAGACACCGGTAGGAGTTAATCAGATCGCGATGAAGAAAGCGATTCTGGAAGCGATTGCAGAAGCGACACGTACTGGTAAATTACGTACGAACTCTGTAGACTCGTTAACAGGTGCCAACTCTGGAGATAATATTGGACCTGGTACACCTGTTGTTCATTTTGAACAATGGGAAGAGGATTACGCCGAAGTGAAGTTAATTCTTAAAGGTGGCGGCTGTGAAAATAAAAACATACAATATTCTCTTCCCTGTGAGCTTCCCCACTTAGGAAAAGCTGGTCGTGACCTAGATGGCATCCGCAAATGTATCCTGCATGCTGTCTATCAGGCACAAGGTCAAGGCTGTAGCGCTGGCTTTATCGGGGTAGGTATTGGCGGAGATCGTACAAGTGGCTACTCACTTGCCAAACATCAATTGTTCCGCAGCGCAGATGATTCCAATCCGATTCCTGCGTTAGCTGAATTGGAAGACTATATTATGCAAACGGCAAATGAATTGGGGATCGGAACCATGGGTTTCGGCGGAAATACAACCCTACTTGGCTGTAAAATTGGTGTAGAAAATCGCTTGCCAGCTAGCTTTTTCGTCTCTGTAGCTTATAACTGCTGGGCATTCCGACGTCAAGGGGTGCATATTAACCCAGAAACTGGAGAAATCATCCGTTATTTATACACAGAAGAAAATCATGTGGAAATGGACATGACTTCCGCAAGCGAGGAACAAACAGAGCGTCGTGAGGTTGTATTGGAGGCACCAATAACAGAAGAACAGATTCGCAGTCTTAAAGTGGGTGATGTGGTCACTATTAATGGTATGATGCATACCGGCCGCGATGCCTTGCATAAATACTTAATCGATCATGATTGTCCAATTGACCTAAATGGTGGCATTATCTATCACTGTGGTCCAGTTATGCTAAAAGATGAAGAAGGGAACTATCATGTCAAAGCAGCAGGGCCTACCACTAGTATTCGTGAGGAGCCATATCAAGGCGACATCATGAAAAAATTCGGAATTCGAGCGGTAATGGGAAAAGGTGGTATGGGTCCTAAAACATTGAAAGCCTTACAAGAGCATGGTGGCGTATACTTAAATGCCATTGGTGGAGCTGCGCAATACTACGCGGATTGTATCGAGCAGGTAGAAGGCGTGGACTACTTGGAATTTGGTATTCCAGAAGCAATGTGGCATTTACGTGTTAAAGGCTTTGCCGCTATAGTCACAATGGATTCACACGGCAACAGCCTTCATGCTGATGTAGATAAGGATTCTGCTGAGAAGCTCGCGAAGTATGCAGATCCCGTTTTTTAATAAGAAAAAATTAGTATTCTAAATCAACATGTAGTATTTGAGCGCATAGAAAAGGAAAAGACCTTGCAACGCTACCAGTAGCGAACGCAAGGTCTTTTTGTGCATCGATTTAGAAGACAAGTAAGGACAGGGTCAGCAACAGAAGAAAAGGAGAGGATGCCCGTTCCGAGAGAGGTACAAAAGAGGAGTAAGGGTTGCGATACAATGAAGAAATAAAGGAGCTTTTACCTTCCATTACTTGTCAGGTCATAGGTTGATGCCTACCTTTTAAAAAATGGGTATTCGTTTATCTCCTCTCAACCAAAACGGGCATACGGTACTAATAGAAGATAACTTTCTTTAGGGAGCTGGTACGTATGAATTATACTGTTCAACGCGGGGATACACTATATGCTATTGCTCAACGCTTTGGAGTGCCTATCGATGTACTTATTCGTGTGAATCGTCTATTTCCCCCATATGAGCTGTACGTCGGTCAAACTCTTTTCATTCCTAATCAAGGGCCTCCATTACCTAATGTGGGTGAGGAACGCAGAATCGAACGTTTAGAGCGTGAGGTACGGAGACTAAATGAAAGGTATAGAGATTTAAATCGTCGGGTCAGAGCTTTAGAACAACATCGCCGTACTTAGTAACTACTAGTATGCTATGCATGGAAGGGAGGAGCTGTATCCGCTCCTCTTTCTTTTTTGACAAAATTCCACTACTATAATGGTGATAAAGATGCGGGGGATGGGAGGAATACGTAATGAGTAACAAGTGGAGAATAGCTTTAATCCAAATGGATGTCGTGCTAGGAAATCCAGAGGCAAACAGAGAAAAGGTAAAGAAAATGACCGAAAATTTACGCGAATCAGGCAAAGGGATTGATGCATTATTGCTACCCGAATTATGGGATATTGCCTATGATTTGGAGCGTCTGGACGAGATTGCGGATGAGCAAGGGAAGAATGCCCAGATGTTTTTAAAGGAACTTGCTCGATCACTACATAGCTATGTATATGGTGGCTCTATTGCTGAACATAAGGAAGATGGGGTCTATAATACCTCCTATGTGTTTGATAAGCAGGGAAATTTGGTTGGCTCTTATTCAAAAGCCCATTTATTCAAGCTAATGAATGAACACCAGTTCCTGCAATCAGGTGATCAACTGGGCTTGTATCAAATGGACGATCAGAAGGTGGGAGCGGTTATTTGCTATGATATTCGTTTCCCGGAATGGATTCGTCTCTATGCAGTTAAGGGAGCAAAGGTCTTGTTCGTATGTGCTCAGTGGCCAAACCCGAGACTGGCTCATTGGCGCGCCCTATTGATTGCCCGAGCGATTGAAAATCAAATGTATGTCGTTGCTTGCAATCGAGTAGGAAGCGATTCTGCGAGTAGCTTCTTCGGTCACTCTATGGTGATTGATCCATGGGGAGAAGTGATTGCTGAAGCTGGTGAAGAAGAAATGATTCTAACTGCTGAGATCGATTTGGATATTGTCGATCAGGTTCGTTCTAAGATTCCGGTATTTACTGATCGCCGTCCTGATATTTACAACTAAGAAGGCATGGTTGATTGTAGCTTGGAGAAAATGGTCGGTATCTATGCTTCTGCCTACAGCGTTTGCCCCTTTTTTACATAGCCTATAGTAAGGAATGTTAGGAGGTGGGGAACAATGGCTGGACTTAATAGCAAAGGGATGATGCACCATTTTTTAGGGATTCGTACAAAAGTTGTTCAAATCCGAGAGTTAGTGGAGACAGTGGACACCTTATTTACTTCATTCGATCGAATGGGTGAATTAGGGAAAGCTGTTAACCCTTTTAAGGCTAAAAAAACAAAAGAGAACATTCCACACGATATGGATTAATATGGGAAATGCACGCTGAAAAGGTTGCCTTGAGAAGGGCAACCTTTCAACGTGTTGGAAGATCATTTTATTTTCGCCGTACATATTGAGAATGATTTTTATATAAGTGCCTTACGTTCTTTAAAATCAGTATTCAGGTAATAGCTATGATATACGAGCAGATTTGGGCCTGCACATTCTGCATTTGGGCAAAAACAATTAATGGATTGATTGAGAGAGTGACTTTGCCAACGAGCGAACATAGTCTCTAGGGTATCTGTTTGAATATTTCCTAGAATGCCTACATCCCCAAAGTCAGTTACGGTTACATCTCCGGTAAATATGTTGATATTTAAGCGACAGCGTCCATCAGGGTCGTTACGTACAGTAACATTCTTGGATTGACGCAGACGCAGAATAAGCTCCTGATCATCAGGGTCTTGGCTACATGCGAAAAATGGCAGGGTACCGAACAGCATCCACATCTCTTCATCGCGTACATCTAAAAGGGTGTGAATAGATTCACGTAATTGAGGCAAGCTCAGCACTGGTAAATTTTTGGCGAAATCGCTTTGATACATAGGGTGCACCTCGTGACGAACACAACCCATTTCTTTAATTAGTTGATGAATCTTCGGGAGCTTTTGCCACGTCCGAGTATTCAGCATGCTTTCGGCAGAGACGATTACACCTGCGTGTGCTAATTTTTTTGCATTGTCCATTGTCAATTGGTACAGTTTCTCTGCTTGGGTGAGTGAAACCTTTTGCGGACTATTTACGTATACCACTTCATGAAAATCCTCAGGCTTACTATAGTTCCACGACATATGCATGACATCAATGTAGGGCAAAACAGCCTCGTAACGAGAAAATGGCAGAGATAAGTTGGAGTTAATCTGTGTGCGCAAGCCCCGATCTGTCGCATACTGTAAAATTGGTGCAATTACATTATTTACTGTCCGTATACTGTACATCGGTTCCCCACCCGTAATGCTAAGGGTTAATAAATCCTTGGCTTCCTCTAGACGTTGTAGGATAAGTTCTATTGGCAAGTGTGGATCGTCTTTTATCCGTAATGTTTCACCAACAGCGCAATGTTCACAGCGCAGATTGCATAGATTGGTCACAGTAAACTCGATACTGGTCAATTTGTAGGAAGGTGGTGTAGCATTATATAAAGGCTCCCATGGGTCCTTTTGAGGTGTAATGGGTGTAGTTGGAACAAAGCGTTTCAATGGTGAAACCTCCTTAGTAGAAACATAACGTGGCCTCAATAGCTTAGATGAGGCTATATGAACAAACACCATTATAACCATAAATGGAGAGGGTGAGAATACCAACACCATGATTGCAGGCATTTCATTTGGCAACGGAGTCTTTTATCACAACAAAAATGTCATTGCATGTGCCGAGGTAAAGAACGGTGTCATCCACACATGGGCCGAGAAAATGGGGATGAGAACGCTATGTAAAATGTGGTGGCGGATTGTCAGCTCATTGCCTTGGTACTATCATATCCTACATTTGTTGATGCTTTTGTATGTTTTTTTTCCGGTTTTAGGAGAATTTGATCCATTGTGGTTGGTAGTTTATGGAGCAGGCTTTCATTTTATTTTTCCAAAACGATTAAAACAGTTTCATGGAGCTGAGCATAAGGTTTTTAGCTACTATGGGGAAGTTAAACCAGAGAATTGGGAAACAATACAGCAGGCTTCCATTATCAATCGAGGCTGTTCAACGAATATGGTTACTTTTTTCTTTGCTTTTTTTCTTCCAACCATTTGTTTTTTCCAACTGTGGATAGCTATTGTGATTGGACTTGTTGGAATAGGAATATGTAATCTATTATCCAAATATGCACCAAGACTAATTGAGCCATTGTATCGTGTATCGGGCTTCTTGCAATATTATCTTACAACAAAGGAACCGGAGCGCATACATATGGATACAGCGATTCGGTCTTATGCGTTGTTTATTTATTTTCGGAATATGGAAGAGGCAAACGATTCATTATAGGACTTTGGTTGGTATCTATCTTATGAATAAAGTATGATAGATTCCCATTTTTTTGTCTGGTAATATTTCTTTCAGACACATTATTTGTGAAAGAAATATGAAAGATTGAGATAAAAGAAAGAGAGTGGGAACAGATCCATGAAGGTTAGAAAAGAAATCGTAGCAGGTATCACAACAATGTTTGCAGTCATTGCGGCTTTTTGTATGCCGGCCGAGATACAAGCGGAAAATCCACATACCCCTAGCACTGTACAAGCGAGTACCTTCACTGATATAGATGAACATTGGGCGAAATCTTACATTCAATTTCTTGCCGAGCGTGGCATTGTAAAAGGAAAATATATTCCGTTTCGCCCGAACGCTCCGATTTCTCGGGGAGAGGCAATTGCTTTGTTGAATCGGGTAACGCAGTATTCCTACGGAGTTGTAGCTCCTCCTGTTGAAGCAGCTAAAGTAGATAAACGATATCCGCTCGTTCAAGAACTCAAGCAGGCTGTAGGTACTATGAATGCTATGCTGTATGCGGATCAGAAGGCATATACACGTTTTAATCCAGGGGATAATGCCTTGTACTTGCTTCACCTCAGTGCAGGTAAAAAGCCAATGAAAATGGGAGCTATCTTAGAAAGCGATTGGTGGTTATCCGCTGAGCATTTACAAGCACCATTAAATCGAGAAGAAGCTAGCATGCTGTTGTTTCATACGATTCTGCCGAATATTCGACATGATTTACATATAGAGCCCGCTAAAATTCAGGAGGGTTTAAACGGCTATTATCAGGCGACGCTTTCGAATGCGTATCAGGATACAAAATCGTTGTATGCTACCGGAATTAAAGGCTATCAATTATTGGAAGATAGCACCGGTTTTTTTCAGCCAACCAAGACTATGACTCGGGCCCAATTCGCGGTTATTTTACAGCGGCTAGTGATCGCCAATGAGCAGCAAAAAGAAAAACAATGGAACGGCTCAGTGCAACAGCAAACACGCATCAGCAATCTGATGCTAACAGCGGCCACCCATGCTTATCTAAGAAAGAACGAGCAAGGGATGACGTCCTACTTCGGGAAAGAGGCATTACAGACGATAGAGAAGCTACGCCCGCTACCTTTGCATGATGTTTTGGGTAGCTATCAGGTGATGGATAGTAATGAAAGTACCATGAAGGCTAAAGGCGCTTATTTTTCCACAATGACTGGTAATTATGAAGTGGAATATGAAATGGTTAAAAGCGACCAGAGTAGCAATCCGTACGGCTGGATCATTACGAAAATTACTCATATCCAAAAATAAAGAAACGATCGTATCCTTGTTAGAAGAGGGTACGATCGTTTTTTGTTTTTATCTGGTAAGTGGATTTTCTTCCAGCTTTCGATACATTTTTCCTTTATCCACATAAGACTGACGAACTCGGCGTAAATCCTTAAAATCGTCTTCGTTTAATTCGCGCTTTACCTTAGCGGGAGAGCCTACGACCAATGTCCGAGGGGGGACTTTCATGCCGGGTGGAACCAAAGCACCCGCTGCAACCATAGCCTCTTCCCCGATCTGGGCGCCATCTAGCACAATAGAACCCATACCGATCAAAGCGCCTTGGCGTACGGTGCAGCTATGTAACACGGCGTTATGGCCAATTGTGACATCATCCTCAATAAGGAGTGGACAAAGAGGACTTTGGTGGAGAGTGCTATTATCTTGAACACTGACTCGTTTCCCAATAATAGTAGGAGAGACATCGCCTCGTATGACCGAATTGTACCAGATCGATGTCTCTTCCCCGATAATAACGTCACCCGTGACAACAGCACCTTTGGCGATAAACACGCTAGGATGAATCTGTGGCTCTTTACCTTCAAAAGGGAGTAGTAGCATGAAAAATAAGCCTCCTGTTCGATGATGGATATTTCATTCCTGAGTGAAATGTAGAGTTGCGATACTCTTTTTATAATTCTAACACACAACGATCTACCAAGCTTTGCTAAGGCATTTCTGTGAGTAATCGCTTTGTCTTTAGTCTTTTATAGTAATCGTCTCAGCTCTTTCTTCATAGATAACAGGATAAGGAGCGTTTTGATAAAGTTCGTCAAACCTTTCTTTAGTCAAAGCATAAAATAAATGATCTTCCCATTTCCCGTTGATTTTAAGATAATTGGCACCGAACCCCTCTTTGGCGAATCCTGCTTTTTCCAAAACCCGTTGAGACGCTCGATTATGTGGCATGATATTGGCTTGCAAACGATGCAAAAGAAGTCTATTGAAGGAAAACGACATCATGAGATGGAGAGCTTCAGTCATATAGCCTTGGCTTTGACAGGAATGGTCTAGATCATAACCGATAAAAGCATTTTGAAAAGGACCGCGAAATACTTGGGATAGTGTTATTTTTCCAACAAGGCGTTCACTAGCTTGCTCAAAGATACCAAAAGAATAGCGTTGATCCTGTTCAACCTCTGTCCATTGAGTAGTTTGATTAATGGCATTTTCGAGTGTGAAATAACTCTCGTCACGCAAAGGGACATACGGTGCATGAAATGGTTGATTTGCAAGTAAATAAGTAAGAAAAAATTCTGCATGTGCAGGGGTTAGTAATTGTAAAAAAATCAGCCTACCCTTTATTCGTAGGTTAAATACATTCATTTTCAAACCTCCTAAAAATAAAGTAAATAAGAATAAACATGATATTTTACATCTTTTAGTAGCGTTTCCAGAATGTCAAGGTTGAATTGTACCCCTATATATGATAGATTAATCCTTAGTAAGGCAAGGATTGTGGGTAGTCGCTGTTGTCACCAGCTTGTCTGGGAGACGATAGAGGAAAGTCCAGGCTCGCCCGGGCTGCGATGCCCGGAGTGTTCGTACCTAGTGCAAACTAGGGCAGTGAGGTTCGCCTCATTGACGGCGCAGAAAGGGTTCTCCCTGAGACCCAAGTACGCTGAAAGTGCCACAGAAACGTAGCTTCTCTGGCGACAGAGAAGATGGAACGAGGTAAACCCTGCGAGCGAGAAACCCAAATTAGGTAGGGGAACCGTCTGGACGGAATTGAACGAAAAGGACGGATGGCAAAAGAAATTTTGCCATAGATAGATGACTACAGCTCTTCGTGCGAGGGGAAGGTCCGTTTGCAGCACGAGAGATACAGAACCTGGCTTATAGCATTCCTTGCTTATTCAATATTTTTTAAGTATAAATGTAAATGAAATGATAAAGCAACAAACAAATATGATCGTATTATAAAGGAAAAACCGGTGCAGTAACGCGCCGGTTTTTTTGTTTCTTTACATGATGCGTACTTTGTATGTTTTCATCCAGAAGTCTACTTGTGCTAAAAAGGCAAACATCTGAGGGGTGCTCATTAATTGACCAAAAAAAGGAATTTCAATCGCAGATGCATCTGTTTGTAGGAGAGTACGGAGGTAAGGAACATCTAATAGAGTATGAAGGGGAGATCTGTTATCATCTAAAACATCGTTAAGCCACTGCCTTGTTGCTAGGGCATATGCGGGATTATGTGTTTTGGGATAAGGACTTTTTTTACGATATAACACATCAGAGGGCAAGATTCCTTCCAAAGCTTTGCGCAAAATGCCTTTTTCCCTGGAATCGTACATTTTCATCTCCCAAGGTACATTCCACATGTATTCTACAAGTCGATGATCGCAAAAGGGTACACGGGCTTCTAGGCTAGCCATCATACTCATGCGATCCTTTCGATCCAGTAACGTATTCATAAACCAGACATGATTTAAGTAAAACATCTCGCGCCGTTTTTCATCTATACGAAACTCCCCCTCCAAGCGGGGAACCTCTGCTAGTGTATCACGAAAACGTCCTTTTACATACGAATCTGGTTGTAACCAAGCCTTCATTTCATTCGAGAGCCATTTGTATCGCTGCTCACTTTTTCGCGCCCATGGAAAAGTTTCTGCATAAAGAGCTTCTTCTTGATGAAACCAAGGATAGCCCCCAAATATTTCGTCAGCGCATTCACCTGAAAGTACGACTGTTGTTTCCTTTTTCATTTCCGCGCAAAAAAGATACAGCGAAGCGTCAATATCTGCCATACCAGGCAAGTCGCGAGCATAAACAGCGGTTTGGAGGGCTTGCACCAACTCGGGGGTATCAAACTCAATATAATGGTGCTGGGTTCCTATATGATCGCTAACTCGTTTAATCCATTGAGAATCTGAATCAGGTTGATAGGCATGGGCAGTGAAAAAGTGGTCATTATCTTTATAATCAATGGAGTAGGTGTGAATCGTTCCTTTTCCTTGATGTTGATAATATCTTGCCGCAATAGCGGTGATGGCGCTGGAATCAAGGCCTCCTGAAAGCAGCATCGAGACAGGAACATCAGCAACGAGTTGACGTTCGATTGCATTTATGACTAAATCACGAATGGTATCGACGGTTGTCTCAAAATTGTCGAGATGCTCACGACTTTTCAAGCACCAATACGATTCTGTAGTAAAGCCATTTTGAGAGTATATTCCATAATAGCCGGGGCGTAACTCATGCATTCCTTTGAATACACCGTGTCCAGGCGTGCGAGCGGGTGAAATAAGCAGTACCTCGGCTAAGCCTTCCCGATCAACAATAGGCTCAACTTCGGGGTGGGCAAGAATAGCTTTTATTTCTGAACCGAATAGAAACTGCCCATCTTTTACTAGATAAAAGAACGGCTTCACACCCATTCGATCACGTGCGACAAATAAGAGCTGCTCTTTGTCATTCCAGATAGCAAATGCAAAAATACCGTTCAGTCGCTCTAGGCATTTTTCTCCCCATTCTACATAAGCCGTGAGTAATACCTCCGTATCTGAGTGGGAAGAGAAGCGGTGACCACGGTCTAGCAATTCCTTGCGTAAATCTTCTGTATTGTACAATTCGCCGTTATACACAAGTGTGTAGCTTATATCCCCATATCTTTTGGTCATGGGCTGAGTTCCGCCTTCAGGATCTACAACAATAAGACGACGATGTCCAAATACAACCCGATCATGAAAAAAATACCCCATACTATCTGGACCTCTGTGTTGAAGTGTCTTAGTCATTGCTTCTATAGTCTCTTGTTCATCTTTTACATTCCGCATAAAACTAGCCCAGCCTGCAATTCCACACATGATTTCTCACCCTTTCTCATCTGTGCTTTTTCATGTAAACGTTACTAAGTAAAACCGGTCATCTAGGCTCATCGTATGCAAAGCAGGTTAACATGGTACCCTGTCTCTTTTTTTAAAACAAACAATAAAAAAGTTCTTTTTCCTTTACAATGGTTGATCTTTGATGCGAATATGAAATATACATACATTTTTATCCTTATTTTGGAGGTGCGGTTTGTGCGAGAGGTCATCTCGTGGTCAGAAACAGATGGATTTGTATCTTTTGTTCAAAATTGTCCAGATGCAGTCTTCATTTTTTCTTCAGACGGTACTGTTTTGTATGCCAATCAGTCCTGGTACCAATTGGCAGGTAATTGTTTTTCTGATGAATTCGAAGTAGCCATTGATGTATATCTACTTCGATGTAAACAAGGGATAGTGAGCGTAGAGCCAAGTGTCATACAACCATTGTGTACCAATCATGATCCTTACATCATTCAAATTCCTCATAAGGAAGGGGGGATGATGGACGTTTCATTTACGCTTTTTCCGATGAAATGGTATAAAGGAAAAGCGGCTGTGGGAGCTCTTGTACGAGATGTAACAGAGCAAAAGCTAAGACAGAGGAAGCTGGAGGAAATGGAGAAGAGCCTCGATACCTTTATTACGTACACACGGGATGCGCTTTTTCTCATTTCACCCGATTTTCAAATATTACGTATGAGCAATTCATTTCAGATCATGACTGGGTATTCTCCACAGGAGCTGTATGACAATCCTAGAATCTTACTTCCTGATGCTGTTGCGCTACAAGAACAGGAGCTGCATTTTGATTACGTTGTAAAAACAGGAAAACCTGTATTGTTTCATACGAGACGACGTCATAAGAAGGGGCATCTTCTTGAGATTTGTATGACTTATAAACCTATTTGCAAGAAAGATGCTGGCGTTATAGGTGTAATAGCGGTGATGCGCAATATTACTGAGCGTATTCAGGTTGAGACTGAATTACGAGATGCGAAAGAACTGTTGGAATCTTTCGTGAATAGCGCTTCTGATTGTATCGTGCTTATTGATTTAGATTGGAATATTTTAATGGTGAATCCTGCTTGTGAAAAAATGTATGGATACAGTTATGAAGAATTGCTTATGCATCAAGAAAATCTGCTAAAGCCAGTCATATTGCGAGGAATTATTGATAACACACAAAAGGCTATGAACGGAAAGATGGTTTTGGATGAGGAGAATTCATTTACTCATCGCAATGGACATCTTGTTCACACCCTATCATCCTATATTCCGATTCGAAATACGGAAGGAAAGATTTTGGCGGTCGCTTTAATTACGAGGGATGTAACGGAACAGAGGAGGATTGCGCAGGCATTGGGTGACAGTGAGGCAAAATATAGATTGATTTCCGAAAATATGACGGATCTTATTGCTATTTTGGATCGGAGTGGACGCTATATTTATGTGTCTCCTTCGTTTAAGACCATTTTAGGATATACACCGGAAAGCTTATTGGGAATGGATTATCGTAAATGGGTACATACCGATGACAGAGAGTTTTTGAAACAGGGACGTAAACGATTAATCGCTGAAGGTAGCGTGATGCAAGTAGAGCTTCGCTATCGGTGTGCTTCAGGCGACTGGATGTATTTGGAGGCTAATGGTACGCCAGTCTTTAATGGGGAAAAAAATTTAGAGCACTTTGTTTTTGTAGCCAGAAATATTACCGATCGGAAACAAGCAGAGGCCTTATTGCGTAACTCGGATAAGCTATCCCTTATTGGAGAGATGGCGGCAGGAGTTGCTCATGAAATTCGCAATCCGCTAACTGCACTGCGAGGCTTTATTCAGTTGTTACAAAATCAAACCAGTGAGCATGATTTTTATTTTGAAGTCATGATATCTGAATTAGATCGAATCAATTTTATTGTAAGCGAGTTATTGGTATTAGCGAAACCGCAAGTTCAGAATGTAAAGCAAAAAAATGTAGTCGATCTCGTTCGTAATGTAATGACGCTATTAGAGAGCCAAGCTTTGATGCATAATGTAATTTTTCAGCTTGAATGTAAAGAGAAGCCAATATTGATCACTTGTGAGGAAAATCAGATTAAACAAGTCTTTATAAATATCATGAAAAATGCAATGGAAGCAATGCCGAATGGTGGAATGATCTATATAACGGTAAAACAGAATGCTCAGATGGTGGATATATGTTTTCGCGATGAAGGATGCGGCATACCGGAAGATCGTGTTAGTAAACTTGGTGAGCCTTTTTATACTACAAAGGATAAAGGAACAGGGCTAGGCCTCATGGTTAGTAAAAAAATCATCAGGGACCATCAGGGCTCTATACTCATTGACAGTGTGATCAATCAAGGAACAACAGTGCATGTGAATGTACCTCTCTCAAGTCTGAAACAATAATAAATAATGTTGACAGCGTAGCAACGAGAAACAAGGAAGGGAGGCGACAAATTGCACATCGGTTGTCATGTAAGCGTACGTCAGGGATATACGGAAGCCGCCCGGATCGCGCAACGCTTGGGAGGGACTTGCTATCAGTATTTTCCTAAAAACCCGCGCAGTTTACAAATCAAATCATTCTCAAGACAGGATGCCCAACAATGTCGTGATTTTTGCAAGGAACACGGGATTATTTCGATTGCCCACACACCATATCCAACTAACTTGTGTACAGAGGGAAGAGAGGAACAAGCGGCAATGGTGGCTTCAGTACGCAATGATTTGGAGATTGCGGACGCGTGTGGCTCGATTGGCGTTGTTGTTCATTTCGGGCAATATAAAGGAAATCACCCTGATCCGTTATTTGGCTACCAATTGATGATTCGTTCACTAAATGAAATCTTAGAAGGCTGGACAGGTAATGCACTTATTTTACTTGAAAATAATGCTGGTCAGGGAAATAAGATGGGGATGACATTAGAAGAGCTTGTACAAGTGCGTGCATTGATCAATAGACCCGAGCTTGTCGGATTTTGCTTCGATACCTGCCATGCCTTTGCAAGTGGATTATGGACAGGAGGGAATTGGGAAGAGGTGCAGAAGCGAGGCGAGGAATTAGGATATTTTACCCATTTGAAGGCTGTTCATCTCAATGATTCTCGCTATCCTACCGGCTCCCATCGTGATCGCCATGCTGATATTGGTTACGGAGAGATCGGTGCTGAAAGGATAGGCGAATTGATTAGAAGCAGGGGTGTTCGTGAGGTTCCCTTATTTTTGGAAACGCCAGCAGAACGACCGGGTGGGCATAAGTCAGAAATCGCTTTTGTCAAACAATTGTTTGCAAGTCCACAGTAGGATATGATTAGAGGGACCGTATTTCAGAACGGATTTTACGAGACAGAGGAGATATTATGACACGCACAATTAAAGTAACCATTCACAGCTTTGATAAAATCAAAGAAAATTTAGCTGACCTTAATGAACTAAAACTTTATGAAGAAGCAAATGGCAAGGTCTTAGAAGCAGAAATTGAATCAGATGGCTATGCAATTGTAGATATTACAGAAGAAGAATACATTGAATTAGCTCCAGATGAATATGAACTAATGATTATGGAATGGAAAGTGGCTGGCAAAATCGACGAGCTGATTTTAGAAACAATGTCAGACCCTAATGATGATAAGGCAATGCTATATCGTGGTGTTGACCCTATTGGAACTGTAAAAATAGAGCCTGTTTCCCTACCGAAAAAGCTTGTTGAGCAATTAGCAAAGGCTTGGTTCTCGACACCAAAACCAGCTATTGAACCGAAAATAAACGAAAAAGAGTAAAAGGAACATAGATGAGAGGCGTTTAGGTAAAGCAGGATTAAAAAGAGGAGGGGAAGCCCTCCTTTTTTGGATGAGTTGGATGAATTTTTGACCAAAAATAAAAAGGGCGCCCATTGTGTTTGGGGCCCTTATTTTTCTTACATTTCCTCAGGAGCTTCCAATCCCAATAGACGGAGTCCTTCTTTTAGTACAACAATAACTGCTGCAACCAATTGTAGGCGAGCTTGTTTTACTTGCTCATCCTCTGCGACAATGCGGACATGCGCGTAGAATTTGTTGAAGGTTTGAGCCAGGTCAATTACGTATTTTCCAATCTGCGAAGGATCGAATTGATCGCGAGCCTTTTCCAGAATGCTTGGGAACTGCAAGAGAGTAGTAATGACTGCCCATGCTTCTGGACCCTCTAAAGCTTTGTCTACTACGGTTACAGCTCCTGGCTGGTACCCACCTTTTTTCAATAGAGAGCAAGCGCGGGCATGAGTGTATTGAACGTAAGGCCCTGTTTCCCCTTCAAAAGTAAGCATTTCTTCCCAGGAAAAGTTGACATCGTTTAAACGATAATTTTTCAAGTCATGGAAGATAACGGCACCTACACCAACTTGGCGAGCAACCTGTTCTTTATTTGCAAGAGAAGGATTTTTGTCTTGGATTACTTTTAATACATCTGCGATTGCTTGGGACAATACTTCTTCCAACAGAACGACTTTCCCTTTGCGGGTGGACATTTTTTTACCATCTTTTAACATCATACCAAATGGAATGTGATGCATATTGTTAGCCCAGTCATAGCCCATTTTTAGCAAGACTTTAAATAGCTGTTGGAAATGCAGGCGTTGTTCTCCGCCAACCACATATAATGCTTTTCCAAAATCATATTGCTCATGGCGATACAAAGCAGCAGCTAGGTCGCGGGTTGCGTAAAGGGTAGCACCGTCACGTTTTTTTATTAAGCAAGGAGGCATGTCGTACTCATCCAGAGATACAACCATTGCGCCTTCGGATTCTGTTAACAATCCTTTTTCCTCTAATAAATCAACAACGCGATCCATTTGATTATTGTAGAATGCTTCTCCATTGAAGGAGTCAAAGGATACACCCATTAATTCATAGATCTTTTTAAATTCTTGTAAGGATTCGTCGCGGAACCATTGCCATAATTGCTGGGCTTCTTGATCGCCGTCCTCTAATTTCTTGAACCATTCACGGCCTTGATCTTCCAGTGTTGGATCGTTTTCTACTTCTTCATGGAAGTGTACATACAGCTTGAGCAATTCTTTAATAGGCTCAGCTTTTACTTTATCTTCATCGCCCCATTTTTTATAGGCAACAATCAGTTTACCAAATTGTGTACCCCAGTCCCCTAAGTGATTGATGCGAACTGGCTGATAGCCATGCTTTTCCATGATGTTTGCAAGTGCATTCCCGATAACGGTTGAGCGCAAATGCCCCATCGAGAAGGGTTTAGCAATGTTTGGAGAAGATAAGTCGATTGGTACCTTTTTACCAGCACCAGCAGTAGTCGCGCCATATGCAGACCCTTGCTCTAGAATCGTTTTAATACAAGCGGTTATAACGCTGGTTTGATCATAAAATAAATTAATATATGCATTTGTCACCTGTACATCCTGTAAGAAAGGCAGAGAAATCTTAGAAGCTAGCTCCGTTGCAATCATTGGTGGTGCTTTGCGTAGAGCTTTAGCTAATTGGAAGCAAGGGAAGGCTAAATCACCCATTTGTGGGTTAGGAGGAGTTTCGAGCATGCCAAGGACACGTTCGCAGGAAAAATCCTCTACGCCCATTTCAGTTAGAGCAGCAGAGATTTGTTCAGCTACTAGTTGTTTGTAATTCATGTTTATTTCATCCTTTCTTTTTAATCAACCTAAACTTTCAGGGAATATGTAATCATTCCGTGGAAAAGTGGGATACAACATAAATATAACCATAGGTATACAAGTACAGAGCGCTTTGATTAGACACAGCATACGATGTTCAAAGCAACAACAGCAAAAAACCCCCCGTCTCTTTTGGATAGATATCAGTAAAAATCAATCCGTAAAGAGACGAGAGGTTATTTTATCATACTCCCGCGGTACCACTCTTCTTGTTCTTTTCAATTAGACCAATAAATGATCGTAATTGGAAAAAACCTGCTTGATAGCTGTAACGGGCAAACCCGGCAAGCTCTATACATTGTCAATAGACAAGATTCAAGCTGCGTCTCCGAGGTGCGCTTCATCATGGACGTTCTATCAGGCTTCCACCAATCCTGACTCGCTAGTAGCACGAACCATCATTACTCTCCTCATCATCGAGTACATGGCTATATAGCGTCTAGTATACCCAACAAAAGACATTCTAGCAAGCAAGGTTTATCAGTGGCTCTTATTTTGCTGATCCCATTGTGCAAAATAAGATTGGGTAAGGGAATGATATGCTTCCCTACCAAATAAAAGACCCATGGCTTGACCGGTTGATAAAGGAAGATAGTATTCATAGGTTTCATGATTACCGCCTGTCATAAGATCATGGTGGTGAGGTCATGCAAATAGTGCTGTTCACTCTCATGATGTTTTACGACAGTGTAGATTTCAAAGTCCGTCTCTTCTAGTACCTTTACTGGAATCAAGGAGGCTTGAAACACAGATGTATGTAAATAGGCTAGATTGTTTTCGATGAAAATCTCTCCATCTATCTTCCTTTTTATCCTAGCAGAGGGCCATTATTTCTACAAGCGAAGGAAAGAATGGATAAGAGATGAAAGGGGCATGTGCCTGCCCCTTCCCCTCTCCTATATTGGTGAGTGTACAAACCTGAGTAATGTTTTTGGGTTTCCTTATGGAGGTATGAAACATTGTAGAATCATGTAGAGGTAGGCGCAGATAAAAAAGAGCGTAATCGAATTCAGGTTTGCCGGTGAAAGAGCTTCTTATATTTTAGCAGCAGCCGCAAGAAATGATGACCAGTAGGATGAACAGCACTAAAATGAAGCTGAAATTATCACCGAAGAAATTTCCGCAGTAAGATGTACTCATGAAAGAATTCCTCCTTAAAGGTTATATGTTTGAAGGTGTCGCTACACGGTTGCTAGTTATCGCAGCAGCTGCAGCTTATGATTACCAGCAGAATGAACAACACTAGAATGAAGCTAAAACTTCCGCCTCCCCAGTTACCGCAAAACGATGTACTCATCTGGCAATTCCTCCTTCGCTTTGTTATTCTACAGTCTATACATATCTGTCTATCTGGTGTGGGCTTATGCCTAAGGGAAGCAAAATTTGGGCAGCAGACTACAAAAAAATAAAAGATTGGCAGATAATCCATTGACGCCAATAATATCTGAATGTTAAGATACCTGTATTCAAAAGACGAACAAAACGTCATATGGACATTTAACTAAATATGATTTCTCTTATCTAGAGAGGCGGAGGGACTGGCCCGAAGATGCCTCGGCAACCGATAGATCAGGTGCCAATTCCAGCAGGGCTGTTTGCCTTGAAAGATAAGAGGGGGTAAGTTCCTACTTAACGAACATTAGTAATCCTCTTCTTGCTTTCAGGCAGGAAGGGGATTTTTTTATTTGCCAAGTCTAATGGAGATTACGGAGGGATATAGGGGATGAACAAACCAACATTGCAAGAGCAGCTAGCACGAAAAATATTGATACTCGATGGTGCAATGGGAACGATGCTACAGCAGGCTAATCTCACAGCGGACGATTTTGGCGGTGAGGAATATGAAGGCTGCAACGAACTATTGAATGTAACAAGACCAGATGTCATCCGGCATATTCATGCTACCTATTTTGAAGCAGGTGCTGACATTGTGGAAACAAACACATTTGGAGCAACTGATGTTGTTTTGGCTGAGTATGACATAGCAGATCGAGATTATGAACTTAATCTGGCGGCTGCACGTATTGCTAAAGAAGTAGCAGATGAATTTAGCACGGAGTCGTGGCCACGTTATGTAGCAGGCTCTATGGGGCCCACTACGAAAACCCTTTCGTTAACAGGGGGCGTTACATTTGAGCAATTAATTCATGCGTACTATCGTCAGACTAAAGCATTGATGGAAGGTGGGGTAGATTTATTACTGGTGGAAACCTCACAGGACACATTGAACGTAAAAGCTGGGGGTATTGGCATACGTCAGGCATTTCAGGAGCTTGGCTATGAGCTGCCTATCATGATTTCTGGAACAATCGAACCGATGGGCACGACTCTGGCAGGCCAAAACATCGAGGCTTTTTATGTATCGATTGAACATCTCAAACCGATCACGATTGGTCTGAATTGCGCGACAGGTCCGGAGTTCATGCGTGACCATTTACGAACCTTATCTGATCTGGCCTTGTGTGGAATCAGTTGTTATCCTAATGCAGGTTTACCTGATGAGAATGGTCACTATCACGAGTCACCGCAGGGGTTAGCGATGAAAATGAAAGCATTTGCGGAAAAGGGATGGCTTAACGTAGCGGGTGGTTGTTGTGGTACCACACCCGAGCATATTCGAGCGCTACACGAAGCATTGCAAGGGATTACACCACGAGAAAATAAAAAGTCTCATGCAACTGCTGTATCAGGCATTGAGGTACTCTATGTTGAGGACGACAATCGCCCCATTTTTGTAGGGGAACGTACCAACGTTATTGGATCTAAGAAGTTCCGTGACTTGATTGCTGCTGGTCAATTCGAGGAAGGATCAGACATAGCACGGGCACAGGTAAAACGAGGAGCCGCTGTTATAGATATTTGTTTAGCAGACCCTGACCGTGATGAGTACGAGGATATGGGGAAATTTCTTCCATACGTAAGCAGAAAGGTAAAAGCACCGTTGATGATCGATTCCACGGATAAAAAGGTAGTGGAGCTGGGCTTGAAATATTCCCAGGGGAAGGCAATCATTAATTCGATTAATCTAGAAGATGGACTAGATCGTTTTGAAGAGGTTGTACCACTGATTCATAAATATGGAGCGGCTGTGGTTGTCGGGACCATTGATGAAACAGGAATGGCAATCACTCGTGAACGCAAGCTGGAGGTAGCTACACGTTCCTACGATTTGTTGGTAAATCAGTTTGGAATTAATCCGCAGGACATTATTTTTGATGCTCTTGTATTTCCGGTAGGAACAGGCGATGAGCAATACATTGGTTCAGCGCAGGAAACGATAGAAGGTATCCGCCTTATTAAACAACATTTTCCATTATGTAAACAAATTCTGGGTGTGAGCAATGTTTCCTTTGGATTACCCCCGGCAGGTCGTGAGGTGTTAAATGCGGTCTTTTTATATCACACAACAGTAGCTGGGCTTGATTACGCGATTGTTAACACCGAAAAGATAGAACGTTATGCTTCGATTTCTGAAGAGGAACGCAAGCTGGCAGAGAACTTGTTATTTCATACAAACGATGAAACCTTAGCAACGTTTACTGATTTTTATCGACAGAAAAAGAAAGAGGTTGTAAAAGAGGTATCCAATCTGACGTTAGAAGAACGTTTAGCTAATTATGTGGTGGAAGGCTCGAAGGACGGATTAATCCCAGATTTAACCCTCGCTTTGGAAAAATATGTTCCGCTTGATATTATTAATGGTCCCCTTATGAAAGGGATGGAAGAGGTTGGTCGCCTGTTTAACGGGAACCAATTGATTGTAGCAGAAGTGCTACAGAGTGCAGAGGTTATGAAGGCGTCAGTTGCCTTTTTGGAACCGCATATGGAAAAGTCTGAATCAACCGTAAAAGGAAAAATCTTGTTAGCTACGGTTAAAGGGGATGTCCACGATATCGGTAAAAACCTAGTGGAGATCATTTTATCCAATAATGGCTATGAGGTAATTAATCTAGGGATTAAAGTTGCACCAGAGCAGTTGATTGCTGCTTGTCATCAGGAAAAACCAGATGCCATTGGGCTTTCAGGTTTATTAGTAAAATCAGCGCAGCAGATGGTGATTACCGCGCAGGATTTGCGAAGCTCTGGCATTGATGTACCGCTGATGGTTGGAGGAGCGGCGCTCACGCGTAAATTTACAACAAATCGAATTGCTCCTGAATATGAAGGCATCGTTTTATTCGCAAAAGATGCGATGGATGGCCTGAACCTAGCTAATAAATTGCATGATCCGCAAGCTCGACTGAAGCTGGTAGAGGAATTACAAGCGCAAGCGACAGTCAATCAGGCTCAAATAGAAGAAAAAGCTAGCGAATCAGTTGTTATTCCACAGCCGGAAATGATTCGCTCTGCGACAAGCATTACAACACCGGTCTATGTTGCACCTGATTTGGAGCGCCATGTCTTGCGCAACTATCCGATTAACCATCTGCGTCCTTACGTTAATTTACGTATGCTGCTTGGAAAGCATCTTGGTATCAAGGGCAACGTGGATAAATTAATCGAATCAGGCGACAAGAAAGCGACCGAATTATATGAAATCGTAGATGATTTGCTAAATGAAGCGATCCGTAGTCAGATTTTGCAGGCGAATGGAATGTATCAATTCTTTCCGGCTCAATCTTTTGGCAATGACATCCTGATCTATGATCCAAACGATCATTCAAAGCTGTTAGAACGTTTTACTTTCCCGCGTCAACCGCAAGCTCCTCATCTTTGTCTTGCTGATTTTTTACGGCCTGTGGAAACGAATGAGATGGATTACGTAGCTTTCTTGACTGTTACAGCCGGAAGGGGAGTGAGAGATTTAGCGCAGGAATGGAAAGAAAAAGGGGACTATTTACGTTCTCATGTCCTGCAAGCAGTCGCCCTAGAGCTAGCAGAAGCGTTTGCCGAACGAATTCATCATGTTATTCGCGATTCATGGGGCTTTCCAGACCCAGCAGATATGACTATGCTAGAACGTTTTGGGGCGCGTTATCAGGGAATCCGCGTATCGTTTGGATATCCTGCTTGCCCGGATTTAGAAGATCAAGAAAAACTCTTTAAGCTGTTGTCGCCACAAGACATCGGAATTCAACTAACAGAAGGCTTCATGATGGACCCTGAAGCATCCGTGTCAGCCATGGTATTTGCTCATCCTGAAGCCCGTTATTTTAATGCGACTCCACCAGTTGGAGTGGAAGTGTGATCATAAACGACGAAAAGGGGGAGTCTCAATGGGAAAACGAGATTTGCGGGCTTATCTCACACAGCACGTACTAGTGGGTGACGGAGCGATGGCTACTCAGCTATACGAGCAGGGAGTTCCGATTGGCGTTAGTTACGAAGAGTTATGTTTGAGTAATCCACAGATAATCCGCAACGTACATACCGCTTATTATGAAGCGGGAGCACGGCTGATTGAGACGAATACATTTGGGGCTAATCGGGATAGCTTGTCCCGATATGGCCTAGAAAGTAAGGTTACGCGGATGAATCGAGCCGCGGTGACCCTTGCGAGGGAAGCGGTCGGAGATGATGCTTTCGTAGTTGGAGCGATGGGTTCAATTATTGCTGGACGTGTCCGAACTAAGCAAATCGACCAATTTAAAGACCAGTTCGAAGAGCAAGCTACTTCTCTTTTGCATGCAGGTGTAGACGGAATTTTGCTGGAAACGTTCTTGGATGTTGATGAATTATTGCTAGCGCTGGAGGTGATACGTCCTCTTACAGAGCTACCCATCATAGCCCAGCTTGCTACATTGGAAGTAGGTACCACGCGTGATGGGCATTCGTTGACGTATGCCTTCCAGCAGATTAAGGATGCAGGAGCGGACGTAATAGGACTCAATTGTCGCTTGGGACCGGCAGAGATCCTGCGTTCCTTCGAAGCTACAGTGTGTCCAGATGATGTTTTTCTCTCTGCATTCCCCAATGCAGGCCGTCTTGGCATGGCTGATGGAACCCTTTCTTACAAATCATCTCCAGACTACTTTGCGGAAAGTGCTTTGCGCTTACATGAACAGGGTGTAAGACTAATTGGGGGTTGTTGTGGTACAACGCCAGAACATACCAGAGCAATTGCAGAAAAATTGGCAGGGCGCAAACCGCTTCCACGGGTGAATCCACCCGCTCCTATTCACTCGGAGAGAATTGAGGTGCAGGCCGTCCAAAAACGTCTTCAGCCAAGTATTATCGAAGAAGTAAAGCACCATCCTACGATTATCGTTGAATTCGATCCGCCTAAGGATCTGCATACAGAAGATTTCTTACAGGGCTGTTGTGCTTTACATGATGCCGGTGCGAATGCAATAACGCTAGCAGATAACTCACTAGCAACAGTTCGTATGAGCAATATGGCTTTAGGAGCCATGATGAAGCGATTAGGAATCGAGCCGCTACTTCACATTGCCTGCCGCGACCGAAATCTGATTGGACAGCAATCACATTTAATGGGTCTTCACGCACTGGGTATTGACCAGGTACTAGTTATTACGGGCGATCCTTCACGCTTTGGAGATTTGCCGGGTGCTAGTTCAGTCTATGATGTGAGCTCATTTGATTTAATCCGTATGGTAAAACAGTTAAATCAAGGCTATGCGTTTTCGGGCAAACAATTGAAGCAGCATGCTCAGTTTATTGTCGGGGCAGCATTTAATCCACATGTGCGCCACTTGGATGCAGCGGTGGCTCGTTTAGAAAAGAAGGTTGAGGCTGGAGCTGATTACATTATGACGCAGCCTGTTTATGATGCCGAGACCATTGTACAAATATATGAAGCCACGAAACATATTCGTGTACCTATCTTTATTGGCATCATGCCGTTAACGAGCTCGCGTAATGCAGAGTTTTTGCATAACGAGGTACCTGGTATCAAGCTGTCCCCATATGCATTAGAACAAATGAAGCTATTTACAGGTGAAGCCGCTCGTCAGGAAGGGAATCGTATGGCAAAGGAACTAATCGATGCAACGCTTCAATACTTTAATGGAATATACTTAATTACCCCGTTCAATTACTACCAGATGACTGTCGAGCTGACCCAATATATCAGGCAACAAGAGCAAGTAAAAGCAGGCCTTAAAGAAGTGTCCAGCTCATAAGGAGCAGAGAGTTAATCATACCGTTCAGATAAAGGAAGACCCTTACAAGAAAACGTAGGAGGTCTTCTTCGTTATGTACCTTTTTTACGGTTTTGGACAACGGAATAAATAAGGTGAACCATAACCAAAAAAATCAGAATGCCAAGCAAAATATTTGTGGTCTGTATTGCTTTACTTATCTTACTTAATTCAGAATGAATCCCGATTAGAGCATTTCCTGTCTTACTGCTGATATCACCAATACTGTGTGCAATATCGTTAAAATATTGACGTAACGAAGAAAAATCCATTGTTTCCCCTCCAACTCAAAAAAGTAGATATTAATTGGTTAGTATTCTATATTTGAGTAGATAATCACCAATTTTTCTTCCCAAATGTGACAAAACAGAAAAGAAAGTGAAAAATTTCTCATAAAGTGACAGATATAACTTTTGCATTGAAGCCGAACCCGTTATACTACGAATGTAGAATGAAATAGAGATTTTTTTTTGTATGTCCAAAGGGAAGGAAGTGTTAGAAGCATGCTGCATCCTGTTGCTGAACAGTTAGTTTGTTTCTATGAAATAGGGAATATTGATGATTTTCCAAAGAAAGTAGGCCGAGTGGTTTGTGTAGAAGAAACAGAGGTTGCTCTGTTTCGTTTAGATGATGATCAATTCTATGCAGTGGCTAATCGCAATCCACATCCTAGGGGAGGCACATTAGTAGACGGAATCGTTTCTGATCTATTTTTGTATGACCCTTTGTACGACTGGAAAATTTCGCTGGTTGACGGAACAGTACAAGCTCCTGATCGAGGCCAAGTAGAAGTATACCCTGTAGTGGTCGAAGGAAAAACGGTGAAACTAGGCTTGCCTGCTTGCGATAACTTTTTATCTTAACATACACGTGCCTAACACCTAAGGAGTTGGAGACCTTGTATACTGATACTCTGGAAATAATGGCTAAGAACGCAGTAAAGAAAAAAGAGATGCTGGATAAAAGCATAGCCCGCTATTTACTACACGCAGCACTGGCAGGCTGTTATGTAGGGATTGGAATCGTATTAATCTTAACGGTAGGTGAGCCGTTGCTACAAGCGGGTTCCCCTCTTACGATGACATTGATGGGCGTGTCGTTTGGGATTGCTTTAACCTTGGTCATTTTTGCTGGTTCTGATTTGTTTACTGGTAATAATATGTATTTCACCATAGGAGCCTTAAGCGGGGCGACTAAATGGAAGGATGCAGGGAAGAACTGGGTATGGTGCTGGATTGGTAACCTACTCGGTGCAACTGTTTTCTGTCTGATTATTGTAGGTTCGGGTGTGTTTAGTCATGCTTCAAGCGACCATATGCTCTTTTATCTAGCAGCCAAAAAAATGAACTTACCAACTGTGCAATTATTTTTCAGAGGAATTCTTTGTAACTGGTTAGTCTGCTTGTCTATTTGGACAGCGACCCGGGCAAAGGAGGATACAGCGAAACTAATTCTGATTTTCTGGATGTTGTTTGCCTTTATTACCTCTGGCTATGAGCATAGTGTAGCCAACATGACAGTGCTAACGCTGGCGCTAATGCTTCCTCACCCAGAAACGATTACCATTGCGGGCTGGGTTCATAATCTGAGCATTGTTACACTAGGTAATATTGTCGGAGGAGCATTATTTGTAGGCACCATGTACTGGTTGGTATCGCCTATCAAAACCAAGATTACAAAAGGCAAACAACAGGAAGAATGTAAAGAAATGAAGCAGGTAGCCCCAACAGATAGCGCTACCCTGCAAGCGAAATAATATATACTTCATTCGGGTAAGAAAGGTCTGTTCCTCGGCACGTGGGAGCGGGCCTTTTATATGTTTAATAAGCATCCCGTCATAGTAAGAAGATATGTGAAGAGATGACAGAATAATGAGATAACTGGCAGAACAATCTGAATTCAGCGAGTGCACTTTTTCCTACTAAAAAAAACCAACCAAATGGTGTATTGTGGTACTATTACTGTTGATGGTAAAGACCATTTACATAAACAATAGAGAGAAAAAACGATTATTTTTATTAAAAAGTGGGAGAGATTTACTTGTCTAATAGCACGATAGCGTATATCAAAGTATCCATTGCCATGTCTATAATAGGGAGCTTTGTAGTAGTAAATAAATTTATTTTAGAGCAAATCCCTATTTTTTTAGCATCTGAATTAAGGCTATTGATTGCTAGCCTTATCTTACTGCCAATGTTTTGCCGAAAGGAAAGAAGACTTCCTACCTTATATAAAAAAGATGTTTTTGTTTTACTTATACAAAGCTTCGTAGGGATTTTTCTATTTAGCATTTGCTTGCTATATGGCTTGCAATATACGTCCGCTGTGGAGAGCGGGATTGTACTGAGTTGTACTCCAGCTGTAATGGGGGTCATTGCGTACGTTTTTCTTAAAGAGAAATTAGGCTTTGCCAAGATTTCAGGGATTTTGTTAACCATTTTAGGAACGGTTTCTATAAATGTATTCGGAATTATTGCTACGAATAGTATAAGCTTTAGCTCATT
Source organism: Brevibacillus laterosporus LMG 15441 (assembly GCF_000219535.2). NCBI lineage: Bacteria > Bacillati > Bacillota > Bacilli > Caryophanales > Paenibacillaceae > Brevibacillus > Brevibacillus laterosporus. Next base: position 1,590,628 of record NZ_CP007806.1, read on the forward strand.
ATTTGGGAACTTTCTCATTCTTTGTGCTGTTATAGGGGATGCTATCTTTTTTTCGTTTGGAAAACTATTATCGAAAGCTTGGTCTCCTTTAGCTATCTCAACGGCGTTAAGTATTGTAGGGGCGATTTTATTTTTACCACTAGCTATACATGATGCATTAAGCGTTGATCTTTCTGAAATATCCATAACGATTTGGCTGTTGGTTTTCTACACAGCAATTGTCGTAACAATTTTAGCTGTCATTTTAATGAATCAAGGATTAAAAGTGATACCTGCTAGTGTAGCATCCGTGTTTACTGCGTTAACACCCATTACTACGATTTTATTATCGAGTTTAGTGCTGAAGGAAGATATCTATTGGTACCATGTTTTAGGAATGGGGTTTGTAGTATTGGGAATTATTGTCCTGACCCGAACAAAAGAAAAACCAGTAGGGATGAATGTAGTCAAAACAGACGAAGCTAAATGATAAATACGTCAATTGAGTGAATGTGTCATTTGTTCAATACCATTATAAATAGCCCCCTTGTGCAGCATCTAAAACAGGATGAGCATGCAAGGAGGCTATTTTTTATATGTCTATAAGGAAATACCTTGTCTTATTTCTATAGCTGATATAAATCCTTATACTTTGTTTCTAGATAATGAACTAGATAGCTTGCATTTACTTTTTCCCCGGTAACGTGCTGCAAAAGCTCCTGAGGAGATTTCATTTTTCCGAATTGGTGGATATTCTCGCGTAACCATTGGTTAATCGGTGCAAAATCACCTGCACGTAAAAGATCGTCAAAATTAGGAAGCTGTTTTTTCATTGCATGCGTAAATTGCGCGGCATAAACATTTCCTAGGGAATATGTTGGGAAGTAGCCCATTAAGCCGCTTGACCAATGAACATCCTGTAGGACACCAAGATCATCGCTAGGTACATCGACGCCTAGGTATTCTTTCATTTTCTCGTTCCAAATTTGTGGTAGCTCTCCTACTTCAATGGTTTCATTGATTAAGCCCTTTTCGATTTCATAGCGGACCATGATATGCAAATTGTAGGTGAGTTCGTCTGATTCCGTACGGATAAAGGAAGGTTCCACTAGGTTGGCTGCCCGATAGAAATCTTGTAAGGCTACATCGGCAAACTGCTCAGGGAAAGCTTGTTGCGCCGCTGGATAGAAATGCTCCCAGAAAGGTAAGCTTCGTCCTACCATGTTCTCCCAGAAACGAGACTGGGATTCATGAACGCCCATCGAAGTACCGTTACTTAGCAATAGACCATTGTAAGCCGCATTTACATTTTGCTCATACATACCATGACCTGCTTCATGTATACTGCTCCATAATGCATAACGGAAGTCCTGTTCATCGTATCGGGTGGTTAGACGGACATCGGTGGAGCCGAAGTGAATGCAGAAAGGATGGGTACTCGTATCCAGGCGTCCAGCTTGGAAATCAAAGCCGATTTTTTGGAGCACGAGCTGATTAAATGCCGCTTGATCTGCTTTGGCAAAATGCTTTTCCATAAAGCTAATATTGGGGCGACGATTTGATTCATTGATGGCATGAACCAAAGGAACCGTTTTATCACGCAATAAGGTGAAAATTTGATCTAATTGTTTTACTGTCATACCAGGTTCATATTGATCCAACAGAGTATCATATTTATCTGGCTTTGCTCCCCAGTAATCAATGAATTCCAATTTCATTTTTACGATTTTTTCTAGGTAGGGACGGAACAGGGAAAAATCATTTTTTTCGCGAGCCTCTTCCCAAAGATTTTCAGCTTGGCTTGTAACAAGCACATATTCCTGATAACGGTCGGTAGGAATCTTTTTGTTTAAGTCAAAATCCTTTTTGGATTCTTCCACTAATTTTTGAGTGACCGCATCTAATTGCTTGTAGGCTTGCTCCTCAGTTAGACGTTGTAGGAAATCCTCCATTTGATCGGATGTGGAAAGCTTGAATGCTTCAGTGGATAAGGTCGAAATCACTTCAGAGCGAGCATCCATTCCTTTTTTCGGTGCTTTTGTGCGAAGGTCCCAGTATAAGACGGCAGTTGCATTGTTGTACGCCTGAATTTTTTTAGAGAAAGTAATAAAATCGGCAGCTAATTGATTAATCGTACTCATAGACAGAACGCCTCCTAAAGAAAATTTTCTGATAAAAAATTTTTGTTTGAAAATTATGTATAATATTGCGCGCCTACGATATCTTCGCTACACACGCTAACTGTCTCATTATTATAGCGGATTTTTGCTCTAAGTACATCTATCTTCAACAAAAGAAAAGTAGTAATTTATTATTTGTTCGCTCTACATTTTGAATAACGGATGATGATATAGCCAATAAAGAAAATAGCAAGGATAGGCGCCATGATGATAGTCCAGTTCATCTCACTATTATGGCTATCTTTAGCTTGTGCGATCTCTTTAAAGAGCCAGCGAAGACATACTTTTGTTTTGGCATCCACCCACTGAGTCCTGTTATCATTTCCCCATTCTTTATCTCTGCCGCTAAATAGATTTCAGCATGGTTTGGAATAACTTTGTAACTGATAGCTTTAGGGGGTAGAGAACCGACTGAGAGCTTTTGGTCTTTGTCAGTAATCTCATTGATAAACTCAGGTTTTACTGTGATTTCATTTAAAATCAAATCTTCTTTCATTACATAAACCTTGTCTAAAGCGATCGGCTTACCAGTAAAGCCAGTGTCAGCCGCAATAAATAGTTCATAACCGTCATTACGCCAGGTTTCATTTCTTCTTACTCTTGGTATGCTGGTTTAGAACAGCTTTGATCTGACAAAAGATGGACTCCAAATGGTAAAAGGCACCTTGGAAGCAGACGCACTTGTTAGTGATCAGCTACTTCTAAAGAAATCCTATGTTATTCTTCAAAACAAGTCCGATCATCATTTTTATACGACCGATGATGCACACCCCCTTTGTTGTGAAAATATAGAAACCTTTTACATGAATGACGGATCATGTTGGATAAAGTTTCAGGAAAGATAGGACGTGGTTGAAGAGATTCGTGTTGATTGTAGACTTTTCTCTTTTATCGTGGCGAGTTTGTTTGTATAATCGTACTGGTAGAGAAGCGTAAGGAAGAATTTGATTGCTATAGGAGAATGAATAAATGACTCAATCACAAGCGAATTGGGAGAATGAAATTACGAGACGGCGTACATTCGCTATCATTTCCCACCCGGATGCCGGGAAAACGACAATGACTGAAAAATTATTGTATTATGGAGGCGCTATTCGAGAAGCCGGTGTGGTGAAAGGGCGTAAAAATTCGAAGCATGCTACTTCCGACTGGATGGAGATTGAGAAAAAACGTGGTATCTCAGTAACCTCCTCTGCGATGGACTTTGAATATAAAGGACACCATATTAACATTTTGGATACACCTGGTCATGAAGACTTTAGTGAAGATACGTACCGTACATTGACTGCTGCTGATGCCGCGGTCATGATCATTGACGTAGCAAAAGGGGTAGAGGCGCAGACCATTAAGCTGTTTAAGGTTTGTCGGATGCGTGGAATTCCTATTTTTACCTTTATCAACAAATTGGATCGTCACGGAAAGGACCCGTTCTCTCTTTTAGAAGAACTAGAGAATGTTTTGGGAATCCGCTCTTATCCAATGAACTGGCCAATCGGTATGGGGAGCGATCTTTGTGGTGTATACGACCGAATGAAAAATCGCGTTGAGCTGTATCAGGATGGTAGCGATCACCAGGAGATATCCTCTGTTGAGGTAAGTGGACCTGATGATCCTAAAATTAAGAGCAGCGTAGGCGAGGTTTTGTACGATCAGCTTCAGGAAGAGGTTTCATTGTTAGATATCGCTGGCGATGAATACGATGAGTCGCTGATTGCTAAAGGGGAGCTAACTCCGGTATTTTTCGGTTCGGCGATCAATAACTTCGGCGTGCAAACTTTCCTAGAAAATTTCTTGCAGATGGCACCATCACCTTCACCAAAGAAAAGTACGATCGGTGAGGTTGATCCATTAAATGGTAAATTCTCCGGTTTTATCTTTAAAATTCAGGCGAACATGAACCCAGCACATCGGGACCGTGTAGCATTTATGCGTATTTGCTCAGGTAAATTCCAAAGAGGAATGAATGTTCGTCACGTGCGGTTAGGCAAGGATATTAAATTGGCTCAACCCATGCAATTTATGGCGCAGGATCGCGAAATCGTTGAGGAGTCATTTGCTGGTGACGTGATTGGATTATTTGACCCAGGAATTTTTCAAATTGGAGATACACTCTGTGTTGGGCCTGCATTTGAATATGAGGAAATGCCTCATTTCTCTCCAGAATTCTTTGCTAAGGTGACCGTTAAAGACGCGATGAAGCACAAGCAATTTCAAAAAGGCGTCATGCAACTGACAGAAGAAGGTACTGTGCAATTGTTTAAGACCCATCCATGGGAAGAACTCATCCTTGGAGTGGTTGGTGTCTTGCAATTTGAAGTACTGGAGTATCGCTTGAAGGCAGAGTACGGCGTTGATATTGAATTACAACGCATGTCCTATCAGATTGCTCGCTGGATCGAAGGGGATAAAGAGGCGATGGATGCGGTTAAATCACGTAGCCAATCTGTTACAGATCGTTATGGTCGTCTAGTCATGCTATTTGATAGTGAATACCAATTGCGCATGGCACAGGAAAAATATCCGAAGCTTACTTTCCATGAGAGTTCACTAGGATTACACCGTGTAACGGAATAACATACGAAAGCAACTGCTAGAAGACGCAAAGGATGCAAAGACATCTTTTGCGTCTTTCTTTGTATAAAAAGGTTTTTTCATTCATGAAGCGGACAGCCACTCTCATATAGTGAAAAGAGCAGTAGCAAAGGAAGGAGTGGAAATTGTTTTGCGGAGAAAGTATGCCCTTTGGTTGCTGTTTGTCATTTTGTTTTTGGCCTCGTTCGACATGCATGCACAAATGCCCCTCTTGTCACCCTTTATTGAAGAATTAGGAGCGCCTGCGTTGCTAATTGGACTTTTGTTAAGCGCGTATTCCTTCACTAACCTGATTGGCAATTTGACAGCAGGACCTATCATTGATCGTTATAGCAAAAAAGGATTTATTAGCGCAGGCTTGATGATCTCAGGAATTCTATTAATGCTGCATGGGATTATTGATAGCTCTACGCAATTGCTCGGTATTCGTTTGACCTATGGGTATGTTATGGCTTTTGTTTCTCCAGCTTGCTTTGCGGTACTCGCCTCATCTGCGGATACGATCGATGAGCAAAATAAAATATTTGTGCAAAAGGGGATTATTCTGACCTTTGCCTCTATTTTGTCACCAGCGGTCGGGGGATTTCTCGCAGGAAGGTTTGGATTTGCTAACTCCTTTGTCATTCTGGGGTGGGTAATGCTCATCACAGGGCTGATTGCATTGCTCTTTTTACCCAAGCATAGTGGTGATGCAAGGAGGGTGAATCCTGAGGAATATGTATTTAAGGAGGAGGTGCAGGAACAAAAGCAGGGCCACCAAAACAGCCTGAGTCAAAAGAAAACGGTAAAAGCAACGCTACAGGTGATATTCGGAAGCGTCGGGATGTATCCCGCTTTCTTTTCTGCCTTTGCTATCATGTATGCGCAAGGGACTATGATGTATGAAGTACCGCTATTAATTGCACGTCAGCATTTAGATCCTACTGTCACTGGAATGGTTTTTAGCATGATGGGAATAGGCTCATTGCTTACATTGAGCATAGCGCAGATTCAACGTAAATCGCCTGTGGTTCGCTGCTTAATTGGCCTATCTATGTTGAGTGCCATGTTTTATGCGACAGCAATGAATTGGAATGTCTCGATTTACTGGATGATGTTTATAGTGGGGGGAGCCTTTGGTCTGTTATTTCCTGCAATGACAACCATTTTAACCTCTTATGCTCCACGTCAGCTCTACGGAACCGCATTTAGCTTTTACTCTGCTATTATGTCTGCTGGAGCTATATTAAGTCCGATAGTGGCGGGAATATTTGATAATATCAGTCGCTCATTTTTTACTGGATTTCTCGTGCTGATGACGGCTAGTGTGTGTTGCATCCTGTTTCAGGATAAAAAGTGGCAAGCAGTCTCTCCGGTGCGGCGCTAATATGGCGCCATGACGGGGAGAATTTTCATTTTTTGAGGAGTGAATTGTCAGTACATGGTAAATCTATTAGAGAACGAGGACAAATTAAAAACTTCTTGTGCAAATTGTTACGAAACTATTGCTAGTATGGCTTTTAGCCTCCATACTAAAACTAATTTTGTTAAGGAGGAATGTACATGTCTACAAAACGCAGCATGTGGTCATTATCAACTACTGCTCTCGTACTTATTCCAGTAGCAGTTGGTGTAAATTACATCGGTAAGCTGTTTGCTGGACTCTTAAAATTACCTCTATGGCTGGATGCTATTGGAACAGTGCTGGCTAGTTTGCTTGCGGGTCCTATTATCGGGGGATTGTCTGGACTTATTAACAACATTATTTATGGTTTAACAGTGGACCCGATTTCGTTTGTATATGCTATAACGAGTTTGTGCATGGGCTTGGTTGCAGGGGTAATGGCTTTTAAAGGCTGGATAAACAGTTGGGGTAAGGCGGCGGTTGTTGGATTAACTGTCGGGGTCACCGCTGTACTTATTTCTACACCGCTAAATGTATGGTTTTGGGGAGGACAGACAGGGAATTTATGGGGCGATATTGTGTTTGCATCTGTAATGAACAAGACACAATCCATCTGGCTTGCTTCTTTCTTAGATGAACTAGTGGTGGACGTTCCGGATAAACTTTTAACGGTTTTGGTTGCCTATGGTATATATCGGGTATTGCCAAAGAGCCTTATTCATATGTACAAAAACAAGTCAGATATTGAGTCACTGGATTAAGTTATAGATAAGAGGTGTAGAAACCATGAAAACATTAAGTCTATATGTTCAAAAGGATACGGTCATACACCAGATTGATCCGATTACCAAGCTGTTCTATATTGTTTTTGCTATATTGGTACCTATTATTTTACCGACTCTGTACACTGCCTTATTTGGGATGCTGGTGAGCTTCTTTATTTTATGGATTGGCAAAGTGTTCAAACGTGCTTTGGCAGTCATTAGCTTTGTTGGATTTGTGCTGATAACCATTGTGCTGATCCAAGGTTTTTTTCATGTGGAAAACCAAACAGTACTATTTCATATTGGCTCTTGGGCGTTTTATCAGGAAGGACTACTATATGCGCTAGGGATTTGTTTTCGCGCCCTTAATATTGTAGGAGCATTTCTCATTCTTGTCCTGACGACGAAACCGTCTGATTTAATTGACTCGCTTGTCCGAAAAGGATTGTCGCCTCGCTTCGGATATGTATTAAGCTCTGTATTTCAAATTATCCCACAAATGATGGCAACAATGGAAACGATTACAGATGCGCAGCGATCGCGAGGAATGGAGACACAAGGAGGCCTGCTGACCAGAATGAAAGCATTTGTTCCACTAATCGGTCCGGTTGTATTAAGCTCGCTTATTGATACGAAGGAACGAAGCCTAGCCATACAGGTTCGCGGATTTAATGTGGCCGGTCCCAAGACGTTCTTGCAGGAAGAAACAAAATATGCACATGGAAAAATGTTACGAGCACTTATGGGAGTATGCATAGGGATTGCGATTGTTTGGAGGGTTATCGGATGAGTCACATTGAGATTAAACAGCTAAAATATCGGTACCCGATGAGCGAACAATTGGCGTTAGATGGTGTGAGCATGACAGTGCGACGCGGTGAGTTCCTTGGTGTGATTGGACAAAATCGAGCGGGTAAATCAACATTTTGCCAAGCATTAACTGGCCTAGTCCCTCATTTTTATAAAGGAGCCTATGGGGGCAGTGTGATGATTGATGGCACGGATGTGGGCAAAGCAGGAATTGACGAAACCATACGCAAGGTGGGCATTGTCTTTCAGAATCCTTTTACACAGGTGACAGGTGCTAAGCTAACGGTGTATGAAGAAATTGCGTTTGGCTTGGAACAATTGGGTGTGCCTCGTCAACAGATGATGGAGAGAATTGATCAAGTCCTCCATTTATTAGATATCGAGGAATGCAAGGACCGAGCCCCATTTGACTTGTCAGGTGGCCAGATGCAACGCATGGCAATTGCTAGTGTTATTGCTATGCGTCCTCAGGTGATCGTGCTGGATGAACCTACATCTCAGCTAGATCCCCAAGGCTCCGAGGAGGTTTTTCGTGCTATCCATAGTTTGAGTCAAGAAGGCATGACTGTCATATTGGCTGAACACAAAATGGAAAAGCTGGCCGAATACGCTGACCGTATTGCTTTATTTCATCAGGGAAAATTGATTGATGTGGATACACCGTCCCGCCTGTTTTCACGCGATGATTTGGCTCAGTACGATATTCAACCACCTGTCTATACCAGAGTATGTCGTGAATTAGGGCTAAAGGTATCTGGTGCAAATACATATCCTGTTACATTAGGGGAAGCACAGCGTTCGTATGAGGCATATCAGCAACCAAATAGGCAAGGGACGGCTGAAGGACAACAAATATCAGATTCCTTGAAAACAACAATAAAGCCTATCGAGCACCATGGGCAACAAAGATCGCAGTCTAATGAGGGTGACCAGCATGATTAAACTAATGGATGTTCGGTTTGGTTATCAAAATGGCCAAGAAGTACTAAAAGGAATATCGCTTGCCTTTGACCAACGCACAACAGCTATTATTGGTCAAAATGGTGCGGGGAAAACAACGTTCGTCAAGCTGTTAAAAGGTTTATTGCAGCCAACAGCGGGTGACATTCTCATTGGAGAGGTTGATACAAAAACAGCAACGGTAGCTCAGCTTGCTGGTTCAATTGGACTCGTCTTTCAAAATCCACATGATCAGATTTTTAAAAGAACGGTAGTAGACGAAGTGATGTTTGGCCCCCTACAGCTCAAGGTAGACGTGCAAACGGCAAAGCAGCGTGCCAAGGAAGCATTGCAGCTAGTAGGCTTGTGGGATCGTCAAGCTGAGAATCCACATGATCTGGGACTATCGGAGAAAAAACTAATTACCATCGCATCTGTGGTTGCTATGAATACGGAGGTTGTCATTTTAGACGAGCCAACAATAGCACAGGACGATGCTGGAAAACGGCGGATTGCTGAAATTATTAGGCAGTTGAACCAGGAAGGCAAACTAGTGCTGGCTATTTTGCATGATATGGATTTTGTGGCTGCCCATTTTGAGAGAACCATTGTTTTGAACCAGGGGCAGGTACTCGTTGACGCTGACACTCGCGATGTCTTTTTCAATCGGGAGCTTTTGCAACGCGCAGGATTGGACACGCCCTATGTGACTCAACTAGGTGAAAAGTTAGGGGAAGCTGAAACCGTCCTGACAGCGGAGGAACTGATCAAAAGATGGTCAAGTAAGAGCAAGTAGTCCACGTTAGCCTATTTTGTAACTGATTAACATTTATCGAAAAAGCCCATGGTTTCCATCGCTGAAGAGAAATCATGGGCTTTTCGTGTGTAAAGTCCAAAAATGAATTACAAGAAGGGATTTGAGAGAGGAACAATATAGGTTTATTCCTCAACTAAATGCCGATTTTCAAAAACCTTTATCTGACCGACGGATTGAAATCCTGATCTTTTATAGATATTGATTCCATCAGGAGAGGCTTGGAGAACACAGAGAGGAATTTTTTGTTTTTGGACCTCCATGACAAGAAAATTAAACATTGCCGATCCCAAGCCTCTTCCCCTGTATTCTGATCTTGTAGCAATATCGTAGATACCAACACTCTCTTTGGTGAAAACCAGGGAACCAATTGATACAATCTCCTCTTTGTATGCACCAAGATAGAGCTTCATTTTTTCACTAAATAATTGTGGATAGGAGGAGAGCTGTTCATAATAAGAGCGTACCGAGGATGATTCCTGTGACGTATGAAACAGAGAGGCAAGTACTTCGCCAAATACTCTGATATCTTCAGCAGTTGATACTTGCCTTATGACAAAGCCTTCGGGAGCCAACACAACAGGCTCTAATTGGTCTACATTTGCGAGCATGGCCACATTCATTTCGGCTTCTGCTAATCCAGTACCCTCCAGTATAGGACTCAAATCTTGGCCATCCTCCCAGTACCAAAAGGCCATGGGGAACTTTTTAGTTTGAAAGTGGCGTATATCTTTTTTTAATTCTTTTTCTTCCGATTGGTTTAGTCGATTATTCTGTAATACAATGATATTAAACGTATCTGCGGGAAGACCACAATCTACTTTGACGTAATTTTCTGCATTCTTTACCGTCATGCCAGCTACGTTATTTGCTAGAAATGAAACCTTGTCAATCAGATTAGTCAAAATTACACGCTGGTAATATGTTTGATTGATGTCCATTTTCATGTTCCTTTCATCATTAATAAGGTAAGAGCGCTCTTAGATGTAAAAATGATACAATGACTGAGGAAAAATTGAAATTACTTTCACCATATCTACATCCTCCATAATATTCTGATAATGATTTGCTTTTACAAACTACAGCGTAGGTGGAGAATCATCATTCGTTGGTGGGGGATTTTACCCATTCTTCTGCTACTGTTCCAACGTTTATTTTATGCCTGACATTTATAGTAAGTTAGTCATTTTCTTACCTTTTGGATAAAAAATAATCGTTATCTACAATTGTTTGTATAAGTAGACTGTGGTATCATGTTTTTTGTAAGCGATACCATTCATACGGCGTGTTACTAGTTAGACTAGGCATAAGCCAAATGAACGGAGCAATTCTTCCGTTTTTTTGCCTTATGCCTTTTTTATTTTATTCGTTAATTTTTAATGCGCTTACATAACCTAGCTGTACCTATTTGACTCAATAGGTAACGTACATCGCCAAGAACTATTAGGAGGAACTACCATGATAAGACACAAAAACAAACTGATCCTTTCATTAGCGCTGGCACTCTCCGTCTCTCCTCTCACTAGCGCATTTGCTCAAGGAGAAACAACTCCTGTTGTAAAAAACGAAACAACAGCACAACGAATCCAGCATCTGGTTGATTCCACAATTGACCTGTTTCGCAATAGCTCTCAAAAAGATAAATTTGCATTAATGGAAAAAAATCTGAAGGAAGCAAGCTCCTTAGACCCATTTAACATGGAGTTAAAATTCTATTTGGCCTCAACCTTGGTTTTTCAGAAGAAAGTAGAAGAGGCTGTGGGCATCTACAAGCAAATTGTTAATTTCCAGCCTAATCATTTTGAGGCAAATCTATTGTATGGTGTTTATTCGAAGGTAAATGGCGACGAGGCTACCTATCAAAAATCCATGGCTGCATTACAAAAGATTGATCCACAGCGAGCAGCAGCTTTCCAAGCGAAGCTACAAGCGGCAGATGGATATTTAAAAACGGAACTGAATACCACAGTGCCTCAAAATCTGCCTCAAAAAAATCATGCGATTATTATTTTAGGCTTTGCACTTGAAGATAATGGCTCTATGAAACAACCATTAATTGAACGTTTGCAAGCTGGATTAGCTATTGCAAAAAAATATCCTCATTCCAAAATTATCGTTACAGGTGGTTCGCCAAAAAATGGTAATACAGAAGCAGAAGCGATGAGCAAATGGTTGTTGGAAAAAGGAGTAGATCAGAATCGAATTGTTCTAGAAAAAAGTGCATCTGATACAGTTGAAAACGCATTATGCACAACGGCTATTTTAGAGACCATGGAGATTACTGATGCAACCTTAGTAACAAATGCAACACATATGCGTCGAGCTCTATCTGGCTTCCAAGCATCTAGTGATCACTATGCGCGCCTAATGGGAAAAGAAAATAAACGTACCTTTACAAACATGGTATATATGGATTACGCATCTGCTGAAAAAGCAAAGCAAGTAACCAAGGATGAAAAGCTAGGGATTTACCGTGATTTATTACGCACTTCAGGAATCTGGGCATTCCCAGGCTATCAACGTTAATAGAACAAATAAAGATGGAAAAGCCCCGTTGAATGGGGCTTTTCCTTTCTGTTTAGAAGGGGCAATATTAAGATAATAGTATTATCTATTACTTTAGAATTTATAGTAAAATTCCCGTTCTACACATCTGGATTGTGGTATATTGTTACAACAAGAAGAGAGAGAATAGAAGAGAGGTGCAATATGGAAATTAAGGTGGATGAAAAAGGCAATTCAAAGGTTGCCATGATATCAAGCGACAGCATCATCATTCAGAATGTAAACGATGCTTTGGATTTAATAGCAAACGTAGGATATAATGGATGCGAGAAAATGCTTTTGAGAAAAGAACACCTAACTGAGGAGTTCTTTGACTTAAAAACAGGTCTTGCAGGTGAAATTCTACAAAAGTACACAAATTATAAAATGAAGCTTGCACTGGTTGGCGAATTTGACTTCTATAACAGCAAGAGTTTGAAAGACTTTATGTACGAATGCAACAAAGGAAAACAGGTGTTTTTCAAACGAACAGAAGAGGAAGCGTTAGAAGCGTTACATGGTTTAAATACGTAAAAATAAGCGGTGTCAGATCAGTATTTTTCGTAGTCAATAATTCCATATAAATGCACAATCAAAATGTTGGTAAATCACTAGAAAAAGACCATCTAAACGTACTAGATGGTCTTTCTTTTCATTACTCATCTCCTGTCGCCACAGGGCTATCTGGATAGGAGGACCAATCGCTCCAGCTTCCTCCGTACAGCTTGGCATCGGGTCGACCGGCTCTCATAAGCGCTAGAAGATTAACGCATGCTGTTACACCTGATCCACAGTACACGATAATTTGTTCTTGCTGTAATAACTCACCGAAATGATTTTGCAGTTGTTCTTTCGTTTGTAATGTGCCGTCTGCTTGCAGGGTATATTTGTAAAAGAAACACTTAGCTCCAGGAATGTGTCCCGCCTTAGGGTCCAATGGTTCCATTTCCCCACGATAGCGCTCCGGGGCACGAGAATCCAGAAGAGGTGTAGAAGACTCCCGCTGGACCACTTCATTCTTGGTAAGAAGCATATCTGATTGGACATTAGCTGTGAAGGAACGTGACTTTCTATGCAGGATTTCTGTACTAGTCGGATAAGTAGCTCTGTTCCATGCGGCATAACCACCATCCAGTACATATACCCGCTCATGTCCAACGTAGCGTAACATCCACCACAAGCGTGCTGCCATTGCCAAATCATCCCCGTCATAGGCGACAACGGTTGTATGTTGGTCAATACCAATTCGGGAAAATAAAGCTTCCATAGTGGCAATGTTCGGCAATGGATGGCGTCCACCATGCCCCTGCTCTGTTTTTTGGCCGGATAGGTCTGACTCCAAGCTGATGTAGACGGCCCCTGGAATATGCCCTGCATCGTATTCTGCACGCCCTAGATCTGGTTGTCCAAGTATAAAACGGCAGTCTAGTATTACAATTGAAGGATCATTCAGGTGTTCATAAAGCCAATCAGCTTGCACCATGGGATCTTGCAGCTTACTCTGTAACATTTCATCCCTTCCTTCCAAACAAGCTCGAAATTATTGCCTTTTTTCTACTATAGCAGATTAAAAGTTGTTTCGTCTTTGAAAAGAATGATACATTGAGGATAGAGGGGCATACCTTTCCGTTTTCATGAAATACATATGATTTAGAGCAAGAAAACATTTTTGTTTTTTTAGAGATTGTTACATTCATAGGTTAGATAGATTAACAGGTAGGAGGATACCATGATAAAAGCGCTAGTGTTTGATTTTGACGGAACCATCTTAGATACGGAATGGACATTATATCAATCATTTAAGGAAATCTATGATTCTTATGGTGTAATACTTCCTGTTGATCTATGGTCACAAGGGGTGGGAAGTGAGCTTGTATTTGATCCTTTTTCTCATTTAGAAGAGCTGATTCAAACTCCGATTGACCGAGTTGCAACAGAAGATAAATGGCTGAATCGTCACAGAGAATTGTTGCAGACAACAGATTTGCGCCCAGGTGTACGGGATTATTTAGAAGCAGCGCGTAATCTAGGGTTAAAAATTGGTCTTGCCTCTAGCTCTCCCCGTTCCTGGGTCGACCCTCACCTAAAGAAATATGGTATACGGGATTATTTTTCTTGTGTCTTAACCAAGGATGATGTGCTGCAGGTCAAACCTGACCCAGAGCTTTACACAAAAACGCTTGAGTGCCTAGGAGTAAGACCGTATGAAGCAATTGCCGTGGAGGATTCAGTCACCGGAGCGAAAGCTGCCAAAGCGGCTGGAATGTACTGTATGATTACACCGCATGAGCTATCTCGTAAGCATATTTTTGCAGAGTATGATGTGCGGATGGAATCTCTTGCGGAGAGACAGTTGGAGCAGGTGTTAGAAGATTTTAAATAACGTTCTTGTAAAGAATTGATTTTTCATATAACATACGCTATTAAAATTCCATACGAAAACCCTTCTGATGCCCAGCCATTTTTAAGACGGGATAAGCAGAAGGGTTTTAATTTGTTATCTATAACGGTGTTCATTCTGTTATTGACGTTTACCAAGGAAGACGACATCGTCATCATCTGAAATGGAATGTTCGCGAGGCTTGTTCTGAAAAGGCCCGTTTTTATGCGACACAGTACTGGAATAAACATGAGAGCTATTGCCATTTTTTAGTCCTTGGATAAACCGACTCGCTTTCCCTGCTATAACAAGTGCCACTACGGCAATCAATACAATTGGAATCAAAGCTAACATCGCTAAAATGAGTAAAAATTTCATCTTGGTCTCCCCTTTAAGTCGGTTAGTAATATATACGAAATAGGAGCAGGGAAGTTTCAGGCTTGTAAATATTTTTGAAAAGGTGTAAAGTCAATTTCTTTTTCTTTTAAATGGGCAATCAAAAATTTATGATCACGTTTTGGCGTTGCGATGATATATCCGCGAATGATTAGCTCTGTTGTCATATGCTCAGCTTTTTCATCTAGTGCCAACTGTCCAATTTTAGCAGCAATGGTACGTCTCGCAACGGGACGGAACAACTCAGGCACAGGGCTAACTAGTTCGTTTAAAAGCTGAAGGCTATCGTCATCCCACATATGACTAGTCTGATCAATAAAGTGATCTTGCCAATCTAATTCCGATTTGCCATCCTGCTTAGGCATTGATTTTAGAAATTTTCGGAACATAAAATAGCCACCAATGGCAAACAGACCAACTAGCACAATAGTCCAACCGACAATAAACCAGGAAAACAATCCGTTCACAAGCTACACCTCGTTATCGTTATGCTTCTTACTATCCGTAATTTAACTATCGATCTAATATTTTCATTGTACAACAAATATTCCGTTTTTTTAAGAGGAGGAATAGGCCGAAGCTACCCAAACTCGCACCAATTACCTATACTGAATTGCCTAATCAAGGATTTTCTCTTTCCAATTCTACACGAAATGAGTAAGATAGATAGTACAATAGCTGTTGGAAAAGGGGGCTCGTGTCTATGTTTACACTTGGACAACGGGTAATTATCACAGCAGATTCCTTTGAACAATCGTTGCCAATCGGAGAACATGCCTATCTTATTGGCCGCGATCGCAACCCGGATTCGGCTTTTGACTGGTTGATTCGTGTCCCAAAATATGATCGGCATTTTCCTGTAACGGATAAAGATATTGCTTTAGAAGAGACCATTTGGGCGGAAGCAGCTGAGCGAGCGCAGCAAGAAGCTTTGCTTGACTTTGCCTTGGCTACCAAAAATGAAGCTTTGTTTCGAAAAGTAGTAGGTCTTGCTGATGAAGAGCCTGAACAAGGTGCGACAAAGGAATCACCTGAGGAATTTATTCGTAAGGTAAATATGAAAGCTTGGATATAGGTAACGATCAGAATGATTTCCCTGTAGGGCCTAATGAAAAGGCGGCTTGGGGAGGTCATTTTGTATTTTCTCTGCCTTCATTGCAGGAATTGCAGGGTGATAACAAGAAATCTGTTAGAGAAGAGATCGATTTTTTAAAAACTAGGTGACGAAGCTCATATCGCCATGGAAAGAGAGGCCTTTTAGCCATGTCAGATTTTATCGAATTTCAAAATGAAGATGGACAGAGTATGCAGTTATCCCGTGAGGATTTTCAAAATACAATAATTCCGAAGTATATGGAGCTTTACTGGAATGAGAATGAAAAATTACGAGAGTTCGCGATGGAGCTGGTGCGTCAGGAGTTTCCTGAGCAGGCTTCTAAAGCAGCGGATCGCTTATTGGAGTTATACGGTCCAATTGAACCAGCAATGATATTCCGTTCCATTGTACATATGCAAATAGGGGAATTTCCACAGGCTCAGAAGCTATTGCACGAAACGATTGATCAATACCCAGAATCAGCTACCGCTCATCTTAATCTAGCTCGCCTGTATGCTCATGGAGGCGAGGAGCATACGGCAGGATTACTTTTGCAAAAGTCATTGCTTATTGATCCAAACCAAGACAATGCATTAGAATGGCTGACTACCTCCTTTATGGAAGCAGGTAAGAAAGAGGAGCTATATCAATATTTAACCGAGCTTGGTAATCGCGAAGGTGCATGGCGTCCGCATTATGTGTTAGCCCTAGTCGCTTTAAAGGAAGGCGACCTGTTGACGGCTATGAATATGTTTAAAGAGACGCTAGAGAAAGTAAACGGTCATGAAGAAATTGTCATGAACGTGACAGGGGAACTTGGACAGGCAGGGTACGTTTATCAGCTTATCCAGATTAGCGAGCAATATTGGAAACCAAGCTTTGAACGTCCATATGCAGGCTTTAACTATATCAATGCGCTGTTACAAACAGATGAGACAAAAAAAGCGATTGATGTCTTAAAAGAATTAGTAGAACATACGCGTGAAGAATTTAAGCCAGCGGTACAAGAATATGTGGACAAATTGCCACAGGAACTTCTGGAAGCACACCAAGCCGAAGAGAAAAATCCAGTAGCCACCAATGGAGAAACGAAGAAGTCTTGGTGGAAAATTTGGTAATTAGCAAAAGACACGTATAAAATAGACACAAGGCGCTATTTTCCTTTTCGGAAGATGGGGTCTTGTTTTTTGTTTGTAACGGTGTTCGGAGTATAAACAGTTTATTGACAATATCCTCTAGTAACTAGAACAAAAAGGTGATAAAATGCAAGTAAATATTTGATAATGATTATCATTTTTAATGATGGGCATATCTTTCGTGAAATGAATCTACAAATGTAGACATAAATGCTAACGAAAAGGCTACCTGTTACAACGTATAAAGATAAAAAACGGCACAATACCATCAGATCCAGATCAATAAACTATCGAGGAGGAACATACTCATGACAGAAGCAATGCAGACGTTGGCAACACTCATTACGTCCAGAAGAACTGTACGCCAAACCGAAAACACTCCCATTCCGCTGGAGACGATCTATAAAATTTTAGAGCAGGCAGCATATGCTCCTTTTCATAGCGAAGTAGAGCCTTGGGCAGTCAAAATTGCTTCCACTGAGCAAGAAAAAAAGTTTTTTTTCCAATGTGTCTTTAATAGCTACGAACGAATTGGGATTTTTGAATCTCATACGGATGAGAAAAAGGAAAAGGTGAGAGAGTCATATCGAGAATACTTTGAAGGTACACCGATTTCCATGCTGATAGCAACAGATGTATTTGATCATGAGAAAAAGGATTTTGAAGCAGTTGGGGCTACGTGTGCCTTTATTCAAAACATCCAATTGCTATGCTGGGAGCAGAACATTGGGGCTGTATGGCGGACCAATCCTTATATTTTTGACGCAGAATTTACAAAGGAAATCGGTTTTCGTTCTAACCAAAAAATTGTAGGTTCTCTTCATTTAGGCTATCCACAGCAGGTACCGAAAGCTAAAGAACGCCGAGCATTAGATCAATGGGTATCGAGTATTCAAGTAGGGGCGAAATAAGAGGCCAGACGATAGCGATAGCAATATCAACATTCCATGTACCACCAGCGTGTGGCGATGGAATGTTTTTTTGTAATTTGTAAAGGGAAGGTAAAAGTTTATAAGTAGATTTGCATAAGCTTGTGATTTGAAATAGGGCAGGATATACTTAATTTGTTTCCTAGGAAACAAAAAAGAAAGGAGAAGTGGATACATGATTACACAACAAATTGTTGGGAAGCTGCAAAAGCTACTGCATCAACATGAAGAAAACCTGAAGCAAAGTCGTACTGGCTTATTGAACTCGATTCGAGATTTAGACAGGCTGACAGGAGAGCTGACTTTATCTGAACTGCATGTAATCGCTTGTATAGGAAAACAGGGTCAAGTAAATGTAACAGCTATTTCACAAGAGATGGATATGACTCGTGGAGCGATTTCTAAGATTAGTACGAAGCTTTTGCAAAGAGGTTATCTAGTAAAAAAACAAAGAGCTGATAATCAAAAAGAGGTACATTTTCAGTTAACACCGATGGGTGATGAAATTTTTCGTTTACATGAGGAGTTACATGAACAGGCAGAGAGGCGAATCGAGAGGTTTTTACAAAAATACTCCAGCTCTGAACTTGCTTTTATTGATCGTTTGCTCAGCGATGCCATTGCTGAACATAAAAACAAGCAGACAGAATAGGGAATTGTGAATTGGTTAGGAGGAAAGAGAGAATGAAGACAAAAGTGATTTTGTATACATTAGCCATCAGCGCGTTAGTAGGATCGCTGTCTCAAAACATCTACACGCCGATCTTACAGCAAATGCAGGAGCAATTACATACATCACCGTACTTAATCAATCTAAGCATTTCTGTGTTCACCATCGCTCTAGCTGTCATGCAAATCGTGTATGGCCCCCTTATTGATAGTATCGGACGCAGGGCTGTGTTGCTCCCTAGTCTGCTTCTCTATGTGATAGCTTCTGTGGGATGCGCCTATGCCGAAAGCATATTTGGGTTTTTATTCTATCGTGTATTACAGGGAATCGGAGTAGCCGCAATTCCTGTGATAGCGGCTACGGTCATTGGGGATATATTTGAAGGATCGCATAGAGCTAAAGCTATGAGCAGCTATCAGATGCTTCTGTCCCTAGCATCGGTAATCGGGCCGTTATTAGGCGGATTTATTGGAGGACAGGGTGGATTTACGGGTATTTTCACCTTTTTAAGTGTAACGGGTTTCGTTATGTTTCTCGCTAGCTTAGTCTTTGTACCAGAAACGAAGCCAACAAAAGGAATCGTACGAACATTTCAACTACAGGCTTATGGAAAAGTACTTGTTCACCCGATTGGGCGGCTAGTACTGTTGCTTGGCTTTGCTCAGTTTTATTTGTTTTACAGTGTATTGGTGTTTTTACCACATGTGCTCCAGAACACATATGGGTTATCTGCTCAGCAAACAGGGCTTGCTTTTTTACCATTGTCCCTATGCTTGATGGCAGGGAGCTTTGTAAGTGGGAGATTGAAAAAGAAACAGCAGGAAAGAACTGAAAAAAGATTGGTGTTCACTTGCTTTTTACATCTGATAGCGGTCGTCATTTTTACACTAACCGCAAATATTTCTATAGGATGGCTCTTGTTTAGCTTATCTTTATACGGTTTTAGCGGCGGTTATGCCATGCCAATCCAAAGTACGCTGCTAACGGAGCTCTTTGTAGCAGAGCGAGCAACAGCGATTGGCTTCTACAATTTTATTCGTTATGTCGGCATGGCGGTAGGGCCGATTATCGGTAGCTTCTTGTATCAAGGGGAACAATTTGTTTTGACATTTGGAGTAGGAGCTACAGGATTTGCGATTGTCATTTTATTTGCAAGGAACATGATTAGAATACGTGAAAAACAGCTTTTGCAATAGCTAGTGCCGTTTAAAAGCTTTCTTACGTAAAAACAACATCATTACTTAGGAAGGGTCATCCAAGGGACGAGGGTGACTTTTTTTGTGATCTAACATCACTAAAAAACAAGAGACAGTAAGAAACAACCAATCTAGTATTACTACGAACGAACTCTGGATCGATAAGGAAACCGGTCTAAAGCTAAAGTCTATTACCAATGCAAATAACAAACAAATTTCCGAGTATATCGTAACTAAGGTTGATTTTCATCCACAATTTCATGAAAAAGACTCTACTCTTGATTTACCTAAGGATGTTAAAATAATAGAAAACTAGGCCGAAAGAAGCCAGTGAGTTATTTCCTCAAAGAAATACATGAAAACATACCCATCTAACAAAAAATGACTCTGACGTTCATTCAGGGTTATTTTTTTATGCTCTAGCACTTGTGAACGTTACAGGTAGAGATGCAAAAGTAAACGATTTGATGCATTTTGATCATTGTCGTATATTGACGGAATTTGTATAATAAGCGTACCTTTTCAAACCTGTTATCTTTCAATCCCATGGTGGAAAGGGTAACGTTATCAATCTAGCAATTGATTGATTAACCTGAAGATGAATTATAAATGATCAGAAAAAGCTCTTGCCAAAGCATAAGAGCTTTTTACGCCTTGTTCGCCATAATGAGCCAAATGAATCATGTAGAAAAGATTCATAGAGTGGACAGGTTTGGTTAGGTTTGAGTACTGAGGATTCTATATAACTGGAAAAGGGGAGATGATCTATGTTTTTTAAGTCAGTACAAGCTAACGAGCTTACTGCATTCGTAGAGGAAAGCCGGAAATTACGCAAAATGGTTGAAATGAATGACTTTTCCACTGAGTTTCATCCGTCTACAGATAACCCAGAAGCAAAGGAATTTGCTGAAAATCTGAATGCGATTCTAAGAACGATGCAAAGCTTTAGAGAAAATGTAGCCGTTCGACTTGAATTAGTAACGGAAGCCATTGAAGTGGGCTTATGGGATATGAATGTGGTAGCCGGTGATCCTGTAAATCCTCAGAATACGTTTACCTGGACGAATGAATTCCGCAAAATGCTGGGCTATCGGGATGAAACTGATTTTCCTAACGTGCTTCATAGCTGGGCATCAAAACTGCATCCAGATGATCATGATGAGGTTCTAGAAGCTTTTGAAAAGCATCTATTGGATCACTCAGGAAAGACTCCTTATGATGTGGAGTATCGTTTATTATTAAAAAACGGTGAATATCGCTGGTTCCGAGCTACTGGGGCAACGGTTCGAGATGCTAATGGCGTTCCTTTACGGGTCGCAGGTGCCTTATTCGATATACACGATAAGAAAATGAAAGAACAAGAATTAGAATCCTTGGTAGAACGGTATGATCTTATCAATCGTGTTCTAGTGGAAGCTCCTTGGGATATGACCGTTGTTGAGGGCGATGTCATTAATCCCAATAATGAATTTTGGTGGTCGCCTCAATTTCGAAGAGCTCTTGGATTTAAAGATGAAACAGATTTCCCAAATGTGATGAGTAGCTGGAGCAGCAGACTTCACCCAGAGGATGAAAAACGAACATTAGAAGCCTTTGCTAATCACTTGAATGATTATAGCGGGAAAACTCCATTTGATATTGATTATCGACTACGCTTAAAAAATGGTGAATATCGTTGGTATCATGCTAGTGGTGAAACGATTCGAAGTCGCACTGGTATTCCATTGCGAGTAGCTGGGACCATACGGGATATTACCCTTGAGAAAAATAAAGAGCAGGTCGTACGTGAAATGACCTCTCAAATGAAGCATCTGTCAGACTCGATTAGCGATATGGTGAAAGGTGTTAATTCAATAACGAATCAAGCTCAGGAGCTTGCTATTGCGCAGGATCAATCAACTGAAGCGGCCAATCAAGCGAAGGGCAGTGCAGATGAAACCAAAAATATTTCAAATTTTATTAAAGAAATTGCCGAGCAGACGAATTTGTTAGGCTTAAATGCAGCCATCGAAGCAGCACGTGCAGGTGAGCAGGGGCGAGGTTTTGGGATTGTCGCAGACGAGGTAAGAAAGCTAGCTGTACATAGCGCAAATGCTACTGTAAACATTGAAAGCAGTTTGAATGAAATGAAGGAACTCATTGAAACCATTCTATTGCATATTGGAAAAATGAGTACTCTTACACAGACACAGGCGGCCTTGACAGAGCAAGTAAACTCATCAATGGATGAGATTAATAAAATGTCGCAGTCCCTAGTAGATTTTACGAAAACATTATAAGCTACTTATATCGTATTATGAAGCTTACTAGAATCTATACCGGCAAGCAGCCGGGCATCCATTAACACGGTTGTGCCCGGTTGCTTATTTTTATGCAGGTAGGATGTACGATGAACAAAGTTTTTTAATTCCGTTGCTTTAGGTATTCCTCAAGTTGAATAGATATGTACATCAACACTCCCACAAGTGCCCCAACCATCACACCGTCCAAGAAAAAGCCGATACTTCCCCCAACTAAAGCAAACGTCATTACCTTTGTACCCATCATAGTAGTATCTCCTTTTTTACTAGAGTTGAAGTTTTTATTATATCAATAGTTACAATGTTTTTTGTATACCAAAAAATCAGTTTTTCATTGGGTGAGGTGGGCTTGCCACATCTATTTCCTCTGTAGCAGAACTCAATATCTTTATTTTTATCATGATGAAGAAGAAAGCAAGCAAGGCAAATGTAATTCCGCTCCAAATGAGCTGATGTATGCCCAGTTGAGAGATAAACCAGCCACCAATAGAAGTTCCCAACGTAATTCCAAGATTGGAGAATGAGACAAATAAACTGTTGCCAAATTCAGGAGATTCTTTTGCCTCAGTCATGAGCCATGTTTGGCTGACGATTAGCCCTCCAGAATGTATGATTCCCCAAAAGAATACGACAGCCGCCATTGGAATGAAAGAAGAACCAAAATAGTAAGCAAGTACGTAAATTACTATATAGAGAAGAGGAAACGATATCACTGTCTTCCTCATGTTTTTTTGTAAGGAAGACCCGAATAAAAAATTGCCAAAAATCATAATGAGGCCAAACAGCATCAACATGAAACTAATCCATGAGCCGTTCATGTGTGTTACCTGCCCCAGATATTCAGCAAAATAGCTATATACAGTAAACATAGCTGCAAAGATGCATATAACTGTGGCGATATTTACCCATAGTCCTGGTTTACGTAATATGCTAATCTGCTTTCCATAAGACATCTTTTCTTTAACAGGCATGGAGGGGAGCCAAAAAAAAATTCCTGCAAAAGCAATCGCGCTTACAATAGCCCCAAGCAGAAAAGCGGCCTCTAACGAGAACTGCTCGGCGAGAAAAGAAGTTAAAGGTATACCAAAGGCAAATCCGACAGTTATCCCAGCAAAAACCTTTGTAATTGCATGCCCGCTTTTTTCTAAAGGGACAAGTTTGGCAGCAGTTACGAGAGCCACTGAAAAAAAGATGGGATGAAAAATAGCAGGCAGAATACGGAAAGCTAGCATCATCTTGAAACTAGTTGTATAAGCGTAAACCATATTTGAAATCATGAACATAAGGACTGCGGTTAACAGAATTACTTTTCGATTGATGCCAGAAGCAAGCAATGTCAGAAATGGACCTGAAATAGCAACGACTAAAGCAAAGATACTTACAAGTAGTCCAGCTTGTGAAGTTGTTATGTTAAATTTTTGTGTGATCTGAGGGAGAACCCCTACAATCCCCATTTCAGTGGTAATAATACCAAATACACCTAAAGCTAGCATCATGATAAGAAGAGGGTTAAGCTTTTTCATGTAAATAAATCTCCATTCTTATTTGTATCGGTCATTTTACATACAAAAAACTATATATCTATATATATAGATGTTAAAGGTAAAAAAGAAAAGCCTCCTTTCCTTTTATAGTTCTTGTTGGACATACTCGGCAAATTCCCGAATGGTCTTTTCGTTTCGTCGATAATACGTCCATTTTCCGATTCGTTCTGATTCCAACAACCCAGCTTTTTGCATGGTTAACAAGTAACTAGAAATGACTGATTGGGCTAAACCAGATTTTGTTTGGATATCGCCCACACATACACCAATTTGAAAACTCAGTCCTTGTTGTAAATAAGGTCTTTCATCAAAGAATTCCCCTGGATTTTTTAACCATAGTAAGATTTGTCGACGAGTCTCGTTAGTCAGTGCTTTATAAATCAATGAAGGTTCCATAGAGATCATTATATCTATTTTTATAGATTTGTAAATATAAGAAGTGTGCATTGTAATTTTTTAAGATGGCTGAAAGGAAAAAGCCGCCCCGAATAGGAGCAACTTTTTGGCATTGCTATCTATTTAAACTGGCTGGTAAGCCTCTTCTCTAGGTAACTGACACCTTGGTACATCAAAGCCGCGACGAGAGCAATGACAAAGAGAGACACCATGACCAGGGAAAAATTAAATACCTGAAAGCCATAAATAATGAGATAGCCTAAGCCTTTTTGAGCAACTAGAAATTCTCCAACAACAACACCTATCCAAGAAAGTCCGACATTTACCTTTAAGGATGAAATAATCGTTGGCATTGTGGCAGGAAATATCACCTTGGCAAACATCTGACTTTTGCTTGCACCAAAGGTCTGCATGACCTTCAGATAGTTAGGATTAACCTCACGGAAGCCGGAATAGATCGTGATGGCGGTAATAATAATCGAAACGGAGAGGGTCGTGGCAATTATGGAGATGACTCCGGGACCTAAACCTACAATGAACAGAGGACCCAATGCTACTTTAGGCATGCTATTTGCGATAATTAAATAGGGCTCTAGCACGCGCGATAAAAATGGGGACCACCAAATCATAATAGCCAGTAAGGTACCAAGGAGAGTTCCGAGTAAGAAGCCAATGATCGTTTCAAGGACGGTTACGCTGGTATGCATCAACAAGCTCATATCAGCCATCTTTTCGATAAACAAACTCCAGATTCGGCTAGGTGAGCTAAACAATAGGACATCAATCCATTTGAAGAAAGCAGCCAATTCCCATGTGCCTAAAAAAACAAATAAGATGAGAAGCTGGGTGAGAAAAACTAACCATTTTGTACGTGTGACGCCATGTTTATACTGCTGATGAATATGATCAATGTTAATTTGCTCCATCAGAACTTCCCTCCATCTCTCTCCACACGTGGTTATACAGATCGGAGAAGCCAGTCAATTGTCGAGCTTGGAACGGCAACGCCTGACGGATTAACTCTGGTATCTTCATTTCTGAACGAATGCGTCCCGGATTTCGATCTAATATGTAGATTCGGTCCCCCATAGCTACAGCTTCTTGTAAATCATGGGTGACTAAAATAGCAGTTTTTTTGTGACGACGCAAGGTTTTGATAATAAGGTCTTCCAGCTTAAGCTTCGTCTGATGATCCAGAGCGGAGAAGGGTTCATCGAGAAGTAGGATTTCTGGTTGACAGGCAAGCGTTCGGACCAAGGCTACACGCTGTCTCATTCCGCCAGACAATTGCTGTGGAGAAGCTTTGCGAAAATGAATCAGCTCCATTTCTTCCAGTAAATGCAATGCGTATTCTTCATTTGCTTTGCTGCGGATTCCCTGCACTTCTAATCCCAGAAACACATTCTCTTCTATGGTGCGCCAGTTAAATAAGTAATCCTGCTGAAGCATATAGCCAACCTTACGAGTCGTTCCTGTTAGCTGACTCCCGTCTACGTATATTTGACCTGCTGTAGGCTTTTCGAGTCCTGCTATGAGTGAAAGCAAGGTGGTTTTTCCGCAACCACTAGGGCCTACTAAACAGACGAACTCACCTTCCTCCACATGCAAGGAAATGTTGTTTACTGCCATAAATGCATTGCGTGGTGTTACGTATAGATGGGTGACATTATTTACCTCAATTTTTGCCTGAGGAGAAGGGGGCATAGGCTATTTACCTCCTATCGCCTGATTGGCAAATGTTTCATTCACTAGTTTTTCATAGGGGATTGACTGTTTCAGCTCTCCAGCAGTCTTCATAATTTCTAATAATAATTCCCAGTCAGCTTTTTTTAATAAGGGAGTGGCTGAATAGGAACCCTGCTCCTGATAACGCTGAATAGAACGAGTGAGAATATCTGCTTTTACATCAGAAAAATAGGGAGTAATCACTTTTGCCACTTCCTCGGCAGAATGAGAGTTTACCCATTGTTGCCCTTTATATATGGCGTTAGTGAATTTCTGAATATTCTTCTTGTTTTTCTGGATATAGCTTTGTTTCGTCATATAGCTGGTATAAGGAACATTACCACTTTCCTTACCAAAGGAGGCTACTACATGACCTATGCCTTCTTGTTCGAATTGAGATGCTGTTGGTTCAAAGAGTTGTACAAAATCTCCAGTACCTGAAGCGAAGGCGGAAGGGATATTTTTAAATTCAATGTTTTGAAGAACGGTAGCATCCGTTTGGGGCTCAATTTTATTTTTTTTAAGGACAAACTCGCCGACCATTTGAGGCATTCCACCCTTTCGTTGACCGAGGAATACCTTGCCTTTTACCTGATCCCACGAAAAGTGCTTTGATTTGGACCGGGCGACTAAGAATGTGCCGTCAGTTTGGGTAAGCTGGGGGAAATTACACATATAACAGGGTTAACGCATAGAATATTCAATGCGAATTTTCTTGTTTCTCCCGCGTTCTCGGTAAATAATAACTTTTTCAAATAAACTATGAAGCAGCTCTTTTTTGCGAAATACGTCTGCTAAACGATACTGTTCTCTGATATTGATCATTTTTTTAATTTTGTGACATTTTTCCTCTGGGGTTTCCTCTTCCACATCATAAGCATTGATGAGTTCTTGCAGTTCATTTTCCTTATGGTTCAAAGTGTTGATCTTTTCAAAAAGTGTTTCCTTTGGAATAGGATTGCTGTCGTTCATGAACACATCGTACCACTTTTCTTTTTGTGTTTGGATTTTTGCTATCTCATTCCTGATTTTATCTAAATCTAATTCGACTTCTCTTTGATTTTCGACCTTTTCTACGAAATACTCTTTTGATGTAATCAATCTATCGATCTCGCCGAGGAGAGGGTCTAATATTCTCTGATCATGGGTCATGCGGTTACAGCCCAGACAACGATAATACGTCTTTTGATCGCGATGATCGTAGAACCCTTGCATATTGTGTTCCTCACAGTGCCCGCAACGTAGTATCCCTGTCAAAGGGAACTTTCCTTTCCTTGGCGATTGACCGGACTTTTCCTCCATTGTCTTTTTGGCCTTGGCGAACAATTGTTTTGAGATGATGGGAGGATGGTTATCCAGCACAATTTTATTACCCCATCGATATACGCCTATGTACATGTCGTTCAACAGAATATCCCGAACGGAAATATGGTTCCAACGTTTAGCGATACGTGGACGAACATCCATTTCATTAAGGTGTTTAGCAATCGACCGATACCCAAAACCTTCCACGTACCATTGGTATATCTTTTCTACTGTCTTTGCTTCCTGCTCAATGATTGTACATGTAAAATCCTTATCGAAGTGATAACCAAATGGGGAGTGCCCTCCAGGTTTCTTGCCCTCATCAATCATCTGTTCAATGCCGAATTTCACACGCTCTGCTAAGTTCTCCCTTTCCCACTGTGCCAGAGCCGCAACAAGTGTAATGAATAGGCGCCCCATAGCTGTTGAGGTGTCATATATTTCAGTAGCTGATCTGAAAGCGACATCATGTTTTTCAAATAGCTGCAGCAGTAAGTAAAGATCGAGAACAGAACGAGTAAGTCGATCCAAACGGTACACTAGAACCATATCAAGGGTTCCTTTTTTGATATCCTTTAAAAGGCGTTGCATTTGTGGCCTTTGAATATCTTTTGCTGACCATCCTTCTTCGATATATTCCTCTACGATTTCCCAGCCTTGGCTTTTGCAAAATGCTCGGAGTCGTTCACGTTGAGCTGGGATGGAGAAGCCTTCTTTTGCTTGTTCATCTGTTGAAACACGTACATAAATCGCTACTCTTGTGATTATGACTTTTTTCATTAAACTCACTTTCTCTCCATTTTATATACTTACCCATCTCAGTTGGGTTACCGTTACGTAGACAAATCTCATCTGAGGCTTCTTCGCATTGAATTTTATCTTCGTGAATGAGCAATTTTACTGCAAATGCATTTACCTGTCTTTCAAATTTATCTGGATTAAGAGTTGGTTTTGCCCTAGGCAGTAAAAACGAATATGATTCCCAAGTACACGAGAGATTGTAAAAGGGCAATTAGTTTTGGTAACGTTTGACCAAGTTGTTTCTTGTTTCCTCTATTATTTACTTTTAATTGATGTTGCTCTTGATGTCATGTTCCTAATTCTTTTAATGCTTATTCATTTTCTTTGCTTCCCAGAATAATCCTGTCAAACCTTCCATGATACGCTACGAGCATTTTCATCTAATGGAATACCATCAAACATCAGATCACCATCTTCTTGAAGCATTTTTCTAAAATCGCGATTATCTTTGAAAGTGGCCCAAAACGGAATTGATTCGCTCATTCCAGCATTGCCAAGCAAAAAGTCTACAGATTCATTGTGGATATCTGCTATTTTTTATCATTGTAAGATCTGGTTGTAAGATGTCATTTTCCTAAGCGTTATATCTAGGACATTTTACTCCTAACAAATCTGTCATTTGAGCTTGGGGTACATGTCGTTTGTTCCTTAGTTTTGTTATGGGTTCTCCGATTTTCATAAGTGTTGTCCTCAACGAATCGTTGCATACATCTTCTACAAGGGAGATGGTGCTTATGGAAGGTGGAAGAACGAGACCGGAAATTTGGGCAATCGGTAGACGGGAACCATCAAAAGAGGCTCTTGACCGATTCATTGAGATTTACCTTGATATTCTTACAGAGAACGAGCGAAAAGGAAGAGAACTGGCCATGAAAGCTGAGAAGGATAGTAAATCAAGCGACTCCTAAGGGGTCGTAAACATGGACAAGTTATGATAAGGAAGATAGCTGAAGACGATGATAAAAAAACGTACTCTATGGATGGCTGTAAACTCCGTATACAGAGAACGTCAATTACAGATCGCACAGGAACATTCTCGGCAGTCGATTTACACATTCCATACGAAAGAACTCCGTAAAGAACGCAAGATGATCATAAAGCAGTTTGATAGTGAGAAAAAGCATAATGTTTTACTCGCACTTATGTTAAAAGCGGAGGACATATCGGAAGAGGCTTCATGAGCGGAGCGGCGGCTACATGGCGGAATATTGACGGTAGAATTGCGCTCCAATTAGAGAATAAGGTCATAGATGGTAACAGATAAATAAAAGAAGGATACGATCAGTCGTGTAGCTTTTTTGTAGTAAATTTATATCATGAATGTTAAAGGTTAGTCACCTACGAGTGTCTATTTTTATGTCAATAACGAATATTCTTATCATAAGTATATTGAAAAGGCAGAATTAACGGAGTATTATATATTCATAATCTTTTATGTAATTTTTTTACAATAAAGGTTAATTGTTGAAATTAGGAGGAGGATGGTCAAAATGAAAGTTGGACGTAAGTTTTTAATTTCATTAATGGGATTGTCTCTGATGTTATCAACAGGAGCGACAGGAGCATTAGCGAGTGAAAATGTAACCAACACCCCAAACCAATTTCCACCAAGTATTCATAAGTCTGAAAAAAGCGTTCTTCCAGTAGATGTTGCCCGTGAGAATTTTGTTAAAGACACACTTTACCATGCATTTTACCAAGTGGGTCAAGGAAAAAAGAATGTGGTGGTTTATAATTTAAATCAAAGATATTCTCATAATCTACAAGGCATTCAAACATCTTATACAGTGCGTTATGGTAACATTCTTTATGGAGTGTGGGTTTTCACAGATGGTGAATTCTGGAATAATGGGGATGGCGGATGGATTAACGGGGGGTATCAAGGTAGTTTTGACAGATATGCAGGATATGTACGATTCCATAGAATAAGTTAAAATCCCGTTTGAGGGGATGGCTAAATCAAGGCAATCAGTTGACTTAATGTAAAAAGATTGCAAGCGAGCTACTGCAAATTAGCATCATGATTAATCTTGATGTAGATGCACTGGCTCGCTTTTTATATGCTCGAAAGATGTATATAAAAGTTACAGATGCCTTGTTACAAACGAAATTGGCAGATGAGTTGAGGGTTGCTAGTGGTCAAAAAGCACAAAATAATGGTGTCTAGTGACATAAATATGGTCACTATTATGTAAGGTTATATTTGAAATTCCTTCGCATAATGATAATATAGCCATATAGCTATATGGTAATTATAAAGGAGGCATTATTCACATGGATTTAATCCAACTTTCTTCGGCCTTAAAAGCATTAGGTGATCCAACCCGGCTTAAAATCATTGCCTTATTAAATCAAAGGGATTGTTGCGTATGTGAATTAGTCCCGATCTTCGGTATTTCTCAACCTTCGATATCTAGGCACATGAGTCGTCTAAAGAACGAGAATTTAGTAAATGAAACACGGAAAGGGCAATGGGTCTTTTACTCTTTGAATCGTTCAACTATGGAGGAGATTGGTTTGTCTCTTGCACAGCTACCAGATTGCACCTCAGATTTTGAGAAATTGAAAGAAGCTAACTTACAGATTACTTGCGAATAAACCCTCTACTAAAAAGGAAGGTAAGGGAGATGTAACAATGAGTAATATGGGGAAAAAACGTCTTTCGTTTTTAGATCGCTACCTAACACTTTGGATTTTTTTGGCTATGGGCATTGGAGTTGGTTTTGGGTTTATCTATCCACAGCTTGTAAATGAGTTAAATAGCTTACAGGTGGGAACCACATCCATTCCCCTTGCAATGGGTCTTATCTTAATGATGTACCCACCACTTGCAAAGGTACGTTATGAAGAAATGGGAAGAGTTTTTAAGGATACTAAGGTTTTAATCCTTTCTCTTGTTCAAAACTGGATTATCGGCCCAATTTTAATGTTTGGTCTTGCCATCTTATTCCTATCAGATAAACCAGAGTACATGGTCGGCTTAATTATGATTGGCTTGGCACGGTGTATTGCTATGGTAATTGTTTGGAATGATCTTGCCAAAGGAGATACAGAATATGCCGCTGGATTAGTGGCATTTAATTCAGTTTTCCAAATGCTTTTCTTTTCAGTGTATGCCTATTTATTTGTAACTGTCATTCCAGAATGGTTGGGGTTAGAAGGTGCAGTTGTTTCGGTCACTATGGTGGAAGTAGCGAAGTCTGTCATGGTTTACCTAGGAGTTCCATTTCTTGCAGGGATGCTGACACGTTTTACTCTTGTAAAAGTAAAAGGGCGTCACTGGTATGAAAACGAGTTTATTCCTAAAATTAGTCCCATCACCCTAATTGCTTTACTCTTCACCATTATCGTGATGTTTTCCTTAAAAGGCGATACCATTATCAGCTTACCACTCGATGTAGTTCGTATTGCAATCCCATTACTAATTTATTTTGTACTCATGTTTTTTATTTCTTTCTTTATGGGAAAGAAAATGGGAGCAAGCTACCCAGTTACAACAACACTTGCTTTTACGGCAGGTAGTAATAACTTTGAACTTGCGATCGCTGTTGCAGTAGGAGTGTTTGGTATTCACTCCGGTGCTGCCTTTGCAGCAGTTATTGGCCCATTAGTAGAAGTACCAGTCATGATTGCACTAGTCAATGTAGCTTTCTGGTTTAAACGAATGTATTTTACTGAACAGAAAACGTAAATTATAGGAGCCTGTCGATTCGGGTAAGGGTTGCAAGTGGACAGGAGCCAGAGAATCAAAAGTAAACAGTTACTAGAAACGAGAAAACGTCCGAATACGAGGGAGATTCGGACGTTTCACATAATAATTTTTTAGTTAAGATGAAAAGAGGACGGCTATTCCTCTTTATCCTTGTATATTTTATCCAAAAGGATAGAAACAACGAAGAATACTACTACAAAAATTAAGAAACGAACAAACGCTGTAATAAGCCAACTATCAGCTATATTCATTTCTTTTGTAACTTGCATAGTACCATATACAGAAAAAATAGTTAGAATGAACTTTAAAGTTTTTGAGTTCATTTTATCTCCTTTCTGTTTTATTAAATCAGAGCATACACGATACCTTGTGCAATAATTCCGCAAGATTTTGCAACCCAACCCCAGACATATGGCTCCAAAGCTTTAGTTACAGTATCTTTCACTTCATCCAACGGCCCCATTAAAATATAGGTGTTCCAAGCGAAAATCCATTTTTCCTCTGTAAGTTTTTCTTTTACTATGTCTGGGAATTTAGCATATATTTTTTTCGGTAACTCCCTTTTCACATACCCTTTCCCAAAATATTTCATTAGCTTTGTTCCAAGAGAAACAAAAC
The DNA here is from genome assembly GCF_000219535.2 of Brevibacillus laterosporus LMG 15441. Lineage (NCBI taxonomy): Bacteria > Bacillati > Bacillota > Bacilli > Caryophanales > Paenibacillaceae > Brevibacillus > Brevibacillus laterosporus. The sequence goes on from NZ_CP007806.1 coordinate 1,622,838, forward strand.
CCTGTGCTTCAAGTTGTGCAGGCTCTTTTACTACTACCCTTGGTGCAGTTTCTAAAATGTCCTTAGCAGTTTCTTCGATAATCTTATCCATTTCTTGTTGTGACATTGGAGTTTGGTAAGAAACTGATTGTGACACTTTTTCTTGAGCAAACGCGCTGGTCGCCGGAGCTATAGCAGTCCCTAGAAAACCAACCGTAGATAAAATTGCAATTCCTTTAATAAACTTTTTGTTCATCATAAAGTGTAGCCTATTTTCCTAATGTTTTCAATAAAGTGATATTTTTACATTAGCGATTTCATTTTCAACTAAAGGATTGTCTCATATTAACATGTTGTAAACCTCCTAGAAGGTCTTTAGTGAATAGCTGAAAAGCGGCTTTTTAATTATGCCCCCTACTGGGTTTCGTAACGTTTTCCGTACAGCTTATTCATATCGACCAACTAGCGTCTAAGCTTCTGTAAATCATCTTTCGATTGGGTGTTTTCCATTTCACATTCCTTTATTTGAGTGATACAATTAATCCGAATAACAATTTTTGTTATTCACGACAGGGGCGTTCCAATTAGTTTGATGGCTAGGGGAACGTCCTTTTGAAGTGTAAACAAACCTAATTCTAATCCTCCTTTCTTCCTCTTGTGCAATATTTTACCAACCGTATTGTTTTTTCTACAAAATAGAAAAAAGGCGAAACACTCAACAAAATTTGACAAACTATTACATAATTCGCACTTTGGTATAAATAAAAAGAACACCACTCTGTAAAAAGTGTGGTGTCCACTGGAAAAATTTCCAAATGATTAATGTCCAGGGTCTTCGTTATAACCTTTTGAGCTGAATACGTTTCTGGATATGATTCCGTAAATTTATAGTACATACCGAACTAGTCCGCCTTCCCGCCAAACCCAAATTAACTATAATTCAAAGTAAAATGATGAGGTTCATTTACCTGTTGTAAAGTTAACTTCAGATGAGCAAAATTAATGATCGGATCTTGCCCACCCTGTTGATCGACATAAATGCTGGTCTCGGACCCCACCAATGCGACATCAATGCCATTAGATAGCAGGGAGGTCATTGTTTTGTCGCCACCCCAAGTAGTTATGACTTCGACCTCCAAGCCCTCTTCTTTGAAAAATCCCTTTTCTAAAGCAACGTATTGTGGAGCGTAGAAAAGAGAGCGTGTAACCTCTCCTACTCGGAGCTTATTGGTATCGCTACTGGAACAGCCGGTCAAAAAGCTGAAAAGCCCTAGGCAAAGAATAATGCCTAGGATAAGGAATTGTTTCATGATAAAACCTCCTAGGCGTTTCGTTTTACTCTAACCTATGCCAGATTGCGGTGAATGGTGAAAGTGTAAAAAATAGTAAGAGGTATGAATCATGATGCCTTTCGGAACTGTAATGGTAGAAGGTTAGATGAAATTTTGCTCCAAATATGATAAGATTGGTAAAATATGCACGTGGATTTTACATAAAGGATGGAGGTGGATAGGGCATGCAGATTGTTTTTCTTGGAACTAGCTCAGGCGCCCCTACCACTAAGCGGAATGTATCGGGTATCGGACTTCGTCTCATGGATCGAGGCGCGTGGTGGCTCATTGACTGTGGGGAAGGTACGCAACACCAAATCATGCGTTCTGTGCTGAATATTTCGCAGTTGGAAAAGATCTTTATTACGCATTTGCATGGCGATCATTTATACGGATTAATTGGCATGCTTGCCAGTCGTTCTCTACGCGGGGCTGAAACAGGCGGAATTACGCTATATGGTCCAAAAGGCATTGATGAGTATGTACAAGCCATCATGCGCATTAGTCCCGTTCATTTACAGTATCCCCTAATCATTAAAGTGGTGGAGGAAGGAATTATTTACGAGGATGATACCATTGTCGTGGAAGCGGCAAAGGTGAAGCATCGCGTTCCAGCCTTTGCCTATTCGATGACAGAGAAGCCACGTCCTGGTGCGTTTAAGATTGAATTAGCAAAAGAGGCGGGTATTCCTAAAGGGCCCATGTATGCTCAGCTTAAAGCGGGGGGGACTGTTCAATTAGAAGATGGCAGGGTTTTTCATGGTAAAGACTTTGTTCACCCACCTCAGCCAGGCCTTAAGGTTGCATTTAGTGGCGATACAATACCTTGTCAGAATATGGTGCGTTTAGCCCAAGGAGCAGATATGCTTGTGCACGAATCTACCTATGTTCATCAGCATCTGGAATTAGCTGAACGAAGTGGGCATTCCACAGCAAAACAAGCGGCAGAAATCGCTGTTGCAGCAGAAGCAAAAGGCTTATTGCTTACCCATTTGAGCCCACGTTATGATATTGAAGACGGACCGATTACTCTTGATGATATGCTACAGGAAGCGCAGGAGGTTTTTCTGAACAGCCAGATCGCTCAGGATTTGTGTGTCTATGAGGTAAAAAGAACGCGTTTGCTGTAACGTAAATGCTTGATAAGAATTAGGTAAACCCTTGTAGCATAAATAATAGTGCTGCAAGGGTTTTTCCATTTGAAAGAAGAAATAATTGAATTAAATAAATATTTTTAATTGGTAATGATTATCATTTCAGGTATAATTATCTTAGTTAAATCCTTTCAATGCATGCTGTAACAGGAGGGAGTAAAGATGAATCTACCTATAGATTTCACGGTACAAACAAAAGCGCAGTTGCGAGAGGTAGTCGGCTCGCCGTCTGAGGCTTTACTAGAAAAAATATTACCTAGCTTAGAGGAACAAAGCCGCTACTTTATTCAGCATTCGTCCATTGTATGCGCTACAACTAAGCAAAGGAATCATTTCTTGCATGGGTCTATGTTTGGCGGGGAAAAGGGCTTTGTCCGTTTTATTGCTGAGAATAGTTTGCTTATCCCCATAAAAGAAGCTGGCGACTACTTGCGTTTGATTGAAAATATCAATGCGAATCCATTCATCGGGCTGCTATTTTTTATCCAAGGAGTAAGCGAAACCCTACGAGTTAATGGCAGGGCCAGCATTGTTAAAGAGAAAGCACTTCTAACCGCCCATTTTCCAGCAGATCAGCAGCTCACAGCAGCGATCCGGGTAGATGTCGAGGAATGCTTTTTTCATTGTGCCAAAGCCTTTATTCGCTCCAAGCTGTGGGATTCTACAACCTATCTACCTAGCTATCATACAGAGATGTCTTCAGCAAGTGACTTCTTCTACCAGCACACGATTCTAAGCGAACAAATGCAATCCTTTATTACACACGCTCCTTTCATTTGTGTCGGCACCAGTCAAAGGCAAGGAGGAGCTGATATATCGCCCAAGGGTGATCCGGCGGGCTTTGTACAAATACTAGATGAACGTACCATTTTGATTCCCGATCGTCCTGGTAACAAAATTTGCGATAATTTTGAGAATATACTTGTTAATCCATCTATATGTGTTCTCTTTTTTGTTCCAGGTGTAGATCATATCCTCCATGTTCAAGGCAAAGCTTCTATTGTAAAGGAAGCCAAAATATTAGAACCTCTCTCAATAGCAGGAAAACGCCCGGCGCTAGGAATATGGATAGAACTTCAACAAGTGACCTTAGCTTACTCGCAAGCAATGGTGGATGCGGGATTATGGAATCCGGCTAATCAAATAGATCGAAAGACGTTCCCAACGATGGGAGAGATGGTGATGAAACAACTAGCTCATTCAAAATTAACAAAGGGAATGAGTGCCAAGGCCTTTGATGACATGGTCAGCCAAGAGTACAAGCAGCATTTATATTAAGTGGGGATGAATCGGATCGGTGCTACTGACCGACTTTTACAATTAGGCAGCAGGAAACGAAGATTTTTAAAAGAGATGAGCTGCTACTGCCTCGGCATCATCAGCTTCCAACACACGTAAGGACTTTGCAGGTGGGGCAGGGAGAGTTGAGGGTGGACGTTTTTGGCTAATCCCGAAAGGAGGAGCGATCCCTTCTAGGAGAAATCCTGATAACATCCACTACTAATATGACAAGTCTAAAGACAGAAGATAGAGTTATCGTTGATGGCGGACAGGTGGGTGTTCGCCTTCTATATTTTAGGGCATTATTGCTTCGACGTTAAAAGTAAAATGTTTAACCCGGAGAAAAATTTATGAAATGCTACTAACACGTGCTAAAGCACGATCTATCCTAAACATTACAGAACGGATGCTACTGCTTTGAAGTAATACTAATGGCGTCATTGTTCGTTCCGGTTGGCGTTCGGCGTTGTAATCATATCGGTATGACGCGCATTCTGTAAATTTAGGATAGATACATACTTTATAAGCCAGGGGTAGCATAGAGCTTACTTACATACCTCTCCCTTTATATGCTGGCTACTTTTTTGTAAAATAATGATTTTTTTCACGGATATACAATATATTTACTTTTTTAAAAATATTTAGTGAAACAGTACAGTAGAAAGAGCAAGCTAGCTTATCGATGCATCGCAAATTTTGACGTTTTGCCAATACGTTTCGGCTTAAAATTAACCAAAACGATGCTTCCAGTAATCAATAAAAGTCCAACAATCAGCTTATATGTCACCTGTTCATGTAAGAAAAGCACGCTGAACATGACGGAGATGAGTGGAATGAGAAAGGTAAAAGCGCCCACCTTACTGGCTTCGATTGTTGCGAGCAGTTGAAAATAAACTAGCCAGCCCAATGCAATGACGAAAATTGAGATAAAAAGAGTAACAATGATAAACGAGGTATTCCAAGCAATATCAGACCAGCTCTCAATGGCTGAACCTGAACCCAGCATGACGATGCCGCCAATTGTAATTTGTAGGGCCGTCATCCAAACAGAGTCGACCTGAGCTGCTGTTTTTTTCGTATAAACCGTCCCACAGGCCCAGCTAATGGCAGAGGCGATAGCGAATAGAATCCCCCATGCTGACATATTCCCACTAAACCCATCTGTAGTTAATGAGGCAACGCCGAAAAATCCGAGTAAAAGACCGAGAATTTTTAATCCGTACATGGATTCTCCAAGCCAAATCCAGGAAAAAACCCCGAGTAGCACAGGCTGAAGGAATACGATAGCCGAGAACAATCCGGCAGGCATGTACTGTAAGCCAATGGTTTGAAAGCCATAGTAGAGTATGATGTTCAAAGCTGAGGAAATGAGATAGATATGCCACGTTCCTTTTAAATGAAGCTGTTTTCGTTTCCATACAGCAAAGGAAATGAGAAGAAGGCCGCCGATAAATGTCCTCAAGCCAGCGAACAGCAGTGGCGGGGTATAGGTTAATGCGTATTTGGAAAGCGGCCAATTAACGCCCCACATAAGAACCAAAAATGCGAGATATAGACCTGCCTTTATACGAGATTGTTGAAGCATGTATATGTCACTCCTTGTCTTGGTGTCATTGTACATGATAAAATGATTTCTCATATAAATAAAATGAATGTTTTTTATAGGGGGCATATCATTTTTGTTATGACACATGCACAAATAGAGTTATTCGTCAAAATTGCTGATACTGGGAGCTTCACCAAAGCAGGTCTAGAACTAAATATGACGCAGCCTGCCGTCAGTCGTTCCATCTCTACACTTGAAGCGGAGCTGGATGTAACTCTTCTGATTCGGGATCGGAAAAACGGTATTATGCTTACCGATGTAGGAAAACGCATTTTAGTTTTATTTCGGGATATTTTACAGTCCTTCGAAAAAGTACACCAAGAAATTGCAAGTGAAAAAGGTCTTGAAATCGGCACGATACGTGTTGGTGCATTTCCAGTGGCGTCTGCTCACTTTTTACCCAAAATAATTAAGGTCATGGCTGAACAATATCCTCAGTTGGAGTTTGTGATCTATGAAGGAACCATCGATGAAATTAAAGAGTGGCTAGAAACCCGGGTAATCGATGTTGGTTTAATTATCCCGCCGGACGATGAATTTGAAACGATACCGTTATTTCGAGAGAGAATGTATGCGGTGATAAGAGATGACCATCCCCTGCAAAATCGCCCAGTTATCTCTGTCAAAGATCTGAGCAACGAGCCGTTGATTAGCTGTAAATCAGGTTACGAGCCGCCTATTGTTGACTTGTTTAATCGAGCACGAGTAGACCTGAGGATTCGATTTGTGGTCAGAAACGTCAACTCAGCGCTAAGCATGGTACAGGAGGGACTTGGAATTGCGGTGCTGTCGGAATTATCGCTTTGGGCGCTTCCGCCTAATGTTCTCAAAAAAGAACTGGAGCCAGAAGCATTTAGAGACATTCGTTTGGCAGTTCCTTCATTGAAGGAGTCTTCCAATGCCGTTCAAACGTTTATCCAAACGGCACGTAAGCTCTTTGCCTAAAGCTTTTAAAAGGGGGCTTATTGCTGTACAGATAAAGCAAAGGAGTGAGGAATACCAGCCTCACTCCTTTTATTATGCAAGATAGGGTTTAAATAAGGATTATCCATTAATGTTCAGTTTTTTTGTCGCAATAGAATCGGGTATCTTTCGCGAAATAGTTCAAATTATAATGTTTTGAAAAATTTTTTGAAAAGTTTAAGAGGGGTCTCCTTTATTTTTCGTTATATATAAATGAACAGACAAAAAGGTAAGAGCTGCGCAGCCCCTTTTTGGAATGGGAGGATAGTCAATGCAGGAAGATGAGGAGATTATAGAGCAAATCTTACAGGGCAACAAAGAAATCTATGCTCAAATTATTCATAAATATAAGGGTAAAGTGGCTTCCATCCTTACGAAAATGCTAGGTCATTCATCAAATATACAAGACATTGTTCAAGAGATTTTTATTAAGGCATACTACCATTTGCCAGAATATCAATCACAACAAAAATTTTCGGCATGGCTATATCGTATCTCCATTAATCGTGGACTAGATGAGGTACGCATGCGAAAAAGAACCCCGTTAGTTAGTGACCTAACCTTTGAAATAATGGATAGCTATACACCTGAAAAAGCCTATCTGGACAAGGAGCAAAAAGAGTTTTTGCAGCATCTTTTATTACGTGTTGACGACGAGTATCAAACCATTCTTGAGATGCACTATATTCAGGATTTAAGCTACAAAGAAATTAGTGAAAAATTATGTGTATCGATGAGTACGGTAAGAATGCGGCTTTCTTATGCTAGAAAAAAGGTAAAGGATGAATTTATTCGGATGAACAAAAGGGGGGAGTTTATTTATGAAGTGCCTGAGCCAAAAGCATCTGATAGCATACATGCACGATAAGCTTCCTGCAACGAAGAGAGAGCAACTAGAAAAACATCTGGATTATTGTAGCGATTGTCAAAAACAGCTAGAGCAATTTGTTAATGAATTGGATAGCATTGGTGATGACGGATGGATAGTCGATTCGTTTTCAGAAACGTTTGAACAAGACATCATAAATAAAATCCACCCTTATCCGGTAAGTGTGTTGAAACAATCAGTCCCACATAAGTTGTCTCCAAAAATGAATTGGAAAAAAAGGAGTATAGACATAATGAAAAAAATGACGATTACGGTAGCTGGATTGGCATTGGTTGTATCTTTAGGAACGCTTGTTTCTCCTACTTTTGCTACCTATGTAAGTGGATTGTATACCGGTCAGACAGATGCTGGTATACATGTTGTTTCGACGAAAAACAGCTTATTTTCTGACTACAAGAAAGCTGATAAAGGTCTTATACATGCTATACAAAAAGGATATTCAAAACCTTTGGATTTGTCTGTTACAGATCAAGGGCTTACTTTTGAAGTAAAAGAGGTTCTAGCCGATCCCTTGCGAATTGCCATGGTTATTGGTGTGAAGGATAGCAAGGGAAATCGTTTAGATGCAAGCGAGTTGTATGATGAAGAGGAAATTAGCTTGAAGGATAAAAAGGGAAATGTATTGAAGCCGAATCAGGAGCTTGCTAATGATCCTCTTTATAAGCAGGAATCAGATTTTTGGGCTTACAATATACATGGTGATTATATCGTGCTAGAGCGGACACTATTCGATTTTTATGGGAAAGAAAATGCTTTACCAGATGAAATGAACGTTGAACTTACTGTGAAAAAATTAGGTGAAACGAATGGGAATTGGAAAATACAGGTTCCGATTGAGATGGAAAAGGCCAAAGAGGCAACAAAAATGAAAAAGATTAACCAGGAATATACCAGTCCTCAGGGATTAAAGATTAGTTTGAAAGAGGTCGTTTTTGCTCCAAGTGGTACTCAACTTATTATGGAGACAACAGCTAAGGGGGCAGATAAAGAGTTTACCTATGAGCTTGTTGATGAACAAGGAAAGAATATGGCTGCATGGGAAAGTCCTTACTTAAGAGGAACGCCTCCTGTTGATGAGCCTCTTTCTGAAAAGAATGGAAGCAGTAATAAAAATGTATTAGATTCTCTCACAGAGCGTATTAGATTAGCAGAAGGATCAGATAGATGGTTCCATACGTTTACCCCTACTTCAGAGAAAATGTCCTTTAGGCTTACCTCACTCTTTCTACGTGAGACAGCCAATTTTCAGGCGAAATTGAACATAGAGAAGCTACAAAAAGAACCTATAAAAGTTGAGGGGCAAGGGAATCTCTTCCGTTTTACAAAGTATAATCAAGACGAAAAAGCAGTGAAGGGGGGAAGTAGTATTGATTTTGAAGCGGTTTTCCCAAAAGATTTCATAAACGTGAGTGGATGGAAAATCAAGGATGAAACTGGGGAACGAATAAATAAGGTTTTCCACTCTGAGAAGACAACGATCACCCCAAATGGAAATATCCAATTACAAGGGAAGCTGATATTTGATAATAAAGGCAAGCTTCCAAAAGAGCTTACCATTTCCTATGATAAAGTATTAAAACAAAACCACAATGTACAGTGGGAAGTGCCTTTTCATCTAGAGAAATAATGCTAATCGCTACAATAAGTCATATTACCGTTATGTCAAGCTGTCCAATTTGGACGGCTTTTTTTCTTGAAGAAGCAATCTTTAGTAACCGGGTAACATTTTTTCTAAGTTCCCACTTTCGTACACTAGGCATATGGTATAGGCAAAAGCAACAAAACAAGAAGCAGGTGACCAAAAATGTACGAAGGTCTAAGAGAAAACCCGTTTTATCCTGAAGGCGATCTTGGAAAAATGTCATGGCAGCTGTATCCTCACCAGCATTTCAATTATCCTTATCCAGATAATTATCCTGACTCTTCGCCTATTACCTTTGTTTTAGTTCACGGTTCTTGGGGGGATTGTAGCTATTGGCATAATACAGTCGAGGAACTGTATCAGATGGGTAACTCAGTATATACTCCAAATTTACCGGGACATGGTAGCGATACAAATAAAGCGGTAACTCACGAAGATTATGTTAGGTCCGTCGTTGATTTTATAGAGAAGAGAAATTTATGTAATATTGTTCTTGTCGGGCATAGCTTCGGGGGAACGGTTATTTCTAAAGTGGCAGAAAAGATTCTCAAGCGAATTAGACGGCTGGTGTTTATGGACGCGTTCGTTGTACAGAATGGCTATAGTGTCGCGGACGAGATACCACCCGAGGGAAAGGCTCTCTGGGAGGAGCTTGCCCAAAAATCACCTGACAATACAATTATGCTACCTTTTCTAAATTGGCGGGAAACGTTTATGAATACAGCCGATCTTGAACTGGCTACAGAGATTTATCAAACCGTCACACCAGAACCAGCGGGGCCATTATTTCAAAAGCTGGATCTATCGGTATTCGATAGCTTGGATATTCCCAAAAGCTACTACTACCTCACAGAGGATATAGCGGTTCCACAAGGGGAGCAGTATGGATGGCATCCACACATGTCCAACCGACTTGGATTGTTTCGGTTAATTAAATCAAAAGGGGATCATATGACATCCTTTTATACCATGCCGTCCATGATTGCAAAAAATCTGGTCAGAGCAGGTAGAGATTAATGAAAATGTAAGGTATTTTTGCTCATTACTTGATCTATTTTGCTTGGCTTATTCCAAATTGTTTTGGAGTAAGTCTTTTCTTGTAAAAAAAATTTATTTTCCCTATAAGATTTTTGCTTCATTTTGAATAGCAAGGATAGAAGGATTTTACGTAAAGATTTTCTCTTTACCAACGCTCCATTTAATGCCATAATGTCGCCATACAGTGTCAATAATAGACAGGAGTGAAATGAAAGAATGAAACGCATTACTTTTCAAACCCCGAATGAGCTTGCCGATTATGGACGTGAGCGCGATGTAGCAATTACTGTGGAATATCGCGATGAAAATGGAAAGCAACGTCAAGTGATCCTATCTGATGAACGTTTAGCCGAAATTGGAGAGTATTTGGCAAAACCAAATGCTATGGCGTATTTTAAAGAGGAGAAAATCTTCTATGAAGTAAATGCTGCATGGCTTCGAGCCTGATAAAAGTAGCACGTTGTATCTGAATACATACTCGATATGGCGTTTTTGTGGGTTTATAGCGCTGTTTATTTGGTTGGATGTACGTCCAACCTCAGCTTTATATTACCTGAATATTCTGTTGATAATAGGGGCCGGGATTTAGCATTACAAGTCTGAATACATGAAGCGGAAACCCTTTGAAAGCGAACAGAAAAAAATTAGTTTGAAAATCGGAGCGATTCTTCTCTTGCTTTCGTGAAAAAGTAGTCATAAAACCCATTTTCCCTTTGATAGAAAGGTTCAATGGGTATTCTTGTTTTTATTAGGTATTAGTGATCATGTCGTATAAAAAACGGACGAAACACATAGCTTCATACATATTTTCATACACAAAACGCCGATCTGCTTACACCCCAAGCATAGAAATATCACCCGTGTATTTCAGTCGGTTCAAAATCCTGCTGAATACGAAACCAAATGTTTAGATCATTGATTGCACTCGCTAACTCAGTAATTTCAGAATTAAGCTCACACGAACGTTCAAAATCCTCTTCCTGATAGAGCTCCGCTTGTTTTTGGTTAATAACAGCTTCAAGAGCGATCACGCGATCTGGTATTCTAGAACGAATTTCTTCCCATTTCAACAAGATATCGGCCCTCTCAGCAGGATCGTATTCTTCCCATTCCAAATAGAGAAAGGGAAGGAGAATGCCAAGCCGCTCCTCATGTTTGAATTCATAACGTACCACGTATCTGACTCCCTTCAGCAAAGCATGCTATAATTATCGTATACGAAAAAGAGCAAATAATATAGAGCTATGCTACATAAAACTGCATATATAGAAAAGCTGATGTATGCAGGATACAGTTATATGAAAGGAATATAATATGAATCAAAAATCTAGAGTCTTAATAGATGCAGATGCTTGTCCCAAAAAGGCTCTCCAGATAGCAGTCGAGCTATGTCAACTATACGGCTATGAGCTGATCACCTTCGCTAGCTATAACCATCAATTTCAGCATGATAATCATGTGGTTGTAGATGCAGGCTCACAAGCAGTGGATATTCGTTTAACGAATGAAGCGAAAGCAGGCGATATCGTGGTGACGCAGGATATTGGTTTGGGCGCTATGGTAATGGGGAAGGGGGCCAGAGCCCTGACACCACATGGTAAAATTTTCACTTCAGATAACATTACATTTGATTTAGAAGTACGTAATGAAAAGGCGAGATTCCGACGTGGCGGTGGACGAACAAAAGGACCGCACGCTAGAACTCCAATGGACGACCAACATTTCCGGGAAGCACTGACGCACCTGATACAGGGGGGAGGCGAGTAGTGATGAAAAAAGACAGGATGCAAGACGCCTCACCCTTTCATAGCAGGTTTTCTCTATTGATAGCAGCTATTTTATTTATCGCTTTCTTTTGGATAACCTATCTGGTCATTGGGCTCGGTTCTCATGTGATGGATGAATGGGGTATCATGATAAGTAAGGAAGTACGCAAGCCCTACTTAACGATTATTATGCATGCTATTACCCAATTGGGAGATGTGTACATTTTAGTGATTGTGGTAGTCCTGTTTGTCACAGGCTGGTGGAAAAAGCATCGGATAGAGTCCTGGTTTTTTCTGGGGACGCTAGCTTTTGGGTTTTTAGGAAAAGAAATTCTAAAAAGAACGATTATGCGCGAGCGGCCTTTTGATGTAAATTTGATTGATCTTCCTTCCTCATGGTCCTTCCCTAGTGGGCATACGACCTTTAGTACCTTATTTTTTGGAATGGGAGCCTATTTGCTATGGAAGCATCAGCGTGGGCGTACAAACGCATGGATTTGGCCGATGATAGGCATTGCCATTCCTTTATTGGTTGGATGCAGCCGAATTTATTTAGGAGTGCATTTCTTCAGTGATGTTGTGGCAGCTTGGTTATATTCTGCTGGATGTATCCTTGTATCAGCCTATTTGTATGAAAGAAGACAGGTACGAGCTCTAAATTAGGTAAGGATGAAAAAAAGAAGTGGCCAAACGAACTCTGTTGACATATAAATGGGAAGTATGGCAGGGTAAATATTAATTGTTGCATTTATCTGGCTATTACTCGGTAGCTCAATGGTGGAGCAACCGGCTGTTAACCGGTAGGCTGACGGTCCGAGTCCTGCTGAGGAGCCATGCTCCTGTAGCTCAGTCGGTAGAGCGTTTCCATGGTAAGGAAGAGGTCGCAGGTTCGATTCCTGTCGGGAGCATTCCTTTCTCCGTTATAGATTGATGAGGCGTGACCTAGCAGGGTAGCGTCTCTTTTTATTGAGAAAATTATTTTTTACAGTTTTACTGTTGCTTTTTTCTGGAAAAAAGCGAAATCTGTGTTACAATGATATGCATAAACACTTATATTGTGTTGGTATGCATCAGCCTGCAAAAGAGTTGTTACTTTTGAAAACGATACACGGCTGGAAGAGTCATTCTTCTTCAAAAAACTTCTTACATGGTGAAACCTTTTACCTGTCTGATCGTATACCTTACTTATCAGTCGAAAAGAGAGGGGAATATATCTTATTATGAAAAGAAACAAGCTATTGATGGTCTTCATGGCATTAGCATTAATGTTTACGACCGTTGGAATAAACGCTCATGAAGTAGACGCAAAGCGCGGTGGTGGATACAAGTCTGGTTCGAAATCATTCCAACCTACACAAAGTACAACTACTCCAAAATCTAATGCAAAGCAAGATCAAAACGTAAACAGCAAAACAAACACTACTGCACCAGCAGCAAATACTGCTAGCAAAAGCGGCGGTTTCATGAAAGGCTTATTGTTTGGTGGATTGGCAGGTATGTTGTTTGGTGGTCTGTTAGGTCACCTAGGTGGTTTTGGAGCGTTTGCTGCCGCATTATTGAATATCCTGATGCTAGTAGGGATTGTCTTGCTGGTGGTTCGTCTCTTCCAGATGGTGCGAAATAATAAAAACAATAATAAATATAAGGAACAGGAAAACCGATGGAAACAATAAGACTATTAGAACAGGATCTTATTAACGCAATTTGTCTTTACATTGCCGAGAAAAGAGAGATCGAACCTTATCAGGTAAATGTCGAACTGATGTGGGATGAGGAATATGGTTATTCTGCAGAAGTGAATGCGAACGAGCGAGAGCAGGTTCTGATTGAGGCCAATATGCTAGAGGCCCTGCGCAAGTACTTGCGTGATCAGATGGAGCTAGATCCATTTTCAGCCCGCATTCAGCTAGATATTGATGATGAAGAGGGCATGATCGCTCTTGTTTCCTACAACGAATGATAAAAAGCCACGTGGAGTATCTACACTCTGCGTGGCTTTTTGCGTGTGTAACTACATTTTTAGGTAGCCTATTACGACTTTTTGGCTTCTCTTGTATCATTCATAAATAAACGCCAGAAGTATAGAAAGCCCGGAGTAAGAATAGCAAATCCTACGATATAGACAACAAACATAGCCCGAAAATTATTCGGATGTGTGAAGCCTGATTCGATCGTAACATTTGGATAAACCAAATAAGGAAGATGAGCTACACCATAGGCGTAGCTGGCTAACAGGTACTGAATGATAGCAGCAATGGTAGCGAAGCGTGGGAAGCTAAGCCAGCCTTTTCGTCTAGATGTAGCATATAACAATGCGTAAGAGAGTAGGAAAAAGCCAGCAGAAGCGACGAGCCAGCCAGTCTGAGAACGCAAATTGGCATAAATCCAAGAGGCCTCGCTGGACATGGTAATTACGACCGCAATGGCCAGCACAATTGTGATAGGGCCTACAATCCGAGCATCTCTGCGATAAATTTGAAATGCTTCCCGTTCGCCAAGAACATTGGAAAAATCGGCTAGCAAAAGTGAGGAAAGAAAAAGAGTACTAGTAATCGCCAGCCCAATATACATATATTCATGTGGACTAGAAAACAGTCTGAGTAGCTGAAGCTGTTCGTAGCCGTTTTCAAGGGTAATATAACCGCCCTGTGTGATTGGCAATACACTGATTAATAGGGCAGGAATCAAGATACCCGTAATGCCTGAGATTATCGACATCATTTTACGATAATCCTCTACTACATGAGAAAAAACCAAGAAGGCACTTCGCAACAACAGCAAGAGCAATATTAAACTGCCAGGTATAATCAATACAGTGCCTAACGTATAGGTAGCTCCTGGGAAAAAGGTAACAAGTGCTATGACGATCAGTACGATAAAGACATTCGTTACTTCCCAAGAGGGAGAGAGATAACGATTAGCGATTTGGGTTGCTTTGGTCTGATCGCGATCCCGATAAATCATAGACCAAAAGCCCGCACCAAAGTCGATGGAAGCAGCGACCGAATAGATAAAGACGAACCCCCACAGCATGGTAACTGCAATAATGGTATCACTCATGCTTCTCCCTCCAAGCTGATGGGATGTCGGCGGAAATAATAGCGGAAGACTAGGATTGTTGCGATAGCCATGAACAGATAGATTCCTAAGAATAACAGAAATAGCGCACCTAAGCCCTGTGACTGGGTAGTAGCATCTGCTGTTTTCATCACACGATATAAAATCCAAGGCTGACGGCCGGTACATGCGAAAATCCAGCCAGCCTCAATACCTAGCATAGATAAAGGTCCACTTAGGACAAAAATCCACAATACCCATCGAGGATAATGAGAATGCTTGAGCCATTTTTTCCAAGCAAAACCGATAAAACCAACAAAAATGAGTGCACCACCAACCAACACCATAAAATTAAAGAGGGTATGGACAAAGAGTGGAGGCCATTCGTCCCGCGGGAAATCATTTAGCCCTACGACCATCTCATTTGGTGTATTTCCCGCTAGCACACTTAGCAGCCAAGGAATTTCAAGTCCATATTTTACTTGCTGTGTCGCCTCATCCGTGATTCCACCAATAACAAGAGGAGCATGGGTCTGTGTCTCAAATAAACCCTCTGCCGCGGCCAATTTTTCTGGTTGATATTGATGTAAATGCTGAGCAGAATCATGTCCATTGATCCCTGTCAGTAAGGAAAATGTACCACCGATGACCAGCCCCACTAATAAAGCTTTTTGATGAAAGGCATATTCACGAGACGTTTTATTGACCTTCAGCATTTTATAGGCCGCGATCGATGCAATGACAAACGCACCTGTCATATAAGCGGAAACAACGACATGCCCGGCTGTAACAAAAAAGCTAGGGTTAAAAAATGCTTTCCAAGGGTCGACGTCAACCACTTCTCCATTGACTAAATGAAAGCCGGTCGGAGTCCCTTCAAAGGCGTGAACATTGGTAATGAGCACAGCGGAAGCAGTGGCCCCAATTAAAACAAGTAGTACACTTACAATTCGCATTTGGGGAGAGAGACGATGTGCTGCATATACATAAATAGATAAAAACAAGGCTTCTAAAAAAAAAGCAAAGATTTCAATTTGGAAGGGGAGAGAGATAACCTTGCCGACGACTTCCATAAAACCGGGCCATAGTAAGGATAATTGCACACCTGAGATCGTTCCAGAGGGAATAGCGATTCCAAGTAAAATGGCCTGTCCCTTGGTCCAGCGCTTTGCCATTAGGGAATAGTCGGCGTCCTTTGTGCGCTGATACAACAGCTCTGCGATTAAAATCATTAACGGCAAGCCAACGCCAAGCGAAGCAAAGATAATATGAAAGCCCATCGTCATACCAAAGGTGCTTCTGGCGATCAGAATTTGATCCATATCCCAACAACCTTTCTCCGTAACAAGTTCCTCCTTACCTTTGCATTTTTTTCCTGTTATTATGCATGAAGGTTGGAAAAAGGCTCCATTTGGCTTTGGGTTAGTTACTTGATTTCTAAAGAAAATCGTGCTACAATATTTTTACACAAATCCTAATTTTGCGGTCATGGCGGAATTGGCAGACGCGCTAGATTCAGGTTCTAGTGGTGGCAACACCGTGGAGGTTCAAGTCCTCTTGTCCGCACCAATCATATATGCGGGTGTAGTTCAATGGTAGAACTCCAGCCTTCCAAGCTGGTCGCGTGGGTTCGATTCCCATCACCCGCTCCATAGATTTAATTTGTTAAAAGTCTTGTATATCAAGGCTTTTTTATTTTTATCTCTCTAGAGTTTCATTTCAATGGTCAAAAAAAGAAAAAATAATTGATTCTTATCAAAGAGATTAAACAATGCACTAAGGTTTGATTATGAAGTCACCTGCAAAAAGCAAGGTGGCTTTGTCATTTATCAAGATCTAAGATTTTCTGAAAATAAATAATGAATCAATCAAATAATTTTTATTATTATTTACAATATTATACATTTAAGGTATTATTATATGAGTCTAATTCTATATTATGTGATTTTTGATATGATATTTGGACTATACCGTTATTTTAAAAGGTTAATCTAAATAGTTGAAGGCAGGGGTATAAATGGAAAGAAATAAAACTTTAGTTTATACAACTTTGGGTGACCTAATTAAAGAGAAACGTGAAGAATTTGGTTTAACCATTTCAGAACTTGCTAGATTAACAAGTATTAATAAGGGTGTAATCTCTAAATTAGAAAGTGGGGAAACCAAACGACCCGAATTAAAAACAATCAGGTCTATAACTGAAGTTTTGAAACTACCCTATACAGACATTGTTCAGGAGTATGCTAAGATTGAAAAACGTGTTGAAGTTTTATTTGATCTTATGATTGAATCAATCGAAATCTCGCAATTTCAATTGATTCCTCATGTAGCTCAAAAAATTCTTGAGTCTCCTTCTGAAGAAACATATAAAGCATTGGAACGTCTTTATAATCTTACTTCCACAATCAAGAATAATGATGAAGTAAAACGGTTACTTTACTGTGTTATTATAAAATATGCTAGACAGCATGGCGTACCAATGTATATAGCTAGAGGGCTATTTCAACAATACATAATTGAGAGAGAAGATTTAAAAAGACTTGAAAAAACATTTCAAACCGGAGAAGAAATTTTACACTATGTTGACTTTTTATCCGATGAGGAACAAATTATTTTTTATTATCGAATGGCTCTTCATGCACATAATATAAAAAAATACGAAAAATGTATTGAATTGGGTCAAACAGGGATGAAAATGGACCTAACAATCAATACTCTTAAAGAGAGTGTTGCATTAGCAATGTGTAACTCTTACGCAATCCTCGAAGACTACGAAAGTTTTAATGCACATCTAGATGTGTGCGAAAAAAAGGGTTATCGTTTTATAATTGAATGTATAAAATATTACAGAGCGATCATTCTTTATAAAACAGGACAACATCATGAAGCTATTCCATTGCTTACAGAATGTGTAGAAGAGGTTGAAGGTAACAGACGATTGCACCGCCTTAATATGCTTTTAGAAGCATTATTTGAGATAAAAAATTCCCAATTAATTGGGGAACTGATAAAGTCTCAAGAAAAGCACTTCCCACTACATGTAGTTACACCTTATCAACATGCTCAATTAGGTAAGTATTATAGGTTTAAAGGTACTTATCTTATTGAAAATGGGCAGTTTGACGTCGGTATTGAATCATATTTAAAAAGCATATCCTTTTATGCTAGGATTGGATCATATCAAGACATAATTGAATGTTCTAAGGATATTTTTTATTATCATGCTTTTTTTCAGAAAAAAACGGAAATTGAAATTGCGGAAAGATTAAATGAATTGTATAGTACTGTTACATTAAAAGAAAGGAGAGGGGTTTTATGAAAAAACTTGTGATAGTCTCTGTAGTCTTTTCCAGTATTCTATCTTCATTTGTATTTATTGATATGGATAATTGTTCAGAAAAGGAATATGCGTCCTATCAAAGTATTCAAGTGTTTTTTGAAGACCCTGGGCATTAATCATGTGAAGTTTCTCCAAAGGGTACCACACTTTTTAAAGAGTGGTACCCTTTTTATTATAGTAATGTGCGAATTATGTAATAATTTGTCTGATGTTTCTTAATTACAAAAAATACAATCCGAAGAAACGATTGGTAAGATTCAGATAACAAAGAATAGGAGGTGCTTGTATTAGTGTTTATAGAACTAATTAGGGACATATTTTTTCACCTGTTTGAAGAAATAATGTCCCTTCCCCCTTAATATTGAAAAACTTTTTTCCTACTATTTAATATTAATAGAGATCTAACTAAACTATTTTCAAATGTCGAGGAAGGATGGGAATTGTGGCTATTAAAAAGAAATTAGCAGTTAAACTATTATTGACAACCTCACTTGCGAGTCTACTAATTACTCCACCAGTATTTGCAGAAGGAACTGGAGATAACCAAACGCCTACCGATGATATTAAAACACAAGAACAAATCGATGCTCTTGAAGAAAAGGAAGGAGATTTGGAAGAATTTTTTCGAAATAAGTATAAAGAAATCAGTCGTGAGGACATTCACGAACTATCAACATCAGAAATCCAACGAATTTTTAGAGAGGATGAAAAAGTAAGGGATATTATTGGCATTAAAGGATTTGAACAAGAAACTAGTTACTGGTGCGGTCCTGCTACAGTTAAACAAGTTCTTCATTATATCAATGGAAGTTCAAAAAGTCAGAAGTCTTATGCAAAGGAGCTTGGGACTACAACTGACGGTACGGACTTTTCGTTAATTGATGATGTTCTTAACGACAATCAGAGTAAAAATAAGTATGTTTACACAACTCATGATTCTGATCAAAAATATAAGTTTTTAGATAAGATTGAATACGGAATAGAACATGATTATCCAGTAGTATTGGATCTTTCTATTAAACCTGAGTATATGCCCCTCTATAAAAAGGCTGTAAAAGGTCATATATTAAATGCCTCTGGATATGATTGGAGAGATTGGGAGCTAAGATTGACTGACCCTTTTGACCAAGGTGGGAGGGGTGTAACATTAGGTAATACATGGCATCCTGCTGATGGGGTTTGGAAAGCAAATCAAAATCATTTTAGAAGTGCAGTCATTTGGTAATAGACATCCTTGGGGCTTATTAGCCTCAAGGATGTAAACTTATTTAACAGAGGTGAAAGATGAATAAATTTATTAAAATATGCCTGCTGTTGACCGTAATGTTAGTTTCTGCTTGTAGTGAACGTACTATCAATACAAAAGACAATATTGAACAGAAACAATCATCTATATCACTCCCAGAAAACAAGTCTGAGTTCATGAAGAAGTCCGACGTAATGTTCTCAGATGATAAAGCCACTCTTTCTTCACAAGAAAATGATAAATTGATTCTACCTTTTAAAATTAGAACTTATGATTTAAGAAGAGACTCGGTTGAAGGTGTTTCAGTTGCCCCAGAATATGTGAACGAAGACATAATTGCTTTTGACACATTAGATGCAAAAGAGGAGTATTCTTTTGTAGGAACTTATAATAAAAAAAGCAAGGTTTATAAAAAAATTTATGTAGCCCCAAAAGGGAAGATTACTAATTCTCTAACTGGTATTAATAAATCATTATATTGGGTCGAATATGATAGTGGCTTAAATAATGAACTTCATTGGAGTATCATTGCATATAATTTGTCAAGTACAACTAAAAAAATAATAAAATCAGGAATAACTAAGAATGAAACCGACCCTCCTATTTTAGGGGTATCAAATGGGCACATTACTTGGATAGAATACGACTTTCTGAACGAGAAAGTCATAAGTAAAATCGTTTCCTATAATCCGACAACAGGAAAAGAAGAGGTTATTGCAGCAGTTGAATTAGATGAATCGAATGGAAGAAATGGAGTATTTTTTGCTTCAATGAATGCTGTAGATGAAGGCTTTATTGTACATCAGTCAATTTTTGATAAGATCAATAGCACAAAAAAATACCGAGTTTCTTTTTACCCTAATCAAAATAATACTCACCCTTTGCATTTGTTAGAGAAGGATAGGGTTATTGATTATACGGTAGGGGGGAATTGGTTTGTATGGACAGAGGAAGGTGCGATATTTATTGCTTCATTGAAAGATGGCAGAATTAAGTACAGATTCGATAGTGAGAGTAGAAAATTGACAAATGATACACCTGTAATTAAAAATAATTTTCTTTTCTATAGATATGCAATAAATCAAATATTTGTGGTTGATTTAAACACTGGTCAACGAATGCCTATTTCTTCTAATCAGACTCTTACAAGTAAGTTGTATAAATCAGGCAGGTTTATTTCTTTCGCTCTTGATGACGACGAAAAAAATAAAGATGTGATAAAGATGTATGTTCTTGAGTGATGTTTATTAATTTAGCCAAAATATTTCTAACTGGGAAAACTGAGATGACAGGGCGGTCAAGGTAAAATATTTGTAATAAGGCAAATGGAGGCATCTATTGGTGTCTCCTTTTCGGGTAGTTTATTCAAAATAACAGGAAGGTAAAGAATGATGCGGTAATTCATATTAATAATAAACATGTTCATACTGACTTCTTGCGGAAATCAGGCGGTATAAACTAACCATGCAACAAATACGACATTAGTACATCTTTTTAACTATGGGTACTCTGTTTCTTTATTTAACTTTGGCGAGTAAACAAGCTTTTCTAAGATTAAAAATAAGGATGATATTCCATATATTAATGGAATGGTTGAAACTTATTTGATCAATAATTCGCAGTTTATGGTGTCAATGGTTGTTTCGAGCGATAAAAGAGATGATAGTAAAGTGATTGAACGTATTTTCAAGGAGTCTTTTCTTGTCAGCATCCTCATTAATTAATGCCATGATTTTTTGGGTAATAAATATCGTTCAGCTTTGATACAACATATGTAAAATTCAGCCGTTTTAATAGGGGACATTTTTCCCGATTCATTAAAACAATCCCCTAAAAACTCCTCAAAAAAAGTATCTTCTTGCAAATCTAAAGCTTGAGTAACAGCGAGTAATTGAGCAAGGGTTATTTTTTTTTGCCTATTGTTAAGGATTTGACTGATGGTGACTGAATCAATTTCAGTTGCTAAAACAAGATCTTTTTGTTTCCATCCCTTGCGATCAAGTGCCTTCTTGTAAACGTTGGCGCAATTCTATTTGGGCAATCTGATAGTTGTATTCCAAGACGTGCATTAAACCTATCCTCCTTCTATTTTTTGTGAAAATAAGGAGATTAATTTACCACATCATACTTTAAATAGATTGGGTATATAAAAATTAAGACAAATAATGGATATTTTTAAAAATATTAAGTACCTATAGATTCTTAAATACCGCAGGAGAGAGTAGAAAATCTACTCATCAATGCCTATTGTTCCCATTCCCATTCGTAGAGGTGTTCCATTCGGAAGTTTGGCATGTACATCTGAATGATGGAAGTAATGGAATACATAGCTTCTGGAGACATCAGTTTGGTATTAGTCGCATAATGCGAGATCATTCTAGCTGAATAACCTGTTCGTCTCGCTAACTCTGCTTGTTTCATACCAATAAGATTCAGAACGGGTTGTAATAGGCATTTTCCACGTATGTAAGATGCCATTACATTCATTCCCTATAGGTTTATATTTTGGCTTTTGTTTGAATCAGGGTGTTTACCATTTCATCTAGTGATAAACTTCTGTTTTCAGAAAACTAGATAAGAGGTCTTTGGAAGTCACACTGCAATCTATTCCTGACTAGAAAGGAATGTATTAGAGAATAGATGGTTTAAGAAAGATCATTATTCTATTGAGATTAGTATATTACGTAATTTGTCATTACGAAACTGACATTTTACAATTTGTGCAAATGTTTATTGTGATGACGATCTCTGAAGCAAATCACCCGCTTGTTACACTAGTCAATCGGGGCACGCAGTTGCTGATGGGCAATCTTTTAAAAATATAAGAATGGGGGATTAGAGTTAAAGAGAAAGCAATCATTTAGGGATAGAGAAGGGATTGCACTAGCATTTTTATAAAAGAGAAGGGAGATAAACGAATGGTAGGGGGGATGGTAGTTTGGCGGATTTTAACTATAACTTATGAGGTGGAGCATTGGCTTTTTATTGGAGTATCTGTTTAGGGATTAGATTTATAAAGAAGACCAAAAATGAATGGTGGTGAAAAACAGAAAATGATCGAGATATCCATAGAACAAAAAACTCAAATGAATAGAGCTTTGATTTGAATGGCAATACAAACAAAGAGAGTAGCTATCAATGCTTGCTGATTTTTTCCGCTGATGTCGATTTAACTCAGAAATTCGGGGTAAAAAGAGATAGAAGAGTAAACAAAAATTGAAACGAAATGGGCTCCTCATACGTATGGATATATATAATACTACCGGAGTAGGAATTCTGGTTGAAAGCGAGGGACATAAGGTGGAAGATAAAAAGAAAATTCGCCACATGTTATTCTTCACTGGTTCATTCGGGTTTGCTGTCTTCGCTATGGTTGTTGTCACCGAGATTATTCGTGTCTCCATGCACTAGTCTCATACTCAAAAAGCGGATATCGAACGTAAAAGTGACTCGGATAGAAAGAGAGGCGGCCATTACGGCCGTCTTTTTTTTATATGAAATCTATATTTTTCGACAATATGTAATTATTTGTGGATAATTCAAAAAAGAAATCCACAAGAGTATATATACATTTATACATCTTTTGCACAATTACCCCACAGGCTATCAACAGGATTTCCACAGCACTTGTGGATATCGGAACGATTGTTCGTTGTTTTATTAGCTGATACAATACGGTATAGAATAAAAGGGAGGTGACAAGCGTGAGATACTTAAGTGATACGATGTTGATAGAAGTATATCAACGTGCAGTCGCCCTTCATCTCGATGCCGATTTTATTTTCTTGGTAGAAGCTGAAATGGCGCGTAGGAAACTCTCTTTTCAAAGTGCTTAAGTCATGTAGGTATTAGACTTACAAACATAAACTAGAAAACGGGCAAATCGAGATAGCCACCCTATGGAAGGGTGGCACTTATTTTTTGCTTATAGCAGGACTTCAAACATTGTAATGTTATGTAGGGGTTGCTTGTTTTCTTGTAGATCTTCTGGGAAATATAAAAAGACCGGTCCTTTGTCTCGAATTGGTTTACCGTCTTTTGAGAATTGAAGAATGATTTGCTTGGATTTTTCCAGAGAAACATCTACATAATCTTGTTGCTCACGGTGAATACGTAGAGTCGTGGCGTTCGGATAAGGCTTGGCATTTTCCAAAAAAGGTGCAAATTTGATTGCATAATCGCCCTCAAGCACTTTTCGTTCTTCAACCAAGCTTTTGCGTTGACTAGGAGGAGTGGCGCCTTCCTTCATTTCTTTTTCCCAATGCAGGGATGCACTACGGATATATCTATTTGTCTCTTGTAATTCCAGATGCTCCTGCTCCTTATAAGAAGACAGTTCGAATTTTCGGTCATCAAACACCCACACGCTTGGATCAATGGTGATAGGGAATTCTACAGCTCCCTTTACTACAATCACGTCTGCCATTTTGGTCTTCCTCTCTGTTAGCCTTTTCCTACTTCATTATTGTATCGCAGGATGTAGAGTGCCGCAATGAATGTGTTGGTTAGAAGAGTTTATTGGCAGCGTTTTCACAGCCGTTTAACATATTATGCACTATGAATAAAAGGTTATCCCCTTTTCAAATGACTCGTTATGACGTACTATGTATGTATGGTAAGGACGTGTCCAAACGGAGGGATAGGTTTTGACAGACGTAAAAATTCATAACGATATGGCCAATAAAGCTTTAGCGTTATTAAGAGCAGATGCGGATAAAATATATAAATTAATTGATGTTCAGATGGAGAACTTGAACATGCCACAGTGTCCTTTATACGAAGAGGTGCTTGATACACAGATGTTCGGTTTGTCGCGTGAAATCGAGTTCGCTGTTCGCCTAGGTGTAGTAGAGGAAGATGAAGGCAGGTCTATTCTGGAAAATCTTGAACACAAATTAGCCGATTTACACGAGCTCTTTAACGAAAAAAAATAAAAACTCGCTAGGAAAGCTTTCTTTCCTTAGCGAGTTTTTGTTACGTGTGGACGATCTAATCGAAGAAGAAGGCTGTACCAAGAATTACATACACAATTAACAGCAATACTCCTTCGAACCAATTGGTTTTACCGTCTCGACAGATCGAAATCGTGATAATGGTTGATACGGCAATTGCTGTGAGCTCTGGTACAGTAAAAACGATGTTCATAGGAGACCCGAATAAGAGACTGATTAAGACCAGTGTAGGAGCTACGAACAAAGCTACTTGTAAACTAGAACCCACAGCAATTTCCACAGCTGCGCCGATACGCCCTTTCAAAGCTAGTAGGACTGCGGCACTGTGCTCCGCGGCATTTCCAATAATAGCAATGACAAAAGCACCCACAAACAGCTCTGACCAGCCAAAGGTATGTGAGACTGCTTCCACACTATGTACTAACCACTCGGATACCACAGCGACAAAGAATGTTGATAGTACCAGCATGACGATGGACACTGGCTTTGACCAAATAGCCTCGCTCTCGTATTGTTCCACATCAGTGAGAAATGATTTATGTGTGACCATCGAGAAGATCAGCCACAGTACATACGCAATAATTAATAAGATCGCAATCACAATCGACAGAGTGTTAATCTTATTAAGGGATAGCTCAGACATAAAGACAGCAGGGATAAATAACGAAACCAAAGCTAACGTCATCATGGAAGCATTGTGCCCGGCTAGTTGGCTATTAAAGATTTGTTCTTTAAATTTTAAACCACCAAGCAATACGCTTAAGCCTAAAACCAATAAAAGATTTCCGATAACAGAGCCTGTGATAGACGCTTTTACCATCTCAAACAAACCTTCTCTAACTAAAAAGAACGCAATAATTAATTCCGCGGCATTGCCAAAGGTTGCGTTTAAGAATCCACCAATGCGATCCCCTGCATAATGAGCGACATTCTCCGTAGCTTTTCCTAACCAAGATGCGAGAAAGATAATGGCTAAGGAAGCTGTGATAAACCGTAATACTTCATTTTCTGTGAAATAGTGAAACCCAGCCGCCAGCGCGAAGCTTCCCCCTACCAGCAAATAAAATAGCCGCATGCTTTTCATACCATATAACCCCTCATTTCTTACCGGTTTATTTCCCACTGTTTGTTGCAGAGATGATCAAGATTCATGAGTGCATATTCCCTTTATGTTAAAGGAAAACTAAGGAAAACGTAAGGAGGTGCTTTATGTCTGCTCCCTATTGCTGTCCGGTATGCCGCACTAATCGTATGAGATTTACCATCATACGTCAACAACCCCAATATGTTCGCTTACATCCGCAAACCGGTGAGACCGTAGAAGAATTGACGCAAACGGAATTAGATGCTTTTCATCAGCCGTATAAAGGGGATGACTATCTTGTTCAATGTGGCATCTGTGGTACCATTGAAAGCGAAGAAAGGTTTGTAAAAATGGCGCAACACTCATTTGGACCAAAATGAGCAAGCTGAAACATTATTATGTCTATTAAAAAGAGAGAAACCTGGTAATGATTTATACCAGGTTTTACATCTTTATACGGTTAAATCTCATGATTATCTACAAAAGATGTGTTTACCTATCCTTTTAATTTGCGGGCGACTCCAGATCCAAGCAGAGGTTGCTGTATCTGGATTAAAATAATAGGTAGCTCCTTCACTAGGGTCCCACCCCTTTAGAGCATCTTGAACTGCCTTTCGCGCTGTTTCATCTGGTGATAGATAAATTTGACCGTCAGCTACAGCTGTAAATGCACGTGGTTCAAACACAACAGCAGCCGGTGAATTAGGGAAGGATGGGCTTTTGGTACGATTTAAAATAACGGCCGCGACTGCAACCTGTCCGGTATACGGTTCACCGCGTGCTTCTCCATATACAGCTTGGGCCATAATTTGCAGGTCATTAGTCGAAAAGCCATTAGAAGCCGTGATTACTTGATTTCCTTTTTCTTTTGGTTTAAAAGTCCCCATCACATAATTTTTTGTTGCATTGTACAGTCGGACTTTTGTTTTATCGTCTAGCTCCCCGGTAATAGTCATGCCAAATTCATATTGAAAAAGACGCAGAGCATTTCTTGTGCGAGGACCGAAAATAGAATCGATATCTCCTGTGTAAAAACCAATATGTTTAAGCCTCTCTTGTAGTTCTCTTACATTGGTACCTGTGCTTCCTTCCTTATAGGTAGGACCCATGGTAAATGCTTGTGTGATACTTGGAATACTACTAACCAGAAATGCAGTACACAAGATTACTCCGAAACACCAATACATAACTTTTTGCACTGTATGTATGCCTCCCTTTTGTAAAAAAGCTACGTTAGTAAACGGTAGTTCGTTTTGTAAGGGTAGTTTGTCCGATTTTCTATTGGTTTAAAAGCTGGTAAAATTTTCGAGAATAGTGCTTCAAGCCTTTGCCGAAACCCGTTATAATAAAAGAAAAACATTTTTGAAGCAGCACATGATTAGTTGGGTAAACTATGTACAACAGGTAAGTAGCGCTACATAAGGGCGGTTCACATAAGGAGGCGGTAGGGATGGATTCCGTGAAAGACCAAATCAGAGTGGCAGATCAAGTAGTTGCAGTTATTGCAGGAGTAGCGGCTCAAGAGATTGAAGAGGTAGCTGTAGGCGGTTCTATTACATTTTATGATGAATGGACGAAGCGATTAGGTGCGAAGAATAACGCAAAAGGAATCATGGTCGAAATAGGAGACATGGGTGCTTCTATTACATTATGGGTTTCTGTTCGATACGGAACTATCATTAGCAAGACCTGCCAGCATCTACAAGAGAAAGTAAAAGAAACAGTGGAGTTTTTAACAGGATTGACGGTTTATGAAGTAAACGTACGCGTCGAGGGCCTCACGATTGAATAACGAGAATCAAGCATAGGTATACACAGAAATAGAAAAAATCCAACGACGAATTTGTTGCTGTCGTTGGATTTTTTATGTTTGTGAAGGGGAAAAACCTATCCTTGCATCGAGGAGCTCTGGGCATTTTTTTGTCTATTAACATCACGAGATACACTTAGTAGGATTCCCATGCTCGTCATACAAATCAACAGGGATGATCCACCATAACTGATAAATGGCAAGGGTACACCTGTCAAAGGTATAGCACCTGTTACACCACCGATATTAATCATTGCCTGAATGCTAATCATGGTAACAATTCCTGTTCCAGCCAGCGTAGCAAAGGTATCAGTTGATCGTAAGCTGATCTGCAGTCCTCGAATGATTAACAGCAGATATAAGAGCAGGAAGATAGAGGTACCGATTAGCCCCATCTCTTCAGCAATAACGGAAAAGATAAAATCGGTATATGCCTCAGGTAGATACAGATACTTTTGCAAGCTTTTCCCGAACCCTGTACCGAAGATTCCACCTCGTGCAATAGCATAGAGGGATTGAACCATATGAAAACCTTTATCTAATGGATCATTCCAAGGATTAGTAAAAGAGGTTAATCGTGCCCAAGCATGTTGTTTTACCATGATATAAGTAGTAATAAACAGAGTAGATGGAGGGACCGTAAGCAAAAAGATATGCTTAATATTAGCTCCACCTGCTATTAAGATAACCCCAGCCGTTCCTAAAATAATGGCTGCAGTTCCTAAATCCGGCTGGGCCATAATCATCAAAAAGAAAATACCCGTAACTGTCAAAGGTGGTATTAAACCTGTTTTGAAGCTTCGGAAGGCATCTCCCTTTTTGGCGATGAGGGCTGACAAATACAGAATTAATCCCAGCTTGGCAACCTCTGAGGTTTGTAAATTCATAAAGCCTAATTTAATCCATGATTGCGCACCGTTAGCTTTGCTCCCAAATCCAGGAATATAAACAAGTAGAAGTAAAAAAAAGCTACCGACGGCAATCAACAGGAAGTTTTTCTTATAAAAGGAGAAGGGGATGTTCATAACAAAGAACATAAGAAACAAACCCAAGATGGCAAAGATGATTTGTCTTTTTGCGAAGTACAAACCGTCACCTAGACATTGATCACAACCTTTGGATGTCAATATTCCGGTTTGAGCATAGATGTAGCTGGAGCTCATTACCATCGTAATGCCAAAGCCTACAAGTAGCACTGTTAAAAAAAGTAGGAGAAAATCTGGTACGCCCCGAGTTTTCATTGAAAAAGAAATCACCCCTAGAAATGAAACAGAGAGGTGGGTATGTCCTCTCTGCTTGTGTAAAGTATTTGAACAAACTGAACCTTCATACTGTTATGCTAATTTGTCTTTTAATCCTTGTAAAATCTGTTTTGCATTGTTGAGTACGCCATCTGGCATAGGACAGTCATAATCAATTCCATGTGGGAACAGATGCTTGCCAATGAATGGCTCGTCCAATTTTAATACAGTGTCTGGATCTTCCATTTTGCCTTCTACACAATGTGCTTGAATGCGAAGATAGTAGGTGGTGTCTCTATCCTTTAGCTTGTAATCGTAGGTTGCATGGGTATAATCCCAAGCAAAACGCGTGAAACCTAAGCTATCCATAGCAATGTCCAAGTCGGCTAGAGTTCCTTGTTGGCCGCCGATTCCCGTTTCTTTGAGAAGCATTCTGCCTTCCTCCTTCGTGATATTCACTCCCTTATGATAGTAGGTTTTTCCTGATTGTGCAATGATTATGAGACGTAAAAAATAGCTCGATTGCATGAAAGAATACAGGAGGGGGGAAACTAACCTTTGTTTAAGTACGGAAGGAGGAAGAAAAATGGCAAAAAGAACATTACGTGAAATCATGACCGAGAATCTTGCTACCGTTACATTATTAGATAATGTATATGAAGTAGCGGTGAAAATGAGAGATTGGAACGTTGGCGTTATCCCAGTTGTGAATGAGCAAAAAGATGTTATCGGAGTAATTACAGACCGTGATATCGTCATTCGTGGTCTTGCTGAAAAGCATCAAGGCTCTAGTAAGGTCGAAGAGGTTATGAGTAGAGACATCGTGCTTGGTACCCCAGAAATGACCGTGGATGCAGCAGCTAAGCTGATGGCCAAGCATCAAATTCGTCGTCTGCCAGTAGTTGATAACGGAAAATTAGTTGGCATTGTGGCGATTGGAGACATGGCAATCCGCAACATTTTACAAGATGAGGCTGGAGAAGCGTTAGCAGAGATTTCGGAAACAGCTTCACGCCATTAAAATTTAAAATGAAGAGAGCATTTGTGGGCACTCGAAAAACGAGTGTCTTTTTCTATTTTATTTTTTTGTGTCACTCCATAATATTTGGGCTTGTCTTTTTTGGACCCAATTTATCCCTTTTCGCATAGGCTGTAACGAAGAGGAAAGGAGGGTCCACATGGGTTTTTTCGATTTTGACTTCTTAAATGGAGATAACGAGGAACTGATATGGATCATCATAATCGTCGTGGTTTTATTTGTACTACTCGTTGATTGGGACTGGGAATAATGACCGGATAAAAAGGCGGCCTACCAAGATGTTGTGGGTCGTTTTTTGCTTTATAAGAATAGAAAAACTGTAGACAAGCACGTATGTTTGGTATGATGGGAAAGGTAGAAATAAACAAAAAGCATGGAGGATTTGTACATGAGAACAATGTTTGCCAAAACGAAGCATTTATTAGCCATTCTTTCCCTTGGTGTTGCCTTGGCGGTTAGTGGATGCGCCACTGACAAAGACAGCCAAGAAAACAACGAGCCTACTCCCAATGGAAAAATGAAAGTTAAAATAGAGAGAGTGGTCGATGGGGATACCTTTAAAACAACAAGAGGCGATAAGGTAAGGCTAATCGGAGTGGATACACCAGAGACGGTAAAGCCCAATACTCCTGTACAGCCATATGGAAAAGAAGCGAGTAACTATTCGAAAAGTATGTTAGAAGGCAAGGAGGTCACTCTTCAATTCGATGTTCAGCCTTTCGATAAATATCAAAGATTATTAGCTTATGTTTATTTAGAAGATGGCACATTCTATAATGAGCATCTTGTACATGAAGGATACGCTCGCATCATGACAGTTCCACCTAATGTAGCCCAAGCAGAAGTGTTCTTAAAGGCAGAACAGGATGCTAGAGAAAATAATCGAGGGCTCTGGGCATTAGATGTTTATCAGAAAGCGGACCAGGATAAGCAAATGAATACATCCTCGAAGAAGCAAAAGAATCAATCTGATAAAAAGGAAAGTAGTTCACAAAAGGAAAGTAGCTCGCAAAAAGACAACAGCAAGCAACAAATCAAAGGAAATATTAATTCAAAGGGTGAAAAAATTTATCATGTGCCTGGTGGACGTTATTATGAGCAAACAAAACCAGAAGAGTGGTTTGATACCGAAGAAGCTGCAATAAAAGCAGGATTTAGAAAATCAAAGGAATAACATTTAGATGGTTGTTTGAATATTATAATGTTATCTGATACACTACGAGTAGAGAGATCGGAAAATGAGGTGCTGCGGGATGAGGAAAAATCTGAATCATAAGCATAATGGACAAGAAAAAAACTCCAATTATTCTCACGTAGAACATCAAGATAACGAAATTGTAACGAAAACTTGCTGTGGTGAACAGGGGCAGCATTCCCATGCAGATCACCATCAGCACGAGCATTGTCAAGATGCAGGTCACTCGCATCAAGAACATCATCACAAAAATCATAGTCACGATCACGAACATCAGAAACACACTCATCACGGCCATAATCATGCTGAACATTCACACGCTACAGGATGCTGTTCAGCCCAACATGAAATGTCGACGAATGAATTAACCAATAAACCCGCTGCACAGGTATATCATATTGAGGGCATGGATTGCGGCTCCTGCGCATTGACGTTACAGAAGCATGTGCAGAAAAGCCTGAACATGTCTGAAGTAGAAGTAAACTTTAGCACAGCTAAAATGCGCTTAGGTAAAAAAGCTAATGTTAAACAAGTTCTCCAAGCTATTACGGAAGCGGGTTACAAAGGTACATATCAAGACGGAAATGATCGCTTGGCTAGTGTTGAACCGGAAGCTTGGTGGCGAAATGAGGCGGTTTGGCGTACGGGAACAGCAGGTTTTTTTATTCTGGCAGGGCTTATACTGCATGCGTTCCAGTTAGAACTGCTGGGGAATAGTGCTTATGCTATAGCTATGGTGATTGCTGGATTAAAGCCATTAAAAGCCGCCTGGTATGCTCTAAAAAGCAAATCGGCCGATATGAATCTGCTGATGAGCTTAGCGGCAATAGGTGCAGCTTTTATTGGGGAATGGTTAGAAGGGGCAACGGTTGTTTTCTTATTTGGACTTGGGAACGCTTTGCAAACCCTATCTATCAATAAAACGCGTCAATCTATCCGCTCCTTGCTACGTTTAGCACCAAAGGAAGCGATTGTTTATAGAGGAGCCGAATGGGTTAGTATCCCAGTAAAAGATGTACTAGTTGGAGAGCGCTTGTTAATCAAAGCAGGTGAAGGAATTCCTCTTGATGGGTTTATTGTTAAAGGGATTTCAACGTTTAATCAGGCGCCGATCACTGGGGAATCCATGCCAGTTGACAAAGGCGTAGGTGACACTCTTTTTGCTGGTAGTATAAACGAAACTGATGTAGTTGAGATGGAAGTCACGAAGATCGGCTCCGATTCGACGTTAGCTCGCATCATTCATTTAGTGGAGGAAGCACAGGAGAAGAAGGCACCGACGGAGCAGTTCGTAGAGAAATTTGCTAGAATTTATACGCCCATTGTCATTGTAGTGGCCCTAGCTGTTATTATTTTGCCTCCTTTATTTACAGGAGAGTGGCAACATTGGTTTTACCGTGGCTTGGAGCTATTGGTAATCGCTTGCCCTTGCGCCTTAGTGATTTCGACTCCAGTTGCAGTAGTGTCAGCTATTGGCAGTGCGGCACGTCATGGTGTGCTTATTAAGGGTGGAGCCGCCTTGGAGATGATTGGTCATTTAAAACAAGTGGCGTTTGATAAGACGGGTACGATCACAACTGGAAAACTACAGGTTGAAAAAATTCTTACTCTTCAGGAACGTACAGAGACAGAAATTCTTGAAAAGGCAGCCATGATCGAGCAATCCTCACATCATCCCATTGCTACAGCTATCCTGTTGCAGGCAAGGGAAAATGGGATTCTCCCGCAGAATTCTGATCATCATCAAACCATTGTTGGTAAGGGTGCTAGTGCTACCCTGTCAGGAATCACGTATTTGGCTGGGAATGAAAAGCTGTTTATCGAATATAATGTTGAGCTTGGCCTTTTACAAGAACAGATTAAAGAAGAGCAACAAGCTGGCAAAACGATTGTATTAGTGGGAACAACAAAAGAAATTTGGGGTGCCCTCATCATATCTGATACCATTCGCCCAACTAGCCAACAGGTGATGCAGCAATTGCAAGGCATTGGCGTAAAAACCTTGTTGCTGACGGGAGATAATGCCGGAGCGGCACAGCATATGGCTCAAAAAGTGGGGATCGGACACGTACAAGCAGGATTGTTGCCAGAGGATAAGCTGGAGGCAATAAAGGTAGCGAAAAAGCGAGAAGGTGGCACGATCGCAATGGTGGGTGACGGTATTAATGATGCCCCAGCTTTAGCTACTGCTGATGTAGGTATTGCGATGGGAGGAGCAGGGACAGATACTGCGATGGAAACAGCAGGAATTGTATTGATGGCTGATGACCTAGAAAAATTACCATATGTAATTAGACTTAGCCAACAAGCGTTAGCGATTATCAAGCAAAACATCTATTTCTCTCTGTTGATCAAAGCCATTGCACTACTTTTGATCATCCCAAATTGGCTCACACTGTGGATGGCCGTCATTAGCGATACAGGAGCAGCCATGATTGTTATTCTTAATAGCATGAGGCTATTGAGAAAGTAATTTACAAGAGAATAAAATTCGCTTAACGAACTGATCAATGAAGTAGACGATTGTAGCATAAACAGGGAAAAACAGGGCACTCTAGGGCTATATTCACCAAAAAGTAAGGAGTGTCCTGTATGATCCAAAAATTGCGTGGACGTCGTTTTTACTTATTTATTTTGTTTGTAGCTATTTTAGAGCTATCCATGATGGGATTGCATTCATTGGAAGGAAAAAAGGCAACTCACAGCAATCAGACACATGTACTTGCTGAAGAAGTGAAGAAGCCCTCTCTTGTCGTGGAACACCAAGTAAAAGGCAATGATCTGGAATTAAAAATGATTGTTCAAGATTTCCGGTTCTCATTGGAAAACATGGGAAAAGAAAATAAAGACGGTGAAGGCCATGTCCATTTGTATGTAGATGGGAAGAAAATAGCCAAGATTTTTGGCCCGCAATTTACCTTAGCGGATGTGGCTCCCGGAAAGCACAAAATAGAAGTGGAATTAGCCCATAACAACCATGAATCCTATGGTGTCAAACAGACCTTTGAAATCGTAGTCAACTAAGCAAATGAAAAAGAGAGTCTTATGAGGCTTTCACCTACATAGGAAAAAGCTGTGGAGTCCATGAAGACATCCACAGCTTTTTCCTTTTCGCTCTGTCGTTCGTTATTATAGGTAGTTTATGGTTACGTGTTGTGCATCTTGAGGTAAGGTAATCACCGTAGTTGGGTAGGTAATTACTTGAAGCAGCATTGATTTTTGAGGTCGCTCTTCTACGACATGGATGACATAAGTTCCGTCAGTCTCTTGCTGGACCTTGTCAACCTTGATAGAATAGCCACTGGTAGGGCGCTCACCAAGCGCAATGGCTACATAGGTGAGATCATTTTCATGAATCAGTCGATAGCCACCCTGTTCTTGTATATCGGCAAGCGCCAGATCTACAGAAGTGGGGTAGGAAGTAGGAGCAGTGCTAAAATCATTCATAGATACAACTCCTTTTTGGTTAGACTGTTGAATATTGTGAGGCAAAGAGATATCCTGAGCTGTTGCAGTTGGGGTCGTGTTGATGTAGGAGATCAGGATTCCTCCCATTAGCAATAGGCCTGCTAATACATGTTTCATTCTCTATCCCTCCTATGATTTCCTCCATCTACCGTTACGAATAGAGGTGAGCTTTGTGAATTTATATAAATGTCTGGATATGTTGTCAGAACGTACAATGGAAGAGATTATCCAGGAACAGAACCGGCGATTAAACATCAAATGCGGCAAATCTTTAATGAACCGACTACAGGATGCAAGCTTCTGTCAATCATTATGGAAAGCACTCACAGAGCACGAGCGTCAAGCAGTGTCTCTTTTTTATACAAATGCGCAACAGGGATTTATACGTAAGCGTGAATTTGAGACAATTACTCAGCAAGATATTCTGTTAACAGCAGGTCTTACAAAGCTACGTCGACTAGGTATTATTTATACGGTTCGAAAAATGTGGAGCGAGATAGGCTATATGATGCCATTCGAATTACGTAAAAATATATACGCCTTTAGTAGCCTTACACACAAAAAAGGGATAGAACCATCAGTAAAAGAGGAAGCCATCCCGCATGTATTTTCCTATTCACTTCCAGCAGGGCGCGGTATCCATATGGATATGCTTGCCTTTCTGCTGTTTTTAAGAGAACAATCGGTTTCTCTTACACAAAAAAATGGAATACCCCGGCGAATGCTCCTCAAATGGATGGATCGCATTTCTTTGAGAGATGAACATATGCGGGGGTGGTTTTCTAGTCTTTTGCCGTCTGAAGTAAAGGTAGATGATCAAACGCCCGTTTCTTTTCTCTTTGATCTATCCTTACGAATGCGGCTTGTCTATTTACAAGATAAAAGAATTTGCCTGCATCCCGCAATATTAAATGATTGGTTACGAAAGAAAAATGTGGAACAGCTTGAGGATATCAAAACAAACTTATTACGATACTATGCGCCAAAGGAGTCATGGCAAGAAGGATTTCTATTTGAATTGCAATTACTGGATAAAGAATGGTACAGGATAGATGAGATTCTTTCTAAGCTAACGAAGATAGGTTATAGGCTACCAGAACAGGCCCAGGAGCAATTGAAAAAGACCTGGTTACATCCTTTGCTTGGTTTTGGACTCATTCAATTAGGCGAAGATAATGAACAAAACCTGTGGATTCGCCATAATCCCTATCATCAGGATCAGGGGGATCATCAGCCTAAATGGTATTTGGATTCGACTGGTGAAGTCATGGTTCCTCCGGGTATGATGTTAGCTCAGCTTTGGGAGCTAAGCCGTTTGGGAGAAATGAATGTAGCTGGGGATTTTATTACCTGCAATGTAACCTCCCAACGTGTGCAGACCTACTTATCAACAGGAGGAAGTGTTGACCAAATCCTTCAATTTTTCCACGAGCATACAGCCCATCCAGTGCCGGACTCTGTTGCTCAACTCCTCATAAAATGGTCAGAGGACGCGAAACAGCTCTCCTATGAAAAGGTGATTCGGTTTAAAACAACCAGCCCTGCATTGTTAGCTGAATTACGTGATATAGGAATTCTTGCCCCGTTTATATCGGAGGTCATTTCGCCTGTAGCTTTTTTACTTCCTGAAAGTAAATTGGAGGAATTTATCTCCTTGCTTAGGGAATGTGGGTATGAGCCGCAGTCAGGGGAAATCCGTCGTTTCCAGGCTTTAGGCTCCCATTTCGATGAGGCTCACTCGGATAACAATCTCATTCCATCAGAGATAAACCTAGATAGTGAAGGCTTTTTCCCCTTGGTAACAGCCTTTCTTGATTTCAAGGTTGAAAATGTTTTTCCTGATGTCGGTGAAGCCATCCCGGGTCTATCAGCCTTACCAAAAATGTGGACGGAACATTATCAAGGCTATCATCCAAATACGATACGCCTGATGCTAAAACGAGCACAGGAGCTTCGATTAGAGGTACAATGCCAAACCCATCGACAAGATGAATGGACGGGCAGAGTACAGGAAGTGGAATTGGAACATGGGTACTGGCAAGTACGTATGATGTCAAAAGATAAATTTTGGAAAGAAAAAGTGGATGAGATATCACGGCTACGTATCCTGATTCCAGCATATTTATAGGAAAGCCAAGTAAAAAATGTGTGATGTTTAAATCTTTCCTGTGCCTCCATGAGGGGTTTCGTGCTAAAATAATAGTAGGTTTGCCTGTAAAGGAGGTAAAACATGATAGATATACCAAGTGAATTAGATATGGCTAGCTTGTTGTATGAGGCTGATCATTTAGCCATTATGATAAATGAATCACAAGAAGTGAATGATTATTTACAAACGAAGCAAGCTATGGAAAATGACGAGAAAGTCTTACTATATATCCAGCGCTTTGAGCGTAAAAAGCTAGACTATGAAGAAGTGCAACGTTTTGGTAAGTACCACCCAGATTTCCACAAGGTAATGGCTGAGATAAGAGAATTAAAGCAGTCTTATGAAGCGTTGCCAACTGTTCGTGAATTTAAGAAAGCAGAAGCAAGCTTAGATCAGCTATTGTATCAAGTAGGTCGTGTTATAGCTGATTCTGTATCAGAGAGTGTTAAAGTTCCTAGCAATAACCCCATTATGGAGGCAATGGCCAGCGGTTGCGGTACTGGTGGCAGCTGTGGTTGCGGTAATAAAGAAAAGAAACACGCTTAATGAAAAATACGACAGCGCTCATAAAACTACGTCTTTTAGCAAAAGACGTAGTTTGAGCCTGATTACATAGGATTGTCAGTAGAGGAAGGAGTTTTCAGGGCACGATGAGACTGAAAAGATTGGGAGTAGCTGTTTGGATTAAAAATCCTCGTGTTGCGAAGAATTTACGAAAATTCGGCACCATTCATTACGTATCCAAAAGACTCAATTACGTTGCCATGTATGTGGATGCCGAAGAAATTGAGCAAGTGATATCACAATTAGAACGGCTTCACTTTGTACTAAAGGTAGAACGTTCACATCGCCATGAAATCCCAACTGAGTATAACAATGCGAAGCCGGATAAAGCGAAGGAATTTGACTATCAATTAGAGAAAAATCAACTGATGGCTTTGGCTGAATCATTAATCAGCGATAATACATCTATCGCCAAATCGGAGCATCCGGCAGCAAAGCCTATCCCGGTTCAAAGCTAGCTAGCAGAGCTTTTGATTGTAAAACATAAAGGGGCTTTTCTCATCCAATCAGTTCGTTGTGATGGGAAAAGTCTTTTTTATTCTTCTTCATGTTGTCCTGGTGAAGGCGCGAGTAAATAAATAGTGAACTTTGTTTCACTTTTTTGTAATTGGGCCACGTGGTATGATAAGGAAATAAGGTTTAAGGTAAGGTAAAATATTACAGCTTTGTTTGAATGCGCTTACAATTATATGGACAAAGAGAGAGCGAGGGGACAAAGACAGGATGAAACTAGATATTAACTGCGATATGGGAGAGATGTTTGGGCGTCATCGACTTGATGAAGATATGGGAATTTTACGCTGGATTACATCGGTCAATATTGCTTGTGGCTTTCACTCTGGGGACCCGCATGTGATATGCCGTACGGTTGAAGCAGCACTGAAGCAGGGTGTAAAAATAGGAGCTCATCCCGGTTACCCTGACGTTCATGGGTTTGGTCGTCGTTCCATGAATTTGTCCATGCGCGAAGTATATGAGCTGGTGTTATATCAGGTGTCTGCTTTGGAAGGAATTACAAGAGCACTGGGAGGCACATTGCATCATGTGAAGCTGCATGGAGCTCTGTACAATGAAGCAGCGGAGCGGCCAGAATTAGCAGAAGCAGTTGTTCGCGCTATTACGGATATTCGAGAGGATTTAATCTTGTACGCATTATCAGGAAGCTCGTTGGTTCAGGTCGGGCTAGAGCATGGGCTGTATGTAGCGGAAGAAGTATTTGCAGATCGAGCATACCTGCCGAATGGGCGATTAGCCCCCCGAGAATTGGAAGGAAGCATTTTAATTAGCAAGGAGGAGCAATTGCAGCAGGCAAGTCAGCTCGTAAAAGAACAACGGGTACGAACGGTAGATGGCAGTGTCATTGAATTAGCCGCAGATACGCTTTGCATTCATAGAGAAAGTCCTGATTGCATACATGTTCTAAAGGAATTGCATCGTTGGGCGCAGCAAAACGAGGTTTGTCTAGAGGCGGTTGCTGTGTGTTAATTTAGAAAAGGGCGACTTAGGTCGCCTTTCTAGCCACGGGGTGATATTTCTGAAAAATAAGTTAATTCATTCTTTACGGCATACACTATTGAAAACGATGGCTCCTTTTATAGGAGGTGGAAGTAGCCCTTCGTCCCTTTTTATTCCAGAAGCGCGCAATGTTACAGTGAAAACCTTTGATGGCAAAGCAGGGAATTGGCTTACTACTAAAAATCCTGTTCAATACCAAGCAGCTATTGTGCAGGGAAATGATAGCTTGGCTCCCTTAGCGTGGGGGGACCCGATGCAGGGGACGGGCTGGTATCACATGTATAAGCCGGGAGAGATTACAGGAAAGCAGATCAATGGCATGCTAGATGATGCCAAATTTCTGATCCGTATCCCAGATGATTGGAATGGAAAATTAGTGGTGGCTGGAGTACCGGCGACACGTAATGAAACATCAACCGATTTATTATTCAGTGATTATGTTCTAGGACAAGGCTACGCTTTTGTGGCTATTGATAAAGGAACTCAGGGGAAGTGTGATCCAAATGATCCGTTAGCAAAAGTGAAGAATGCACTGATAGCAAAGGACGACAGCATAGCGAAATGGCATAGGTGCTTTCGACAGGTAACAAAAGTAGCTCAGGATTACTTAACCACTCATCATCAAGAGCAGTTGATTTCCAGCAAGGACGACCGCAATCCGGCTCATGGTTTACTGACTAAACATTATCGGGTTCCTACCTATGCTATGGGGATTTCTAACGGTGGCTATGTAGTGAGGTATGCACTGGAACATGATGATCCCCAATTAACGGGAGAGCCAGCTCTATTTGATGGAGGACTAGAGCTGGAAGGAGTGATGTGGCAAGCAGAGGCTCCGAATTTGATTAGCTCGCTCACCACCGTTGTACAACATGCCTATGCTGCCATATATGGCACAGGGGACGGACAAAAGCAGGCACGCACATGTATCTATGAGGCTGGAATGCCAGTAGGCTCTGAAAAATTATGGGCATATTATGATCAGCTCTATTGGTTTGTTAGCCTAAATATTTATCGAGATAAGTTCGATCCCACCGCTCCTAATCGCTTGGCTTGGCAGGATTATCTCTGCTTTGATCAAACCGGCCTGCGTGACCGAAGCTATGACCATATTTTTGCTTCTTATGATTATAAAAAAAGACCTACATCGGTCAAACAAGCAGTTCAGCCAATTGCAAATACCGGACGGATACACGCGCCGCTTATTTCAGTTGCTGGAACGTGGGACGCTTTGATTTTTCCCGATCTGCATGCAAAGGCTTATGCAAAATTAATCCAGCAGGCAGGGCAAGCGAGTAAGCATCGGTTGTACATGATTGAACAAGCGAATCATGTGGACGGTCTGGTTTGGAGTAAGGTTGATCCT
Organism: Brevibacillus laterosporus LMG 15441; assembly: GCF_000219535.2. NCBI lineage: Bacteria > Bacillati > Bacillota > Bacilli > Caryophanales > Paenibacillaceae > Brevibacillus > Brevibacillus laterosporus. The sequence continues at coordinate 1,662,513 of NZ_CP007806.1, forward strand.
GAGCATGAATTACAGCCAATGCTACCTTATGCACACCAATGTTTTGATTTATTGGTCGAATGGGTGGAAAAAGGAATAAGTCCTCCTGCTAGTAAAAGCATATCGACACCACTTCATCCAGCGCATGTAATTGATGTAGTGACTGGAGAAGAAAGGGAACCATAGGGGTGAGATGAAAAATATCAGTAACAAAGAAACGCAGCGTATTTCCTGTCCGTATGCAGGTTTATTCTGCGTTTCTTCTTATTTTTTAGAAATGATGCCACACAGTAGAAATCGACTATGTTACAATCTGTAAAGAAGTTTCTTGCATTAGCCGATTGTACCAGTAGAGGAATTATTATTCAGCTTTGGCTTGGGAAGTAGTGGGGAGAGTTCTACATGAAAGCAATACATAAGAAAAGTTTAGCAGTATGTGTAGGTTTATTGGTGTGCTTTGCAACGATGGGAGCCTACATGAAATTACCTGAGATTAAGGAGTTTTTATCTTCTTTACAATCTGATTCTTTATTTTATAATAGTACAACCTCAGTAGATCCGTTTCGTAAAGAAGAGTTGTTGCCGCCAGTAGTCAAAGAACTTAATCCTTCTTATACAATTAAGGCATCTTTATTGCCTGATCAAGCAACAATAGCAGGAACGGTTACTATGACTTTTGATAATCCACAGACGGAGAAGCTCTATCTGTATTATTACGGTTATAAATGGAACAACAACAAAATTTCCGCCATTCGCTGGAAAGGAAAAAGTATGCCCTATAACCGGCGCGATCCTGTCCTTGTGTTGGATAACCCAGCTAAAAATGAAACTCGAACACAGCTAGAAGTGGTTTTTGAAACAAAGGTTCCACGTGGGCCAACTCGCTTTGGTGTTCATCAAGGAATTTGGACCTTAACACATTGGTACCCGATGCTTGGAGCTATGGATCAGCAGAAGCGCTGGTATGAGCCTCCACAGGTCATCGGATATGGTGACCCTTACATTTATCATTATGCCGATTATGAAGTCGATATGGTCGCTCCCTCTTCATTTAATTGGGTAACTTCATGGGGAAGAGGAAAGAAATCCAGTAATGAAGGTGGCCGATCCACTTTTCATTTTACAGGGAAAAAGCTACTTAATTTTACAATGGTAGGCAGTCCATTATACAAAGTTGAAACGGTCAAAATCTCCCCAAATCTAACAGTGGATATTGGATCGACAGATGTAACTCGTTTGGCAAAATTAAAGGAGATTGCTACTCAGGTTCTGCCGATTTACAGCAAATTAATGGGCGAGCTTCCTTATCCTCGAATTGGTATAGCAGAGACAGGAGATCAAACAGTCTACGCTATGGAATACGCGAATATGGCTATTATCGCCAAGCATATGTTTAACGGCAATCAGGTAGAGCATTGGTTACCGCATGAGTTAGCTCATTTGTGGTGGTACAATTCTGTTGAAAATATTGAGCCATATACAGGATGGATGGACGAAGGATTAGTGGAGGCGAGTGTTACCTTTTATTATCGGGAACGCTTTGGAGAAAATGCCGCGGCCAAAATATTAGCGGAGTATCAGGCGGAGGCGAATAGGCTGGCAAAAGCTTATCCATATGGGAAACTTTCGAATCACCTGACACAGTTTAAGGATTACTATGAATTTGATTGGACTTGGTATTCCAATGCGGCCTTACTGTTCGATAATTTACGAAAACAACTGGGGGACCAATTATTCTTTGACTTTTTAAAACGGGTGCAAAGCAATTACCAGCATAAAGTCATTGGTCCAGAGCATTTGGATCAGGCGTTAGGTCAAATCTTAGGAGCTGAGGCCCAGTATTTTGTGCCAAATGTCCATAAACAAAATCAAAAGAGCTTTATCCCAATTGCTGCGGAGTATTATGTGAATATCATTATAGGTCAAACTCATTTTTATCCAGCTACAAGGGGACGCATCCGTAATCAAGTAGTTTATTTGCCCCTACGCGAAACCTTGGAGCAGTTAGGTTTTAAGGTAACATCGGATCAAGCCAACCGTACAATACGAGCAGAGTCAAAGCGTAACGTCATTGTTTTTCATGAAAAATCAGATCGTTATGTTTTAAATGGAATTGAACAGAAAATGCCGGTTCCTTTGTTAGAGTGGCACGCACGCAGCTTATTCCCACTTGCTTTGCTAAACGAGGGCTTAGGGTACCGAGTAACTTATCAGAAGGAAAAACGGACAGTCACCATTCAATAATAGTGACGAGGGGAAAAATACCATGCAATCAACTAATATTATTCTCATTGGATTTATGGGAACAGGTAAATCAACAGTAGGTGAACAGCTCGCACAGCGGCTACATTATGAGCGATGTGATCTAGATGAAGAAATCGTCAAAGCAACGGGGAAAACAATCCCCCAAATTTTTGCCGAGGATGGCGAAGAGATCTTTAGACAGCTTGAGACGAATGTGTTACGTCAATTGGTTGACGGAAATCGTCGCGTGATAATCACGGGTGGCGGAGCGGTGTTGCGACCTGAGAACGTTCAGATAATGCTTCGGCATGGACGAGTAGTAGCCCTTACTGCTTGCGAGCAGGAGATTATTCGCCGTGTTGAACGAGATCAGAATCGGCCGCTTCTTCAAGGAAATGTGAAGGAAAAAGTACGAGAACTGCTACAAGCACGCGCAGGGGCATACGATTTTGCTCCGGTTCAAATCGATACAACTGGGAAAACGATAGAAGAAATTGTCGATGAAATAACCACCGCATAACGATTTAAATTGCTCTTCTTCGGCAACACTAATGCCAAGGGAGGGATGCGCGATGTCATCGCAAGAATACGTAAAGTATATGACCAAGCGCTTTGTGCAATATTTGGAGACTCCTAAGGAAGAGCGTCGGCGACAACGTGAAGTGCCGCGCGAACCCTGGTCCTCTAAATGGTTTGGCGCAATCCCGATGTCCATCAAGCTATTATTCAAAAAATAACATCTGGGGGTTCTTATGCCAAAAGTAGCCGTAGAAAAAACATTATCCCATGTAAGCTCGATGCTACGCAGTAATGGTTTTGATGTGGTTGAATTGGGGAATTGGCAACAGATGGTAGATGCTGTAGTCATTACAGGTATGGATGAAAACTTGATTGGGGATCAGTCCAAGAGTATTGCAGGAGCGCCTGTTATCAATGCAGAGGGCATGACACTGGATGAAATTTTCCATCAGGTAAATGAGCGCTGTTCTCCTGTTGATGATGGTTTTCGCTGAATAAAGGTCAAAACGGTGGTATTCTCTCACATGAAAGGAGAGAAACCACCGTTTTGCTATTTTACATGGTTTGACGAAGTGTGTACGATACTTCCCACTTGTTCAATATAAGAGTAAGGTAAGAAACGCAACCCCGAGTCCCAGACACCTATGTACGGTTCGTTATCCCAGAGGTGAACGGTTCCGATAGTAAAAGGAGCCATCACTTCTTTTTCGAACAAATCGGCAGTAATAACAATCGGTTCATTTGGTTTTTGAGTGAGCAAGTAGGTTAGCTCTTGTTTTGGCGTAGTAGGACGATTCACTCTTGCGGTTAACCAGTCGATACGGGAAAAAGGGTCCGTTTCCGTAGATAGCAACGTCCGGCTCAAAGTTAGTTGAGCCTCTTTATCTACTAATTTTTGACGAGCGATACGATGCATAACGGATGGATCAGGCTTGAGTCGAGACGGAAACTTTTCGCCGGATTTCGCATCGATATATTCATGTGTATCTGCTGTCGGTATGCGCCAATACGATGTGAAGCCATCATAATATAATTCTGCTTTCGCATCTTTTGGTGCTAGCTTTTGATCAAACAATGTATATTCACCCAGTCCGTATTCCATCAAAACAAATTCAGGAGTTACTTGGTTTGCTGTCTCCTGTGACTCGGTGACAATCATATAGCCAAGGGGTTTGTCTTTTTCCTTTATCGTGACCAGCCATTCATGCGAACCAGGACCTAAAGCTTGGATTTCAATGCTAGCTTGTTTCCAGGCTTTGAACTGACTATCCTTTTCTTCTAATTTTTTCATCCAAGTCTGAATGTGTTGGGTAAAAGCTACGGTCCATGGACCTTCTTGTGCAGCATGCGCTTGAGAAGAGGGAAGCGAGAATAAGAGGAGTAGCAACAAGAATCGGCTCGCTAGTGAACGTAGTTTCATACACTGAGACACCATCCCTTCGTAGGTTACGTTACCTATTGTAACCAAATGCCATCAAAAGATTTGTTGGTTGCTGTCAGCTCTCCTCTATATTTCTTCGCTGTTGTTTTACAAATTTCTGGGCTATGTAGAATCAGGTCTAACTAAGCAACGCACCGATTAGATTGGTGGCAAATTAAATAAATAAAACAAGCCACCATTAATAAGCTTTACGTCGACACGCGGTTCATATTGCCAGCGTAATTCGCTCATACGTCGCTCCTTTTCCTCCTCGATACTACTTGCTTTCCATTCCCCTTGTTCGATTTGCTCCTTTGGTGTTTCTTGTATGCCATTTATTCGTAGAAAATCAAGAATACGTCCACCCTTTTGTAAATGATCCTGCATCGTTGCAGGGGATTGCGAGAGTGTGACAGGGATCGATTCGTCAGCGATAGGTGTCGGACGCTTCACCGAGAGCAAATGCCCCAATGGAGAAGGGGAATCCGTGTGAAGAACCGGAGTTTCGCTTGTTTCACCTTGTATATTCTTATCGATTTGACTCTTTGCCTGTGGAGTAAGGGTTATAACGGAAGCATTTGAGGCCTCTTCTAAATCGGCTTCTCCATTAGCTTCTCCTTTAGAAGTTGTTTTTGAAGCCTTAGCCTCCTCCCGCTCTTGTTCTAGTGCCGCATGCTTGTAATATTCCTCTAAGATATCTAACTCTTCCTGAAGACGAAGGCGAGCTTGGTCAGCCCAGGAATGATCTTGATTATCTAAAAAATGGTACACCTCACTTTTAGCCATCTCAATAGCTTGGGGAATGTCCAGACGACGATCCAATGTATAAAAATAATCAGGTATAGCAGGAGTAAGCTGTAATCGCTTGAGAAACGGGTAAAAATCCTGAACCACTCGCGCTTGATGTAGATTTATCCCGAGAGAAAGAAGGAAATCGCGTTTTTTGTCACAGATAAAAGAAACTTTTATATTTAAATGGAGCCAAGGAGTTAACGCTGTCGATCTTCGTGTCGACATACTTGCTTTTTGCAAGATACCCTTTGGAGTTTCGTACATACAAACAAAACGTCCGTGCTTGTAAGTAGATTCAAAAATTTGCTGAAGCCGTTTTGAACCAAAATGAATATGTTCAGCCCGCAGCTCCTTTGGAATCTCCGTCTGAGGAAAATAAAGGGTAAGGTGGAGTGGCTGAGGAGCGATATTCATTTTCTTCACCCAAGACCAGTAAAATGGGCGATTCCCGATATCCTTATCTACATCCTCTGGTAATTTTACAGTGACATAGTCTGGATGGTTCTCAACTACGTGTGACTGAAAGGCTGCAAAATACTTTTCTACAAATTCCCGTACTTCCGTCTGTTGCATGAGGGGGAACTTCCTTTCTCGATAAGTGATGAAGGTGTGAGAATTTCCTGAACCACCGGTTGCAAAGGTGCTTATGATTGCGGAAGGGATTGTGGGTGCTTATGCAGCTCTTTATTTTGGCGTAGAGAGCGAAGCACACTGCCCATATTATCCATTTTTAACGCCATTTCTTTATTGGAGCGGGAATCCATAATGATTTCTACAAGACTTTGCTCCAAGGATTTTGTTAAAGCAAGACGTTCTACTATATCATCTAGCTCGCCAATAACCATTTCAAATAGATCAATTTTTTCATATAGCAGGCGAAGAATATGTTCTTCGATCGTATCGGTGGTGGATAAGTTATAGATAAACACATCCTTTTTTTGACCGAGTCGATGAACACGTCCGATTCTTTGTTCGATGCGCATTGGATTCCAGGGCATGTCATAATTGATAACGTGATTGCAAAATTGCAGGTTAATTCCTTCCCCGCCAGCTTCAGTAGCAATGAGTACCTGTGCCCGGTTTTGAAACAAGTCCGTCATCCAATCCTTTTTACTACGCTTAAAGCCTCCCCTGAAAGGCACCGATGTAATACCGTTTTCGCTTAAATATTTTTGTAAATAGTTTTGCGTAGCACGATATTCGGTAAAGATGATCACTTTGTCATTGATTTGTTTTAATAGCTCTACGGTTTTTGTCGCTTTGGAATGCGTCTTAATTTGCTTGATCATATCGACTAAACGCATGATTTCCGCCCGTTTCAAAGAGTCCTCCGGAGCTTTTTGATGCATATGATATAACGTCATGAAGGCAGCTTCACGACTTGAGCATACCTCTCGTTGCAAGGTTAATAAAGCTAGAGCATTGACTTTTCCCGTCTCCTGCTGATATCTTTCCTTGACGAATTGAGTAACGCCATCATAAAGCGCACGCTCCTCAACAGATAACTCAATCGGGATAGATTGAACACGGCGCGGAGTAAAATGAACTCCTCCGTCACTGCGGCGATTGCGGATCATGATTTTTTTGATTTCCGTTTGCAATTTACCACTGTTCTTAGCTTGGCGTTTGCCATCTACATAGGTGGATGAGAAGGACTGCGTATGCCCTAAATGCCCAGGACGAAGTAAATTGATTAGATTATAGAGTTCATCCATCTCGTTTTGAATAGGGGTGGCAGTCAGCAGCAGACAATATTTTTTCTTAATTTCTTTCACGAACTGATAATTCTTCGTCCGTTTATTTTTTAGCTTGTGTGCCTCATCAATGATTAACATATCATAATCAATATCAAGCACATGCCGACGGTGAGGGTCCCGTTTAGCAGTATCAATGGAGGCCACAACCACATCATATTGGCGCCACATGTACTCCTTCTTTTGTGGCATGGCTGGGATGCTGAATTTTTGATTAAGCTCCTTGGTCCATTGTATGACAAGGGAAGCGGGTACAAGGATCAGAATTTTTTTGGCTAATCCGCGTACCATATACTCTTTCATTATGAGCCCTGCTTCAATCGTTTTACCTAGCCCTACTTCATCGGCCAAAATAGCCCGGCCCCTCATCTGATTCAGAACGCGATTAGCCGTTTCAATTTGATGAGGGAAGGGTTCTACATAAGGGAGGTATTTTAAACATTGAAGCTGATCAAAATCAGTTACTGCCAATGCCTCCTCTGCCTGTAATGCGAGCTGAAACAACTCCCATTTATTCCAAGGCCCATCCTGCTGAATTAATTCTTCTAAAGGGGCAACCCAGCTCGTATCGAAAGAAAGTGAGAAATTCGTCATACATGGTATCTCCCTTCTTACTATCTTGAAATCACAAGATAAATCTATTTAAAAACGAACATTTTTATAATGTAAGCGTTTTAACGTTAATGAATAATTGCTGTTTTGCAAATTTCTGTTTTCTTCTTTCCAAAGTCATGTTAGGATAAAGGAGACAGACAGGAAGACACGTTATAGTATGCGTTTCTTTCATAGATTTTATGTACAATAACCCTTCTTTTGCGAATGAAGGTAGTAGGGAGAGACTGCGAGTAATATCTGTGCAGCGCCGAAGGAGCAAACCAGGAATGGTGAATCTCTCAGGCAAAAGAACCTCTACTGGACGCACCTCTGGAGAGAGCTTTTTTCATAGAAGCCACCAAAGGGGAAACCTACTTACCAGTAGGGTAACTCTCAGGTACCGGGACAGAGAGCTTGGAGAGCGGGCGCTTATTTGCGTTGGCTGTTACAGGTTCGCTGTCTTTTTTTGTGCTATCAAAAATGATCATGATGCAAAAAAGATAGGAAAAGAGCAACAAGACTCTGCCGGCGCCAAGTTTCGTTTAGGTGAAAAACAAAGAGATGAAGAAAGCGAGTGGTTACATGTCAAAGCTGAAGCAAACGCCATTGTATCCGATCTATGCTACACACGGGGCCAAAACCATTGATTTTGGCGGTTGGGACCTTCCTGTTCAATTTAGTAGCATCACGCAAGAACACGAAGCGGTTCGTACAAAAGCAGGCCTATTTGATGTATCCCACATGGGTGAAGTGGAAGTAAAAGGGGAAGGTGCCCTGTATTATTTACAACGCTTGACTACGAACGATGTATCTAAACTAGAGGACGGTCAGGCTCAATATGCAGCGATGTGTTATCCAGATGGTGGTACTGTTGATGACTTAATCATTTATAAAAAACGAGATCATGATTACTTGCTAGTAATTAACGCTGGCAATATTGATAAGGATTTTGCTTGGATGCAGGAAAATCTAACAGAAAATGTCACTGTTACAAATATCTCATCCCAAATAGCACAGCTTGCGATTCAAGGTCCGCTTGCTGAAACGATTCTACAGAAAATGACGGATATGAACCTCAAGGAGATCGGGTTCTTCCAATTTAAAGAAAACGTTTCCATTGATGGGATTACTGCGTTAGTATCGCGTAGTGGTTATACGGGAGAGGATGGCTTTGAACTGTACGTGGATCAAGCTGATGCCATTGAGCTATGGGGAAAATTATTGGTAAATGGCAAAGAGGATGGCTTGGTTCCATGCGGATTAGGTGCACGTGATACCTTACGCTTTGAAGCTAAGCTACCATTATACGGTCAAGAGCTATCCCAGAACATTACGCCAATCGAAGCGGGTATTGGTTTTGCAGTTAAAGTAGATAAAGATGTGCCAAGCATTGGACATGACGTGTTGTTGGAGCAAAAAACGAACGGGGCTTTACGCAAGCTAGTTGGATTAGAAATGATTGATCGTGGTATTCCTCGCACACATTATCCAGTATTTGTTGGCGATGAACAGATTGGAGAGGTTACTACTGGGACACAATCGCCTACTTTGAAAAAGAATGTAGGTCTGGCGTTGATTCAAACTGCTCATGCTACTATCGACAATGAGGTAGAAGTAGAGATACGTGGAAAACGCCTGCGTGCTAAAATTATCGCCACTCCATTTTATAAACGACCTAAAAAGTAAGGAACTCGAGAAGTTAAATCAGAGGGGGAACCATCCGTGACATATCGTTATCTACCAACTACGGAGCAAGATAAGAAAGAGATGCTGGAATTTCTGGGTGTTTCCAGCGTGGATGAATTGTTTTCCGATATACCTGAAGAAGTACGTTTTCCAAGAGAATTAGCAATAGACGAAGCGCTATCTGAGCCAGATCTAGTAAAATTCATGGGCGGATTAGCTTCGAAAAATGCTAACTTTACCACTCATGTAAACTTTTTAGGAGCTGGGGTGTACCAGCATTATACGCCAAGCACCGTTAACCATATGTTATTGCGTGGTGAGTTTTTTACTGCTTATACTCCGTACCAACCCGAAATCAGCCAAGGGGAGCTACAGGCAATCTTTGAGTTTCAAACAATGGTTTGTGAACTCACAGGCATGGAGGTAGCCAATTCCTCAATGTATGACGGGTATACCTCGATGGCGGAAGCAGCAATGATGGCGGCTGGTCATAAAGGGAAGCCACGTGTTATTGTCTCCAAGACAGTTCATCCAGAGACACGCGCGGTCCTTGCAACGTATGCATATGGTCAACAAGTAGAGGTAGTTGAAGTAGATTTCACCGAGGAGGGTGTCACTCATTTATCGCAGCTACAGGCTGCTTTAGAGGTGGAAACAGCCGCTGTATTGGTTCAATACCCTAACTTTTTTGGTAGCGTAGAGGATTTACGGGCAATTGAACAGCTTACTCATGAAAAAGGGGCTCTTCTTATTGTCTCCTCCAATCCAGTTGCACTTGGCTTATTAGAAGCACCAGGAAAATTAGGAGCAGACATCGTGGTCGGCGATATGCAACCGTTCGGAATTCCAGTGTCCTTTGGAGGTCCGCACTGCGGATATTTTGCTACAACTTCCAAATTAATGCGGAAAATGCCAGGCCGTATTGTGGGTCAGACCAAGGATGAGGATGGCAAACGTGGTTTTGTACTCACCCTTCAAGCACGTGAGCAGCATATTCGTCGCGAAAAAGCGACTTCTAATATTTGTTCCAATCAAGCCTTGCTAGCGCTGGCTTCTTCGATCGCGTTAACTGCACTTGGTAAACAGGGAGTGCAGGAAATGTCACAAATGAACCTGCATAAAGCCCATTATGCGAAACAGGTGCTGGACCAGCTAGACGGTGTAGAAAATGTATTTACAGCTCCATTTTTTAATGAATTTGTTATCAAGTTGCCAATAGCTGTAGCTGATGTGAATCGTAGCTTGCTACAAAAAGGCATCATTGGCGGTTATGATCTGGGTCTCGCTTATCCGGAGCTTGCCAACCATATGCTGATCGCCGTGACAGAGCTAAGAACCAAAGCAGAAATTGATCAGTTGGCAAAAGAATTGGAGGCGATCCTACATGCGTAACGATAAACAAAAAGAGATCATTTTTGAAATGAGCAAGCCAGGACGTGTAGCTTATAGCTTACCAAAAAATGATGTTCCTGAAGCTGAGATCTCCTCTTATTTCCCAGAGCATTTGATCAGAAAAACGCCAGCAGAATTGCCAGAAGTCTCCGAGTTGCAATTAGTGCGCCATTATACCGAACTATCGCGTCGGAATCATGGTATTGACAATGGATTCTATCCGTTAGGCTCTTGCACGATGAAGTACAATCCAAAAATTAATGAAGATATTGCTCGTTTTGCAGGATTTGCTCAGGTACATCCTTATCAACCGGAGGAATCGGTGCAAGGTTCACTAGAATTATTATATAATCTACAAAATGAGCTGGCTGAAATCACAGGCATGGACGCTGTGACCTTACAACCTGCGGCAGGTGCAGCAGGAGAATGGACAGGGTTGCTATTGATTCGGGCTTATCATGAAAGTCGGGGAGAAAAGCGTACGAAGGTCATCGTGCCAAACTCTGCCCATGGTACAAATCCCGCCTCTGCAACGATCGCGGGATTGGAAACAATCACAATTCCATCCGATGAACGTGGACTTGTTGATATTGAAGCTTTGCGTCAGGTAGTAGGGCCAGATACGGCAGCCTTGATGCTCACGAATCCAAATACATTAGGTCTATTCGAAGAAAATATTGTGGAAATGGCTCAGATCGTACATGAAGCGGGTGGAAAACTGTACTATGACGGAGCGAATGCAAACGCCATTTTAGGAATTGCTCGCCCGGGCGATATGGGCTTTGATGTTGTGCATTTGAATTTGCATAAAACCTTCACAGGTCCTCACGGTGGCGGTGGTCCAGGAGCAGGTCCGGTTGGCGTAAAAGAAGATTTGCTTCCATTCCTGCCAAAACCAATGGTGAAGAAGACAGATGAAGGCACTTTTACACTCGATTACAATATCCCAGCTTCCATTGGCCGAGTAAAAGGTTTTTATGGCAACTTTGGCATATTGGTTCGCGCTTACAGCTATATACGCACGATGGGACCAGATGGCTTGCTACAGGTGTCTCAAAACGCTGTGTTAAACGCTAACTATATGATGCGTAAGTTAGCTCCTGCATTTGAGTTACCTTTTGATCGAGTGTGTAAGCATGAATTTGTTCTCTCTGGCGTTCGTCAGAAGAAATTAGGAGTACGTACGCTTGATATGGCTAAGCGTTTACTAGATTTCGGCTATCATCCACCTACAATCTACTTCCCATTGATTGTGGATGAATGCTTGATGATTGAACCAACTGAGACAGAAAGCAAGGAAACTCTTGATGAATTCATCGAGGTGCTCCTGCAGATTGCCAAAGAATGCGAAGAAAATCCAGAATTGGTTCAAGAAGCACCTCATACAACGGTAGTAAAACGACTTGACGAAGCAACAGCAGCAAGAAAACCAATCTTGCGCTACCAGCCTGAAGCTTAAAAATTTATATGTTGGATCAAACATCCCGTGTCCTCTACAGGTTACACGGGATGTTTTTGTATAAGCTCCTCATTAACGAGTAGGAGCTTTTTTGTTGTTTCCAAGAAGGGTACGGGTAAAGAAAAGCGATATTTTTAAAAGCAATATGTTTGATACTAAAGTGCGGATTCTCCCCCATTTGCTGTGGGAAAATCGGTTGTTTTTGGTGTCGAGATATCCGGTGTTCAATAATAGTTCTCAAATTTGTAACATATTTATCATTTATTTTAATACTTTCGTCCGATATAAAAGTGTAAAGGAATGACTGGAGGGAATCATACCGAATGAAAGTATTTAATATTTGTAAGAAAATTAGCCTAGTGACCAATATTCGTATCCTTGTTGCGATTGGTTTACTGTTCAGCTTGATTATGAGTGGGCTAGGAATGTATTTTATGAAAGATATTAATGATTCATCTACGCTAATTAATCGAAATGTCGTAGATCCATTAGTGAAAGCCAATAATTTACGCTCAGACTTTTATAAGCTAAGATTTGCTGTTCTGCAAACCATAAGTGAGTATGATGCAAAAAATTATGACGAGATTGATAAGCTGTACAATACTGTTTTAGCTTCGGAAGCTGATTACTTTACGAATCGGGAAGAAAATGAGTTTGACCGAGAAAAGAAGATGCAGATTGATCAATTATTACGTAGCTATTTTGAAAATTGGGTGACGATTCGCGATACGTATTTAAAGGCAAACAACCCAGTCCTGCAAGATGTTAAGCAGACCTTTGCCGAGTATGCGATTAAGTTGGATAATAATATAAATGATCTCATTCTTTACTTAACAACAAATGGAGACAAGCTAGACTCAGATGCAACAGAAAAATATGAGAACGCATGGAGCTACTATGCTATTTTAATGGGATCTGTTATTTTTATCGTCGTTTTGGTATCATATATACTTTCTACTTCTATTAATAATTCAGCTAAAGAAATGATTCAGTACTGTGAAGAATTTGGAAAAGGGAATCTTACCATTAAGATTGAGGAAGCTGACAATACGGAGTTTGGTAGAATGAGAGGGGCATTGGCGAATGCCGTTGTAAATACCTCAGCAATGATTGATACTGTACAACGAAAATCAGATGACTTAACAAAGGCTTCACATAATTTAAGTGCTATATCGGAGCAGCTAAGTGCGGCGTTTGAAATCGTCTCACAATCTGTCCATGAAACCTCTACTGGGGTGGGAGAACAAACCAGAGACCTAGTAGCGATCGCTGAGACTATGGCTGAATTTGGCGAACAGCTAACGGAAATTGTCCAATCTATTCAAGTAGTCGATGAATTAACTCGCGATATTCAAGACGTAGCACGCGAAAGCGACATACATATGAATAAAGCTGCTCAATCTGTGGAGCATACCAACGAAGTCTTCTTAGGACTAATTAGAAATATCACGAAAGTAAATGAGAATGTAAACAAGATTGATGAATTTACAGGTTTAATTAATACAATAGCGGATCAGACTAATTTATTAGCCTTAAATGCAGCAATTGAATCGGCGCGTGCTGGTGAACATGGAAAGGGCTTTGCTGTAGTAGCAAATGAGGTGAGAAAGCTAGCAGAACAATCCCGCATTTTCTCCCAACGCATTAGTGACCAGATTGGAACGATTTCTAAGGATTCCGAGCATATGCTACAAACAGCAGATGAGATGCAGATGGAAATGTATACGCAGAAGAACGATATTGCTAATGCATTGCATTCCTTTGCCAACATTACAAAAGCTGTAGAAGATATCGGACCGAAAATTCATCATCTAAGTCAAAGTGCCGGCCATATCCTTCAGGAAAAAGAAACTATTTCTGCAAGAGTAGAAAATAGTACGGCCGTTGCGGAAGAAATATTTGCGAAAACAGAAGAGATTGCCAGCACTTCTGAACAAACAACAGCTTCCTCACAGGAAGTGGCTACGACAGCAGAGGTTATGTCAGAAATGACCAATGATATGCAGACGGTAATGAACAATTTTAAAGTATAAATGTAATCAGGAAATATAGATAGAGACAGGCGCTCGACAGTTGGCGCTTGTCTCTTACTCTATAGAAGCCTTACAATGAGGAGTGTACTATGTCTAAGCAGCGTTGTTTGCGACAGATATAGAGTGCGAGCAGTCCTCATTAACAAGATTGCTCCCAGCCGCTTGATTGGACGTAGATATATGGGAGGTATTTAGCATGGAAATGGAAAAATGGCGTTATGTGGTGACTCCGCCTATGTCACCAGAAATGAATATGGCAATTGACGAAGCCATTTTAACTTTGCACAGCCAAGGAAAAGTACCGCCTACCGTTCGTTTTTATACATGGAACCCGGCGACTCTCTCTATCGGTTATTTTCAAAAAATGGAAAAAGAGATCAATATTGATGAAGTGAAGCGCCTTGGACTTGGATTGGTTCGACGCCCGACAGGAGGGCGAGCAGTCCTTCATGATGCTGAGCTTACCTATAGTGTGATAGTATCCGAAGACCATCCGCAGATGCCAAAAAGCGTCACAGAAGCTTATAAGGTAATTTCCATGGGCTTATTACATGGATTTCAGAAGCTAGGGTTAAAAGCGGAGATGGTGTCGCTTGCTACAGAAGAGGAGAAGGCAAAATATAATTCTCCAGGCTCGTCAGCGTGCTTTGATTCCCCTTCCTGGTATGAATTAGTGGTAGAAGGAAAAAAAGTAGCAGGCAGCGCACAAACACGTCAGAAGGGTGTTATCCTACAGCATGGCTCCATCTTGTTGGATATGGATGTTGATTTGCTATTTTCTCTGTTAACCTTCCCGAGTGAACGTGTCAAGGAACGGATGATGAATAGCTTTAAACAAAAAGCCGTTACGATAAACGAAGTAAGCTCAAAACCTATTTCTTTAGAAGAAGCGATTGAAGCCTTTTATCAAGGGTTTGCCGAGGGTCTGGGCATTGAGCTTATCCCGATGGATTTGACAGCTGAAGAGCAGCAATTGGCGAAAGAATTAGCGGAAAATCGTTATCGTACGGATGAATGGAATTTCCGCCGATAGAAGCACCTGAAGCCACTTTTCTTGATCTATAATCAAACACAATGAAGCTTTTGGAGAAAATAAACATAAGCGGAAGCAAAAAAATACTGTAGGCGTAAGAAAAAGCCGTTCCCTCAAACATCAAAGAGGAGAACGGCTTTTTTACTAGAAAAATACCTTCGCATATAAAAGAGGGCTCTTTTTATAAAAGTTGTACACCCTGTCTTTTTACTTGGTGATGCTATTACGGTCAATAGCGATGTGCTGTTCAAAGGCTTCTTGTAAACGTCGAACGATAGTACCCACTTTACCATCTCCTACAGGCGTACCTTGAAGCTCAATGATGGGAGTTATTTCGCTTGTAGTACCAGTAATGAATAATTCATCAGCCATTTGAGCAAAATTCACAGAAAATACTTCTTCTACTACCGGGATGCCCAGAGTTTTGGCTAATTGAATAACAGTACGCCGCGTAATCCCGTGCAAAATTAGGTTAGTAGCTGGATGGGTATGTATTTTGCCATCTTTCACAGCAAATAGATTAGCTGAAGTAGCTTCCGTAATGGTTCCATTTCGGTGAAGAATTGCTTCGTCTACTCCTTGCTCTGTCGCTTGCTGTTTAGCCCAAGTGGCACCGAGCAGATTAAGACTTTTAATATCACAGCGCAACCAACGAATGTCATCGACAAGTCCAGCCCTTAAACCATTTTGCATCTGTTGAATCGGGCGTAATTTAGGTACAGCATACATCGTTAAAATAGGGCGGGTATTTGACGGGAATGTAAATTGCCGCTCTGACACGCCACGAGTAATTTGCATGTAAAGGATTGCATCTTCAGAAAATTGCAAGGAATACTGTCTAAGGACTTTATGAGCAATTTCGGTTAATTCTGTGCGAGTGGGGATCGTTAGAGAAAGCTCCTTTGCACTGCGTTCCAAGCGAACCATGTGCTCGTCCCATTGATAGAAGCGACCATTATAGATACGCACAACCTCATAAATTCCGTCCCCAAACTGATAGCCTCGATCCTCTGGAAAAATAGCAGGCTCATCGGGTTTATACCAAACTCCATCTACATAATACATGAAAGTTCCTCCCAAGGGAATAGGATGATAGTAACACAACATCTAGTGATAAATGTCGAAAAAAATTCTTATATATTCAATATATTGATTTGCAGGCAGGCGTATGGTATCGTTAAAACCGTCTTACATAAAGATAACAAAATGATCTGAGAGGGTCAATTTGAAATATATTTTGGAGGGGAAAAGACCGTGGGTTTAGTAGAACATAAGCCATTAGAAGGGTTAAGTGAAAAGATCTTTTTGGACCGTTATGCAATGAAAGATCTGGATTACATAAATACAAAGGTTGGAGATACCGTTCTCGTATTAACCAAGGATGACCCGAAATTTCCGCAAAAAGAAGTGGGTGAAATTGTTGCCCTGGAGAAAAATCAAGTATCCATTCTACTAAGAAACGGAGAAACCATTACCACAACGGTAGAAAAAACGACCCGTCCAATTGAAGTAACACCGGAAGCAATGTGGGATCGCTTGGCTCGCGCAATTGCTTCTGTAGAGAAGACAGAAGAAAAACAAGCAGAATGGACAAGCAAATTTCGTGAATTGCTAGATGATTGGAAACTAGTACCAGGCGGCCGCATTGCAGCAGGTGCAGGAGCAAGCGAAGAATTAACCCTCTTTAACTGCTATGTAATTCCGTCACCGCATGATTCACGAGGTGGCATTATGGATACGCTGACTCAAATGACAGAGATAATGTCACGTGGAGGCGGTGTTGGTATTAACTTATCCAGCCTCCGTCCTCGGCGTGCGTTGGTACGCGGAGTCAATGGTTCCTCAAGTGGCTCAGTATCCTGGGGCGGCTTGTTCAGCTATACCACAGGTCTAATTGAGCAGGGGGGCTCACGCCGCGGTGCTCTGATGCTAATGATGAATGATTGGCATCCAGACCTTATGGAATTCATTACGGTAAAACAAACGATGGGGCTTGTTACAAATGCCAATCTGTCGGTTTGTGTCTCCAATAGCTTCATGAAAGCTGTAAAAGAGGACTTGGACTGGGAGCTCGTGTTTCCAGATGTAAATGATCCGGATTATGATGCATTGTGGGACGGAAACATGAAAAAATGGCGCGAGGAGCTAGGTAAACCCGTCAAATTGGTTAAGACCGTTCGTGCCCGGGAGATTTGGCATACCATCATTGAATCTGCATGGAAATCGGCTGAGCCTGGTGTTGTATTTACAGAGTATTATAATGACATGTCTAATAGCTGGTATTTTAACCCAATCATTTGCACGAATCCGTGCGGGGAACAAGGACTTCCAGCTTGGGGCGTATGTAATTTATCTTCGTTAAATCTATCTAAATTTGTTCTGGATAACGAGGTAGACTGGACAAGCCTAGGTGAAGCTGTTCGTTATTCGATCCGTTTCTTGGATAACGTAATTGATGCGACTCCTTATCATTTTGAAGAGAACAGAGAAAATCAGCAGTCAGAGCGTCGTGTAGGATTAGGAACCATGGGTCTTGCCGAAATGATGATTAAATTAGGGATTCGTTATGGCAGTCCTACGTCTTTAGATTTTTTGGACAAGCTTTATAACTTTATCGCCCGCGAAGCATACTTGGCATCTGCTGATATTGCAAAGGAAAAAGGTAGCTTTCCTAAATTTGATGCAGAAAAATATCTCATGAGCGGTTTTATGAAACAGTTTGATGAAGAAGTACGAGAAGCGATACGTGAAAAAGGAATTCGCAACGTAACCTTATTAACACAGGCACCAACGGGGTCTACTGGAACGATGGTAGGTACATCTACAGGGATTGAGCCGTATTATGCATTCGAATACTACCGTCAAAGTCGCCTTGGCTTTGATAAACAGTACGTGCCGATCGCTCAGGAATGGATGGATGCCCATCCGGGTCAAGACCTGCCAGAGTATTTTATTTGTGCGATGGACTTAGCCGCTGAAGATCATGTACGTGTTCAAGCTGCAATTCAAAAATGGGTAGACTCTTCCATTTCGAAAACAGCTAACGCTCCACACGATTTCACAGTAGAAGAGACAAAGAATCTGTATGAACTGGCGTTTGACTTAGGTTGCAAAGGGGTAACAATCTATCGAGATGGCAGCCGTGATGTACAGGTATTGTCTACGGAGAAAAAGGAAGAGAAGGTAGGAGCAAGTAACGATCAAGCATCAGCGAAGGAACTGGAGAACTCAGAGCCCAAAACAAGCCAGGAAGCTGCGTCTGCTGGTCAGGCTCAGGGTGTGAAGAGCGGGAGGGATGGAGCTACAGAACGTGCTTATAATAAACGTCCGAAACGTTTAAGTGGTGCTACCTATAAAATGAACACACCTCTTGGAAAAGCGTATATTACAATCAACGATGTAGATCATGCTCCGTTTGAAGTGATTGTGAATGTAGGAAAAGCTGGAAGCGATGTGTTTGCAATGTCAGAGGCTTTAGGGCGCGTATCCACCTTATTCCTACGTTTTGGAGAGTTACCAGATGGCAACAAGGCCCGGTTGTTAATTAAACATTTAAAAGGGATTGGTGGCTCAGGAGCAGTTGGTTTTGGAGCAAACCGTGTGGAATCCATCCCAGATGCTGTAGCAAAAGCGTTAGAAATGCATCTTGACGGGGAAGACGAGCATCAGGCAGTAGCAGCTACTAGCAGCTATTCAATCACCTCAGCTCCAGATAAAGAAGAGGTGCATCACGACGTATACGGCGATGCTGATCACAAAGACTTCTGCCCATCATGCGGCTCTGCGACATTATTGCATGCAGAAGGATGTAAGACATGTACAACTTGCGGATTTTCCAAATGCTCGTAATGTTATAGACCGCAGTGCAGTGATCACGATCCCTCAAGCATAAGATTTGGTTTCGATCAAACGGCTCTATTCGTAGCTTTTGCGGTAGAGCTGTTTTTTCATTTCTAATTGGTAGCAGACCTTTGCAAAATGCCGCTGAAATGGGACACTAATTGCGAAATATTTATTGAAGCATGGTGCTTATCCTACGATTAAGGATCAATATGGGGAACGACCGTACACAGAAGCGGTCTAGAGAAGGTATTCACCAATTGAAAAAATTAATATTTCAGCGAGTAAAGACCCCCTAATCAGGGTCTTTTTTATGTTTACCTATCATGAATACAGGAATTATTGACTTAATTCTGTAAATACGACTAATCTCTTAGCATGTTCTTGGGTTTTCTTATTAAATTTGCCAGAGCAAGTGACCAGATTCAGATTAGAGGTATTTGACTCGCCGAAAATTCTCTCTAAGGGAGCTTCTTTCGTTTTAAAAGTGGTTACTTCTTTGACTGCATAGATAAGCCGATGGTCGTTTGAATCTGAGACGATCACATGATCGCCATGCTTTAATTTTTTTAAATGATAAAAGATCGCTGGACCCGTGTAATGATCAAAGTGACCAGCAATAACAGCATTTCCCTTTTCACCTGGTTTTGTCCACGGAGATAAAATGCCTACTTTATCAAATGCCTTCGGAACATCCATATTTCCTTCCACTGTTATTCCTACTGTTTCTATTGTTGTATCCAATCCAATAGAGGGAATTTGTAGGCGATTTGGTATGAAGGATGCTGTTACCGGTTTTCTCTGTGAAGTTGAAGAGGAACCAGTTGTTGTATTTGATTGCTTTTCTTCAACATGAGGAAAGGCTTGATCTCTAGATAGAGAATGGGGGATGGCAGGCTTTTTTTCCGGATTAGCGGAGCCTGAACACCCTGAAAGGATACATATCAGTAAAGCAAGGAAAAATATTCTCATCTTACATA
Organism: Brevibacillus laterosporus LMG 15441; assembly: GCF_000219535.2. Lineage (NCBI taxonomy): Bacteria > Bacillati > Bacillota > Bacilli > Caryophanales > Paenibacillaceae > Brevibacillus > Brevibacillus laterosporus. The sequence continues at coordinate 1,682,238 of NZ_CP007806.1, forward strand.
CCTCTTATTCATAACAGCATTACTTATTTAATTGATTGAAAATATTCCATCAGGGATTCGTTTTTACATAAAACATTCCCTGATGGAAAAGACTGAAAGAGTTTTTACTGTTTAGTTACTTGCTCCACCCATACCTGTTTTAGGCATTCCTTTAATATGGAATTTGTGATGCTTTTTATGAGACATTGTTTTTGCCTTGTGGTGTTTCTTGTGAGACATTGTTTTTGCCTTGTGATGTTTCTTGTGAGACACTGTTTTTACCTTTTGGTGTTTATGATGTCCTTCTTCCATAGCGAATACGGAAGCATTAGAGAACACAAAACAAATAGCAAGTGTTGCAGCTGCTAATTTTTTCATTTTATTCGTCCTTTCAAGGTTTAATGGTGTACTACATTTCATATAGTCTCCACTTGGCAAAGGGATATGACAGTAAAAAATTCCTACAAACGTGTCCATTTTGGTATCCTTTATAGAAGAAAAAGTTATCAAGGCGAAGCATCTGTGGTTGGACTAATCTCTACATTTCGTATTGTAACTGGTAAATGAATCCTAAATACTCCTGAGAATCAATGGATATCCTATAAAATGAATTATTTTTATGGCCCACAGGGGAAATAGAACAAGTTATACCAGTAAAAGATCGGATAAAATACGAAATGTAGGGGACTCAAAATGAAAAAGGTATTTTGGATTCTTGTAGCTTTGACCATTATGTTTATAAATAATACAGAAGAGGTTAAAGCGGAGCATGCAGAAATTGAAAGCTTGTTACATAGTATGTATAACGAACGTTCCAAAGCAATGATCACGAAGGAGCATGAGGTAATCAAGCATCATTATCTTACTACTTATAAAAGCAGTCGATCTGCACTAGAACATGAAAGAAATCGAAGTACGTATATTCATACATGGGGATCAAAAAGAAACCTATCATTTATAGATGCTGAAAGTAAAATTCAAATTGTAAATATTAAGCGTATAGGAGCGAAAGCAAAGGTTTTTTTAAAACAATCACAACTAATCACGTACCAACATAATGGTGTCCCCTTTCAACCACAAAAATTTGGAATTGGAACGCGACATCTCCTAACTTTAGAGCAAAAAGATAGCAAATGGTACATTGTGAAAGAATGGTATCTGGACCCTTTAGAGGAAAATCCGAATTTAATTCCTGTATCAAAAAAATTCGTTACCAAAGAAGAGTTAGCCGCATATAAGCAAAGAAAGAAAAAAATAAGATATAACCGTGAGAAAGCGGTTGCTTACGCCGAAAAGTATGCTGGTGCGGCCCCTATGGCAGGGAACAACCACCGATACAACCGGAAATACGCAGATTATACATATGAAGGAGGGGACTGTACCAATTTCACTTCTCAAGTGCTGGGGGACCCGCTAGAGGGTGGAGGACTCCCTATGAATGGAGGGTGGTTTTATAGAAAAGGTGGGAGCGTTGCTTGGATCAGAACCGATGCCTTGTACCAATTTCTTATTCATAGTGGGTACGGTAAATTAATTGCACGAGGGACATATAAAGAGGTAGCGAAACCGAACAAAAAATTTCCTCAAGGTGCCCTTTCCCATCTTGAACCAGGCGATTTGATTGCTTATGAACTTGAAGGGAATATTGATCATTTCTCCATCGTAACCGCTAGGGATGATCAGGGCTATGTATTAGTAAACTCTCATTCCGCTGATCGTTATCATGTACCGTGGGATTTGGGATGGGATAAGAAAACCAAATTTTATCTGATCCATATCAGAGATTAACAGAAAGAATTTATGGAATAACATGGGACAGCCCCACATACACATCTCTTAATGAAAACTCTTCATAAGGAGTAGACCTATGGGGCTGCCACTTATTATACGTCAATTTCTTTTACGCAGTGGTCTTCTATTTCTCGTCAAAATAATTGGTGCAATCGGACGTATTTTCTTATTTCGGATTTTTGGCGCAGAAGGTATGGGATTGTATCAAATGGTGTATGCCTTTTATGGATTTGTTTTAACCTTAGTAACAGCAGGGCTACCTACCTCTTTGTCCTTAGCAACAGCCAAGGATGTTCATAAGGGCATGTATTTTCTAAAGGTCTCCCTAATTCTTACGTGCATTTTAGGTGGAAGTGCAACGATATTATCATACAGTTACGCTGAGATCATTGCTGATTGGTACGGAGATTCAAAACTAACTGTCGCTATTCAACTCCTGTCACCTGTTTTTTTGTTTGTACCTCAGCTCCATTTATTCCGCGGCTTTTTTCAAGGAGTTGAAATATACGGTTCTATTTCCTTTTCTGAACTGCTAGAGCAATCAATGCGAGTTATTACGATGCTTGTTTTAGCAAATATTTGGATTTCGTATGGAGTATCAGTTGCGGTTGGAGGAGCGGTGCTTGGAGCTGTAGTGGGAGGATTGTCAGCTCTTCTTTTTTTTATCGGGATCTATCTTCTACAGCGCAAGAAGCTGCGTTACTTGAGTCTACCTTCACGTTTTCATCATAGCACTGAAACCTCGATTTTTTTAAAAATGTCTGTAAGTGTGCTGGCAACTAGGCTGTTACTTCCATTAACGGATTTTATAGACTCGATATTAATTCCCAACCGTCTCATGCATTCAGGTTTAACTGCTCATCAATCTACCAGCATTTATGGGGAAATAACAGGTATGGCATTAACCATTGTTTATTTACCTTCGATGGTTACATCTGCATTTCTGCATGTGATTATTCCTAAAATTGCGGGGAATTGGGAAAAGAATAATGTGGGGCAATTTAGAAGCCGTGTCAACAAATCTATGAAGGTTGGCTGGTTATGGGGAATTAGTGCATCCTTGTATTTCTTTTTGTATGGTCAAAACATTTCACAAGCGATTACGGGAGATGCTTCCCTTGCTTATTCTTTGATTAGTCTATCTTTGATTCCTTTTTTATCAGGGATTCGAGACATTTCCACTAACATACTATGGGTGAAAGGTCGAAAAAAAGGACCGTTAGTAGGTGTAATAGTAGGCTCTATTATTTCAATCATTATCAACTATTGGCTGGTTGGAATTCCCTCCTTTCAATACAGTGGGATTGTCATTGGAATTGTATCTTTTGAACTAGCTTCTCTACTTTGGAATTTGCATTACATGCGACGTTTTTTATCATGGAAAATAGTAATCGAGTCCGGTGTATTTATTGTTTTTTGCTATACAATTGGACGAATGCTAGAAGGTTTTCCTTTATTCATTCATGTTGTACTTTACTTTAGTTGTGTGTCTCTTTACTTTTTTCTGCGTTTTTCCCGGCGAATAATCTATATGTAGTACATTTCAGCTTGTTGTGTTCTGAAGATAGTGATTTGGTTGGAAAGCTTTTACTAGTGGAAAGTATCGATTACTTTGGTAGGATTGTGTGAGGAAAGAAGGGAGGATATAGGTATGGTTTCAAGTGTAAAACTCAGCTCAATCCTAACAAAGTCCGTGCTTATTTGTTCCATTGGTCTTTCTTTTACCTGTGGTACTGCTTATGCAACTGGAATAAATAAAGAAAAGCAAAACGGGACAACCAATCATAGCTCTACAATAACTGTATCAAAACCGAAATGGGAAGATACGGCTGATCATATTATTTCTCTAGGGAAAACCTATATGGGAACCCCTTATGTTTATGGTGCAGAACGTTTTCAAGATAAAACCTTTGATTGCTCTTCTTATGTACAATACCTGTATGGGAAATTTGGCATCTCACTCGGCTGGCACGCTAGAGAGCAAGCGAAGCAAGGGACATGGATTCCATTTGATCAAATCCAAAAGGGAGATCTTTTGTTTTTTGCAGATGAAAAATTTCCTAATGAAACGGGTCTAAATAAGGTTAGACATGTTGGGATCTACTTGGGAGATGGGAAAATCCTCCACACCTATGAAGAAGGAATAGGTGTAATTATTAGTGATTTCCAAAATGATAAACTAGAGGACGACTATTGGTATAACTACTTTCTTTTTGCAAAGAGAGTTATTCCTGAAGCAACTAAATAAATCAGAACTGAAATTTGATGTATACCTCATGAGACCAAGTAGCTCCATGTATTGATTGGAGATTGGTTGAATGAGGTTTTTTTATGAGCAAAAGGAGGTATCAAGGGGAGAAGAGCGTTAAAGGATGACGATAACGTAACATAGCAATTCTCATGCAAAAGACTTGCTACTTACTGATCGGGTATATGTATTTATTCTCTTGGTCAAAACTGTACGTGAGGTGAGCAATCATGCATGAATATATGGACACGATAGGGAGAACAATCCTTTCATTTGGTCTGCTTTTACTGGTAGCCAGAGTTCTAGGAAAGCAGACCTTATCTAACATGACGTTTCACGATTTTGTGACAGGGATTACACTGGGGGCGATTGCAGCCAATTTAGCTTTTAATGAAAAAATTAAAATGATGGAATTGATTTTGTCTTTAGCGGTATTTTCAGGAACTTCTTATCTTATGTCAAATATAGCTATTAAAATACAAAAATCAAGAAAATGGATATCGGGAGCGCCCACCGTACTTATTGAAAATGGGAAAATTTTAGAGGAGAATATGAGGAAAAATAAATATACGATGGATTCCCTTAACCAATCTCTTCGGCAAAAAGATATTTTTAATCTCCAAGAGGTTGAGAATGCTGTTGTAGAGACTAATGGAAAATTATCTGTACAAAAGAAAACAGAATTTCAGAGTGTAACTAAGAAGGATTTGCAAATTTTCACAGGAGGGAAAGAAAAATTTCCGATAGAGCTAGTTATGGAAGGGCAAATATTAGAAGACAATTTACGCCAAAATAAATTATCAAAGGACTGGTTGCATAAAGAAATCAAACGGATTGGAAAGGATCTAGATGAGATTTTCTATGCTGTAAAAACCTCAAACGGGACAATTGTTTTTGATTTTTACGCAGATTACATAAAATCTCCGATTGATAAAGAATAGTAGTTAAAAAAATTCTTTTACAGTAAAAAGACAACGGGATTCCTTCGTTGTCTTTTTTTTCTATGTGTTATTTCCTCTATGAAATTAATGATTTACATCGTTTACTAGTTCATCAAATTGCACCTATTGATAAAAATAATCCAAATTATTTTTATTGTAAAATATTGTAAAAATTAATAATATAATATATGTTAGTAATAGATGGTATTTTGTAGAAAAAAGTTTGCAGATGAAAGGAGGTTCTAGGTGGTAGCTGTCTTGTTCTAGGTGTGTTGTTTACCCATTATGTTTTGCCCGGGTATATCATCATTCAAATCCAAATTGATAGGAGGAGAAGGAATATGAAAAAAGCGATGTTGCTCTTGGTTATTTCATTGATGACGTATGCCTGTTTCGGATTTTTACCTGCTGTTGGGGCGGAAGAATATTCGGAAAATAACAACAAAGAACCGATCATCCTAGTAAATGGATTTCTAGGCTGGGGAAGAGAAGAGGTACTTGGTTTTAAGTATTGGGGTGGATTTCATGATATACAGGAAAAACTAAAAACAGATGGCTACCAAGTATTTACCTCGGCTGTAGGGCCTGTTTCAAGTAACTGGGATCGTGCTTGTGAGTTGTATGCTCAAATAAATGGGGGAACAGTGGATTATGGAGCGGCTCATGCCGAGGAACATGGACATGCCCGTTTTGGACGTACGTATGAAGGATTTAATGTGAATTGGGATGAGAACAATAAAGTGCATCTAGTCGGTCACAGTATGGGCGGACAGACAAGCCGTACTCTTGTCCAATTATTAAACGAAGGTAGTCGTGAGGAGCAGGAATATAAAAATCAACATCCTGAAGTAGAATTGTCTCCTTTGTTTGAAGGTGGCAAATCATTTGTTCGGAGTGTTACAACACTTGCTAGTCCTCACAATGGGACAACCCTTGCTGATGGTGTAGGGACGTTTATTCCATTTGCTAAGGATCTTCTTGTTGCTACTGCTTTTTTTCTACATAGTGCAGACTACACGGTGTATGACTTTAAACTGGATCAATGGGGGATTAAGAAAAAGAAGGACGAATCGTTTGTTAGCTATTCAAAGCGTGTATGGAATAGCCCCATTTGGAGTGATACCAAAGATACCTGCCAATGGGACCTTAGTACAGATGGGGCCCGGGAATTGAATAGCTGGGTAAAAACGCAACCAGATGTCTATTATTTTTCTTATAGCGCCAGCGCAACAAAGCCAGGAATATTGACAGGAGTGCATATCCCCATCCTATCAATGAATAAAGCATTATTGGGAAATGCGCTATTTATGGGATCATATTTGCGAAACGATCAAAATCGTCCGATTATTGATGAATCGTGGTGGGAAAATGATGGGGTTATTAATACAAATTCAATGATCGGTCCAGAAACAGATGAAATTGTTCCATACAGACAGAAAGCACAAATCGGTAAATGGAACTATTTGGGTAAAAAAGCAGGCTGGGATCATCTCGATCTAATTGGATTAAGTATATCTGATTCACTTGGCTTCTCGGATATTACGATGTTTTATAGGGACATTGCTAAGCTGGTAACAAAATTACCGCATAATGAGGTCGATTATTGAAGGCGTTTTCATTTTGGGTAAGTCAAATGGAATAGATCATTTGCTTTTCAAGAGGATTGTTTTTTAAACATTCCTCTCTTTCTATTTTCTCAGTGATTCTATGAACAATCATCAATCTAGATCAGAGGTACAATCATTTGTATAGCTTCTCATGACTAAATCTCAATTGATAGATTTATTAACAATAAACACACTTGACATATAGGTTATATTTGCTAAAATAAGTACTGGCCAAAAGATGATAATGATTATCAATATCGTGTTTTTGATGCTTTTTGCAATTTTTTATTGTACATAAAGGTGGTTATACTGATGTCAGAAGAAGGAGCGGCTCATTCTTTATCCAGAGCAGTAGATAAAGCACCGCGTTATATGGTTGCAGGCATGATGCTCACGATTGGTGTTTTCCTGCTAGTGCTCGGATTTTTACTGTCTATTTCATATGGTGCCGCAGACGTCGGGTTCCGAGAAGTATGGGATATGATCTTTTTTTTCAACTCTGATTCACCTGCACATCTACTCATCTACGAATTGCGAATGCCAAGAGCATTAAGTGGAATTTTTGTCGGTGCTTGCCTTGCGGTATCTGGATCAATTATGCAGGGAATCACTCGTAATCCATTAGCAACTCCTTCCATTATGGGCCTGTCACAAGGATCAGGTCTGGCGATTGCGATCGCTATGATTCTCTTCCCAGCAATTAATTATTTTGAAATGGTTATTTTTTCTTTTAGTGGAGCTGCGGTTGGGGTCATGGTTGTTTACGCAATCAGTGCGCTGTCACCAGGAGGGATGTCACCAGTTAAGCTTGTTTTGGCTGGTACAGCGGTAAGCACTCTATTTGGTGCTTTATCAACTGGGCTAGCCATTTATTTTAAAATCGCTCAGGATATGAGCTTTTTTGCAGCGGGCGGCTTAACAATGGTGCGATGGGATGCGATTGGCATGATTTTGCCAGTTAGTGTCGTTTGCCTTCTATTGTCGATTATGCTGTCACGCTATGTAACGGTTCTTAGTTTTGGTGAAGACGTAGCTATTGGACTTGGGCAACGAACCATGTTGATTAAGACATGCTGCACGATAATCGTATTGTTCATGACAGGGGCAGCAGTATCTGTTGCAGGGGGAGTTGGGTTTGTAGGATTGATTATTCCCCATATCATGCGTTCGATTGTTGGTGTTGATTATCGGTTGATCATACCTTGTTCGGCAGTATTTGGTGGTGTACTTGTTACCTTTGCAGATATTGCAGCAAGATGGTTCAACTCGCCATATGAAACACCAATTGGTACTGTTACAGCTGTTATTGGTGTACCGTTCTTCCTGTATATGGCTCGTAGGGAAGGAAGGAGTTTATGATGCAATCAATTTTATACAAACGCGCGCCTCTCATCATGGGATTGCTTGTTGCGATGATTGTTACAGTAATCTTAATTAGCTTGAATTCAGGTTCAATTCCTATTTCCCCATTGGAAGTATGGGAGACGTTTTTAAATGGTGGAACGCGTCAGCAAGAAACGGTACTCTTTCAGTTTCGCATGCCACGTTTGGTCATTGCTTTGCTCATTGGCAGTGGACTCGCGGTTTCTGGTGTAATTTTACAGGGCTTATCTCGAAATGCATTGGCAGACCCGGGTATTTTGGGGATTAACGCAGGAGCTGGATTGGCTGTAGTGCTGTTCATGTATTTTGCATTTGAAACAAAGGATATTAAGAATGTTCTGCCTGTTATGATGATTCCGTTAGTTGCCTTAATAGGAGCCGGTGTTACCTCATTGCTTATCTTTATGCTTGCGTGGAAGCGAGGGATTACTCCAATTCGCTTAATTCTTGTAGGGATAGCAGTGTCGGCTGGAATCGGTGCGATAAATACTGTTGTGTCATTAAAGCTTGCTTTTGCAAATTTCATGTATGCTACAGTCTGGCTTGCAGGTAGCCTGTGGGGAACCAGTTGGACCTTTGTTATTGCCATACTTCCATGGATTCTCATTCTTGTTCCGTATGCGATATGGAAAGCTCGATATCTGAATGTACTTAATCTAGGCGATGAATTAGCAACTGGTGTTGGAATGAGAGTAGAACGAGAGCGTGGAAAATTAATTTTTGTGAGTGCCGGACTTGCTGGAGCTTGCGTTGCGACTGGTGGAGGTATTGGGTTTATCGGACTGGTTGCACCACATATCGCCCGCAAACTGGTTGGACCGAAGCATCAATTTCTCATCCCTACTGCTACGCTTGTGGGGGCATTACTGCTATTGTTGGCCGATTTAGTAGCACGTAATATACTAACGCGTACAGAAGTTCCAGTTGGTATCGTAATCTCTGTTCTTGGGGCGCCCTATTTCATCTATCTTTTAATGAAAACGAAAACCTAACAAGCTACTAATATAATATTCTTTGGGGTTTTTTGTAGTAACTCGTAGGGCACATCTTGTGCTTATAGATAAAAAAGGAGATCAATCTATGAAACGTTTCATGAATGTAATGATTATTTTTGTACTATTGTTTGTTTTTGCAGGTTGCAGCCAGAAGGAATCGGCTTCAGTAGCAAGTAAGCAGGAAGGAGCATCCCAACAAGCAGGGGACACTGAGTTTAAAACGGTAAAAACCTCCCGCGGAGAAGTGAAAATTCCTGTACATCCAAAACGTGTTGTTGACCTTGCTTATGCAACCGAAGAATTATTAATTATGGGGATCAAGCCTGTGATGTCTACTTCAGGCCCTGATTTGCCGGATTATTTAAAAGGAAAGCTTGACGGAGTAGCGTTAGTTGAAACTAGTTCAGTTAAAGTAGAAGACGTAATGGCCTTACAACCAGATTTGATTCTTACAAGCAATCGCACTGAAAAGCTTTACGATCAGCTTACGCAAATTGCACCAACCGTTCAACTGGAAGGAGACTTTTACACTTGGCGTGAAAGATTCCCGGAAATGGCAAGTATTTTAGGCAAAGAAAAAGAAATGAACGAATGGCTTGCTCAATATGATGCAAAAGCGAAACAAATTGGGGATGAAATTAAAAAGCAATCGAAGGATGCAACCTTTGCTCTATATGTAACAAACGCTTCCCAATATCGTATCTATGGTAAGGCGCTTTTAGGAGATGTTTTATTTACTGATCTAGGCTTGCCTATGGCAGAAGGAGCTCCGAAAGAAAAGCTTGTAGAAATCGTATCGCTTGAAAATCTGTATAAGTTTGATCCAGACTATATTTTCTTAGGATTATACGGTAGCAATCTCGCTGTGGCACAGAAAAAGCTGGATGATATGCAGAAATCGGAGCTTTGGGGTAAGCTAAAAGCGGTTAAAAATGGACATGTTTATATGCTAGACAACCCTACATGGTCTCTTGGAACCTTCCCGCTTGGAAAAGAGAAAGCGATTGAAATGGTTCGTGATCTTGTTTTAAAAAAAAAGAACTAAAGAGTTTATTTCATTCAATGAAGCACGATAAAAATATGTGCTAGAACGTAAAGCTACCTTTTCTTTATGGAAGGTAGCTTTTTACGTTTCACCATGAAAGAACTGTTGTGAGAACAACAAGAATGAAGGAAGATAGATAGTGAATCAAAAGATGATAGGTCTTATTCGTTTTGTTTCGGCGAAGATACATAAACGCTTAGATTGATAGCTAAAATGATAAAATTGACCAATAGAAAAAGCAGTAGGTTATACCTACCGCTTTTTTCATTCTACGTATTTCGTTTTCCTGACATTTATTATAACGATATTTTGAAATAAGTAGCATAACTCGTGTGAGTTGCTAGTGATGCAAGGTGAATCACCACTAGGATGTCTTGAATATAGCTTCTTCTTTCTCATTCAATGGTTTTATGATGCTAGCTTTTTTGGCATTCGATGAAAAACGTGGAAAGTTAATCACGATTGACACGATACCGCAAACAGCAACTAGCAATGGATAAAAAGCAAATGGCAATAGTTCGATTGGTGAGAGTGCAGCAAATCCTGCTGCCGTTAACATTTGAGCCCCGTAAGGAATGATTCCTTGTACGCTGCACGAAAATAAATCTAGTAAGCTTGCAGATTTTCTTGGATCGATTTCATATTGATCTGAAATATTTTTAGCAAGTGGACCTGCAAAAATAATAGCGATTGTATTGTTAGCTGTACACATATTTGTCAGGCTCACAAGACCAGCAATACCAAATTCTGCGCCTTTTTTTGAGCGAATATTACGCGTCAATACATGTAATAGATATTGAATCCCGCCATTATGTTGAATAATCTCAATCATTCCACCAATGAGCATGGTTAGCAATACAAGCTCCATCATTCCACTAATCCCTAGTGTCACATTTTTGAAGAATGTGGCAAGTGTGTAGCTTCCATCTATCATTCCGATGACACCTGATAAAACAGTTCCTCCCATTAGAACCACAAGTACATTCCAGCCAAGCAAGGCCGCAAGCAGCACTCCTGCATAAGGTAACACTTTGACCCAGTTGAAGGTTCCAACTGTAATATTTGTATGACTTCCTAATGTAAGCACGATTAATAGGATGCAAGTTAAAATGGCCGCTGGTAATACAATTAAAAAGTTGGTTTTGAATTTATCTTTCATTTCTGTTCCTTGCGTGCGTACCGCGGCAATTGTCGTATCCGAAATAAATGATAAATTATCTCCGAACATAGCTCCTCCGACAACAGTAGCCATTGTGAATGCAACAGAGATATCAGTCTGTTGGCTGATTCCTACGGCAATTGGAGCTAATGCAGCAATAGTTCCCATGGATGTCCCCATTGCTAGTGAAATAAATGATCCGATTACAAATAAACCAACAACTAGAAGACCCTGAGGCAACACGGAAAGGGCTAGGTTTACGGTAGCTTCAACACTACCCATACCTTTAGCTGTTTGAGAAAACGCACCAGCTAATACAAAGATTAATAACATAATAACGATATTTGGATTGCCTGCTCCTTTAGCAAATCGTTCTACCTTTGTGGTAAAACTGTCTTTTCGGTTCATGACTAATGCCACCGTACTCGCGATCAAAATAGCAACAATGATAGGTAGCTGATAAAAATCTCCAGTAATAATTCCAGAGCCAATAAACAGTGCTAAAAATATACCAAGAGGCAATAAAGCCAACGCACTTCCTTTTGTCTGATTCATCAATAACACCCTCTCTATTTCTACCTTTTTCTGAGAAAAAATGAAGAAGACCTCTTCTCGTGAGAAGAGGTCTTATATGGGATAAGAATCACTCTTCTCATCTTTCAAGCACATGCTTGCTGGATTTGGCACAGCACTCTAAATACGAGTCCGCTGCCGAGGCATCAAAGGGCCAGTCCCTCCGCCTCTCTTGATAAGAAGGTTTCATATTTTATTCTCGGATGCTTAAGCTTTTTCTACTTTACTCTTTTCTGAGAAAAATGTCAAATATTTTTTAGTGAAACTTAAATTATGCCGAGGATACTACAGCCTAGCTCCATTTTTTATCATCAATAGATTCTTAAGAAAGACTACTCCGCATATAGGAATGCTTGTACTTGTAGGTAAGCCGGTAATCCCCGATTCTAGTTGATAGGTTAGCAATAGGAGTAGCAAATGGAAATATCGCCCATCAAACGGTATAATAAAAAAAGATGTAATGAAAAAGGGAGTGAATTTGAGTGAAGCAGGATATCGTAGAGCGTTTTACAAGATATGTACAGATTGATACACAATCCAATGCCCAGAGTCAGACAGTTCCGTCTACACCAGGTCAGCTAGAGCTGGGTAAATTGCTAGTTGAAGAACTAAAGGCGATGGGACTTGCAGAGGTTACGATGGATGCAAATGGATATGTCATGGCGACACTCCCTGCAAATACGGATAAGCAGGTTCCCGTGATCGGCTTTTTATCCCATCTAGATACTGCCACGGATTTTACAGGCAAAAATGTTAATCCGCAGGTTCACGAAAATTTTGACGGTAAAGCCATTACGCTAAATAAGGAACGGGGCGTTGTTTTATCACCGGAATTATTTCCAGAGCTACCGTCCTACAAGGGTCACACATTGATTACGACCGATGGGACAACCTTGCTTGGAGCAGATGATAAAGCGGGTATCACTGAAATTATGACCGCCATGGATTATTTGCTAAAGCATCCGGAAATTAAACATGGGAAAATTAGGGTGGCGTTCACTCCTGACGAAGAAATCAGTAGAGGGCCGGCTCATTTTGATGTGGCAGCTTTTGGTGCGAAATTTGCGTACACAATGGATGGAGGGCCACTAGGTGGTTTGGAGTATGAAAGCTTTAACGCCGCAGAACTCAAGCTTACTTTTAGGGGAGTTAGCACGCATCCTGGAACAGCCAAAAATAAAATGCTAAACGCTAGTAAGCTAGCAATGGAATTCCATGCACAACTTCCTGAAGAAGAGGCGCCAGAGTACACAGAGGGCTATGAGGGCTTTTACCATCTTAGCTCAATAAACGGTGATGTCGAACAAAGTAAATCTCAATACATTATTAGAGATTTTGATAAAGATCATTTTCATGCCAAAAAAGAGAAAGTAACAAGCATCGTGAAAAAGATGCAAGAGAAATACGGCGAAGAAAATATCAGCTTTGAACTCAATGATCAATACTACAACATGCGCGATAAAATTGAACCGGTTAAGGAAGTTGTTGACATTGCCTATGAAGCGATGAAAAACCTCAATATCGAGCCGGTAATCAGCCCGATCCGAGGTGGTACGGATGGCTCTCAATTATCATATATGGGTCTGCCAACGCCAAATATTTTTACTGGTGGGGAAAATTATCACGGTAAATTCGAATATGTTTCTGTAGATAATATGGAAAAAGCTGTTCAGGTTATTATCGAGATAGCTCGGTTGTTTGAAGAAAAAGCATGATGAAAGCAAGCTAAAAAGAAATCAAATCCCCTTGGAGTCAACAATTATGAAGTTCATGCACGCATGGATTCGTTGTTGTTGAGCAAAGGGGATTTTGTTTATAAATATGTACTACATAATCTTAGTAATCCCATCAAAATAACGCCGAAAATGACAGTAATGGCAAGGCTTTTCGTCCGCAAAGCTAATAATAGAGTAGGAACTATCGCAATGAGTGTTAGCCAATTCACTCCGATTGAATCACTGCTTTTATCAATGACACTCTCCACAACGAGGGCTGTGAGAATACAAATAGGTATAAAAGAAAGCCATTTAAGTACAGGGGCAGGTAATTGTAAGTTACGGACCACTAAAAATGGCAGAATACGCGGAATTACTGTTACAAATGTACAACCGAGTATGAGAAGAAGAATGGATAGATTAAGGCTCATTTATCAGTCACCACCCCAATAGTAGCTACAATAACCGTCGCTAAAATGACTGCAACGTGTGAAGGGACCAGAAAGGATAAAACCAGCATAGCTATGATCATATATACAACAAGACTGAGAGAATGCTTGAGCTTTGAAGGCTCCATAGATTGCAATTGCAGGACAAGTAAGGCTACAAACATTGCTGTTAAAGCAAAATCCAACCCAAATACCATCGGATTCGTAATCCATTTCCCAAGAATAGCTCCTAGCATGCACGATAAGATCCAAATGATATAAGCGGTAAGATTTAGACCATTCATCCAGCGATCGTTTATCTGCTCTCCCTTTGTAATCTTATTGATAGCAACACCGAAGGACTCATCTGTAACCAGTGCGCCGATTCCGATGTTTTTTAATAAAGAATATTTGGTGAAGGAGGGAGCTAGAGTTGCGCTTAATAAAAAGTTGCGTAGGTTTACAATAAAAGTAGTTACAATAATGGCTGAGTAGGGACTATTCGCTGCTAATAGGGCACAAATGATAAATTGAGCTGACCCGGCATATACCAAAGCCGATAATAAAGTAATTTCTAAAATGCTCAAGTGAGAAGAGACACCAATTACTCCAGCTGCTAGTCCAATACTAATGTAGCCCAACAAGGTAGGGATACAATCCTTAACGCCTTGGCCGAATGAAGGGGCATTAGCTTCCTTCATCCTGGTTTCTCTTCCTATATTCATCTCCAGTGTAACCACTCCTTTGCAGTATTTTTCCCCTTATCTATGGAAGGGAGGTTGTGACTTTAAAAAATATTAAAACAACATTGTGGTTTTGTTAAAAATTACATTTTATCAAGTATATTAAAAATTAGCAACAATTATATAAAAGATTAGTAAAGCTATGAACGTTTTGTTCTTCCTTTATAAATTCTTGAGAATTTCTATTTATGATGAATCGTGTTCGTAGAGCTGGAAAGGAAGGATTCATCATGAAAATAAAAGGAATAAAAGCCGCGATTGTTTATAGTACTCTGGTTCTTGGATTGACCTTGCTTGCTAATGTTACAAAGATTTATTTGCTGATCGGGCTCGTTCAATTATCGCCTATGCTGGTATTAGGGCTAATGCTTCTATTTTTTTCAGAACGTAAAACTACAATTCGATCCACTGGAATCGGAAAGCTTGGGAATTGGAAGTGGTACATTCTAGCGGGGGTCTCAGGTTTACCAATTCTTATCAGCTTTTTAGTGGCTTGGGGAATCGGTTATATTGCGCTCCCAACGGCCGCTTTTTTAAACACCGGAGCTGCTCATTTTACAGTATTTGAGTATGTTGGTTACATGACAAAAGCATTTTGGAGCCCAGCCATGCTGATCTTAATGGGGATTTTTGCATTCGGTGAAGAAATTGGATGGAGAGGATACCTACAACCCAAGCTAACGGAAACGTATGGAAGTAAGAGAGCAATTTTGGGAACCTCTATAGTATGGGCATTATTTCATTATCCGTTCTACTTAAATGGCTATAATGAAGATGGCAATTTTATTGTCACAATACTGCTGTTTACGATTATGATCTTTCCGCTTTCTGTTTTTATAGGGTGGATTCGTTTTGCAAGCGGTAGTATTTGGCCTGCGGTGCTTAGTCATACCATGATAAATCTTACCAGAAGCTGGTTGGAGCAGTTGTTTACAACAAAAGCAGAGGGATGGACTTACATAGCTGGAGAATCAGGTATGGTAACGATCATATTGTGGGGGGGTGTGGCCTGGTTCATTTGGCGCAGTTTGTCGCGAACAACAACCTGCACTCCCATGTAACCCATGCTAGCTGGTGCGGTATATAGTATTTTCACCAATTCTATGGTATAAAAAGTGATGTTAAATCCGATAGATAACGTATATACCATTGTTAGCAGATAAGCAGGTGAATCAAATGAATGCGAGACAAATAGAGATCTTGCGTATTCTATTAACACAATCCGACCAGCATGTATTAGTACAAGAGATAGCAGAAAAGGTAGGCTGCTCGGAAAAGACGATTCGCAATGATTGTAAAAGAATACAGGACTACCTTAGAGAGCATTCAAATGCCACCTTAATCCGAAAACCGGGATTAGGGGTTTTCCTAGAGATAGAAGAGCATGAAAAAGCAAGCTTATTTCACAAATTACACATAGTGAATCATCCAATCAAATATGAATCTGATGAAAAAATGATTCTTGAAATAGCATATCAGTTAGTTATGAATGTAAAGCCCATAACTATTCAGGAGCTTGCTTCCAAATACTTTGTCAACAAAGCGGTTATCAAAAAAAGTTTGGACAAAATTGAAAAGTGGCTAAACGTTTGGGGACTTACGTTGGTCTCTAAGCAAAAAGTAGGTCTAATGATTGAAGGGAACGAAAAAGCCAAAAGAACTGCATTAGCCCGATTATCACAATTGACCAATAATTCTCAGCTTAGTGACTCATTTATTAAGGAGCAATTTTCATCCCATGAGGTTGAGATTGTCAAAAATGAATTAAAACAGCTCCAAAAGCGACATTCCTTCTTTTTTACGGATGAAACGCTGGAAGGGTTGATCGTACATGTCCTGCTGATGATTAGGCGAACGAAGCTTAAACAGCCTATTACTCTCTCGGAGAAAGAAAGAACCCTTCTACAAGATAAAAAAGAATATGAATGGACTGCTGAATTTCTTACATCACTGGAAGCTATTTTTGCAGTAAGGTTTCCAGAGGTTGAAATCACTTATCTGGCCTTACACATTTTGGGCGGTAAAATTCGTTACCAGCAAAAGAATGAACCATTGAAAATAGATGATTTTACTGAAAATAATCCAGTTCTTTCACAGCTTTTGTCACTATTGATTACGCGTATGTCTGAGTTTAATATGATTGAATTTATGAATGACCAAGCTTTACTGGACGGCTTGAAGGTTCATTTATATACAACTTTAAATCGCCTTACTTACGATCTCCCTGTATCGAATCCGATGCTAAGTGATATAAAGAGAATGTATCCGTATATGTTTGATATGGTGCTTTGTGTATTAGAAGAGGTCTATCAATCGCTCTCTCTTTCAATACCTGAGGAGGAAGCAGCTTATCTTGTGTTACACTTTCAAGCTTCCATTGAGCGCTTTCATAGCAATCGGGAAAAAACAAAGAATGTTGTCATTGTTTGTCATATGGGGATTGGAATGTCTCAACTGTTACGAACAAAGCTCGAACGGAAATTTATTTCTATTCATATTGTAGCGTGTCTAGCTAAGGCAGATGTAAAAGAGTATCTTGCTAATCATGACGTAGACTTTGTTATATCTACTGTTTCGCTGCCTGAAATAAATATCCCTTATATTGTTATTTCTCCGTTATTAGAGGCTACGGAAGAAAAAAGACTAGAGAATTTTATTACACAACTGAATGAACCTGTACAGCAGGCACCGAAAGAATCTGTGCTTTTGAAGTTTACCACTCCTTTTTTAGTTTTTTTACATCAGGATGCCAAACATCGCTATGAGTTGATTGAAATGCTTGCAACTGTTTTACATGAAAAAGGATTTGTGGAGAAGGAATATACGCATCATGCTATTACCCGGGAAAGAATGTCATCGACTAATATTGGTTCAGGTGTCGCTATCCCACATGGTAATCCCAAATTGATTAGACATTCAGCTATTGCGATTGCTACGTTGAAGGAACCAATTGAGTGGGGATCGGAAAAGGTATCACTCGTCTTCATGCTGGCAGTAAAGAATGACGATCAAGAGGATACGCGACAACTATTCCGGGAATTATCGTTTATCAGTGAACAGCCAGCTTTTATTCAAATGCTTATAAAGGAAACAGATAACATGCAATTTCTATCTCATTTTCACCACAGCAAATAAAATCTTACATTTTGCTTTGCCTACTCCAAGGGAAATAAAATCCGTTTTTCCGGAAACTACGGAAAAAAACTAAACTTTTGTCCGATCGATTTCGCAGTATAGTATATGTAAGCGATTTCGAAATAGATAAAGGGGGATTAGTGATGAAACTCTTGGCGATTACTTCATGTCCTAATGGAATTGCCCATACGTATATGGCGGCAGAAAATCTCCAAAAAGCTGCTGATAAAATAGGTGTTCAGATGAAAGTGGAAACACAGGGCTCGATTGGAGTAGAAAATAAATTTACAGAACAGGAAATACGTGAAGCGGATGGTATCATTATTGCTGCTGATAAAACAGTCGACAAAGATCGCTTCATTGGGAAAAAGGTATTACTTGTTGGGGTTCAGGATGGTATACGCAAGCCTGAAGAGCTAATCAATTTAGTATCAAGTGGAGAAGTACCTGTCTATCAGGGGCAAGCCAATGCGGTAGAGAACACGACTACTGAGAAAGCTGATAAGCAAAACTCATTTTATCGTCATTTGATGAGTGGTGTATCCTACATGGTCCCATTCATCGTTATCGGCGGGCTATTAATCGCCATTGCCTTAACACTTGGAGGAGAAAAAACACCTGGTGGTTTGGTTATTCCAGATGCTTCATTCTGGAAGACCATTGAGAAGCTTGGCGCAGCCTCCTTCACCTTCATGGTTCCTATTCTTGCTGGTTTTATTGCCTTTAGTATTGCGGATCGACCAGGTCTTGCTCCTGGTATGATTGGTGGATTAATTGCTGCGAATGGGAGCTTCTATGGAAGTGAAGCAGGAGCTGGCTTTATCGGTGGTATTATTGCAGGTTTCTTAGCAGGTTATGTAGCATTAGGAATTAAAAGTATGAAAGTTCCAAAAGCCATCCAGCCTATTATGCCAATCATTATCATTCCGGTATTTGCTTCCCTTATTGTAGGTCTGGTGTTTGTCTATGTTATTGGATCGCCTATTGCACAGGTATTTGAGGCTTTAACAGCGTGGTTATCAAGTATGCAAGGTACAAGCTCCATTCTCTTAGCTATTATCCTAGGTGCTATGATTTCCTTTGATATGGGTGGGCCTGTTAATAAAGTTGCCTTCTTGTTCGGTTCTGCCATGATTGCAGAGGGAAACTATGATATCATGGGAGCCATTGCGGTTGCGATCTGTATCCCTCCAATTGGTATGGGTCTAGCTACTTTTATCAATAAGAAAAAATATCAGGATACTGAACGAGAAGCAGGGAAAGCGACATTTACAATGGGGTTATTTGGGATTACAGAAGGAGCTATTCCGTTCGCAGCTCAGGACCCATTCCGCGTTATTCCAAGTATCATGATTGGTTCCATCGTAGGTTCGGTTATCGCTATGGTGGGACATGTTGGAGATAAAGTAGCACATGGAGGCCCAATCGTTGCTGTACTTGGTGCTGTTGATAATGTTTTGATGTTCTTCCTCGCAGTTATTGTAGGTGCGATTGTAACAGCAGTATTGGTCAATATCTTAAAAAAAGATATACAAAATGGAAATGCTCCAGCTACAAAAGCAGTAGCAGATTCAACAACCAAGCAAAGCCTTCCTAAGGAAGAAAGAAAAGTAAAGCCTGTGGAAATTAAAAAGCTAACTGATATTACCAGCTTAGAATTAATAGATGTAGATGTAGCAGGTGCAACACGCGATGAGGTCATTGATGAAATGATCCATAAGTTGAAGCGTGCAGGAGCAATTGATTCTACTTCCGAGTTCAAGCAGGCGATACTAAGCCGCGAACAAGAAAGCTCCACAGGAATTGGCATGAACATTGCTATTCCTCATGGAAAATCGGAGACCGTCCAAAAAACAAGCGTGGTGTTTGGGCTTAAACGTGACGGAGTAAATTGGAACAGTCTTGACGGGTCCGATGCAAAGTTAATTTTTATGATCGCTGTTCCAAAACAGAGTGAAGGAAATGAACACTTAAAAATTCTTCAAATGCTATCTCGCAAGCTTATGGACGAAGGCTTTAGAGAACAGCTATTATCAATTAAAACAAAGGAAGAGGCCTATCAGCTATTGGGGTCTATTGAATAAAAAAGTTATTCCAGCATTTTGGGAATGACTTGTATAAATACTGGGATCAATAAAGGCCCTCTCTCCTTTTCTAAGGGGAGAGGGCCTTGTCTTTTCATCGTAAACCTAGAAAAGAAGGGAAATTGAGTAGTTCTACTCCTTTTCTCTATGAATGTGAATGAGAGCCATGCAAATTAGATATGTACTAGACCGGAGGAGACATGATGAAACAGACGATTTTGCTTGTAGATGATGAAGTAGATATGATAACGTTCATGCGCGATGCGTTAGAAGATGAAGGCTATGAGGTCATGACAGCATTACATGCTGAACAGGCGTTTCTGATGATCAGTGAGAAGCTGCCCGATCTAATTGTGCTTGATGTGATGATGCCTGGAACAGACGGATTTTCGTTTTGTAAACAAATGAGAGATAGGGTAGATGGACCGATCCTTTTTGTGAGCGCTAAACAAAGTGAGGCGGATCGCATTTATGGATTAGCAGTAGGGGGAGATGATTATTTAGTAAAACCGTTTAGCTTGCAGGAGCTTAAGGCACGGATTGCCGCTCATTTACGCCGTGAGCAGCGCTTGTTTAATCGGAAAAACCTCGGAATCATACGATTTGGACCGTTTACTCTGGATATACAAGGACATGAACTACGTTGTAACGAGATACTGATTCCACTTACGCTCAGGGAATTTTCTATCGTGGAACTGTTAGCACTTCACCCCGGGCAGGTGTTTGCACGAGAGCATATTTATCAAAAAGTCTGGGGGATTGATGCTACAGGTGACGACTCAACTGTAACGGAGCACATCAAAAATATACGTGCTAAGATGTTTACGGCTGATCCAGCCTATCGCTTTATCGAAACCATATGGGGAGTAGGATATAAATGGGGCACGGGCAGATGAAAAGTAAACGGACAGTAAAACGTCAATTTTTGATGTATTTTACTCTTACGCTTGGACTTAGCTTTATTATGACGATTGTGGTATGGAGTTTCATTTTCTGGGCCTTCTTCCAAGCAGGATCGTCATTTATAAGACCTGCCAACTATTATGAAAAACAGATGACAGCTATCCGATCATACATTAATGAGCAGGGAAGTCGTTTGTTACAGCAGGAAAAGAGGAAGGAGCTTGAGAACGTCATTCCTCTAGAAGGAATGGATTATGCGATTTATCTGTTAAATGGTAAGCAGTTGTACGGAACGATACAGCATTCGCCGATTTCAAACCAAAAGCAGCTGCTTACGATGCTAAATACCATCGAAAATGTCAAGGCAAATAAAATAAGGCATGTTCATCCGCTGGTAGATGAAACAGACTCGCTTCAAGGTGCAATTGTTCTCGAATATGAGCTGGCTATATCCGGGGCAACTCCGGAGTTAACTCCTGTTGTAAAAATATTTAGACTCATGACAGTTTTATTGCCCTTTATTCTAGTGTGTGTATTTGCATGGATTTTTGGTCATCGATTTAACAAACAGCTAAATGAACCCATACAACAATTAATAGAAGGAACGAAGCGAGTACAGTCACGAGATTTGAATTTCACATTTTCGTATGAAGGCACGCAGGAATTGACTCAGCTTACACAGGCATTTGAAGATATGCGCAAGGCCTTATCTGATTCCCTACAAAGGGAAATGCATTTGGTGCAGGAACGGCGGGATATGGTAGCGGCGCTTGCTCATGATTTAAGAACCCCTTTAGCCATCATTCAAGGACATGTAGAGGGACTGATGAATGGTGGACCAAAACGTCAGGAACGGCTGGATAGCTATTTATTGACTATACAGAAAAACACGCAAAGGGCAGCGAGAATGATTGGAGAAATCAATGAGGTATCTGAAATGGAAAAGCCTGAGTTTCGATTGCAATGGCAGGATGTAGATTTGCAACAATTCGTTCGAGACAAGGTATCTGACTATGAACAGCTCTGTCATCAACAAAGGTTACATTTTCTTTGCAGCTATGAAGATCTGCGACAGAAACGAACCACTATTAAAATGGACCCTGACCGGATTGCACAAATAGTAGATAATGTAGTTTCCAACAGTAGCCGATTTACCGCTGAAAATGGGGAAATTCATTGGGAGCTGTGCATGACAGACCTTCAATGGACGATGAAGGTTAGTGATACCGGTTCGGGCTTTTCGAAGAGTAGTACTCCTTTTTTATTCGATAAATTTTATCAGGAGGATCGATTGCAACCACAGCGTAAGGGACATGCTGGACTTGGCTTGTACATTGTTAAATTGCTGACGATGAAACATGGTGGGACAGTTGAAGCTTCCAATACACCGGAGGGTGGTGCTTACGTGTTGTTCCATTTTCCAATCAGATCGGGAAAAGAATGAAGGATGTGTAAAAATGAATAAGGTTTTAGGACATCGTTCTTCCACATGGAAAATCGGGGATACATAAAGAAATCCATTTGTTATTAATTTACAAGTATGCTTCTGCCAAAAGAGCAGTTCAAATGGTAAGAAATGTACATTAGGAGAAAATGAAGAAAAAGAGGCTATTCCTGATTGCGATCGGATAGCCTCTTTTCTGTTGGAAAGTAATTTATATTTACTCTATCTCCTATACTGCTTGCGCATAGATAACACAATTCCAATCAATATCATGTTAGAAAGGAGCGAACTGCCACCATAAGATAAGAATGGCAAGGCTATTCCCTTTACTGGCATTAATCCAATGGTCATTCCAATGTTTTGAAAGGTTTGAAAGGTGAGGACAGCTACAATTCCAGAGCATACGCAGGCACAAAATATATCATTTGATTCATTCCCAATTTTTATCACACGATACATAAGAATAAAGAAGAGTGAAACAATCAGTACCGCAATGATATATCCACCTTCTTCTCCAATCGTTGCAAAAATAAAATCAGAATGCTTTTCAGGAATATAAACGTTTCCTTGTCCGATTCCTTTTCCTTCCAGTCCTCCAGAACCAATTGCTAACAGGCTCTGCATGGATTGATAGCCTTCATCTTTAAAGGTAGAGGGATCAAGCCATCCTAAAATCCTCTGTTGTCTGTGGCCACTAAAGAGCGAAAGGACATAGGTTCTGAATACATCAGGGAGTTCAAAGTATAAATACAGCAAAAAGGATACCAGAAAGGCGGGAATTAATGAGAGTGTTAAGATTAATTTGGTTTGTAGCTGGGAAAGGAACATAATTGCTATTATGGAAATCAAATAGAGAATAACCATCCCAGTATCTGGCTGGGTATACACTAAAATAGACGGAAGCAGGGTTATACCTAGTAATTTGGCAATTAATAATAGATCGCTTCCAATGGTTTTCAAAATATGCTTTTTTTGATGCTCCATTACCAGATAACTAGCTAAAAGGATAATGGCAACCTTTAAGAACTCTGATGGTTGAATGGAGCCTATTCCTGGCAAGGAAAACCATCGCTTTGCCCCATTAAGTATAGGGGCAATTTTTTCTGGTGAAAATTTAAGAACGATAATACAAAGCAGACAAAAAACATAAAAAACCCAAGATAATTTCTTAATCTGTTCCATATCTAAAATAGAAATATAGAGCATCAGAGCAAATCCAATTACATAGTATATGGTTTGTTTTCCGACGAAGTTTGTCTGTCCGTATTGACCCGTTTGCTGACTACTATAAATAAAGAGAAGGCTAGTAGTGAGAAAAATAACAAGGATTAGCATGATGAGCCAGTCTAGTTTTTTCAGATGTTTGTAAATTATGTTCATGTAAAAGTCCTCTGGTTTCAAATAAGTATGAGCCTTGAAAAAATCAACAACGATCATTTAGGCTCATATTATATTACGAATGATGTAGGCGTGAGGTAACAAGCTTCTAAAAAACAATTCTTGTATCAACGCCTTGTCATCCCACGAGGATAAAGGCATACCACAGGTACCACTATGAATTTTATCAAAAAAGGCACTTGCAAAGGGGAGCTTCGCAAGTGCCTTATTCTTATTTAAAAATAACTACGCTAGAGGATGCTTCATCCCAAGACATGTTAAAACGTAAATTGTCTGTAATCGTACGTATTGGCAGCATTGGGATATTATTTTTCAATTGAACAGCATCTGTCATGTTGTAATTCTTGCCATTAATAGAAACGACCTTTGATCCAACTTTAAATACCATGGTTGTGTTGCCACTTTTAACAGTAGCGCCTGTTTTTGTGTAGGATGTGCTTACTTTTAGTCCATCACGAATAAAAGTAGCCGGTACCATTGTGTTACCATTCACAGTTTGTGGTGCTGCAGCTAATGGGAAGGTTTTCCCTTGGGATTTATAGGAAGCTGTACCAACTTTGAAGCTAATCCCGTTTTGGGCACCTACCATTACTTGACGAGTGAACAGTGGGTTTCTTTCCTCAGATGTATAAACCCCAATATTATAAACATTGGATGCTGCCGGTGTTTGAAGTTTAGCATTTTCATTGATGGTTACACTTACTGCTTGACCTGCAGGAATAGCAAGTGATGGATAGATAACCAGATTCTGACCACGAGTGCCTACATAGCTAGGATACGCACCATTTACTGTCACAGCATTGGTTGCGATCGTAGTAGGGACACGGAAAGAAGTTGGCATCGCTACTTCAATGAAATCATTCGTATTCAGCCCAACTCCTAGCGCTTTAATCCCAACTGTCATACCTGAAATTGCATTTGGATTCGGCTTACTCAATTTTACCGTAGCAGTGCTGTTATTCACTGGCACGGGGGTTGGAGTAGGATTCGTTGGATTAGTAGGGTTAGTTGGGTTAGTTGGATATGTCGGATTCGTAGGTGTTACGGAAGTACCTGAAACAGTAAAAGATTTTGAACGGTAGGTAACATCATTATGCTTTACAGCCAAATCATAGCTACCTGACGTTGATGGGTTCTTAATAAAGGCTTCCATTTTAAAGTCGATACGAATTTTATCAGTGCTAGAGAAATTACTCGGTGTTCTCAGAGAAATCGTGCGTCCAGATATATTTGCCGAGCTAACCTGTGCACCATTAATTGTTGCTGATGTAGCAGACATGTAACCAGGTAGCATATCTTGGGACGGGAATTCGATATAAATATCGTTGCCGTATCGTAGGTCTTCTTTTAATCTTACTTCCATGGATACAGTTGTACGTGCACCCACCGAGCTATCTGATAGGGAAACACTATAGTCGCTGTTAACAGAAGAAGAGCCCTTCTTCACATCAAATTCTTTTGATGTATAAGTCGTGTTTTTATACTCAACTTCAATTTTATAGGAAGAGCTGGAGGATGGAGTTTTAAAGCCAGCCCCTTTTTTGAATGAAATCTCAAGTTTTTTCTCATCATTATCCTTGGAGCTCGGTTTAATTTTTACCGTTCTACCAGAGACGCTGACATCTTTTGGAGTGTGACCGTTAATTTCTACATCGTCTGTGCTGAGTCTGCTTGGAACCATGCTAGATTCAGGGAAAGTAACCTCAATATATTTTGAATCGTCCAATTTGTCTTCTAACGTAAATTTAGATAGCTCAATAGAGGTTTTTTCATCTGAGTAGCTACTGCCTAAAGACACAGAGAAAGCATTTTTTTCACTGCCGCTTTTACTAGAAGAGCCTTTTGATTTTGTGATCTCGATTTTTTCATCATCATCACTATCGCCATCATCGACGGAGATTTTGTAATCGTCGGCTTTATCAGGGTTGATAACATCTTCAATGACGATTTTGACATCATCGCCTTTACCGATATTTTTGCTTAGTTCAATCGTAATTTTACCCTTTTTAACAGTAACATCCTTTGGTTCCTTACCATTTACTTCCACAGAGCTAGTTTTAACTTTGTCCAGGTCAAAATCAGAATCAAAATCTACCTCAATCTCGTTTGTTTTCTTGTTTGCTTCAAACTTTATCGTATAGGTAGTTTTCTCACCTGCTTTGGTGCTCTTGGCGTTGATACTTAAATCAGATACAGCATAAGCACCTTGTGGCACAGAGAGTAGGGGTGTGATTGCCAGAGTTGTGGCTAGCAGTAAGAATGCGCTTTTTTTCATTTGTTTCCTCATTGTTTTCCTCCTGAATATCCATAAAATTTTGCCTGTAGACAGCAACCTACTCCCTCTTTAAGCCATAAAGCAGGGCAAAACAAAGGGAAGTCGTTGATAACCCCAAAGCATATTTTTGGTAATCGTAAATAGAGACGTTGGGGAAGGGAATAAGTTACACAGAAAATGAGAAAAATTCGCCATTTTTTTGCTCAAATGTGTTCTCTCATTAAAAAGGAGCTGGGTTCCCGATTTCTACCATATGGCAAAATTTAATATAGACTTCTTTTTGATAGAAAGTTAAAATGTGGACTGAAGAAATGGTTGATAATCGTTATCAAAATCATGAGTTTCTGTGTAACGATCTGACTTACATATTGGAGGATGAACATGCTACATTTCAAACAACGAGGCTTCATGCCGATTATGCTGCTGCTGCTTCTAGCTTTGATGGTTAGTGCTTGCAATACGACACCAAACACAGTGTCGCAGCCAAATAACGCGGGTAATTCTTCTGCTGAAAAAAAGACAAAGGTCTTTAAAGATGCCACGGGAGAAATTGAAATTCCTACTCATCCAGAGCGTATTGTCAGCATTACTTTTTTAGGTGATTTGGCAGCGCTGGGTGTAAAACCGGTAGGAGCTGGATCAATTGCCCTAGAGAATTCAGTATTGCTGTCTAAAGAGCTGGAGGGCGTGGAAAATGTAGGGGATGTTTCCATTGAGAAAGTGATGCAGCTAAAGCCAGATTTAATCATTGTACCAACCTATTTGCCTTCAGAAATGACGGAGCAGTTGAAAAAAATTGCCCCGACGGTTTCTTTACCTTCGGGAACACTTGAAGGTACTGACCCAATTGAGGAGGTTCGGACATTTGGAAGGCTGTTAGGAAAAGAAGCGGAAGCGGAAGCATTTATTACTCGTTATAATGAAAAAGCTAAAGCGGCTAAAGAAAAAGTAAAAGCTATGATTGGATCAAATGAAACAGTAGGTAGCTACTCAATCTGGGCCAAAAATTTCTGGGTGTGGCCAAAAACACGTGATGCTGGCTACAATCTGATGGAAATGTTTGAGTTAAAGCCGATAGAGAAAGTGAAACAAGAGATTTTCCCAACTCGTCAAGGGAAGGATATTTCCTTAGAGCTTTTGCCTGATTATGCTGCTGATCACATGTTTATCAGCGTATATGAACCAGACGGTGGAGCAGAGCGTGCAAAGGAAATCATGAACAGACCGATCTGGAAAAATCTAGAGGCAGTAAAGCATAATCATGTATACATGCTTGATTCCAAGAAGTTTTGGATGACAGATGGATTGAATTTGGAGAAGCAGTTGGATATCATTGTTGATCTAATTGAAAGTAAGAATAAGCAATAAGCTAAAGAAAAAGGCACCAGGAACGCCTGACCTGATAAATGGGGTGGAAAGGTTACGAATGTAGAAGGCTTATTTAAGATGAAGCCAGATCATATTATTGGTTAGCTGATAATGATAAAAATGTGTTAGAAGAAAGCAGTCTCTGGAAAGGGCTACAGGCAGTGAAAAATGGAAGAGTATATCGAATGACCAGTAGGAAAAATTACAATGAGGAATTTTTCGCTCTTGGCAAACAAGCTCTGATGGAACAGGTAAGTAAGGGAATTTTGCAGAAGGAAAAGGAATAAATTAAGTCATAACGCTTATTTCTCCGAATAATAGACAGTAATCTGTCCGTTATTCGGTTTTTTTCATTTATAATGAGGGAAGACATAGAGAGAAGGGGATAGCTACAAAAGTAATCAAGCTGATACGAACTTAGAGAAGTTGTTGAGCTGTACATGCAACCATTGGTTTCAGCATGGAAAATGTTTGCTACTAGTGTCCATAACATCATTGAGGAGGATGAGGAGTGAATAACGTTACTAGATAGTACGATTGTAAGTTCAAAACATGTAGCTTCTTAACGACATCTGGCTAATGTAGTTGTCTAGAAGGTAAATAGGAGAGGGTTCAGGTGAGAAAATCAGCTATCGTAGGCGTACTGTTTATTATAATAGGTGTCATGGGATGTGTAGGCTGGGTTTTACAAGGGGGAATTTATGGACAAAAAGCAGCAAGTATCATTAACGAAAAGGCGATCGAGCATACACAATTCAAACAACTTATAGTGGATAGTGCTAGTAAGGATATTCATATTGTTCCAAGTAATGATGATTACATAAAGATTCGGTTGAACGAGAAATCTGGATGGGTTGGTACCAGAAATACAGAGCTACAAGTAACAGAGGAGAATGATAAGCTTCTGATTGTAACAACACGCCCTCCGACTTGGTTTAGCCTTGATTTTAGCATGGATGACGAAGGTTTAACTATCTCGCTTCCCCAAAAAACGTGGGAAAAAATGAAGCTTAGCAGCACTTCAGGTAATATCACGGCGGGCGATGTGTTTGCCAAAGAATTTGTAGCATCCAGTACATCCGGGGACATAGAGATGAAACAGCTTGAAAGTGAAAAGAGTGATATTCAGGTAACTTCAGGAAATGTGGAAATCTCCAGGCTTATAGCTACGTATTCAACATTTGAATCTACCTCAGGTGACATAGACGTACAAGAAGCAACTGGAGAGATAAAAGCAAATAGTACCTCGGGAAACATTGATCTAAACACGGCTGAAGTGGCGCACAATCTAACCTTGGAAGCATCTAGTGGAAATATTAATATCGTTACGACGAAACAGCCTATAGATACCCGGCTTGTAGCAAAGACATCCTCTGGAGAGATTCAGACCAATCTAGAAGGATTCCGCTTCAACAGTATCTCGAATCATAACGTAGAGGCCACGAATGGCAAAGAGATCAAACGTACCGTTCACATTCAAACAACCTCAGGAGATATCGCATTTATGCAACGATAGGAAAAAGGAGACAATAATACTACACGACACGATTAGGCTTAGTGGATAATCTTCATCGTGTCAGACTCCTATGCGTTTCTCTTTTTTTACATACAATGTAAGTCCGATGCTAAGCAGGAAGGGAATTCAAAAAAGTATAAGTTTACAAAAAAGCAACGTAGAGGTCTTACACAATGTTGTATAATAAAGACAAGCTTTTATTCAAATCGGGTTTTACATAAACGAATTCAGGCTTTTAATAAGCAAGGATACTTAGATGAACAAATAGGAAGGTGTAGAACGTGTATCTTCGCCAAGTGCGGCTGCTAACAGAAAAATACCCTAATCGTAAGGAGTATCCCTTTTCGATTCCTGCACTGCAAAACCTAGAGAGTTTATCGTTTGATAAAAATATCACCTTTTTTGTAGGTGAGAATGGATCGGGAAAATCTACTTTGCTAGAAGCCATTGCTTATCAATGCGATTTCCATACAGCGGGTGGGGGCAGACATAATTACTATGAAGTGGATGCTTCCGATGCCCCTTTAGGGGAGTATATTCAGTTATCGTGGCTACCTAAGATTACGAATGGTTTTTTTTTGCGGGCAGAAACCTTCTATCAGTTTGCTAGTCATATAGACAGTATAAACGGCACGGGTAGCTACGGAGGACGTTCCTTACATGCTCAGTCACACGGTGAATCGTTTCTCTCTCTTTTTCGCAATCGGTTTGGTCATAAAGCAATCTATTTACTAGACGAGCCGGAAGCGGCCTTGTCGCCTGCACGACAGCTTTCCTTATTACGTTTAATGAAAGATCTAGAGAGATCAGCACAGTTTATTATTGCTACGCATTCACCGATACTATTAGCATTTCCAGAAGCACAAATTTATAACTTTGACCAATCTCCTATTGCGACGACTAACTATGAGCAAACATTGCACTATCAGATTACGAAACGGTTTTTAGAAAATAAAGAGGCAATGCTTGCAGAGTTATTTCGTGATGAGGATGAATAATTATATTCTTATCAGCATGTAATGGGATAGAGAGGAAAAAAATGGACTTGGATTCACTAACATGTTACTTTACTAATATACGTACCTTCATTTGAAACCAGATTACGTTATTAAACGTATTAAGATATACCAACATAAAGGAGCACGAAACCCTTATATGACCTCTCTAAAAGAAGTATTTAAAAGTACAATCATGAAAAAAATTATTGTATTACTTATCTTAGTTGCACTTGTCTACATGTTTCGAAGTATGATGAACATGATCTTGCTCTTTTTTATCATTACCTTTTTGATGAACGAATTGCATCAATTTCTTGTTCGTCGGCTGAGCATCGAGCGAAAGGTACTGAAGAAAGTCACATTGATTCTCCAGTATGCAGTGTTTATTTCACTGATTGTCATTGGGTTACTACGATTTTTACCGAGTGTGATTACTGAATTATCGCCGCTTGTGCAGCAAGTGATTGCTTTTTATGAGAAACCGATTATTCCAGTGGATAATTTTATACTAGAATTCATGGTAGAGTCGTTGCAAAAGATTAACCTAGCAAGCTATGTGAATAATGGGATGGAATTTTTAGTTGGTGTTGTTACCAATGCAAGTAAGCTAGGTATCAATTTTGTGATTGCCATGATTTTAAGTCTTTTCTTCCTGCTGGAAAAAGAAAAGATCTTCTTTTTAACCTCGAAAGTAAGAACAAGCAAGCTATCTTATTTCTATGAGGATTTTCGTTCCTTTGGGAATAAGTTTACGCAGTCCTTTGGAAAAGTAATTGAAGTACAATTTATGATCTCGTTGGTTAACTGCATTATGTCAATAATTGCTTTATGGATTATGGATTTTCCGCATCTATTTGCATTAGGAATCATGATTTTCGTACTTGGCTTGATTCCGGTGGCAGGTGTCATTATTTCATTGATTCCTCTGTGTGCTATCGCTTTTAGTATCGGGGGCTTTATCAAGATTATCTATGTACTTATCATGATTGCTGTCTTGCATGCTATCGAAGCCTATCTGCTAAATCCAAAGCTAATGTCGTCCAAAACCAAGTTACCGATCTTTGTTACATTTGCTGTATTGATTATCTCAGAACACTTTATCGGGGTATGGGGACTGATACTGGGGATTCCGATCTTCATATTCCTACTGGATTTACTTGAAGTTAAATTTATGGAAAAGCAGTGATTTGTACAGAAAAAAGCCTAACGTATTTCCTTATGGAAAGGAGCGTTGGGCTTTTTACTCATAGAAAAGCCAATATTTGTCGTTACATAAAAAGAAGAGAATTTTAGATTGCTGGCTCCGGAAAGCGGAAGGAGGCACACATGGTAAACGAACGAAGGATTGTAATCTTTCTAGTTATTCTATTCATGTATGTTACGACCCTTTTCTTAGGAGGTTCGGAGATGATGAAAGGAAAACTGGTGAATTCGGATCTATTTACAACTAATTCACTTAACTCCGATAAACTCTTGTCTACTAGTGAACAAAAGACACTGCATACAGGTTCCATTGCATCACTTTTGCAAAAGCGTCCGTTAGTTGTTGTTGCGGGACCAAACCTGCCTAAAGGAGCGAATGAGGATTTGATAAAAACACAACTTTCAAGCTCGTTAGCTCCGTTGTTTCAAGACGTACAGCAGACAGAGCAGGAATCTCCTTTAGTCATCGTCGTACCGCCTAACAAGCAACTCCCAGTGTACCAGGCACTACCTTTTTATAGCCCAGAACAGGTTCTTGGGATTACGAATGCCGCTGGGGAGTGGTTTCCGATAACGGATGAACAGTGTGCATGTAATAGTCAACAGCTTGTGGCATCCATCAAAAAAAGGATCGATGAACAGCAGCATTCTTTACTAGGATTATTATCTTTACGGACAGCACTTTATCATTACTATCTTCGAACACATACGCTTCCAAAGCAGCTTAATCAATTGGTGCAAGCATCTCCGAATAATTATTTGTCCCAAATTCCTACACCTCCAGTGGGCGCTCAGGAAGGCTGGATTTACAACCCATCCGCCTTTCAACCGCAAAGGCCTTGGGAAAGCATGGAGCAGGTAGTAGGGGCAAAGGGGCTACATTTGTTAGCGAAAGGGCTTCAGCCGATTGAAGTTAACATCTCGATTCCTGAATTTCGGATGCATGTGGTTAGTGGCTCCTATCTATTGCGCTCCTACCCAGTGGCGCTAGGAGCTCGCAATCAGACACCTGTTGGAGATTTTAGCATTGCACTCAAGGTAAATAAGCCTAGATCAGCAACTAAAGTATATGGAACGCGTGCTTTAGCATTGAGTAACCCTGATTATGCTATCCACGGGACGAATGACCCTTCTTCTATCGGTAAAGCAGTGTCTAAAGGCTGCATTCGGCTGTTTAATCGTGATGTGGAAGAATTGTATAGCTTAGTCCCATTAGGAACGAAAGTACATATTGGTAAGACAAAGCTGAAAACATCATCAGCAATGGGCCTCCCAGGAAGCGGCAAGCCGTATCTACTTCCCGGAAGATCAGATGAGAAGTCAAAAAAATTCTATCACTGGCGTAGATAAAGTGGCATTGCGAAAACAGATAAAAGCGTGGCCAAGGTTGAGGATCGATATCGCATATGCTACTATCTTTGGTAAAGGTTTGACTCCCCCTATTAAAAGTATGGTGATAGAAATGCTTTCATTTGCTAGATTAAGTAAGTGTAAACCCCCTATTCCGTAATCGTTATGTGCAGAGTTTTGAGATTTGCACATGATAGGGGGAATCGGTATGACCAAAAAAATCTCAACACCGTCACTGTTACTATTTATTATTCTTGTCGGCTTTCCACAAATTAGTGAAACGATATATACACCTTCTTTACCTGATATTTCACAGGCGCTTGGAGTTAGTAGCAATATCATTCAATTGACATTAAGCCTTTATTTCTTTGGTTTTGCCCTAGGAGTCTTTTTTTGGGGAAGGCTATCTGATGTAATTGGAAGGCGGCCAGCAATGCTATGGGGTATATTTATTTATGGAGCTGGCAGTCTTGGCTGCTATCTGTCTAATGCAGTTGAGTGGCTATTAGTCAGTAGATTTGTTCAGGCCTTTGGAGCAAGTACTGGCTCTGTGGTGACGCAAGCCATTCTCCGTGAAAGCATAGACGGAGGTAGACGTCATGCTGTGTTTGCCCAGATCTCTGCTGCGCTTGCTTTTACTCCCGCAATTGGACCCTTACTGGGAGGATTCATTGATCAGGCTTTGGGATTTCGGGCTGTTTTCTTTACCCTTGTTGTGATGGGGGTACTTGTTTTTGTTTACACATGGAGGGCATTACCTGAGACAAGATTATCTGTAACTTCCAAAAGTAGTGTAAGTTTGGTAGCCAAACGCATGGCTCGTGATCAAAGAGTCTGGTTGTTTGGATTGCTGATTGGAATAACGAATGGAATTTTGTTCAGTTACTATGCAGAGGCTCCTTTTATTTACATGGAGTTTTTTCATATGACACCAGGTGTGTTTGGATTTTTTGGTGTTTTTGTAGCTTTAGCGTCCATAATTGGTGCGTTGCTTTCAAAGAAATTGCTACAGAAGCTGTCAGCCGAGCGGATTATTTATGTAGGATCGCTTGTAACGGCATTGGGTGCCGGGAGCCTAACCGCTCTGGTGCTTATTGGTTTAGATTCGTCCATCCTGTCATTGGTATTACTAGTTAGTTGTATTTTTATACTTTTGATGGGGATTGGGATGGCAATACCGAATTGTTTAAGCTTAGCATTGGTACATTATCATGATACACAAGGTACAGCAGGTGCTATATTTGGACTAAGCTACTACTTTCTCGTAAGTTTTATTACGACAGGGATGAGCTATCTTCATAATGGGATGCTGTTGCCTATGCCAATGTATTTTCTTTTACTGGCTTTGGTCATGATAGTTGTCAGCTACAAGCTGATGATTCCACCGAATACGATGAAATAAAGAACAAAGAAGGGCCTACAATTATGTAGGTCTTTCTTTTTTACTATTTACATAGGGTAGGGGGGTATAGTATTATGAATTTAACAATGCTGATAAGGAGAGATATCATGATGACCAAAACAGTTTTGCATGTAGAAGGAATGTCTTGCAAGAGCTGTGCAGCAAAGATTGAACTAGCATGCAAGGCATTAGGCGCTAAAAAAGTTCAGGTAGATCTTGTTCAAAAGCAGGTGGAAATTGAGCATGACACTAATTGCCTAGAGGCCATCCTTTTACAAGAACATGTGGAGAAATTGGGATATAAGGTAGTCGAAGACAGCGAAGGCAACTGAAAAAGAGCTGTCGCAGTACAATGACTTTTTGTTGTATGATAATAAGATTCACGAAAAGCAAATCTATTTAGTAGAAGGGTCCTTGACTTCACAGAAGGGGGCTTTTTTAAAACGATATAATATACCTATATAGGGTATTGTATAGGTAAGGGAGGTAGTAGCATGGCGGAGAACGTCGCAGCAAATAAGCAACAAAAAACCACAATGCAAATTACTGGAATGACTTGCGCCGCGTGTGCCCGACGGATCGAAAAGGGTTTGCAGAAGACAGCGGGGGTTCAGGATGCCACAGTTAATCTTAGCTTAGAACGGGCTTCGGTTACGTTTGACCCCAAAAAGATAAGTGTGGTTGATCTGGGGCAACGTATAGAGTCCCTTGGGTATGGTACGGTTAAGGAGAAAGCAGAGCTACTTGTTACTGGAATGACATGTGCTGCATGTGCGACTCGAATCGAAAAGGGCCTTAAAAAGCTTCCTGGGGTCTTGGAAGCAAGTGTTAATCTAGCGATGGAACGAGCAACGGTGGTGTATCAGCCTTCCGAGACAACTACGTTTGATTTCATAAAAAAGGTAGAGAATCTAGGATATGGGGCAAGTCTGAAGCAGGAGGAGCAAGCAGACGAGACTGATCATCGAAAAAGAGAGATCGCTAAGCAAAAGCGTAAACTGATCTTCTCTGCAATCCTATCTCTTCCTTTGCTATGGACGATGGTGAAGCATTTTTCGTTTACCTCATTTATATGGGCGCCTGAGATTTTGATGAACCCATGGATTCAATTACTATTGGCCACTCCCGTACAGTTCATGATTGGGTGGCAATTTTACCAAGGAGCGTATAAAGCACTTCGCAATGGCTCAGCAAACATGGATGTATTAGTAGCGTTAGGAACATCAGCAGCTTATTTTTACAGTCTTTATGAAACGATTAGAAGTATGCAGGCCATGCATCATGATATCCATCTTTATTATGAAACTAGTGCTGTACTCATTACCTTAATTTTATTAGGAAAACTTTTTGAAGCATTAGCAAAGGGGCGCACATCAGAAGCCATCAAAACGTTAATGGGACTTCAGGCTAAAACAGCTACGGTTATACGCAATGGCCAAGAACTGGTCATTGCTGTGGAGGAAGTTCAGGTTAATGATCTGTTTCTCGTGAAGCCAGGAGAAAAAATACCGGTAGATGGAGAGATTGTTGAGGGAAAATCCTCGGTGGATGAATCAATGCTAACGGGAGAAAGCATTCCTGTGGAAAAAGAATCAGGCGATCAAGTGATAGGAGCTACGATTAATAAAAACGGTGTTTTACAAGTAAAGGCTACAAAGGTCGGGAAGGAAACAGCATTGGCCCAAATCATTAAAGTAGTGGAAGAAGCACAGGGGTCTAAAGCGCCGATTCAACGTGTAGCCGACAAGATTTCCGGTATTTTTGTTCCGATTGTAGTATCGCTTGCCGTTTTGGCTTTTCTGATTTGGTACTTCTTCATTACACCAGGCGATTTTACTAGCGCACTAGAAATTCTAATAGCTGTTCTAGTCATTGCTTGCCCATGTGCACTTGGTTTAGCAACCCCAACCTCGATCATGGCAGGCTCTGGTCGGGCAGCAGAAGCGGGTGTTCTATTTAAGGGTGGAGAACATTTGGAAGCGACACATCGAATTGATACAGTCCTACTTGATAAAACAGGGACGATTACAAAGGGTAAGCCTGAATTGACAGATGTGCTGACAGCAGATCACTGGGAAAAACAACAATTTCTTCAGTATATCGCTAGTGCTGAGAAAAACTCCGAGCATCCTTTAGCAGAGGCTATTGTGGCGGGCGTCATTGAGCAGGGGATTGGTTTGCAAAGCCCTAGCGAATTCGAAGCCATTCCAGGGTACGGTGTGCGAGCCATTATTGGGGGGAAAGAAGTATTAGTTGGAACACGCAAGCTCATGGGGAAATTTGCGGTACAGATCGATCTAGCATTGCCTATTATGGAAAAATGGGAGCAGGAAGGTAAAACAGCGATGCTGGCTGCCATTGATCAGCGATATGCCGGAGTGATCGCAGTAGCGGATACCGTCAAACAAACCTCCCGAGAAGCGATTGCTCGCTTAAAAGAAATGGGCTTAAGCGTCTATATGGTCACAGGCGATAATGAACGAACAGCAAAAGCGATCGCGGCACAGGTTGGTGTCGAGCATGTGATCGCAGAAGTGTTGCCAGAGGGAAAAGCAGCCGAAGTAACTAAGTTACAACAAGCAGGTAAAAAAGTAGCGATGGTTGGAGATGGAATTAACGACGCTCCAGCATTAGCCACAGCAGATATAGGTATCGCCATGGGAACGGGTACAGATATAGCGATGGAAGCAGCAGATATTACGTTGATGCGGGGCGATCTAAATAGCATTGCGGATGCCTTCACGATGAGCAAGAAAACGATGACGAACATCAAACAAAACTTATTTTGGGCGCTGGCCTATAATTGTTTGGGGATTCCCGTTGCGGCTGCTGGGTTATTAGCTCCATGGTTGGCAGGTGCAGCGATGGCATTAAGCTCCGTATCGGTTGTGTTAAATGCTCTGCGATTGCAACGGGTAAAGCTTTAAAAAGAGAATAAATAATTGTAAAACGAAAATAAAAAAGATGACTACATAAAACAGTGGTCATCTTTTTTTGTTTATCAAAAAAATAACATTTTTTCAAAAAACTTACCTGTATAAGTTGGTAGATTTAATATCGTTGTTATATAGGTAATTTTCTGAATATTATTTTGTTAAAATGTTACTTTTTGTCGGATAGATGAATCTTTTCAAATTAGATTGAAACTAGTGAACTAAATGTGATAAATATCACACATGGGGTATGGAACAATCTGAGAAAATAACGCAAGGATAGATAAAATACCTTTTAGTTAAAAAACTATCAAGAGAGAGGGATGAGGAAATCAATGGATTTGGATCTGGTAATGCTTTCACGTACTCAGTTTGCTTCCACAACGATTTTCCACTTCATCTTCGTCCCATTGACGATTGGATTATCTTTTCTAATCGCAATAATGGAAACGATGTATGTGGTCAAAGGGGAAGAAAAATATAAGCACATGGCAAAGTTTTGGGGCAAGCTGTTCCTGATTAACTTTGGTGTGGGTGTCGTAACAGGGATTCTACAGGAGTTCCAATTTGGTATGAACTGGTCTAATTATTCAAGATTTGTCGGTGACGTTTTCGGTGCGCCCCTTGCAATTGAGGCATTATTAGCTTTCTTTTTGGAATCTACATTTATCGGTTTATGGATTTTTGGTTGGGAGCGTTTGTCGAAAAAGGTTCACTGTCTCTGTATTTGGCTGGTGGCTTTCGGTACGACAATGTCTGCTTTCTGGATACTGTTAGCCAACTCTTTTATGCAACGACCTGTAGGCTTTGAGATCAACAATGGTCGAGCGGAGATGAATGACTTTTTTGCACTCGTTACGAATGGTCAGTTAATGGTAGAGTTCCCGCATACGATTTTTTCCGCGTTTGCGACTGGCGCTTTCCTAGTAGCTGGTGTTAGTGCTTATAAATTATTGCGTAAACAAGAGGTATCATTCTTTAAATCATCTTTTCAGTTATCGATTGTGGTTGCACTTCTATCTTCTCTCCTTGTAGCTGTATTTGGTCACCAACAAGCTCAATATCTGGTGGGAACACAGCCTATGAAAATGGCTGCAAGTGAAGCCTTGTGGGAAAGAAGTCCGGACCCAGCTCCTTGGACAGTATTTGCTACGATTGATCCAGAAAACAAGAAAAATGGAATAGAGGTTTCAATTCCTTACCTGTTAAGCTATCTATCCTATAGTAAATTCTCAGGTGACCTTCCTGGAATGAATGAGTTACAAGCTGAATACGAACAAAAATATGGTCCTGGCGATTATATTCCACCTGTTCGCACGACATTCTGGAGCTTCCGCATCATGGTAGCAGGTGGTAGTTTAATGATTCTCCTTGCAATGATCGGATTCTATTTATCATGGCGCAAAAAGCTAGAGCAGCCAAATAAATGGTTTATGCATGCAATGGTATATAGTATTTCTTTACCATTTATCGCAAATACAGCAGGGTGGGTTATGACTGAATTTGGTCGTCAGCCATGGACTGTTTTTGGGTTGATGAAAACTGAAGATAGTATTTCACCTAGCGTATCTGCTGGCGAAGTGTTATTCTCCCTGATTGCTTTTAGTACGATTTATTTGGCGCTGTTCATCGTGCTCCTTTATTTGTTTACTCGTGTTATCAAGAAGGGTCCTTATGCTCTAGTGAAGGCAGAAGCAAGTACAAATGACCCGTTTAATAAGGAGGAAACTCATGCTTTCTCTTAATGAACTCTGGTTTGTTTTAATCGCCGTTTTATTTATTGGCTTCTTCTTTTTAGAGGGCTTTGATTTTGGAATTGGAATGTCTACTACTTTCCTAGCCAAATCAGACATAGAGCGCCGTGTTTTAATCAATTCAATTGGCCCGTTCTGGGATGCGAATGAAGTATGGCTCTTGACCGCAGGGGGAGCGATGTTTGCTGCATTCCCTAACTGGTATGCAACTCTGTTTAGTGGCTTTTATTTACCGTTAGTATTTCTTCTATTAGCGTTAATCGGTCGCGGTGTTGCTTTTGAATACCGTGGCAAAGTAGATAATCCTGTATGGAGAAAAGTTTGGGATGTTGCGATTTTTATCGGTAGCTTTTTACCGCCATTCCTACTGGGTGTAGTATTTGCTTGTCTATTAAAGGGCTTACCAATTGATGCAAACATGGAAATGAACGCTGGATTGTTTGACATGGTTAATCTGTATAGCGTGATGGGCGGAGTAACCGTTGTTGTTCTTTGCCAGGTACACGGTCTTTTGTTTGCAACACTACGGACAACAGGTGATCTGCGCTTACGTGCTCGCAAGCAGGCAAAAATGCTGTTGGTTCCACTAGCACTTCTGTTGGTTATCTTTGGAAGTATGACCTACTTCATGACGGATATTTTTACCGTTCGGGGTGGAATACTAAGCGTGATAGCCGTATTAGGTGTCATTGCTTATGTGCTAGCTGGTTACTTTATTTCGAAAGAACGCGATGGCTGGGCATTCGGTATGACTGGTACAGTGATTGCTCTTTCCATTAGTTCCGTATTTATTGGATTGTTCCCGCGTGTAATGATTAGCTCTATTGACAGTATGTTCAACCTAACAATTCAAAATGCATCATCTAGTCCATACTCTCTTAAAATCATGACGATTGTAGCTTTATCCTTGCTACCATTTGTATTGGGCTATCAAATTTGGAGTTACTTTGTATTTCATAAACGTGTACATGAGAAGGAGCACTTGGAATATTAATGGGTAAAAACTTACTCGGTTATAAAGGAATTGTGCCGGTTCTACTAGCAGTAGCTGTGCTTGTTCTAATCCAAAGCTTGTCCATTCTATACCAGGCAAAATGGTTGGCGGAAGTTATTTCCGCCCTTTTTGCTGGTCAAAAACTACAGGAACTATATATGGGCTTGGGTTTGTTTTTGTTGGCGTTTCTCGTTCGTCATTTGACCAACCTGCTGCAACAGAAAATCGCCTATCGCTTTGCGATGAAGACAGGCAGTGATGTACGTAAAAGGTTAATGGAAAAACTATTTTTGTTAGGACCGCGTTTTGCTAAAACACAGGGTACAGGGAATGTGGTAACGCTCGTGATCGAGGGAGTTGCACAATTTCGTACCTATCTCGAATTGATTATTCCCCGTATGGTTAGTACGGCGATCACACCTTGGATCATTCTTGCTTATGTAGCCTGGCAGGATATGATTTCTGGAATTATTTTGCTTGTTACGATGCCGATTTTAATTGTGTTTATGATTCTAATTGGTCTTGCAGCTAAGGGAAAAATGGATCGCCAATGGAAATCATATCGCATTTTATCCAACCATTTTGTAGATGCATTGCGTGGATTGGAAACCCTTAAATATTTAGGATTAAGCCGTTCGCATAGCAAAACAATCGAGCGGGTGAGTGATCGCTATCGTTCTGCGACGATGGGCACCTTACGCGTAGCTTTTCTATCATCATTTGCGCTGGATTTTTTCACAATGCTTTCCGTGGCTTGTGTTGCGGTTAGTCTAGGGCTACGACTTATTTCTGGGGAAATTTTTCTGTTAACAGGGTTAACCGTTTTGATTTTGGCCCCCGAATATTTCTTGCCAATTCGTATGGTGGGCGCTGATTATCATGCGACATTAAATGGGAAAGAAGCAGGAGAGGCGATTCAAGCGATTCTGAAACAGCAGGTAGCTCAAGGCAAGGAAGAAGATTCTAGCGTAACGATAAGCGAATGGACAAATGAAAGCTATCTGGTACTTACTTCTATTGGTATGAAGCATGAGAGTCAAACAAACTCAATTCAGAAAGAACAAGCCCTTTTGGAAGCTAAGCCTTCCCTAAAAGATATCTCTTTTAGCATAACAGGTAAACAAAAGATCGGAATTATTGGAGAAAGTGGTGCAGGTAAGTCCACATTAATTGATGTACTTGCTGGATTTTTGGCTCCCACATCTGGACAAATGGAGTTGAATGGACAACGGGTATCTTCGCTATGTCAAGCAAAATGGCAAAGCCAAACAACCTATATTCCTCAGCATCCATATATTTTTTCATGCTCGCTATATGATAATGTCAGGTTTTACTCTCCTACAGCTAGTGATGATCAGATAGATAAGGCGATTCAAGCTGCTGGTCTAGGTGATTTATTCAATAGTTTGCCTAGAAAAGGTGAAGAACGAATCGGGAATGGCGGACGTACGTTAAGTGGTGGACAGGAGCAACGCATCGCTCTTGCTCGTGCATTTTTAAGCAATCGACCTATAATTTTATTAGACGAACCGACCGCTCATCTTGATATTGAAACGGAATATGAACTAAAAGAGACGATGCTCTCTTTGTTTGAAGATAAATTAGTGCTGCTAGCGACACATAGGCTTCATTGGATGCTTGATATGGACCTTATCATTGTATTGGAGCAGGGGATGATAAAAGAAGTAGGTACACATGCAGAGCTGCTTGCCAAACGAGGAACCTACTATCAAATGATTGCAATGCAAGGGGAGGAAATCTAATGAAGCGAGAAGAATGGCTTTTCCCCTACATGAAAGCTTATGCGAGAAGGTTTGCTCTTATTGTCCTTTTAGGCGTATGTACGGCTGTAACAGCTAGTTCCTTGATGTTTACATCTGGCTTTCTCATTTCTAAATCAGCATTACGACCTGAAAATATTTTATTGGTCTATGTGCCTGTAGTATTGGTTCGTACGTTTGGGATCAGTCGTGCTGTTGTTCATTATGTGGAACGGTTGGTAGGACATGATACAATCTTGCGGATTTTATCAAAAATGCGTTTACGGTTGTATCAGATTTTGGAACCGCAGGCTTTATTTGTTCGTTCACGCTTTCGCACAGGTGATCTACTGGGTGTTTTGGCTGATGATGTCGAGTATCTTCAAAATGTCTACTTGCGCACTATTTTTCCTAGCATCGTAGCATTGGTTATGTATGTGGTGGTGCTTGCGGTCATTGGCTGGTTTGATACGGGATTTGCCTTGTTCATGGCTTTTTTAATCCTGTTATTGCTATTTGTGTTTCCGGCTATTTCACTCGTGCTGACCAAACAACTGCAAACAGAAAGCAAATCCGAACGCAATGGGTTATATCAAAAACTAACTGATGCCATAATGGGGATGGGCGACTGGGTAATTAGTGGTAGGGAGGAGCAGTTTGTTCATTCCTACGAGCAGGATGAGGCGAAAGTAGCCCGCATTGACGCTACATTAAGCGAATGGAGTAAGTGGCGTAATTTCCTAGGACAAACGATTGTGGGGTGTATTGTAGTAGCCATGTTATTTTGGACAGGTGATCAATATGCTATGGGTGAAATTGCTGTCACATTGATCGCAGCTTTCGTACTGGTAATGTTTCCGGTGATGGACATCTTTTTACCAATCTCAGAAGCGATTGAGAAGATCCCCCAATATCAAAACTCATTAGACCGCCTGAACAGTATTGATAAGGCAGATGGAAAAAACCGCACAAGTGAGTTCCAGTCAAAGATAGATGAACAACAAATACAATTAACTCAGAAGGATGCCCACATCCATATCGAGGAAGTCACTTATCAATATGCTCCAGAAGCACCTGTTGCCGTTCAACAGGTATCGCTTACTGTGCCGCAGGGTAAAAAAATAGCAATTATCGGACGAAGCGGTGCTGGTAAATCAACGTTATTAAAGCTCATACAGGGAGCGCTTCTTCCTACTCAGGGGCGTATCAGCATTCAGGGGATACCGGCAGATCATTATGGAGAGCATATTCCGACGATCATGTCAGTATTAAATCAAAGCCCTCATCTGTTTGATACTACTGTAGAAAATAATATTCGACTTGGAAAGGTCGAAGCGTCTGATGAGGAATTGAGGCAGGTTTGCAGACAGGTTCAATTGGATCGTTTAATCGAATACTTGCCAGAAGGGTATCAAACGCAAATGAATGAGACAGGGCAACGCTTTTCGGGCGGAGAACGTCAACGAATTGCACTTGCACGCATTCTTCTACAAAATACACCGATCGTCTTGCTCGATGAACCTACTGTTGGGCTAGATCCTCGTACGGAACGGGAGCTTTTGCAAACTATTTTTAACACCTTGAACGAAAAAACGCTCATTTGGATCACCCATCATTTGGTGGGGGCAGAGCATATGGATGAAATCATTTTTATGGAGGATGGAAGGATTGTCATGCGAGGAACACATACAGAATTAATGAATAAAGAGCCTCGCTATATGAACCTCTATCGTTTGGATCGACCTGAGGAATTTGAAGTAAAATGAGAATGCTTGCATAAAAATGAGGAAGTAGCAAATGGTACGGACACTTTTGCTGACTTCCTCTATTTTTTTATGCGATACATGCCAGAGTGATTCAATTTAACGTGGACTTGAATGGTTTTTAGTGACGCCTTTGTTAAGTTAATTCCATTATTGGCGGACAGACGCTTCCAGGCTTGTATATCTTGTTTGTACAGATAATTTTTTAGTGAATATAGATCAATTCCCTTTTTGATTCCGTGTTGATAGGTATCTCTAATTTCTTGTTTTATTTTTTGCTCTGCTCTTTTACGAAGCTCCTCCATATCCGCCTTCTCGGATAATTCATCTATTGACCCACGCACCTTTACAGAAATGGAAAATCGGGGTTGACCGCTTTGATCAAATGTAAACTTTACCTGATGCTTGGGCTTGGAAAAGGACAGGTTAGCCAATGGTTTATCACCACGATCTAGATGAACGAAGGTTTGAACAGTATCGGGTGTCATCCAACGTAAACCAGCAATCTTCGCAGATGGAAACCACCCGCCATTGGTCCCCTCTTTAATGGCATAGACGCCATCTATTTGGAATTGAGGTGATTTTTTTTGATTTCTGGTCCATTCCTTTTGGCTAGAACTTAGGGATGGTAGTAATAACGTAAGCCCAGGCTCCCTTATTTCGTAAACAAACCGTTGAAACCTTATTGGTTCAATGATCGAATCTTGTTTAAAGGATTCTTCCGGATTATGTAAGATGGTCAGGAGTGGTGACAGTCCAAATAATGATGGAGTAGTAAATAAGCTGTCTATAGGCTTGTCTGAGCCAAAAATCCAAGGAGTGTATCGTACCTCAGGATAACGAAGCAAGCTATCAATATTTGCTAAAAGATCTTTCGCTAACATCCTCTCACTGAGAACAATTCCAGTAACATAATCCCAAACAACACGTAATTGGTTAGATTTGAAAAAATGATTTATGGCTCGATCAATCGTTTTTCCTTTGGCTTGAGCGGTCCAAATAGGCTTGTCTACTTTGTTACTAGCTCCTTCCTGCTTAGCAATATTGGTGAAATCAAGCGACTGTGTGTAAATAATAAATTCTCCGTCCTTAAAATCAATCCCGAGTGCTGTCACGTAGTTGAGGTCTTGAATATTTTTATTATCCCAACAACCGGTTAACAAAATCAACAGAAGGATTGTCGATAGATAGGAGATACATGTCCGAGACATCTTCCTCACGCTTCATCACTGCCTTGTCTAGTGGGATCGGTTGTATGCAGGATTTTCGGCCGTTTTTTCATCGCTTTTAAAGGAAGAGCGATTAACGATTGGAGCATATCTTTAAAGGTTGGCGGAGAGATTGGTGCTAAATAAGGAAGGCCGAATGATTCCTGAGTGCTCAGATAAAGTACAATTGATAAAACAGAGAGAAAAAAACCGTACATCCCTAAAAAGGACGATACAATGAGTACAAATATTCGCAGGACACTCACTGTTCCGCTCAACGATTGATTGACTAAGGTAAAGGTTGCTACTGCCGTCACTGCAGCAACGACCAAGGTAGTGGGGGAACCAAGCCCGGCACGGATAGAGGCATCCCCAACAATTAATCCCCCAACTACTGCTACTGTTTGGCCCACCGCTTTTGGCAAACGAATACCAGCCTCACGAAAAATTTCAAACAAACCCAGCATCAAGAACATTTCCATGGAGGATGAAAGAGGTAGCCCAACCCTCGCAGTGGTTACTGTAGCTAACAGAGGAAACGGTAATTGTTCTACATTAAAGGAAATCAACGCAGTCCAGAATCCAGGCGTAAAAATGGAAACGATCAAGCCAAGGAGCCTAAGGATACGCTCAAAGGTAACGAAATAGAAGGGAAAGTGGATATCCTCAGGTGATTTTAGGGTCAAAAGAAGATTGGTAGGCCCAATCAATGCCATAGGAGAACCTTCTATAAAAATGATAAAGCGTCCGCGCAATAAGCTCTGTACAACATAATCAGGACGTCCAACAT
The DNA here is from genome assembly GCF_000219535.2 of Brevibacillus laterosporus LMG 15441. Lineage (NCBI taxonomy): Bacteria > Bacillati > Bacillota > Bacilli > Caryophanales > Paenibacillaceae > Brevibacillus > Brevibacillus laterosporus. The sequence goes on from NZ_CP007806.1 coordinate 1,727,123, forward strand.
AATCCAATAAAGGAAATAAAGAATAAGAAGAGTCCCCTAACGCTTCCCCAAGCTGAGAGCTACTGACTAATGCATCTACACTGATGCTGGTAAGCCGATGCTGTACTTCTTCTACGAGTTTGGGATCAATAATATCTTTTATATACAAAAGAGCTACCTGAGATTGACTGCGTTGACCGATCGTAAAGCGTTCATGCCACATTGATTCAGAGCGAAGTCTTTTTCTAATCAGGGCTATGTTTGTTGAAACGCTTTCTGTAAACCCATCCTTTGGGCCTTTAACTGAAATCTCCGTATTAGATTCTTCAGGCGAACGATTTGGGGGATCTGAAATATCCAATACAAAGGCTCGATCATATGAATCGACAGTAATGATGAGCTTCCCAATAAACAGCTCTCGCTCAATCTCTTTTAGATCAATAGGAGAATCAATAGGCTGCACGGGTAAGCTTCGATCTAACTCTTCTAATGAGGAATATCTGCTAAACTTTTTTTGGAGATCGGAAAACACAAATTGCCGATACATTCTAGCATCGATTAATCCATCACAATAAAAAAACGAAATAGGTACAGATGAATCTGTGGTAGCAAACTGAAATGTTTCTACTTTTACATCAGCACATTTTGCAAAATAGTCACAGAGAAGCTGACGTAAGCCGATACTGTTTGTGCTGGTAGCTTGGTTATGTTGATTTGCTTCCTTTTGCATGTTCATCCGTACCTCTCGCGTTCTGTTTTGACCAGCTTCCAATGAAAGCAAGTAAGAGAGAAATAGCCAATAAAACAAATAAAGCTAAGGGAAAATAGATTCTTTTAAAGGAATCAATTAATAAAGGGTCCTTTGTATGCAATAAGATAATAACTACAATAAGGCTGCCAGACAAAACCGTAACTAGGATTTGATGGCCACGTTTTTTTATGGGGAGGATGTCATAAATAAGGAATAAAGCTAGTGAAACACGTATAAATGCTCCAGATAACCATTGGAAGATTGAGAGAAAATCAACATGCTCAATATACTTGCCAATGGTTACGAGACGCCATTGCTCAAAAGATGGATACATTTGATTCGCAGCTTCTTTTGGCCCGAAACTAGCTACTGCTCCCATATAGGGGCCAAGTGTCAGGCCAGCGAGTAGGATACAGAGCCACACTGCCTTTTTAAAGGTGATTGAGGTAGAAATGTGGTGTTGTAGCATCAAAAGAAAGATGATTTCTACCATTCCATTTCCAACGATCATTGCACCTCTTAGAACGGGAAAATAACCATTTTCGAGAATCGGCAATAAAAGCGAATAATTCTTGTACTGAAAGTTGGCGCCCATCACGAAATACCCTAATAAAAGAACGATTGGTAATATGATTCCAGCACAAATGGCCAAGGGTTGGATACCAGATAAAGCACAAAGTATGGATAAGAGGATTATGCTGGCAGCTACCAAAAATACAGGAGTTTGCGGTAAATAGGAAATCTTGGTCCACATGGTCATATCCAGAGTTGTAACATATATATCTGAGAGTAAGTAGAGAATGAACAACCCGATGATGATCCAAGCAAACCAAGCACTGCTCTGTTGCGTAATCCAAGAGAATAAACTCGTGCCCCTTTGCCGACGAATAATGAACAGCAACAGAGGAAGCCAGCAAATTGTAAGTATCATAGCGATGAGAATACTAATCCAACCGTCTCTTTCAACTGTACGAAGTAATAAGGGAATTAAAATAACATGGTTAAGAAGTCCTGTTGATAGAAAGAGAATGCAGCAGGCTTGAAGGAACGTAATAGGTGTATTTCTATATTTCACAAGATATCCTCCATTTACTAAAAATGGATTTTTCTTAGTGTGATCGAAATCAAACAAGTTTAATCGAAAAAAGTCTTTCCTAATAAAGGAAAGACTTGGGGGTTAATGACTGTGATTATGTTCATGCTTGTCACTTGTTTGAGGTCCTGTTTCACATAAAAGCTCCTGATGTAAAATACTTGAATCTTCAATTTGAATGGTGGAGTGTGTAATGCCGAATTGATGTTCTAACAAGTGTAACGCTTCTTGCAGAATAGGGTAACTGGCTAAGCCATCTTTAACATGTAAGTGGCAACTGAGTGAATCAAATCCAGAGGTAACCGTCCAGATATGTAAATCATGCACACTAGTAACTCCTTCAACCTTGGATAGAGCATCCGAAACCTGATCAGCGTCTATAGAAGCTGGTGTGCTTTCCATGAGAACATCAACAGAATCTCTAGTAACACGCCAGGCGCTTAACATAATTAGAACCGCTACTACTACACTGATGATGGGGTCTGCGATATACCAATTGAATTTCCACATGAGAAGACCTGCTAGAATAGCCCCTACTGATCCCAATAGATCACCAAGGACATGCAAAAAAGCACTACGAATATTCAGGTTGTTTTTGTAATCACCACGCATCAGAACGAAGGCGGCTGCAATGTTAGCCAATAGACCAACGAACGCAATCCCCATCATCGACAGACTTGCTACTTCAGGTGGTGCGAAGAATCGTTGATAAGCCTCCCAAATGATGACAAGAGAGATAACCACGAGCATTACACCATTAATGAGTGCGGCTAGGATTTCGAAGCGATAAAAGCCGTATGTTTTTTTGGCTGAAGGTTTTCTAGCGGCAAAAAACATGGCGATCAGACTAAGAAATAGAGCAGAAGAGTCGCTTAGCATATGCCCTGCATCCGACAAAAGGGCAAGGCTGTTTGTAAGAAAGCCGCCAATTACCTCTACAATTAAAAAAGCAGTGATTATGAATAGGGAAATCAATAGAGCGCGCTTGTTCGCTCCACTCCCGTGATGATGATGTCCTCCGTGAGAATGATCATGATGGTGTCCCATATAAATTCTCCTTTCAACAAGAAATCAGTAAGCTATACTCCTTTAAACGTGGATAGATGTTTATGTATTGTTGCCTTGTTTGATTTATATTATATAACCAAACCGCCAAACACTCAAATGTTTATTTGAATGTTTGAATGATGATCTGCTGATTCTCCTTTTCTCACAACGGGTAAATAATAGGAACGAAAGAGACGGAGGTAGAAAAGATGCAAGTAACACCTCAACAGGTAGCGAATTGCCTACAAGTGTGTAAAGCTTGTTTACAGGCCTGCAATGAATGCTATGCAGCCTGTCTACAGAATAGTGATCTGAATAAATACCGAGATTGTCTTTTCATCGTACGGCAAAGTGCAGAGATATGTATGCTAGCAATTAGTGCATTATCCTTGGACAGCATGTTTTGTAGTCAGATCTGCAAATTAACAGCGGAAATCTGCGAAGTATGTGCAAAAATATGCAGTCAGTTTGAACAAGATTATTGTCAGGCCTGCGCTCATGCTTGCTATCAATGCGCAGCAGCTTGTCGGGAAATGGTCGTTCACTAACTTGGCAGACAGTCGCCGATTTTGTATCATTGACTTTATTGGTAGGCGATAATGTATTAGGATAAAAATGTGATAAACTAAAGGGAAGCAAACGGTTGGAAAAGGGGAAAATGAGATGAACGTAAATACTGTATACATCGTGGAAGATGATCCCAAACTAGCTGAACTCTTACAAAGTTATATTGAAAAATATGGATATCAAGCTGTTATTGTTAAGAATTTTGAACGTGTGATAGAGGAATTTCAAGAGCTGAATCCACAGTTGGTTCTTTTAGATGTGAATTTGCCAAAATTCGATGGTTATTATTGGTGCCGTCAAATCAGAAAAATTTCTACATGTCCAATCCTGTTCATTTCAGCCCGAGCAGGCGAAATGGATCAGATTCTAGGCTTGGAGAACGGAGCAGATGACTATATAGCTAAACCGTTTCATTATGATGTTGTGATGGCCAAAATCCGCAGCCATTTACGCCGCAACTATGGAGATTATGCGCCTAAAATGCAGGAGAGAATTGTACAACAGGCTGGATTAACATTGTACCCAGAACGAATGGAGCTCACCTTACATAATGAAATGGTGAGTTTAACCAAAAAAGAGGCTGTATTAATTGAGGAGCTAATGAAACGCTACCCTCGCATTGTGAGTCGGGAGCGTTTGCTAGAAAACTTATGGGATGATCAGGTATACGTGGACGATAATACATTAAATGTGAATATCACACGTGTCCGTAAAAAGTTTCAGGAATTAGGGATTGAAGATGCGATTGAAACAGTACGTGGAGCTGGGTACCGTTTAGTGCTAACGTGGGGGAATGAAGCGTGAAGTTGTTCTTTCGTGAACATCTGCGGCTGATATTCTTTCAGGTTTTTCAATTGCTGTTTGTTTTGTTCATCTTATTATTAGACGGATATGCCAAAAACTCCGTGTTAATCTATATGTTTGTTTTAAGTATAGGCTTGTTAGCTATCTATCTTTTTATTACTTACATCCGCTCAAGAGAATTTTATTTGCATTTGGAAAAGCCAATGGAAACGCTGGAGGATTCTTTAGTTGATTTTCACGAAACACCAGTTAGTGAAGCGTATGCTGAAGCAATGCAAAGTCAATATCGGATGTATCAGCAAATGATCCTTGAGCATGAGCGAAAGAAGGACGAGCATGTCACTTTCATGAATCAGTGGGTTCACCAGATGAAGACACCTCTATCTGTCATTCAGTTATTAGTACAGGATGAGGATGATCCGCCTTTCCCAAGTATCAGAGAAGAGGCGGAGCGAATTGGACGAGGGTTAGAAATGGTCCTTCATACATCCCGCCTAGAAGTATTTGAGCGAGACTTCCGTGTTGATTCTGTTGAATTGAAGCCTATTGTACAACGGGTCATACAGGAGAATAAAACCTATTTTATTCGCAATCAGGTTTTTCCAGATGTACAAATTCCGGATGGGGTGTATGTGAAATCGGATTCGAAATGGCTTCCTTTTATGTTAAATCAAATTATTACGAATGCCATTAAATATTCCGCAGGCACTAAGCAAAAGGTTACAATTTCTGCAACCCAAGAGGAGACAGAGGTTAGATTAGAAATTACCGATAGAGGAGTAGGCATTCCCGAAGCAGATATTAAACGGGTATTCCGTCCTTTCTTTACTGGAGAGAATGGGCGTAAATATCGAGAATCAACTGGAATGGGACTATATTTAGTACAACAGATTAGCGAGAAATTAGATCATCAGGTGAGCATTATTTCAGCAGTAGGAGAGGGAACGACAGTTTCGTTGGTTTTCCCCTGCCATATGATCAAGTAATGACAGTTCTTATCTAGAAGCCAAGAACACCCTGATACTAAGACAATCATGAGCATGTTTGTAAATACAGTAGCTATTTTTACAAAGCTTGATTCATCAAAAACCTTTGCTGATTTCCTAAAAGAGTTACAGGAGTGTGTACAAGGGGCTTTTGAACATCTGGATTACCTGTTTGAGTAGCTATTGTTGGAAATGGAAAATAAAGAGGAAAAAAACTAACCGACCGTGGGATTTGTACAGCCTGCGGTCGGTTTTTTGAATAATCCCCTATGCTAACGGGTTGAATTCATGACATGCATTTCTTTGTTTGCATCGATCCTGTACGCTGCTGAAGCATCCCTTCATCATTGATGCTGGTAACTGCTATTGAGACTGAAGGCAAAAGCTGTTAATAAACTGATGAACCAATAAATTAACCTCGTGATAAGCTTTGATAGGGAGCTGATGCTTATAACGCGGAATGGAACGAATTTTTGCCATCGGTAAGTGAGAAGCCATTTCTTTGGCAAAGCAGGTAAAATGCGGATCCTTTTCACCCGTTAATAAAAGAATGGGGAACGTAATCTCATGGAGGCGATCCAACACATCGTAGCAAGCAGCATAGTGATAATAGTCAGCAATCCCTATTGGGTTTCCTTTTATGGCATCTTTATAATTTCGTATAAACGTAAGGAAATTATTAGAATTACTATAGCCAATCACCGTTGATAATGTGTGTAGAGCCCCTCGTCGAGCTAACTTTTCAGCAATCGTAATTAATCGATGCAGATAGGGACTTCTACAGTGGGCCATTCCGCTTAATAATATTGCACCTCTGACGTGCTTAGGTTTTTTTAACATCATTTCTAATGCGATAGAGCCTCCGGTAGAATAGCCTAACAGGACGGCTTGTTCAATACAGAGATGCTCTAATAATAGATGTAAGTCAGATGCGATTCCTTCATAGGTAAAGGGATGGGCTGAAATGCTGCTCCTGCCGTGTCCTCTCAAATCCACTGTAATCACCTTATAGCGGTCTTGCAGCTCTTTTTGCTGATAATAAAAAATGCTGCCTGTAAGCAGAGGGGGGTGGATACACAAAATCGGAAGCCCTTCCCCTTTTATCTCATAGTGAATGGTTGCGCCATTTGCAATAAAGTAAGGCATATGATACCTCCGTTTTACATGTTTAATTACTAATCTGCGCAAGCCAATCTGGTTTCAAACATCAAGGTGGCTATTAAGGTTGCTAGAACATGGGTTTGCTTGTATAGTCTTGATAGATGACGTAAAGGTACGGGTGACATATGGAAGAAAATAAAATTAGTAAGATGGTCGAAGCAGCTAAAATGTATTATCAATTGGATTTAAGTCAACAAGAGATTGCTAAGCAACTAGGTGTATCAAGACCAACTGTATCGAGACTGCTACAGCAAGCCAAGGCTGAAGGCATTGTGCGTATTGAAATTATGGACCCAGAGGAAAGTCTTCAGCGCATTGAGCTGGAACTAGCGCAAAAATATCATTTAAAAGCTGTTATGGTTGTACCAGTAGCGACTAATGACGAGACACTCATTAAAGAAATGATTGGGAAACGAACCGCACAGTATCTTCATGAGGTTGTCACAGATCATGATATAATCGCAGTTACGTGGGGCACGACAATGTATCGAGTAGCCATGGAATTGCAGCCAAAAGCCATTCAGGGGGCACAGGTGGTACAATTAAAGGGTGGTGTGAGCCATTCACAAACAAATACCTACGCCTCAGAGGTATTGCATTTATTTGGACAAGCCTACCAGACTACACCGCATTATTTGCCTCTACCCGCAATCGTCGACTCAGCGTTGGTAAAAGAAACGGTAGAGACAGATCGTTACATACAACGACAGCTAGAACTAGCACGAAAGGCTAACATTGCTATCTTTACAGTAGGTGGAGTGATGTCTGATGCCTTATTGTTTCGATTAGGCTATTTTAGTGAACATGATTTAGCCTTGTTAGCCGAGCGGGCAGTTGGCGATATCTGCTCCCGGTTCTACGATCAGGACGGTAACATTGTAAATGAAGAGCTAACGAACCGGACAGTTGGTATCTCGATAGAGGAGCTCAAGAGTAAGGAACGGTCTATTTTAGTCGCTGGAGGCTCAACCAAGCTAGAGGCAATTAGGGGAGCAATCCGTGGTGGCTATAATAATGTTTTGGTTACTGATCAATATACTGCCAAGGAATTATTAAAAAAATAAAAAGGGAATAAAACAACTCAAATGACCTTCAGATTGCAAGAAAAAGAGGCAAGCTTCCCTTTATGGAGCAGGCCTCTTTTTGCTTTTCGAAAATTCATGCTTGTAATCTTCACAAAATGTCTTAAAATAGGTGCTTACCCTTTTTAAAGACAGCAGACCGTTACTACCTTCTGAATAGGGCTCCATTTATATATGATACGAATTGGACAAATGTTCAAACGAGATTTGACATTTTTTCATGAGGCTGGTAAGGTGAAGATGGAGATACTGAAGTAGGTAATCTCACGGTAGTAGCTGTCAACATACATAATGAAACAGCAGGTGATCAATATGAGAATGGTCGATTTAATTGAAAAGAAACGCGATGGGAAAGAACTGACCAAAGAAGAGATTATCTTTATCGTTGAGGGTTTTACGGATGGATCTATTCCGGATTATCAAATGTCTGCTTTAGCTATGGCGATTTACTTTCAGGGGATGACTCCAGAAGAAACAGCCTATCTGACAATGGCCATGGTTGAATCAGGTGATCAGATTGATTTGTCCGCTATAGAAGGTGTAAAGGTAGACAAACACAGCACAGGTGGTGTTGGTGACACTACAACGCTAGTTCTTGCTCCGCTAGTTGCGGCAGTAGGTGTTCCTGTAGCAAAAATGTCTGGTCGTGGTCTAGGACACACAGGCGGTACAATAGACAAGCTGGAAGCAGTAACAGGCTTCCATGTCGAGATTGATAATGATGAATTTAACCGTTTAGTGAACACAAATAAAGTAGCCGTAGTTGGACAAAGCGGTAATCTTACCCCCGCTGATAAAAAACTATATGGCTTACGTGATGTCACAGGATCAGTAAGCTCCATTCCATTAATTGCAAGCTCGATTATGAGTAAAAAGATTGCTTCTGGTGCGGATGCCATTGTTTTGGATGTAAAAACAGGCGCCGGAGCCTTCATGAAAACGTTAGATGATGCGAAAGAACTAGCTAGTACCATGGTTAAAATCGGTAACCAAGTAGGGCGAAAAACGATGGCGGTTATTTCTGACATGAGTCAGCCTCTTGGTTTTGCAATCGGAAATGCTTTAGAAGTTAAGGAAGCAATTGACACGTTAAAAGGTGAAGGGCCAGAAGACCTGCGTGAACTTTGCTTAGTATTAGGCTCTCAAATGGTTTATTTAGCAGGTGAAGCGGCAAGTCTAGAAGAAGCACGGACCAAGCTCGAAGAAGTGATTGCAAACGGAAAAGCACTCGAAACCTTTAAAACCTTCCTGGCTGCACAAGGCGGAGATGCTAGCGTTGTCGATCAACCGGAGCGTTTGCCAACAGCTCAATTTACAATAGAGGTTCCAGCCAAGGAAGATGGTTATGTAGCCGAGATTATTGCCGATGATATTGGTACAGCGGCAATGATTTTAGGAGCAGGACGTGCTACGAAAGAATCTGAAATCGACCTAGCTGTTGGTCTGATCCTGCATAAAAAAGTGGGGGATCAGGTGAAGCAAGGGGAGTCGCTTGTAACGATCCACAGTAATACACAGGACGTCGATCAGGTGATTGAACGTATCTATCAATCATATGGATTCTCCAAAGGCCCAGTGGAAGCATTGCCGTTGGTTTATTGTGAGATTAAAGAATAGATAACTGGTAACGGTTGCGAAAGAGGGATGTACATGTCCAAAGAAAGCGTAGCAAAATATATTGATCACACAGCACTAAAGCCGGATACAACTAGAGACATGATTGTAGGGCTTTGTGAAGAAGCAAAAGAATATCGATTTGCTTCCGTTTGTGTGAATCCTACTTGGGTAAGCTTGTGCGCGGAGCTTTTGAAGGAAGCTCCAGAGGTCAAAGTGTGCACGGTTATCGGATTTCCTTTAGGCGCGAACACTCCTGAGCTGAAAGCCTATGAAACAACGAACGCGATTGAAAACGGTGCTACTGAAGTAGATATGGTAATAAACGTTGGTGCATTAAAAGACAAAAATGACCAGCTAGTTGAACAGGATATCCGTGCAGTAGTAGAAGCAGCAAAAGGCAAAGCACTGGTCAAGGTTATTATTGAAACATGCTTGCTCACTGAAGAAGAAAAAGTACGTGCGTGTAAATTATCCGTGAAAGCTGGAGCGGATTTTGTCAAGACATCAACAGGCTTTTCAACAGGCGGAGCCACTGCGGAAGATATAGCTTTAATGCGAAAAACAGTAGGTCCTGAGTTAGGTGTAAAAGCCTCTGGCGGTATTCGCAGCTATGCAGATGTTGAAAAAATGCTTCAAGCTGGCGCGTGCCGGATCGGTGCAAGTGCGGGTGTGTCCATTGTAAAGGGCGAGGTATCGAACTCGCAATACTAGGGCAAGCATATAGGGATTAATGAAAAAAGCGCTTCTCTTTCAGAAATTATTTCTGCAAGGAGAAGCGCTTTTTGTCATGCAAAAACAGTCGATGCCTTATTGTGCTGTTGTGTAGTCGGAACAAAGTATCAAGTATCGTTGGTATCCTGTGGAGGCTTACGCTTGCCGCTAAACTGCACGATGAGAATGCTTAATAAAGCGAGGCCAACATAAGTGATCGTGCTGTAAAGCAAGGGGGAAAGAAAGGAGAAGAAGATGCCAAAGAAGGAGATTACCCCTACAAAGCTTACTAAGGTAAGAACAAGCGGTAGCTCACTAACCTGCGTCTCCTGAAGTAACGGGTCAGTTAGACTGCGTAGGAGGATGCTTGCCAGTATAATGACATGTCCGAGACTTATAGGCAGATAAGCATACACACTATACGGCAATTGAGCCATCAAAATTTCCACAATGGGCTTGAGGTGGGTATGAACATCATGCCAATGCGATAAAATTTGCAAATGAATGAACAATCCAATAACACCAAACAATAAGCTGCTTAATACGATGCCAAGTCGCAATGAAGAAAGTGACTCTGTTTCGCGCACCAAAGGGAGAAGCACAGCCATGCTAAAAAATAGATGCAGGCCAGTAAATAATAATCCATTCCAAAGCCATTTTAGGTTTAGCTGATAAGATAAACTGGGTAATGGAATATGAGTTTGATTGCTATATAAAAACAATACAATGATGACAGCTCCCACTATGCACCCTGCGGCTATTTTAGCTAAGGAAGCGTTGGGGAGCCTAGCGCCCAAAAAGACGAGCACAAGGAAAACAAGTAAACCAAGCAGTGGAGATAGGGAGGTTGTCTGCTCCAAAAAAATTGCTTGATCGGCTAACATGATCCCACTGTATAAAATGATGATGAGAGCTGTAAAGAAACCAAATACATGAGTGAGCTGTGGCCCGATAAGGTGGGCTAAAAACTGAGACAGGGAGAATAGCTGATTTCGATAGGCTAGGTGAAGAGATTCATACAGAATCCAAGTCATTGCTATAATAGCCAAGATTAAACCAATGGAACCCCAGGTGCCGTAGTAGGTAAAAAACCGCAACCATTCATAACCGCTGAGAAATCCCGCCCCAAGCATCGAGGATGTAAGTAAGGACGTGACACGAAAGGTTTTTTTTATCATTGACCATCTTCCTTCTTGTTGGAAAAATGTTGAAGAAGACAAGGAGTTATATCCTGATATCAGTCTATGAGGGGAGCCTGTTCATTCAGAACAACAGCTTGATTTTTATACTTATTAAATAAATTTGTTTACTCAAATAATGAGATTCGTTATCATAGAAATAAAGCAATAAATGGAATGCTTTTTTAGAGGGAAGGATGTTTTCTTAATGAAGATTGTTGGAATAGCAGGCTCGATGAATGTTGAATCCAGCACAAAAAAGGTAATGCAAATTGTTTTAGATTCAGCAAAGATGGAAGGAGCAGAAGTTGAATTAATTCATTTAGCTGAGTGGCCACTGCCTCTATATGATGCTAGAAACGATGCTAGTACGTATCCAGAGATTGTTCATCAATTTGTGAAGAAAGTAGCGGAAGCCGATGCACTTGTGGTTGGTTCTCCAGAATATCACGGAACCATTACAGGTGCTTTGAAAAACTCGTTTGATTTTTTGGAAGGACGATTTTTACAGGGAAAACCAGTCGCAATTATTGGCGTAGCAGGCGGAAGTATGGGAGCAACGAATACGGTTAATACACTACAGCTTATATTCCGTAATTTGCATGCTTATCCGTTACCAGGTTCTCCGAGCGTTTCTAATTCCTATAAAGCGTTTACAGAGGACAACACCTTACAGGACGAACGTCTTCAGGAACGCTTTGTGAATTTGGGGAAGGAACTGGTTTGGATGACCAAAAAATTAAAATAGGACAATTATTTTAGCAAATGCCGGAAAATCTTTCAACTTTCCCTTGAAACAAAAGCAAAGAAAGCGGTATGATAGAGTCATATGTCTTTGGCGATACTGGCTGAAACGAGGGATGAGAGTGCCAACTCCAAGTATGGAAGATTATCTGGAAAGAATTTATAGTTTAATTGATACCAAGGGATATGCTCGTGTGTCCGATATTGCAGAAGCATTAGAGGTGCATCCGTCCTCTGTTACAAAAATGGTACAGAAACTAGATAAAGACAATTACTTAGTCTATGAAAAATATCGCGGGCTAGTCTTAACGGCTAAAGGAAAAAAAGTAGGTAAACGTTTGGTGCGGCGACATGCATTACTGGAAGATTTCTTGACGCTAATCGGTGTCGATCAGGATTTAATTTATAAGGACGTTGAGGGAATTGAACACCACTTGAGCTGGGAATCCATTGCTAGCATAGAGTATTTGGTTCAATTTTTAAAAGAGGATCCTTCACGTGTTGCTGAACTCATGCGTATTCGAGAGGAAGACGAACAAAAAGAGGACACGGATACTAAACCAGATTCCATGTAGCACAGAAGGCAAGCCAGATAAGCTTGCTTTTTTGTGTTTTTTATCCCTAATTTTCAGGAGTAGGATAACTATCCTGCCGCATAAACTATTTGTGGATTCATCCTTGTATGAATGGAGGGAGCACATGCGAGTAGATGCGGTTTTTGAAGGGGGAGGCATGAAAGGGATAGCTTTGATTGGAGCGATTACGGCGATGGAACAGCATGGATACCAGTGGGAGAGCGTTGCTGGCACGTCAGCAGGTTCCATCGTTGCCGCTCTGTTGGCTGCCGGATATCGTCATCAAGAGCTTCGGGAGATATTCGAAACGTTAAATTTTTTGCAATTTTTAAAAAGGAAAGGCTTATCGAAAGTTCCTTATCTTGGCTCATGCTATAACCTGATCGTCCAAAAGGGCTTGTATCCCAGTGATGAAATTGAACGTTTTGTCAGTCAATTATTGCTCAAAAAAGGAATTCGTACCTTTGGGGATTTGCCGAAAGAAAAATTACGCATCATCGCTTCTGACATCAGTGCTGGCACCATGCTAACCCTACCAGATGACCTACCTGATTTTGAAATTAACCCAGAAACCTTCCCGATCGCAAAAGCAGTTCGAATGAGCTGTGCAATCCCCTATTTCTTCCAACCTTATTTTTTGTATAAAAACAAGACCCCTCATATCATTGTAGATGGTGGTCTATTGAGTAATTTTCCCGTTTGGCTGTTTGATTCTAAGGAAAGGCCTTTATGGCCGACCTTTGGCTTTCGTTTAAATGATAGGTCGGTTCCTGTTCGGCCTCAAACAGTGAAAAGCTTATACGGTCTATCCAAGGCGCTGCTGATGACCATGATGGACGCCCATGATCGGTTTCATGTAAAAAAAGCAGAAGCTATTCGCACGGTTTTCATTCCTACCAAGGGCTATAGCGCCATTGATTTCCATTTAAGCGCCGCTCAACGACAAGAGTTATTTGATTCAGGGAAAAAGGCAGCGGAGGACTTCTTAAACAAGTGGGATTTTAATAAGTACGTTACTGCTTATCGGAGTGAAAAAAATAACAGCTTTCTGGTTTGAAAGCTGTTACTGATACATCTTCGGCTTATTTTGTTTCGTTTTATCACGTTTGTCTTTTTTACTACCTTTACTGCCTTCAATAACCTGAAAGGGATTGGGGCGACGATTAGCTGTTACAGATCGCTTTAATCCTGGTTTCATTGGTCTGACCTTAGGAGTTTTTTTGGTGAACCGCGGCATGAACTTGCCTGTTTTCAAAAAATTACGCGCAAGATACAACAGAAGAGCAGAAAAGGCAATTAACGCGATCATTGTACCGGGGTTCTGTAAAAATTGGGTTGTAAATCCCACAACCGCCAACAGCATGATTACCCCAAAAACCGGATAAAGAAAGCCTCTTTTCACTAGCTTCACCTCTTTAAGATAGGTTACTTAACCGGTGGTAGCAAGGTTTTGATTCTTCATAAATTCTTGATCCCGTTCCCTCATTTTTTCAAAAGAGGCAATAGCTACTTCCACTTGCGTATCATCAGGTTCTCTTGTCGTGATGCGCTGCAACCAGAGCCCAGGATAACCCAAGAAACGAAGAACTGGAATATCTCGCAATAGATTGGTTCCTTGTAAAACCTCATACGAAACGCCAATTACCACTGGTAACAAGATAATCCGTTGAACAACACGATCCCACATTGTATGGTAATCAACTAAGGAGTATACAAACACCCCGACAATAATGGAAAAAATGAGAAAGCTACTGCCACAACGGTAGTGTAGGGTGGAAAAACTTTGCACGTTCTTTACTGTTAATTCTACCCCAGCCTCATACGCATTAATCACTTTATGTTCAGCGCCGTGATATTGAAATAAGCGTTTGATCAATGGTGTCTGGGCAATCAAGCTAATATAGCCGATGAGCAGGAAGAATTTAATTCCGCCTTCAATTAAATTTTGCCACAAACCAGCCGGAACCCATTTTCCAAATAGAAAGCCTGCAAGTATAGCTGGTACAACCGTAAATAAAATTTTACCAACTAGAAAAGAAAGTACACCTACCACGGCGACGCCTAATATTAGTGTCATCTTAGATGGACCAGAGCTTTTATCTGCCTCATCATCTGATTCCATGCTGTATTGTTCAGAAGCGAAGTTCAGATGCTTAGCTCCGCTGGCACTTGCCTCAATCAATCCAACGATTCCGCGAAGAAAAGGAATTTTTTTCAGGTTATTCACCCATGCGATCGTCTTTTTAGGCTCTTCAAAGAATTCAATCTCCTGATTCTTTCGGCGGATGGCGGTTACGGTCACTTTTCTACCGCCAAACATAACGCCTTCTATTACGGCTTGCCCGCCATATGCTGGCACATTTTGTTGCTTCAAATTTAATCACCATCCTTATTTCTATTGTAACCGAAAGTTATATCCTTCTGCCACCTAATGTTCCAAGGTACTTTTCGCAATGAAATATTTCATGTTTTTCCTAGATATAGCCATACTAGTACCGAGGTGATTAACGTGAGTGCAACTATCTCGAAACAACAACGGCTAAAAACAGAGGAATCTGAAGAGCAGCAACCTAAAAATCGATCCTCGTCTGATAAAAAAGTAAAGGCAAAACCGATCCAGGCGAAGACAATTTTAGAATTTTCGATATGCGGAACGTTGATCTGGGGTATTCTTCGTATCCTAATGCACTTCTTTCAATTTACTCCTTACGGGCTCTATGTCTTTGCGCGTCCATTTCTTGGCAAAGCTAGAGAGAATTCCTACGCAGGTCTAGCTTTGGGAGTGGTTATGTTATTTCTAATTATTTTTGTCGGATGCTTGGTATATAGCTTTGTTCTTGGAAACCTATACAATTGGTGGCTTGGGGCATTGTATGGAATTGCGTTTTTTTATTTATTTGGGTATTTTTTTCATATGCATCGCTGGGGATGGGGTGTCTGGAGTACAGAATTTTTCTGGTTTATGTCACTAGGGATGTTTATTGGGATGAGTATTGTAGCGGCAAGATTTGATATCGAGGAAGCAAAAACGTAAGAGACCAATAATGTAGCAATGAAAAGAATATGATAAGATAGACAGAGATTAAGGGGGAAGGGAGATGACCAACTATGATCTCTGTCTTGGTATTAAATGGACCCAATTTACATGCATTAGGGAAACGTGAGCCTACTATTTACGGCCAGGATACGTTAGAAGATATTGTAGCGCATCTGCAAGAGGTAGCAAATGAACTGCATGTCTCAATTGGACATCTTCAATCCAATCATGAAGGTGTATTAATCGATGCTATTCATGATGCACGAGATGTATACGATGGGATTATTATGAACCCTGGGGCGTTTACTCACTATAGCTATGCGATTCGTGACGCAGTAGCCAGTGTATCGTTGCCTCTGATCGAGGTTCACATCTCCAACGTTCACAAGCGTGAAGAGTTCCGCCATACGTCTGTCATTGCTCCTGTAGCGTTGGGACAGATTGTCGGGCTGGGTAACGATGGATACGAATGGGCATTACGGGCCATGGTTCGCCATTTGCAACACAACAGAAGTACATAGAAGTCAACCAGAATGGGAGAGATCATGATGTCACATCGTTTGGAAAAACTAAGAGCTGTATTGAAGGAACAAAATGTAGATGCACTCATTATTGAGAGCGAAGTAAATCGTCAGTATATTAGTAATTTTAGTGGTTCCACAGGATGGGCAATCGTATCTTTGGACCAAGCTAAATTTGTAACAGATTTTCGCTATATCGAACAAGCCACGAACGAATGTACAGGTTTTGAAGTCATTAATAATAAACGTCAAGCATTGCCGACGATAAAACAAGTGCTCCAAGATATGAAGGTAGCAAAGGTTGGATTCGAGGCGGAACATACAAGCTATGCGACCTTTGAAGCTTGGAAGCAGACGTTAGACCATGTAGAGTTAGTGGCTACGAAGGGTCTTGTGGAGAAATTGCGTTTATACAAAGACGAAGCGGAAATAGCTATTATGAGACAGGCAGCCCAATTATCTGATGCTGCTTTTGCCCATGTGATCAAAATGATTAAACCGGGAATTCGTGAAATAGACGTAGCCAGTGAGCTGGAATACTATATGCGTAAGCACGGGGCAAAAGGCTCCGGCTTTGATATCATTGTAGCTTCAGGAAAACGCGGGGCCTTACCGCATGGTCGTGCTAGTGAAAAAGTGATAGAAGCCGGAGATATGGTAACGATTGATTTTGGGGCACATTATGAGGGTTATCACTCTGACATGACACGTACCTTTGCTGTTGGCGAACCTGATCCGAAAATGAAGGAAATCTACGAGATTGTGTTACGGGCAGAGCTGGAAGGTGTGAATCGGGTAAAGGTTGGGATGACCGGTAAAGAAGTAGATGCATTGACGCGTGATATCATTAAAGAAGCAGGATATGGGGATTACTACGGTCATGCTGCTGGTCATGGCTTAGGAATGGACGTCCATGAGGCGCCTGCGGTCTCGATGCTTTCAGACACGGTACTTGAGCCGGGTATGGTGATAACAATTGAGCCTGGCATTTATGTCGAGGGCCTTGGTGGAGTACGTATTGAAGATGATGTGGTATTAACTGAAAATGGAATCGAGATTCTGAACAAAACTCCAAAAGAGTTGCTGATTTTGCCGGTATAAATTATACTATGTAAGGTTGAGTTATATTTAGGAGGAAAAGCATGATTTCTGTAAACGATTTTCGCACTGGTTTAACTATTGAAGTTGACGGTAATATTTATTCAGTACTTGAATTCCAACACGTAAAACCAGGAAAAGGTGCGGCATTCGTTCGTTCCAAACTGCGTAACCTGCGCAATGGCAACGTAACGGAAATGACCTTCCGTGGTGGAGAAAAAGTAAACCCTGCTCGTATTGAATCAAGCACAATGCAATACTTGTATGCTAGCGGTGATGATTATACGTTCATGAATACAGAAACGTATGAGCAAATCACTTTTACCAAACAACAAATTGAGCATGAGTTGAAATTCCTTAAAGAAAACATGAATGTTCAAATCATGCAATATAATGGTGAGACGATCGGTATCCAGCTTCCAAACACAGTTGAATTGGAAGTTGCAGAAACAGAACCAGGTATTAAAGGTGATACAGCTACAGGTGCTTCGAAAAAAGCAACGTTGGAAACTGGCTTTATCGTAAATGTACCATTGTTCGTTAACCAAGGTGACAAGTTGATCATTGATACTCGTACTCAAGCGTACGTGTCTCGTGCATAAGTAAAATAACTACACAGAGTAGCAAAGAAAAACTGCCGATTTTCGGTAGTTTTTTTGCTGTCTGATTCTAGCATCATTAAGGAATACATGAAAACAAGCCTCTAGTCTGAAGGAATCTAGGGCTTGTTTTTTTATTATTTCCCTGCTCGAATGTTACGTAATGTAATTCGTTCAAGCTGGAGAAAAGCAAAATCACTGGTTAAGCCTTCACCTGTTGGAGATTGAGAAACGATCCCTACTTTTACGGTATCGCTAACTGGTAAACGGAAATATCTAACCATTTGAAATTTTTCCCCATCCAAGGAATAATGCAAGGCGAAGGTATCCCCTTTTCTAGCCATTTGTCTCTCACGTTTACATCATCAATAAAATTTTTACAATTAACTGTCATGCTTTTGACTTAGCGGGATCAAATAGACATACAAAACGAAAAGGGGGAGGCATTTCATTGTGTATGAGGATATAAAGCAGGCGGATCAGGATCTTGCTATGACGAGAGAGGCATACCTGGAATTCCTGATGGCAGAGTACGGAGAGAGAATTATTCAATTGGTGTATCTCATCGTAAAAGACCGTAATATGTCGGAGGATATCACACAGGAGGTATTTCTAAAGGCCTTTCGTGGGCTACATTCATTTCGAGGAGAAAGTAATGTAAAAACGTGGTTGTATCGAATTGCTATTAACGAAGCAAAAAAATACTTGCGTTCATGGTCTTTTCGGCGAATTTTCTCTACCTTCAAAAAAGAAGATGTTCTTCATAATCAGTATGAAAAAAACGAACAACGAGTAGAGGAGACGGTTATTGGCAAACTGACAAAGGCAGAAATGGCAGAGAAGGTTATGTCATTGTCTCCTCAGTACCGGCAGATTATTTTACTGCATTACTATGAGGATTTTACAGTAAAGGAAATCGCGCAGGTGCTTGAAATATCCGCAGAGGCCGTTCGCACGAAGCTACATCGGGCACGAAAGAGCTTTAAGTCATTATTAGAAAGGGAGGGAGTAGAATGGATGTAGAAAAAGAGTTTCGTGAATCTGTCCAGACTGTAAGCTGGAATGCAGCTAAGGATGTGCGTTTTACCGCTGATTTAGAAAAAAGGATTAAAGACAAGGCCAGCACGGGTGTGCGCAAACGTCATCGCAGACTTTATACAGTGGCCACAGCAGTAGCCTGCCTTGCTTTGGCGATAACGGTATGGAAATTGACACCTGCAGGAGTACAGGAGATGTTGAAACAGTCGGCAACTGCTTTGACGGAGAAAAAGACGAACGCCATCGTTGAGAAAGCTCTACAGTCCCTTCAAAAAGCAATCCCTGATTTAAGTAGCTATCAGGTTAACATCAGGGAAACAACGGATAACAGAATTAATGTTCAGCTACGAGCAAAGGACGGTAAGCTTGCGAAGGTGGCTATCAACAAGGAAACTGGGAGTGTAGAAGTATTTAAGTGGTTTAAGGGAGATTCCTCTGAGCAAATTCCATCCAAAAAGATTGCTAAAGAAAAAGCGGATTTATTTTTGAAATCTCTGCTCGGTGATCATAGTGAAGAATATCAGCAGATTACGATAAGTGAGATAAAGCCACCACAAAGTGGATACCTACAGTTGGATGTGAAAGGAATGAATGTTTCCTATCAACAGATGAAAAATGGAGAACCTGTTCCTTTCGCTAAGCTATCAGTATGGGTGGATGGTTCCGGGAGAATTGTTTCCTACGGGGAGCTTAACAAAGCAGAGCAAGCGATGCTTATTAAGCTGAAGGAAGCCATTCCTGAGTTAAATACCGAAGCAGCTTTGACAAACAAAGAGGTAGAGTCCTCTGGATACCATTTTTCATTAGCGAATGCTGATAAAGAAGGAAATACGGTAATGATCAGAACGGAGGGAAAAGGCGAATTATTGAAAAACTACCGACTGGAAAGCCCAAGAAATGAGAATGTTGAATGGGCACAAAAATCGTTGATGAATGAAAAAGCGAATCTATTTTTACAGCATATGCTTGGAGACGATTTTACCAATTATCAAGAGGAAGGAACAGTTGACAGAGCTAGCTACATGCGCTTTTACAACGGATTGCCTGTGCTAGAGGATAATCTTACCGTTGTAGTAGATAAAGCAGGACGTATCACTTATTACTCCAGAGCAACAGGCTTGTACGACCTAGCTAGTTTACCTGATCGCTCAAAAGCAATTTCTCAGAAAAAAGCGGAAGAAGCATTAACGCAAAATATGAAACTACGATATATCGAGCGTTCAGTAGTCAAGCGTGATCCAGAAACACATCAGGTAATCGAAGAACGCCCGTTGCTTGACTATACTCCAACCGTTACACATGTACAAATGGGTGAAATTCGTACACTTAACTGGTATATAGATGCAGGTACTGGAAAAGTAGAGCGTGGAATGGGTAATAATGGAATTGATTATGATCGTCGTACGACTCATGAGCCAATCAGACTCAAAGCCGCAAAACCAACGATGATCAAAACCAAGGAAGAAGCGGCGCGTCTATTGACGGATCAATTTGGAGTGAAGGTAACTGGCCTTCCAGTGAGTGAGAGGGAAGGGAAATCTAGGTTTGGAGCAAAACAGCATGTATTTCAATGGCAAACAAACAATGAGAAACGCCTTGAGGTGGTTACGAATGCTAAAACAGGTCAGGTGGAGGAAATATATATCCCCAGAGTTGATGGTAAGATCACCGTTTCTCAACAAGACGCCTTAAAGGAAGCGATTGCTACTCTGGAAAAATACGTAGATCCAGGGGTTACCGAAGTACAAATTAGCCAAATTCTAGAGCCGCAAGAGGCTAACCCTGTAAATTCAGGTAACTGGCATTTTTCATTCTTTAAGAGTCAGGATGGTGTACCGGTTATCGAACAATATCCTGATTTGGCTTATCAGGTTTCTGTTGACCCGTCTACGGGAAAGGTTAATGGATTCCAAAATCTTACACAATGGAAGGACAAAATTGTTCTGCCCGATAAGAGTCAAGTAGTTCCAGTAAAGGAGGCTGTACAGGAATACCTCAAAGTCATGCCGCTTCAATTAGCATATACCCTAAAGGGAGTCGATGGAGAGAAATTGTCAGAGCCGAAATTAATCTACGTTTCAATAGGCACAAAAGAGAATGCTGATAAACATATTTATTTAAACGCCATTACAGGAAAAGTAGAAGTGCGATAAGCTCATAGAAACATGTAGCTGATCACATACAAAAATACACCCGATCCTATGGCATTGGAAAGCTTAGAAGAGACAAACAGAGCTCCTAAGAACCAACGTCAGATAAGCGGGTGTATTTTTACCTTTTTCTTGTCATAACTAACCCTCACATTGCTTTGCCTATCCAGTCCAATAGTTTCATGAAAAAAGCTGTTATACCAGCAGCCATTAAAGGACCGACAGGCACTCCTCTAAAGAATACAATCCCAATAATAGAACCAATAACTAAACCTACAATTAACTGAGGGTCAGCACGTAGCATATCCAGTCCTTTTCCGTTTAGATGGGTAGCTAATATCCCCCCTATCAATGCCATAATCCCAACAACGGTGGTAAACAGTGGAGTTACATCCTTAAGCGATACCTTTTCACTGGCAAACGGCACGAGAACGGATACGGTCAAAAAGAGAAGGCCCAATTCCAGACCACGTCTCTCCACAGTCGGAAATAGGCGTTCTAACGAGGTTAATTTTAAGACCAACAATAAGCTAGCTGCGGTAGCAATGATAGGAGAACGACCAATCAGGCCAATAATGATGAGTACTACCAACATAATTTCACCGCTTGTGACATGCATGCTTCATCGAACCCCTGTCCTGTGTCTTCCTCTCAAACTTATGAGCCAAGCAGGGGGAGTATGCATTTTTCCTTACATACAGGAACGATTTTATAAAGATTGAGCTGACTAGCCATTTCGATATCTTCCTGATAATGATGCTGCTGTAGACGTTTTCCCGTTTTACTATTCATCATCACTTGTAAGAGGGAAGGAGCAAATGTCTGATAGGCTCCTCGCATTGCTTCCGCTAAATCACATACCTCGATGGAGGGGAGAAAACGCTTCGCCTCCTCCACTAAGTAGCCAGCACACAGACCATCCTCTAAAGCGAATTCCATTCGGGTCCCAGAGCAATATAAGGTGATATCGCGTTTTAATTGAAGGGCTTGAGCTATACAAGCTGATGCGTTTAGAAAAGAAGCGATATACAAATTCTCAGCCTTCTCGGCTTTTTGCATGGCACGGGTACCATTTGTAGTGGTTAACACTAGATGAGGTGTCTGT
Organism: Brevibacillus laterosporus LMG 15441; assembly: GCF_000219535.2. Classification (NCBI taxonomy): domain Bacteria; kingdom Bacillati; phylum Bacillota; class Bacilli; order Caryophanales; family Paenibacillaceae; genus Brevibacillus; species Brevibacillus laterosporus. The sequence continues at coordinate 1,748,966 of NZ_CP007806.1, forward strand.
TCCCAGTTTACCTTTTTCATAGCAATCGGAGAATTATTTTCATCAAACGAGGTGATTTTTTTGCAGTGGCGTTCCCCAGCTAGAATAGATTCAGATGTCCGTAGAGCCAGTGCTTGCCTAATTGTCTCAGTAGCACTAATGATCCGACAACCGTGAGCCAGAGCGCTGACAATCGTGCTAGTGGAGCGAAGTACATCAATAACGATGACGGTTCGATGGATGATCTGTTCTACTCGTATTTCTTCAACGGTGGGGACCAGCTCTATTCGCATACCAATCTTCTCCTGTCTTCTAATACCTGATAGGCGGTATCACCACGCAACCCACGACGCAGAGTTTCAAGAGATAAGAGGTCTGCAGGAGCAATGTTTCCTAGATTAGCGTCAAGTCCGATTGTCTTTAACAAGCCGATCTGTTGGGGTTTCTGCGGAGCTTCCCAGATTAGCCTAGTTGCTAGCGTAGAGGCTTGTTGTATGACTTGACGTACGAATTCTGAATCAATTTCGCCTTGTTTGTTATAAATTCCCACATTACCGCTTTCACGTGCTTCTACAATGACATAGTCGGCACCAGCATTCACGTCTCCCACGAGTGTTGACAGGAGCATTTCCTGATCAGCACGGAAGGTACTCGCCTTTTGACCATATTCTGAAAATACACGAAAGCCCATTTCTCTAGCCATCGAAATCGCGTCATGCCTTTCCTGAGTGGAAATAGGCATACTTCCATCTGAAATTTCTACTGCGTTAAATCCAGCATCGCGAATTCGTTCCAGATATGTCTTAATCCCATCCTGTGTATAGGCTATTTCAAAAAAGGTTCCGCCCGGCATAATCGCAATATCTAGAGAGAGAGCTAATGTTAGCTTTTCTTCTAGCACAGAAAAAGGATAGAGAACAGAGGTTCCGAAGCCTAGTTTATAAATATCAATGTAGGAGGAAGCAGTGTGTAGCAAATCTTTCATGGCGTGCAAGCCTAATCCTTTGTCTATTACCATGGTCATTCCGGTATGACGTGGCTTACATTCTCGGGTACAGGATGGATCTACCCATTGAGTCGGCCAGAACGCAGTCTCTTTTTCCATTCGTAAGCTCTCTCCAATCCATAGGCATTTGTTTTACCATATGCAGTCTGTGTCTACATGGTCGAAGGGGTATAAGCCTATCTATTTTTGATTGCGAAAAGGACATAACAGCGGACAAGTTGCATAGAGTGGGTAAGAGAAGGGAGAGACGTGCATGTGGGAAAAGGCAATTATTGGGATGGCGTCCCTACGATTGTTGTCCGGCAGTATGGAAATTATTGTAGCCTTGCTCATCCTTAAGGTAAACCAAGTTGAAAAAGCATTGATCTATAATTCCAGCTTAGCGTTGATTGGTCCCTTAATCTTACTCACAACAACAACGATTGGAATGGTAGGTATATCTGACAAATTATCACTTACGAAAATACTATGGATTTTTATTGGGGTAACTTGCATTTTGATTGGCGTAAAAAGTAAATAGTGCTTGAGGGTTCTGGGGAATACTACCCACTAGCATACGTGAGGAGGTATTCTTATGGAACATGTGGAACAGCATTTGGCTTATTTACAAGGATTACTGGAGGGACTGGACCCAGAACTAGCAGGGTTGGAAGAAAAAGCCTTGTACAGACTTGTACAGCTTTGTGATGATTTGGTAGCGGAAATGAGAACGATCCATGTACGTGTAGAAGAATGTGAACAATATGTTGAGGCTGTAGACGAAGATTTAACCGATCTGGAGTACCTGTTATACGATGATGATGAATTTTATGAAACGGTATATGAAGATTATCAAGAAGCGATGAATTACAGAGAGCGATTCTCCGATTTGGATGACTCGGACGAAGCGTATTATTACGAAGCGCTACACGATACAGATAGAAAAGGGACCGTTTCACATGTCCACGAATTAGAATGTCCTCAATGCAGAGAGGTTTTAATGGTGAAAGAAGAGGTTGATCCTGAGGGCTATCATTCCTATGAAATAACCAATCGCTCACATCGGGATGTTTATAACCCTTCCTAGTTCACTTCTACATGCATAAGAGTAGGTCACTCTAGTAAGGGAAAAAGTTGTACTAGTTTTCCTTGGCGTGATAGTCATAAATGTTGTCCCTTCCTGCATAGGATGAGATAAGTCTGAGTGGACAAAGGGGAGACTTTATGAAACATATCTTGTCTTTGTTGCCGACAGAGATTCGTGCCGTGATAGCCGCTCTGCCTGTAAACGTGCAAGAACATGTAGAAGAGATTCGACTAAGACAAAATTTACCGATCGAGATTCGTTACGGACATCAGGCTAGTTATGTAACACCCACAGGCCAGCTAACAGCCAATTTTCGCCAAGGGTGGATGTTTCGTGAGGATTCTAGCGTGAAATTGCTTAATCAGATTAGTCAGCACTCGCTTTATGCGCTGGAGGAAGAATTAAAACGTGGCTACATTACGGTTGTCGGAGGACATCGTATCGGTATCGCCGGCAGGGTGGTGTTAGAGCATGGAGATGTTAAAGGAATTCGAGATATTACCAGTTTTAATATAAGGATTGCCCGCGAGAAAAAGGGAGTTGCCAGGGACATTCTAGCCTATTTATTTGATCAGGGGCAGTTCCAATCAACATTGGTTATCTCGCCTCCTCAATGTGGCAAAACAACATTACTTCGTGATTTGGCAAGAAGCATTAGTTACGGGAATGAGTGGTCTTCTAGCAAAAAAGTAGGGATTGTGGACGAACGCTCCGAAATAGCTGGATGCTACAATGGTATTCCTCAACGAGACGTAGGGCCGCGAACCGATGTGTTGGACGCTTGTCCGAAAGCGATTGGAATGATGATGATGATTCGTTCCATGTCACCTGACCTGGTTGTGGTGGACGAAATCGGAAGACAGGAGGACAGCGAAGCGATATGGGAGGCTTTGCATGCAGGGGTGGGAGTGTTATGCAGCGCTCACGGAATTTCGCTTGAAGATATCGCGAAGCGGCCTACGATTTCTCGTTTAATCAAGGAAAGAGTCTTTAAAAGGTACGTGATTCTTAGTCGCAAGCACGGAGCTGGCACAATGGATGGACTATACGATGAACACTTGCGATCGATTCAAAAGGAGAAGGTCATATGCTTAAGATAGGGGCAGCCATCGTAGTGCTAGTGTCAGCCTCTCTCATTGGTATCCAGCTTGGAAAGCGTTATAGCGACCGAGTGAAAGAATTAAGAGCTTTGCTTCACTCCTTGCAAATGCTAGAGACGGAGATCGTGTATGGAGCTACGCCCCTCTCGCTAGCCTTTGAAAAAATTTCTGTTCGAGTGACCCACAGCATTGGGAATCTGTACAAGCGGGCTAGTGAGCTATTGCAAACAAACGCAGGCGAATCCACTCAAATGGTCTGGCAAACCGCATTAGAGCAGACGTGGAGCTTAACTGCACTGCGAAAAGAGGAGAAGGAAATTTTAAAGAACCTAGGCTATGTGATGGGAAATTCTGATCGAGAGGACCAGAAGAAACATCTGCAACTAACAGTCTTTCATTTACGAGGGTTAGAAGAAGAGGCCAAGGAAGAACAGCTCAAGTATGAAAAAATGTACAAAAATTTAGGATTTTTAGGCGGACTTCTCATTGTCATATTAATGATGTAAGAGCGAGGTGTGGGGCGTGGGCTTTGATTTGACTCCAGTGTTTCAAATTGCCGGCGTTGGGTTTATCGTTGCGATAATTCAAACGGTGCTAAAAGCCTCAGGAAAGGAAGACATTGCTCAATGGGCGACGTTGGTCGGATTTATCATTGTGTTGTTTATGGTAGCGCATTATCTAGGTGATTTATTTACCGAGGTCAAACGAGTCTTCCTTTTTAATTAGGGGGTGAGGAGCCGTTGGACATCGTACAAATTGTCGGTCTGGGCTTAGTAGCAACGCTTCTCGCCCTTGTTATCAAAGAACAAAAACCCTTATTCGCCTTTTTACTGGCTATCGTAAGCGGTGTCATCATTTTTACCTTTTTAATTGGCAAGATATCTGATGTTATTCGTGTTTTAGAAAAGTTAGCTGTCCATGCAGACCTCAACCTTGTGTTTCTTAGCACGATTCTAAAGATTATTGGGATTGCTTACATTGCCGAATTTGGAGCGCAGGTGACAAGAGATGCTGGACAAGGGGCAATCGCCTCCAAGATCGAATTGGCTGGCAAAGTGCTAATTCTTGTCATGGCTGTTCCGATTATTCAAATCATTATTGAAACAGTCGTCAATTTACTGCCTGCTTAAAGGGAGGTGAGGATGAACGATGGCGCACAGATGTACCCTCTTGCTCCTGTTTCTTCTGCTATTCTTTGCAAATGGTGCCATCGCAGCATCATCAAATCCCGAGAATTTTTCGCCAGTAGAAAAAATGGTCAAGCAGCAGACGGAGCATTTAAATCTACAACAAATTGAGACCTTTTGGAAAAAGACATTGGACCAGTATGAAGGGTACCTGCCAGATCTGAAACAAAAAGGCTTCATGCAATTGCTGATGGAGGATGGCGGTTTGTCACCATCAGGGATGCTTAAAGGTATTTTAAAATTCTTCTTTCATGAAATTCTGATGAATGGGAAGCTACTCAGCTCGATCATCATCATTACGGTATTCGCGATGCTACTAGAATCCATGCAAAATGCTTTTGAAAAAAATACAGTATCCGTCGTAGCTTACGCTATTGCTTATCTGGTTCTGATGGTGCTTGCGATGAATAGCTTTCATGTGGCGATTACCTATGCCAAGGATGCCATTCAAGGGATGTCAGACTTTATGCTTGCCATGATACCGCTTGTACTTGCCTTGCTTGCTTCCATGGGTAACATGGCCTCAGCAGCTATGTTCCATCCTATTATTGTCTTCATGATCAATATAAGCGGGTTTCTCATTTCCACGATCATTTTTCCGCTTTTATTTCTCTCAGCCATGCTGTCTATTGTGAGTCTATTTTCAGAAAGATATAAAGTAACACAGCTCGCGATCTTGCTTCGAAATGTAGCCATGGGAGTGATGGGTTCCTTTTTAACAATCTTTCTTGCCATCTTGAGCATTCAGGGAGCTACCACAGCAATGGCAGATGGGGTCACGATTCGCACAGCAAAGTATATCACAGGTAATTTTGTACCTGTGGTTGGGCGAATGTTCACGGATGCAGCAGATACCGTCGTAAGTGCTTCTGTTCTTGTTAAAAATGCAGTGGGACTGGCTGGTGTGATCATTCTGCTCCTCTTATGTGCTTTTCCAGCTATGAAAATTCTGATATTGGCCCTTATCTATAATTTTTCCTCAGCGATACTGCAACCGTTGGGAAATAGCCCGATTATCAAAGCACTAGGTACTATCGGTAAAAGTCTGCTGTATGTTTTTGCAGCCCTAGCAACAGTTGGATTGATGTTCTTTTTAGCCATTACCATCATTATTGCAGCTGGAAACATATCCTTGATGGTTCGGTAGGTGAAATGAAATGGAATGGTTGAATCTCTGGTTGCGAAAGGTTGTTCTGCTAGTGTTGTTAGCCGCCTTTCTGGATCTTATTCTGCCCAATACGAAGATACAGCAATACGTGAAAATGGTGATGGGTCTTATTATTTTGCTAACAATCATGTCGCCAGTCTTCTCTATATTTCAAATTACGCCAGATGAAATAGCCACAAAAATTGGCATGTACCAAAACGAGCAGAACAAGAAAAAGCAAGAGAAACAGTCACAGTGGGAGCAATTAACCCAGAAATTAATTCAAGCCAAAGATGATCAAATGAACCAATATGTCTCCTCACAATTAAGTAATCTGCTTGCTGAAAAGGTAAAGCTGACTTTTGGGGTGACGCTCTCAGATGTAGCGATTCGGTTTGCATCGCATGGCACCAGAGAACAAGCAATAAAAGAAATCACAGCAACGATTGGGCCCGATCAACCTCCTACAAATAAAGCCCGGCAAGTACGGAAGGAAGGGATAAATTCACCTATTGAAAAAATTACGCCGATCCAATCTGTTGAGATAAATCTAAATAATCAACAAGAAAGAAGTGAGAGAAAGGATGAAGCCGTTGTAGCTTCTGCTTCGGTGGCAAAACAAGACCCGCTTCATGCAGAGATTGCGGCGTATCTTGCAAAGGAATGCGGTGTGGAAATAAAGCAGGTCCAAATAATTGCTCCCAAACGGGAAGCGGAAAAGCGCTGATTGGGCGGTATCTGAAAGGGGGGACCCATTATGCTGAATTCATTAAAGAAACTGATTCAATCCAAGGACGAGCCAAAAAAGATGAAGCCGCTTCATTATTTTATTATCCTGCTTTGCTTAGGCGCGGCATTCATGATCTTTACAGATTTTTTGTCGTTCACCCCAGATATAGCACGAGAGCAAGAAGGTACCTATAGTTCTGTACAGCCTCCTGATGATCCGGTTAAAAGTGCTCCCGCTTTCTCTTCTCATGCAACAGGTGGCGATTTAATTCGGGAATACGAGAATCGTTTTGAAACCCAGCTCAAGGATATTTTAGAAAAGGTAACAGGAGTAGGCTCTGTAGAAGTGATGGTGAATCTCGATTCGACTCCAGAAGTGGTGGTAGAGAAAAATCGGGAACAACGACAAGCCACTACAAACGAAACCGATAAAGAAAAAGCGACTCGCGCTCAAAGTGACCAATCCCGCAACGAACAGGTAGTGATCATGAATGGTTCCAAACAAGAACAGCCTGTCGTAGTGAAAACCTTAAAACCTAAAGTGAGAGGAGTGCTGGTTGTAGCAAAAGGAGCCGAAAACATTCAGGTGAAAGCGTGGATTACAGAAGCCGTGCAGAAAACATTAGAAGTACCTGCTTATAAAATTTCTATTTTGCCCAAAAAATAGTAGGAGGGATTTCAAATGATTTTACGTAAACAAACAGTCTGGTTGTTAACAATGCTTGCGGTAATGGTCGTGTTGTCCGGATATTATATGGTTAAAGGTCCAAATGATCAGGTGCCGGCAACCACTGATCATAAAGAAGCACAAAAGGAAGATCAATCGATCACAGGGATTGAAGTAGATACCAAGCAATTAGACCAGCCAATGCAAGATGCAAAACCTGTTGAAAGCAAAGGAGAAGTAGATAAAGCTACAGCACAGTCTTCTGGCAAAGATGTTGAGAAGCCGAATCAAAAAGCCGCCAATAAAACTCCAGCCACAGCCACAGCTCCCGATACGACGACATTTCCTGCACCAGAATCAGCTGATGTTTTCCAAGGATATAAGCTGAAACGAGAAGCGATGACCCAATTGCAAAAGGATGAGCAAACAGCTATTATGACCAACTCCAATTCAACTCCTCAAGCGATAGCAGAAGCAAATACACGTTTAGAGGAATTATCCACGCTTGAGCAACAAACACTAGCATTAGAAGAGCTAATCAAAACAAAGGGCTATAAGGATTGCGTAGTAAATACCCAAAAGGAAAGCGTCAGCATTATTGTGCAGAAGGATAAGGTTGATTCGAAGGAAGCAATTAAATTGATTGCTCTTGCCAAACAACATTTAAATGTTCCAGGCAAAAATATTACAGTTAGTTTTCAACCCTAAGGGGGAAAAAAGGATTTCTTTCTCGAAATTAGTAATGAATGAGAAAGAAATCCTTTCTTGACGTTCGCGTGACAAAAAGTTACCATAAATTTTATGACCAGCTCATAACATGCAATCATAATCGTCATTCTAATCGACAAAAGAGCTGAATTATTGAATGAACAAAGGGGTGCTAGGTAGTGTTTAAACTGCATGAGATCCGTGAAATTATCAAATTACTGGACCAATCCTCCATTAATGAATTTGAGCTTGAGGCGGATGGCTCCAAGCTCTCTATTAAAAAAAGCGGCGGAGTAGAAGCATCTCAACCAGTTGTTGTACGCTCTGAGCCTGTTGCTTATACATCAGCTCCAGCCGAGCAATACACACTGAAAGCTGCTCCTGCACCACAACAAGCTCCTGCAGCACCAGCTGTTGTGGCTACACCAGTAGAAAATGAGGCTAATTTGCATAAAATTGTTTCTCCAATGGTAGGTACATTCTACACATCTCCAGAACCAGGAGCACCAGTCTATGTAAATCCGGGTGATCGAGTTACGCCAAATAAGGTTGTATGTATTGTAGAAGCAATGAAGTTATTTAATGAAATCGAAGCAGAAGTGACTGGCGAAATCGTTAAAGTCCTAGTTGAAGATGGACAACTAGTAGAATACGGTCAACCTTTATTCTTGGTAAAGGCACAATAATTGGAGGAGAACGCGATGTTTCAAAAGATTCTCATTGCCAACCGCGGTGAAATTGCCGTGCGCGTTATCCGTGCATGCCGCGAATTAGGTATCCAAACGGTTGCTGTATACTCTGAGGCAGATCGAGAAGCCTTGCATGTAAAGCTCGCGGATGAGGCTTACTGTATAGGACCTACTGCTTCGAAAGACAGCTATTTAAATATGGCAAGTATCATGAGCGTTGCGACCAAAGTGGGAGCAGATGCGATTCATCCGGGATATGGATTTTTAGCAGAGAATGCTGATTTTGCTGAGATTTGCTCGGCTTGTAACATCACTTTTATCGGACCAGATCCAGAAGCAATAACTGGTATGGGAGATAAATCCACAGCTAAAGATACCATGAAGCGTGCAGGGGTTCCTACTGTACCGGGTACGGACGGGCTGATCGAAAGCATTGCTGAAGCTTTGGATACGGCAAAAGAGATTGGATATCCTGTTATGGTCAAGGCTACGGCAGGCGGAGGCGGTCGAGGCATGCGAGTAGCTGTAGATGACGAGGATTTAGAGAAAGCAATTCGTCAAGCTCAAAATGAAGCAAAAACCGCATTTGGAAATGCTGGCGTTTATTTAGAAAAATTCGTTGAAGGTCCTCGTCACGTGGAGATTCAAATCATGGGCGATAAGCATGGTAATGTGGTTTACCTTGGAGAACGTGACTGCTCCATTCAACGACGCCACCAAAAATTAGTCGAAGAAGCTCCATCTCCAGCGCTAAGTCAAGAGTTGCGCAAACAGATGGGAGAGGCTGCTGTAGCTGCCGCTCAAGCTGTAAATTATCATGGTGCAGGTACGGTAGAATTCCTATTGGACAAACACGGCCAATTCTACTTCATGGAAATGAATACTCGTATTCAAGTAGAACATCCGGTAACCGAAATGATTACAGGGATCGACCTTATTAAAGAGCAAATCAGTGTTGCATATGGCAACCAACTGTCCTTTACACAGGACGATATCGTCTTGGACGGCTGGTCCATTGAGTGCCGTATCAATGCTGAAAATCCGGCAAAGGGCTTTATGCCATCACCGGGTAAAATTGAGGGCTACCTAGCTCCGGGTGGGTTTGGTGTTCGAATTGATAGCGCTGTATACCCTGGATATACGATTCCGCCTTACTATGATTCCATGATTGCCAAGGTAATCGTTTGGGGAAAAACGCGTGAGGAAGCGATCGAGCGCATGAAGCGCGCTTTGCAGGAATTAATGATCGAAGGCGTTCATACGACAATTCCTTTCCACTTAAAATTATTAGAGCATGATGTTTTTATCAGTGGACAATTTGATACAAAATTTTTAGAGACATACGATCTTCATTTGAATGATCTCTAGGATGTTTGCAAAAAATCACACCCCGCTGTTATAATGAGGTGTAATTGAAAAGGGAGGTGCGAAGCGTGGAATTCATAGATGCAGAAGAGACAAAATCAGAGCTTGGAAAAATCCAGATCGCTCCCGAAGTCTTGGAAGTTATTGCTGGTATGGCATCTGCTGAAGTTGAGGGAGTTGCCCATATGAGCGGTGGATTGGTTGGAGATTTCGTTGAAAAGTTAGGGAAAAAAAACGCAGCCCGAGGAGTTCGTGTAGAAGTAGGCTCCAAAGAAGCAGCAGTTGACGTTTCCATTATCGTAAAATACGGCCATCGAATTCCCGAGGTAGCTCGAAACATTCAAGATAGCGTGCGAAACGCGATTGAAGCGATGACTGGGCTATCAGTGGTGGAAGTAAATGTACATATCATCGATGTTGAATTAAAATCCGAGGAAAAAGTACAACCAGCAGCAACTCCACCTGCTACACAAACGGAAGAATATCAGCGGGTTCGATAAACCTTATTAGGAGTGCCCCCAGCTTAGGGGGCATTTTTCCTACTGGTCGAGCATGCTGATCAGAGTTCTTTGCTGGTTGATGTTTCCTACAAAGGAGAGGCGCGCATGAATCTTTTTGACCGGTTTATCCTAACAATTTACAGTATTGCGCTCACAGCAGGCTCAATTATTGCGATTGGTGTCATTACTCGTCTAATTCAGCCGTACTATGTAGAAGCGGTGCTTCGTGAATTGTATAATGCCGATATGATTAACATTCCCTATCTAATTGTAGCTGTCATCTTCTTGGTGATTAGCGTTCGGTTTATTTTCAGTGCGTTTCCACAGCGAAGGGTACGAGAAGAAAAAGGGATTTATCAACGCAATGAGAATGGAATGGTAAATATCAGCTTTGCAACAATCAAAGCGATTGCAGAACGCGCAGGGCGAAAGGTTCGTGGGGTTCGCGATCTTACCACCACAATTCGCTCCATGGAAAACGGGAATGCGATCATTTTGAAAATCACTGTAGATGGTGAGTCCCCAATTCCTGAAATGACGCAAACGTTGCAAACCGAAGTAAAACAGCAAGTGGAAAGCATCGCTGGCGTTGACATCGCAGAGGTGACTGTTGTGGTAACGGAAGTCGTCTCAAAGGAAAATAATGTCGCCGTTCGAAACAGAAAGTTGGATTAGAGGGTGAATAGGATGCTTTGGGAGTTATTATGGGAACATAAGGGGAAACTGTTAGGAGTTCTGGCTGGTTTTCTTTTTGGTATCATTTATTTGATAGTAGGCTTCTGGAACACGCTGGTTTTCATCGTGTTTATTGGGACAGGCTACTTTATCGGACAAAAACTGGATCGAAAAGAAGACCTGCGAGAAATTCTCGATCGGATTTTACCTGGCAAATTTAAATAGTAGGTGACTAAGTACATGAAACGCAGAATTGCACGCGAAAAAGCGGTTCAAATCCTTTTTCAAATCGACATGGCTGAGGTTGAGCTACACCATGCTTTACAGATGGTAATGGAAGACAGCTCACAAGATAATAAATACCTTTTGTACCTGGTAGAAGGCGCATTAAATAATTTAGATTCCATTGATGAAGCAGTAAAACAATATCTGCGTGGGTGGCAATTGGATCGTATTGCAAATGTAGATCGAGCGATTTTACGCCTTGCCTTTTTTGAATTGATGTTTGAAGATGGAGTACCTGCCCGCGTAATAGTGAATGAAGCGATTGAGCTAGCGAAGCTGTTTAGCGACGATCAGTCTTATCGTTTTGTGAATGGCGTGCTGTCTAATTATCTGCAAAGCAATGAAAGAGTAGAAACTCAAGAATAAATGATAGGTGAAGCGAATGAAAAACGTGATGGTAGGAATTGACACCAGCAATTATCGGACATCGCTTTGCCTTGCTACAGAAGACGGTGAGATTGTCGCAGAAGCCAAAAAACTCTTGCGTGTGAAAGAGGGAGAACGGGGTTTGCAACAATCGGAAGCCGTCTTTCAGCATGTGATGAACCTTCCTGAACTTTGTGATCAACTAAAATTACAAGAGTATCAAGTAAAGGGGATATGTGTGAGTGAAAAACCTCGTCCGAAAGACGGGTCCTACATGCCTGTTTTTAAAGTGGGTGAAGGTCTAGGTAAATCACTTTCTTTATTTTTGCGTGTCCCTCTTTATCTGACAACGCATCAGGAAGGTCACATCGCGGCAGGCGAGTTTACTGCTGATGACCGACCAGCTAATGACCGATTTTTAGCTGTCCATTTATCTGGAGGAACCAGTGAAATTCTTTCGTGCAAACGCATTGAAACAGGCTACCAGATAGATATCATTGGAGGAACGATCGATCTGCATGCGGGACAACTAGTAGATCGTATAGGAGTAGCTTTGAAACTGCCTTTCCCTGCAGGCCCTTATCTGGAGGAACTGGCAAAAGAGGTAGATCGCGCAGAGACCTCAACAGAGGAGTTCAGGGTATCCTCTTCTGTAAAAGAACTTACCTTTAGCTTCTCTGGTCCAGAAAATGCTTTATTACGAGCAATCAAAGAGAAAATGGCAACCCCAGCTCAGATTGCACGTGCAACGGAGCAATGCGTGGCTAACAGTTTAGAAAAAGCCTTGCGCAATGCGATGGAGGCTGGCCACGGTCGAGAAGTTCTGATTGTAGGCGGTGTGGCTGCTAACCTATACATACGTGAACGCTTGATTAAGCGACTCGAACATCCAGCGGTTAAGGGCAAACTCTTTTTCTGTGACCCTGCTTATACAGGTGATAATGCCTATGGTGTGGCTATGCTAGGATGGATGAAAGCTAAAGGCGAACATTAAAAGTTTTTTTGTTAAAAAAATTCGTCTTTACACCTGTATCCTCTTTCCGCTACACTTACTGTATACAGATGAACGAATATGGAGGAGTGACAAATATGACAGCCCAAGTAATCAATGGTAAAGAGTTTGCAAAATCATATCGTGAACGAATCAAACAAGAGGTGGCAGAACTAGTTGATAAAGGGATTCAACCTGGTTTGGCTGTTGTTTTAGTTGGTGATGATCCTGCTTCTCAAACGTATGTGAACGGTAAAATCAAAGCGTGTGAGGAAACGGGGATTTACTCTAAGTCATTTCGTCTCGAAAGTAATGTAACACAACAGGAAGTAGTAGATTTAGTAAAGGAATTAAATCAAGATCCGAACATTCATGGTATTTTGGTACAATTACCTTTACCAAAGCATATGAACGAGGAAGCGATTATTGATACGATTTCCCCGGAAAAGGATGTAGATGGCTTTCATCCGATCAGCGTAGGGAACTTATGTATTGGCAAAGAGACGTTTCTTCCTTGCACGCCACATGGTGTAATTGAGCTGATTAAAAGTACAGGAATTAGTATGGAGGGTAAGCATGCTGTAGTAGTCGGTCGCAGTAATATTGTAGGAAAACCCGTTTCTTTATTACTGTTACATGAAAATGCTACGGTTACTATGTGTCATTCTCGTACGAAAAACCTAGAGGAACATACTCGTCAGGCAGACATATTGGTGGTTGCAGTAGGAATCGCTCACTTAATCAAGAAAGAGCATGTTAAGGATGGCGCTATTGTCATTGATGTTGGAATGAATCGCCTAGATGGCAAGCTGACTGGAGATGTTTTGTTTGATGAAGTGAAGGAAGTAGCGAGTCATATCACTCCAGTTCCAGGTGGCGTTGGTCCAATGACAATTACAATGCTCATGCAGAATACGGTCATCTCGGCAAGGCGTAAACTGACTGTATAATTGTAGATAGAGGAAGGGATCGTTTATGAAGCCAGCAGAGGTCATGTCTGTCGCGGAGTTAAACCGCTATGTGAAGCGTATGATGGAGGGAGATCTTAGGCTAGCTGATGTTTGGGTTCGTGGAGAGATATCCAACTTTACTCATCATCACAGCGGTCATATGTACTTCACGTTAAAAGACAAGGATTCACGGCTTAAAATCGTGATGTTTGCTAGCTATAACCGTTTCCTTACATTTATACCGAAGAATGGAACCAAAGCGATTGTGCGTGGTTCCATTTCTGTATTTGAAAGGGACGGAGCATATCAATTATATGCAAGGGAATTACAACCCGATGGGATAGGGGCTTTGTTCCTTGCTTTTGAACAATTAAAAGAAAAACTACAGCAGGAAGGTCTGTTTGCTTCTGAAAGAAAGCGGGCTTTACCGCGGTTTCCGAAAACAATCGGAGTGGTTACTTCACCTACAGGAGCAGCAATACGAGATATTATTACTACAATTAAGCGCAGGTACCCTCAAGCAAAAATTATGCTTGCTCCAGCAATTGTACAAGGTGTTGAGGCCCCTGCTTCTATCATCCGTTCCATCAGACATATCAATCAGTATCAAGTGGATGTTATGATCGTGGGTCGAGGAGGGGGTTCAATTGAAGAACTTTGGGCATTTAATGACGAGGCTGTTGCCAGAGCGATTGTAGCTTCTCAAATACCTATAATCTCAGCAATTGGCCATGAGACAGATTATACAATTGCAGACTTTGTTGCTGATATCCGAGCGGCCACTCCGACGGCGGCAGCCGAGTTAGCCGTACCTCATTATTTAGAGTGGCTGGAGAGAATTAAACAGCTAGATCATCGACTGGCTCGTGCTCTCCAAACTCAGCTTCAAGAGAAGCGCACCCATTTACAACGATTACAGCAATCGTATGGGCTAAAAAATCCATTGCGCCGAGTAGAAGAGCGACGACAACGAATTGACGAAGTAACGCTACGTCTTAGTGCTATGGTGAAAATGAAAGTAGTCCGTAAACGTGAGCAAGTCAGCCATGTGAAAAAACGGCTAAAACAAATTCGATTGGAGCGACAGGTGGCAGAAGGACGAGGCCAAGTCAATCGAATGGAGAGCCAATTAACACAGTATATGAAACAAAAAACGGAAAGATCAAGGCAAGCATGGCTGTCTTTGGTCCAGCATTTGGATGCCTTGAGTCCGTTAAGGGTTATGCAACGTGGCTTTAGCCTATCCTATAAAGACGATACATTAATCAAATCTGTTGAAGGAATTGAAGTGGGAGATCAGCTCATGATACGATATCAAGATGGGAAGATCATGACAACGGTAACAGACATAGAGCGAAAGGAAGAGAACCATGGCTCGTAAAAAAGCAGCACAGGAAACAGAGCTTTTATTTGAAGAAGCAATGCAACGGCTGGAAGAAGTGGTGCGTCAGCTAGAAGAAGGCGATGTTCCTTTAGAGAGAGCAATTGAATTGTACCAAGAAGGAATCCAATTATCTCGTCAATGTGCGACAAAGCTAGATGCAATTGAGGCCAAGGTAATTCAACTTCTAGACCAAGACGGCAGCATATCCGAGCGTCCGTTCCATGTGGAGGAGGACTAGCATGAGTTTTCGTTTGAAGGATTATTTAGATGAAAAAATTGCATTACTGGAAGCTGAATTACCAAGAGCACTATCTACAGAAGGCGTTCCTAGCGAACTGTACGAATCAATGCACTACTCATTGATGGCTGGTGGGAAGCGGTTACGTCCCATTCTTGTTTTAGCGGTACTGGAAGCGTTTCAACAACCAATTGAACGTGGCCTTCCATATGCGATAGCCTTAGAAATGATTCACACTTACTCATTGATCCATGACGATCTCCCTGCCATGGATGATGATGATTTACGTAGGGGTAAACCGACTAATCATAAGGTATTTGGTGAAGCCACTGCTATTTTAGCAGGAGATGCCCTACTGACAAGAGCGTTTGGCCTAGTGGCTAGTTCTTATGTACATCATCCTGAGGTTAAAGCTGAAACAACTGTCCAATTGATAGCTGAGCTTGGGCAGCGTGCCGGTGAACGAGGGATGGTAGGTGGTCAGATGGCTGATATAATGGGAGAAGGCAAACAGCTTTCCCTTGAGCAATTAGAGTATATCCACTTACATAAAACAGGCGATCTGCTGATTGCGGCTTTGCGAGGCGGAGGATATTTGGCAGAAGCAACACCAAAGCAATTGCAGGCCCTAACTAATTATGCTGTTAAGATCGGACTAGCCTTCCAGATTAAAGATGACATTTTAAACGTTGAGGGAGATGCGGCATTGCTAGGTAAAGCTGTGGGAAGTGATGCGAGTAAAGAGAAAGCAACCTACCCTGCGTTACTTGGACTTGCTGAATCCAAACGACGTCTAGCTTTGCTTGTCAAGGAGGCTCAAGCTGAGCTTGCAGCAGTAAAGATTAATCATCCTGCTCTCTTTGCACTAGCGGAGTATGTGATGGAGCGTGTAAGCTAGCATAAAGGATTTTTGCCTAAAGAGAGATATCATTACTCTCTTATGGTTTTTTACATAAGAAAAGGATATAATGCGTGTACGTGTAATTTTTTGTGAAGCATGATGTATGATTAGTATGGAAGGTTTTGCGACTTAGTGAAAGCGAGGGGTTACAGTGTTGCTTGAAAACATGAAGAGCCCAGATGATCTCAAGCATTTGACAATCTCCCAATTACAGCAGTTGTCCGAAGAAATTCGTCGGTTCCTGATAGAAAACCTCTCTAAAACAGGGGGACATTTAGCTCCTAACCTAGGAGTTGTGGAGCTAACGATCGCACTACACTATTGCTTTAACAGTCCAAAGGATAAAATTTTATGGGATGTTGGTCATCAAGCCTATGTACACAAAATTTTAACTGGACGAAAAGATGATTTTCCGACACTGCGTCAATATAAGGGATTGTGCGGTTTTCCAAAAATGGCGGAGAGTGCTCATGATGTTTGGGAAACAGGGCATAGCAGCACTTCGTTGTCAGGTGCCATGGGCATGGCGAGCGCCCGCGATTTGAAGAAGGAAAATTACCATGTGATAGGTGTCATTGGAGACGGTGCATTGACAGGTGGTATGGCTTTTGAAGCCTTAAATCACATTGGTCATGAGAAGAAGAATGTAATCGTGGTCTTAAATGATAATGAAATGTCCATCGCGCCAAATGTAGGTGCTATGCATAACTATCTGGGCAAATTACGTACAGATCATATTTATAATAGAGCTAAGGATGAGGTAGAAAGCCTACTCAAGGCGATTCCCGCTGTAGGGGGAAAATTGGCTCAACTGGCTGAAAAGGTCAAGGATAGCATGAAATACATGCTTGTATCCGGTATTTTATTCGAAGAGCTGGGCTTTACGTACATTGGTCCTATTGATGGACATAACCTAGAGCTTGTGATTGATTCACTGCGTACAGCTGCGAATACACGTGGACCGGTCTTATTGCATGTGATCACCAAAAAAGGAAAAGGCTATCTGCCAGCAGAACAAAACGCAATGAAATGGCATGGAACAGATACCTATAAGATTGAATCTGGTGAAATGATTAAAGCCGTTGCTGCTGCGCCTGCCTACAAGAGTGTATTTGCTGATACGTTAATTAAGCTAACACAGCAAGACGATCGTATTGTAGCGATTACACCAGCTATGCCAGATGGTTCTGGTCTCTTAAAGTATGCTTCCGTATATCCTGAGCGAATGTTTGATGTAGGGATTGCTGAACAACATGCTTGTACATTCGCGGCTGGGCTGGCGACACAAGGAATGAAGCCGTTCCTAGCAATTTATTCCACCTTTTTGCAACGTGCCTATGACCAGTTAATCCATGATGTTGCTCGAATGAAGCTACCTGTTGTTTTTGCGGTAGACCGTGCTGGTTTGGTTGGAGCTGATGGAGAGACGCACCAAGGTGTTTATGATATCGCTTTTATGCGTGCTATTCCCAATATGGTCATTATGGCTCCAAAAGATGAGAATGAAATGCAGCATATGATGAAAACAGCGGCAGAATATGATGGCCCTATTTCCTTCCGCTATCCGCGTGGAAACGGTCTAGGTGTCAAAATGGATGAAGAGCTCAAGGCCCTTCCAATCGGTCAGATGGAAGTAGTTAGAGAGGGGAAAGGCGTAGCTGTTCTTTCATTTGGGCATATTTATGACGTCGCGGAAAAAGCCATTAATCTACTGCAAATGGATGGCATCATGCCGATGTTTGTCAATGCACGTTTTTGTAAACCCTTAGACGAAGAATTGCTCTTGCGTCTTGCCAAGGAAAATATGGACATTGTTACTGTGGAAGAGGGCTGTGTACAAGGCGGCTTTGGCAGTGCAGTCATGGAATTTTATGCTGAACAAGGATACCATAATATGGTAGTGGAACCGATGGGGATTCCCGATTATTTTGTTGAGCATGGAAGTGTTAAGGAGCAACGACAAGAAATCAGTTTAACAGCGGAAGCGATCGCTGCACGTGTACGCTCCTTGCTACCAGTAAATAAACAGAGGGCTTAATAACGACTATGAAAAAAGAACGATTAGATGTCTTACTTGCAGATCGAGGTCTGTATGAGACCCGAGAAAAGGCAAAACGAGCCGTTATGGCAGGGCTTGTTATTGTTGCGGGTGAAAGATGCGATAAACCAGGTACAAAATTTCCAGAGGATGTTGCTATTCAAGTAAAAGGTAATATTCATCCCTATGTAAGCCGGGGTGGGCTTAAGCTGGAAAAGGCTATTAAAGAGTTTCAAATTGACTTAACCGATCGGATTATGATGGATATTGGTTCATCCACAGGAGGCTTTACGGACTGTGCCCTACAAAATGGGGCACGAAAGGTTTATGCCATTGACGTAGGCTACAACCAGCTAGCGTGGAAATTACGTCAGGATGAACGAGTCGTTGTCATGGAACGTACGAACTTCCGTCATATGGACCCGGCTACTTTTGAACACGAAATGCCAAACATGGCTTCGATAGATGTATCATTTATTTCGTTAAGGCTGATTCTGCCAGTGCTGTACACGTTTTTACAAGAAGGTGGACATGTACTAGCATTGGTAAAACCACAATTTGAAGCAGGTAAAGAAAAAGTGGGTAAAAATGGAATCGTTCGGGATGCCAGTGTGCATCGTCAAGTCGTAGAAGAAATCGCCGGATTTGCTACGACATTAGGCTTCCAAGTAAATGGTGTCAGCTATTCGCCAATTACGGGAGGAGAGGGAAATATTGAGTTTCTTCTTCATCTTTATAAACCGCAAGCTGATGAACGTGTAGTAGAACAGGATGAGCCGTGGTGGCTTTCACGTATTGAAGAAGTTGTCGCCGAGGCACATAGGCAATTGAGTTAGGTTAAGCAAATGAATAACAGAACCTCAAATCATTTTCTAATGAGTTTGGGGTTTTTTCTTTATCCTCAAGTCATAAAAATCATTTTGAAAGACGTTTCTTACAAGAAAATTTGATTTGTCCATGTTACATTGTTTATAAGGATGCTAAGTGTTGTCCCTAAAAAAGAAAATAGGAGAGAAGGTTATGGAACTTACGATAATAATGGTTTTAGTTTGCATTGTATTACTGTTAGTCGAAAAGGTTAATCGGCTACAAAATCAAATAAAAAGAATGAATGTTATCCTACAGCAAATTGCTGCTCAGGTTGGAGTTACAAATTATTCTGAGAGTATAAAACCAAATAACAATGTCGTTCTGAATCATCCGATAAATGCAAAGCTACATAGGTTACTTGCTGAAGGCAAACAAATAGAAGCGATCAAAGAGGCAAGAATAGAACTGGGGCTGTCTCTTATAGAAGCGAAGGAATATGTGGAAAGATTATAATCTGCATAATAAGAAGCAGGTTTATGCGATGTTTAGCTTTTTGAATATGGGAAGGAAGCCTTACTCCCCCTATCCATTATGCAAAAAAATATGTATAATTGTATAAAGATGAACAAATGTTAAAGCGAATCCTTCGTTTCAAATTAATCAAACGAGTAACCCTCATCTGAGATGATCAGCAAGAATTCATGGGGATCAGATTCGCGTAATATCCCTGCTAGGAGCAGATGATCAAAGATACTGGGGTGACACTGTGAAGTCCATTGGAATTATCGCGAACAAGGGCAAGCCTAAAGCCCGCGTGGTCGCCCGTGAGTTATTATACTTGTTGGAAGCGCGTGGGGCAAAAGTTTATTTGGAACAAGATTTAGCAGGAGTGATTGGTCGAGAAGATGTGGCAGTACCCCTTTATGACTTTTCAAAATATGTGGAGATTCTTTGCGTGCTTGGGGGAGATGGCACCTTACTCGGTATCGCTCGGCAGCTAGCTGGTCATAATTTACCAGTGCTCGGTATTAATCTTGGTACATTAGGCTTTTTGTCAGAGGCAGAGCCAGATAATCTAACCGATGCCGTAGAGAAGCTACTATCCGGGCAATACTATACAGAAGAACGAAGTATGCTCACCACTGAGTTGTACCGACAAGGTGAACGACTTGCCACTTATACAGCTATGAATGATATTGGGATCACCAAGGGATCATTCTGTCGGATCATTAAGTGTTCCGTTTATTCAAATGGGTTTTATGTAGGAACTTTTAGTGGAGATGGGATTATTGTCTCCAGCCCGACTGGCTCTACGGCCTATTCGTTAGCAGCGGGTGGTCCCATTGTAGCTCCAAATGTTGCCATGCTTTTGCTTACACCAATAGCTTCTCATTCTTTGACGGCGAGACCTATCGTACTAGCATCAGACCAGCGCCTTCGAATTGAGGTAGATGCTGTGCATGATAAGATTGGACTTTCGATCGATGGTCAATTTGGTTCTCGTTTAGAGGGCGGAGATGAGATTTTTATTGAGCAATCCAAGCATGTTACACCGCTGATCAAATGGACACAGGGCAATTTTTATGAATTAATTCGAACTAAATTACAAGGTGAATGGGAGTAAATGTATGAATAAAGGCCAACGACACATCAAAATCAAAGAGATCATCATGAATAATGATATAGAAACACAGGATGAGCTCGTAGAATACCTGCGTTCAAACGGGTACAGTGTAACACAGGCAACTGTTTCACGTGATATTAAAGAATTGCATTTGATAAAAATCCCGATGAGTGACGGCCGTTACAAATATTCTGTACCAACGGACCAAAAGTTTAATCCATTGCAAAAAATGAAGCGCGTGCTATTGGATTCCTTTGTGAGCATTGATTTTTCTGAAAATCTGATCGTACTAAAGACAATGCCAGGAAATGCTAATTCTGTTGCTGTTCTGATTGACAATTTACATTGGAATGAGATAATGGGTTGTGTTTGCGGTGATGATACGATTTTAATCATTTGTCGAACCAAAGAGAATGCAAAAGAAGTGTCCCAACGCTTCTTAGACATGCTATAAGGAAGGGTATGCATGATCCACGAACTAACCATCCGCAATTTTGCGATTATCAAACACACCACGATCTCTTTTGGGCATGGGCTTAATATCCTGACAGGAGAGACAGGGGCAGGTAAATCCATTATTATCGATGCGCTAGGGCAATTGCTCGGTGATCGCAGTTCAGCAGAGCTTATCCGTTACGGAGAAAAACGGGCAGAGATAGAAGGTCTGTTCGAATGTAAGCCAGGGCACCCCGCTTACGCCGTCTGTGAAAGCTTCGGCATTCAGGTTGACCCGGATGGTATCCTGGTTGTACGTCGGGATATTTCCTCTACGGGTAAAAGCATCATTCGCGTTAATGGCCAGCTAATTACGTTAGCCATGTTACGAGAATTAGGACCGTGGCTGGTAAACGTTCACGGTCAGCATGATCATCAGGCGCTTATGCAATCAGATAAGCATATTCGCTGGCTCGATGCTTATGGAGAATCTCGCTTGGCTGAAACAAAGCAGGAATTTAGTCATTTATATCAAAAATATCGCAAAGCCGTGCAGGATTTATCAAGAATGGCTAAAAACGAGCGCGAATTAATGCAGCGCATTGACCTATTAAGCTATCAGTTAAATGAAATTGAAGCGGCAAAATTAATCCCTGGTGAAGACGAGAAGCTCATACAGCAACGTAAGAAGTGGGCTAATATTGAAAAAATATTTGCTGGTGTACAGGATGCTTACATGTCCCTTTATGGAGATCAGAGGGGACAAGATTGGCTTGGGCACGCTATGGGAGAATTGGAGCGGGTACAACAATATGATGAACAGCTAGTTCCGATTGTAGAAACGATTCAAAGTGCCTATTATCAGGTAGAGGACACTGTTCAACAATTGCGTCATATAAAGGACCGTTTGGATTTTGATCCTGCTATCCTAGCTGAAGTAGAAGGCAGATTAGACCAATTATCTGGATTAAAGCGCAAGTATGGTAAGTCCGTAGATGAGATTTTGGAATATGCAGCAGGTATACAGGATGAACTAGATGAAATCCAGCATTATGATGATCGTTTGCAACAAATGGAAAAAACACTCCGTGAAGCCGAAGCTGATGTAGCTATTGAGGCGCTGGAATTAAGTACGCTCCGCCGTGAGTTAGCAGTAGAGCTTGCTAACTTAATTGAGCATGAGCTAAAAGAATTGCATATGGAACGAGCACGTTTTGCAATTGAGATTAAGCATATTCCAGACGAGCGAGGTATTGAGGTTGAGGGGAATCGAGTTAGGGTGAGTTCTCGCGGGATTGATGAGATAGAATTTTTGATTGCGCCGAACCCAGGTGAACCTCTGCGCCCCTTAACTAAGATTGCGTCTGGAGGGGAATTATCCCGTGTCATGCTCGCGATTAAAAGCATACTAGCTACTACCGAGCAGGTGGGTACTCTGATCTTTGACGAGGTAGATACGGGTGTAAGCGGTCGAGCTGCTCAAGCTATTGCGGAAAAATTGGCACGAGTAGCGAAACATCGTCAAGTGCTATGTATTACGCATTTACCGCAAGTAGCTTCTATGGCGGATGCCCATTTTTATATTCAAAAGCAGATGGATGAACAGGAGACCAGCACAACGGTTGTCCTCATGTCTTCGGAAGAGCGTGTGAACGAGCTTGCTCGTATGCTTGGCGGAGCTGAAGTTACAGAGAAAACAAAAGAACATGCTAAGGAAATGATTCTCCTTGGAGAAGAGCGGAAAGCTGTCAATTGAAATTGACAGCTTTTTGGTGTTATAAACAGGTGGCGTGCAGGTAACATTAAATATTAGTAAGTGAGGTGTAGCTGTAGGTGTAGGTAGGGAAGCTAGGAGTGATTGCTGGGTGATACGAAATCACAAAAGAAAATGGATTGGATCTCTGCTCTTACTCTTGACCGCGTTTATTGTTACTTCAACCCCCTTTCATGATGTAACCTCTTTACCCAAAGAACTACGGTTGTTTGAAGGTTCCCTTAGCCAATTAAAGCTTTCCGTACCTGTAATGGGAACACTAGTAAACAGTAACCCCGAAATTTTGCAAGTAAACGGAATAGAAGCCCGTGAAGTACACGTCGATTTTAGCCAACCATTGCAAGTGGCACCCAAAAAAGTAGGGCAGGCTCGTCTGCAATGGCGAGTTGGCAAGCTTCCCATTAAAGAAGTTAAGGTTAATGTGCTCCCCGATCTGAAAGTCATACCTGGCGGACAATCAATTGGTGTTAAGCTACAGACTGCTGGCGTTCTTGTAGTTGGCCATCATTTGGTTGATACAGGTAAAGAAAAAGTTTCACCTGGTGAAAAATCTGGCATTCATGTTGGAGATATGATTGTCAAAATGAATGATCTGTACATTAATGACATGAGTGAAGTCAAAAAGATTGTAAATGAAGCTGGTGCAAAGAACCAATCTATTCAACTCATGGTTGTACGTGGAAAAGAAAAGATCGTTTTGACACTTAAACCAGCACAAGACAAAAAAGATAATCAGTATCGCATGGGACTTTATATTCGTGATTCCGCAGCAGGTGTGGGTACGTTAACTTTTTATGAGCCAGAATCAAAGGCATATGGAGCTCTTGGTCACGTCATTTCAGATGTAGATACAGGACAGCCTATCGTTGTGGGAGATGGACAAATCGTACAGGCTAGTGTTACTTCCATTGAGAAAGGGCAGAGTGGTAATCCAGGTGAGAAATTCGCCCGCTTTTACAATGAAAATGAAGTGTTAGGCAACATTTCTAAAAACACCCCGTTTGGCATTTTCGGAAAAATGTATGACAAACCCAAAAGAGCAAAGCGAAATGAACCATTGCCGGTAGCATTAGCTGAGCAGGTAAAAGAAGGTCCAGCAAAAATTTTAACAGTCGTGAATGGACAAGAGGTAGAAGAGTTTGAGATTGAAATTGTCAATGTTGTAAAACAGCATTTTCCTGCAACTAAAGGGATGATCATTAAGGTTAATGACAAGCGATTATTAGAAAAAACAGGTGGAATTGTACAAGGTATGAGCGGCAGCCCTATTATTCAAGATGGGAAAGTGGTTGGAGCAGTTACGCATGTATTCGTCAATGATCCTACTTCCGGCTATGGTTGTTTTATTGAATGGATGCTTCAGGATGCGGGTTTGACGATAAAACAACAACAATCTATGGGTCTCAAGGCGAGCTAAATGCTTGCTTGAGGCCTTTTTACATTCTTGTTTTTGATGAATCAAATACGGAGGATAGCAAAAGTTCTACAGCAAATTACACGATGCCCCTCCTATAAAAATCTGATCATCGGTCCTTTTACTCTTATTTGTCGAATCATCAGAGATATCATTCAATCTTTCGTCATGGGCAGGAGTTAAAAATGACCTGTCGAATAATTTACCATAAGGAATCAAGAGAAACGTACTTCTTCACAGGAAAGAAGTGTTAGATCATGCACTGTGATCGAATGCGTAAGGAGGAACGAATTTGAGTAAGATAAGCGTAGTATTAGCTGATGACAATCGTGAGTTTGTAGGTCTTCTTGAAGAGTATATTAACACTCAGAGTGATATGAGCGTAAGCGGTGTCGCTTATAACGGAAATGATGTATTAAAGATCGTCCAAGAGCGCGTTCCAGATATTATCATTTTGGACATTATCATGCCTCATCTGGATGGCTTGGCTGTATTAGAGCAAATTCAAGCGATGCGACTAACACCTCAACCTAAAATCATCATGCTGACAGCATTTGGCCAAGAAGAGATTACAAAGCGCGCGGTAGAACTTGGGGCATCTTACTATATATTAAAGCCTTTTGACATGGACATTCTTGCACAGCGAATTCGTCAGATGATCGGTAGCAAGACCTCTTTTATCCCCGTAATGAAAACTTCTTCTATGATACAAAATAAAGGACGTAATTTAGATGCCAACATAACCAGCATTATCCATGAGATCGGAGTGCCTGCTCATATTAAAGGATATTTATATTTACGAGAAGCGATTACGATGGTCTATAACGATGTTGAACTATTGGGTTCTATCACAAAGGTACTATATCCGGATATTGCTAAAAAGTTTAATACAACAGCCAGTCGTGTAGAGCGTGCAATCCGTCATGCGATTGAGGTGGCTTGGTCAAGAGGTAATCTGGATTCCATTTCTAGCTTGTTTGGATATACGGTTTCTAATACAAAGGCAAAACCTACGAACAGCGAATTTATCGCGATGGTGGCGGATAAGCTGCGGATTGAGGCGAAGATTAGCTAAAGACGATATCTATGCTGTTTTCATGTTAAGATAAGCGTCCTGTTCCCGTCAATTTTTGCTTGTGGCTCGGTCGAGATTCCAATAAATTTTTCATCGTCATTCCAATATAGTTGGTCTTTTCACCTCCGTATTTTTTACGTAGTTAGTCGGAAAGATCGCTTGACCCAAAGTGTTCCCGAATATTTATTGCGAATCAACTTTAACTGGAGGATAAGTTAGAAAATAGTAGAATACCTTCGCGGATAAACTCACGATTTCATTTCGCTAGTCCTTCGGGGCTGGCGTTTTTTATTTGGATTATACTGGGGAATTTAGTGAGAGTGGTTATTGATCTACATTCAAACTGTAGAAGAGATACGGCTGGAAATGGAGAGCTATAGTCCGCATGCGGATTATGTACGTATGAATCGAGTGAGAGACCATAGTAAGTAAAGAAAAATTAATGCAAATAACTAAAAGAATAAAAGAGCCTCCCTTTAAAGGAGGCATTAGCTTAACTTATTTGATCACATTGCTCAACCTGACAGAAACTTTGTGGTTCAGCAGCGATTGCGGCACTAGAAACTGATAAGATCATCAGGGCACTAATTCCTATAGTAAATATCTTTTTCATATAATCGATCCCTTTTTAGAAGTGTAGTGGTTTAATTTTCAGAAAAGGTTACCATGAACACATCTCTTGCATATTCCCTCTAGGAGCTGGTGGGCATTTAGGATGAGGACCTACTGGACAATCCGTCTTACCGTTAGGATTGCACAAAGTCGCAAAAGTAGGCTTAGGCGAAATTGTAACCAAGCCCCCAACGATTAATGTAGCTGTAAGAAATACACCCATTAGTTTCTTCATAAAAAATGATCTCCTTTGCTGTTAAATTATGTATTGTGCATCATTTATATTATTATATTATTTTTTATGTTTCAAACTTTTTAAATAAAAGAGCAATAAATTATTGGTATAATCTAAAAGAGAAGTCCTTCGATTTTAAATGCTACGAAATAATTAGTACAGCAGGCTTATATAAGATGGGAATAACAAACTTATTTAGTAATTATATGGTATAATCTTACTGTCAAGTAAGGTTAATGCTTTTACTTTTGTCCTAAAATTAATCAAATTTTCAAGGGGAAGCGTATATGTCTATATTCAATAAATTATTTGGTCAAAAAAGGACAATCCAAAGTCCGACATTTGTTAAGGATTTCTCAAAAGATAATCCTCAGCTTTCTGCCCTTAATGAGCTTTTAAACAAGGTTGCAGATGGAGAAAAGAAGGATTACATTGAGAGGGATATTAAGTCTCTTACATATGGACTTGCTGGCGAGAATAATGTCTACTTTGAACTAAAAAATTCATTCCTGCCAATTTTGTGTTTACACGATGTAAGGGTAGAGTATGAGGGTTATGTTGCTCAGCTTGATTTCGTTGTCATTTCTAATAAGTTTATCTGTATTTTAGAAACGAAGAAATTAAGTGGAAATATCTCGATTGACCAAGAAGGTAACTTTGTAAGAACCATAAAACTTAGATATGGAAAAGAAATTGTAGAGGGAATTTATAGTCCTGTAACTCAAAATGCAAGGCATATCGATATTATAAAACATGTCTTGTCAAAAGAATTGAAAATCAGCAATATACCAATTTTATCTCTTGTAGTCATGGCTAATCCCAAAACCATTATTAATAAATATAGTTGCCCTGCTGAGATAGAAAACTCAATTATCAAATACGATCAAATTAAAGCAACGCTGGAAAAATACCAGAATGATAAATCAAATACATATGACTTAGCTGAGAAGGATATGTATGCAATTTCAAATTTGCTAGTCAGGCTACATACACCAAAGGAGATGGATTTCGTTGCAAAATATCGGTTTTCGAAAGATGATTTTCAAAAGAGGGATGAAACTTTACTTCGTGAAGAACTAAAATCGTACAGGCTTCAAACTTCAAGAGAAGAGAACATCAAGGCTTACTACATCTTCAATAATAATGAGATGGAAGATATGATAGCGAAATATCCGAGAACCAAAGAAGAGCTACTTACTGTTAAAGGCTTTGGACAAGTTAAAGTTGAAAAATACGGCGAGCGAATATTGAATATTTTTAATGGCTAATTGGATTATTATTACAATAATTTACTATCAAAATCCAGATCAGGCTCATTTAAAAAAGAAACATTACACTGTTTTTTGAATGGTTTACTGATGGTGAAAACTTGATTATGTATAATATTTACAAAAAGGATTGGTTTACAACAGATCCACATTTGTTACACATATTGGACGGACATCTCGTTGTATTCGTCTACTAAATTTGTGGACGCTTACACGCTATTTTACGATGAAAAGAGGGCGGGAATTACTTGACGACCGCCCTCTTCTTCATATTGTTAGACAATAAAACTTGGATAAGTTATCTTCTGTGATGGAAATGTAAACAATCTCGAAATTCTCGATGACATCTTCTGTTGCATCGGACATTATCGTGTCCGAACATGTGGTGACAGCGTCTTTCGCATCTTCGCCATTCTCTGATACATCTCTCACGGTGGTCAGGATGCCGTGGTACGAATGGGTCAAATTGGAAATACGGATCATCGTATGGATTCACATACCCGTCGTAATATACTTGTTGAATAATTGGCTTCTTACTTTTTCTTTTCATGTTTTTACCCCCCCACTTTGGAAGTAATATGTTCTTTATAGTAAATGACGCTATGCCCTGTCCTGACTAAACGAATTAACGGGGTGTTTCACCCAAATACTTGTAGTGGTGACGTTCGCCTAGGCTCTGTGTGTTACATGATCTACTATCACTGTCCTATCTATAGATCTTATCCCTTTTTTGGGGGCTTATCTCTGTTCGGTCGAAAAGAGTAGGTGTTACTCAGTTGAGTTAATCCCAGTCCCAAATGAATATCTATGCAATGTGAAAAGCACCCAGCTACTTTTTGCTGAGTGCTTCTTTTCACGGGTGTTAATGGTCTATCTTTTTATCTGATGGGAAGAAGGGGTTTAAAAGCCCTTCTCATGCGCCTGTCCAAACATCCTTTACATATTGTTCATCCCGTTGAAGCTTATCGAGCCAAGCCTGGGCTTTTTCTTTGCTTACAGAATGAATTGTTTGATAGGATGAAATCAGTGTGGCTTCTACATCAGGAGCCATTCGACTCCCATCCCCACATACATAAAGTCGAGCTCCCTGATCTAGAAGACGAATCAACTCTTGTTCATTTTGTTTCATGAGATGCTGAACATAGGTTTTCGGCTGGCCCTCTACTCGTGAAAAAGCGGTATGAATGGTCACGATACCTTCTTTTTCATATTGCGCAAACTCTTCTTGATACAAGTAATCCTGTTGCGGATGGCGGGCACCAAAGTAAAGATGGGCTTCACCAAGCTGTTTTCCTTGTTGCTGATAGTGCTTTCGTGCCTGAAGAAATCCCCGGAATGGTGCAACCCCGGTACCTGGTCCGATCATGATAAGAGGTGTTTCTGTATTTGTAGGTAGCGTGAAGTGAGATTCTGGTGTGCGTACAAATATAACAACAGGATCATTTGGCTTTAGATCGGCTAGATAATTTGACGCAACACCTCGATACTCCCCATGTCCACTCCAGGCTGGGCCGCGGACTACGCTCACCGTTATGCTAGTACGATCTGGCAAGAGATGAGGGGAGCTGGAAATGGAATAGTAACGAGCTTTTAAAGGTGGAAGAAGCTCTAAAAAGCGTTCGAAAGGTAATTCACAGGCAGGATACTGTTCCATAAGATTAAACATAGATATGCGTATATTCATTATATTGGTTTTGTAGGTATCCTCTTCAAGTAAGGCTTCCAATTCCCGTTTATGAGGTGGGCAGGTTGTATAAGCAGCAAGTTCACGTAGTTGAGCACGGGTTGCTGCTTCCTGTAATTCTACGCTATGACTTAGCAGATCATATACACTTACCGGACGATCCAGCGGAAGATGCGCTGCACTGCGTCCACTGCCACTAAGAATTAGATAATCGTTACCATTCAAACCAAACCGATGTACAATACGTTCCACTAGCTGAGGACAGTTTTTGGGCAGAACACCTAAATGATCCCCCTCGTGGTAATGGACTCCTGCTGGAATAGCTATCTCGATATGACGAGTGCTACGTTCGCTAGTTTCTCCCTGAAGCTCTCTATTCTCTGTAACGTACGAACGAAGAGCATCATAGGACTCAGCGAGTGGAACTCCCGCAATTCCATTAACATATTGGACAGAAAGCGTGCTGCGCTCTCGCTCCCGATTTTCGTTGATCTTGAGCCCTAAAGCGTTCATGACACCAGGCCACAATTGATGACGCCAATCCTCAAGTTGTTTCTCAAAATCTCCGCTAGCGTCACCCTCTCCCTGCTTCATTAGCCGTGTCGCACCTTTTGCTTCGAGCTGCTTATCAATCAGGTGAGGAACCTGCTGGTATGTGCTGGCCCAATTATGGTCACCACATCCGAATACAGTATAGTTGACCCCTGTAAATTCTTCAGGCTCTGCTTCTTTTAGCCATTGTACAAAGTCTTTGGCATTACTCGGTGGTTTTCCGTTATAAGAGGAGGTAATAATAAATACGGCTCCTTCTTTGGGTAGCTTACCTAAATAATCATTTAAAGGAGCAACCTCGCTCTTGAATCCTTGGAAACGTGCATCCTCTGCAAGTTCTCTTGCAATCCCCTCTGCAGTGCCAAGATTGGAACCATATAGCACTAGCAAGGGCGTATTATGTGCGTCAACGATGGTAGAGGCTGTTGGCTGCGCTTGTGTTTTTTCGCGTTCCTTCTCTTTTCCGGTAATTTGAAAGGAGAGTTCATTCGTGCGTAAACGGACACGCATGGAAAAGCCTTCAGGTTTTAAAGTTAGTGTTTCTTTAATTTTTAGCTGATAATGATTATGGTCAATGATGTCAAAGTACTTTAAAATCATACCAAGTACTAAGGTCGCCTCTTGAAGCGCGAATTGCTGTCCTATGCAGGCTCGCTGCCCGTTTCCAAATGGTTTATACGCATCATAGGGGATTTGACTTGGGTCTTCAAAGCGCTCAGGGCGAAACTCCTCGACGTCATCTCCCCAGACGCTTGTATCCCGATGAAGAGTAGGAATGAGTACATTGACACTTTCGCCTTTTTTCAAAGGATATTTTCCATCCAGCAGTGTGTCTTCCTTCGCGTAAAGAGAGAAGGCAGGAGCTGTTGGCCACAGACGAAGAGACTCATTCAAAATCATCGATATGTACGTAAGATTTCGCACTTCAGTATAAGTTGGAGTAGAACCAGTTAAGACACGGTCTACCTCTTCATATGCTTTTTGAAGCTTATCCGGGTTCTTTAATAGAAAGTATAAAGCAAAGGATAAGAGACCGCTTGTGGTTTCATGACCAGCAATTAAGAAAGTAATAATCTGATAGCGAATATTTTCGTCATCCAAGCCTTCGCCCGTTTGGGGGTCTTTTCCCTTTAGCATATGGGAAAGTAAATCGTTTGCATCATGATCCTCGTGCTCTTTACGTTCTGCTATTATTTTATCCACAAGGGTAAACATGGCTTGTATATCATGTTTAAATTGACGTTTTGTAATAACCATCAATTTATCTTTAATTTCTAGGCGCTGTAGCTGGCTCATTGCTTCATCCAGCGCACGAACCATGCTGGTAATGAAGGGATGCGGTTGTTCTCGATAAAAGCTATTAAACCGATAATTAAAGCCGCACAACCCAATGGTATCCAAAGTAAGCCTTGTCATATCCTCAGGTACGTCAATGCTTTCATCCGGGTTAAGGCGCGCCCATTTCTGGATAAGCTGTACAGCAATGTCTACCATCATGGAATGGTACCCTTGCATGGCTCTTTGGCTAAAGCTTGGGAGCAGGATATTATGAGCTTTTTGCCAATTGGGCTCATCCGTTGAGCTAGTAAAAAGACCATCGCCTGCAAATGTTCTTACTTTTTGCAAGGGAGGCCATACATTCTTATCAAAACGGGATTCATCACAAGCCTCTGCTACCAACTTATGATTGGAAATATAGATGCTAACACGGCCTCCAGGGTATTCCAGCCGGAAGATAGGACCAAGTTCATGGGCTAGCTTCATGATGGATTGAATTGGCATCTCTGGATTGATTAAAGGTAAATTTCCAAGGGGACCAAAGGTTTTTGGTTGCGGAATGTTTTGTAAGTGAGAAATCGTAATCAATCCTCTCTAATACGTATTTCTTGATGACTCTGCATCCTCTTTAGAGATTTCTACCTTATTTTTACAAGGATTGTCTGGTTTTATTCGGTTTGCAAGGAAAGATTACAAGTAATAAAATAACGTCTAAAAAATTAGGGAAACGAAAGCTCTGCAAGAAACGGGCTTTTTACTCGTCTGTTAATAGTTATTTCATATACAAAGGGAGAAGATGTAAGCTATGACTGCTACAATAGGTTCAATTGTCGATATAAAAGGGATCAAGGTAGGTCATCAACAAGATGAGGAAGCACTGACAGGCTGTACCGTACTTCTAATGGAGGAAGGTGCAGTATGCGGAGTCGACGTTCGTGGCTCAGCTCCAGGTACCCGTGAGACTGATTTGCTTTCCCCGATCAATAAAGTAGATCAAGTCCATGCGATATGCTTGTCTGGGGGAAGCGCGTTTGGCTTGGATGTAGCTAGTGGGGTAATGCGTTATTTAGAGGAGCAGGGAATTGGACTTGATGTGAAAGTTGCAAAAGTGCCGATTGTACCAGCAGCAGTATTATTTGATCTTGCTATCGGGGATGCTTCGATCCGACCTACCATGGCCATGGGCTATGAAGCGGCAAAGCAGGCGAGTGAACAGGTGTTTGCTGAGGGAAATATTGGAGCGGGCTGTGGAGCTACTGTTGGAAAAATGGCCGGTTTTGAACGCGCGATGAAAGGGGGGCTAGGTACGGCGTCCCGTGAGCTGAGTAACGGGCTAGTAATTGGAGCAATTGTTGCTGTGAATGCAGTTGGAGAGGTACGGTGTCCTGTAACTGGAGCAAGACTTGCAGGTGTGCGCGGGGAAAACGAGGAGTTACTAGATATCTATGATTGTATGGAAAAAGCTAGCTTTCAGTTCATTCCAACTGGAGCGAATACCACGATTGGCGTAGTAGCTTGTAATGCTTCCTTAACCAAATCAGAAGCGAATAAGGTTGCTCAAATGGCACATGATGGACTAGCACGCACAATTTATCCCATTCACACCATGCATGACGGGGATACGATATTTGCGATTGGAACAGGAGAAGTACAGGCTTCTGTGGATGTAATCGGTGCATTAGCAGCAGAAGTACTGGCAGAAGCTGTTGTAAGAGCTATCAAGGCAGCGGAGCCAGCAGGTACGATTCCATCTTACCGGAGTCGACAAGTTGAGAAAGCAAAAATGATATTTTGATGAGATGAAAATACTCATTAAAGGAACGAAAGGCTTATGTTAAACCTATCCAAAAAAGGATCACCTACTGTAACCTGTAACTAAAAAAGTGCAGTGTAATTTTGTCATTTTTATGAAATGTTATCAATCTTTCATTTGGGAAAAGCTTCAATAACCAAGCACACTGACTTTGTCTTTGTGCTATTTGGCTTGCTTTTCATCAAGCTAAATCGTTATGAAATAAGCCTTTATGCTCTTTTCTCCATAGCTAGTCCTATACATCCTACCAGTGAATTTTTTATGCAATGGCAAAAATGGTACGTGTAAGTGAAAAAAGACTTGATTTTTTTAACATATAGAAATTAAAGCTTTTGTGATTTCATACCGATACTAGGGATAGCGCCCTATTTTACATATTTCTAGAAGCAGGGAAAAGAAAGAGAGGGGAAAGAGTTGTTTTCCAACATGAAAATATCTACTAGGAATTTATTGTTCACAGTTCTTAATACTATGTTGATCGGTGCTGTATTAATCCTAGCAAGTTTCGTTATTCAAGGGCAAGTCCTTATTGAAATGCTAGAAAAAGATACGCGAGCCTTGTTACAGTCACAATCTGTACATGTTTCTGCGGAAGACATAGATGAGGCTGTTAGAAATCCTGATTTGAATGCTTCTATCCAGAAGAAACTGACAGAGGGGCTTGACCAGATCAGTAAAGAGCATCCTCAGATTAAACAGGCGTATGTTTTTGGAGTGGAATTGAAAGAGGGAAATCAGACTTCTATTATTGCTCAGCCAACTCCAATTCACGAGTTTATGAAATCAGAAGGAATTAAATTGGGAGATATGCTCCCTCAGCCAGACGTCATTGTGAAGGGAGTTCAGAATCTTGTCACTGCCAAACAAGATACGATAACTTCTATTTATGATGATGAGTTAGGTACTTGGATCTCGGCTCTTCATCCAATCATGGACAACAGTGGAAACGTTATTGCTTATTTTGGTATGGATGTTGATGCTAGTATGGTGACCAATGGGCAGGACGCGCTATTGCTGAACTCTTCCATATTGCTGTTCTTTTTGCTACTTATCAATGTAGTTTTCCAATATTTGATTGTGAATCGTACCTTTAAACCCATTCAAGAGCTTATGCGTGGTATTAATGAAATGAGCAGAGGAAATTTAGATGTTCGTTTGCGCGAAGGAAAGGACGAGTTGGGTCAGGTAAATAACAAATTTAATCAAATGGCAGAAAATATGCGTACGATTATGATGACGATCCGTGAATCCTCGAATCAGCTAGTGAAAAACTCACAGCAATTACATACGATTATGGAAGAAAATAATCAGCATGCTACAACCATTACAGATAACATCCAAGAAATGTTCCAGCACACCAATCTGCAAAATATAGCTACAACAGAATGTGTGAAATCGTTGGATGAGATGGTGGTTAGTGTTGAAAGCATCGCCAATAATTCAACAGAGGTTCATCACACATCTTTGAACATGAAAGATCAGGCAGAGTCCGGTCAATACTCTGTCACTAAAGTGGCAGATCAAATGCAGCTCATTCAGCACTCTGTAGAGGAATCTGAAAATATTATTGATGTTCTCCAATCTCAGTCAGGTAAAATTGGTGAGATTGTCAAAATGATTTCCGAAATTGCAAACCAGACGAATTTACTTGCTTTAAATGCAGCTATTGAAGCCCAACGAGCAGGTGAACACGGTCGAGGCTTCTCAGTTGTTGCAGATGAGGTACGAAAACTAGCGGAACAATCTAAGCAATCGGCAGAAGAAATCAGCCAGCTCATCAAAGAGATTCAAGAACGTACAAATACAGCAGTAATCTCTATTCGCCAAGGTTCTGCACACGTGTTGGATGGTGTGAAAATCGTGCAAGAAACAGGTGAGATATTCCGCCATATGGTTCAGGCGAGTACAGAGGTATCCGACCGTATGCAAGAGGTATCTGCTTCCACGCAACAAATGGCAGCTGAAACAGAAGAGGTTACCTCTGTGGTAAAACAAGTATCGGAAAATGCACGTAAAAACACAAAATCAGCAGAAAACATCCAGGTCAAGTCAGATAATCAGTTAGCTTCTTACCAAGAAATTTTAGTTTCTGTTGACGGATTAAGTAAAATAGCGCAGGAGTTAGATAGCGCGCTTTCCCAACTTAAATTAGAAGAACACAAGTAGGTTTTCATTTCTAAGAGAGTGTTGGGTCGTCAGCAGAATGCTAATATGGACTACAAAAGAGGAGAGATCAGATGCTGGTCTCTCTTCTTTTTTCACCTTTTCATATACATTTTATTAGGAGGCAGGAGTTTATCATGCACAATACACCAAGATACGAACCTATAACGTTCCCACTAGACAATAATCGCTTCGGTCAGATCACAGATACTGTGACTACAAGAAGCTCGTATGATTTGACTCCATATATGACAAAGTTATGGGAAAAGGGACAGGAAATTCATCTATTGGCTTTGTACATCATGTGGCTGCACAGAGTCAGCGGAACCCAGCAGATTACATTGGGTACTCTTAGTCAGGAGAAATGGGTACCAGTAGCTATAAATGTTCAACAAGGAATGAACTATAATGATGTACTAGATCAGGTTGAAACAGCTTGGGAGCATGGAACAGAAGATGCTGATGCTTCTTATTCGTTCCATCAATTCCCAAGCACGTTTTGTCTGCAACAAGACTCACTCATGCAGATTGAAGCACATACAGCTGCTCCCCTACATGCTGGGATCACCGTAAACAAAGCAAAAGCTAGCTGGGAAATGTATTATGATTCCAACAGCTTCCGTCAACAGACAATTGATCGATTTATGGAACAAATGGAATGTTTAGCAGAACAAGCTGTGCTGCATCCGCAAACAAGCTTTACTGCTTATCCCATGCTATCTGAAATGGAACAGAAACTGTATCAATCCATGAATCAGACGACAGAAGCATTTCCAGCAGAAAAGACGATTCTGGATGTCTTTCAAGAGATAGTAGAAGCGCATGGTGAGAGGCTTGCCTTACAGACTGATGAGACTAGGTATACGTATAAACAAGTAGATACAGCATCTAATCGGGTAGCTACAATGCTACAAGAGCATGGGATTAAGCCAGGGCAATATGTTTCTTTATTTATGGAACGAAGTATCGAAGCCAGCATAGCCGTACTTGGGATATTAAAAGCGGGCGCAGCTTATGTTCCATTAGACCCGCATCATCCGCAAGAACGTAATGCCCATATTATTCAGGAAACGAATTCTCATGTAGTTCTTTCTAGTCTTGCCTATCGAGATTTAGTGGTACAAGCTATTCCGAAAGCACAGGTCTTATGGATGGAAGACATTGAAATATATTCTGATACAGCGATAAAACCGGCTATTACGCCGTTGCATCCAGCCTATGTCATTTTTACCTCGGGGTCCACAGGAACGCCCAAGGGAGTTATTTTGCATCATCAGGGGGTAGTGAATTACGGGGTTGCTGTTAGAAAAATGATGAACGTAACAGAGCAGGATATCTTCACACAATTCATCACGTTTAGCTTTGATGCATCCGTTCATGAGTTATTTGGAGGCTTATTAAACGGCGTTACCTTACATTTTTTAACGAAAGAAGATAGAATGGATTCGATTTCGTTTGCAAGAGCAGTCAAGCGTGTAGGAGTTACGTGCATTCCCGGCATTCCTGCTGCCTTCTTTAACCAATTAGTTAAAACGTTGCCAAGCACAGAAGCAGACTGCTTCGCCACCGTAAAAAGCATAGGAGTAGGCGGAGAGCTTCTAGCAGGCGAGGTTGTTCGTTCCTTCCAGGCTAAATTTTCGAGTGATACGATCATTTACAATTTGTACGGGCCGACTGAATGCACCGTGACATCTACGTATCATGCTGTGACTAAACCAGTGAAAGCTGATACGACCAGCATCCCGATTGGAAAGCCTCTTGCAAACTATGAAATATATCTGGTTAACGAATCGTATCAACTGTGCCCGATTGGTGTTCCAGGAGAAATTCTGATTAGCAGCGTAGGAATCTCGCACGGCTATCTGCACATGCCGGAGAAAACGAAGGAAGCCTTTATTTCAGACCCCTTCACACCAGGATCAGGAAAAATCTTTTATAAAACAGGTGACCTGGGACGCTTGCTAGAAGATGGAGAGGTAGAGTATTTAGAACGTAAAGATTTTCAGGTCAAAATTCGTGGGCATCGAATTGAAATAGGAGAAATTGAGGAGCGATTAGCTACGTATCCTGAGATACAAAGCGTAACAGTTATTGTGAAAAAGGATCATGATAATCAGAATACATTGGTCGCTTTTTACACAACAAATACACAGCAGGAGATTGATCCGGCGCTTTTACAAGCTTTTTGCTCGCAGAAGCTGCCTCCTTACATGATTCCAGCACAATTTGGTTATCTACCGTCTATGCCTATTGCACCAACCGGTAAAATTGATCGAAAAAAGCTAGCTACTATTGAGCTAAAACCGGTGACAAGAACACAAACGTATATCGCGCCCAAAACGGAGGTTGAGCAGGAAATTGCCCGAGTATGGGAAATAGGATTAGGAATAGAGCGCGTAGGTGCAAATGATAATTTTTTTGAAATAGGAGGACATTCTCTTAAAATTATAGAGATATTAGTTGAAATAAAGCCAAAATATCCACTGCTAAAAATTAATGACTTCTTCACACATCCGACTGTCCAAGCATTAGCGCATCGAATTGAAGAGCTGAGTCAGGAAGAGCAGAACACAGAACGCACTGATTCTGGGCTGATTGAGAGTAATCTACAAACAGAAGAAGTCCTTGCTGAATATCCAGAGCGTTTACAAACGACCAAAAAGGTTCTAAGACGCAATCAGCATACATTTTTACTAACGGGGGCGACAGGCTATCTTGGTTCTCATTTGTTAAATGAATTGCTGCAAACAGCATCGGGCACGATTTATTGCTTGGTACGTGGGGAAGATGTACAGAGTGCTACAGAACGTTTATATCAAAATTATTCCTTTTACTTTGGAGATAAGCTGAGTAGACAGCTTCATTCACGTGTGAGGGTGATGATAGGTGATTTGCAGGAAGTGCGCTTGGGATTAGGCAAAGAGGATTGGCATGAGCTTGTTCAAAACATTGATGCCATCATGCACTGCGGAGCGGATGTAGCTCACTTTGGTGACTCTCAGCATTTCTATCGAGTAAATGTACAAAGCACGGAGACGTTACTTGATCTGGCCAGGGAAAAACAGGGTATTCATTTTCACTATGTTTCCACGATCGGTATTCCTGAAGAACTGTCTTATGCTGGGAAATGGCACGCATTGCGCAATGCAGACCAAGTGGACTATTCCATTGTGCTAGACAATCATTATATCAATAGCAAATGGGAGTCAGAGAAGCTGGTGATGAGAGCTTTTGAACAGGAAGGTATACCAGTGACAATCTATCGTGCTGGTAATTTGAGTAGCCATTCGTTATCTGGTGCATTTCAACGAAACATGGAAACAAATGCGATGTATCGGATGTGTCGGGCGATGTTTTTGCTGGGAGTTGCCCCACATGCTGATTGGCTAGTAGACTTCACCCCTATTGATTTTGCAGGAAAGGCGATTGCTAGCCTTGCATTACAAGAGGAAGCAGTCGGAGCCGTTTTCCATATTGTTAATCCAGAACAGATTCCGTATGTGGAGCTATTGAAGCATTTTCAGTCTTTTGGCTATCAGCTAAGTCTGGTTTCCCAACAAGAATATGAGCAATGGCTATTTGATGGAACGAAAAAAAATCGGGAAGGGATGGAGCTAGCTATTACGCAACTGGAGGGAGATGGCGCACGTAATTCGAATGTTCGATTTGCATGCCCTAAAACAACAGCCCTATTACAAAAGCTCCAGATTACATGCCCAACACCGACGAAAACATATTTCCAGGCGATGGTGAGGCATGCAATAGAAAATGGATATTTCCCAATGCCAACACTTGCAGAGCCGATTTGCTAACAAGGCTGTGCTCCGTCAATCATCCTCTACGTATCAGTTGGTTTAAGAATAGCTCATCAGGATTTATAATAAGCTACAGGTAATAAAAGTCGTCAGACAAACCAGGTTAGAGGTGGAATAACATGGAATTAATTATTTTAGCAAAGTTGATGCTTTCTGCTTTCCTTGGAATCGTAATTGGAATTGAGCGTGAATTAAAACAGAAGCCACTAGGATTAAAAACTAGCGTAATCATATCGGTTAGTAGCTGCTTACTGACGATTGTTTCGATTGAATCTGCCCAATTTTATGCGGAAACGTCTATGAACAATCGAACAGATCCCATGCGTTTGGCTGCACAGATCGTTAGTGGAATCGGCTTTTTGGGTGCAGGGGTCATTTTGCGCCGAAATAATGATGTTATTTCTGGTCTAACCACAGCTGCAATTATTTGGTCTAGTGCAGGGATTGGAATTGCGGTTGGCTCGGGCTTTTATTATGAGGCAGCGTTAGGAGCTGCGATGATTTTGTTCTCTGTACAGTTGCTTCCTTATTTAGTAAATATGATTGGGGTTCGAAAATTACAAGGAAAAGAATTAAAAATTCGCCTGTTCTTAGATGAGTATTCCCATATGACAGGGATCATCCAGAAATTCAAAGAAGAAGATATGAAGATTAAGAATGTCTGGTTAAAGGATGTTGATAAGCACAGGGTACAGATGGATTTACGTCTAGTCGTGTACGATCATATTTACATTACTGATATTTATGAGATGGTCCATAATTTAAACGGGGTGGCACGTGTAGAGATTGACAGCTAGTGTGAGGTTACGTATACTGATTGATAAGTTTACAGGAATCTATACATGATCATAATGATAACACGCGCAATGATGAAGAGGAGTATGCAGGCAAGAATGCTTAAGAGAGCTGATGGTTGGTGAAAATCAGTGCGGGAAGCTTGCAGAATGGACTTTTGAGCGTCCAGACCGATAGTGTGAACGAAAACATGGTAACACACAGGTAGGCTCTGGCGGAGCGTCTCACCGATAGAAGAGACAGGTATTCGAGCAAAGGCATGGAGAGCTAGCACTTACTCCGATACAATTGAGCGCGCTGTGTAGACAGCGAATAAAGGTGGCACCACGGGTTTCTCGTCCTTATTTTATAAAGATAAGGATGGGAAGCCCTTTTTGTATTTCTTGTAAACAAAATAGAGGTAATCAGGACAAGGAGCGTGATGAGAATGGAAGATGGTTGGTGGTGGCTTTATCAACTGAATGAGATAAATAAACAGAGGGAGATCAATGCCTTTCATACCCCACGATCTCCGCTCTCAAAACGAAAGAGGCTGATTATCTATGAAAAATCAAAAACTGGTATCAGGTATCCGTTCTACTGGTGAATTACATTTGGGTAACTATTATGGAGCAATGAAAGGCATTGAGAAGCTTGTAAACACATACGATGCTAATTTTTTTATAGCAGATTTGCATACATTGACCACACATCCTAGCCGCGAGCATATGTCTAAAAATGCTCTAGAAGCTGCCGCCAGTTATTTGGCTGCAGGACTGAATCCTGAGCATTGTACGTTTTATACACAATCTTCTCTGTCAGCCGAGGTTGCGGAATTATCCTTATATCTAGGAATGGTCATGCCTTTAGGTGAGCTGATGAGATGTCCAACCTTTAAAGAAAAAGCGAAGAAGCATCCTGATAATGTGAATTATGGTTTAGTGGGATACCCTGTACTGATGACAGCAGATATTCTGCTGCATAAAGGTGAAGTAGTGCCTGTTGGTGAAGATCAATTAGTGCATTTGGAGATGGCACGGCAAATTGCTAGGCGTTTCAATAATAGGTATGGTGAGGTTTTTGCATACCCGCAACCGTTGGCAGAGAATGCTGTTCGTATTCCTGCACTACATGGTCAGGGTAAAATGAGTAAATCAGACGGAGTTGATACGTATATTAGTTTACAGGATGAGCAAAGCCAGATCGCTCAGAAAGTAAAAAAGGCATACTCTGATCCAACTCGTCTCTATCTGCAACAACCAGGCCATCCGAGTGTACAAGGCTGTAATGTTTATCATCTGCACACATATTTTACGAATGAGCAGGGTCAACAGCAGCTTAGAGAGCAATGCTCCACGGCATCAATCGGGTGTGTAGCTTGTAAACAGCGACTAGCTGAAGAAATCGAACAAATTGTGGAGCCATTCCGTACCCGCAAACAGCAACTTACAGAAGAACAAATAATCGATACCCTGCAACAGGGTGCCGAGAAAGCTCGGTTATCTGCACAAAAGGTTCTTCAAGAGGTAAGAAATGCCATAGGAATTCTAATGGTGTAAATTTTGTGGATGATTTTATATTCTTTGTATTTACAATTATGGTATAATTAGCCGTTAGAAATCATCATGTAACCGGAGTGAAAAAAAGACAGCTTGTTAACGACTAAAAATGTGCAGCTTGTATAAATAGATGTATAAGAAAGATAACTAATTTTTGTACTTGTAATACAAAGGAGCTGGTTACGTGAAAACGATCCCTGCGCTCAAGCATGCAACTATGGCATTTGCTGTCTGTCTAGGTCTTTGTTCCTCTCTTTTTGGTCTTTCCGAATCCGCACAAGCGGCTGGTAATTTAGAGCCGGATTATGAAGTGAAGCTATTACTGGATTCGAATAAGGTGCTATCTTCTGAGCATAAGCTGTTGCCTGATGTGCTTAAAGCATTCAATCTGCCTGACTCTGCCATAAAAATGAATGTACAGTTTCTGGATACAGAAGACCAGGATTTGAATCATACAGGTTGGATTAGTCGCATCCGCAAGTCGGACAGTAAAGAGCATATGGAAATCACCTATAAAAAAAGATATCCTATTGAAAACAATAACATTGATGCTGCCTTAACAAAGGCTAATAAGGAAGGCTTTGATGCTACAGACACGAATTATGAAGCACAGGTGGAATGGGGCTACAAGCAAAAAACATTAAGTATTTCCAGAAAGAAAAAAATAAAACAATCAGGTTTTCAAGGAACACAATTGCCGGCTCTCTCAGACTCCATTAAACTACTAACCGCCAATATACCTGGAAAGCTGGATAAATGGCTGTACCCTGGATGGGGGAGTGAAAAAGTAGGACAAGCAAGAATATACGGTCCTGTTCTGGCAGAACGATACACGGGAACATGGAATGGGCAGAAGATTGATGTGGAAATTTGGCCGATTAAATCTGCTTCTGGAAACAATTTGGATTATATTGTAGAAGCTTCCTTTAAAACTACCAACAGCAGAGAAGCTTCAGAGGAACAAAAGAGGCTAAAGGCTTACCTAGAAGAAAAGGGATGGTTTTTGCCAAAAGACTCATTGAAAACCGCTTTGATTTTGGAAAGATATTAGTTCTATCTCTATTATATTCTGACAAAAAATCCTTGAAGAGAAGCTTCAAGGATTTTTTCTTTATTATTTACTTACCTTATGAACATAAACTGAATGGATTGCTTAAGCTGATTTAGCATGTCCACGCTTTCTTTAAATTCCGGGCTTTCTGGTTTCTCCAAATAAGGTGCTTCACTCGGTGTTTGCAATGCATAAACCTTTCCGTCCTGCATTCCTAACATCGTAAAGAGTCCTGTATCTGCATACTCATCTTTATCCCATACGGTTTTAGTAATGATGAGCACTCTGAAGAAAAATTCAGGTTTTACTGCCTTATTTTTCGGTACATATTGAAAAATAACTTCATTTGCTTTTTTTTCTACTTTGATCTTATCCTTCCATTCAGAAGGGAGACTGATCAGAGCCTTTTGATCCTCAATCACATATGCATCCTTGCCAGTTATTGCTCCATTTTGGCTAGAGGCTTTGCTTTTTACGTTCACGATCTTGTTTTTTTGATCCCATTGCACCTCTCCTCCGAGAGATTCTGCCAAACCCCGTGCAGGTACGAGTACCCGACCATTAATGATTTGAGCTTGCGCGTCAGTTTTCACTTCTTTCCCATCGACCATCACTTTGATGGCTGGAGCAGCGTAAGTCATGCCTGATATGAGCAGTGCTGTAGCTAATACGCCGCAAAACATCCCTTTTTTCCCTATCATCTTCATGTTGTATCTGTCTCCTTTAGTGTAAATCTCTGTTTATTGACAGCTTTTTAGATCTAAAGCATACAGAATATTCAAGAGAAAAAGCAAACATCAAATCTGGCTGTATTTTCCTAATATCCTGCATCTCACGAAATCTGGTCTATTCAGCATGGCTATACAAATGGTTCCTCAAGCCAGCACGACATACAACGCAAAAGAAAAATGACCCGAGTTTCCTTAAGCAGGACTCAAGTCATTTTTTTATTTTACCTATCCTGAACCACTAATTCCTGCACGAATTCACGAAGCTTCTTATTATCTCGCACACTCAGGACAGAGGCCCCTTTCACCGACGTGCCGTCAATTAATTCCATCGGCGGTACTTGTGCTAAGCCGGCTATGTGGCATTCCACACCGAGCTTTGCCAGCTTCAGCATATCGGGGATATTCAGATTTGTCTGGATGTAAGGTGCTACACTCTCCAAAATTTGCTTCATCCGCAATAGGTTCCAGTCGGATTTCAGCTTTTCAGCGATGGCAAGCAACAGGTTACGTTGTCGCTCGGTCCGGGTGAAATCGCTCATTGCGTCATGGCGGAAACGCACGTATTGCAGCGCTTTATCTCCATCCAGCATTTGTTGCCCTTTTCGCAGATGGATGTCGTATTGGTTACCGTCGGTTTTGTCGGTGTAGTCCATGTTTTTCTCGACATAAAAATCAATGCAGCCAATTCCATCGATGAGTGATTTGAATCCTTCGAAATCGGTATATACATAATATTGAATATCAAGACCGAGCAAGTCGCCTATCGTTTTCATGGCAAGGTTAGGTCCCCCTAGTGCGAGTGCGGTGTTGATTCTTCCTTTGCCATGACCTTCGATTTCGACATAAGTATCCCGAAGAACAGACATAAGATGTGCTTTTTTCGTGGTGGGGTCAATCGTTACTACCAGCATGGAATCGGAACGCGCTTGATCGTTCTTCTTCACCCCCCGATTGTCGCCGCCCATAAGCAGAATGCTGACACGCTCGGTGCCTTCCCATATGACAGGCTTCAGCGCGTCATTCTCCTGCTCCTCGATTAGAATGGTATCCTTTGGTTTGTCCAGACTGTCAAGTACATAGTAGGTGCCAATGAGCTGATAGCCGAAAAAAATGATGATGCTCAAAAGCAAAACTCTGAAGCTGATCAGCACGAACCTCCATGTTTTCTTTTTATGATTCTTTTGCTTTTTTTCCAAAATCCATGACATGTTGCTCCTCCAATAATCTCATCAATTTTTCGTTAATGTTCACATTGTTATTTGCGTCTGGGGATGCAATCAGTGTAGTCTGCGAATATATGATAAATAAGATGGACTTGTAATGAAGTTGTAAATTGTCGAATTTATATAAATTACATGAGCAGTGATAGATTAACTCTTTTACAGCTGTTGATAGGGGGAATGAGCCGTTCAAGAAACAATCCAATTCCTATTTCACTTGTTGCATGTTTCACAAAGATATATATTATCTCTATAAAAATATTCTTTTATCATGTAATATCAGTAACAAAACATATAAACCATTCATGAAATGTTAGGTGATTACGAAGATGCAAAAGAAGATATTGATTGTCGAGGACGATATTCATATAGCCAAAATTATTAAAATGAATCTTACGCTCGTGAACTTTTTAACGACCGAGGTACATGACGGTCTTTCGGCACTGGAGGCGGTGAAGCGAGAGAAGTTTGATCTTATCCTGTTGGACGTTATGATTCCGAAGCTGGACGGCTTTTCGCTGATGGAAAAAATGAAATCCTACCACATACCAGTGATTTTCCTGAGCGCGAAAAACTCTGTGTACGATAAAGTCAACGGACTTAAACTAGGAGCGGATGATTACATTGTTAAGCCCTTTGAAGCAATTGAACTCTTGGCTCGAATCGAAACAGTGCTACGTAGATATGGCAAAGAAGACTCTATCATCAAGTTTCAAAACATTGAAGTGGCTCTGGACAAACGAGAGGCGACTATCCAGGGCCAACCGGTAGAGCTGACTCCAAAGGAATACGATTTGCTGGTCGT
Source organism: Brevibacillus laterosporus LMG 15441 (assembly GCF_000219535.2). Classification (NCBI taxonomy): domain Bacteria; kingdom Bacillati; phylum Bacillota; class Bacilli; order Caryophanales; family Paenibacillaceae; genus Brevibacillus; species Brevibacillus laterosporus. The sequence goes on from NZ_CP007806.1 coordinate 1,793,629, forward strand.
ATTGCTGAAAAATAAGAACATAGCACTATCCAGAGAGCAGTTCCTTGACAAAGTATGGGGCTGCGATTTCTATGGTGAAACAAGAACGGTCGATATGCACATCAAATCGCTACGCAAAAAACTCCAGCTACATGACCAAATCAAGACGATTTATAAAATTGGGTACCGGCTGGAGGATTGATGGATGAAGTTTTGGCAGAAAATATACTTGTTTTCCATTCTTGCATTCGTTCTCATCTTTCATATTTTTTCGATAATGGTCATCGAGCGGAATCACATGAAAATGCTAGAACAGGAAATCAATAGCGCATTAAGCCAGTACATCAGCATTCATTCTAGCGTAAATGCGATCCTTCCAATTCTTCGTATCTATGATTCCGTCGATTACGAAAAAACAGTATTAACGAATATTGCTAACGAATTTGTCGAGAAGAACAGCGAGCAACGAACCTATTTGCAGATTCTAAATGATAGCAATCAGGCGATTTTCAGCAATACCGATTTCAAGATGCCATTTGAGCGTAAGGAGCTGGACAAGCTAGGTACGGATGAAATCAGATATATTTTACGAGATATTGATGAACGTACGATATTGTTTGCAACGAATATAACGTACATTAATCATAAAAGTTACGTATTCACTTACATGAAGGATCTTACGCCGGTGTATCAGGAGCGCGTAGATCAGTACAGCTTTTTCGTCAAGGTGGATGTGGCCGCCTGCATTCTTTATATGCTTATTATGTATGTTGTGAGCAAAGGCCTGACGAAGCCGATCGATCGTCTAAATCGAACGGCTCGGGTTATTGCACAGGGGGATTTTTCAGAACGCGTTCAGATAACAACAAAGGATGAAATCGGCGTGCTGGCCAAAAATTTTAACGAAATGGCTTCGGTGGTCGAGGATAAAATCAATGACTTGGAGCTACACAACCAACAGAAGCAAAGGTTTATCAATAACTTTACTCACGAATTAAAAACACCATTGACCTCGATTATCGGATTCGCCAATTTTCTGAGAACAACTAAATACAAAGAAGATATATTTTTAGATGCTCTGGATGTCATTTATTCAGAAGGAAAGCGGCTAGAATCCTTTTCGTTAAAGCTGATGGATTTGGTTTTCCTAGAGGAGCACCATTTTCAAATGGAGGAACATGATCTTAAGGCCACAATTGCCGAAATGGAACCTGTGCTGAAAATGAAAGCGAGAGAAAAGCAGATTAGCATCGTTATTGATTGCGAAGAAGGGTCTCTTCTTATGGATAAGGATGTAATGAAAAGCTTGATTTTCAATCTTGTAGATAATGCGCTTAAAGCTTCCGCCAAACAGCAGAGCATTACACTTCGTACCTACTGGAGCGATAACCATTGCATCCTCGAAATAATTGATCAGGGCATAGGGATTGCCAAAGAGCATCAGGATAAAATATTTGAACCGTTTTTCATGACGGATATAGCAAGAACGAGAAGCAATAATGGAGCGGGCTTAGGTCTCTCCATATGTCACAGTATTGCAGACATTCATAAAGCAAGTATCAAAGTGATTAGCGAGGTCAATCAAGGTACGACAATTCAGGTTATTTTTAATGGAACGGGTCAAAAGACTGGGGTGCAACAATGAAAAAATATCTATTTTCTATTGTAAGCATGGCGTTTTTATTAATGACGACAGGTTGCACTGGATTTTACAATGCTATCGAGAAGGACACTGTCATGGTTAAAAAAATAAATAGCGAACACAAGAGCAAATATGAAGGTACGCTTTCGCAAGATGCCGTGAGGATGCTCAGCGTAAATGCCGTCAACAAATATTTTAATGAGAAGCTTACTGTAGATGATGTCCAATTTGAGCTGTCGGTGATTGACCAGAACAAGCTGAAGGATCTAGTCGAAAAAGTATTCAAGGGACTAAATCAGGAAGTAAGTGAACATGTCGAAAAGGAGCTAAACAAAATTCCCAGTGGCCTGTACTATATGACGCTAACGGTTTCGACCGGTCCCAATGATATTTACGATATCATCTTGAATGCCAGAGACGGAGATGTTCTTAAAATCTTAAAAGGAAACGGAGCGAACTTCTTTGGTGACACATCTCCCGGTCGTAATCTGTTTGAACTTGCTGATCAGTTTATCCAGGAAAAAGGAGATTCTGAGCTGGCGTCCGATCTAACATTGGACCAGGATGCTGTGCGGTTTGGCACCAAGACGGAAGTTTATTATAAGAGCAAGACGAACAAAACGTGGAAATATAACGTGATGATCAATCAAAGAACAATGAAAGTGATTGGCTTTACCAAAGATATCATGGCAATACTCAATTATTATTCAGGATCGACCTCTTATCGATAATCCTAAGACTGGCCGCTAGTTGTGGCTGGTCTTTTTTTGTGCGTATCGACCTTACATCTCAACATTTTACAACTTGATTACAAGTCCATCTCACTTATCATATAATCCCGTACTACACTGAATGCATACTCCAAGTTATGGTGTGTTACAAATAATTAGAGGGAGGTCAAGTTTCAGTGGAAGCAACGTATCGATTAAATAAATCGCATGTAAATATAGAGGATGGCAAACGACGATATATGCCGGGATTGGACGGGATACGGGCACTAGCTGTTCTTGTCGTTGTGGCATATCATTTTGGGTGGAGAGGAGCCTCAGGAGGACTACTGGGAGTTAATGTGTTCTTCGTTCTGTCCGGTTACCTCATCATGGATTTATTGGTGGAAGAGTATCGGAGCAAAGGGCGGATCGATCTGAAACGATTCTGGTTCCGTCGCGCACGCAGACTACTTCCAGCCCTGCTACTTATGCTACTTGTTGTTTCCGTCATTCTGTTTATATCGGATAGCAGTCGATTCGTCTCGATTCGGGGAGATATTTGGGCTGCGATCATGTACATGAGTAACTGGTACTTTATTTATCACGATGTGTCATACTTCGAGAGCTTTGGTCCAGCTTCTCCTTTCGGTCATCTCTGGTCACTGGCAGTCGAGGAGCAATTCTATCTATTGCTACCATTGTTACTGTTTGGCATCATAAGATTCACAAACCCTACGTGTGGAAAACTTGCGCTGTATTTGTTGATCGGTGCAGCAGTATCTTTTGGTACGATGGTACTGCTATACGATCCTAATACGGACCCGAGCAGGGTGTATTATGGTACGGATACGCGGGCATTCGGATTTTTGATCGGAGCTGCACTCGCGCTTGCATGGCCAAGTCGTATTCTTGCCACACCCTTGTCACGTAAGGGTACCGTTGTCCTCGATGTTGTAGGTGCTATCGGTGGAGCTATTGTCGCTTACATGATTGTCTTTACCGGAGAATATGACGAGTGGCTGTATAGGGGAGGCATGGTTGTCCTTTCAGTCGCGGCGGCATTGGTCATTGCCGCTGCTGTAAGCCCGTTCACTACTGTGAGCAAGCTGCTTGCATGGAAACCTCTTAGGTGGGTCGGTCAGCGATCATATGGCATTTACCTATTGCATTATCCGATTATCGTTTTAACAGCTCCTGCAAATCCTAATATGAAAGCCGGCTTACTCCTTCAGCTTGTTTTACTCGTGGTGATGATATGGCTAGCAGCGCTGTCTTATAAATTCGTAGAGTCACCTTTTGTAGAGTCATCTACTTTAATCGAAGGCTGGAAACGAAGTAAGATCGAACTACGGAAAAGGGTAAACCAGACCGCCTTCATTCGACGTCGAAGATTATCTGTATTACTGTCAATTGGCATGATTGTTCTCTTATGCGTCTCTTGTGCCCAGCGTGAGAGCGAGACTACGGGAGCGTCATCCAAAGAAGTGAAACAAGAAATGATCCAAGGCGAAACTACCGACAAGCTTAAGGAGGAACCGAAGGAAGAACCAGAGCTGCATGAATTGCTGATACAGTCGCAGGATGTCCAGACACCGTCTTTACTATCCGATGGGGTAACTGCTATTGGGGATTCGGTCTTGCTCGGTGTTGCTCCAGAACTAGAGAAGCTTGTACCAGGTATTATGATCGATGCGAAGGTCAGCCGGCAAATGAAAGATGCACTAGCTATTGTACAACAGCTTGAATCTGAAAACCGGCTTGGGAAGTGTGTCATCGTTGAGCTTGGTACGAATGGTCCCTTTACATCGGATACGCTAACTAACCTACTCGATACCCTTGGTGCAGAACGGCAGATTATTCTTATTAATACACGAGTTCCGCGGAATTGGCAGGATAAGGTGAACCAAGAGCTGAGTAGGGCAGGTGAGGAGCGTTCCAATGTTAAGATAATCGATTGGTATTCCTATAGTGCGAACCAATCGGGCTGGCTAACTAAAGATGGCATTCATTTACAACCTGAAGGAGCAAAAGCATACGCCTCGCTGGTCGCCGAAACGATCAGTAATTAAGGCAGACTGTATCTTTATCGGACAAGGTTATGCAAGATGCTGCTACTTGTTTGAAGCAGCGAAAGGACAGGTAGCACGCTTGCTGACTGGTTTACAGATAGAGGAGCCAGACTCCAAGTTCTAAGCAAGTTTCTTATCAAAAGCGGAACGTAAGTGGAGTAGCGTGCAGCGGAAACTGCTCCACTTTTCGTTTAACTTACGCATAGCGAAACAATTCATCTAGGGAAAACTAGCTCTAAAACGTTGCATGGGATGGTTAATATTACAACGTTATGTAAAACGGATAAGCCTCAATATAATAATGTCAAATTACGCTTTTTTATGTTCCTGTGATACAGATGTTGACAGCAGAACGTTATTACTAAATAACATGAGCGAAAGAGCAGGCCTTCTGACAGCTGTTTCGTTTTAGCATTTCCTCGAATCGCTCCCATCCTAACGACCTATAAATTCGAATGTTCCGGAAAAACAAGCCTCCTACTATATAAAAAACCAGTCCATTTTCAACTACACAGGCACAAATGAGATGTATGTAAAAACAAGATGGAAGCGCAAAACAATCCTCAACTTACAAATTTGTAATATTAGTGTCACCTAATTAAATAGTAAACATTTTCCCTTTAGCCTAGAATACAAGTTGTTCAAGTAAATGAAGTAAAAAGGAATGATGTAGAGAGGTGATGATTTTTGAAAAAATGAGTAAAATCTATAGAACTATTGCAAGATTTATACGTAAATCCTTTATAAAGATATTTGTAAGGAGGCTATTATGAAGAAACGTTGGTGGGGTGTTATTGCAGCTGGAGTACTAGTCGCCGGCGCCTATGGTTATTTGAAATTGACCGCTGTCGACGCAACAGGCCTTCCTGTTTCCGTCATTCCTGTTGTAAAAGGAAGCATTGAAAACAAAGTAATGGCATCAGGAATGGTTAAAGCCAAGCAAGAGGTTACGCTTTTCTCCCCAAATAATGGGACCTTGCTGCAATTTAACGTACAAGAAGGGGACAAGGTTACAGCAAATCAAGTCATTGCTCGTATAGATGTTACCGATCTATCAAGCGAAATGGCATCCATTGATGCGCAAATCGCTTCGCAGCATGCTGAACTAAATCGTGTTAAATCAGGTAAAGAACCTGAAACGATTGCCCAACAGGAAGAACGCGTTCGTCAAGAGAAAGAAAAGGTTGACTCTGCCGAGAAGGAATACAACCGTACCAAACAATTGGTAGAGGCTGGTGCTTCTCCTGCCACTGATTTGGACAAGGCTAAGGACTCATTATCCCAAGCGCAATCATCTCTTAAAATGTCCCAGAGCGAATTAGCCCTCAATAAAAAAGGTCCAAAAAGCACAGATATTGCTTCCGTTCAAGCACAGATTAACCAGCTACAGGTAAAAAAAGCGGAGCTAGCGAAGCAAAGCTCTCAATCCACCGTGGTGGCTCCTTTCTCCGGTTCCGTTTTAAAGGTGGATGCTAAGAATGGTCAAGCCGTGACGAAGGGTACAGAAATCATTACGATGGGTGATGTGACAAAATTACAAGTAGTAGCAGATATTAACGAATCAGATGTAAAAGAGATTCAATTGGGACAAAAAGCACTTGTAAGCGGCACTTCTATGGGCAAAGAAAAAGCAGCAGCTACAGTAACCCGTATTTCGCCGCTGGCTACAAAGATTCAAAAAGGGGAAACGACAGGAAAAACAAAAGTGAATGTTACATTGGAATTGGATCAGGCTGTCTCTGTACTAAAACCTGGCTTTAATGTCGATGTCGATATTATGATCACCAATAAAAACAACATTCTTGTTGTCCCTTTCCAAGCGGTTGTGAATGATCCAAGCGGTTCCTTTGTCTGGGTTGTAGAAAACGGTCTGGCGAAAAAACGTCCCGTACAAACCGGTACAGAAAGTGACTTGAATGTAGAAATCACAAGCGGTCTAAATGAAGGAGACAGTGTCATTAGCAGCCCTTCCGCTGATTTGATGGAAGGCATGCCTGTAATGGCAATGGAAGCAGGCGTACCTGGAGCAGTATAAAAGGAGGGAAACAGATGCTAACCGTTACTGATATTCGTAAGACCTTTATGAACGGTGATTCTGAGCTACCCATCCTAAAAGGAGTTAATTTTACCGTTAATAAAGGGGAATTCGTCGCAATCATGGGGCCCTCTGGTTCTGGTAAATCCACCTTTATGAACATGCTGGGTTGCTTGGATCGCCCCTCTTCCGGTTCTTATGTACTGGACGGAGTAGAGGTCACTACCTTAAACGAAAATCAACAAGCTGATCTTCGAAACCAAAAAATTGGGTTCGTCTTTCAGGCATTTAATCTATTGCCCCGTATTTCTGCGATTCGCAATGTAGAATTGCCTATGCTTTATGCAGGCATCTCGGCAAGCGAACGCAAAAAACGTGCAGAAGAAGCGCTCATTAGCGTAGGTCTAAAAGAGCGTATGGAACACAAGCCGCCTATGATGTCCGGCGGTCAAAAGCAACGTGTAGCCATCGCCCGTTCTCTCGTGAATCGCCCGGCGATTTTGCTAGCGGATGAACCAACGGGAAACCTGGACAGCCGTTCTACTAGAGAGGTTATGGCCATTTTCCAAGAATTGCACGCACAGGGAGTTACCATTATTCTGGTCACGCATGAATTGGATACCGCTCAGCACGCAGAACGTATTGTTGTCTTTAAAGATGGTGTCATTATAAAGGATGAAAAAGTAAAAGAACGACTCTTTGCTGTCGCAGATGAAAACGAGGTGTTCGCTACATGAACCTCATCGAAAGCTTTCGCATTGCTATAGATGGTATTTGGTCCAATAAATTGCGCTCCATTTTAACCATGCTAGGAATTATTATCGGCATCGCTTCCGTCATTGCCATTATGACAATGGGTAAGGGCGGAAAAGAAATGATGACAAGTCAGTTCGGAAATGTAGCCGATGCTAAGTTTACCGCGATGGTAAGCTGGGAGACCGAAGAACCTGTCAAGGATGATGATTTGACCATCGATGATGCCGTTACCCTGGAAAGAATTAATCCTTACGTTCAAAATGTTATGGCTCAAATCTACGGTGGCGGAACCATCAAGGATAAGAAAAAGGATATCAGTGCTCAAGTATATGGGACAACGGGTAACTTTTTAGAGGTAAATTCGAGCTATAAGATTGAGAAGGGTCGTTTCTACACCAGAGATGACGATAAAGAACAGCGAGATGTTGTGGTATTAGACAAGGGCTTAGCAGATAAATTGTTTCCTCAGGGAAATGCTGTAGGAAATCGGATTTACATGTCAGATGCCTCCTTTGTGGTCATTGGGGTTCTAAAAAATGATATGCAGGGCTTTATGGGCGGCGGCATGCAGGATCTGGTGTACATGCCGGCACGAACCTATCTTAACCATAACGAAAAAGCAACGGTAAACATGTTCCATATTCAGGCCAAATCAAATGCTACGATTCAAGCCGCGATGGACTTTACCAAGCAATATCTAAATCGTGTACATAAGCATACCGATCATTACATGGTAAAAAACAGCGCCGATGATCTAAAAGAGATCACGAAGATGCTTGACATGCTTACGATGGTCTTCTCGGTTATCGCCGGAATTTCTCTTTTAGTGGGCGGTATCGGGGTAATGAACATCATGCTCGTCTCCGTAACGGAGCGCACACGCGAAATCGGGATTCGAAAAGCCCTAGGTGCCAAAAAACGGGATATCCTGACCCAATTTTTGATCGAATCCATTATTGTCTGCTTAATTGGTGGCGGTGTAGGGGTCGGTCTTGGACTTGGGTTAGCTTCGATTATTATCTCATTTGCAGGCATGCCTCCTGTTACATCCTGGGATAGTATTCTAATCGCATTTGGCTTCTCTAGTGCAATCGGGATCTTCTTTGGAATCTATCCGGCAAACAAAGCAGCCAAGCTGGATCCAATTGAAGCATTGCGTTACGAATAATGCAACGAATAGAAATAGGATGCCGTGTCACTAATTTGAGTGGGAGTTCGGCATCCTATTTTTTATGGAGTGTTCGATTATTTCTGGCTCAAAGGAACAGTTCCGTCCAGTATGGAACGTTTATTTTCCCCTTTTTTCAACAAAGACGTTAAATTCCATTCCGTACTCTTCTTTAAAGATTTTCGCGTACTTTTCATTTATTTTCGAAGCTTTTTGTTTTGCTGCCTCCATGTTTTCTAACATTCCTACTTCAATATAAAACATATTTTCGGTGTCTTTTAAGACACGAATTCCTTTCTCCTTAAACAGCGCTTCTTCCATTGAAGCCAAGTGCTCCCCGAGTGGATATGCGGCAGTTCTGATGGAATATACAGTTTTTAGCTGTGCCTGTTTATCTTTTGAAAGATTCAATACGATTTGGGCAGGGTCCGAATATTCCTTTACTTCATATGTCACTGGTGATGTAAAGACAAATACGAAACGATCAGAAGAATCGTCTAATGTAATCAACCGGTATGCATCTGCTATCAAATCGCTTTTCTTCAGTTCCTCAAAGGTTTGCTGATCAAACCATCTTACGCCATTTAAGGTAAAAGTCATTGTGTATGGATTTTCCTGATAGGATACGTTAAAAGCAGGGGCGGTTTTTTGTGGTGCTTCTCCCAATTCCTCGTTACCTTGGGCAAAGTTGATGACAATTTGCTCGGCATCTTTTTCTTTTACGAGCGTAATTGGCTTGATGCTACTTCCGTCCGTTCTTTCGCCGCCATCGGCATACCCGCCATTAAATTGCAATACCTTTACAAGGCTTCCTAGAAACGGTACATGTGCTGCAGCAGCAACAAAGCTCGGCAATGTGTTAACGGCAACGCCAAACAATATAAACATGGCAGCGACCCCGCCAAGCCCTTTCATTACCATTCTGTTAGTTTTCATTTTCATTGGTCTTTCTCCCTTATTTCGCGATGATAATTCTGCATTAGCCCTTGCTTTAGCCGATTGGATTACAGCATCTAGCTCCTTGGGTATTTCGATGCTTTCATAGCTCTTTTTTACTTCATTTAATTGATTGTTCAAGATGTTCAACCTCCTGCAAATCAATTTTTAATTTTTGAAGTCCCCGATAGAGACGCGTTTTAACAGTACTTACGGGCACATCCAAGATTTCTGCTACGGACTCCAGTGTCATATCTTCGAAAAATCGTAAGATAATTACTGTCTTATATTTTAGATCGAGTTTTTCTAGTGCCTGTCTCACATCGAAGATATCATCCCGATTTTTATCCGAATGCTGCATAACATTTTCCAAAATACTCGTGTCCATAACTACCATTCTCCGCATCTTTCGCAAGGAATTATGAGAGCAATTAATCGCGATACGATACAGCCATGATTTGAGAAATTCAGGTTTTCTCAGTGTATCAATTGAAACGATGGCTTTATATATCGTTTCCTGTACGATATCCAGTGCATCTTCTCTGTTTTTTACAAAACTGTAAGCAAGTCTGTACAATTGCTCCTTGTTTTCTTCAATAAGTTTATAAAGATGATCGCTCTCCTTCGAGGAATGATTGGGAGTATGCGCGCGCATATCGTTCTCTCCTTTCAAACAAATGCTCCAATCGTTTGGTTCCACTATTAGACAAGGCAGTAGAACAGAAAGTTTCATTTTTAAAAAAAGGGGATAGGCCTTTTTTTATTCAAAGAAGATGGGAGTACAAGGAAGGTGCCCAGTTTTTATTGTTATGTAATCCTTTGTTGAAAACAACCTGCTTATCAGACGGACGATATGTAAAAAGTTACCCCCCTTTAACCTTAGTAGTAAAAGGGGGGTAACTTTTTTAAGCTTGGAACAAATCATTTACTTAACGATTTATGTCCGGCAGCTAATTCCTCGTCGCTTGGAACCTTGCCTTTAAAAGCTAGAGAAGCCTTTGAAACCTGGTTATTGTATGCAACCTGATTTTCCTGCTGTTGCCTGTCAATGGATTGGTTCATAAGTTGCTGAGAATAAACCGGCATTGCCGCTGAATTTTGAGTCATTTGCTGGGAAGACTGCATTAAAAGCGTTGCCTGTTTATCATGTAAATCAGCCTGTTGACGATGGATCAGAGCTTGGTGCTCGTGAGCCTGAGCTTGAGTGAGATGGGCTTGAGCTTGTTGCTTATGCATATTGATTTGTTGGTTGTATTGTGATGTAAGCATGTGCATGAGATAGCCTCCTTTCCACTGGTTCACTTTAGCGCTATCGGGAAATAGGTTTTGCTTGCGATTCCTTGCTCATGGTATGGGAAGATCGCGTTTGTGAGGGGTTATTTTTATCGCTTTGCTTAGGTTTGACTCCGTTATGCTTGGACATCATGACACTTCCTTTCTTCAATGGTTAGCTGTTGAAAATGTCTTTCATAGCATCCCCAATTCCGCAAAACACATGGCGTCAATTAGTCAAAAAGGAATGAAAAACTTTTACCAATCCCATCAGTGATCATAATGCTGTATCACCCAATCTATAAAGGATGCGAGACGCAGATCGGTTGCTTTTTCAGCAGGATAGGAGTAGAGTAGGCCGGGTAAACGTGCCTTGGGAAATATCAATTGTAACTAATGTTCCCTGTAGCTGTTCCTGTTGAACGAAACGTGAAGGTAGCAGAGCAATCCCTACATTTTGTAACACCATCTGCTTAACATTTTCATAATCCACTCTTAAAGGAAGCGTATAAGGCTAGGGATGCGACTGATAGTTGGAGCGACAAAATGCTAGAGGTTATACAACCAAAAGGGTTGCAGGAAAATAAAAGATAGAAAAGTTGACCAAGTAGGAAAGTTGCCAATCTATAGAGTGATAGGAAACTTGTGAATTTACTTGTCACAATTGCTGTTATGACTTGTTTCAATATTGGCTACATTATATAATTGAATTGCCATTGTTTGCTACTCTTGGACAGGTATATTATTTGCAAAGGGGTTGAATTGGGATGCAATGGGTTATGGACGTAACCATGTTTCTGATAACTCTGTTTATTTTGGCTGGGGTCTTTCGTTCCATAAAGGCGAAAAACAGGTTTGCCACAGCGTTTGGCTTGGTGTCATTAGCAGTATTTGTCTACGCCGATTTCCTTATTCTTAAATTCGCAACAGGTGCGTAATTGTAAAATGTAAGTGGTTTCATCATGAGAAGCTTTTGCTTTTGCAAAGCTTCTTTTTTTATGTTTATTTCGTGTAAGAATCCAAAGTCAATTCGAATGACGTTCTCCTATTGACGCATGATCAAGAAGGGGTTACGTCATACTAGAAATAGGAGGTGGAGTAATAATGAGATGGCGTAAAGGCAAGTCCGATTCTGTTCACATTAAGGGAACCCTCATGACAGATTCAAAAACCAAGTGGCTGTGCCAACGATTAAAGGCAGGGCATATTGCCATGATTGACCATAAAAATCTGGATGTAACAGCGGCTGAAGACCTGATTGCATCTCAAGTACAAGCAGTTATCAATCTCTCCCCCTTTTTGACAGGCGATTTTTTGACAGAAGGAGCAGCCCTTCTTTTACAAGAGAACATAATACTTTATGAGATCGAACATACAGCAGCTGTTACAAGAGATTTACAAGAGTTTTTAGACGGAAAGCAAATCGAAATTATCAATGATTGCTTACATGCTCTTCCTGCCAAACAACCAATCAAGATTGCTCTACGTCCATTTCGTATGTCAGATTACGAAACGAGAGCGCAGCAAGCTATAAATCACGAGCCAAAACATTACATACAGTTTCTAACAAATACGCTATCGTTTCTGGAACAAGAAAAAAACCTTTTTACAGCTAAACTTCCATCTGTCTGCATCCGTGCGTCGTTTACGAATCGATTTGTTGTGCTTGTGAACCGTGGGCCCTCTGCACGAGACGATCTTCACTCATTATCCTCATTTATAAAGAAGTATCGACCAATTCTGCTTGCGGTAGATGGGGGAGCTGATGTCATCCTGAGCTGTGGATGGATTCCTGACGTTATTTTAGGTGATTTAGATAGCGTATCGGATCGGGCCCTGTTTTCTGGAGCAGACATTATCTTGCACGCTTATAAAAATGGAATCGCACCTGGTCGAAGTCGGTTAGATAGGCTGGGGGTGTCGTATCAGCTCTTACCCGCTCCTGGTACGAGTGAGGACGTAGCAATGCTAGTTGCTTATCAAGGTCAGGCTACTCGGATTATTACAGTCGGGAGTCATACCAACATGCAAGATTTCTTGGAAAAAGGAAGAAAGGGAATGGCTAGTACTTTTCTTATTCGTACTCGCATTGGACATAAGCTGATTGACGCAAAGGGCGTTCATTACTTGATTCAGCAAAAAGAAATGTACAAGCCTTCTGTGGCTACTGTTGTGGCAAGCTCTTTGTGCTTACTTCTTCTGCTTTTATTCATGCATCCAACCATTCGTACTGTTGGCTATATGCTCTGGACGCACGTTAGTAGGGGAATGGTATGAGAGTTAGCGCGATTATTCCAGCCTTTAATGAGCAGGATTGGATTGAGGAAACCGTTTCTACATTAAGAGGGTCATCGTTCATCCATGAGTTGATTGTAGTAGATGATGGGAGTATCGATTGTACTGCTGACATCGCTCGGCCTTGGGTGGATCAGCTCATTATCATGCCTAAGAATGTTGGCAAGGGAGCTGCTTTGCATGCGGGTTGGAAGGAAGCGACAGGTGATATTATTTTGTTTTTGGATGCTGATTTACAAAAGAGCGCCTGTGAAGTAGATAAATTACTGACTCCTGTCGTCAGAAAAGATTGTGATATGTCGATAGCTATATTACCTAAAGCCCCTCGTAAGGCTGGCTTTGGACTAGCTAAAAAGCTGGCCCATCAAGGGATAGTACAGATGACTCTACAGAAGCTGCAAGCCCCTTTATCCGGACAAAGAGCTTTTAGACGCGATTTATTTTCCTGTGTTCGGTTCGTGGATTGTGGGTTTGGGATTGAGGTAGCAATGACAATTGATATTTTACGAGCTGGATATCGAATCATAGAAGTTCCGGTGAATTTCACACATCGTTATACAACAAACAATCTTCACGGATTTTTGCATAGGGGCAAAGAGTTTTGGCATGTGTACCGAACCTTACAACGCAAGCGGCAGGAGGTGGAAAAGAGATGAATAATAGCTCCATACCATTACTATCCTGTATTGCCATCATGCTACCGCTGATCTTGCACGATGTATTTTTCCTTCGAGGAATTAAAATATTGAAGAAACACGAGATTGTCAGATTAAATTATCAGGAGGAATTGATACCAACAGGCTGCGGGTGGTTTTTATTTTTTTATATTACCAGTACCTATTTGCTGCTCTTGCTATTATGGTGCTTTCAGCCTTCTGTAGCATTACCTTGGAAATTGGGGGTGTTTTTTCTTTGTGGTTCTTTTGCAATCGCCGCGCTGGGCTGGCAGGATGACTGCGCGCACGATAAGCATATTAAGGGATTCCGCGGACATGTCGGTATCCTAGTTACTGAACGAAGAATGACCAGTGGCTTTTTAAAAGCCTGGGCAGGGGGCAATATCTCTCTTATTATTTGTCTGGCGTTATACGATAATGTGCTGGAGATTCTGTTTCATACCATCCTCCTTGCCTTGTCGATTAATCTAATAAACCTATTTGATCTGCGACCTGGAAGAGCCAGTAAGGTATTTTTGAGCTTATTTATTCTTGTGTTAGTATCGACTCCTTTTTTTAGCGTACCAGTGTCGTGGATCATGATTTATCCCATTATAAGTGCGACCCTTCTTTTATTTTATCATGATGCAAAACGTATGGTCATGCTAGGAGATACAGGCTCCAATTATCTTGGATTTATTTTAGGGTACACGTTAATCAGTACTACTCCCTTGAACATCAAAATTGTTTTTTTTCTACTGTTTCTGTTTCTGCATATATTGGCAGAGCGTTATTCATTTACGACCTTTATCCGAAATCGCCCTCTTTTGCATAAACTAGATTTATTGGGAGGAAAAAAAGCTCCGCCTATGCATAGCGAAGCTTCTTACTCATCATCTTCATCGGGATCTCGCTTCATAAAGCGCGGTTGAACGCGATTGCGTTTACGGTCATGATGCAAAATAAAGCCTCCAATAAATGCAATAGGCACAACAAATAAAAAGGCTCCTAAAGTGAAGTGCCCCCACATAAATTGATTGATATCAGGATTAAAGTATTGATAGAGTGTATCGCGCATTATCTTAAAGCCCCAGCCTGCGATGACAGCGGGAATTACCATGATGAGCAACGCAACCAGTCTTTGACCAAGCAACCAAGACACATCCTTTTGTAAAGGTTTGTTTATTTCCATCATAAAACATCTGGGGATGCTTGTCTAACCTACAAAATACGATAAAATGTAAGGTGGAAGATTCAGCCATAGCAGCAGTCCTCAATGAAAGGGGTGGGTTTTATATGCATAAAGTTATTGTAGTGGGGGCTGGAAAAGGCGGTACACTACTAATCCACTTATTGTTGCAGATGGAGGGTGTAAAGCTGATTGCTGTGATCGACCACAATGCTGATGCCCCAGGTATACTAGTGGCTAACTCTCTTGGGATACAGGTAGGGACGGATTATGTTCCTTATTTGGCTGATGTGGATTTGATTTTAGAAGCAACTGGCGATCCTCATGCCTATGATGACATTTTAAAGAAAAAGCGTGCTGAAACGGTTTTAATACCAGGTAACTTTACGAGTATTATCATGAGATTGATTCGTGAGCACGAAAAGCTTATTCAGACACTTCGTCAAAAGCAACGAGAGTATGATACCATGCTAAACTCCACTCATGACGCAATTATTGCTGTCAATGAAGAGGGGAAGGTAACGATCTTTAATCGAGCTAGTGAAAAGCTGATGGGGTTGTCTAAGAATGAAGTGATTGGTACGCGTGCGGAGCATACGATTCCGAATACACGTTTACACTATGTACTAAAATCCGGTCAGCCAGAGATTAATCAGGAGCAGGCCTTAACAAATGACACTCGTATTATTACGAATCGGGTACCTGTACGAAATGATGCTGGGGAAGTGGTCGGGGCTGTCTCCGTCTTCCGAGATATTACCGAAATTATATCTTTACTTGAAGAGGTAACCGATTTAAAAGAATTACAAAGCTTATTGCAAGGAATTTTACATTCCTCTGACGAGGCGATTTCTGTTGTTGATGGAGATGGGATCGGACTATTGATTAACCCAGCCTATACACGCATTACGGGAATGACACCCAAGGATGTTATAGGCAAGCCAGCTACTGTGGATATTTCTGAAGGTGAGAGTATGCATATGCAAGTGCTGCGTACCAAAAAACCAGTTCGCGGTGTACGTATGAAGCTAGGGCCAATGCGTAAGGATGTGGTGGTAAACGTAGCCCCGGTGCTGGTTAATGGAGAATTGCGTGGCAGTGTAGGCGTTATTCATGATATATCTGAATTTAAGACCTTATCTGAAGAATTAGAGACGGCTAAACGACTGATCCGCACTCTGGAAGCAAAGTATACCTTCGATGATATTATCGGGGATAGTGAAACGATGAAGGGTGCGATTGAACAGGCTAAGCTGGCTGCCATGACTCCAGCTACGGTCATTTTGCGTGGTGAATCAGGAACGGGTAAGGAATTGTTTGCCCATGCGATTCATAATGGAAGCTCGCGAAAGTACAATCAATTCATTCGGGTTAATTGTGCATCCTTATCAGAGACCCTGTTAGAGAGTGAACTGTTTGGGTATGAGGAGGGAGCCTTCACTGGTGCAAAACGTGGGGGCAAACGCGGTCTATTTGAGGAAGCTAGTGGCGGTACCATTTTCCTAGATGAAATTGGTGAGCTATCAATGGGTATGCAGGCTAAGCTTTTACGCGTATTACAGGAAAAAGAGATTATCCGTGTTGGTGGCACCAAAGCGATTCCAATCGATGTTCGCATTATTGCAGCTACACATGTTCATATGGAAACAGCAATACAAGCTGGCAAATTCCGAGAAGATTTGTATTATCGCTTACATGTGCTCCCGATTTACATACCACCTTTGCGTCAACGGCAGGAGGACTTGGAAGCGCTTGCTAGTTTTTTGCTCCAAAAATTTAATCTCGAATATGGTCGCCACGTTCAGCAAATCAACAAATCCACACTAGAAGTCCTAAAAGGATACCGTTGGCCAGGTAACGTTCGTGAGCTCGAAAATATTTTGGGACGGGCTATTATTCACATGAAATTTACAGAGATAGAGATCATGCCGCATCATTTGCCACCCTTGGAACGAACTGATGCTTCTCAAACGGAAGCGGTCAATCAGAAACCAACTAATAGGAAAAGTAGAACCTTAAAGCAAGCCGTCGAAGAGGCGGAGAAACAATGTATTTTACAAGAGTTACATAAGGCAAAGGGCAATCGAACAGAAGCAGCTAAGCAGTTAGGTGTATCCTTACGCAATCTTTATTACAAAATGGAGAAACTAGGCATTTTGGAAACGAATCCACAAGATGGTTTGTGAAGATCTGCAAAATTTTGCGTGCAAAGGATTGCAAAGTAGTGCAAAATATTTCATCATAGATAAAGTGAAACGTGTTGTTCACATCCTCTCCACCGATTGTTCACAAATATCTTGTGGGTTGGCATGCTTATTGCTTTAGAAAAAAGGTAGGTTGTGTAAGCGAATTCATAGAAAGAAAAACAAACCCCAAAAATCGTTTTGGAATAGAAACAGCAGGAGGGCTACTCATGAAAATCTTTGATTATATGCAAAAATACGATTACGAACAATTGGTGTTTTGTCAGGATGAGACTTCTGGATTAAAAGCAATTATTGCAATTCATGATACAACGCTTGGCCCAGCTTTGGGTGGTACACGGATGTGGATGTATAATTCCGAAGAAGAGGCAATTGAAGATGCACTTCGCTTGTCTCGTGGTATGACGTATAAAGCTGCGGCAGCAGGACTTAATTTGGGCGGAGGAAAAGCGGTTATTATCGGTGATCCTCGTAAAGATAAGAGCGAAGAGTTATTCCGAGCATTCGGGCGTTTTGTCCAAGGCTTGAACGGACGTTATATTACGGCTGAAGATGTAGGAACAACTGTTGCTGATATGGATTTAATTTATCAAGAAACTAACTATGTAACAGGCGTATCACCAGCATTTGGTTCTGGTGGAAATCCTTCTCCTGTAACAGCCTATGGAGTGTATCGCGGGATGAAGGCAGCAGTAAAACGCGGCTTTGGTCATGATGATCTCTCCGGTAAAACAATTGCTGTTCAAGGGGTAGGGAATGTTGCTTACAATTTGTGCCGCTATTTGCATGAAGAAGGCGCAAATCTAATTGTAACGGATATTAACACGGAAAATGTTCAACGTGCGGTTGTGGACTTTGGAGCTAAAGCGGTAGGAGTCAATGAAATCTTCGGCGTTGAGTGCGATATCTTCTCTCCATGTGCATTAGGTGCAATTATCAATGATGACACCATTCCACAATTTAAAGCCAAAGTAATTGCTGGAGCGGCTAATAATCAATTAAAAGAAGAACGTCACGGCGACATTATCCAGGAAATGGGCATCGTCTATGCACCTGATTATGTAATTAACGCTGGTGGTGTCATTAACGTTGCAGATGAATTGCATGGCTACAACCGTGAACGTGCTATGAAGAAGGTAGAGACGATTTACGATAATATGAACCGCGTGTTTGAGATTGCAGATCGCGATAATATTCCTACGTACAAAGCGGCTGATCGCATGGCAGAGGAGCGTATTGCTCGTCTAGCTAGATCACGTAAAACGTTTTTGCGTGATCCAAAAGCAAGCTTACCAAAGTAAGAACAACTTGACTGAAAAAAGCATTGGTAGTACGGTAGTGCAAGAATGTAATTGATTCTTGCACTACCTACACGATCTACTTCATGCCAAGTCCCAAGATAAAAAGGCAGAACAAATGAGAAAAGAGTAGGAGTTGGACCATTTCTTGACACATCCAACTCTTTTTTTAGTACCAGGTCATGGAATGTGGTATAATGTGTCTCGGTAAGGCAAAAGCAACACATAGCTACTACAGGGTAAAGGAGATATGAACATGTCCCAAGAATTTGATCTTGTCGTGCTTGGTGGAGGAATTGGCGGCTATGTAGCGGCGATCCGTGCCACACAATTAGGCATGTCGGTAGCCATCGTCGAAAAGGATAAAATGGGCGGAACGTGCCTACACCGCGGATGCATACCATCCAAAGCATTATTGCGTAGTGCCGAGGTTTTTGCCACGATCAAGGAAAGTGAAAAATATGGGGTCCGCACAGGTAATGTAGAGCTGGATTTTGGGCTGGTACAACAGCGCAAACGCTCGATAACGGAGCAATTGCATAAAGGCGTAGAATACTTGATGAGCAAAGGAAAAATCAAAATATATCAAGGATTTGGTCGCGTAATGGGACCAAGCATATTTTCTCCGCAAGCTGGTGCGGTGCGCATTGAGACAACGGATGGTGAACAAGAAATCATCGTTCCTCGCTTCTTATTGATTGCAACTGGCTCTAGACCACGCGTTTTACCTGGCCTAAATATAGATGGAATACATATAATGACGAGCGATGAAGCGTTGGAAATGGAACAGCTCCCAGCGTCTATGATCATCGTTGGTGGTGGAGTTATCGGTATGGAATGGGCATCCTTGTTAAGAGACTTTGGTGTGGATGTGACCGTAATCGAGTACGGGGATCGCATTTTGCCAACAGAGGATGCTGATATCAGTAAGGAATTAACTCGCATACTTAAAAAACGAAAAGTAAAAATCGTGACAAATGCAAAAGTAATGTCCGAAACCGCTCAGGTGGCGGAAGGTCAGGTAAGCGTACAAGCGGAGGTAAAGGGAGAAATTCAAACCTTTATCGCTGAAAAAATGCTCTTGTCTGTTGGCCGTCAAGCTAATGTAGATAATTTAGGCATAGAAGCCACTGAAATTAAGGTAGATCAGGGGCATATTGCAGTTAATTCTACCTATCAAACGGCTGAACCGCATATCTATGCAGTAGGAGACGTGATTGGTGGAATTCAATTGGCTCACGTAGCTGCTCACGAAGGAATTTTGGCCGTTGAGCATATGAATAATCGACCAGTGGAGACACTTGATCCGGCAAAGGTAGCCAAATGCACCTATAGCCGTCCCGAAGTAGCAAGTGTAGGCTTAAGTGAAGCAGAAGCGAAACAACAGGGTTATCGCGTTAAAACAGGCAAATTTAGTTTTAAATCACTAGGCAAAGCATTAGTTTTTGGAGAAAACGATGGATTTGTAAAATTAGTTGTCGATGAACAAACCAATGATGTACTTGGTGTACACATGATTGGGCCGCATGTTACTGAAATGATTTCAGAAGGAGCATTAGCGCGTGTATTGGATGCGACCCCATGGGAGATCGCCCATACCATTCATCCGCACCCGACATTGTCGGAAGCCTTTGCGGAAGCGGCTCTGGATGTTGACAATCTGGCTATTCATTCTTAAATGCAGGGAGGAAACCTTATGACAAAGAATCGTCATCAGGCTGTAGGTTTAACCGATGAGCAAGTGCTGGACATGTATCGTTACATGCTCTTGGCAAGAAAAGTGGATGAGCGCCTTTGGCTGTTAAACCGAGCTGGTAAAGTTCCATTCGTTATTTCCTGCCAAGGACAGGAAGCCGCTCAGGTTGGGGCTGCTTTTGCCTTTGATAAAGAAAAAGATTATTTATGCCCGTACTATCGTGATTTTGGAGCGGTTATGGTCTTTGGGCAAACAGCTCGTGATACGTTGCTGTCAGCTTTTGCAAAGGCTGAAGATCCTAACAGTGGTGGCCGTCAAATGCCTGGTCATTTTGGCGGGAAGAAATACCGAATTTTAACAGGATCGAGTCCCGTTACGACACAGGTGCCACATGCTGTTGGAATTGCCTTAGCAGGTCGAATGACAGGTGAGAATCATGCAGTTTTCACCTCTTTTGGCGAAGGGTCTAGCAATCAAGGTGATTTCCATGAAGGGGCTAACTTTGCAGGGGTGCATAAATTGCCGGTTATTTTCTTCTGCGAAAATAATAAATATGCCATTTCCGTCCCCTTGAAAAAGCAATTGGCCTGCGAAAGCGTGGCTGACCGCGCAGTTGGTTATGGATTCCCAGGGGTTAGCGTAGACGGTAACGACCCTATTGAAGTGTATCGTGTCATGAAAGAAGCGGTTGATCGAGCAAAGGCTGGGGAAGGACCTACCTTAGTCGAAGCCGTAACCTATCGTCTCGTACCTCATTCAAGTGATGATGATGATCGTGTATACCGTGATCGTGGAGAAGTGGACGAAGCGAAAAAACAAGACCCCATCATCACCTTTTCCCAATATTTAAAAGAGGCAGGCCTCTTAACGGATGAGTCAGAGTCGGCTCTATCTAACGAAGTGCAAGCAATTGTAGATGAAGCGACGGAATACGCTGAGCAGGCACCATATCCAGCGCCGGAATCTACTTTGATGCACGTATACGGATCGTAAGGGGGAGTTAAGATGGCAGTTATTTCTTTTATTGATGCAATTACTATGGCGATGAAAGAAGAAATGCGTCGTGATCCTAAAGTATTTCTGTTGGGAGAAGACGTAGGAGTACGCGGAGGGGTTTTCCGTGCATCAAATGGTATGATTGAAGAGTTTGGAGAGCAACGTGTTATCGACACACCATTAGCTGAATCAGCGATTGTAGGCGTAGCAATCGGAGCAGCAGCGGTAGGCATGCGTCCTATTGCCGAGATACAATTTGCTGATTTCATTTTGCCAGCGGTGAACCAAATTGTTTCCGAGGCCGCTAAAATGCGTTATCGTTCCAATAACGATTGGAATTGCCCGCTTACTGTTCGAGCTCCGTTTGGTGGAGGGGTACATGGGGCCTTGTACCATTCGCAATCCTTAGAAGCGATGTTTACGAACGTTCCAGGGTTAAAAGTGGTCGTTCCTTCAACCCCATATGATGCAAAAGGTTTATTAAAAGCAGCTATCCGTGACGAAGATCCGGTTCTGTTTTTTGAGCATAAACGCTGCTATCGCTTAATTAAAGGCGAAGTGCCAGAGGAAGATTACACAGTACCAATTGGCAAGGCAGATGTAAAGCGAGAAGGAGACGATATTACCGTCATTTCCTATGGGCTCTCCCTGCATTTTGCTTTGCAGGCTGCGGAAAAGCTCGCTCAAGAAGGAATGTCTGCCCATGTTCTGGATCTGCGTACACTTTATCCGCTAGACAAGGAAGCGATTGTAGAAGCGGCATCTAAGACGGGGAAAGTGTTAATCATCCATGAAGATAATAAGGAAGGTGGAGTTGGTGGCGAGGTAGCTGCTATTATCGCTGAGCATTGTCTATTCGATTTGGATGCGCCAATTAAGCGTCTGTGCGGACCGGATGTACCGGCAATGCCATACAGCCCACCGATGGAAAAATTCTTTATGTTAAGTCCAGAAAAAGTATTGGAAGCGATGCGTGAATTAGCGCACTTCTAGGCAAAAGGAGGACGAACCATGGCAACGAAAGTACTCATGCCACAATTGGGCGAGAGCGTTACAGAAGGGACCATCACCAAGTGGCTTGTAAATGTGGGCGATGTGGTCAACAAGTATGATCCGTTAGCTGAAGTAAATACGGATAAGGTAACCGCCGAAGTGCCCTCCACTGTATCGGGACGCATTAAGGAGATCGTAGTTCCTGAAGGAGAGACGGTTAGTGTCGGTACTCTTATTCTTTATATAGAAGAAGGAACGGAAAGTGTCAGCAATTCAGCAGGCAGTGTAGAAGTAAGCTTGCCGGAATCTGCCACATCAATGCCGTCTTCAGCTCCTGCCTCGACAGGTGGAGCTGTGAAAAATGAAACCAAGGGGCAATCGGGAAGTAAACAACGCTATTCCCCTGCTGTGATGCGTCTTGCTCAGGAGCATAATATTGATCTAGCCCATGTGACAGGCACTGGCTTAGAAGGACGAATTACGCGTAAAGATGTACAAAAGGTGATTGATCAAGGTGGCTTACCGCAAGCAACCGATGCGAACAAATTAGCAACTACTCCACAGTCTGCGGCAATGCCGACTAGTACACCAGCACCATCTATGCCAGCAACACCGCAGTCCAATAGTCTCAGTCCAATGACCTCTTCAGCACCAAGTCAAGTATCTGTAGCAGCAGGAGACCAGAGCATCCCTGTGACGCCAGTTCGTAAAACGATAGCGTCACGCATGGTACAAAGTAAGCATGAATCCCCGCATGCTTGGATGATGGTTGAGGTGGATGTGACCAATCTTGTTCATTTCCGCAATCGTATAAAGGATGAATTCAAGCAAAAAGAAGGCGTTTCTTTAACCTTCCTGCCATTCTTTATCAAGGCAGTGGTAGAAGCATTGAAAGAATTTCCGATGCTTAACTCCTCTTGGGCAGGCGATCAAATCATCGTTCGTAAAAACATAAACATTTCTATTGCTGTAGCGAGCGAGGATGCTTTATTTGTTCCAGTTATTAAAGATGCTGATCAAAAATCAGTGTACGGCATTGCCAAATCAATTGAAGATTTAGCATACAGAGCGCGAGCAGGTAAGCTAACGATGGATGATATGAGCGGCGGAACCTTTACCGTAAATAATACTGGATCATTTGGTTCTGTGCTGTCACAGCCTATCATCAATGCACCGCAAGCGGCGATTATGAGCGTGGAATCCATCGTGAAACGTCCAGTAGTTATAAACGATATGATTGCTGTTCGTTCCATGGTTAATCTGTGTTTATCTCTTGATCATCGTGTTCTGGATGGGTTAGTATGTGGCCGATTCCTGCAAAGTGTAAAGGCGAAATTGGAAGCCATTGGCCCAGAAACGAAGGTTTACTAACACGAAATAAAATGGAAAAAATGAGGAAGATAGGTAATCTTCCTCATTTTTTTGGTTTTTTTATGTAACTTTTTCACGATTTGTTCGTATTAAATAATGGATACTATTTTAAAATTGCCTTAATGTTATGAACAACTTTGTCTTATTAACATTCTGTTAATGGTACACTGAAAGGGAGAGTTGAATTTATCCAAAGGCAAAAAATCGAGAGTGAACAGGAGGAGAATTATGAATAAACAACTAAAGAGAGGCGCATTCCTACTGCTAGCATCGACTCTAGCAATTACACCTTTGGTCTCTGTTCCGCAGAGTACATACGCAGCTAAGGGTTTGTCTGTTGATGCAAAAGATACGAAAACAGATAAGACAACGACCTACACCCTTGAATTTGAAGCAGAAGATGATCTAAAAAAGGGTGATGAGATCGTTGTAAATTTTGGTACAGATTTTGACTTGAGAGACGTTGATGAAGATTCGATCAAAGTAAATGGAAGCAAGCCAAAAGACGTATCTGTTAGCCGTGGAAAAATCACCATTGAAATCAGTAAGAAAATTGATGATGGTGATGATGTAGAAATTGTTATCAAGGATGTCGGTAACCCTGATGATGACGACGAATATGATATCTCTGTAGATGATGGAGAAGGAAAATCAACAGACTCAATTAAAATCGGGAAAAGTAAAAGCTCTTCTTCCAAAAGCAAAACTGAGAAAAGCGCCTTTTCCGTCGACTTTGGAAGCAAATATCAAGATGAAAAAACATCTCTTGAAATTTCCCGAATTGATTTAAATGACAAGCTAGACGATACAAAGTATGTAGAAGTGACATTCCCTTACTCTAGCATGGTACCTAATAAAATCAGCACAAGTGACGTTGAATTAAATGGATATTCTCCAAAAGACGTTGAGGTATCTGGAAGAACAGTTAAAATTAAGCCTAGCTCGAAAGCGGACGGCGATAAAAGGCTGACGATTAAATTTAACAAAGATGCGGGGATCAGAACCCCTTCTTCTAGTAGCTCTTTTAAAGTAGAAGTTGATTATAGAAATACGACCTACGTTTCAAAAGAATTTGAAATGAAAAAAGGTTCCTCCTCTGTAGATAGTGACTACAGTGTCACTTTATCCGATAACAAAGCAGGAGCTCGCAGTTCTGTGGCAATGGATGTAAGATTAAGGGATGAACTTAGAGGCGGCAATGATATTTATGTAGAATTTCCTACCCAAGATATGGTTCCAGGCTATATTTTTAGCTCATCTGTAACAATCAATGGAACTCCTGCGAGATCTACTGGAGTTTCGGGTCGTACGGTAACCTTGTCAACACCTTATAACTTCTCTAGTACAGATCGTGTACGTATCGAATTTAAAAACGACGCGTTCCTTAAAATGCCTACATCAACAGGCAACTACGATCTGGCTGTAAAATATAGAGATACAACTTATCGTTCTAAATCGTTTACTGTAGCAGCAGGAGGAGTAACACCAACAAATCCGACTAATCCTACGTATCCGACAAACCCAACAAACCCAACTAATCCTACAGTACCTGTGGTTCCTGCTAACAATAGCACAGCGACTGTAGCACTTAGCAAGCCTAATCCAAATGCAATTACTGGTATGACTGTTGGAATTAAGGCGCTAGGCGTTGGTCTTAGCACATCTGATTATATTGAAGTGGTTATGCCAACAACCTTCCGTGTCCCTACGACTATTCCAACAACAGCTGTGACCGTTAATGGCACATATCCAAGCTATGTTGGTACTCGTGGACAAAACTTGGTTATCTACCCATCAGTTAACCTACCTGCAGGTCAAGCAGTAAGCGTAGCAGTAAATGAAAATGCAAAAATCCAAACACCTGGAGCATCTAATATTTACAATGTAGGCGTTTATACATCTGCTGAAAAAAATCCGTTGTTCATTCGTCAAGTAACGGTCGGTGCGCAAAACGGAATCAGCTTTAAAGTAGGTGCAGCATCCTTTAAAACACAAGGAAAAACCTTCCCATTGGCTGTAGCTCCTTACACAGTGAATGGTAATACGATGGTACCAGCTACCTTTGTACGTGATGGGTTGAAAGTAAGCACAACCTACACAAAAGCGGCTGCTACTGTAAAATATGGAAAAACAACAATGAGCTTCAAAGTAGGTTCAAAGGTTGTCAACATCAATGGTAAGAACTATACTCTGCCAACCGCTGTACAATTGAAAAACAATGTACCAATGTTACCAATTCGTACAATCACTGATAACTTGCGCTTCAACCTAGCATGGGATAACGCTTCTTCCAGCGTCATTATTTTTAAATAAGAACGTAGCTTAAAGCCAAATACCCCCAGAAAAGATGGACATCCATGCAAGTCCATCTTTTGACTGGGGGTATTTTTTAATGGTTATAGGAGAGTGTTTCCTAAATGTATTGAAAAATCATCGGAACAATGAGAGCCAATACAAGAATAACGACCAGAATTTTGGCGATAGTAGATTGATGTTTCAATATGGGACAGCTCCTTTTCTTATGTTCAATAATGTTGCAAAAGGCTTTACTGTAACCAGAGGGAGGTAAAGCCATCATTTCTAAAAATTGAATCTGCTTACTTAAATGTACAAATGCTACTACCGTTGATTGAAAAACGGCGAGGCTATGCTAGAATAAAATAGAGGAGAATTCTTAATTTTTCCATTATGCTGGCATTGGGGGAGAACACGTGTCTGATCATAATTTTACCCAAATCTATCAGGACTGGCAACAACGGTTGAATCAACGGCTCGAGAAAATACCGGAACGCAAGAAAAGGTTTTCCACCTCTTCCGATTTGGAAGTCGAGCAGCTTTATCTGCCTAAAGAAGTGAATCAATCATATATGGATCAAATCGGTCTTCCCGGAGAATATCCATATACTCGTGGCGTTCAACCTACGATGTATAGAGGGCGCTTTTGGACGATGCGTCAGTATGCTGGATTTGGCTCAGCAGAAGAAACGAATAAACGGTTTCGCTACCTGTTAGAGCAGGGACAGACTGGACTAAGCGTTGCTTTTGACCTACCTACACAAATTGGGTATGACTCCGATGATTCTATGTCGGTGGGAGAAGTAGGGAAGGTTGGTGTTGCAATTGATTCCTTGGAAGACATGGAAACCTTATTACAGGGGATTCCGCTCGATAAAGTGAGTACCTCTATGACCATTAATGCACCGGCTTCTGTATTATTGGCCATGTACATCGTTGTTGCAGAGAAACAAGGAACACCGTCACACGCCCTAAGCGGCACAATTCAAAATGACATTTTAAAGGAATATATTGCTAGGGGTACTTACATTTTTCCACCGCAGCCCTCTATGCGTCTGATTACAGACATTTTTGCGTACTGTGCGCAACATGTGCCTAAATGGAACACGATCAGCATTAGTGGGTACCATATTCGAGAAGCGGGTTCTAGTGCTGTACAAGAGGTAGCGTTTACTCTAGCGGATGGCAGAGCATATGTAGAAGCAGCATTGCAAGCAGGCCTTGATATCGATCTTTTTGCTCCGCAGTTATCTTTCTTTTTTAATGCACATAATCATTTCTTTGAAGAAGTCGCAAAATTTAGAGCTGCCAGAAGAATCTGGTCAAATTTAATGAGAAATGTTTATGGAGCAAAGCAGCCAAAATCTTGGCAGTTCCGTGTTCATACACAAACAGGCGGTTCTACCTTAACGGCGCAGCAGCCAGATAATAATATTGTGCGAGTTACTTTACAAGCGTTGGCGGCTGTATTGGGTGGAACACAGAGCTTGCATACCAATTCCCGTGATGAAGCTCTTGCTCTGCCCACTGAGGACTCTGCACGTATTGCCCTACGCACTCAGCAGATTATTGCCCATGAAAGCGGGGTTACAGATACGGTCGATCCATTGGGCGGCTCGTATTATGTGGAAGCCTTAACTGACGAGATTGAAAAAGGCGTTCTGGCTTATATGGACAAAATCGAGAAAATGGGTGGCGCAGTTGCGGCAGTCGAAGCAGGATATATGCAACGTGAGATACACAAGCAAGCCTATGAAACACAACGTAATATTGAGTCTGGAGAAGAAGTGGTAGTAGGCGTCAATCGGTTCACGCTTGAGAATGAGACGCAGCCTGAGCTTTTACGAGTAGATCCATCGATTGGTACAAAACAGACGGAGCGACTGGGAAACCTGCGTAATCGTCGAGATGCGGTTTTTGTTGATCAAACGCTCGGTCGATTAAAGACAGCCGCAGAGGGCACAGAAAATGTAATGCCGTTTATTCTCGACTGTGTACGCGCTTATGCCACGATTGGAGAAATCTGTGGGGTTTTACGTCAGGTTTTTGGGGAGTACCGGGCGGTTTAATCGGGTCGAAGGAGGAAAGACAACGATGAAACAAAAAATTCGTGTATTAGTAGCAAAGCCAGGTTTGGATGGCCATGATCGCGGTGCACTCGTTATCGCTCAATCCTTACGTGATGCAGGGATGGAGGTCGTATATACCGGCTTGCGTCAAACCCCTGCACAAATTGTACATGCGGCGATTCAAGAGGACGTTGATTTTATTGGTTTGTCCTGCTTATCTGGGGCGCATAATGAATTATTTCCTGAAGTAATTCGTTTGTTACGAGAGCAGCAGGCTGAGGATATTATGGTTTTTGGCGGCGGAGTGATTCCGCAAGAAGATATTCCTTTCCTAAAAGAACAGGGGATTGCTGAAATTTTTACACCGGGTACTCCAACACAGGCGGCTGTAGACTTTGTTCGAAGCAAGGCGAGACCCAAAAGGGATAGCTGGCACGAAACTCCCAAACGAATTGCTCATATAGGCATCGCTGTCCAGTCAATTGAAGCGGTCCTTCCCTTTTACACGGAACAATTAGGTCTACAGCTTAAGGGAAGGGAAAAAGTGGAATCAGAGCAGGTCGAGGTTGCCTTTTTGCAAATTGGAGAAACGAATCTGGAACTATTGGAGCCTCTCTCCCCGGAGAGCCCAATCGCTAGCTTTATTACAAAACGAGGCGAGGGTATTCATCATATTGCATTGGATGTGGATGATATTGAGGGACGATTGCAGCAATTTAAACAGAATGGAGTACAGCTTGTCCATGAACAGGCGAAGCTAGGGGCGCATGGAGCACAGATAGCCTTTTTGCATCCTAAAGCGGCGAATGGCGTATTATTCGAGCTATGCCAGTATGAACAGCAGAAGGAGGGGCTGGCAGATGAGTGATGAGATGTACACTAAGATTGACGAGCTATACGAGCGGAAGAATAAAATAGAATTGGGCGGCGGAGATGAACGAATCGAAGCCCAGCATAGACGTGGAAAGCTCACAGCTCGTGAAAGAATTGATCTGTTAGTGGATTCAGGAACCTTCGTAGAGCTTCAGCCATTCGTAAAGCATCGCAGCAATCTGTTTGGACTAGATAAGCTGGAAGCCCCTGGGGAAGGCGTTGTGACAGGATACGGAAAAGTTCAGGGACGGACGATTTATGTGTTTGCCCAAGACTTTACTGTCTTTGGTGGGGCGTTAGGTGAAATGCACGCTAAGAAAATTGCTAATATTATGGATTTGGCGGCGAAAAATGGCGCCCCTGTGGTAGGCTTAAATGATTCTGGAGGAGCACGCATCCAAGAAGGGGTCGTTTCCCTAGATGGCTATGGGCATATTTTTTATCGGAATTCTATCTATTCAGGTGTTATTCCACAAATTTCGGTCATTCTTGGACCATGCGCTGGAGGAGCCGTTTATTCGCCTGCTATCACTGATTTTGTGTTTATGGTAGAAAAAAGCTCGCAGATGTTTATCACGGGCCCCAAGGTCATTGAAACTGTTACAGGGGAAAGAATTTCTAGTGAAGATCTTGGCGGGGCAAAGGTTCATTCCAGCATAAGTGGAGTTGCTCATTTTACGTCTGAATCGGAGGCGGAAGTGCTGGAAGAAGTTCGCCGTCTCCTTCAGTTTTTGCCTCAAAACCACCGCGAAGAGCCTCCTGTTATTTTGTTTGACGGGGAAGAGGGGAATTGGCTAGAGGAGATGCTAGACATTGTTCCTGTCGCTGGGACTAAGGTATACGACGTGAAAAAGGTGTTGAAACTTATTGTAGATGATGGAGATTTCATGGAAATTCAATCACAATTTGCTAGAAATGTTGTGGTTGGATTTGGGCGGTTAAAAGGTCAACCTTTAGGCTTTATTGCCAATCAGCCTAAAGTAATGGCAGGGGGACTTGATATTGATTCGTCTGATAAATTGGCACGTTTTATTCGCACTTGTGATTGTTTTAATATTCCGTTAGTTACCTTTGTGGACGTGACCGGCTTTTTTCCTGGAGTAAATCAGGAGCATGGGGGAATTATCCGACATGGAGCCAAAATTCTGTATGCATACTCAGAAGCAACTGTACCAAAAATAAGCATCATTACTCGTAAAGCATATGGCGGTGCTTACGTTGCGCTAAATTCCAAAGCCATTGGTGCTGATGTTGTATATGCTTGGCCTAATGCGGAGATAGCGGTGATGGGGCCAGAGGGCGCAGCTAGTGTCATTTTTGCAAAAGAAATTGAGAAAAGTGAAGATGCTTTGGAGACTAGACAACGAAAAATTACTGAATACCGTGAAAAATTTGCCAATCCTTATGTAGCAGCAGAGCATGGCATGGTAGATGATATTATTGATCCGAGAGAAACGAGAAAATACCTTATTCATTCTCTGGACATGCTAAAGACGAAACGTGAGGAGCGCCCTGCAAAAAAACATGGCAATATTCCCTTATAGCTATGCGAAATGGGAAAGAAAAAAAGTTCCGACTGAATAGTACAGACTCCTTTTTTACGGTATACTAAAAGGGTTACATAGAGAATTGGGAACGGAGGAAGTCAATGTGATTAATCAAGAACGAATTCTTGCAGAGTTTTTGGAACTTGTACAGATTGACAGTGAAACAAAAGAAGAAGCAGCGATTGCTGAGGTATTAAAGGATAAATTGGCAAGCTTGGGCTTTTCTGTAGAGGAAGATGATGTTGCTTCCAAAACAGAACATAGTGCGAACAATTTGTTTGCTAACCTAGAAGGTACTGCTAAGGGTCCTGCCATTTTGTTTAGCTGCCACATGGATACCGTCGTTCCAGGCAAAGGTGTAAAGCCTTCCATTAAAGATGGGTATGTTGTAACAGATGGTACTACGATACTGGGTGCTGACGATAAAGCAGGTATCGCGGCGATCTTTGAAGCGATTCGTACATTAAAAGAGAAAAACCTACCCCACCCATCTATCCAGGTTGTATTAACCGTTGGTGAGGAATCTGGCCTAGTTGGATCACGTCACATGGATGCGAGCAAATTAAAGGCAGAAATGGGCTTTATTTTGGATTCAACAGGGAAAGTGGGCGAAATTGTCAAAGCTGGAGCTGGCCAATACCGCATTGTTACCAAAATCCACGGAAAAGCTGCTCATGCCGGTGTGAATCCAGAGGATGGCATAAGTGCTATCACTGTGGCTAGCAAGGCTATTTCACGTATGCCGCTTGGACGTATTGATGAAGATACTACTGCAAACATTGGCCGTTTTGAAGGTGGTCGCGCTTACAATATCGTTACAGATTACGTGGAGATTTGGTCTGAGGCACGTAGTATGGTAAATGAAAAATTAGAAGCACAAGTGAAAAAAATGACGACTGCTTTTGAAGAAGTGGCTTCTGAGCTTGGGGCGACTTGTGAAAATGATGTTAAGTTTATGTATTCCGGCTATAAATTTGATGAAGGTACGCCAGTGCTACAAAAAGCAATTGCTGCGGTTAAACGTGTAGATCGCGAGCCGAAGCTAACCAATAGTGGCGGGGGCAGTGACGGTAACGTGTTTAACGGACATGGCATCCCATCTGTCAACTTTGGTATCGGGTATGAAGAGATACATACAAAAAATGAACGCATGCCTTTAGAGGAGCTATACAAGGCTTCTGAATTGGTACTAGCGGTTATCGCTGAATGTGTAGAATAACGAATAGGAAAAGAGCTTGGTCATCGCACCAAGCTCTTTTTTGTATGTCCTAGAAAGTTTGGAAGAGGAGGGGCATAGGTATGGAATGTATAATGTTCCATCTTTTTTAAGAAATAAAATGGATGAGGATGAAGAGAATGCAACAAATGATGGCAGGTCATATTCTTACCTGTATAGAAGAACGAACAGGAGTTACAGAAGTACTCGTTCAGCGAGCAGATGGTAAAAAACAACGTGCTATTTATTATGGTCAAAAAGAAGATGTAAGGGTGGGGAAATCAGTGTTGCTTAATGTTTCAGCAACTCATTTGGAGTTAGGAACCGGTGGGACAGACTTTATAATGGCTCTGGAACCTTTTTGTAATAGACAACATTACCCATCAAAATACGGGCATATTATGAAAATGCGCTATACTCCCTGGCAGATGGCCGTGGATACACTAGAAGAACAGGAGAGTCCCTATCATGGGCTATTTGCTCAGGAGGAATTGTCTTTAGCGGGGAGTTTTGTACTGATAGCAGAATTACATAGTATGCTGCCTGCATTATGCGTTCAATTAAAAGAACGGATGCCAGAAGCACGAATTGTTTATATGATGACGGACCATACCGCACTGCCACTCTCCCTATCACAGCATGTACACTGGCTTGTAAGCAACGAATATGTACACGCCACCATTACGACCGGTCAGGCTTTTGGGGGAGATGGAGAATGCGTCAATACCGTAACGGGCCTACTAGCTGCAAAACATGTGTATCAAGCGGATTGGATCATTTGTACGCCTGGACCTGGCGGAGTAGGTACAGGTACGCCTTATGGCTTCACAGGCTTACAATTAGCGGATATTTTGCATCATGTGGATATTCTGGGCGGAGTACCGTTTTTTTTACCAAGAATTAGCTTTGGAGATAAAAGAGAACGGCACTATGGCATTAGTCATCATACAACCACCCTGTTAAAGAAATTTGTGCTTCGACCTGTACTTCTACCGATACCTCTGTTTGGAGATGCACGTGATCTACATATCGAAAGCCAGATAGAACAATCATCTTTGGCGAAAAAACATATTATCCTCAGACAAAAAGCAGGGACAGTATCAGAGATTGATAGTCTGTATAAAAGGCATCACCTAGAGAAGCTTTCCTCGATGGGACGGAATTGGAAGGAAGACCCGACTCCCTTTATAACCGCTGATATAATGGCCAAAACTGCCTGGTGGCTTAAGCAACTAGTCGAAATGAACTAAGTACCGTTTAGACCTTGGGCTGATTTATTTGCTGTAAATAGTCATGTAATGTGATGGGCTGCTCAGATAAGCCACGCAGAGCGGCCTGAATTTCATTTACTTTCCCAACCAAGCGTAACTGTTTCAAATCTGTATATAATTTCATCCTAATGTCCCCCTTTGGATTTAGAAGAGTTATGTACAACTGATTGAGAGTGTACCTAGAACTGTAGTTTTATGTAAGAAGTTGTGGTCATTGAAATTCGAGGAGAGATTTTCTGAGAAAGGGTTGTACAAGCTATTCTTGATGCTAAGATATGGAGAGGGATTCGAAAAAAGAACTAAAAGGTGAATGATTTCAAAGGTAAATAGGTATTTTTATGAAAAGTATGGTGTGCAAAAGCAGCAAAAAACATTGTCCTTTAGGAGGAAACATCCATGAAACAAGCTCAGCACGATTCGTTATATGAAAAAACGATTGCTACGAAAAAAATCTACGACGGCAAAATTATTTCGGTTCAGGTTGACGATGTAGAACTACCGAATGGTCATACAGCTAAACGGGAGATTGTGAAGCATCAAGGTGCTGTAGCGGTTATGCCGATTACAGAGGATGGCAAATTGATCGTTGTGCGTCAATTTCGTAAACCATTGGAGCGATCTATTGTAGAAATTCCTGCTGGTAAGCTTGAGAGGGGAGAAGATCCTTTAGAGTGTGCCAAGCGTGAATTAGAAGAAGAGACTGGCTTTAAAGCCAAGGAGTATAAACATATCAGCTCGTTTTATACCTCACCGGGGTTTGCAGATGAGCTTTTACATCTGTACATGGCTACGGGATTGGTCGAGGGAGAATGCAAACCTGACGAAGATGAATTTGTTGAAGTGATGTACGTGACACTTGAAGAAGCTAGAAAACTTCATGAAGCGGGAGAGATTCGAGACGCTAAAACCGTTCTTGCTTTGTTTGTAATGGAAAATGAGCGTTTGAATCAGCGTCTGTAATCATGCTGTCCTCTTTCTTTGCGGATTTACATATACACATTGGCGGAACGATGTCAGGTAAGGCTGTGAAAATTACGGCTTCCAGAAAAATGACGCTTCATAGTATTTTGGAGGAAGCCTCTGAGCGTAAGGGAATGGAGATCATTGGTGTGATAGACGCGCATGCTCCCGAGGTGCAGGCTGAATTGCAGGAATTGATTGATCGAAAAATGGCTATAGCTCATCCCGATGGAGGCATCTATTATAAACGAACACTTCTACTGCTCGGCTGTGAGGTTGAAATTAAGGAACCTAATAGGGGAGAAGCTCATTTTTTGTGTTATATACCTGATTTGCGCAGGATGCGTCTCTTCACGGAGTGGTTGGCTGTTCGTTGCAAGAATGTACACCTAAGCTCACAACGCGTATATACAAGCCTTCTTGAGCTCCAGCATTTTATTGACCGGCACGAGGGACTTATGATACCAGCACACATCTTTACACCTCATAAAGGGCTTTATGGGAGCTGTACGGATCATCTTAGCGAGGTTGCCGATCCTAGCTTGGTCTATGCAGTTGAGCTAGGTTTAAGTGCAAATACAAAGATGACAGATCGGCTACAGGAGTTGCATGAGAAAACCTTTGTGACAAATTCAGATGCCCATTCCTTACAAAAGATTGGTAGGGAATATCAAGCGATCTTGCTAAAGCAACCAAGCTTCCAGGAGTGGGCGATGGCGATGCGGCGTGAGCAAGGCAGAAGGGTTGCGTCTAATTATGGGCTATCTCCACAGCTAGGTAAGTATCACCAAACAGCGTGTCAGGGATGTGGGTCCATGGAACAAGAGAATGAGCTGGGACGGTGCCCTGCGTGTGGGTATAAACGGATGGTAAGAGGTGTTAGCCAACGGATAGATCAGTTAGCTGATGTGCCAATCGGGGTGCATCCTACTCATCGTCCACCGTATGTAGAGCAGATTCCTTTAGAGTTTTTACCAGGGATAGGCCCTAAAATGCGGCAAAAAATCTATGAAAAAATCGGAACCGAAATGGATGTTCTTCACCGAGTAGATGAGGAGATTTTGTGTCAGATATTAGGTGAAAAAGTGACGAGTACGATTGTAAAGGCAAGGCGTGGCGAGCTATTGATTCAAGCAGGTCGAGCTGGGATCTATGGAAAGGTGATGGAAGAAAAAGGGGAGTAACACCTATTTATTAGTCATAGAATAGACAAGCGGTGCATAGATTGTAAGTATCCTGACAGCCAAGGAGGGGGCCGTCTTGCGTAACCGCTTTGGACATGGCATCCAACTTTATTTAAAAGAAAACCAATCCCTTTTCCTATTTACCATCGTCCTATTTACAATGGGTATTATCTTTGGAGCTGTGCTTGTTAATTCGCTTGATTTGTCACAGCGCCATGAATTGCTTGGCTTTCTCAATTATTTTTTCTCTAACTTTGATAAAAGCGGCATAACGGATTCCTCCCTACATTTTCAACAAGCGTTTGGATATCACTTAAAAACAATTTTGATACTGTGGGTATTAGGAATGTCCATTATTGGATTGCCTATGATTTTGCTCCTATTATTTCTTAAGGGTATCATTGTTGGTTTTACCGTTGGATTTCTCGTAGGAGAATTGCAATGGAAGGGAGTGACGTTTGCTCTGCTCGGTGTTCTTCCGCAAAATATGTTAGTGGTTCCCGCTATGCTCATTGCCGGCGTTGCAGGTATTTCATTTTCTCTTCGTTTGGTTCGTACTAGATTAGTTACACGTCGAGATAGCATTATGCCCCATTTCGCTCATTATTCGATTTTAATGGGGAGCATGTTTATAATCCTGATAGCTGCTGCTTTATTGGAGACTTTTTTGTCGCCATTATTAATGCAGTACGCTATTAATTAAGAATAATTATAAGATAAGAACTTATGTATTTGACTAAATAGATTTCTCTCCTCTATAATAAGTACAGGTTTGATGCGAACGGGGAGGGGCATACATGGAAGAAAAAATAGAAAAGATAAAGCAACAATTACATTCGCACCACTATAAATTGACTCCGCAACGCGAAGCTACAGTTCGTGTCTTACTGGAGAATGAAGCAGATCATCTCAGCGCTGAGGATGTCTACTTAAAGGTAAAAGACAAAGCTCCTGAGATTGGCTTAGCGACGGTATATCGGACCTTGGAGCTATTGAGTGAGCTGCGGATTATCCATAAAATGAACTTTGGCGATGGAGTAGCGCGTTATGACCTCCGAGATGATAATGCTAAACATCACCATCATCACTTAATATGCTTACATTGTGGTACGGTGGATGAGATATTCGAAGATTTGTTAGTGGGAACAGAAGAGAAGGTAAAAGCGGACTACAAATTTGCTGTAACAGATCACCGACTCAGTTTTTATGGAATCTGCCATCGTTGTCTTGATAAAGTTAATTTGGAAGACTACAAGTAAAAACTTCTCCATAGTAAAGGAGAAGTTTTTTTCTTGTTCATGAAAGTCATGAATAGGGACAAAAAGGCATAAAATAGCAACAACCGTGCTCAAGGGGCTGTTGCAATGAGTTTTCCATTTCGCCGTTTTATGGAATTAATTCGATTCTTTTTGCTTTTTGTCACTTGTTCCTTGTTTAGCTATGGAGTAGTATCCTACTTATCACACCATCTTTTGCCGGCAAATCCCTATAGAGAACCTACCGGGAATGCTGTTAAGGTGGTAAAATGGCTGAACAATAAACCCGTATCTGAGTTGGACTGGTATTTAGAGCGCCTTCAGCTTTTTTTCTTGGAAGGAGAATGAAAAAGCAGGATTTTGTAAGTGCGCTGTTGAAATGTATAAGGTACCACTCTGGTATAATTAATCCAGGAGGAGAAGTGGCTTCATGGATACGCTAATCGATCAGTTTACCCACTTTCTCGCAGTAGAAAAAGGACTTGCAGCAAATACGCTGGAATCCTATCAACATGACTTGGTAATGTACGCTGCTTATTTGAATGACCAGGGAATTAGCAAGATAGAAGATACTACACGTACTCATATCGTTGGCTATCTCTTCATGCTTCAAGAGAAAGGACGGGCTACGGCTACCTTATCTAGAAATATGGCATCCATACGTGCCTTTTATCAGTTCTTGGTTCGAGACCGTCATATGACAACTGATCCATCCATTCATCTGGAAACACCCAAAATCGAGAAAAGGTTGCCTAAGGTGCTGTCAGTAGAAGAGGTAGAGCGGTTATTAGATGGTCCAAAAGGAAATGTACCTATAGCATATCGTGATAAAGCCATGCTAGAATTACTATATGCGACCGGAATTCGCGTTTCCGAGTTAGTATCCTTACAACTGGGGGATATTAATTTGGACATGGGCTTTGTCAAATGTATGGGGAAAGGTTCCAAGGAACGCATGATTCCACTTGGTAGCATTGCCATTCAAGTAATCCGAACCTATTTGGATCGGGGGCGTCCACAGCTTGTTAAGGCAAGTTCAGACCAGGCGTTGTTTTTAAATCATTTAGGCACACAGATTACGCGCCAGGGATTTTGGAAAATTATTAAAAAATATGCCTTACAAGAGGGAATCCAAAAGGAGATTACACCGCATACCTTGCGACACTCCTTTGCAACACATCTTTTAGAAAATGGTGCAGACTTGCGATCTGTACAGGAAATGTTGGGACATGCCGATATTTCTACCACTCAAATTTATACGCATGTAACGCGTACGCGCATCAAAGATGTCTATGCAAAAACACATCCTCGTGCCTAAAGAGATGGACGTACACTTTACAAGGCAGACTTCAAGTGCATAAGGAGGAACACACAAATGAATCGTTTTTCGCGTGTATTTTTAATTGTGTTGGATAGTGTTGGAATTGGTGAATTGCCTGACGCTAAGAAATTTAATGATGAAGGTTCTCATACACTTGGTCATATTGCACAAAAGGTAGATGGGTTCGCACTTCCGCATCTTGCAGAATTAGGTCTGGGTACTATTGCTCCGCTACATAATGTACCAGCTGTGGCTGCACCTCGCGCACACTATGGCAAAATGAAAGAAATCTCTATGGGGAAAGATACAACAACTGGACATTGGGAAATTATGGGGTTGCATGTATCTACTCCGTTTAATACATATCCAGATGGATTTCCACAAGAATTAATTGAGGAATTCGAGCAACGCATCGGGCGTAAAGTATTAGGTAACAAGGTAGCATCTGGAACTGAAATTCTGGATGAATTAGGCGAAGAGCATATGAAAACAGGTGCAGTAATTGTGTATACGTCTGCTGATAGCGTATTCCAAGTTGCTGCTCATGAAGAAATCGTACCGCTAGAAGAGCTATACAAGATCTGTGAGATTGCCCGTGAGCTTACACTGCGTGACGAATATGCGGTTACACGTGTAATTGCTCGTCCGTTTTTAGGAAAACCAGGGGCATTTGAACGTACTTCAAATCGTCATGACTACTCTGTGAAACCATTTGACAATACGGTTATGAACAACCTTGTAGAGGCAGGACTCACTTCCATTGCGATTGGTAAAATCTCTGATATTTATGCAGGAGAGGGTGTAAGTAAAGAGATTCGATCCAAGGACAACATGGATGGAGTAGATAAACTACTTCAAAGCATGCAAGAATCCTTTACAGGGCTTAGCTTTGTAAATCTAGTTGATTTCGATGCCAAATATGGTCATCGCCGCGATCCAGAAGGGTACGGAAAAGCGTTAATGGAGTTTGACGCACGCGTTCCTGAGCTACTGGCAGCTTTAAAAGAAAATGATTTACTTATCATAACAGCTGATCATGGAAATGACCCAACTCATCATGGTACTGATCATACTCGCGAATATGTACCTATACTGGCTTACTACAAAAACTTGGAGACAGGCAAAAATCTAGGTGTGCGTGAAACATTTGCTGACCTAGGGGCAACCATTGCCGAAAACTTCGAAGTGAAAATGCCGAAAATCGGTCAAAGTTTCTTAGCTCAATTGTAGGGGGAGAGCATACATGTCCAAAATTCTTGAAGCAAAGGCGTTTATTGAGGAAAAGCTTACTGAAAAGCCAACCATCGGCTTAGTTTTAGGCTCAGGTCTAGGTGTTTTGGCAGATGAAATTGAAGAAACTACTGTTATTCCATACAACGAGATTCCCCATTTTACAAAATCAACAGTAGTCGGACATAAAGGGCAGCTTGTTATTGGAAAATTGAAAGGCAAGCAGGTAGTAGCGATGCAAGGACGCTTTCACTACTATGAAGGGCATGAATTGGAAGCTGTTGTGTTCCCGATTCGTGTCATGAAAGCGATTGGTGTAGAAACCATCATTGTTACGAATGCAGCAGGTGGCATCAATGAATCCTATAAACCAGGTGATTTGATGTTAATTTCTGATCATCTCAATCTGACGTATCGCAATCCGTTAATCGGAGGAAATGATGAGTCTTTAGGCGCTCGCTTCCCTGATATGTCTGAAGCTTATTCCAAACGCTTACGTAAGCTTTCTAAAGAGATTGCAGCTACATTGGGCATCCAATTACAAGAAGGCGTGTATGCAGGGCTATTAGGCCCATCCTATGAAACTCCTGCTGAGATTCGCATGTTGCGTATTCTGGGCGGAGATGCTGTTGGGATGTCTACAGTACCAGAGGTAATCGTGGCTCGCCATATGAACATAGAGGTACTCGGTATTTCTTGCATCAGCAATATGGCGGCAGGAATTCTTGATCAACCATTATCCCATGACGAGGTAATGGAGACGACTGAGAAGGTAAAAGCGGAGTTTCTTTCCTTAGTAAAAAGTGTAATTGAAAAGATGTAATCTTTCATAATCTGTCGACGAGTGAAACATAAGGAATGCTTTCAAACATTCACAAAAACCCCTTTGGCTTTTCTGCCCAAAGGGGTTTTTATGCTAGTGGTGATACCCTAAACCAAGTGATAATTGGGAAACGGTTCGTAATACTTTCTGCTGAAAATCATTCATATGAGGAAGCATACGTTCAGATGGACCGATTAGACTGATGGAAGCGATGGCTTGTCCGGTTGCATCAAAAATAGGGGCAGCAATAGCCGTCACACCAACATTGCGCAGATTGGAGCTAACTTCATAGCCGTTTCTCCTAATCGTTGTCAGACGCTGTTTCATTTCCTCAGTAGAAGTAAGGGATTGAGGTGTGTATGCTTTTAGCCCAGATGCAAGAACTTCATCAATAAAAGTCTCGGATTGATAAGCAAGCAAACACCGAGCACTACTTGTCGCATATAAAGGAAACCGCCGATAGGCATCAACGGTAAAGCGAATAGGATATTCAGAGTCGATTTTGTCCACATAAATAGCATCTTTACCATCCATAATACAAAGACATACCAATTCTTTGGTCTCGCCTGCCAGTTCTACAAGATGGGGTTTTGTATATTCTACGGTATTGTGATCACGTAATACCTTTGAACCTAATTCAAGTAAGGTATAACCAAGCGCATATTGCTTGGTTTTTTGGTTTTGGCGAATAAAGCCCTCGCTCTCAAGTGTGGTTAGTAATTTATGTGCGGCGCTTTTGGACATCGCCAGTTTTTTACTTATTTCTGTTACACCCAATTCTCTAGGAGAATCTAAAAAGAGTTGCATAAGATGACAGCTTTTTTTAACGGAAGATAAGAAGTTGTCCATCCGATTATTCCTTTCCTATGAAAAGTCATACACGATTGACTGATATTCCAAAAAATAGGGGAAAAGCCCTGATGTAACGGTATTGTATCATGGACACATAATTTTCACAAATAATTGATTTTTGAAAATATTCATGCTAAAATTCACATATCGTTCCTATATGGATAACAGAGTTCACTATAAAAGAACAATAAAAGAGAGTATGGGGTGCTTATGATGAAGAAACAAGCGTGGTCAGTTTTATCGGTTATTGCACTTTCGGCAATATTGGTGGCAGGCTGTGGAAGCTCAGCACAACCAGCGGGAAGCAATGAGGCAAAATCTCAATTCGAAGACAAGCTCGTTATTGCTGGAAATGGCGCTACCGTAGAAAAATTGATGAAAGACGAGATTTTTAAAAAATTTAATGAAAAACATCCGAATGTAAAGCTCTCCTATGTATCAGGTGTTTCTACGGAAATTGTAGCCAAGATAAAGGCACAGAAAAACTCTCCACAAATAGACGTAGCCATCATAGAGGGCGGTGAGCAAGAAAAAGGCCGTACAGAAGGATTATGGCAACCGATTACAGCAACAGATATCCCCAATGCGGCTAACGTAGCTGATGACTTAAAAGTGTTAGAAAATTCAGGAGTTACGGTTAATTTCACACCTATGGGCATCTCCTATAATACTGACCTCATTAAGGAAAAGGGGTTACCTGTGCCAGAATCCTGGAATGATCTAGCTCGTCCTGAAATGAAAGGAAATTTGATTTTAACTGATATTACTAGCAACTTCGGGCGTAGTGCGTTAATCATGCTTGCGTATGCCAATGGTGGTTCGGAAAAAGAAATGGAGGAGGGCTTCAAAAAGCTAGAGATGATTGCCGGATATATGCCTACATTTGCAAAGTCTGCTGCACAGCTCCAACAGAATTTGCAAAGTAAGACCTCTGCCTACACAGCGTGGACAATGGCGCGGAGCATTACACAAAAAAAAGCAGGATTACCACTTGAATTCGTCTTTCCCAAAGAAGGGGCTAATATAGTACCAAACGTAGCGGTTATGGTTAAAGGGGCAAAGCATCCTGAGGTAGCTAAGGAATTTATGAATTTCTTACTAACAGATGAGGTGCAGAGCATGTATGCTTCAAAATTATATTACAATCCTGCTACCAAAGTGGACTTGCCGGATGATGTAGCAAAACAGCTTGATTTTGATCGGACCAAAGTTGTGAACTTTGATTATGCCGTTTTAGGAAGTAAGACGGGAGAGTGGATTAATCATTTCAACAAGGAAATTGCGCCCAAAGTAGGAAAGTAGGTGTCCATATTGACAAGAGTGCCGGATGTAGAGTTGATAAATATTCAGAAAAGGTTCCAAAATCAGATTATTGTTGATGACTTCCAGCTTCAAATTGAGCAAGGCGAGTTCATTTCCTTGCTAGGTCCTTCTGGTTGTGGCAAAACAACAACGTTAAATATGATTGCCGGTTTTTTAGATCCTGACCAGGGGGATTTGCTCATTAAAGGCAAGAGGATGAATGGAGTTCCCCCCTATAAGAGAGAATTGGGTATGGTATTTCAAACCTATTCCTTATTCCCGCACATGACGGTAGGGGAGAACATTGGCTATGGGTTAAAATTACGCAAAATATCTAAAGCGGAACAGAAGGAGCGAATCCAAAAGGTCCTAGAGCTGGTAAAGCTACCACATGTAGCAGATCGATATCCCAAGCAGCTTTCAGGCGGACAGCGTCAACGTATTGCCATTGCCAGAGCATTAGTTGTAGAGCCGTCATTGTTACTTCTTGACGAGCCATTAAGCAACCTAGATGCGAAATTACGTGAAGAATTACGTGATGAGTTGAAACGGCTACATCAGGAAATTGGAGTTACGACCATTTTTGTTACGCATGATCAGGAAGAAGCTTTATCCCTATCTGATCGAATAGTAGTCATGAATTATGGACGTGTAGAGCAAATCGGTCGACCTCACGAAATTTATCATCATCCAGCAACAGAATTTGTTCATACGTTTATTGGCAAGTCAAATCGAATACCTGGTCGTATTACCGCTATAAACGGTCAGATCATGACGATTAAAACAGATGGAGATTGGGAGATACAAGCTGTTGTGACTAACAAAAATCTACAGATAGATCAGCGAGTGATAGCCTATGTCCGTCCAGAGAAAATCAAACTATTTTCGTTACATGATCGATCAAGCGATAGATCCTCCATGGATAATAAAGTATACGGACAACTGACGTTTTCCTCATTCCTTGGTGCCTATACGGAATGTAGGGTGCAGATTGGAGGAGCTCAGCTTGATGTACGCGTACAAGAATCGAGTGTGCTTACAGAAATGAAGCAGGAAGCAACGATCATTTGTCAATGGGAAAAGGAAGATGTTTTTGTAATGGCGGAGAGGAGGGAGTAAAGATGTCAAAACGACTCGGCTATCTGTTATTACTTTTACCGGCCATGATTATTTTACTTGGTGTCTTTCTTATCCCTATGCTTTTCATTCTTCTTTTAAGTTTGGAAGGAGCAGAGGGGCAGTTTAGTTGGTCCAATTATCTCATGTTTTTTCAGGATACCTATTATCTAGAGATACTAGGACGAACAATCTCTCTAAGCTTATACACCGTTGCCTGCACATTACTACTAGCCTATCCTGTAGCGATGTTTATGGCCCGTACACAGGGAAAGCTGCGTGGGCTCGTCACGATGTTAATTTTGTGTCCACATCTTATAAGTGTTGTGATACGAAATTTCGGCTGGGTAGTCATTTTGGGAGATACAGGCTGGCTGAATACCATGCTACTAAAAGTAGGGATTATTGAAACGCCACTCCGCTTGTTATACAACGAATTAGGTATTGTTATAGGCTTAACGGATGCGTTTATTGCTTATATGGTATTGGCAATTGCGACTAGTCTTTATACCATTGATGCTTCCTTGTATAAAGCGGCTTCTATCTTAGGAGCAACACGCCTTCAATCTTTTTTTCACATAACCTTACCTCTGAGCATGCCTGGTGTGTTTGCCGGCATTACACTGGTTTTTAGTTTGTCGATGAGTGCCTATGTTACACCAGCCCTAATGGGAGGAACGTCGGTTAAGGTTATTCCTGTACTAGCCTTTGAACAAATCATGTCGACCCTTAACTGGCCATTGGGAGCAGCTCTCGCTATCTTATTGCTTTCAAGTACGGTTGTGCTGGTCACTTTGTTTAGTCGATTAGTAGAAACAAAACGGTATAAAGAGGTGTTTACATCATGAGACAAGGTAAATTTTCTTGGCTAGGTGTTATCACCGTTGCCATTTTGATTTTTGTAAATGCGCCTTTTTTGATTATTGTTCCAAGCTCATTTACTGCTGCTGGATACC
Source organism: Brevibacillus laterosporus LMG 15441 (assembly GCF_000219535.2). NCBI lineage: Bacteria > Bacillati > Bacillota > Bacilli > Caryophanales > Paenibacillaceae > Brevibacillus > Brevibacillus laterosporus. The sequence continues at coordinate 1,837,165 of NZ_CP007806.1, forward strand.
TATCGTTTCCCCCAGAAGGGTTTTCCTTGGATTGGTATAAGCAAATCCTTGATCGGCCTGAGTTTATAGAAGCCTTCTGGTTTAGCCTCCAGTTAGCAGCTATCACGGCCATCCTTTCGACCTTGATTGGAACAATGGCTGCCATCGCAATCTCTAAGTATCAATTTAAGGGTAAAAATTTTATTAGTGGCTTGCTCTTATCACCTTTAACCGTGCCATCACTGATTATTGGTATCGCGGCGCTGTTGTTCTTTACCCGTCTTGGGCTTGGGGGAACATTCTTGGGCTTGCTACTAGCACACATATTAATTTCAATTCCTTATGTCGTACGACTTGTTTTGACGGGGTTAACTACCTTTGATTACACCTTAGAAAAGGCGGCATATATGCTAGGGGCAAGACCGGTACATGTGTTTTGGGATATTACATTACCGATGTTGCGTCCAGCGATCTTGTCAGGATTTATTTTTTCGTTCCTGACTTCCTTTGATAATGTGACAGTATCCTTATTCCTCGTTGCTCCAGATACAACAACGTTACCGCTCGCCATTTTTACCTACATGCAGGAATCACTTGATCCAATGGTGGCTTCTATATCATCGGTTGTTATTCTGATTAGCTTATTTTTTATCTTTTTATTGGAAAAGGTATATGGTTTAGATCGATTATTTGGACTAAACGCACAACAACATTAATGGAGATGTCATCTACCTATGGCCCTATATACTTATTTGCAAGAACAACTGCCTAGCTTTATGCAACACTTAGAAGAGAGTGTCAATATTGATTCTCCTTCTAAACATAAATCACAGAGCGAAAAAATGATTGCTTGGTATATAAAAGTCATGCATAAATTAACGGGCGGAAGGGTTCACCGTTATACGAACCCCACCTATGGCGACCAATTGCGCTGGGAGGTAGGGACAGGAAGGAAAAGAATCTTATTAGTCGGTCATTATGATACAGTATGGCCACTACAGGAGAGTATAAAGCGACCATTTCGTTGCCAGGATGGAAAGGCATACGGACCCGGAGTCTATGATATGAAAGCAGGGATTCTTCAAGCTATTTTTGCCATTCAAGCTCTGAGTAGATTTAATCGCCTTCCAAAGGATAAGACGATTGTGCTTCTTCTTACAGGAGATGAGGAAATCGGTAGCCCGACTTCTCGATTGATTTTGGAAGAGGAGGCGAAAAAAGCAGAGGTAGCGTTCATATTAGAACCGCCGGTAGCTCCTCATGGGGCATTAAAGACGTGGCGCAAGGGTAGCTCGCAGTACACGATTCAGGTATCAGGGGTTTCGGCTCATGCTGGAGTTGATCACGATAAAGGAATTTCAGCTATTCAAGAAATAACCTATCATATTCAACATTTGCACTCGCTGACCAATTATGCAAATGGAACAACGGTTAATGTGGGGACAATTACAGGCGGGGTAGGGCGAAATGTAGTAGCCGATTATGCTGAAGCCGAAGTAGATGTGCGAGTGCAATCTCAAGAAGAGGCGGAACGAATTCACCAGCTCATGATGTCTTTACAGCCAGTTCTTCCTGGAACAAAGCTAGTTGTGAAGGGAGGTATCAATCGTCCGCCGATGGAAAAGACGGAGAAAAGCTATGCACTTTTTGCGTTAGCGAAGTATATTTGTGAACAGGAGTTCTCCTGCTCCTTAACAGAAGAGGGAACAGGTGGTGTTAGCGATGGTAACTTTGTCGCCGCTTGCGGGGTTCCCACGTTAGATGGATTAGGGGCAAGTGGCGATTATGCCCATTCCCCACGTGAGTTCATCTGGGTAAAAGATATTCCAAAAAGAACGACACTATTAGCTCGTTTGTTAGAAGAATGTTAAAAAGGATAGATAAGACTCTCTTGATCCAAACCTAGGCCAGGATTGCTTTTATGGATAAATGGGTGGGGCAGGTTAGAGAGTCTTTCCTTTACATGTTACGATGCAAGGTCAAAAATGTATGCGTTATGTTACATATGTAAGATAATTCTGTCAGCTGAACATAAAAAAATATAAAATAAATAAATTATAATAATGAAAGACAAAGAATGGGATATTTCAAACAAGAGACAAAATGAAAGCGTTATCATCGCTTTATAACCAAGACTATTTTGATTTAAAACGAAAAGTTTATGAAAATTGACCGGTTAGTTCAGTTTGTAGCATACATTTGTAGGAAATTCATGCTAGTTCTATTCACTTTGTTTATAATATTTTATGTTTGTAGGGGCTGTAATTCGTTGACACCGTAATAAATTCGTAATATTTTTATATGTAACAGACAGTTTGTTTCGTTATTTTGCGAAATTCGTAATGAAATGGAAAAGTACGAAAGTGAATTCGTAGAGTAGATGAGATCAAACAGAAATAAGAGTAAAATGGAGTGGTAAGATTGAGGAAAATCGACCATGTGGATAGGCAAATCTTGCAGATCCTCCAAGAAGATGGCCGAACTCCTTATACAGAGATTGCTCACCAATTAAAAGTGAGTGAAGGCACGATTCGCTCGAGGATATCTCGTCTATTACATGATGGAGTTTTTCAATTCGTCATTCGCACCGATCCGGAAAAGCTAGGGCTTAATGTGTTGGCGTTTATCGGTCTAACCACGAAATTGGGCAAACAGAAACAAGTAGCTGCGGAGTTAACGGAACTACCTCAGGTTACATTTGTAGGGGCTTTTAGTGGTAAGCACGATTTAATCATACAAGCCTGTTTTTACAGTAATGACGAGCTGATTATCTTCGTTAATGAGCAACTCTCGCGAATCGATGGCATACTCGCTGCCGATGTCTCTTTGGAGCTAAAGCAGTATAAAGAATCTTTTTCGTATGTACGTGAAGAGGATATTACGACATCAGAAGGGGGTTAAACAAGCCGGCTTTAGAACCTTATCTCCCGATGCTAGATTTTTCAGAAAAAACATACAATGAGAGCATTGTACTATGAATCATGCATCTATCAGGTATAGATAGGGCATGGTTTAGTGAACTATTTGCCCTCTGTTTTGATGTATGACCAACCTTCTGAATTGCACTGATTAGAAAGACATTATACAGACTCTTGGTTTTTATCTAGAATATTCAGAATGAATAACCTATTTGGTTTACTTTACCTAAGTAGTACAATAACGCATAAGATTTAGGGAAAGAAACAATTGGTTCATTTCATGTGAATAGATAACTAAGATTGGATAATAGCTTTCATGCAGACATGGACAGACAGCGTATGCTCGAAAACTGTCGAATATTGTAAAATGCTTGCTTGAAAAATGATGATCGCTTGTACAGTAGCACAATCATATATTCACATATGGTCATCTAAGATGCACCAAGGTGGATTGTGTAGAGATAGTAGAAATCTTTTTAAGGGGGAATGAGGTTTGCTCCGTTACCTTGGTAAACGTATTATTTTTATGTTTGTTTCTTTGTTTTTAATTGTTACCGCGACTTTTTTCCTGATGCATTCAATTCCGGGTGGACCATTCACCGGTGAACGTAATGTACCACCAGAAATTCAAAAAGCGCTGGAAGCAAAGTACAATCTGGACTTACCGATTAGTCAGCAGTACCTGTTGTACTTGAAAGGGATTGCTACTTGGGATTTGGGTCCATCCTTTACTGAGAAATCATCAACGGTTAATGATATGATCAATCGTGGATTTCCTGTATCAGCACATTTAGGTCTACAGGCTTTATTAGTCGCTATTTTTGGCGGAATTTCCTTGGGTGTAATTGCAGCTCTCTATCATAATAAATGGCAGGATTATAGTGCCATGCTGATTGCTGTGCTTGGACTTTCGGTACCTAGCTTTATCCTTGCAAGTTTTTATCAATATTTCTTCTCGATTGAGCTTGGATGGTTCCCGATTGCAAAATGGGAAACTTGGAAGCATACTGTTTTACCAACATTCGCGTTGGCAGCAAGTCCACTAGCCTTTATCGCGCGTCTGACTCGTTCTAATATGATTGAAATTATGGGACAAGATTATATTAAAACAGCTAAATCTAAAGGATTAAGTACTTTCGTTATCACAGTAAAACATGCGATCCGAAATGCACTTTTACCTGTTATTACTTACTTAGGACCTTTGTCTGCTAGCATTTTGACTGGGGCTTTCGTAGTTGAAAGAATTTTTGGTATTCCTGGTCTTGGTAGAGAATTTGTTATATCCATTACGAATCGTGATTATACGGTTATCATGGGTACAACCGTCTTCTATGCGATGATACTTGTAGTCATGGTTTTGATTGTGGATATTGCCTATACATTGATTGACCCACGCATTAAGCTTGGCGATGTTGGAAGGGAGTAGTGACAGAATGCAATTAACAGAAAAACACTTTGAGCCTGTCTCTGTAGATGCTAGTCAGGCTGAACAAATTAAGCGTCCAAGTTTATCCTTTTGGCAAGACGCATGGCGTCGTCTTAAACAAAATAAAGTAGCTATGGTTTCTCTTATCTTTTTGGTAGCCCTAATTGTCTGTGCTATCGCTATGCCAATGATTAGTTCTAATGACTACTTCTCTACAGATTTAACTGGTAAAAACAAAAAGCCATCCATGGAACACTTTTTTGGAACGGATGATCTAGGACGTGATATGTTCGTTCGTATTTGGTACGGTGCACGTATCTCCCTTGAAGTAGGTTTTGCCGCTGCCTTTATTGATTTGATCGTTGGAGTACTTTGGGGTGGTATCGCAGGTTTCTATGGTGGTAAAGTGGACGAGGTTATGATGCGCATTGCTGATATCCTGTTTGCTATTCCTTATCTATTAGTAGTTATCTTACTTTTGGTTGTTTTAAAGCCTGGTGTTACGACTATTATTTTAGCCCTTACCATAACGGGCTGGATCGGGATGGCCAGGATTGTAAGGGGACAGATGCTACAGCTTAAGCAGCAGGAATATGTATTAGCTGCGAAATCGCTTGGTGCTGATAGCAAACGCATTATCTTTAAGCACTTGATTCCAAATGCTCTGGGTCCGATCATCGTAACGTTGAGTTTGTCGATTCCAAGTGCAATTTTTGCTGAAGCATTCTTATCCTTCCTTGGTCTAGGGGTTTCTGCACCAGTTGCTTCATGGGGAACCATGGCATCAGAGGGATTACCGGCTATGAAGTATTACCCATGGCGTTTAATGTTCCCAGCTATTTTTATCAGTTTAACCATTTTGGCCTTAAACCTGTTGGGTGACGGTATTCGAGATGCAGTAGACCCACGCTTACGTAAATAGGAGGGATTAGGATGGAACGAATTTTGGAAGTAAAAGATTTGCATGTTTCCTTCCACACCTATGCTGGTGAAGTGAAAGCTGTGCGTGGCGTAAACTTTCATGTAAATAAAGGGGAAGCAGTAGCAATTGTAGGTGAGTCCGGCTGTGGAAAGTCGGTAACAGCTCAATCTTTGATGAAGCTAATTCCGACGCCTCCGGGTGAATATAAGCAGGGCCAGATTCTGTTTAATGGTCAGGATATTATTAAAAAGACAAATAAAGAGATGGAATCTATTCGCGGTAAAGAAATCGGTATGATTTTCCAAGACCCGATGACTTCCCTTAACCCAACCATGACGATCGGTAATCAGATCATGGAGGGCTTAATTAAACATCAAAACATGAGCAAAGCCGCTGCTAAAGAGCGTGCTATTGAACTATTAAGCATTGTAGGTATTCCACAACCAGATCGTCGTGTGAACCAATACCCGCATGAATTTTCCGGTGGTATGCGCCAACGCGGCATGATCGCAATCTCTCTTTCATGTTCGCCAAAGCTGTTAATTGCCGACGAGCCAACAACAGCTCTTGATGTAACCATTCAAGCGCAAATTCTTGACTTGATGAAAGATTTGCAAAAGAAAATGGGAACTTCTATTATCATGATCACGCATGATTTGGGTGTAGTTGCTGAAATGTGCGATCGTGTAGTCGTTATGTATGCTGGTAAGGTTATTGAAGAGGGTACGGTAGACGAAGTATTCTACAATCCTCAGCATCCTTATACAAAAGGCTTGCTGCGCTCTGTACCACGACTCGATTTAAATCGTGATGAGCCGCTTACTCCAATCTTCGGTACTCCGCCGGATTTGTTAAAACCTCCAGTGGGATGTGGCTTTGCTGCACGCTGTGAGTGCACAATGAAGGTATGCATGGAATACGATCCAGAATTGACTACAATTAGCGACAGTCAACGCGCCGCCTGCTGGTTACAGCATCCGTTAGCACAAGCTCGCACAGGTTCGTAAGGGAGGAGGAGCACAGATGTCAAACAAAGCTATGTCAAACGATGATACATTGGTTGAGGTACGCAATTTAAAGAAATACTTTAAGATCGGTGAAAATACATTAAAGGCAGTCAATGACGTATCCTTTACGATCAAACGCGGTGAAACTCTAGGGATCGTAGGCGAGTCTGGCTGTGGGAAGTCTACTGCTGGTCGTACAATGCTTCGCCTATACGATCCAACTGAAGGACAAGTAATTTTTGAGGGTAAAGATTTGGCGAAATTAAGCCCTGCAGAAATGAAAGCAATGCGTCGTAACATCCAGATGATTTTCCAAGATCCATACGCTTCTCTTAACCCGCGTATGACAGTTGGCGATATTATCGGTGAAGCATTAGATATTCATGGTCTGGCTAGTGGTTCAAAACGTAAAGAACGCATCCAAGAATTGTTGTCGTTAGTAAGCTTGAATCCTGAACATATGAACCGTTTTCCACATGAGTTTTCTGGTGGTCAGCGTCAACGTATTGGGATTGCACGCGCTCTAGCTGTTGAACCGAAATTTATCGTGTGTGACGAACCGATTTCAGCATTGGACGTATCCGTTCAAGCTCAGGTTGTTAACTTATTGGAGCAGTTGCAAGAAAAAATGGGCTTAACGTATATGTTTATCGCCCATGACTTGTCCATGGTAAAATACATTTCTGATCGAGTTGGCGTTATGTATTTAGGAAAAATGGTAGAGCTAGCAGATAGTGAAAAGCTGTATGAAAAACCGCTCCATCCGTATACTCAAGCTTTATTATCTGCGATTCCGATTCCAGATCCTGAAATCGAGCGTACTCGTGAGCGTATCGTCCTGCAAGGCGATGTACCGAGTCCAATGAATCCACCAAGCGGTTGTCATTTCCGTACGCGTTGCCCGAAAGCAATGCCGGAGTGTGCAGCGAAGGAGCCAGCTTGGAAAGAGATTGAATCAGGTCATTTCGTAGCTTGTCACTTGTTCAACTAAATTCGTTATTCTCTGCGAAAAATGAGTATAAAAGAAAACGGCGCCTTGCAGTACAGCAGGGCGCCGTTTTCTTTTATCCGGTAAAGCATGGATTTCCATTTATTTCAAAATATCCGAAAATTGCAGACAATCTTATTTTGTAAAATGCTGTGGTAATCATTTGTAAAGTTATTATTTTGTGAAATTTTACAGTTTTTTAGTAATTAAGTCCCTCTGTTTATCCGATATAGATAATAAGTTTCATGTTTCTTTTATACATATGAATAATTTGTGGTACTATAGGCTCGATATGTGCCGGGTCTTTTAACATGTAAGGAGGATGATAATAATGATCAAGGGAGTTAGGGGGTTAAAGGATAACTGGAGGCCCTTTTTAACAAACATAAGAAATGTAAGACTTCATATGGGGAACTCCATAGCAACTAAAATGATTATCTGGGGAATCATCCTGGTTCTATTGATCTTTGGAACCTTAGAAACGATCGTATTGTCTTTCTCCAAAAATACGTTAATCAACATTACAACCAAACAATCTAAAATGTTGACAGAGCAATACACAGCCAGTGTTGATGATTGGATAAATTCAATTGGAACAAAAGTAAAAAGCTCTGCTTCAAAGAATGTAATGCGTACCAACATTGATACCCTCATAAAAGATGAATTTAAATTGTTGCGACAGAGTTTTCCGGAAATTAAAAAGATTCATCTAGTGAATGGAAATACAGGAATCGAAGAGTATTCATTAACTACTATGAATTTTACGAATTTTAATGATAAATTCTTTTTTAAAGAGGCAGTTTCTAAAAAACAAATGGTTATTTCGGGTGAAGATATTCAGCCTCATGTAGAAAAAAGCTATGGCTACATCGCAACACCAATTGGTCCATCTAATAGCGATACAAGCCGTATCCTGATCGTTGCCTTTTCTATGCAAAAATTGCTAGACAGCGTAGCAGGGGTTCAGTTCATGGAAAATGGCTATGGCTATGTATTAAACGAGAATGGTCTGGTCGTGGCTCATAAAAATGAGGAATACACGAACAATTTAGAGGTAGGTAGTAATCCGGCTTATAAAGAATTGATGCAAAAAGTAGTCGATCGCTCAAGTTCCAATGTTATTTACAATGATAATGGAATCGAATCATTCGCATCCATTGCTCCATTAAAAACGTTGCCATGGAGCTTGGTATTAAGCACAAGCCTGTCGGAAGTCTACGGAGAAGTTAACAGCATGGGCTGGATTATCTTCTTAGTCAGTATTCCGGTCACTGTGCTAGCAGGTGTAGCTATTTGGTGGTATGCAAATTCGATGAAAAGGCAATTATTATCTGTAACAACACAAATGCAGCGAGTTGGCAGTGGAGACTTCACGACAAAAATTGAGGTGCGGGGTAAAGACGAAATTGCTCAAGTCGGACAAGCACTTAACCAGATGGTGGGGGAACTAAAGGATTTAATCACCCGTGTACAAAGTCAAGCAGTTGTCCTAAATGTGGCATCTGGTGAGTTGCAGAAACATTCTGAAGCAAATACCGTGTCCCTGCATCAGATTTCAGGTACGTTAACTGGGATATCAGAACGCATATCCATGCAAAATCGAGAGGTGCAGAATACTGTGACTACTGTTTCGGAGATCTCCGAGGGGGTGGAGCAGGTTGCGATATCAGCAGAAGCTACCTCTCATGCTACATCGAAAACATTAGAACGGGCACAGGTCGGCATGAAGCAGGTTCAAGATGTAGTAGAGGTTGTTCGTGGTGTTACGAAAGAAATCGGACAAAATGCGAATCGGATGCATTCGTTACGCCAACGCTCAAATGAAATTGCAGAAATTGTTAAAATGATAACGGGAATCGCATCTCAAACCAATCTGCTTGCTTTAAATGCAGCTATAGAAGCAGCACGGGCGGGAGAAGCAGGTAAAGGATTCTCGGTTGTAGCAAGCGAGGTTCGCAAGTTAGCAGAGGAAAGCAGTAGCTTTTCGGAAAAAATTGCAGCAATCGCGGGATCGATTAACTATGAAGCAAAAGAGATGACGCAAAATATGGATGAGGTAGTAAAACAAGCGGATGCTGGACTTACATCCGTGGAAATGGTAGGCCAATCCTTTACCCATATCTTACAGGAGATTCAGGCGGCTGCTGAACAGAGTGAATCCATGACTGCTATTTCAGAAGAGATGGCAGCCGGTAATCAAGTTGTTAGTAGCTCCATGCAAAACTTGTCACAAAGGTCTGGGGAGATTGATCAATCACTGATTGAAGCAGTTACTACTATCGAAGGGCAGTTAAAAGCGATTGCAGAGATAAATAAAAACGTCCAAAGTATGCAAGAATTATCAAATGATCTAGAAGCCCATGTGGCTAAATTCCAAGTATAAGTACAAGCTTGCCGTTCACCTTAGCAGGGACGGCAAGCTTTTTTGTCAGTACAGTAAGCAACCTCTCGAATCTCTTTATTTTTTATTTCGATCAAAGTGTGAATATTTTCCTGAGAAAAGGAGAAGCTAGAAATACGAATGGAGGTACGAGATTGAAATGAAAAGATTACTTCATGTTTTTCTCTGTTTGGTTACTTGCATAACCATGCTTACTCCAGGGCTAGCTTCTGCAGAAGAGTCAAAACCTAATATGGCTCCGCATGCAAAATCAGCGATCCTAATGGAGGCAGATTCCGGAACCATTCTGTTTGAAAAAAATGCGCATGAGAAACTACCGCCTGCAAGTATCACTAAGGTAATGACCTTGTTATTGATTTTTGAGGCGATGGAACGAGGAGAAGTAAAGCTAACCGACAAAGTTCGTACCAGCGAACGAGCTGCTTCCATGGGCGGATCTCAGATTTTCTTGCAGCCTGGTGAAGAGATGACAGTGGAGGATATGGTGAAAGGGATTGCTATTGCTTCTGGAAATGATGCTGCAGTTGCTATGGCTGAGCATATCGGAGGAACAGAAGAAGCGTTTATCAAGAAGATGAATGAACGAGCTGCCCAATTAGGTTTAAAAAATACACACTTTATTAACTGCAACGGATTACCCTCCCCAGATCATTACACAACTGCCTCTGACATTGCAATCATGTCGCGTGAGCTGTTAAAACATGAAATAATTACTAAATATACCGGCATCTATCAAGATTATCTACGAAAAGACAGTGCCAGCCCATTCTGGTTAGTTAACACGAATCGACTTGTTCGATTTTATGACGGAGTAGATGGCTTGAAGACGGGTTACACCTCGGAAGCCAAATTTTGTATTACAGCAACAGCAAAACGTAAAAATATGCGCGTAATTGCTGTTGTATTGGGTGAACCCGATACCAAGGTAAGAAATAAAGAAATTACTGGTATGTTTGATTATGCCTTTAATCATTATCAAGTACATCCCATATATAAAAAAGGGGATGTTATTCAACAGCTTTCTTTGGATAAGGGAGAAGAAACGAAGGTAAACGTTGTGACCGAACAGCCTGTTAGTCTTCTTTTGAAAAAGGGAGAAAATCCTAATGCATTTGTAAAAGAGATTACACTTGCTAGTGAGGCAAAAGCTCCGATTAAAAAGTCAAATGTAGTGGGCCATATTTTTATCAAAAAAAATGGTAAAGAAGTAGCCCGAATTGATTTGTATCCAGAGAAAACCGTTGAACGAGCCAATATGTGGGACATACTCAAAAGAACAACCCAGAAGGTAATGTTTACCTATCGCTGAAATTACGAAAAATGTCGAGAATGTCCACTTTTGTAGAGGCTTCTCGACTTTTTTGTTCTTTTGTCGGCTGGGAGGATTTGGTTTATTGAATAGAGAAAAAGAGAGACATCAACGGGAGAAGGAGTTGTTCCAAGTTATGAGCTTGCACATTGAAATGGAGACCTTACGTGAGGTCCTGTTGGTCCGCCTGCAAGGGGAGCTGGATCATCACACAGCGGAAACTTTGAGGAACCGTTTAGACACCGCTATCAAGGATGAGCAGATTCGTCATGTGGTCCTCGACTTGGAGGACTTGACCTTCATGGATAGCTCAGGAATTGGTGTGATTTTAGGGAGATACAAACAAATTACAGCGCGTTCTGGTGAGGTATTTGTCTGTTCCATTAATCCAACCATTTATCGCATTTTTGAAATGTCAGGTTTGTTTAAGGTATTAAAGTACAAAGAGCATGTATCAGATGCTTTGGACGTACTGGGGGTGGCATAACGATGAAAAATCACATGCAACTACAATTCTCTGCCCTCAGTCAAAACGAAGCATTTGCTCGCGTTGCAGTGGCATCTTTTATCTCGCAGCTCGATGTCACAATGGAAGAATTAGAGGAAATCAAAACTGTCGTATCAGAAGCAGTGACAAATGCGATTATCCATGCCTATGAGGAAAACCCACTTGGAGTGGTTCATATTGAAGCTTCTTTAGAGGATGGAGTAGTTGAGCTTGTCATTGAGGATTATGGAAAAGGAATTGTTGATGTGGAAGAGGCGATGCAACCATTGTTTACTTCTAAGCCAGAGCTGGAACGCTCAGGAATGGGTTTTACGATTATGGAAAATTTCATGGATTCATTAGAAGTTGTTACGGCCATTGATCAGGGTACAAGGATTCGCTTAGTTAAACGTCTCGCTTATGCAAAAGCTTTACAAAGCTAGGGGTAATGCCATGGGAGCCGATATTAAAAACGCTAGTCAGCCGTTTCTTACTAACGAACAAGTAAAAGAGCTCATTGCTAAAAGCCAAACGGGAGATACGTCTGCACGTGACCAACTGGTAAGTAGTAATATTCGTTTAGTATGGTCTGTTGTCCAACGTTTTATGAACCGTGGCTATGAAGCAGATGATTTGTTTCAAATTGGATGTATTGGATTATTAAAGGCAGTCGACAAATTCGATTTAAACTATGATGTCAAATTCTCAACGTATGCTGTTCCAATGATCATCGGAGAAATTCAACGCTTTCTGCGGGATGATGGTACGGTCAAAGTCAGCCGTTCGTTGAAGGAAACGGCAAACAAAGTGCGAAGAACGCGGGACGAATTGTATAAGAAATTCGGGCGTTCCCCTACCATCAGCGAAGTTGCAGAGACGTTGGGTCTGTCTAATGAGGATGTCGTATTCGCTCAGGAGGCTAGTCGAGCGCCATCATCGATTCATGAAACGGTTTTTGAAAATGATGGTGACCCGATCACCTTGATTGATCAAATAGCCGATGAAAGCTTAAGCAAATGGTTTGATCAGATTGCCTTACGTGATGCAATAAGTAAATTGACAGAACGGGAACAATTGATCGTTCTTCTTCGTTACTATAAAGATCAAACTCAATCTGAGGTAGCTGAGAGATTAGGAATCTCACAGGTACAGGTGTCGCGATTGGAAAAGAGGATACTTCAAACGATAAGAGACCAAATCGAGCAATAGCTCGAATGGTCTCTTTCTTTTTGCAGATACTACATAAAAACACCGCACTGCTTGCATTAGGCAGGAAGGAGGCAGTGAATATGGAGCAGATTTTATTTTTACGCTTACGTAAGCGACTGGTGATAAGACAGAAAGATGTTATTCTGCTCGGTGATATCTGTCAGCTTTATTTAGATGGGGAGCGCGAGGAGAAATTACGTCGTATTCCGCTCTATCAAGTAAAAAAAGAGGATGGGAATTTGATTATCATCGACATTATGCAGGTAATCCGTAAACTGCGTCAGATGTATCCAGAGATCCACCTTAAGGTACAGGGTTCGACTCAAATTATCGTTGAGGTAGAGAATCCCGCCAAACGTGCTAATTTTTTTCTTGTATCATTTGTTTGGCTTCTTCTGTTTATAGGATCTGGTTTAGCCCTAATGAACTTTCACGCTGATGTCAGCATGTTAGAGGTACAGCGACGTCTATATCAGCTAATCACGGGACAATATGAAAAACGTCCTCTACTACTTCAAATCCCTTACTCATTAGGAATCGGTCTTGGGATGGTTTTGTTTTTTAATCATATTTTTCGTAAACGATTCAACGAAGAGCCCAGTCCACTTGACGTTGAATTATTTTTATATCAACAGAACCTGGATCAATATTATTTAGAAAATGAGAACGAGGAAAATCAACGAGATAAGACATGATGCTGCTATATTTGTTTGTCATCGTAATGGGACTAGGCTGGGGTCTTGCTGTAGGAAGTGGTCTGGTCGCTTTTTTAAGCGTTCTAGATATCATTCCACGCCTTACACAGCTCTCTTCTTCTCATTCTTTTACTCGCAGCTATGAATGGGCCATCGTCTTAGGTGCGCTTTGGTTTACATGGTGTGATTACTTGGCGATTTCAGTGCAGCTCCCAGCGGTGCTAACCGCGGTGGTAGGAAGCTTCGCTGGTATATTCGTAGGTATGCTAGCGGCTGGTCTTACAGAGGTATTAAATGTGTTTCCTATTCTAACCAAGCGATTGGGGCTCCATGATTATATGAGAAATTTTTTGATGGCGATGGTGTTAGGGAAGATAGTAGGTTCTTTGCTGCAATGGACTTTCTCCTTATAAAGCCCATGAGAGGCTAGGAAGGAACCAGAAATAAGCCTGGTAAATCGAACCATTCATAGAATAGCACTGACATAGCAAAAATAAGCAGGAGGAATTAGACATTACAATGGCACTTCATAATGGAAATAAAGGGGACAAGTTAGATGGCAACAAAGCAAAAACAAAAACAGGGCTTTAAACTACAAATGAATAAGCAAGTCTATCAGGAGCAAGCTCAAAAATATGAGCCCAAACGAAATATTTTGCTAAACTGCTTTCGTGCTTTCTGGGTAGGTGGAGCAATTTGTTTGCTAGGGCAAATCATTCAGAATCTCTATATCGCTTTCATGCATCTGGACGCAGAAAAGGCTGCCGGACCAACCTCCATTACTCTTATTTTTATCTCTGTTTTATTAACTGGATTTGGTATTTATGACAATATCGGTCAATATGCCGGGGCTGGTTCAGCAGTTCCCATTACAGGTTTTGCTAATTCTATGTCATCTGCTGCCATTGAACATCGCAGTGAAGGCTATGTGCTTGGTGTAGCTGGCAACATGTTTAAACTGGCAGGTGCTGTTATCGTTTATGGAGTTACAGCAGCTTTTATTTTTGGAATGCTGCGAGTGATATTAAATATGTTCTACTAAAACGAGGTGAAAACAGTGAGTACGGCAACGAAAGGTAAAAATAGAGTTAGTCAGCAAACGTGGAGATTCAACGAGGATGTTCGGATTCAGGGAAGTGCGGTGGTTGTAGGGCCTAAGGAAGCAGAAGGACCACTAAAAGATTTATTTGATAAAAGTTATGACGATATGTACGCAGGTCAGGATTCCTGGGAAAAAGCCGAAAAAAAGCTAATGGAGGACGCCATTACTTTTGCAATTAAGAAAGCTAATTTGAAAAAAAATCAAATCGATCAGATTATCGCAGGTGATCTGCTTAATCAAAATATCACCGTTAGCTTTACGGCTGAAAAAATGCAATTTCCTACACTTGGCATGTACGGGGCATGTTCCTCCTCGATGCTGACACTCTCAACCGCTACGGCCCTAGTCAATGCAAGATATTCTAACTATATAGTAGCCGCGTGCAGCAGCCATAACGCAACAGCCGAACGGCAATTCCGTTATCCGACTGAATATGGTGGACAAAAGCCTCCTCATTCACAAGTTACAGTTACCGGAGCAGGCGCAGCAGTTGTAGGGATAGGGGGAAAGGGACCTAGGATCACCTATTCTACAGTCGGCAAAGTAATAGATATGGGAATTACAGACCCTTTTGCAATGGGAGCCGCGATGGCGCCTGCCGCTGTTTCTACGATCGCCACTCATTTTATTGATACGGGACGTAGCCCATCTGATTATGATCTCATTGTCACAGGAGATTTGGGGAGCGTGGGCTATGCCATTTGCAAAGATATGCTAGCGAAAGAAGGCTATAACGTTGAAGGTGTGTACAATGACTGCGGCCTTATGATTTATCCACTTGACGAGGAAGTGTTTGCAGGGGCGAGTGGATGCGCCTCAAGTGCCAGCGTAACCTACAGCTATATTATGAAGCAGCTTCAATCTGGCGAATTGAAAAAGGTGCTTGTGTGCGCAACCGGTGCATTACTTAGTCCCACCAGTACACAACAGGGAAATTCAATCCCGTGTATCGCTCACGCAGTAGCATTTGAAGGAGGAGAGTAATCGTGGAATACCTTATTGCCTTTATCATAGGAGGTATAATCTGTGTGGTTGGGCAGATCATGTTAGATGTAGCTAAAATAACACCTGCCCATGTCATGGTTACATTAGTAGTCTCAGGTGTGGTGCTTGATTTTATTGGAATCTACGATGGTTTTATTAAATTTGCAGGTGCAGGTGCTACTGTGCCAATTATCAGCTTTGGACATTCACTGTACCACGGTGCCTTACAGGAGTTAAATCAAACCGGTGCCATTGGAGTAGCGAGCGGGATGTTTGAGGTACCAGCGGCTGGTATTACTGCGGCCATTGCTTTTAGTTTTCTTGCTTCTCTGGTGTTCAAACCAAAAGGATAAGAATTTTTGGCGGAGGAGGCGGTTCGATGAATCAGGCTCGACGCCGCGTTATCATCATCACAGACGGTGACCACATCGCTCAGAGGGTAATAGAAGAAGTAGCCCGACAAATCGGGGGAAGATGCATTTCATTATCCGCGGGAAATCCAACACTACTGTCAGGAGAGCAGATGGTAACCCTTATTAAGCAGACACCTTATGATCCGGTGCTAGTAATGTTTGATGACAATGGGAATTACGGTTTTGGACGTGGAGAAAGGGCTATTTGTTTTGTGGCGAAGCATCCAGACATTGAAGTGTTAGGGGCAGTAGCAGTTGCCTCCAATACGAAATGGGTAACAGGTACTAAAGTGAAATATTCGGTTACGAAACAAGGAATAGTGGTGGAGGATGCTGTCGACAAGGATGGGGTTGTCCATAAGGAACTTCAGCATCGAATTTACGGCGATACAGTTGATATTCTAAATGCATGTGATATTACCCACATAATTGGGATTGGCGACATCGGAAAAATGGACGGCAGGGACCACATTAATAAAGGCTGTCCGATTACTAAAAAAGCAATCGAGTGGATTATGGAAAGGAGTGGATATCGTGTCGGAGGATAAACAGGACAAGCAGCCTATAGTCTCTAGCCTTGAAGAAAATAGGGCGTTTCTTGATGACAAGCTAGGGGTAGGCACAACGTTTGATATTGGCGTCCATGATATAAAAGTAGGTCGTACCCGAGTTAGTCTGTATTATATTAATGGCTTTGCGGATAGCACAATCGTAACGTTAATTTTACAAGACCTCAATAATGTAAAAGAACGGGAAACGAGCGAGGATGGCTGGAAAATATTTTATCAGAAATATGTCCCTTTCTTTCAAATATCCAAGATAAAAACGTGTAATGAATTCATGGATAAAGTTTTGGTTGGTCAAATCGGGATGCTGATTGATGGTGAGGATACAGCTCTGATGATCGATGCAAAAATTTATTTGACTCGTACACCAGAGGAACCAGATACTGAACGCGTTGTACGAGGAGCTCATGATGGTTTTACAGAAAGTCTAGTTTCCAATACCTCGCTTACTCGGCGCCGTATACGTGATGAGCGTTTGCGTTTTGAAATTATGCAGGTCGGGGAACGCTCGAAAACAGATGTTGCGATCGCTTATCTGGCAGATGTTGCTAATCCGCAGTTAGTGGAAAAATTAAAATCAAAGATTCAGGAGATCCAAATCGATGGAATTCCCATGTCAGAGAAAACCGTTGAAGAGTTTATTATTGGAAAATCGTTTAATCCATTCCCTATGGTACGTTATACAGAACGTCCGGACGTAGCGGCCATTCATTTGCTTGAGGGACATGTCCTAATTTATGTAGATACATCACCGAGTGTCATCATCACTCCTGCTACCTACTTTCATCATGTACAGCATGCGGAGGAATACAGGCAAACACCAGTTGTTGGAGCATATCTACGCTGGGTACGTTTTCTAGGGATTATTGCCTCTTTACTGTTACCGCCCTTATGGCTGCTATTAGTGATGCATACGGAGTATATCCCTCCTCATCTGGAATTTCTCGGTGTGAAGAATCAAGGTTCTATTCCCATCATGATACAGTTTTTATTAGCTGAGCTTGGACTCGATTTAATGAGGATGGCAGCGGTCCATACTCCTGCACCGCTTTCTATTGCAATGGGACTGATTGCAGCTATTTTAATTGGGGAGATTGCCATCAAGGTAGGCCTGTTCTCGCCAGAAGTAATCTTGTATCTAGCTGTTGCGGCAATTGGAACCTATGCAACTCCAAGCTATGAACTCAGCATGGCCAACCGGCTGGTCCGGTTACTATTACTGGTAACTACTGGACTTTTTGGATTGCAAGGCTATATGTTTGGCTGTGCCTTTGTTTTACTTGTCCTTGCGATGACCAGATCGATTGATACCCCTTATTTGTGGCCATTAATTCCGTTTAATTATGAGGGATTTAAGGAAATTGTACTACGCAAGGCTGTGCCATATCAGGAGAAACGGCCGAAAATTGTTCGTTCCCAAAATCCAGACAGACAATAGCAAAGTAGACATAGTTATATATCTCTTGGATTTGGTTACTTGCTGTGGTATATTAATGCTTAAAAATTAGATATACGAATAAAACATACAAAGGATATAGCAAGCCACGAGAATGTGGCTTCGCTATATCCTTCCTAAAAGAGTCAAAATACATGGAAAAGACAGAATAGCTTTATACAATGATAGGGAAAGTGGATGAGGGGGCAAAGGTTATGTTTTTGCATGGCACAAGTCGCATCAATGAAAAAGGGCATCTTGAAATTGGGGGATGTGATACTACCAAACTAGTAGAGCAATATCAGACTCCATTGTACGTCTATGATGAAACATTAATTCGGGAAAAGTGCCGTGCTTTTGTAGAGGCCTTTCAGCAAAGCGGGTTTGCCTTCCAAGTAGCCTATGCCAGTAAAGCTTTTTGTACGATGGCAATGTGCAAGTTGATAGAAGAGGAAGGATTATCTCTGGATGTAGTTTCTGCTGGAGAATTATATACGGCATTGGCAGCAGGGTTTCCGGCAGAACGAATTCATTTCCACGGGAATAATAAAACCATGCAGGAATTAATTATGGCTCTAGAAGCCAATATTGGCTGTTTCGTGGCAGATAATTTTTATGAATTAGAGATGCTGCATGACCTTGCCAAAGAACGTGGATTGACAGCTAATGTGTTGTTGCGTCTTACACCAGGCGTAGAAGCACACACACATGAATATATATCCACTGGACAGCAGGACTCCAAATTTGGATTTGATATGATAAGCAATCAAGCGATGAAGGCGATTGAAGTAGCGCAGGAAAGCCAAGCTTTGCATTTACTTGGTATCCATTGTCATATAGGGTCGCAGATTTTTGAAACGGATGGTTTTTTATTAGCTATTCAGCGGCTGACGGAATTTTTAGCAGATGTTAGACAGGAGTTAGGCTTTACCTGTCAGGTATTTAATGTCGGAGGCGGTTTTGGTATTCGCTATGTGGAAGGAGATACACCCCTTGTAGCAAAAGATTATATTGAAGCAATTGCAAATAGCGTTCGTACAGAATTTATCAAGCATAACCTGCCCTTCCCAGAAATTTGGATTGAACCTGGACGAAGCATTATTGGAGATGCTGGGACAACCTTGTATACCATTGGGGCAACGAAGGAAATTCCTAATGTCCGAAAATATGTTGCAATTGATGGGGGAATGACTGATAACCTGCGTCCGGCTTTGTATCAGGCTAAATATGAGGCCTGTGTCGCTAATCGCTTACATGAGCCTGCTACAGAATTGGTTTCGATAGCAGGTAAATGCTGTGAATCAGGAGATATGCTAATCTGGGACATTTGTCTATCCGCACATCAGCCAGGAGATATTTTAGCAGTTTCTAGTACCGGTGCTTATGGATATGCAATGGCAAATAACTATAATCGAATCACCCGCCCTGCTGTTGTATTTGTTAAGGACGGAGAGGCTGAATTGGTGGTCCAGCGTGAATCATTAATGGATCTGATTCGAAATGATCGCCTGTATACGAAGGTCTCTCTATAAAAAGGATGACAAAGTACCTCAAGGAAAAGAGATATCAGCTATTGAATCTCTTTTTTTGCTTTGTACAATGATAACTTGCTATTAGGAATTGAACAAGATAAGATAAAAGGGATAAAGACTGCTACGTTCTTTGAGCGGGTGGCTACTTATTTACCCTCTTGTAAGGGAATGGAAATATTGGAGGTATATACATATGAAAAAAGGTCAAATTACCCTAGAAAACGGCAATAAGGTTGTTATTGAATTCTTTGATAAAGAAGCTCCTGGCACCGTTGCAAACTTTGAAAAGCTAGCAAATGAAGGCTTTTACAATGGCCTAACCTTCCACCGTGTTATCCCAGGATTTGTTGCACAAGGCGGTTGCCCGCACGGAACAGGAACTGGCGGCCCTGGATACACAATCAAATGTGAAACACAAGGTAACCCACACAAACACGTTCGTGGTGCATTGTCGATGGCACATGCAGGTAAAGATACAGGCGGCAGCCAATTCTTTATCGGCTATGATGCATTCCCGCATCTAGACGGCGTTCATACTGTATTCGGGCAAATTATCGAAGGCATGGAGCATGTGGACAAAATTCAGCAAGGCAATAAAATGACTGAAGTGAAGGTTTGGGAAGAATAGTTCCCAGTCAATCATAATGAATCCCCTAGTGAAGGTGTTACCCCTTGCTAGGGGATTTATTTTTTTATATGCTTTCTTTCTTTTACAGGTAAACAGTTGAATACGAAATTCATTTCATCTTTTTTAAAAAAAGCCTATTTATCTGGATTAGTTACAAACTATCGTTCCTCAATCCTTCCCGACATTATATTAAATCCCTATAAAAATGAGATATCAAATAAAAGCTGTCATCTTTTCTTATTTCAGAAAAAAACTACTTTTTATAAAAAAGTATTATTTAATCTAATAATTTTTATTGTTATTTACATATATATACAATAAAGTTAGAATTAAGTTAAGATCAATAAAGGAATCCATGTACTTATTTATAAATTATGGAAGGGGATAAACATGAGTGTAAGTCTAACTTTCACAACATTGGGGGAACTGATAAGGAAGAAAAGAATTGAAATGGGAATTAGCTTATCGGAATTAGGGAGAATGATAGGGATTAGTAAAGGGGTTTTATCAAAGATTGAATCTGGAGATACGAAACGTCCAGAGCTTCGGACATTAAAACCGATTGCAGATGCTTTAGAAATTCCTTATGAAGAGATCATTGAGTGCTATGTTGAAATAGAACATCGAATCGAAGTCTTAAATGATATATTGCAATTGTGTCTTGAAGTCTCAAGTTCTTCTTTGACGACTAAGGTGGCAACGAAATTCCTTGAAAATTCTAAGGAAGAAACATATGTATTATTAGAGCAGGTATATAATCTAGCCAATAAAGCCGTAAACAATGAGGTTAGATTGTCGCTGTACAATACAATTATTAAATATGCAAGAGTACACGGCATTCCCATGTACATAGCCAAACCGTCATTACAAAAATACCTAATCGAAAGACAAGATTTAAAAAAGATGGAGGAGTCATTTAAAATTGGTGAAGAGGTTGTTCACTATGCAGATTTTTTGACTGAAGAGGAGCGGATCATTTTATATTTTAGAATGGCGCTTCAAGCATATGCTATAAAAAAATACGAAACATGTATTGAACTATGTCAAGCTGGAATTACTCTTGAAAAAAAGGATACTGAGCTGAAGGCTAGAGCATATTTAGCTATGATTAACTCATATTCTGATTTACATAATTATGACTCTGTTGAAGATTTGATTGATATTTTCGAAAATTTTAAACATGAATTTGTTCGAGAATCATCCATGATTACACGAGCTATCACTAAAGCTAAAAAGAAAGAGTATGAGATAGCGATTCCTATGTTAAAAAAATTTATTGATGAATTAAGTAAGGATAATAAAATACATGTAGTAAATGAACTGCTTGGGATATATGTTCATTTTAACATTGTTGAGTCAATACATGAAATAATAAACAGAGAAAGGGAATTACTTCCGGATAATGCATATACACCGTATAAATTAACATCACTTGCAAGATATTACCGTCAAAAAGCTGCTTTTCAAATAAGCAAAGGACTTCTAGAAGAAGGTATGGATAGCTACATTAACAGCATAACGACATACGGGAAAATAAATGATTATAACGAGATAGTAGAATGCTTACAGAAAATTTTCGAATATTTCTCGAAAAATTCAAAGCCAATTGATTTGCACTATGTAAAACAGTTAGAAGAAGCGTATAATGAAATAAATGGAAAAAAGAGTAAGTGAAAGGAGGATTCCAATGAGGAAAAAAATTGTTCTAATGTTATTAACTTTAGGATTAATTACAAATATGGGTTTTGCCTTGGTTAAAACAGATGAGGCAAATAATCTGAACACTTTCAGTATGCGTGCTAATAATGCTGATCCGGGCTATTGATACTTTTGTTACTTTCGAGCGCTACAAAATAGCGTTCTTTTTTTATGTTTTTTCATCAATATTTTGTCGTATTTTGTAAAACGTTTCAAGCTAATGGTTTTTAGAGGAAAAATTAGAACGGGATGGTAAAATGATGCTCAGGAGGAAGAAAGGAGGTGCCATCTTTAGTCTATTTAATGTATCAACTAAAAAGGGCGTTCCCCCTGTCGCTAAACTTACGGGAACACCCCTTCCTTGAGCAACAATAAATGTTACTCAAGTACATTTTACCACTCACTTACAAAATATGAAAACAGAAAATTCTCAACTAAAAAATGATTTACAGAAGCTTATAGAACTCCTCCGTAAAGAATTAGAGATGTTGTATTACAAAGAAGGCTCATTTGTACACCCAACCGTACTACAAATGAGCCAACAACTAGATGAGTACATCGTTATGTTTGAGAAGATTAGACATTAGTTGGTCGAATATGAAGAAGCTGTACGGGAAACTTTACAAAGCCCAGTAGGGGGAATAATTATAAAGCCGTTTTTCAGCTATTCACTAAAGACCTCTAGCTGTATTAATCTGGTCGATTTTCGGATGATGAGGGATAGTTAGATTCATCTATTGGATGTTTACTACCATGTTTATCCCTTTTTCTTAAACTGATTGAATCCATCAAAGGAAATAATCCAATACCTACGATAAGTAAAACAATACCAATCCCAAAGTACAAAAAGTTCATCTTATTCCCTCCCATTTCATATTTGAATATTAAGGAGCTGAAAAAATGAAGCGATTTTTTGCCTTGACTTCCATTTTAGCATTGTCCATTATTGGCACAAGTCCTGTATATGCTGATGAAACTTATGTTTCAAAATTAAAACCGGACATTGGAGCCACATACACATATTATCAAGATGTAGAAGATGGTTCTCCAGATTATTTGAACGGTTATGAAACTTTCTCTTTTAGACATTATGATACCATAAAAAGAATAAGCAAAGATACGATTGAATTCCAAAGAGCCGATTTTACAAAAGCTAAGGCTTCAGATGATGGTGTCTCTTATGGAATTTATCTGGTTGTTGACAGTGCAGGCGGTGGGGAAAATACCACTACTTATAATGATATTTTTTGTGATGGCTTAACTAGTGGAAACAAAAAATTCGATACAGGTGTCAAGCTAAAAACAACCGCAAGAGCGCTTGCGTATACAGAATCAAGAGTGTTTGCACATGCAAATGGTTGTGGAGCTGGTGACTCATATTTTGTTAGAAATAAATACGTTTATCAGCCTTAATAAAACATCTAAATAAGGAGAACATTCTATGAAAAAACACTTTGCTGGTGCATTATTAACCTTAGCTTTATTGAGTATAGGTTTCTCTGTCTCAGCCAATGTTGAGAACAAACCAGTACAAGGATACAAAATAAGAAGTGAAGAACCATCTAAGGTAGTCACATTGCAAACTATTCAAAATGATTTAGGTTTTATTATGCCTAAATATGTACCAGAGAGTCTTACCTTGAAATCTGTAGTACAGAATGATCCCCCTAGAGAAATTACAGCTAGTGAATTGCAAAATAGGCTTAAAACATACGATATTTTTTATTCTGGTTCATGCGAAAAAGGAAAGGTATGTAACTCTCTATATATGATTGTTACAGAAGGAAATATGCATATTGGTGGAGCCGTTAAAGAAACGGAGATTAATGGCTCAAAGGCTGAAATTCAAGAAAATGAAAACGTCATTAACTTGTCTTGGAAGTATAAAGGTCTAACATACTGGGTACTGGCTAAAAAATCAGAAACATTAACACGTGAAGAAGTTTTAAAATTCGCTAATTCTATCGTAGAGTAAAGTCTAAACGTCCGAGTGACATTTGTGCCCCAACACAATTGCAGGATGAAGTAGATCATTGAGTTGTTTGGCTCAAGAGTGATCTACTTCTTTCTTTTTTTAATCCTAGCCTACAAAATAAATACATAACCAGCATCTCAATCATATTTTAAATTCCTCACCGTAATCCTGGCATGTATGTCACTAATCCTACCCTTACTGTAACAGCGGCCGGAATTTTTATATCCTCTAACTTTGTTTTTGGGTGGATTTTCATTCGTTAGTTCTGAATTACTTATAAGGATTTACAACACTGGAGGTAGTTGTGATCATCTTTTTTGTGGTAGTTCAACCATACTATCAGTTAGCAGAAGAAAGCGGAAATTGTCTGATAAAAACAGCTTTTATAATCCATTCTCTAAAAAACATAGAATTGCTTATAGTAGTTTAGGGAATGTCGATCTGCTTACTAGAACAAAAGAACTTAGAATGAATGTATATTTTGTTACCGATCATATTGACACCGAATCATTCATTACAAATTGCCAATAGGTATTGTTTTAAAATTATAAATTAGAGGAGCAACTTTTATTCTTATACTGAAAACTATTTTTCAAAGTAAGCAAAAGAGAATCTAAAAATGAATTCATAAAATGTAAGATTTTGGTGGAAAAAGAAAGGGTATTTAAAGACGTGGAACGAAATAACAATAAAAATAGGGTGTTTTGACCAGAGAAAGGGGAAATTTTATGTTAGAGCTAATACAAGTTGTGACTTATTCCAACGATAAAAAGAAAATTCTTGAAAAAGAACCTCTTCCCAAAATAGGTTTTAATAGTGTCATGGAAGTAGCTAAATATCTTTATTTAGAAGAAGAGCTTGATTTAAAACATTGCATAGATGAACATCTGGTTTCAGAAGATTGGTTTGAGCATGGCGATGATTTTTTTAATGAAACTGGTTATAAATATACGAAACATTATTATTTCATTAACAACTTCCAAGAAATAAAAGATATTAGTTTGAAAACAGCAATGGAAATAGTAGATTCATTATATTTGATAGAAGAACACACACGCAAAATAAAAAATGAGGTTTATGACGTTGAAAAGAGATTTGCAGATGATGCGTATTTAGATAATATCAAATATTTAATCGATATTATTAAAATTAAGAAGAATGTTCTTTTGCGATATGGCTATTCTCAAACGAAAACAGCTGAAATGATGAAGGGTTTATATTATAACACGAATAATTTCGGGAGATAAGCAATGACATTGGTATTTTAACTATTATGGATTTGGAGGAATAAATATGGCAAAGAACACTACAAAAGATTTCATAAAGTCTATAGAGCAAAAAGCATTTATTATCCAAGAAGGAGGGGACGAGTTTAGATTTAGAAATTACATATGAGCAGCAGATATATTTTTTGACAAACATCAAAAGTACACAACAGATAGAGAATTTTTCTTGAAATTCATAGCGGACAAAGTGATAAGTCCAAACGAGGATGAAGACATATTTCAAAGATTAAGTTTACTCCAAGATAAAAATTTAATAGAACTAGGGTGTCTGTATGTTAATGGAAATGCAAAGTTTAAAGGTTATTTTGAAGAAATAAATGATCAAGATGATTTTTTCATACGGTTTAAACTAGCATTGGATAGCTATAAAAAGGTAGAAAATGATTTACACAATCAAAAGATGGAAAAAATTCTAGGGGTTCAGAGATTGAAAGGGCTGGATACTATTACAAAACTTGCACAGCAAGTATCTAGCCCCTATTCAAGTATTCGTGATCTAAATGTTGTTTATCCTGAAATGCACCTATTAAAGCATATAAGTCAATATGAAAAGACATTTAATGATTTTTCAAGAGTAATGTCTCTCGGTAAAAATATTAAGGATACATTATATTATGGGTCATTGGCTACCAAGGCAATGCAAATTCCAAATGTAGAATTGCGAAAATTTCCTGATTTTAATAAGGCTTACAATATTACAAGAGTTGCTTTAGAAGCATTTAAGTCAAGTAGTGAGATAAGCAGTGCAACTTCATTAAGATATAATTTTGATATTTACAATAGTATAAAAAACAACTTGGATTATCTAGTAGAAAATAGCAGGATAAATAATACTATTTTGGAAACAGCGAGAAAATCTGCTTTTAGTTTATCATCTTTAGAAACATATGCTCATCATTTTAGATCATATCTAAATTTTGATGATTTTGATGAAGATAGCTTCCCTGAAAAGGAATTAATACATTCAACTTTAGATACTGAATTGGAAGACTCAGGATTCTTTGAGTCTAAATTATCAGCAGAAGAGAAGTTAGAAGCATTAGACCAAAAATTGCAAAGTCCTACTGAAAGACCAGAATGGGTAAATCAAGTTTTGTTATGGTTTACAATTCATATTGTTAATTATTTAATACTCTTAATAATTAGCAGTTCTATTTCTGGCAGCTTTAGTGCAGCAGTTCCATCAATAGATTCTGCTATGTTCATTACTTTACTATGGCAAAAGCCTTTTCGATATTCAAAAAAAGACAAGCTCGAAGTAAAGGAAAACCCGTGGCATCGTTCAAAGACGATTGCTTATCTTGAAAAGGAGCAAGAGGTTGTTTTCATGAGAAAACGAAAAGATTGGTCTTATGTGGAATTTAAATACAAAAACGAAAGAAAAAGTGGATGGGTTCTATCAAGATACTTGGAAAGAAAATAACATTTATAATATTTTGATAGGAATTTTATTATGGATATGAGCAAGAGATGATGGAATATAATTATCCCTGAGTTGAAATAAAAGTCCTCAATTACATCGTAAATTTTATTATTAATAGTATCTTTTACACGTTGATTTAAAAAATCAAAATTTTGATCGTATAAAATTTATAAGGGCGTATGTATAACCCGCATGGAACAGGAACTGGCGGCCCTGGATACACAATCAAATGTGAACACAAGGTAACCCACACAAACACGTTCGTGGTGCATTGTCGATGGCACATGCAGGTAAAGATACAGGCGGCAGCCAATTCTCTTTATCGGCTATGATTCATTCCCGCATCTAGACGGCGTTCATACTGTATTCGGACAAATTATCGAAGGCATGGAGCATGTGGACAAAATTCAGCAAGGTAATAAAATGACTGAAGTGCAGAATGGAATAGAGTAAGGCGTTAAGTTCGCTTCATTTGATAAAATGGAGACTGCACAATCTCTTAAAGCAAATGGTGCTGTCTTTCCCTTAGTGGAGTAGCACCATTTTTATCTAAATCAGTTTTCCGAAAATGGTGTGGTGACCTAGTAAGTCGGCTGTGAGACTCCTCGTGTCAGTGTTACCGACTGAAAATACCAACAATTTTGTAAGTGTACGTTTAAGTTAACAGAGCTTAAGGCGTGCTTTTGCACGAATCAATAAAGTTCCCCACTTACATACGTAAGTCATTGCGTGTTTTTGACTAAATTGCATTGGTGTGGTGCTCGTCATCAACAGATGGCGAGCAATCGTCCTGCATCATCCTCTAGCCACCAGCAACTGGCTTGTTTTGGTATCATCAACTTAATCAGACCCACTGAGTTACTTATTCGTAGTTGTGGCGCCTGCAACGGACGGTGTCAACCGTCTTCGGTACCAACGGAACCGCAGCATAAGGACTCTATAATGATGTTAAACTTGAGATTTGTCGTGCGATAATCAAGATAGAAGATACTGGTTATTAGCATTTGGAGTGCTACAGTCGTGATACTCTACTTTGCTTTGTCATCGGTTTCTGAACAAATCATAAGCCGGCCAATCTTTGATGCGCCCAATAATCGTCCACACCAGGTTGTCGAGGTCGGTCCGCATTTTTTCCAATTGTGTGTCGTTACGAGAGTTGACTAACACGGCCCAACAATATCCGTGATGTGTCCGCATAACGATAGAAGTCGAACCTGGTATGTCTCCATCATGAAAATAATTACCTGAAGAATCAATGGCCCATCCCTTTGCGTAATTTGAAGGGCTTCCATCTATTCTTGGTGCAGTCGTGGTTGTGTACATTGTCGCTAGGGATCCTCTGTTCAGGATGTCCGGCTTAGAGGCGAAACGATCGACGCGAACGAGGAAACGAACGAGATCCGTTGCAGACGCAATCCACCCTCCATGTGCGTCCATGCGAGAAACCCGGATCGTGTAAGGATTCCATCTGCTTTGCGGGTAATATACAACTTCGTTCGGCGATCCGCGAGAGTGTCACCGGCAATATGCATATCCGTAATACCGCAGGGCGCGAGGACGTGCTGTCGAACATAGTCAGCATAGGACATACCTGAAACGCGTTCAATCACTCGACCGAGCAGCAAGTAACCAAAGTTGAGATAATCGAAAGTCCGTCCCGGCACATAAGTCAATGGTGCGTTATCGTCATCAAGCATCCATGTGATAAGGCTCGTCTTGATTTAAGTTGAAATGGCTAAACATCGGATCCTGTTTTTGCGCCCAGCCGCTGGTATGTTCTAGAAGATGTTGTACCGTTATTTGGTGAATATTTTTGCCATATGGCTGTTTTCCGTAAGTGGTACCGAGGATAGCGTTTGGACCAAACACTCTATCGCCAAGATTTAGCCGTCCAGCTTCGATCAATTTAAACACCGCTACCGAAGTAATCGGTTTCGAGACGCTGGCTATTCTAAAGAGGTGATTGGTTCTGACTGGTTCATTGGTTGCTTGATTAGCAAGGCCAAATCCTTGAGCGAAGACTAATCGCTCTTGGTAGGTGAGAGCTAGTGATACTCCTGGGATCCTGTGATTGTTCATGAAGGTCGTCACAGTCTGCTGGATGAACGCTAGGTCACTATCGGACAAGTAAGGCTTGTGCCATATTACTGCATATCGCACTTCTCCGCGCAATGGATGTCCATTAACCTGAACTAGACGGAATCCCCTAGACAGCATGGAATTAAACTCAGTTTGGTACTCAGCAGGACTCAGGCCGTGGCGGGCTGACCATGTGAGATCTGGTCCTTTGATCCAAATCACCGCATAATAGTTTTGGCTGGCAACCTCGTATCCACTTACGCGCCACAGTATAAATCCTTGGTTGCTCCAGTGGTTGAACTCAGCCTGGTACTGAGCAGAGCTCAGGCCATGGCGAGCGACCCAATTGACGATTGGAGATTTATCCCAAATTGTTGCGAATCGAGGCTGACCAGCTACGGTATACCCGCACAGGTCTATTAGTCGAAACCCTTGCGAAATAAGGTTGTTAAATTCGGCTTGATATTGAGCTGCGGTCAAGTCATGGTGAGCGAGCCACTCCGGACCGGCCGTTTTTTCCCAGAGAGATGCGTAGCGATCTCTGCCGGTTACTTCATAACCGCTTACTCGGACTGGACGGTATCCTTTAGCAGTCATGGTCCTAAATAAGGCTTGATGATCTGCGGAAGATAGTCCGTGCCGAGCCTGCCACTCCGGACCTGGCGACTGTTCCCAGACAGCAGCATAACGATCGACTCCATCTACTCCGAAACCGCTAATATCGATGAGTCGATATCCTTGGGATACTAGTGAGTTGTATTCAGCTTGAAATTGGTTGGATGTAAGTCCGTGCCGGGCCTGCCATGCATATGCCATATAACACACTCCTAATAACATTGTCTGATGGAAATAAAGTATTAAAGTACGTTGATGCGTGTTTCTGAGTTGGAAACCTTAATTACTTTATTTTCAATAGTTATTATTATGCTTTATTACTCTGAAGTTAGTATAGTTTAATGGATACCTTTTAGTTAAATCCTTACAATGAAACCAAGAGGAGATGAGTCCAGATGGACATATGCTTTAATAAATCTTCTCGTAATATCCCTTTACTTCAAAGGAGATCCGTAGCTTTGCCTAGATAAAGGGATGTTACAAGAGTTTGCAAAACGGGAGCTCAATGTGAAATCACTAATAATTCAGCGTATTCTCAATAGCGGTATTGGGGGTAGGTGTAAGGTGTATCTGACCAAGATCTCTATCCGATATAAACGAGGCTTAAACATTCAATATTGTTAGTATTTGATAACAATAGAAATATCCAAAGAAGAAGAAGGAGCGATAAATGCTCCTTCTTTTTTATAAATCGGGATCATTTGAATCAAAGAGAGACCTCTCATCCATCCCGGTACTATATCCCAATAGTAGAATGTACACGTCTTTACACGTTAAATTGTTTAGTTATTAACTTTTTTTGATAAAAGTTGTATGTGTCTTCGTTTCTAACGGTTACCCTTAGCGGAGTGAAGACTGGTTATTTTTATGGGACAGAACTCCTTAACGTTGTATATCCGCGTTTAACTTAACTTCAATGTGACAATCACTGTTATTAAATCAATGGTTGTCACATTGAAATTAAGATAATCACATATTGCTGGTGGTACCCGTATTGAAAACGGTAAGGAATTATTGAAGTTAACCAGAGGGGAAGTAGCAGATAGCATCAAAATAGGATCAAGTTCGATTGTTGAGACCTTTTGCAAACTTGTAAAAAAATAATAGATTTTTTTTAACATATTTAGTACTCAAAGGTACGAGAGGTTAATATCTGAATCTATTAATTTAAGGTACTCACAAGTACGAGTTGATGAGCTTTTTAATTACGTGTAAGATTCTTTTAAACTATTTATGCGAGGAGGGAGACAAAAATGAAGATAATTGAAAGTTTTATTAATCAAGACATTAATACATTGTCTTCAAAAAAAATTGATCTTTGTCTCTCACTCTTTAAATATATTGATTGGGATTGTCATGTCCGTTTTTCGACTATTGAACGTTTGGCATCTGAAATTGGGACCACTGTAAAATATGTAAAAGAAATGATGAATGAACTTAAACGGGATGGTGTACTGTCTTACCACCCTAATAATCCAGATCTAATCCGATTCGAGCTGGCAAGCGATAACCTTGAATGGGAACGCGGGGATCGTTATTGTAAACCGTTTTTCTTTTTCGATAGACCTGAAT
This sequence comes from Brevibacillus laterosporus LMG 15441, assembly GCF_000219535.2. Lineage (NCBI taxonomy): Bacteria > Bacillati > Bacillota > Bacilli > Caryophanales > Paenibacillaceae > Brevibacillus > Brevibacillus laterosporus. Next base: position 1,867,814 of record NZ_CP007806.1, read on the forward strand.
TTAAAAGACTAAAAGTTAACGCTAAACGTATCATTTTAAAAGCTGCTCTCCAATTATCTATTCAAAGTTTGTCTCAGAATGCGACTGTTGTAATGAAAAAAGAAACATTTTTCTCACGTAAACAATACCATTTGCGTAAATTACCTATTGATAATGAACGCTTTTCCTTATCAATTCGTGAGATAAACGCTAAGCTATTTGGAATTGTGGATGTACAAATACATAAATCTGTTGAGACAAAAAAAGAATTTTTAGTTTTTAACTTTGTTCCAGAAATCCTTACCCAATTTTATACGATCGAACGTGAAAGAAGCCTTCTTAAAGACACTTTTACATGCTACGGTGTAGTAAAAAATCTTTCTCCAGAAACCTACCAAGGAATACTAGCAACCGCTAAAGGTTTTATTCACAGTTTAGTAAAGGAGTCCGAATTTCTACTGTTAAATAAATATTCTATTCGTGCGACTTCTTACTCGAAAGTAGAAGAAGAAATACTTAAACAAAAGCGTACTGTTCGTTATCTGGCTCGCTCCATTTATGACGAAGCAGTACGTTATTTGGCGAGCAGTTTAAACTCACTAGAACTAGAATTAAACACACCTGATGCAATATCAGCCTATTTTCGTGGTATCTTACACAATATTTCCCTTGAAAAAATGACAGAAAACGCCAAGGAAATTGATAGATACCATAGCTTTGCTATGTCTTTTAATTCTCTTCCAGATTTTAAAGAGGGGAAATCAAAATATGAGTATCTAAAAAAGCTTGGCCTTGAAGGATTCACGATAATTGACCAAGAAACTATTTTTTATGCTACAAAGAGGTATCAATTCATTTTTGATCTACTTAATGGAGTTTGTCACAAGTGATTTGAGTCCAAAAATTCCCAAAACCTTAGTCAACTTCTCAGGATACGATATGTTTGATTTGTCAGGTCAAAGAAAAGCTAGCATTTCAAAAGAAGATACTAGAAAAAAGCTTACAGATTTGAGAAATAAGGAGATCAACAAATTAGAAGAGATAGAAAAAGAAGTGAAAGAAGAAAAACATCCTTATCAATTTCATGAAGTTACTCTAAATTTGCTCGAGGCTGCAATAGAGTCTAGTTATGCTCATATTTATAAAAAAGTAAGCTAACTATACTACTACAGCATTGGTCGAAAAGACGAGTGCTTGTTAGGGTTCCCTTCTTTTATTCCTACCTCATTTTCTTAATCCGGAAAGTATCTTTACCTTCAAATCTCACATATTCATTGACCAGAAATCCTTATTTTATAGATATGGATTTTTTTATTTCAGATTTTTGTGCAGATCAAACTGTGAATATGTCAAAAGTCATGTTAGTATGTCATTTATAACCGTGGATTGTTAAGTTATCCTGTGAATCTATTATTTTTTCTGTTTATGCGCAAAAGAATCCCGATAAACCGTTTCACAGCTATCATTGTTTTCTCACTTTATCCTATTGTATTAATTCATTATTTATATTTATTGTTATAATGAATAGCGATAATATATTATGTTTAGAACTACATAAAAATATTCTTACTTATGAACGATGAAAACACCACGTAACACATAAGATCTTTTTATTATGTGTTTTTTTAATGTAGGAGGTACTATATGAAAAAATTTCTTTTATTATTTTTGCTTGTAGGGACAATAGGGGTATATACGCTTTATATAGATTATTTTTCAATGGAGTAATATTTCTGACTTTATAAGACATAATCCTGGAGTTCGCTTTACTCATCTGGGTTTGTAGCTGTCTCGATAGAATTTCTTTCGGTTTATCCGATCCTATAAAGGAGGCTGCTTCATTGTATCTTTCTGCAATAAGAGAATCATAGTAACTCTTCATTATTTCCTCTACCTCATTCTTTATTGAAGAATTTTTTACCTCTTTAGTATTTAATAAATGATAAGTATTATTTCGATTTGCACTTTCTTTCGTGTATAGAAACATTGGGTAATAAAAGAAGATAATATTTTAGAAATTACAAAGCTTGATTACAAAATTACAACGGATGATAGCTCAATTCATATAGGAGCTATTAAAAAACAAGAAGATACGACTGGCCAATATTTAGCTATTTCGCTAGTGAACAAGAGCAATAAACAATATATTAAGGTAGGGGATAAAGAAGTTCCATATGCGATCATTAGGAGCAAACATATACCAGTTCAAAGATTAATGATTCCTCCTAATCAAAGTGCTCAAATATTAATACCGTTTAATGAGAAAGTTACTCCAGATCATCTAGAACTAATGGAATTCTATAGAAGTAAGGCTGAAGGGGTACCGATAAATAAAATAAGCATCTACATATCGTTAGTAGAAGATGATATTAACTTTAATACAAACCAGCTCTCCTATATGGAAGGATTTTGAATTATCTTATCGGAAGGTGTAGCAAGGAGGTGAATTGGATGAAGGCACATAACGGATCAGGTTGGAGTTATGAAAGTTTTCAAGAGTGGAAACTTTGTATAGAACCTGAATGGAGTTATTGGGTGGCTACTACTAAATATCTAAATTAGTCAAGGAGAGGGTACTTATGACAGAACCTGAATGGGTTTTTGATTCAAGTTGGCGTGATGATCCTAGATACCATCTAAGTGAGGACGTACTTATGGCAGAGCCTGATTGGTCGATTCAATACACATGCATTACAAGTGACCCCAGTTGGTCCGATGAACCTGGTTATTAATCCTTTCAAGGCCAACAGCTTGTATAACTCTATTTCTGCCTCAAGGCGCTGTATTTTTTCCGCCTGGGGAAGAGATTTTTCAGAGTCTTCTCTGTTTTTCTTGTTTTCCCCCTACGATCCTCTAAGCCTCTCAATCCATCATCTCTGTATCTTCTAACCCACCTGCGGAACATTCTTAAATCAAGACCGTATGTTTCTCTAATCTCCCTATAAGTAGTCCCTTGCTCAAAACATTCCACTACATGATGTTTGAATTCAAGAGAATACGTCTTTTTAGTGCCTCATAAAAATTCCCCTCCAAGTAAACAGTAAAGGGCTTTCTTCTTACTGTCTACCTAAAGGGGATAATACCAAATAAGATATGGGGGCAATTTAAATCAGGTATACCGTTACATGTTACAATGTGTAATCAATTGAAGAACTCAATTGAAGAACTTCCTCTTCAGAAAGATTTCCGAGTTCAAAAGCTATCATAATCTGATTGGAATCAAAATAAAACGTAAAATGTTCCGAGGATAATGTAGAAGCTACTGCATTTGTATCATCTAAAACTATGGTTAACTTTCCATTAAAAAAGAATGATTGGAAATCAATTGGATCATGAATATATTTGATATTTTTCCAGGCAGAGATATCAAAGACTGGGATGCCAGATTGATCAATATCTTTCTGACTATCTAAGAAAGTGGGACACTCGTAAGATACAGAAGGTAGTAATATTGATGTAATGGAGAGTAATTCACCTGATTCTGAATTAATCCCAATCTCTATAAAAGATTCTTCTGAATCCCCAGTTCTCCAGTATTGAGTAGGAAATACAAATGGAGTTTTCCAGTAAACATTGAACGGTATATAATCATCTAGTACTAGTGTCTCATGTATTATTTCTTGGATTCCTATTTTTGGTAACATATATATCCTCTTTATCTATATTGCAGTTTTATCAGTGATAGCAGTTACATCTGTAAATTCAGGTGACTAGTATCTTTTGAAAGTTAATTCGTTTATCATACATCTCTGAAGTGACTTCTAACCCCAAAATAACATACTTGAATTTAACATATAGTAATATAAAAAAGGACAAAAAGATAGTTAATTCTTTTTGTCCTTTTTAGTTACTTTCTATAATTGGTATGTCTGTCTATTATAGACAATGATTTGCGATTCAAAATCAATCGTTACTGTTTTATTCACTACTTTATCCAGATGCCACCACCATTCCTCAATTGACTCAGAGGAGTTTTCGAAATGATAAATGGCTTTCATATGATTATAAATCTCAGATGAGCGGAAAAATAATAGCTTATCATACTTCAATAAAATTCTTTTTTGCTCTTCTGATAATAAGTCTTTTTTTTGATAAAGATTGCTTCTTACATGAAACCCGTGGAGAAACTCAAAAGCACTTATTAAAACGCTATCGGTAACTGTATCTATATAGGTTTCAATATATTTCTCTAATTGTTTCATTATTTAATCAACTCCTTGATTTTTCCTAGTTTTTTATAACCCTTATCTGGTATTAAATATTTTTTTGTACCGTCGTCTGGTGGAAAAGTTGTTTCCATCATTCCATTTTCACCAATAATTACTATCCATTCCTTATCAGAAAATACATAGTATTTTTGCTCAAAATGTTCAAGGAAATATTCGTAAACTTCATTTTCTGGATTACTCATAATTTCCTTAATCTTATTATTTAAATCTTTTGCTGTTGTTCCTTTAGGCAGATGTCCTTTTTTAATACGTTTGACAACATGTTTTTCAAGTAAATCAATAGATTTCCATACAGGATCTTTAAGCCTGATTTTTTCAACTAGGTTTTTTACAATTTTTTTTGTAAGGGCATCAATTGGATCATTAACCTTATTAAAAGTCTTTATAACTTTTTTTAACAACTTACTTCCCTTGGATAAAATAACAATAGCTTCGGTAGCAACTCCAGAAGTTGCTTCTGTTAAAATAAGGGTGTCACCCATATACAAAATATCATAAATACTGCCGTATTTATCACGGCCTAAACCAGCATCTATTTTTGCATAGTTGAGGATTCTGTTATCTATTTGTCCAACTTCAGAAAAATAACCTGTCCCTTTTGTATATACTTCTACAGCTAATTGACGACTCCATTTATTTAGAACATTTTCATATGCGATTACTGCCATCAATGTTTCAGTATCATATTTCCCAGTAATTTCGCCTTCATAAAAGCTCATTTTCTCCAAGAGCATCTGCATTTCTGAAATTTTAGCCTGTGGAATCGTACTGTTATATTTAGATATCAATAAATCTGCATTAATCTCAGCAGCGGCAATAGAATTATTTACAATAACATCGGCTTCATATTTAAATTGAGGAGCATCCTCAGCAAAAATAGATACCGTGTATCGCCCATTACCTGCATAAGCCCCGAAACCTTCTTGATTTACATTTATAAACCCATCCCAAAGGAAACTGTAGTTTTTATTTGCTTCAAATAACTCATTTTTTTCGTTACGATAAACTAAATATTTCTTTTTCCCATCAACTTTTAAATAAACTTCAAAAATAGTTTTGTTATGTGGACTTAAATATTTCCATTTAAAAGAGACAGGTTGTTTAGAACCAGGCACCGAAACGATAGGAGTAAAGATCGGGGTAGGAGTTAAATCTTTAACAGCAAATTTTCCTTTACTACTTCCAATGCTTCGTTTCGTTCGATACTGAGGTTCTTCAGGATTTAATTGTTGCTTTACAAAATAAACGCCGGGATTTTCGGGTATGAATACAGTATCATCACTGCCAGCTACTATTATTTTTAAAATATCCCCGTTTCCATTTTCAATAGTGGCTATTCCTTTTGGAAGAATAATGTTCAGTTGAGATGATTCAGGTAAAATATATCGATAATAATCAATGTCAAATACTGAACTGAGATCAAAGTCATAAATAGCATTGAGAGTACCCAGTGTTGCATCTTGAGGCGTTGAATCAAAATCCTCTTCAAGAGTAATGCTTCTGCCGGAGTTAGCACCTGTTAGTTGAACATAATAGGTTTGGTTTCCTCTCAAAAGAGCTTCCGCTCTTTTATAATGAGAGGATCCAAGCGTAATGTTTTCGGAACTCTCCGTAATTAATGTAGTTAGCTGAGGATCTTCGTATATTTTGATATCAGTGCTATTAACGTCAATAGAGTCAGTAAACAGGCGATGTAATCCTGATTTGTTTGTTGTAAATTTGTAATAAAGAGTATCGCTATTTTCTTGGTCTAATGTTTGAGATGAATGAAGCTCAAGCGTATTGTATGTTGGGAGCATACTGGCTGCTTCAGTAATAAGTTCAGTCGGTCCATAGAATGTAATTGGTTCCTCGCTTAAAAGGGTGATCGTTACACGACTATGGGCTGGTAACGCTGTATTGTTAATATAGCCTTCATATTCTTGCGTTCTGCCATCCTTTAAATAACGTTTGTAGTTGTATTTTGATTTTTCGCGTATCCCAAATGATTTAAGTAACGTATCATGATCAGTGTTATTATAGAGAGTTATGCTTTCACCTTGATGTAAAAGTTTATAGGTGAGAGCTTCCTTCTTAGAATAACGCATGGAAAAGTTATCTTTATTGTAAATGAATGTAGCTGGGTTTTTAGAAATACTAGTAAATACGATTTTTTCGTTTCGTAATACCGTTTTTTCTTTTGAATTTGTTCCAACAACCGAACCCCAAAGATACGAAAATGCATCACTTCTAATCGAACCATCAGACTTGTACTTAGCCATATGAACTAGGTTGTCATCCTTTTTAGAAGTATCTGTCCGGATTTTTTCTGCTTTATCAGAGATATTAACAAATTCAATTGTTTCTCCTTCATGCAACGCAACACGTTCAAGAGCTGGTTCAGCGCTATCTGTAGAAGATAAATATCTATAATGGCTGTAAATGGTAATTGGGTTATCTGATACATTACTAATTAAAGCTCTACCATTAGGTGATAATTTTGGAGGGATTGATGTATTCACAAACTCTCTGACAAAATTACCTTCGTCATCATAAATTTTATAATCAAATTTATCAGAGGAAGAAACTCGGATTTCTTTCAGACTTAATGGAAAGTCACTCAAATTATCAAAATAATAACTGTCACCCTTTTGCAATACTTGCTCATAAAAAGGAGGATCAGATTCATCCTCATTGCGGAACTGAAGGGGATGGTAGATGAATGTTACAGGCTCACTTGTTGACGGTGATACTACAATTGTTTCACCAGGACTTATTGAAGTGTTTGTTGTATGTTTTAGATTAAGAAGACCGGGTTCTCCATTACTTTTGTATTTTACATACTTAAAAGGTTTTTTAGATGAAGCATTCGTTTGCAAATGAATTAACTTATTACTTATATTGGTAAGAGTCAACGATTCATCCAAAGCTAACTCTGTTCTGTTCAATGCCGGGGTATCACTATGTCCACCTGTTGTTAAATCAAATGGGGCTAAAAATCTAATAGAATCACCCGAAATTGTGGTTACAACAGCTTTTTCACCCGGTTTTAAAAGAACCCCACCTGCCTGAGATCCAGACCCCTGAGCTACTAAAGCTTTGATTAAATTATCATCAGAGTCATAAAGAGAAAAATCATATTTAGGAGAGGGACTTTTCGTTTCTCCTCTAGCTTTCACATAAAATTTGAAATCTGAAGTATTTGTAAATGTATAGCTTTCGTTTCCTTCTAATTCAACAGTCCTCAAGGCAGGGGTGTTAGGAAATGAGACTTTTACCTCTGTAGGGTATGTAAAGGTTACCGGCTCATCAGTAATAACTGTAGCGATCATTTTACCTTTTATAGATTTTCCACCTTGAGCATTTTCAAAAAACTCAACAGGTGCACCCTTAGTGTCATACTTTATATAGTGATAAAGATTATTTTTAGAGCTTTTTGCATTACTTGATATTGATATAGCTGTATCACTTTCAAATACAATTGTTTCTCCTTTATGTACAGTTACTTCCTCTTTTACTGCTGCGATTGCACGTTTGTTACGCTTCTTAAAATCATCAACATTAGCTTCTGTTTCTTCTAGTTCTTCTATTTTTTCTACTTCTTCTAAAACAGTACTATCTTTATTTGTATCACTTATATTGTTTTCCGGTTCCTTTTCAATAGAATCAGTTATATTTCTGGAGACTTGCTCCTTTAATTCTATATCCTCGCTACTTTCAGATGATTCAGTGGGGAAAACAATAGGTGTGTCATCAGGGGAATTATCTTCTTCAGAACCCTGATGTAAGTCCGTAGACTCTTTTTGTGCTTCAGATTTGCTGATGGTTGAAAGTTCATCTGAAGCAGCAAATGCTTGAAACGGTGTTAAAATGGTTTGACTAACTAAGCTGAGTAAAATTACAAATGTAACTAGTCTAAAATTCACTTTCCAAGTTATATAATCACGAATTTTATAATCAATAATATCCAGTAGTTTTTAATCGATATAAAAATTCTTTGCTAAAACTACCACCCATTTACAGGGGATTTTTAATTTAGGGTATATTGTTGATATTGGAGGATAGAAGAAAACCGTTATTCGTTTGAAAATGTAGTGATCCTTCAATGGCCGTCCTTTACAATGTTGTATAAATTGCCAAAAAGCCCCTTTCTATAAGAGAGAGGCTGGTAACAACTCTTAAAAAATACTAATTGTTAGACTATAACAAAGCATGTTCTACCATTACTTTTGAGGTAAGTAGATGATACTTACCTACTGCCCCCTGTAGGTACCTAAATAATACAATCACCTGGGAGGAGAGTATCTTTCGAGATTTAAGAGCATATTAAACCTCTTATTTATTCCGTTCTATTAAGTCATTATAACTATCTTGTAGCTCTTGTAATTGTTTAGATAGTTTTTCATTAAATTTTTCCTGTTTTTTCTGAAATATTAGAGTTTTGATTACAAAAACTATTATAAAACCATAAAAAATTATAAGAATTAACAGGTCCAAGTATGAATTGCCATAAAAATTTAACAATGATTTCTCCCTCCAAATTTGAGTATTAAAGTGAACCAATTTCATAATTGGCTTGGTAGTTTAATAAACCAGCGAATATTAAAATCAAAAATGAAAAGTCCCAGCAGAAAAAATGTTAGTGCTGCTTTGATTTATAATACAATTAAAAGTATAAATTACTGGAAAAGTCAATTCAAGGAATAAATAAAAATTATTCAATTAAAATATGGTGAATTTTCAATATATTCATAAATAAGTTTACATATGCTTCACACTTCGTTATACTACAGGTGCAACAAAACAAATTTGGAAAGGATTGGTTCAATTTATGAAAAGAAATAGCCTACTTTGTTTAGCAACAGGATTATTCTTAGCATCTATTATCACACCTGTATATGCAGAGGACACAAATGAGCCAGTTATAAAACAAAGAAACGAAAGCGGTTATACAATTACCTCTGCAGGGGGTAACGGAGATAAGAGTCTTGATCCAGAATATTCCCAAAATACTAGAAAGAAAAGATCTTTACAAAGCTATACAATGAAAAGAGGTCAGTATAGAGACTTTAATGATGAGACTCTAAAAAGGTATGGAAATGCAGAATTAAAAACTGAATCCGGTATTGATCTTGATTATACTGATACTAGTGCAAGCGTAGATTATTTAGTTCTAAATGGTTATACAAAAGCATTCTGGTATGGAGACAAGCCACAATCCAATGCAGATAGAATCACTGTATTACCTAGTCAATCTATTACAGCCTCTGGTACTGTATTTGGCGTAAGTATTCCACCATCAGTAAGTTGGAACGCTGGCAAAGAATCAGGTACATTTACATGGCCATCTGAATACGACACAGATGCTTATAGATTAACTTATAACTGGGATAAGATAACGTGTAAAGCAGTAGGAACAGCTAGATTTACTGGAGTAACCGTTAACGATATTTCAAATTTCAAATTTGGCAGTACGATTACTAGCGTTACAAATACAATTGATGTAACAATTAATAAATAATATGAAAATAGGCGAGAGTTTGTTCTCGCTTATTTTTCATTAAAAAGATCAAGGAGTGAACTATTTGAAAAGATTAGTAAGTTTATTACTCAGTATATTTTTTTGTTTAATATTTTCTGCTTGTTCTAATGAAGAGAAAGTTTCCGGTTTAATCTGGAAAGAGAATTCCGTACAAAAATTATTAGACTCAAAAAATTTAGATGGTGGATTTACCTATTTCAAAACCGAAAGACCAATCTCAATTTACGAAACCCGGTATGCGATTGAACTTTTTAAAGAAGCTAATCAAAAATTACCGAGGGAAAAAGAGTTAAAGAGTTATATGAGAGGATTGCAGTTGGAAAATATCAAGATTTTAAGTGAAAATGATTTACTAAATCTTAAATACATAATTGATATTTCGGATATGCTGCAACTAGATTTTGACCAAAAGTTTAAGGAAAGCGTCATAGAAAATTTGTTAACTCTCAAAATTGGAAATGGTATGTATGCTTTTTCGCCTAACGATAGTTTGTTGGATATAATATCAACAACTGAATTAGTTGTTGAATGTTTAAATAAAATTCAATATTCATTCGATACTGTTCCACTTTCAAAAAGTATAATAGATATCTTAGAAAAAGAGAAGATAGAAAAAATTAACACCAAATTCAAACCGACTTTATACAATAGTGCTTTAAATATACTTCATAATATTAATTACAAAGATATCGAAGAATTACATTCGATAAAAAAAATAAAAAACACTCTAACATCTCAGAAAATGATTGTACCTATTTCTAGAGTAGAATTATATAATGTCATCGCAATATCGAAAATGAACAATTTATTAAAAATAGAAAATCATATCCAACCAGAATTTAAACAATATCTAGAAAGTATTCGACTTAAAGATGGAGGTTTCAATTTTCTTACGGATGATTTGTCTGATTTACAAGCAACTCTTGAGATTAATAGAATCTACAAAGATGTAAAATTTTTAGAGGAAATTTTACAATACACAAAAAAATTTCAAAAAGATTCAGGAGGCTTTTCAGTACGTAGTATCGTAAAAAATTCTAATACACTACCTACAATTTTGGGATATAAAATACTAAATAATTTAGGTTACGATGACTTAGAGAGTTTTAAAAAATATTTAAACGATCATAAAAAGGATTTAAATTGGAAGAATGTTTACCAAATTGTAGATATCAGCAAGGAAATGAATTATAAGCCAATTATTCCTGAGTATAACGAATGGAATATTGATTTACTTTATAAACTAGTTCTTACAGAGGCAACAGAAAGTGAGAAAGAGTTAATAAACAAAGAACTGAAAGAAAGTTCTAAAGAATTTTGGACTAAAAAAGATGTTGAAGAGACGTTTTTAATTACAAAAGCGAAAAATAATTCCTTATTAAACATTGAATATAAAGTAGAAGATATTAAGTACTGGGCTTTATCATCACAAAACAATGATGGTGGATTTTCTACAAAAGGTAATGATTCAGACCTTATAGAAACATATTTCTACTTGCAAATTCTTAAGGAATTAGATATTGAACCTAACAACAAAGAATCTATTGCTAAATATATATTTAGTCTTCGAGTACCTAGTGGGGGATACACTTTTCAAAAAGGGGGAAATGCTTCTTTACAAGCAACTTATTATTCAATAGAGAGTTTGAAACTTCTCAATATAACAGAGTAAAAATGTTAATTAACGATTTCTTCAATGTAGACCATTTACTAGATTATTCTCATTTATATTTCTCTAGATTAATGGAAAATCAAAGCAGCATAAAGAAGATTTCTTTCTATGTATAAAAGGAATTTCAGTCTAGAAATTTCATAGAACTTATTGTCTTTGTTGTTTTAATAACTTATACTATTTACAAACATATAATTACCAACAGTAATGCTCAATTGGAAAAACCAAGAGCACACAAGATTATTCTTGTGTGCTCTTTTTTGTTTTTCAAGATGTAAGGTCATAAAACTATAAATGTTGAGGTGGATATTTTTTATGAGTGAGCAAAATATTTTTTGGACGAATGATCCGTTAGAATTTGTAAAACAAGCAAAAAAGAGCAAAGAGGTATTACAAGCTGTCGTTTGGAAAATTGAAACAAAAGATATCCCATTAAGACAAGAAGGAGAAACGAAAATTGAACGAAGAGAAATTGTTCACTTAGACCTTGGCGGTGTTAAGGCGACTTGCTCAGATGAAGAGTTTTCTGAACATGATTTTATTTCATTGAAGGGATTCGTTGGGCATACCGTTAACGTTATTGTTTTAGATGTAATTCAAGGTGATTCTCCAGATGAATTTATTGTAATTGTTTCTCGTAAAAAAGCAGAAACCATTCTAGCTGAAGAAATAAAAGAAAAGTTACAAGAAGGCGCGGTATTAAAAGGTACCATGAGCGGGTACAACGTAAACAATAATACGTTATTTATTAATATAGGAGGTATCGACGCTTTTTGTTATTTGGAGGATTGGGACTACGTTCGAATTCCTGATATTAGAGATGCAGGTACCATTGGAGAACCTGTAACAGTTATGGTAAAAAAGGTTCTTCAGGATCCATTCATTATCCGTGTATCTAGGAAAGATGCCATGAAAGATCCTTGGGAGAACGCATCCGTAGATTATAAAGAGGGTACATCAGTTTTAGGCGTCATTTCAAATGTAGATGCTAAATATGGTATCTTTGTAAAACTTAAAAGAGGGGTTATTATTCTAGCTACCATTCCTAATAAATCGGGGTTACCAAAACCTTTGCCTGGTCAAACCGTAAGTGGGGTAATAAAAACGATTAATGAGCAAGAGAGAAGAGGAAAAATGATCATAACAGGGTATCCACATGGGGTAGTAAAAAGAGCAAACCCTGGCTCCTACTTATATGAATAATATGGTTCACTCTCTCCCACAGATAAAGACATTCAGGGATACTAGTGGAAAGATCCCGTTTTGGGATGATCCTAGTGTTACGGGCGGTATTGATCGACCGGCAAATTATCAACCTAGAACCGATATGATGGCGATTGTATCAGACTTTTATCACGGGCGTTTTTTGGAAGAGGACGAATTAATTCTTACCCTCATTCGGGATTCTGTTGTGATAAATGAGAATCAGCTCAGGCGACTTTTGAAGGGGAAGCTTACTTCATCTCGAATCTCCACCAGGATTCGGTATATGTCTGTTTTCGGTGTAACAGATCAATGGAAATTACGCAGCAGACAAGAAGATGCCTCCTTACCACCGGCCCCATGGAGTGTCGGAATAGCTGGATTCCTTTATCTTAAACATAGGTATCCCGACTTTGTGTTCCATCCAGCTCGTTTACTTGAATTAGGAACAAAAGCACTTCAACGATACATAGCATTAAACGAGTTACGTACACAAATGTACGAATATCAGGTGCTTAGGGGATGGAAGTGGCATGGTGTGATTGATAGTAACCCCAAATTAGGAAAACCTCTTGCGATTGGTGAAATCAAAGGCCCCAAAGGTAATATTTTACTTGTTACGGAACGACTACAACAAAGTCAAAATTATATGGAGCATATATCGTCTAGGCTTAGGAATTGGAATACTGTTTTTGTTGAAAATAACAATGCGTTACCTATTATGGATTTTGATAGGCTGCCAGCAGTTGTTCTCCTGTCTGTTTCAACCATTTCTTTTGCACAAGAGGTTGCTAGTAGACTTCATATAGATGGGTTAAAGTTACCTGTTTGGTTCATTATTGATGAATTACTATTTACGAAAGAGCTACCTCAAGCAATCTTAGGGTTAAAGGAAGAGACATTACATCCGATTGGTCTAAATTGGCTAGTAAAACGCGAGACATAGACCTTTCCTTTATTACCTCATTCCAAACTATGAAGAAGGGAGGAATGAGGTTTTTTACTATAATAAACAACTGGAGGATTTACTTTGGAATCATTGACTTGGTTGGATCAATTGGAACCCTCGAACGAGGCAGAATGGTTAGTGCTAGCCAGAAAGAAATTAGGTTTAACACAAGGTGAGTTATCGATTAAAACAAAATATAGTGCCATCACTATTTCTAAAATTGAGAATGGAAAATCAAGTATGACTCCTTATTTTAAGCAGCAAATGTCAGTTCTATTAAAAGAAAAAGAAGTAATATAGCGAAAATGAAGAGAAAGTTACCATTAAAAGCTGTAATTGGAGTCAAATTAGAAAGTCATAGGACAAAATTTGTTGAAATGTATGGAAGATTTAGTGAAATAGTAATAGAAGAAGCATCCTATGAAGGTTTTATAGAGGCTTTTCGTAACTCTGATAAAGACATTGATCTATTTTATGTAGCAGAGGATATTTTTTACCCTTTTTTTGAAGGCAAGAAAGAAGAAGTTAGAGATTACTTTCGAAAAACAATAATAGAAATCAATAAGAAATTCCCACATTCGCTTATCCATATACATATACACAACGATAGTATAGGATCATATCCAGAATTGTTCGAGCTGGGGACTGTATTTGAAAGCCATTTTAGAAATAAAAGCACTCTTCATGATCAGCAAATCATAGATCGACTGCAGCGCGTATTTCATATACCACTGGAAGAATTTCAGAAGAAAAAATCTAAAAAGGAAATATACAATAAAAATATCGATTTTTTTCAACAAACCAATACTGGTCATTATGATAAAATGCCTAATGAGCAAATTGAGTTACTATCCTGTGCTGATGAACGGGTAAGAACAGAAAATGAACAAACGTTCATTCCTGTACAAGTTGATGAGAAACAACAGCCTAAAGAAAATAATCATGAAAATGATGAGCGGCCTATCAAAAAAGTAAATGTCTATGATGATCTGGAGCAGGAAAAAAAGGAGAGTATTAAGCAACTGATTCAATATGCTGTTGCAGCACAAGAAAGCCATGTTCGAAGGAAACAGTCATTGATAAGTACGATCCATCATAAAACCATAGCAGTCGTGAGCCTTTATAATCGGGCAGGGTCCTCATTTGTGGTTAACAACTTAGCTATTGCATTGGGACAATTTGATCTACCCGTGGGTGTGTTAGAAGGAATTCAACCAATGCCTAAACTCTATACTTTTCTTGGTGGTAAGGAAAAAGAACCACCTTTCTGGAAGTGTTGGTATCATGAAGTTAAAAGTACGAGAAAAGTATGTAAGTATTTGGACCGAGAGTATATCCTTCCTCTTATCCACAAAGATATAAATTGGTTTTTTGAGAATGTAAATTGGATTCCATTCATTCCTCTATCCGATAATAAAGAGTATGCTCTTGGTGTTGCCGAATCTTTAACTCTATACTATACGGCTGATGAGTTGCCCTTGTTATTCGTTGACCTCTCTCATGACTTAGATTCTGGGTTTTCTAAACTTGTTCTAGAGGAAGCTGACGAGGTATGGATTGTGCTCGAACCAGACTTAATTCAGTTAGGATTTATGGGTGAAAGACTGAAGCAGATTTCTAAATTAGCCAAGACAAATAACCTATTTACGAATATCAATAAAAGTCATCCTTACATAGAACTAAAGAATTTAAAACATCAATTACAAAAGTTTGAGCAATACCTTGATCCAGAACCACTTTCTATCATCCCGTTTTCAGTGGAGTTTTTAAAAGGCGGTAATCCTTTTTCATATCTAGATAAAACTACAAAAGAAATTCTAATTAAATCGTTACTTCCTTTAATTAAAAGGATGGGAAAAGAACAGGATGGAGATAAATATGAGGGAAAAAGAAAAGAAAACTCTTTTTAATAGGTTTAGAAGCCGACTATAATAGGGCCTCTGGGGAGTATTAGGTGTCAACTTCGTGCTAATCGAAACACTCCGATGGCAGGCTTTACATCCCATAGTGCGACCAGTTAATAAGGTGTATGTAGAGTTTGAAAGTTATTGGTTGTTGATTATACATCATTATTTTTTACTTGAAGTAGGAAGGCAGAAAGTAAAAGGAGGTTAAGAAATAATATAGTCAAATGAATAACTTTACTCATTTTTAGACTATCTTATTTCGCAAATAGCGAAGTGTGTATTTACAAGCTTAGACTTATATAGTATTCTATAAATGCAGCAAAGCGTTGATAGATTGATAATCTCAACGGGTCATCATCCCACCAACTGGAGTGTACATTACACTCGAGGAATACGATAATGGTATTCTACGTTTTAAGGGCCGCATGTAGTTCGACCACCAACATGTAGCGCCGCAACGTGTGCCGGGAGAGGCACACGTTCAAAAATAAATTAGGTAGGTGCCCAGCATGCACCATCTTCTTCTCGGGAGGGGACTAAGCAAAAAAAACCTCTTAGTTCCAGAAGGAGACTATTTATGAAGAAAAAATTGCTGACCTTGCTGGGCATTCCTACAGTATCCAGAAATGCTAAAAAAACTCGGAAAAAAAGCCGTATGCAATGGAGACGAAAAATCTTTCGTTTATCGTTTAAAAGTCTAGAGGTTCTATCCCTCATACTAAGAATTGCACACATTATTTTTGAGTTTCTAAAGAAGTAAATAGGATGCTGTGACATGGGAAACCTACCTAATTTTAATTTTCCCTCTTTTTAATAGTTTGAAAGGATGATTGTAATGATAGGTGATGTGTTAAAAAAAACTCGAGCAATCTATGGATACAAAGCAACTGAGATGAGTTCTATGCTTGGAATTTCCAATAGTTACCTGTCAGAGATAGAAAATAACAAAAAGCAGCCGTCATTAGAACTACTTCAAAGATACTCGGAAATTTTAGGTGTTAGACTGTCGTCATTAATATTGCTTTCTGAAAATTTAGAAGATGCGACCAAGCGAAATAAGAGTCAGGAATTTATAAAAAAAATGATGCTTGGGTTAATTAATTCAATGTCAAAAGATAAGGGTGCTTTTGATGAGTCTGAATAAAAAAAGATATGATATTAATCAATGCGCTTTATATAAATGTAAAGGCAAAAACCGTTTAGCATATCTTCTTCACATGAAAAAAGAAGAATTTGATAAACTTGAAAAATTGATAGAGTATTACTCATTTACTACAGATAAAAATGATGGAGATAAAAGACTTATAACCGCTCCTAAAAATAACTTAAAACGGATTCAAAAACGAATATTAAAATTAATTACATTTGTCAAGAGACCCGCCTGGCTTATTTCAGGTGAACGGGGAAAAAGTTATATTGACAATGGGAAATTTCATCAGCAATCACACTATCTTTTAACAATGGATATTAAGAAATTCTACGAAAATTGTAAGAGAGAACTTGTGTACAGATTCTTTAGATATACATTGTGTATGTCTGGTGATATTGCTCATATTCTAACTAATATAGTTACACTTGAGCAAAAAATACCGACAGGATGTCCAACTAGTCAATTAATAGCGTATTACGCATATCAAGAAATGTTTGAGAATATAAATGAAATTGCTAATAAATATAATTGCTTTTTTACATTGTACGTCGATGATATGACTTTTTCTAGTAAAGAGCCATTTAATCCTAACAAACTTAAAAATGAAATTGATATTGAACTGAGAAAATATGGTCATAAGCCGAAATATAGTAAAGTCCAATATTATTCAAGAAAAAGCAATAAGCTGGTTACTGGCGTTGTTATTTCAAAAGACCATAAGCTTTTGGTAGCTAACAAATTACAGAAGAAGATATATGATAATGCCATGCAATTGAAGAAAGTAAATGGTAATAATAAAGATGCTAAGATAGCGTATCAATTAGAAAGGGATCTTCGTTCATTAAAAGGACAATTACAGGCTGCAAAGAATGTTAATACAAGAATATTCCCAGAAATAAACCGCTTGGTAGAAAATACTATAGTTGATTTGTCGAAATCCAAATAGTATACATATTATCCTACAAAAAGGTTGAGGCAAAGTGGAATAATGGGACTTAACTTTTCAAAGTGAGTTTCATTATAATTTAGACATAGAGTATTAATGAAAATTTACCAATCCGTGAATAAAAGGTAGGGTGTAAAAATTAATGATTTTTATTATACACATATTGGAAAAAGGAAAGTTGGAGGAGGAAAGTATCGAACCTCCTCTTTTTAGCATTTTTAGTGTAAATGGTTATACTTAAAGGGTATTTATTATTGTGAAGCCAATTTTAATATCTTTTGAATCTCTAGCAGTAGAGGAAAAGAATTTATTGTCACCAGTTGATAAAGAAGTCATGTTGCAAGAATTGGCTACTCAACTAAACAACTTTATACGATTTATAGACCACAGAAATCATAGGATTTCTTGGATTTTATTGGCAAATGATGAACCTTAGAGTAAACTCACATCTTTAGTATGAAATGTCAAAGGTGGTGGCTATCATGCTTACAATAGAAGAATATATTGCCCGGAGAAAAAGGGAAGACCATTTAAATGAATTCAGTATAGATGATCGAGCAGTAAATATGAAAAAGTGTGTCGATTACATATTTGAGTATTTTAATCAATACTTAGATATTACAAAAATCAGTCACCAGACTGTTCTAAACAATGAGAGACTTGGGAAATACCAGAAATCATTATCTCAATATGAACCAGAAATCCAAGAATGGTTAATCGGTATCTATGATCAATACGAAAAAAAACTTAATCGTTCAATCATAAACATTCTTAAAAAGGATGAACTTTTCTATCTATACAATTCTGAGATTGAATTTAGAAGCTTATCTTATCAATGCTATGCTCAACTTATAAAGAAGAACCCTTTTTTGCAGGAACAGATCGAACAGTTGTTTATGTTTATAAAAGATCATCATCAAATCAACAGTAAGTTAACTAATTATATCAGTAACATTTTCATTTCAGATGAAATAAATGAATGGATAGAAAAAACATGGATCAAGTATGGAGTGAATATAATGTTGTTTGCTTCAAATTGGGTTGATCGTTTTTTCAACAATGAAGATCAATGGCCAGCTAAACACAGAATCAAAAGTAACAATACCTGGCTTAGATATGACTACGACCATAAGCAGAAAAACAACCTATTTAACATAAATTCACTATACAATAGGATATCTGGGAAACCATTCATTAAGGGAAAAAAGCAATATCTTGAAGTCTTAATGATGTATTTCTGGCTACACGAAATAGTGGGAGATGAGGAAAATTACTGGCAAGAGTATATGGACAAATGTTTTAACAACTAGATTTCTTAATAAATCCCTACTACTTGTCTAAATAAGGTTTATACTTTTGTTTCACCTCACTACTTATTTTCATTTCAAATATAAATTTGGATATTCTCAAATAGGTTAATTAGCTGACCATCTCTTATTTTTTGCAAAATCTTTCTTCAGAAGGTTCGAACAGATTAAGAATAAATAATAGGTAAGTTCCTATACAAAAACTACAGTTGGATCAAAGTATATTATATTATTCAATTGTAACTTTAAATTTAGAGGAGCAGTGATGATGTGGGAGGAAATTTTCACCTTAGTTAAAGAGAATCCGGCATGGTCTTTATTATTTACTTTTTTAGGCTCGTTTACAGTATGGCTTTACAAAGAGTTTAATGTAATGATTACAGCAGATGACAAGAACAAGCTATCTCTCATACAAAAGAAAATGGATCTATATGGGAAGTTGGAAGCTGTGACTGCGAATGTAATCAACCAAAAAGATGACATTAAAGCTTTACAAAATCTGTATAACAAATTAGGAGAATCTAGTTCATATTTTACGGAAGATATCCGAAAAATTATAAGGGATTTTTATAAAAGAGGAGATACTTCATTACTTCCAACACTGATGGCTTATTTTGAAATGGAAATAACAAAACTAGCTAAAAACAAATCCATTCTAGAAAGTTTGGATATACCTACCAATACTATTGAATACATTCTCCGGTTATTCAGACCATTAAAACCAATCATAGTGATTTTCTTAATATTACTTGCGATTGCATTATATATTTTACTGGTACTGCAACACAACAATGTATGGAGTAAAACTTTCTTAACAGTCATTTTTATCTCGTCTGTTTTTAGTATAATGGTTCTCTCTGCTATATTATCTTTGTGGTTAGACAAAAAATTACCCAGACAAGGAAAATACAACTCGCTGTTGAATGCTTGTATGATATTTTCTCCCATCCTATCATTTTGGGATGTAAGACTTTCTATTATAGTTCTTATCGTTCAAATTGTTTCATTAATTATGTATGGACAAAATAAGAATTCTAATAAACTAATTATATAAAAACCTATCTTAGAAATATAATCGAAATAGCGGATTATAGTTGAAGTCGTTACCCATGTGCTTTTTATAACACTGATAAAACTTCCTTGACAAAATGTATCTGAACAAAACAAGGAGTATATCACGGAGGTATAACCCTTTGAAGTTAACTGGCATGAAAGAACTATATGCTGATATGAAAACTAAATATATTAAAAGATATAAGTTTGCTTTTGTTTATAAAAATGTTATTTTTGATGTGTTCTTTTTTATCGATGAAGTACCTTTTAAGTTAATTTTTGGGGTAAAAACTCATAACTTTTACTTTGAGATGGATGTTAATAATGGATTTATCATAAATACAAACATTGGAAGTAAGTACATACGATTATGCAATATACTGGGTTTAAAATATGATCCTAAAAACCCATTCAAAACCTTCTATTTATTCACAGAATTCAATAAAAAAATCCCTAAGCAGGCCGATATAAAAAATACTCCTATCCCATCAGATATTGCATATTATCGAAGAGACGTAGAAGAATCCGAGAAAATCTACTTTATGGGCTGGAAAGACAATGAAAAGCGTAAGGAGAAAGTCAGTCCCGAAAATCTTAATAAAACAAGACTAATTTTGGGATATGACGCATATCAAATTTGTAAAAAGAAAAATACTAGTAGTCGATGGACACATGATAAGGATTTGGCTCAAAACTTTCAGTTACCTGATTAAGTAGTTTATAAACTAACTTAAAAAGGGAATTTGATGTCTAAAAAATAGACTTGGTGTAATACAGAAAAGAAGTTATAATAACAGAATAAATATTTGAGTGCTTAGTTTCGTTCCTATTGGAATGAGTTATAAAGGACAGAAAAAATCCATTTTTGGATAACGGTTAAGTTTGGCCGTTTTTCTAAAAATGGATTTTTTTCTATCCTTTTTTCATTTTTGAAGGGACTGATAAAAATGAAAAAAGAGTTATAGGGGGAGCAGCGTTTATCTTTTGGACACTATTGGATTTGTGTGAGAAGTATGTAAACTGGGTATCTTCACCCATAAAGATCTCTTCATTAGTACGAAATGTAAATCATCATCTTTTTAAGTTTTTATATGTTATTTTCTTGCGATCCATTCACATGGGCAAACCGTAATGTAACTGAATCAAAATACTAGTCTGAATTTGTTACTACTTTTTATCACAAGAACAATTTCTGGACTCTATTGCAACATAAAAAGCTGATATATAGGGAGAGAATTATGAGAGAACGATTGTCAGTAGAGGATGTTAAATTGAATGTGGATATTTTAGATGTCATTCAAGAGTATGTAATTTTACGAAAAAGTGGGCGGAATTATGTAGGTTTATGTCCATTTCATTCAGAGAAAACAGGTTCATTCAATGTTAATCAACAGGAACAATTTTTTAAATGTTTTGGTTGTGGGGCAGGTGGCGATGTTTTTACGTTCCTGATGAAAATAACATCAGAGCCATTTGCAGTAGTTTTAAAGATGTTACATGAGCGCCAAGAGAATCAAAAGAGTGGAATTCAAAGAGTAAGAGAAGGGTCAATTAAAAAGGATACAAAAAAATTACCTGACAAAGAGCTTCATCAGATATCAACTTCCTTGGCTCAAACCCTAGTAGTATTAGATAAACACAAAACTCATTTAATGTCCCCGAGCAGAGGTTTGTCTGAAAAAGAAATTGAAATTCGTGGCTATCGATCGTTTCCTGATAAACCATGGCAGCCTTTTTCTAAAATGAAGAATAGGAACTATGAAGGGTTTCCAAGTGCTTAACTAGTTACAGTAGACAGGGGGAAACTACATGAATATTGGAGTTTAACTAAATTCCAGGAGGAGGTATCCTCATCCCATTTTACAATGAATATGGATATATTGTTGTTGGCTACAGCATTGTAAAATATGGATCTAAAGGGAGATAGAAAAGGAATTTTATTACCTTGTTCATACTGGAATAAATTAACTACAAGAATACCCTTGTAAGTATTTAGCTTTCATTATAAGATAGCTATGTTTTGCCAATTTGGAAATGGGGGGTAACTATCTCGTATGTACAACACGATTAGAAAGTGGACAGCAATGATATGGATTATCACGCTGTGTATCAGTATCTTGCCAGGAGGTGAAGTCATTGCTTTAGAGCAAACAGATCAAGCAATACCGTCAGAGCCAACGACAAGCCAGACGTTGGAACAGAGGGAAACAGAGGGGATTTTACAAACTTCGAAGGAAAAGACGCCCAGCTCTGATTCTTCCTCTCTAGCTACGCCAGAAACGCCAGCGCCCTCAGAAAACACGGATTTAACCGTTGAACAAAAATCTGAGAAAGAATCTGGGGTAGAACCAGATCAAGAAAAACAATCAAACCAGGAAAACCAGGAAAAACAACAGACCCAAGAGCCTCAAACAAACTCCGAACTCATTTCTATACCGGGAGATGAATCTTCCGTTTCCTCTCAGCTTACTCAAGAAAATGAGGTAACGCTTGAAAAAGAGACCGTGGAAAAAATTCTGCAAGAACAAGAGACAAAACAAGCCGTTACCATTTCTCTTACGTCTGAACGAACATTACCACAAGAAGAGCTTGATCCAAGTAAACTTATCGAAATAGAGAAATCGATGTATGAAGCTGCTGCGCCAGAGATTACTTATAACGACAACCAATATAGGGGTCAGCTGGTTAAAGGAAAATACTTCGCTACTATACTAGATAAAGCAGAGCAAAAAGATCAAAAAACAGTGATTCTCAGCATTGAATACAGTGGGAACATTGAGCGTTCCCCGCTTACCCTTGAGCATTTTGAACTAGGAGACGAGCAGCCTACAAATCAACCTAAGGTCTCGCTTCGCAAGAAAAGATCGATTTTAGAAGAGGAAGAGCCGCCAACAAGACCCGGTCTTTTGAAAGCATTTGAAACGGATGATCAAAAAATGGTCATCAACTGGACTGGTTCGAAAAGCAATGTTGCTTTAGCAGGCTATGAAATCTATCGAAATGGAAAGCGTATTGCTATGACAAAAACGACTACGTTTACGGATAGTGATCAAGACCCCTTGGTTTACAGCTATGTGGTTCGAGCGATCGATATAGCAGGTAGACGTTCCGAGCCAAGTAATGTCGCGGTTCCCATTCCCTATAAAAAATCGGTCCAAATCTATAAGAAAGAACGGTTTTATGATGATACATCCTGTGCAATTAGAGAGGAATCTGCTTTCAGAGAGGCACCTAGCCGAATTACCTATCAGGATAAAGATAACTACAGTGGATATGTAAAGAAGGATAGTTATATTCTCATCGGTTGTGGCGGAAAAAATGAGGATAAGTATGCTGATATCGATGTGATTTACAAGGGTGAGGTTTATCGAAGCTTACATGAACTTTCCACGAAGCCGGTTAATCTCGTAGCATCATCTGTTAGCGAAAACGAAGTTACGTTAACATGGGACCCTGTCGTAAAACCAAACGATCCGATTCTATCGTATACCGTGATCCGAAATGGGGAGAATCCCAAAAATGTAAGCCAGAATAAGTATATTGATAAGAATGTACAGCCTGGCATGCAATATCATTATCAGGTTGTTGTCATTTTTGAATCCTTAACCGTCTCGCTACTCAGCGATGAGTTAAAAGTCCAGATACCTGGTACCGTTACGAATCCGCAACTAATCCTATCTACGAATGTACTTCAGGAGTCAAGTCAAAACGATGGCAGCATAGCTATGCCTTTAAGCGTTTATCTCAAGCAGGGAGTTTTTGCAAAAGATCTCTCGAGCGGAATCACGATTGAAAATTTGCCAGAAGGTTTAATCGTATCGACAAAGCGTGATTCAGACAATCAGATAACCATTCAATTGAATGGCAAAGCCAAGATCCATGATAAGCCAGTGGACAACCTGATGGTGAAAATAGAGAAGAATTGTATTGTTGGTGCAACTGCTGAAGTAAAAAGCGATGCCTTCTCGATTGCTTTTCGTGAGAACAATATCGCAGCCTTGTATGAGTACGAATACAATGAACAGAATCAATTAATCGCTATTAAAAAAGACGGAACAGTTATCCTTCGTTATTTATACGATGAAAATGGAAATCTACTTACGAAAAAAACCGTACAGGAGTAAAGGAAAAGGTTTGGGAGGAATTTATGTATAGAAAATGGGTTTCCTCTTTCTTATGTGTAGCCATTCTTTGGACAGGGTTGTTTACAAACGTAAATGTTGTGGGAGCAACGGAGGCGCCAGAGAGAAACGAGGAAATAAGAAAGACAAATGAAAAGGATACGAAAGATTGGATCATAGAGGAACAGGAAAAAGTAGAACAGCAGGAAAAAGAACCAACATCTACGAAAGGGGACGTAACTAAAGAACAAATAGCCCAAATGAAGTGGGAACAGCTTCCGCTTGCGTCTGTTCAACAGCTTTTTGATCAGGGGGATCGCACACTTTTACAAATCGTTGCCTATTATTATACCGATGTGCATCAGCTTTTGACAGAAGAAGAGATCAATCAGTTGTACACGTGGAATGACGAACAGGTCATGGGCCAGCTTGCCAACTTATCAGCTGAAAAAGTGAAGCTGTTAGAGCAATACGCCCCTAGTGTCATTCAGGCTTTACAGGATTGGAGAGACAAGGACAAACCAAAAGCAAGAGTAAAGCGCATGGCATCGGCTCTTGCGCCAAGTCCAAGCATGCACTTTACAGAAAAGGAACAGTCTATTCGTCATTTTACCAATCATGTGGAAAATCCCGTAGATGATATCTATCTAACCTCGAACATGCTGGAAACAGATTTGACCCTTGAAGGAAAGCATGGAATGGATTTGGTTATCCAGCGCCGATATAACTCGCTATCTAGTAAAATTACGGCCCCTGGTTTCGAGTATAGTGAAACGGCGAAAGAGAATAGAACCTCGATCGTAAGAGAAGAATCCGGTACCTTGCCCCATACGGTAGGAACAGGCTGGAGCTTTAATCTTCCAACCTTTGATGAGATAACAAAGGAATTAGGGATTAACGTGCATGATTATAGTAATCAGCAATTTTATGAGGCAAAAAATACAAAACACCCTGTTTCTCAGTTTATCATGTCCGGTGATGACTGGAGTACGATTGATAGTAGTAAAAAGCTTCCCTACCAGAATATTAAATTGCCTTCTCTTATGACGAACAGAGAGTTAGGTTTTGCAAAAGATGGTTATTCCTATTCCATTGAATATAGGGAAAAAGGTAGTACGTATATTGTTGAAAAGCAAAATATCTATGGAGATAAAATTACGTACAAGATTCCCGATTATAAAAGTACGATCGAAATTATTGATACCGTTGGAAGAAGAGTGGAGATTGGGTATGGGAAGGAAGGGATGATCGATTCCCTTAAGGTGTATAACCAAAAAAATAACCTGATCAAAGAGCTTAGATACCATTATGGAGATCCGAACAATACACAGCGGCTGGAGAGTGTAGAAGAAGTAAAGGATGGAAAATCTACTACAATTGCTAGATACAGCTATAAAACAGCAACTGCGGAATATAACTACATCAAGTCATACGAATTACCAAAAGAAAATAACGAGGCTGTGAAGCCAGATCAGCTTGAATCGGAAGCCTATCTAGCAAAAGACAAACAAAAACGGCAGTTTATTGAATACTTACTACTACAAAAGGTAGAGTATCCTACACAGGGATTAACAGTAGATTATACCTACAGCACCTATAATCCTGAGCCTACCAATCCGTTTGAACGCGGAGTCATTAGGCTTTATCAGGATAACCAAGCGATATCCTACTATACGTATCATCCGGTCACCTCGGTTCGATTTAGCTATGATCAAACCTCATCCTTGTTCGGAAATACCGAACGAAAAAGCTTTATCTATTACTACAAATTCACCAACCAAGGAAAGCCTACAAAAGAGATTTGGAAGACACCTAAGTCTGGCATTACGCGTTTGAGTAACCATCCGCTTCGTCAGGGAGACATTGTGACCATTGAAGAAACTAATAGTTTTTCCTCGCAATCGACGGAAAGAACCTATCGGGTTAATGAAAACGAACATTTTAATCTGATTCTTGAGAAGCAGATAAGTCCTAAAGAGCAATCCGAGCAAATAGCAGCGGAAGGGAAAAACTATCGATATAATCCGGTGAGTTATACAAGCTATGCCTATGAAGGGATTAAAACAAAGCCAGCGTATGTCTATCATTTTGTAGATAACCTGCCAGAGGGAGAGGCTAAGCAGTATTTATTGGCACCTCAGATCGATAAGCGTGATAAGATAGAAAACCTCTCCTCCTTAGCAAATGAGGCGATCTATAAGTATGACCAAAATGGAGATGTCACAGAGCAAAAGGACCCGAATGGTTTAACAACCCATTACAGCTACATAGAAGTAGGGACATTGGGACTGCCTGTTCTCGTGGAACAAGTTGCTGGAGATGGACATGCCAAGAAGCAAGAGTATGTTTACAATCGGGACAATCTACTGGAAACAGAGACCATTACAGCCAAATATCCAGGGCAGGAATATGAGGATAAGCTGCTTCGTACGTACAAGTATGGGGACAAAAAGCTACCTATTTCCTTAACAGAGGTTCAATTTGGGGCAAGTGATGAATTCTCGCATTTCTCGAAGTCCTTTACCTATGACCAGAATGATCTGCATGTCTCTACGGAACAAATTACGGCCTATAACGGAGAAAACTCCCTAGAAACGTATGCATTTACCTATAGGTATGACGATTTAGATTTCTTAGTAACTAAACAATTTCCTGATGAGAGCATAGTAGGGTATTTCTACGATGAGCTTGGCAGGATTCAAAAGGAAATGTTTATTTCCACAGATGGTGATAATCGGGAGACAAAATATTCGTATACAAACAGGGATCGTACAGTGATGAAATCGTTGCCTAACAAAACAGGTCTGATTACTTCATATACACCTGCTGGGGAAGTCGTGTTCTCCGTAGAGGTAGATAGTCAGGGTAATCGACGTACTCTCGTAGAAAATAGCTATGCAGAGGATGGAAAACGATTAGTAGCAACATATCCGTATGGGAAAAAGGAAAAAGGAACCACATACAGCTATCACAGTGATGGAACCCTAAAGACTGTCACAGACGCGCTGAAACGCACGACCACCATGCAATACGCTAATCAGGTCGAGGATAGCAGTTTGATAATTCCGGTAGAAAAAACGATTGCTCCCAATGGATTAGAAACCACACAGCTTTATGATCGCTATGGACAAATGATTACCAGTATGGTTCAAACGGCAGACGGTACGTTATCAACGGAAACTCAAATGCAGTATGACCGCTTTGGCAATCCAACGCATAAGCAGATCACAAACGAACAGGGAGAAAAACGCAGCTGGGACTACAAATATGATCTGCGAGGAGAACCCATCTATGTAAAAGACCCGGAAAAGAACGTATATAAATTCCAATACAATGCAAATGGGAACCTGATGAGTACCTTTGAGAATGACAAGGAGACGGCCCGTTACGTATTCAATGGTCTCTCATGGAAGCTTCGAGAGATTGACCCAGCAACAGAAAAGATCAAAGAGAATTACGAATATGATCAGAGTGGAAATCTAACCAGCTTTACGGATCAGAAGGGAAATATTCGTAAATATACCTATACACCATTCTATGAGCTGGATACGATGCAGGTGTTGTCGGGTAAAAAAGTAGTAGAGACGGAGAAGAATACCTACGATCCAACGACACGCCAGCTAGTCACCCAGCAAAACAATGATACAAAGGTTTCCTATACGTATGACAGCTTTTTACGCCCGACTTCCATGACTACATTTGGACGTACGTACGAACAAAGATACGAGGATGAAGATGATATCCCTGATTCGATTGTGTATCCAGATGGAACTATCACAGCTTACAACTATGACGAGCTAGGACGCATCTTATCCGTCAAACATCCAGGAATGGATAAAATCACCTATGAGTACGATACATCTACGACAGGGGATACCGTACATGTCCAGTATCCAAACGGCACCAAAGTCGAGAAAGGCTTCGACTCATTTGGCCAGACAACAGATGTGCAGCATTTCCAAGCCAACAACAAAGCATGGACAGAGCAAAACCAATACAATGGTTTTGGAAATCTAGTGGAAACAACGGTAAACCAATCCGCTTCCACGTTCGGCTACGATAAACTGGATCGGATTCGTAAGGAAACAACACCGACAAGAAAACAAACGTATACGTACGACGAACGGGGCAATCGCCAAAGTATTTTGACGGCAAAATCTCCAACGATTGCAGACAGCTCGTACACCTACGATGCCCTCAATCGTCTCAAAACCTATGCAAAAAATGGAAAAGAAAGCACCTACACATACTATCCGGGTGAGCTTAGAGCAAGTAAAAAAATAAACGGAAAAACAACTCACTATGTCTATCTAAACGGCAACGTGATTGAGGAGTTAGATGAAAAGAACAACCTCCAAGCCCGTAACATCTGGGGAAATGAACTACTTTACCACGATGATGTAAAAGGTGACAAACAAGGCTATTACTATACAAATGCCCACGGTGACATTGTAGAAATAAAGGATAAAGACGGGCAAACCCTGAATAAGTATGAGTACGACCTATGGGGAAATGTGGAAAGCAAGCAGGAAACGATGTCCAATCCGTTCTTGTATGCGGGAGAGCTATATGATGAAGAATCTGGCTTGATTTATTTGCGCGCCAGGTATTATGATCCAAATGATGGAAGATTTATAACAGAGGATACGTATAAGGGGCAAGTGGATAATCCGCTTAGTTTGAATCGGTATACGTATGTGCATAACAATCCTGTGGGTAATGTTGATCCTACTGGGAATTGGTGTGAATCTAAGGATGGAAAATGGGCACATCCTGGCGGATGTAGTAGTAAATCTAGCAAAAAGTCTCATGATAATGATCATAGTGGTGACTTTATCATTGAAAACGGTAAAGTTATTGGGGCTTTCAAATATGATGATGGTAGTGGGGCCAGAGAATTAGAAGGATTTGAAGATCCATTTACTTACATTACAGGTGTTGGTGGGCTACTAAAAGGAGCTGTAAAAACAGGAGCTAAAAAAGTTACACAAGAAGCTACCAACTTATTAATTAAGATGGACTTACAATTTTTTTCTAAAGGAACAAGTAAATATATTGAGCCTTGGATTCAAAAAAGTGCTTATAAAGCTATTACAGACAAATTTGGAAAAAACGGGGCCCATAAATTTGCAGAAGCAATGAAAAAAGGTTTGGTAGGTCCAAAGGGACAAGAAGGAATAAAACCACTTAAAGGATCTCTTAAAAAAAATGGAGTAATATATACACATGAAATAAAGATTCTTGACAAACAACTGGGAGACTATCGAATTTATGGACGCTTCGATAAAGAACGTTCACAATTTATCTTTGATTGGTTTGATAAAGGATTGCATAATTAAAAATTTTAATTTGGGAGTGATAGTATTTGACTTTTGATGAATTAAGAGAATGGTCTATACAACATAATGTTGAAAAAAGGACAAAAGAAGGGTTTTTAGATGTTATTACGAACATAGGAAAAGATTCTCCTAATAGGATTGATGAATATTTTGAAGACAAATTCAATCCTGAATATCTGGAAATCAATATTTATAAAGTTGCTTTTACAATTGCAAATTGGCCAGAATGTGATTTTAACTATATTGCATCTTATGCCAAAATTGAATATAAAGGAAAGAATATGGGGGTTTATAAGCTAATTTTTAATCATGAAGGTGAAGTAGAAGATGATTACTGGTCTTCCAATGAAGATTAACATTTTTTGCAGTCTTCCTTGTAACAAGGCTCAGTGTGGATATGCTAGAAAAGGTGCTTCTTTATGGGGTATCTCCGAAAGAAGTAAATTGGCCAGTCGTTAAGTTGCAACAAGCAGGCGTTTCGAACATCCTTCGTCTTCAGACATCATAGGATTTATTATTGAGTCTGTGATATTACTGCTGTTAAGGGAAGATATCGGTGCTGAAGTGTATTACGAGAATGTGATGAGACTCTTTATTTGGATATGATTATCTGACGGGTATTCCATACAACACAATCTATCGAGCCCATAGTTCCTAATTTTAAAATATGGGGATGTTGTGGAACTCTAAAAAGACCTTTTTGGTGATATTATCCCCTTTGAGTAGACAGTGTAAAAAGCCCACCGACAGTGGGTGGTACACTCTACTTGGAGGGGATTTTCCCATTGAACAACTACTTCTGGTGACACCTCCTTTCCCCTCCTTGTACTTTTTTAAAACATCAAGTTGCTGTTTTAAGAACCTATTTTCTTGTTTCAATTTCTCCAACTCTGATATAAACTCCGCCCCTTTCCCATACGTGTACTGTTTACCTACAGTCTGCTCAAAACGATGTGTCTCGCCATTTCTATACCATCGCATCCATGTTTTTAATTTTAATACAAAACTGATCGATCACTTCTTTCACGGGGATACCAGCCAATCTCATCTCAACAGCCTTCATGTTGTTAGCTACTTGCCTATAATTTATATGGGTAAAGAGCTAGGAAAATATAGTGTGCTTTTTAAACTATCAGGTGAAACATACGATGATTATTTAGTTATCTATTAGTATCTTTGAAGGCCCTCAAATGAATAGTGGACGTTCACTTGGGGGCCTTTTTATGCAATGCCATCCTATGAAAAAATGATGAGACAAGCAAGAGAACATATCCATTTGCAAAATTTGTTTCAGATTTGTTTGCAGTTGCAATGGATTGACATTTCTCTGAACATGTTCCTTGAAAAAATTCCAAAATAGAAAGGAGGTAAATCATGTTTATCAAATTTGACAAGTTTGAATTACTAGAGCTATTTTGTAAAGAACCAATAGTCCTTCATTAAAAAGAAACGGGTATGTATATATACTCAAAGCAGGACAAGCATGGTTTTAATCTACAGTTGTATTTATCTGTTTATGAGTATATATGTACCTTGAGCTTGACCCATAAAGATCTGGAAGATTCAATTTTTGAATTTGAACTAATTGATGTTGAAAGTATAAGAACAGAAAGTGATCTTTTAATCATTAGACAATCAAACTCACATAGAGATATTTCTGTTAAATTTAAACCGAATTTTTCGTTAGAAATACTAAAATTTAAATAGACTCAAAAATACACTCCACATGAGTAGTGCAAGCTGAAGTGCACCCCTTAAGTAGACATTGGAAAAAGCTCTGAGGTTTTCCGATGAACTTTAGGGGTTGTATTTTTTTATGACGGATAAAGGACAAAAATTTAAAAGTTATCCAGAATCATTGAAAATGGAAGACGTTCTTTTACACATGGAGAAAAGGGGGATGTACAAATTGGAAATTCAGGACAAAGACCGCTTAAAAAAGTGGATGAGAAAGTACAGACAACAGGGTGTGTTTGGACTTCTAGATCGACGCCGACGTTGTCAAACCTCTATTGTTCAGGATAGATATGTTCAAAAACTGAAGTGAGAAAAATGGAGTCCTAAAAAAGTGTTCTGACGTTACCCAATATCGAATTGGTGAAGAATGTATCTACCTGCAATCAAAGATTTATGTACGCATGAGATCATTGCTCATTCATATCAGTACTCGAAATGACAATGCCCTTGTACTAGAAATTTTGGCGTATATGAGTTTCTATTCCCGCTATCACTTGTCCAAAATGTTGTTCTTCAAAAATATACTCGTCA
Source organism: Brevibacillus laterosporus LMG 15441 (assembly GCF_000219535.2). NCBI lineage: Bacteria > Bacillati > Bacillota > Bacilli > Caryophanales > Paenibacillaceae > Brevibacillus > Brevibacillus laterosporus. Next base: position 1,899,458 of record NZ_CP007806.1, read on the forward strand.
CAGAAACTTCGTGGTTTTAAAGCTCTGTCTTGAATGCCTATATATCAAATTCATAAAAATGAAAAAATAGGCTTGGTGCAATAAAAAAATAAAGTTATAATAAATGCACATAAATTTGATTGCTTAGTTTCGTTCCTATTGGAATGAGTTTTTAAGGACAGAAAAAATACAGTTAGTTTGGCCGTCATCACCATCTAGTTATTTGTGGTTACATTATATATTAAATAACGGATTGTGGATAATATGTTATTAAAGTTACAAAATAATAATTCATTAAAGGAGATTCATAGTGTATCAATGCCCAGAATGAAAGGGAAAATTTGTATGGCTGACAGATCAAGACAACGGAGGCATTATCAGTAATAAGTACTATTGTAATACATGCAATATTGAAGAAGTTATTAAGTATAGAGAGGTAACAATCAAAGATTAAGGAACAGGCAATTATATAAAATAAAAACTCTGCATCACTTAATCGATGCAGAGTATAATCAATGATATTTAGCGGGTTAAAATAACTGAATAAGGGCCACCCGTCCCCTCTCCAATCCATTGATTATTGGAGAAAACCCATCTTTTCTCCTTATATTCAACTGTAAAAGAAGTTGGATACCATCCTGGTTTATTCCCTGTGCCGTCTGAGTATACCGTAATAGCTAAAATCTCACCAAGGTCTCTGTTTACAGTTATATAATATTTGTCTTTAGCGCCACGTTCAAAATCGTTATAATTCGGTATATCCAAAAGTGCTGGTTCTGACATTCCATTTTTGCCTGTTAATGTTACATAAATGTTCGAATCTGTTCCTGCATCCTTTACATCACCTGTTTGTACAGTGACAGCGTAAATATAGGAGGCAGTCACATTGACTTGAGGATTTACACTAGCTTTGTGATTGCTGTTGGAATTCTGAGCAATATCACTAGCATAAACACTTTGACCAGCAAATAAAAGAGCTACCGTCATCATTGTAGATAGAGCGAAATGTTTCATAAAAACCCTCTCCTTTATTAATGGTATTTTATGGATCGATTAAATTATACTTCCATTTTATGAGTTTTGCAGTTATCATATGTGTGTATTTTGTGATAAATCAGTAATTTAGATACTCATATAATAAAATCAAGAATTTATCAGCGTTGACAAATGAGTATTAGGAATAAGAATAAACAAGGAAGTTGGGTTGATAAGTATGCTAAGGTCTTTTGAAGATGACATATTGATTAAAGGCGAAGTAACTCAAATGCCAACAGAAAAGTATAAGAAAATGAGAGACGCTTTGTTCGCTATATCGGTATTGGATTTTTAAAAACAGGGGATTATGAACTAGATTACGAAGAAGTAGTTGATACGTTTAAGATAGCTAAAAATTGTGCTAGAAAAGCGTTAGGATTAAAAAAGTGACGATGCTGGCGATGTTTGTTTTTGCTTCTATGAATTTAAAAAAGCTCGTTAATTGGATTTGGAATCTTGAAAAGGAGAATCGTAAGCTTCAACAACTTACCGTGTACCAGTAAAAAATAAAACAAACTCCTCTTATAATAATAGATAAGAAGAGTTTGTCCGCAGCCTGAGACGATTGTACACTCAATAGTCTAATTACACTAGCGAATTTATTTTAGGGCAAGACAAGCGCACTTAAATATCCATAAGTTATCTGAACTCTCTCTATATTGTTGCTTTTACGCACTCTATTCATTTCGATGTAGTAATTGAAGGTTCCAGAAAAGGTATGATATGGCCAACTTAGATTGATTGGAAAGTAAAAAGTAGAATATGGGAGTAAATTAAAAGGAGGAGCTTGTGAATTAAGAAAACTAGAGTCTCCAATTTTGATTCTTTGCACCCCATCAAAACCATACAGAGCAAAGTACATATTAATAAAGGTGGAATCTCTAGTTCCATAAAGTAGTTCTAATCTTATGTTTAACATTGATTCAAATTTCATTGGTTGACCATATCCTGTCGCTATTGGGGGAAGGTTAAGTGTACGGATTGTAGCACTATTTTGAATATCTAGACCAGAAATTTCATTAAAATAAAGATTAGCCATCAAAGTCACCGTCTTTATAGTTAGTTATCCCATTGTATGTTATGTATAAGAGCAGTATTACTAAATGCAACAAGATTTTTGGGCAGCATCATTTTACTGTTTCAGTAGGAATCAGTGAGAAGCGATTAGGAGTAATCCAATAAAAAGTGAGTTTTATCGGATGATTAAATTAAAATAATGTATTTAATAATACTTAAGGAACTGGTTATCAATAATGGTTCGAAGGCTAGTTTTGGTATTTTAAAGAAGAGAAAACGAAAATATGAGACAATAAAGTATTATGCTCTGTACCAGTAGAACGTTGATGATAACAAAAAAATGCCTCCCTCAGATAAATTGTTCTTGAGGGAGGTTTATTTATCTTAATCCATTGTTCTTTTATCGAACGTATCTTTTCTAACATCAAGCGATCTGCCATTTATTCTTATATGAGTGTCATCTGTCCATACAACATCAGTATTTGCTTCTTTCCAGCTCCAATAAATAAGCTTGTCACCAAAAAAACCAACATTAACATCTACTCTCAGCCCACCTTCATCCCCAAAGCGATAAACCTTTGCAGTATATGTATTTTTCGGAGAAGACACCTCTTTAACTAAATCACCCTTTTGTAGAAATAGTGTAGAATAGAATGCAAAGTATACAATTAGAGATAGAAACACTATTAAAGAAATTAATATTATGAGAAATCTTTTGAGTAGTGTCTTCATAGCGCTCCCCTCCAATTTTTAGATTAGAGTCTAATCTTATTCAAAACGGTCATTTAAATACCAATCAATTCCTCTGCGGATAGCTTTTTGATCAGTTGGATCATCGAAGTATGAGTCAAACCAGCTTAACTTTGCTGTACCAGACAAAACTTGAACCATTCCTGCTGCACTGAGTAGTGTTTTAGTGCCAAAGTGATATCTGCCTACATAGCCGTAGTGAATATTTCCAATGTCCTCACCAGTAAGATAGTAGGTTTCTCCATCAATCTTTACAGTTCTTGTATTATTCCATCCGATTTCTCTTTTTAAATCCCAAGCTCCTTTCGGTCTTACCTGTACAGCAAAGTAGGAAGCTGTTGAAAGCCAAGGATTGATACTAGGGTTAAAGCGGGCTGCTTGTTCAAACGCTTTTTCTTTAGCTTTTAAATCATCAAGGTTTTCATATGCTTTTCTGGCAAGTGGATATTTAGCAGGTTCATCAGGAATAGCTCTAGCAATTATTTCATCATCGTTTGATTCAGACTCTTCAACATTGGATAATTCCTTCAATTCTTCTATAGTTGAAACTGACAACTCAAAATCTGAATCATACTTTAAAATACCGCCCTCAATACCTTCATTTACAGATTTTACAACTTCTTTATAGGAATCCACAAGTTCTTTATCTAAATTTTCAAAGTCAATTTCGGAAATATTTAGGGTTCCATCTTCATTCAGACTAATATCTTCCTTTAGGTTACTTATGATGTGCTTGTGAATAGCCAGTAAATAACATAAAAACAGCTAGTGTAGCGCTTAATAACTTCTTCATCATTTTTCCTCCTATTTGTTTAATTGGATAACTTTTCTAAGTTTACTATTATCTGAACATTACTTCAATCATAAAGATAAATTTATTATTAGGTATTTAAATTAAAATAATGTATTGTAATACTAAATAAGGAGGTGATCAATATTCCAAACATCACATTGAAAACAATGAGTGGAGATGAAGTAGTTTTAGAGTCATCCATAGACTTAATGGAGGGAGACACACTTATACAGAAGATTCCTGAGAATTCTTAATGACAAAAAACGTACATTCTATACAAGATGCTAAAGAATACATAATTTTATTAAGAGAACATTACAAAATAGATATTGATAGAGCGTATGAATCATCAAGCGGAGATTTCACACAAGGTTATGAAAGAAAAGAGCAAAAGAAAGCGCTAAAAAGTCTTCAAAAAGCTTACTTAGAGTTGACTCAAAATACCAAGAACTGAGGTGTGAAATGGAAAGGTATATTCCAATCGTCCAATATGTAAATGCAACCAAAGTGAGTACAGATTTTACACTTTGTGATCAAAGTAGATGTTTCATAGGGAAAACTGGCGATTATATCATTACAGAAAATGGTCAGCAATACGCTTTTCCAAAGCATGTATTTGAAAAATTTTTTAAGAAGTCAACAATAGCTGACAGTCTTCTACAAATTGATCATGAGCAAGCTTATAGAGAAATGTACAATGATATATCATTAGAGAAGGTTTGAATTTAATAATGAAATATCCACTTATAGTCTACGATTCATTAACAGGTAATGTGGGGCGTTTTGCATCACGATTAGAATTCAAGAAAGTGAAAGTGTCACCTGAACTTAAAGTAAATCAACCATTTTTACTAGTGACTTATACCACTGGATTTGGAGAAGTGCTTAGAAGCACGCAAGAATTTTTAAAGCGTAATTATAGTAATTTGCTTGGAGTAGCTTCAAGTGGAAATAAAAATTGGGGACAGTTATTTGGAAGAAGTGCTGATATTATCTCTTTTCAATATAATGTCCCAATATTTTGCGAATTTGAGTTGTCTGGTACATGCAATGATATAGAACGTTTTACTCAGGAGGTCAACAGGATTGTCCAATTTAATTCCAAAGTGGATTGAGCTAAACAATGAAGTAGTCATAAAGAAGAACGATAAATTTCAATTCAGCAAAGACAAAGAGGCAGCAAAGAGCTATTTCGTTGATTATATTAATCAAAACAGAGTTTTCTTTCACGATTTAAAAGAGAAGCTAGATTATTTAATAGAAAACGATTATTACGAAGCAGAATTTCTAGACAAATATACATATGAGCAAATTAAAGAAGTTTTTGATCTGGCATATGAGAAAAAATTCCGCTTTCCATCTTTTATGAGTGCTTTCAAGTTTTATAATGGTTACGCATTAAAAACAAATAATAAACAAAAAATCCTTGAACGCTATGAAGATCGAAATGTCATTGTTGCGCTATTTCCAACGAATGGAAATTTCGAAAAAGCAAAACAGTTTATTAGGTTGCTTATGAATCAAGAGTATCAACCAGCAACTCCAACCTTTCTTAACGCTGGACGCAAATGACGAGGTGAACTCGTGAGTGGTTTCTTACTTGAAGTTAATGATTCACTGAATGACATTTCTAAAGCTATAGAAACTTCAATGCAACTTAGTAAAGTAGGTGGAGGAGTTTCCATTAACTTAAGCAAAATACAGGCAAAAGGAGAAACGATTAAAGGGATTGAAAATGCCACTAAAGGCGTTGTAGGAGTGATGAAACTTTTAGATCATGCTTTTAGATATGCTGATCAAATGGGGCAAAGAGAAGGTAGTGGAGCAGTATATTTAAATGTTTTTCATGCAGATATTAATGATTTTCTTGATACAAAGAAGATTAATGCAGATGAAGATGTTCGAGTAAAAACTTTGTCAATTGGAGTAGTAATGACTTGATAAATTTATTGAGCTTGCACGAGAAGATAAAGCTATGTACACATTTTATCCTCACACAGTCTATAGGGCTTACGGAATCCATTTAGATGAGATGGATATGAACGAAATGTATCAACAATTAGTTGACAATCCGAAAGTTCGGAAAGTCAAAATAAACCCACGTAGATTGTTAGAAAAGATAGCAATCATACGCTATGAATCAGGATACCCATACATAATGTTTGAGGGTAATGTGAATAAGTTTCATGCGTTAAATGGAATTTCAAGAGTTAAATTTAGCAATCTATGTAGTGAAGTACTTGAATCAACAGTTGTTTCTACATATGAGGATTATGGAGAACAGGACAGTATTGGATTAGATGTCTCATGTAATCTCGGCTCTCTAAATATTGCTAATGTAATGGAAAATAAATCAATTAAGGAATCAGTCAAATTAGCAATTGATGCATTAACGACTGTCTCTGAAAAGACTTCGATTACTAACGCTCCAGCGGTTCAAATGAATTTATGAAAGTGAAGAAGCAAGAGACTTTGCTAATACATTCTTCATGATGATGAATTATTACTCCTTAGAAAGATCAATGGAGATCGCAAGGGACACTGGTATAAAATTTTATGGTTTTGATAAATCAACATATGCTACAGGCGAATATTTTGAAATGTATCTAAAAGAAGATCATTCTCCAAAAACTGAAAAGGCTAGGGACCTATTTGATGGAATTTATGTTCCAACAAAAGAGGACTGGGCTAATTTAAAACGGCAAGTTATGGACAATGGGATTACTCATAGTTATCGTCTAGCGATCGCTCCTACAGGTCCAATCTCTTACGTTCAATCAGCTACAGCTTCAGTAATGCCAATTATGGAACGTATTGAAGAACGTACATATGGAGACTCAAAAACATATTATCCGATGCCATATTTATCTCCTGAGAATTGGTTCTACTTTACAGAAGCATATGATATGGATATGTTCAAAGTTGTAGATATGATTGCAACTATTCAAAAACACATTGATCAAGGAATATCTTTTACCCTCTTTCTAAGGGATACAATGACAACGAGAGATTTAACTAAAATAGACTTATATGCCCATCACAAAGGGATAAAGACACTTTATTATGCACGAACAAAAGACACTACTAGAGAGAACTGTTTATCATGTCAGGTTTAAAGGGGTTATGTATTTGAGTAAAGTTTACGATGCTGCTAATTGGTCATTACATGAAGACAATTTTACGCAATTATTTTATGAACAAAATGTTCGTCAATTTTGGCTCCCAGAAGAAATTAGTTTAAATGGGGATTTACTAACGTGGAAAACTCTTAGTAGAGAAGAACAAGACACTTATAAAAAAGTATTAGGTGGACTAACCTTGCTTGATACAGAACAAGGAAATGTTGGCATGCCCATGATCGCTCAAAACGTAAAAGGACATCAAAGAAAAGCTGTTCTTAATTTTATGGCTATGATGGAAAATGCAGTTCATGCCAAGTCTTATTCTAATATTTTTCTAACCCTAGCATCAATGGAAGAAATAAATGATGTTTTTAAATGGGTTAAAGAAAATAAATATTTACAATACAAAACACAAATTATCGTATCATTTTACAACAATATTAAGCCTGATGATATTGTGTCCCTTTACAAAGCAATGGTTGCTTCGGTGTACTTAGAAAGATTTTTGTTCTACAGCGGATTTTACTATCCACTATATTTTTATGGTCAAGGTAAGCTAATGCAAAGTGGTGAAATAATTAGCCTTATAATTAGGGATTAATTTGAGTACTCCTTTAAAGTAATTTAGAGGTAATAAACCCCTTTAATTCAGGGAAACCCTAACGTCAAGCCGAGGGCAATCCTGAGCGAAGTTCATTATACGAATAGATAATGGTAGATGATTGCAAAGGGTATTTACATGATTATTATCGGGGACAAAAGTTATATAGGTAAAGATTCAAGAATACATAAGAAAACAAGATGTAGAGAGCATAGTTGGCAACTGAAAAGAGGAATTCATCACAATTTAAAAATGCAAAAAGCTTTTAATGAAAATAAAAATATTGAATATAATGAATTAGAAATATTTGAGGATATTGATGATAATGCTCTCTGTCAACGTGAAATCTATTATATTAACAAGTATGGGACGTCGACTTACCGAAATAATTAAGAAGATAATTGCTCCTAAAATTCCTAGTACTTGCATAGCAAGATTAAAGCCAAGAAAAGAAGAAAAGACAAACAATATAACAGCGAATTCCCATAACAATTTGAGTAAACTCTTAAAACCCATATGCTTTTTCTTTATTTTTGTTCCTAAATGTGCTATAGCTGCTTCACCAATATATTCTCCAATATATCCAATAACGTTATCAACTTTTCTATATAGTAACTTGTTTTGACCAAGATCATTGATAGGTATTGCGATTTGTATTTCAGGATTAGATATTTTGTTTTGATTTAGTTGAGATTGATTTGGCTCTCCCACAAAAAACCAAATCACAGGTTTAAATCCTGATAGAAGAGATGATTCAAAGCTTGATACAGGAGTTAGGTGTATTAGATTTTCATGTTGAATAACATTAGAAGATGTATACCTTACTATACTTTTACCTTCCAATTCTTTTAATTGGGCATCAGATGGCTTTACTTGCAAATTTCAACTTGGTAGTTTATCTATATTGTTCAATACAACAATGATTTTAATTGGAGGCTGCAAATATGAATGAACAAATTGATAGTCAAGGAACTAATTAAGGGGCGTTATAATCTAAGGTATTGCAGCTACACAGAGATGAGGTCGCAAGGCAACTATACTGATGTATTCCAAGACGGATGTGAATGCGGTGAGTCTCAAGTCCTCTATGAAATTGGTTGCTTACTGGGTATAGACTTGGAAGAACCTGAAGAACAAGACTTCGATTACTAATGGAAGGATAATGAAACTTACTAATGAGATCAAACATATTTATCCCTAAGAAGATTAAAGTTGGATTTCAAAACAGAGACAATACATATACAAAAAAGTTAGCATATGTGATTTATTACGACCAAAAAGACTAAGCTTAGAAAAGAAACCTCGTGGAATAGTTGGAGAGATAAGAACATTCAAGATGTTGACTTTATTAATGAGCCAATTTCAGGTTTTGTTCTAAATAAAAAAGTAGGAGATTATGTTTCGGACTGGAATCATAGACAGGCATATGTAAGAGTATATGACCCTAGAGATTTCGAATTTGAAATAACCGTTGAGAACTTATTGTACATCTTAGAAAATACAAACTCAATTAAAGGTAAAGGATTAGAAGGAGACTTTATTTATGGTTGGGATGGTAAAGAATTGGTTCTAATTCCTACAAGTTCTCCTGACTATGTTGAGATATCGCAGTTTAACAAGATTCTTCATAAAAAGAATTATGTGAAAGTAAAAGATTTGATTATTGGGTTACTAAATATGAAAGTGTTGTTGGAACAAATTGGTGGGACAGTTCTTATGTTGCAGTAGACGTAAATAAAGGGAAGTATTACTTCTTTGCTAAGAAATCAATGTGTAGTTATAACAATGAAAAATATTTGAGTTTGCTAACACTAAGATCATTAGGTGATAAATTCATTGCTACAGTTTCGCCAGATTGTGTTGAAAATTACGCTGATTTGTTTGAACAGCTAGAGTGTAACACTAAATACTCTCCATATGATAAATCTAAAGATGAATATATTCCCTATAACTATGAGAGATTTGAAGCCAAGGTCAATTCAAACAGGTGGAGATCATCTTTCTATACAAGTAATAATGATAATAGTTTGATTGATGTGGCTAGGGATTATCGAGAACCTGATTCTGGATTATTTAAAGTAATTGAAAAAGATAAAACAAAAAGATGGAGTAGTGATTCAGTTTGAAGGTACACTTGAGCAAATTTACAATCGCTACACACCAAAGTACAAAAACAAATACTTAGCCAATAGAAAACTATATCAAAAAGGAGAATGAAAATGGGGAACAGTAACGATCAAAAAATTATGCAACTTAGGAAGAAAATTGAAGCAAAGAAAAGATTGGGAGGACTATAAAGTTCACTCCAATTACAAACTGTTCAATTGAATTAGACGGAGTAAAATATAATCTTCAAGTCTTAACAAAAGAACAAATTATCGCTTTGATGGTCAAATTAAATGCATATACGATTTCAGCTAAAGAGTTGGGTTTGTTGAACGATTATATTATAAGTGGATTTAATGTGATGGATTGGATTAAAGATTTAAAATCAAAACTTGATATTGTTAGAAGAAAAGAGGAAGAGCATAAACTCAAAGTGATGGAAACAAAACTTCATCAACTTCTGTCAAATGAGAAGAAGGTGGAGCTTGAAAAATTGAATCAATGCTAATCAATAATGTAAAATAAATCATTAACTAGGAGGGTACATAAGCACAGTAATTATTAGTAGCTTAAGGAGAGATTACGATTCAAGCAGACAAGCAATATTTAAAATTGGTAAAAGATATTTTAGAAAACGGATACTAACAACAATCGAACAGGAATCCCTACAAAAAAGCTATTTGGTAAGCTATTGAGTTATGATTTGCAAAAGGAATTTCCGATTTTAACAACTAAATTTGTTGCCTTTAAAACAGCGGTTAAGGAATTGCTATGGATTTACAAGCATCAAAGCAATGATGTGAAGCTGTTGCAGAAAATGGGTGTCCATGTTTGGGATGAATGGGCTTGGAAAGATGGAACGATTGGGAGCATACGGTTATCAAATTGCGAAACACAATCAGATAGATAACCTGATCGATGGCTAAAAAATGATCCACAAGGACGCAGACATATTATTAGCTTATGGGACATGAATGATTTAGAAGAAATGGCTTTGTAGCCATGTGCTTTCCATACCATGTGGGATGTATCAGACGTCTATTTAAATTGCACACTCGTACAACGCAGCGGTGATATAGGATTAGGCATCCCCTTTAATACTACCCAATATGCCGTACTTATTCATATGATTGCTCAGGTTACTGGTTTAAAAGCAGGAAAGTTTCATCATTACATTAACAATGCACATATCTACGAAAATCATTTCGATGGATTGCGTACCCAATTAACTAGAGAGGTGTACCTTGCCCCAAGCTTTCTGGATTAATCCTAAAATCACTAATTTTCACCATTTTACACCTAATGATGTGAAATTAATTGACTATAAACATCATCCAAAAATTGAATGGAAGTAGCGGTATAAATATTATGAATCAACAATTGTAAAAGTAACCCATTATATGGTATTTTTTGTACAAGGAGTGCACATCCTAATATATTAGTTTTGGGGGTAATACAATGAGGGAAAAATTTTTACTGTCTATGGCATCTGCTTTGTCAATCTTAGCTATTTCTTCTGCTGTTAGTGCAAGTGAGGTAGAACGCAGTAACACTAAAGAAAGTGTAGTTGTTAAATCTTGCCGTACTGTTATTTACAACGAGAAATACGGTTTAAATGAAGATGTTAAGATATACATTACTAGAACGATTGAAGGACAGGAAGTTAAATTTAAACTAAAAGAGTTTGGTACTAGAAAAGGTGAGAACTTCCAGTGGGCTAAATATGAAGGTACTTTGTGTAACTAATTAGTCTTAATAGTTTGAATAGTCGACTCAGTTAAAGGTCGGCTATTCAATCTTAAAATATTGGACTCTCACTAATATTAGGAATGGCAAAGTTAACCATGTATGTTGACAAAATGATTGGTAGTTACCACCCTAACTGGACAAAATATTTAGAAATGGGCACGATATTTCCTGTAATTATTGTCTTAGTTATAGGAATTGTATTGCTTATTGATTAAACAAAAATGAACATTATGAATTAAGGGCAATGGGCTATGATTTGCCTTGAAATGTCTTTTAGATCCAATTAGAATAGACACTCCCCACAGTTTCCACACTCAAGGGAGGTCTATTTTTGTATTATAAGGTCAACTGGTTCAAACTGGTTGACCTTTTTTATTCTCTTGGCTGTATTATTGCAGTAGCTAGGAAGAACAAGAGGTCTATTGGGACATTGAAATCGTAACAAGAAACTGTTCGCCTGCTATTGCGGTCACCATGTTTGAGCTGGTTGAGACAATGATCTCGTATAACGTGCAAAGCTGTGGAATCGTCAATGGTAGTAGGTGTACCTGGCAAAATTTCTGAAAGGCGGTTACAAATCAATCCTGTTATTGGTATAGACTTTTCTAAGGGAGGAAGTCAAGCGATAGCCTTTATCTCCAAAGGAAAACCCTACGGAAAAACCATCAACTTTTATCACACAAAAGATGGGCTTGAGGAATTTCATCGTTTTTTAGAGCAAATTGAAACGAACCATGGAACTCGACCTGATGTAATTTTAGAGGCAACTGGACACTATCATTTGCCTATTACTGATTTTTTAGAAGAACACCAGTACGTAGTTATTGTTTTAAACCCTCTTATTTCTCAACGATCCAGATCATCATCTTTGAGAAAAGTAAAGACAGACGCTTATCATTTGGCAGAATTATACTACAAGGAAGACTTTGAACCACTAAGAAAGCGAAGTGTGCATATAACCAATTTGAGGCAGGTAACACGAATAAATGAAGCGATTAACGACATGTATGTCCAAACAAAATTGAATCTTCAAGCAATTGTTGACCAAGTCTTCCCGTTGTTTGTTGGTGTATTCCATGATATGTACTGCTACACGTCACTTAAGCTATTACAAGAATTTTCAATACCTAAAAGTGTAATCAGTGCTGAGGTTGACTGCATAGCAGAGAAAATTCTAACACTAACTTCACGCTTTAAATCTCTTTCATGGGCTAAAGAGAAAGTAGAAAAATTGATGGCCGCAGCACAGAACTGCCCTACAAAAAACGTTTATGAGGGCCACCTTTTCTCTTTGCATACACTCATTTAACTCATTCTCCAGTACCAAGAGCATCGGACCATCTAGACAAACAAATTCATACTATTGCAAAAGAAATATTAGAATATGATCTTCTTCGCTCAACTCCAGGAATCGGTGATAAGCTTGCGGCAACAATCTTATCTGAGATCGGAGACATTGTACGATTCGATAACGCTAAAAAGTTAGTTGCATTCGCTGGTATTGATCCTAGCGTATTTGAATCTGGCAAATTCACAGAAACTAGAAATCGGATTACTAAGCGAGGATCGAAACTGCTACGAAGATCTCTTTTTATCGCCATACAGTGTGGAATACGAGGTAAGCAAAAAACCAACGAATTCGTGAATATTACGACAAGAAGCGTCAAGAAGGTAAAGCACATAAAACAGCAGCTATCGCTTGCATAATAAGCTTTTACACATCATCTTCGTTATTCTAACTAAAGGAGAAAGGTACCGACAAGAAATAGCATAATAAAAACGCTAAAAAATCCCAATAAACCATCGAAAAAGGAGGGCTTATTAAGTATACCTTTTTTCACTAATCAAAAGAATATTCAGCAGATAGAAAAAATAGGAATTATATAGTGCAGCTTTAAAATAAAGTTTGATAATTTATAAAAATGATTGATAACTTATATTAAAGTTTGATTAAAATCTTGTATTAATTTAAACAGGATTTTTCTTTTTATGTTCTTCTCGATTTTGCAAAATTCCAGTATGTTACTCCATTAAAGGGCCAGATTGTAGAACAACATGGGTTAAAAATGATCAAACTCTTTATTTATAAATGCCAAACCTAAATCCGATAGAGAATAATTCATTTTAATTAATCTTTTTTAATGGATTCTTTTTATTTATCGTAAAATAGGGATTTGTGGATGTTTTTAGATCGAACATTATTTCAAAGCTACAAATATGCTAAAAACCACTTTCCGTTACCGTTACTGGAAAGTGGTTTTTTCATGAAACAAAGCTAATGTATCTTTTGCACCTGCTATGGCATCTAATAATGATTTACCTAATTGATCCGTTACTGACACGATATCTTCTTCATCTGTTGGTGTATTTAAAATCGCGAAAATATCAGGGCTTGGTTGTTGGATTTGTTTGAGTAAACGTAAAATGGCATTAATTGAGTAATGGGCACTTCTTAAACTACGAATAACTCGTAGCTGCTCAAGTTCTCTTTCACCATATGCTCGGTAACCATTGTCCAGTCTCGGTACGGTAATGAGTCCGTTACGTTCCCAATTTCGTACAGCTTCAGATGTAATATCTAGAAGCAGTGCCACTTCCGTTCGAGAATAAGTGCGTGTACTAACAGTAGGATCTTCTCTCAACCATTTCTCAACAACTTTTGTAGCAGACAAGGCATGAACATATTCGCGTTCTAAATTGGTGAGATAGTCTATTGTTAGTTCTTCAGCCTTCGCAAAATTTTCTTGTCCGCAAGTATATACAATTGCACGAGCTCTTTTCCGAATATCTCCTTGTACAATTTCACACCGAAAGAGCGTCCGTGCGACCATTAACTGAAATAAATGGATGTCTGAATAAATACGATAGCCATTTGCTTGTCTTGGTACAGGGGAGATAAAGCACCATTCCTCATAAATGCGCACAGTGTTTGGGTGTACCCCAACAAGTGTTGCGATTTCTTTTGTTTTGTACACCCGACACACCTACTTCCATTTAAAGAATTTAATCGATCCACATAATCCAATTACAATGCATAGAGCTAAAATCACGATATGGAATAGACCATCTGTTAGTGGCTCCCCTGTACTTGCCTGCTTTAATAAGTGAATACCATGAGAAAGTGGCAAAATATCCATCACCCATTGGAAGAATCGAGGCATGGCTTCATACGGAATCGTTGCTCCTGAAAACAGTAACATCGTGAAGTAAGCAACAGAGCTCCAAACATTTGCTGACTTTTGGTCAGGTACTAAGCTTCCAATGAAAATCCCGATACTATACATCGCTATAATGACAAAAGTGTATGTCAGAAGGAATAACCCCCAGGAGCCCTTTAGTTCATAATCAAATAATAAATGATAAACAAGTGTGACACCAATAAATGATACAAGTGCTGAAGAAAGCTGAATCAGTCCTTGGGCAAATAGAATTTGGAGAGGTGACACAGGTGTCACTTGGAATCGCTTTAAAATCCCACGGTGACGGTAATCTGCAATGGTCAGTGGTACACCCATAACTCCTGTTGCTAGTACACCAATCGTAATTACAGATGCGTACGATAGTTCAAAGTGGGAAGCACCAGCTAATCCGTCCTTACTCAGAAAATAACCAAATAGGGTGGCTAATATAATAGGGAAGCAGATCCCAAAAATGAGAATATCAATGCCCTTCCAAACGAGCTTGCCCTCAATTTTTAAAAAGGTTAGAAATGTAATCATACCCAGTCCTCCTCGCCTGCAAAATATAGGTACGCGTCTTCTAGTGTGGCTTTCTCACTTGCACGGATTGCTTCTTGGATCGTGCCATATAAGACAGTTTTGCCTTCTTTTAAAATTAAAATTTTATCACATAACGCCTCAACCTCGTCCATGTAGTGTGATGTTAGGACAATTGCCAGACCTTTTTCTTTCATCGTTAAAAGCTGTTTCCAAAGCATACGTCGAGCCTTTGTATCTAATCCTGTTGTGAGCTCATCTAGGAAAACAAGCTTAGGAATTGAAATTAATGCCAGCAGCACCGCTAAGCGTTGACGTTCACCCCCTGAAAGAGATTTCACAAGTTGAGTTTCCTTCCCAACTAGACCAAATGTTTGCAAGAGTAGAGGCACATCAGCAGTTTGTTTATAAAGCGACTCCCACTGCTCGCATGCCTCACGCACCGTTAATCCATCTTGGAAATTTGTTTCTTGAAACTGTACACCCACCTCTTGATAGACTTCCTTGCGATGGAGAATTGGTGACTTTCCGAGCATTGTGAGCTCTTCGTAATTACTCTTTTCAATACCAAGCACTGCTGCAATAGTAGAGGATTTCCCTGCACCGTTTGCCCCAAGTAAGCCAATTACCTCCCCAGGCTTGATGCTAAAACTAATGTTGTGGACAGCTTCTTTAGTACCGTATGTGACCGATAAGTTTTTGACGGTTAAGATCATATTTGTTCCCTCCTATATAAGACTTAGTAAGCTACTATATCAAAGAGTGGTGGGGGTGGTGTCTTATTGGAGGCTTTTATAAATGTGGATTTTGAATAAAGTATGATAATTATTTGTTCCAGGACGATCTTCAGCAATCGGGCGCGATTGTGGAACAACACAGGTAGAAAATGATCAAACTTTTTTATAAAACCGAAACCTAAATATGCCAGAAAAGAATCTATTTTGATCAATCTTGATATGCTCCCCCTTAGGTAGACAGATAAAAAATAAAATCTGTTTATCTAAGTAAGATTTTGGTGAAAAAAGAAAGGGTATTTAAAGACGTGGAACGAAATAACAATAAAAATAGGGTGTTTTGACCAGAGAAAGGGGAAATTTTATGTTAGAGCTAATACAAGTTGTGACTTATTCCAACGATAAAAAGAAAATTCTTGAAAAAGAACCTCTTCCCAAAATAGGTTTTAATAGTGTAATGGAAGTAGCTAAATATCTTTATTTAGAAGAGGAGCTTGATTTAAAACATTGCATAGATGAACATCTGGTTTCAGAAGATTGGTTTGAGCATGGCGATGATTTTTTTAATGAAACTGGTTATAAATATACGAAACATTATTATTTCATTAATAACTTCCAAGAAATAAAGGATATTAGTTTGAAAGCAGCAATGGAAATAGTAGATGCATTATATTTGATAGAAGAACACACCCGCAAAATAAAAAATGAGGTTTATGACGTTGAAAAGAGATTTGCAGATGATACGTATTTAGATAATATCAAATATTTAATCGATATTATTAAAATTAAGAAGAATGTTCTTTTGCGATATGGCTATTCCAAAACGAAAACAGCTGAAATGATGAAGGGTTTATATTATAACACGAATAATTTCGGGAGATAAGCAATGACATTGATATTTTAACTATTATCAAAGGCTAAAGAGCAAAGGGTATTTACTATTCAAGAGGGCATGATATTTCCTGTAATGATTGTTTTAGTTATAGGAATTGCTTGCTTATTCATTAAACAAAAATAAATATCAAAATGAAAGGCAATGAGTTATTATGCACCTTGGAATTTGTCAATTAGATACAATAGATTGTCTCCCAAAGGGCGACTCAAACGTTAGAAATGAGAATGATCTCCGTAGTCTGTAAGATTAAAGGAGGTCATTTTTTTAGGCAAGCATCTGTAAATATTATCAATTCTCATATTTGTATTACTAGTTGAAAGGTACAATTAATAGATCAAAACTCTACCTCCTTAGAGGGTTAAAAGGAGAACGATTGTGATGAAAAAATGTAATACTTCATTTGTATTATCTTTACTAGCAAATATAGGATTTATACTATTTATAATCGCAGACTTTTCCTTTAGTTTCGGAAAGGTTTACTGGTTACAGTGGGGATTACTTTTAAATTTTTTGATAATGATTTACTTTATTTCTCTTATGTTTACTTTTTATGAATATGTAAAGGGGGTATGTAATAACTCCTTTATTGGTGGTCTTACTCTGAATATTTTAGGATTTATTCTATACTTGATGTATACGAGTAGTTTATAGGGATTAAATAATCTGGATGGACAAACTCTCATTATTGTTAACAAGAACTATACATACCGCATAAGATCACAGGCTAACACTACTGAGGAGGAGAAGATGCCTTTATTTAGATAGGAAAAATTCTTACATAATAAATATATAGCCAGTATCTGCATCATATGTAGGTTCCTCACTGTAATCCTCGCTTGTATATCAAATCCCTTCTTACCCTTACCCTAGCTGGAGTTTTTTGCATTCCAATATCCTCTAACCTTGATTTCCTTCATTTACATTTCCTGAGTAGACTTAAATACTACAAGAGAATTCTATATCATGTCGAATAAACTTCCTTGTAGGAAAAACCTTACATCTTCAGGGAATATATATGCAAATATAAATATTATCCTTCGATACATCTAGTTCTATCAAAAACGAACATTACATGATCAGTAAGGGACAGCGAGCCTTCCAAACGATTCATTCATCATCTCTTTTTTGCTACTCATTTGTCATATGGAACCACTTATATAAGAAAATTAAATATGAAAAGTTTTCATGTTATATTTGATTTATGGAGTGGAGGGTGCATATGCAAATCAAATTAATCATCGATGAGAATGTAAAGGAAACAGAAATCCATATTCATACAAATGCGTATACAAATGAAATTGAACAAATTATTAGGTATTTTGAGTCTTCTAACACAGAAGTAATTGATGGTTATTTACAACAGCAAATCTATATGTTGAAAATTACAGATATTTACTTTATTTATTCAGAAGGGACAAAGGTTTATTTTTCAACAGATGAGGATGAATATGAATCAAAGCGCAAATTATATGAGCTGGAAGATTTGTTAAAAAAGAACTTTGTCCGTGTCAATAAATCAACGCTCGTAAATGTGTCTAAGATTTTCTCTATGAAGATGGAGAAATTAGGTATGATGCAGCTTGTGATGGACAATGGATCAACAGCTCATGTTAGTCGTATGTATTTAAAGATACTGAAGAAGCGGCTAGGAATTGGGAGGGATACGTAATGAAAAAAATAATCCAATCTTCATTAATAGGGGCCCTTATTGGGTTAAGCACTTCTTATATCATTATGACAATTGTTTTATTACAAAATCCAACCAGAGTAATGAATGGGCAAGAGCTTTTGGTGGAGTTTCTTTTGGCTGTATTTCTAGGAGTGGGTTGTGGTCTTATCACGCTTATTTTTTACTCTGATCGTTGGCCATTTGTGGTAAATCTATCGATACATTATGTTGTGGTCTTACTACTTGTACTTATTTGTGGTGCAATTGGAGAGTGGTATGAAAATCCAACTGAGAATCCAGTCAGGTTTCTTATGTTTATTGTGATTCAATTCATTATTTATATTCTTGTCTGGGTGGGGGTATATTGGATGGATTCAAAAGAAATAAAAAAAATTAACGATCAGTTAAAGAGGAAATAATCCCAAATCATATCGTAATAAAAAGAATGCAGAAAAAGAAATTATTCGATGCCTTTAGTTGAAAACCTTAATTATAGATTTGCAGCTAAAAAATCAAATGAATGATGAAAAGTCAGCCATAGAATTTCTAAGGGCTGACTTTTCTTTTCGAGAAGATGGGTCTCTTAGGTAAAGTTACAGCTCTTCCTAAAAATTTTCCTTAAGACGTTATCAGGTGTTTGTTAAGTGGTACTTCTATACCTTCGTCAATAAAGACCATATCGTGGAAATTGATAAAACTCATTGTATTTCTAATCCAATAGAGATTAGGTTCAATTTTAAACAAATGGGTGGCAGGTTGATCATCAAAAGTGATAATAAGATGATCAACAATACGGCTGACAGTAAAGCATGTTTGATAGTCATCAGTGAGCTGATACGTACCTTCTATGCCATCTGTCGTGTTTATGCCCATGATAGTAGGGTGTTTTGGTGCTATAGGTTTTTCTTTGTTTTGAGGAAAGGTTAAAAATGATAATATTTGTTGTTCATACATAGGGCTTATCTCTTCATTTGTTAAAAGAATGATTAGTTTTTCATTTGGTAAAGAATATAAGCAGTGGGCGGAGTATCCGATCTCCCCACCAGAGTGACCAAAAGAGTCGTCTTGAATTACGAATCCGTAGCCATAATTGTTAGATAAAGAGGAAGGAGTTAAAGCACTTTTTACCAATTCAGGGGATACCAGTTTTCCTTGAATAAATCCCTTTAAAAACTGAGCAATTTCCTTTGCTGTAGAGTAAATGCCACCATCACCATAGAAGCCCTCATGTTTATGCAAGATAGGATCGTCTGTTACAGCAATATATTCCCGATTAGTATAATCGAAAAGCCTTCCGACAGCAATTTGTTCAGCGCTTGGTTTCGTAGTTGTATGTGTAAGATGAAGAGGGGCTACAATCATCTTATGTAGACAATCTTCATATGAAAGTTTGCTTACATCCTCAATGATTTTTGCTAATAATACATAGTTTGTATTGGAATAAAACGATCCGCAGCCCGCAGGGAAGTATGGCTCTTTAGTATGTAAGATTTCTTCAATGACTGTTACTGAAGGGTTACCTATATATTCTGGGATGCCTGATGTATGTGTTAATAATTGTTCAATAGTTACATTTTTATAGGTAATCGTGTTAAACCATTTCGTCAGTTTATCTTCAAGATTAATAGCTTTTGTTTCTATTAATTGCAATATCATTACGGCGGTATACATTTTACTTAAAGAAGCAATATCGAACAGTGTATGTTCCGTAATAGAGATGTAATTATCTAAATCTTTATAACCTAATGTAAGGCTAAGGCTTTCGTTATTTCTTGTCTCTATATAAAGAGAACCGTTAAATTGTAATTTTTGTAACGTAGGATAAATAGTATTGTACATATTTTAGTCTCCTTATTATATTAGTTATCTAACATATTTGGCGTAAGGAAATCACAAGAACTCTTTCATGGCGATTTCCTGTAATTTTTTTGTAATTCGTTCCAATTCATTAAGCTCTGAAATCGTCAATTTAGAAAATAAACGATCAGCCACAGCTCGTTCTACATACTCCTGCTTGTGGAAATATTCCCAACCTTTTTTATCTAATGTAATAAATATTTCACGACGATTATCTGGATTAATAGTACGATGGATTAACTGATTTTTCTCCATTTTGGAGATAAGCTGACTTACTGCACTAGAGCTAACGTTCATTTCTAAAGCAATTTCACCTACAGATATTTTTTTAGCATAATAGACAATATCTAACAGCACAGCTTGTTGTGTTGTGATAGAACTAGCCAGATGTTTTTTGTAATATTTGTAAATCAATCGATTGATTGCATAATCGGCTTCATTAATTTGTTTTACTTGCGTGTACAAATCCAAACAGATCATCCTTTAATATGTTAGTTAACTAATATATTAGTGGATGATTTAAAAAAAGTCAATTTTCTGTAATTGTAAAATAGAAAAAAGAAATCTCTTTTAATGAAGGATAAGGGCAAGTAATTGGGAGTAGAAGTCACATTTGGTAAGAAAGAGCCAGCAGCCTTTCTATGACCTGGTGATGTATCCATTTATGTCTACAAACATGGTTCCTTACATTGATAAAAAATATAACTGTACCTTATTACATTATCGTTACACAATGGAATCCTGATTCAACAAATTCTCTGTTTCTACTAACAACCTGCCTATACCTAAACTTTATAGATTCAATAGCTGACAAACCCAAAAAAGGGCTTATTCTATTATCAAAAGTAGGTATACATCCAAACCCAATTATTAGGGTCAGCATATCTTTAAAGGGTAAGACATAAAGGAGGTATGTAAAATGAGGCGTCGTAAGCGAGAATGTTGTGAATGCTGCTGTCCCCCTACGCATAGGAAATATGATCATCCTATGGATTACAGAGATTGGGATGTCGATCCAGATCCACCTAGAGGGGGCTTCAGAGGCAGAAGGTTTGACGGTCGGAGAGGCTTCCGGGAATCCCCTTTCTTCCGACGTGAATTTATTGAATCCCCTTTCTTCCGTGATGAATTTTTCGAATCACCGTTTTTCTAATTTTAAGACAGCAGGAGCAAAATATATAGAGTCCATGTTATTCCCAAAAAGGAGGACTCTATATATTCATTTATATTAGTGGTGTTTCACTTCATATCATTGTCTTCATTCTATTCTTTATCTATAGGAATAGTATATAGGGTAAAAAGGATGCTGATTGAGCAAACCAGAAAACATATTCGAAAAATGAAACTACCCGTCTCCATATGTATATGGAAAATAGGTAGTTTCGATCCCATTATCTATCTAAGTAATAATGATGTTTATCTACGTGTTACAATTGGTTTCTATAAGCTAGCGAGTATAAAAGGCTAAGCTGACTAAAGCCTGCTGTGTTTGTTACATACGACATAGGGGGATTTCCTCCCATTCCACTATGAACATCCTGCCCTAATACTTATAGATATCAGAATCAACATCAATGGTTACAGTGTTATTGTTGTCGCGGGTTACTTTTGCGTGATCCTCCTGAGGGATTGAAAATTTATTGTTAGGAACAGGGGTGCCATCGACTTTAATATTTGAATAGATGGCTCGATTTTTCCCCGTATTATCATTGGATACCACAGTAGAAAGTAGCTTCCAATTCGAGATTTGAGGTATATTCAATTTGTCTGCAGATTCAATGATGGTGATGGTTTTTGTATCGCCAGGTGTAGTGCATGTCCGCTCGCTGCAAATTGTGGTACCGTCCAGTTTCAAACGAACTTTTCCATTGTAGTTATACCACAAATAGAGGTTTACATCGGAACCTGACTTATATGCATTTCGATACTGTCCTTCTTTGTAGTTTGGATCGAAAATATCGCTTTTATAGGCTGTCCAAGCAGTGGCAGACGTTTTTTGCTTTACGATGATAATAGGTTTCCAGCCGGTCTCTGTTTGCGATTGACCAACATTGGTATAGTAGCTTAATCCCATATCCGCTACCCATGAACCGATTACTCCGCTTGTATTTGCCAGATAGAAAAAACCACCATAATTGTATGCTGCCACTTTTTTATCAACCATCGAATCTTGCGGGAGGGTAAGCTTTGTACTTAAATAGGTTCCACTTTGCGTGATTTCTTGCTTTCCCCCAACGCCATCTGCTATAAAATCAGATGCTATCCCTTGTAATTGAGTTTGTTTAGAGGAGAAGGCCTCTGCTTTTTGGTTATCTGAATCAAGGATAATTAATTCAGGATTTGCGGAAGAGGCTTCTTCATATACATAAGATACTCCGTCCTCAAAGGCAATATAGCTGTATGTAGTATCTAATGCCTCAGCCCGTAAGCTGTTTTTTTTGTTCTTTTTTTCCTGGGAAATGGATTCCTTAGCTCTTTCAATCATTTCATTGATTTTAGAATCAGAAATGGTACTTGTTTCCTCATGTACAACCCCAACGCTTTTTCCATTTGTGCCTTTCCATTCTCTGAAGTCATCTGCTGCGGCAAATGCGGAAAATGACGAAAGGGGGAGGCTAAGAAGACAAATCATGGTTGTGGCTAGGTTAGCTTTTTTCAAAAACTTCAACTCCTAACATAATTTTGTTTACAAAGACAATATATTACAAATATTCGAAAAATAAAATATGTTTTATTGCTATCTGATGAATTTTTATTATATAAAATAATTTCTTAAAAAATGATTGACAGTAACCTTTAAAGATTACTATAATACTAACAAATCAAACAAATGTAAAAGTTGTGATGAGGACAAGTAGAAGATAAGAAAGAATGATAGAGAGCCGTCCCATAGTGCTGAAAGGATGGTCGTTGTTTCCCTTTGAATATCACCTCGGAGCTTTGTTAACGAACGATGAATGTATCGAGTAGGTAACAACGGAATGTCCACCGTTAAAAGGAGCCAAGTCTATGTTTTAGACTTGATAAGTGTCTGCTTTTCGTGAGGAAGGCGGAAAGCTGAGTGGTACCGCGAAACTCTCGTCTCTGCAATCAAAATGTAAGTTGATTGTGGAGACGAGAGTTTTTCATTTTAATTTCATAAATAAAAAGCATTGATGAGGAGAAGTAGGGAAAGGATTAATGTGCAGAGAGCTGTCCCATGGCTGAAAGGATGGTCATTACACCTTTTTTGAATATCACCTTAGAGCTTTGTTCCTGAAAGGACATCTGCCAATTGTCAGAGTAGGGAGCAACGGAAAATCACCGTTATCTGATGAGAGTCCTTATAGACTTGCAGAGTCTGTTTTTCGCGAGAAGACAGAAAGCTGAGTGGTACCGCGTATATCTTCGCCTCAGTAACCAAAGTAAGGTGTTTTAGATGAAACACTTGCTTGGTTGCTGAGGTGTTTTTTATTGTAAATAAAAGAAGGAGTTGAGCTGGACAGTCTTTTCATTTCAAAGTTGATTACCAAAATACATCATTTCATTAAGGGGCCCGTTGTATTTGAAAGCAGAGTACAAGCCATTTTTTGGATCGTAGCACTTTTAATTCCTAGTATTCAGGGCTGTAAACTTATATTTAGGCAGGAGGGTGCACAATGGAAATTGAGATTCAAGTTACCGTCAGAATCGATCCAGTTCATCTAGAAAATGAATCATAGTGAGGAGAATTAATATGCAGAGGCTATCAAGAAAAGATTTACTGTTAGTAAGCTTTATGATGTTTTCTTTATTTTTTGGAGCAGGAAATTTAATCTTTCCCCCTTTCTTAGGACAGTCAGCGGGAACTAACTTTTGGCAAGCAATGAGCGGCTTTATCATCTCTGCTGTTGGACTACCTATCTTGGGAGTTGTTGCCGTAGCAAAATCTGATGGTTTGCATAATTTGGCCAAACGAGTACATCCTGTTTTTGCTTTTATCTTCACTCTTCTTATCTATTTATCAATTGGTCCTTTCCTAGGTATTCCGCGTAATGGAAGCTTAGCCTTTGAAATGGGAGTGGCTCCTTTTTTACCAGTAGAATGGCAACAAACTAGCTGGGTGCTCTTTCTCTATACACTAGTGTACTTTTCGATTGCTTTTTGGCTTTGTTTAAATCCAGCTAAGCTCTCTGATCGATTTGGTAAAGTGCTAACGCCATCGTTATTGATTTTACTTACAGGTATTTTCATTTATAGCTTATTCAAGCCGCTGGGGTTTTTTACTAGTCCAATTGAAAGTTATATACAAACACCGTATTTCAATGGGTTTTTGGATGGGTATTTAACAATGGATACAATTGCGGCACTTAATTTTGGAATTGTCATTTCAGTAACTCTGAAGCAAAAGGGAATTAAAGAGAAAAAATCGTTGATTGCAACTACAGTCTATGCAGGATTAATTGCTGGGGCGATTCTAGTTTCGATCTATGTTCTACTTGGTTACCTAGGAGCGGCTAGCACCTCTATGTTTGGAGTGACCGAGAATGGAGCCCAAACGTTAACGAATGTGGTGTTATATTTATTTGGTAAACCTGGGGTAATACTATTGGGTCTTGTATTTTCGTTGGCATGCCTAACTACATCGGTTGGACTTATCACTTCATGCAGTCAATACTTTACATCGCTTGTACCGAGAGTTTCATACAAGATGTGGGTGAGTATACTTGCACTAACTAGTATGTTCTTTGCTAACATGGGCTTAAGTGGAATTTTATCAATTTCTGTGCCGATCTTGTCTGCCATCTATCCGTTAGCTATTGCTTTAATTGTATTGTCCTTTACGAATGACCTACTAAAAGGCGATTCCATTGTTTACACATGCAGCATGCTGCTTGTTGGAATTGTTAGTGTTGCTGATGCATTGGGTCAGGTTGGAATTCATTCTCTAGCTGTTGACCGTGTGCTGAGTTATTTGCCGCTACATGAAAAAGGACTTGGGTGGGTTGTCCCAGGAATCGTGGGTGCGCTGATTGGATATGTAATTTCGTTTATAAAAAAGAAAAACACTAGCTTAGCTCCCCAGACTACAGAATAATCATTTCAAAAAAACAATTCCAGTCCCGCAGTGGACGGGGTTGTTTTTTTGTTTTTGAATGAATAAATGGATAAAAAATATACCGAGGGAAAAGAGGGAAGTTTTAATAAATATACAATTATCTAATTATTTTTTTAGTATAATTTAACATAATGCTTGCAGGATTATCCAATTTGAAGTTAAATTATAGTAAAACAACAAATTACTAGTACGAAAAAAGGTATTTTTTAGAATAAAAGCATTTTGTTTAGAATTTTTGAAATTTGGTTTTTATTTAGAAGGGAAAAATTATGGTTGTTCAAGGTACGTTTTGCATCTGGCGAAAGCGATTCATGGATGAATGTGTCAGTAGGATTGTTTAGAAAGGTGTTGGGAGAGTTTGAAGGAAAATCAAAATTCGCTTATTTCAATATGTCCCGTTTCATCAAGAGATAAAAATATTATTTTCAATCTCATGCCTCTATATTTACATGATTTATCGGCCTACACCAATAATCTTACAGTCGATCGGCAAGGCAGATTTGTATATGAGAATCTGGACCTTTACTGGGAAAGGGAGGCTCTACAGCCATATCTCATTAAATCTGCGGAGGATATCGTCGGCTTTCTGCTGCTCAATCGACCACCATTTGCCCCAACGGGTACAGATTTTTATGTGAATGAGCTGTTTATTCTTACTTATTACCGGAGAAAAGGGTTCGCTAGAAAGGCATTAAAGCAATGTTTTACAGACAATCCTGGGAACTATATGGTCGTGCAGATGATTAATAACAAACCAGCGATTTCATTCTGGCATCGATTGTATGAGGAGGAAGGGATTATCTTTGAGGAGAGGCAAGATGTTTTACAAGATGAACCGTGCTTACTACAAAAATTCACAATCTAATTTACGATTTGGGAAGGTGGCTCATAACGATCATGGTAGTCTTTAACAATAGGGTGATGGAACAGGAACAATTTTGGCTGTCTAAGCTTGGCGATGAGTTCGTCCCTTCTATGGTCCCCGCGGACTATCCTTACGTCGGTCAAACCAAATGTAAGGCTTCATTTCAAGTAACTATTGAACAAGAAATAACGGACAGGCTCATGCAGGTTTGTAAAAACTCTGATTTGCTTTTGTATACCTTTTTGTTAGCAACAGCAAAAATCTGGCTACATAAATATACCCAGCAAACAGAAATTTGCGTAGGCGCACCAAATCTTTCACCATCAAACAAGCTAGTTCCGATCGTCTCGAATCCGGCCCCACATCTAATCTCCAAGCAATTTATTAGGGATGTAAAGCAGTCTCTTGCGGAGTCTTACAAAAATCAGGATTATCCGCTTCATCATATTTATGAAAAATTGGATATAAATCCACAGGGTTCTGCCTCTTCCTTTATCAAGCTAGCTGTAGCTCTTGACAGGATACACGACCGAGATTTTGTAATGGCTCAGGAGATAGACCTTCTCTTACTTTTTTCAAAATCTGATCACTCGCTTCAGGTAACACTTCATTATGATCAGGCAGTTTATGAGTTACGGACATTAGAACGATTTTTTTCTCATTACATAAATATACTGCGTGCAATCGTCACAGACGTAAATATTACCATCAGCGAGATCGAGCTAATGAATGAGGCAGAAAAAGCTCAGCTTACTTCTTTTTCTCAAACACTTGAATCTTATTCAACAGATCAATTGGTTCATCAAGTATTTGAGAAAAAAGCTGAACGTTATCCGGATAAAGTAGCTGTAGTCTATCATGAACAAAAGATAACCTATCGACAGCTAAACGAAAAAGCAAATCAATTGGCACGGCACTTACGAGATAAAGGGATAGAAAAGGACGAGGTAATTGCTCTGATGGTGGAGCGTTCCTTAGAGATGATCATCGGAATATTAGGTATTCTCAAGGCGGGGGGTGCCTATCTTCCAATTGACCCTGAAAATCCTTCCGAGCGTATAAGCTATATCCTTGCCGATAGTCAAGCGCGCTTGTTCTTGACACAAAAGACAGGAGGAAGCGATTTAGCATTTGACGGAGAAAGAATAAACCTAGATGAGGATGAGTTATATGTAGGTGAGACCAATAATCTTGCACCAAGTCAGACACCGGCACATCTGTTATATGTCATCTATACTTCAGGTACGACCGGCAATCCAAAGGGTGTAATGGTAGAACATCGGAACTTAATTAATTACGTAACTTGGTTTAGTAAGCAGGCTAGCATTACCAAAGACGACAGTACAATGCTCTTATCTTCTTATGCATTTGATTTAGGATATACAAGTCTTTTTCCAGCATTGCTTACTGGATGTACCTTACATATTGTACCTAAAGATACATATCTGCATCCTGACAGCTTGTTGAATTATATAAATAAGGAACAGATCAGTTTTATCAAACTTACTCCATCTCTATTTTCATTGCTAGTACAAGCTGTCGACGATGTACATACGTCTTATTTGCCCGCTTTACGTCTAGTAGTGACAGGAGGAGAGCCGATTCAGCCTATTGATGTTCAGACATTTCATAGTTACTTTCCTCATGTAGCTGTCATGAATCACTACGGTCCAACAGAAACTACAATCGGTACGTTGGCTGGACAGATTAACTTTGATGAATGGCAGAGATTTGAAAAACGTCCGACTATCGGTAAACCAATATCTCAAGCGGAGGTTTTGATTGTCAATCAGGATTTGCAGCTTGTTCCTATAGGAGTACCTGGTGAATTGTGCATCGCAGGAAAAGGACTTGCACGCGGTTATATCGGTCAGCCTACTTTAACAAGAGAAAAATTTATTGATCACCCCTTTCATTTAGGTGAACGACTATATAAAACGGGAGATTTGGCACGGTGGGATGAGACAGGGAAGGTTGAGTTTTTAGGCCGAATGGATCAGCAGGTAAAAATCCGAGGCTATCGGATTGAAGTAGGAGAGATTGAAAAGCATATAATCACTCATCCGTCCATCCACGAAGCATTTGTACTAGCATTTCCTAATGATCAAAACGAAAATGAGCTATACAGTTATTATCTTTCTGATGAAGAAGTAGGACAAAGTGAGCTGCGTCAATTTCTACAACAGAAAGTGCCTGAATATATGATTCCTATGCTTTTTATCCGAATAGAAAAGGTTCCTCTTACATCAAATGGTAAAATCAATCGTCATGCTTTACCTAAACCAGATGAATGTAAGCTTGATCAGCATTCCTACATAGCTCCAAGCAGTGAGATGGAAAAGCAATTGGTATTCGTATGGAAAGATATTTTAAAAAGAGAGTCTATAGGGGTAACGGATAACTTCTTTCAACTGGGTGGACATTCACTAACCGCTATTAAATTAGCCCATAAAATCGGTAAAAAATATGGGATTCATGTCACATTGAATGATATTTTTCTGTATTCAACCGTTCGCGATCAGATTGTAATGATTGAGCAGTCAGAACAAAGAGTTGAAAGGCAAATTGAGATTTCACAGAGAAGCGACTTTTATCCACTTTCTTCTATGCAACGACGTTTATTTTTATTACATCAATTTGAGGGCGTAGAGACAGCTTACAATATGCCTACGATCTGGCGGTTTTCCGGGAATTTACATCTAAGAAAGCTAGAGCAGGCGTTTCAAACGCTGATCGACCGTCATGAAGCATTGCGTACATCGTTTCATGTGATTGATCATGTACCGATGCAACGTGTTCATTCTAACATCAACTTTTCTCTATCATTTCAAACAAAAACAAAAGTAGAAGAAAAGCAGGTGATTGAGTCATTCTTTCAGCCTTTCAATTTAGAAGTGGCACCCTTATTTCGTGCAGGGGTAGTATCGCTATCTAATGATGAGTATCTTTTGATTGTTGATATGCATCACATTATTTCGGATGGCATCTCCATAAGCATACTAATGGCTGAGCTTGAAAAGGCTTATCGAGACCAGAATTTGCCACCATTACGGATTCAATACAAAGATTATGCGATGTGGCAGCAAAAGTGGGAACAATCAGAAGAATATAAGCAACAAAAACAATTTTGGCTAACGCAATTTTCTGATGAGCTGCCCGTTCTAAACCTGCCAACAGACTTTATACGCCCAAAAATCCAGACTTTTAAGGGAGATATCGTAACTGCTACGTTATCGGGAAAACAATTTGAAGCGATGAAACAGCTCTGTCAAAAAAACGGAGCGACCCTTTACATGTTTCTACTGGCTGCATACAACATTGTACTCGCTAAATATAGCAATCAGGAAGATATTGTGGTTGGTACGGCAGTGGCTGGGCGAAATGTCAGCGATCTGGAATCTGTAATCGGCATGTTCGTTAATACATTAGCAATTCGAAATAAACCCGTAACAAGTAAAACATTTACCAGTTTCTTAGAAGAAGTAAAGCAACAAACCATTCAGGCGTTTAACCATCAGGATTACTCTTTAGATGAATTGGTAGAAAATCTTGCGCTATCTAGAGATATGGGACGAAATCCATTATTTGATACGATGCTAACGCTTCAGAACTATGAGAAACAGACTGTTGAATTAGATGGAATTACAATCAGACCAATCATGAAAGATCATGAAGTTGCTAAATTTGATATTACGGTTGTCGCTGTAGAAGATGAGGATCAATTACAGATTTCCTGGGAATTTTCCACTGATCTCTGGAAGAAGGAATCAGCGAAGCAGATGTTGAAACATTTTATAACAGTGATGGAAAAAGTTTCAATAAGACCTAAGATAACCATCGGCGAAATAGAAGTCCTATGTGAAGAAGAAAAAAACGAATTGTTAGCCATCAATCACCAAATGGCGATTTCTTATGACAAAGAACTAACTATCATGGATTTGATTGAGTGTCAGGTGAATTTGCATCCTGATCACGTTGCGGTTGTTTCGGATGGGAACGAACTGTCATATCAAGAGCTGAATCAAGCAGCTAACCGACTTGCTAAGCATCTGCTCTTAAAAGGGATGAAGCGCAATCAACCAATTGGTGTCATGATGGATCGTAGTCCCGAACTGATTATCAGCATTTTAGCTATTTTAAAGGCGGGCGGTGTTTACGTACCTATATCTACGAATTATCCCACAGAACGAATTGAATACATGCTAGAAGATAGTAAAGTTGGCTTGGTAGTAACCAATCAATATCCACTGCCAGAGTTACGCTTTGAGGGTGAATGGATTCGTGTAGAGGAAGTAGCATTAGACGAAAATGTTGAAGATATCACAAGGCTTGCGAAAGCAGATGATCTTGTTTATATCATTTACACGTCTGGTTCAACGGGAAAACCAAAAGGGGTCATGATTCAGCACAGAGCCTTACATCATTTCGTCACTGCCATGAATAAAGAATTCTTAGATGAAATTAGTTATTTAGATCGTGTACTCATCTCTACAGATATCTCGTTTGACGTTAGCTGCTTTGAAATTTTTCAGGCATTGATAAATGGTGCAACACTTGTTCTTTTTAATGGACAGAAATTTGATGTTGCTCTTCTTGCAACAACAATTCGAGAAGAAAAGGTAACGTTAGCTTACATACCACCAGCTCTGCTTAACCAATTGTATGAGACGATCCTTGCATCACCTGATCAATATGCCTTACATAAAATGCTTGTTGGTGTAGAACCAATTAAGGATGAGGTATTGGCACGATACCTGTCACTTCATCCTAATATGCGTATCGTCAATGGCTATGGACCAAGTGAGGCTACCATTTGCTGTACTGCTTTCCGCTATGAAAAAAGCGAGATAACAGGCAAATATGTATCCATTGGTAAACCGATAGGCAACATGCAGGTTTATATTCTAGATTCTGAGCTTCACCTACTTCCAAAAGGTGTGACTGGTGAACTGTGGATTGCAGGAGAGGGGCTATCCCTCGGATATCTGAATCAGCCAAAGCTGACAGAAGAACGGTTTATAGCGAACCCCTTTGATTCTAATACTTTGATGTACCGAACAGGAGACAAAGCAAAATGGTCAGAGGGGGGGAATTTGGAGTTTTTGGGTAGAATCGATCATCAGGTGAAAATTCGAGGTTACCGGGTTGAACTGGGTGAAATTGAAACTCTTCTGCTGCGTCATCCAGAGGTTAAAGCGGCACTGGTTATGACTAGAACAGATTCTTATGAAATTCCATATTTGTGTGCTTATGTCGTCTTTCAAAATAATGATTGGACTTCAGCTCCAGATGCTACACAGATTCTACACCAATGGCTTGCTGATTTTTTACCTGATTATATGATCCCTAGCTTTTTTATTGCAGTAGATGAATTCAAACTAACCCCCAATGGTAAAATCGATCGCAAAAGCTTGCCTGAACCAAATGGGAACGTGCCTAGAAATGAACAGAGCTACTTGGCGCCACGAAACAGCTTTGAAGAACAAATGGTACGGTTGTGGGAGGAAGTTTTAGAAGTTACACCGATTGGGATTATGGACAATTTCTTTATGCTAGGAGGTCATTCACTTAAAGCGTTTGTTCTGGCTAACCAGATTACGCAACGCTTTGGGCTCAGCCTGCCTTTGTCCGATTTATTTAAGGCCCCGACTATAGCAGGCTTATGTGATCATTTACAGAAGCGAGAGGCTGTCCTAGACAAGAATGTTATTCTGCTTAAAAAAGGAAGTAGTAAGGTCCCTCCACTATTCTTGATTCACGGCCAAGGAGGAGGAGTTATTACATTCTCACATTTAGCGCGTGAATTAGAGTGTGACTGTAGCGTTTATGGTATTCAAGCTGTTGGTTATGAGGGGGAAGCGGATGCTCTGTCAACAGTTGAAGAAATGGCTGCTCACTATATCGCTTCTATTCGACGAATCGCGCCAACAATGCCTATTCAGCTAGTTGGTTGGTCCTTTGGAGGCCTGGTTGCTTATGAAATGACTAAACAATTAGAGCAGCAGGGAGAACAGGTCGAATTACTGGCTATGATTGACTGTCTACCGCTGCTGGATAGGGAGCGCATTTCGATAGACCAGAGTTATAAAGAATTAGACGCTGTCATTTTATTTGCGCTTCTAAATGGGATAAATCAGGAGGATTTGGCAGCAGTAGCGGAAGAAGAAAAAATGAGATTTTGCTGGGAAGAGGCATGCAAACAAAAACTGTTTCCCGACGAGGAGTATCGACCAGAGTTACTGTCTAAACTACGCATTCATGCAACGAACGGATTGGCTATTCACAAATATCGGCTTTCTGGGCAGATTGACACTGATCTGCACCTATTTCTTGCTTCAGATGAATCGATACGGCATCAGGTTACCACGAGTAAAGAGGTGACACGTTGGAAGCCATTTACTACGGGACAGATAAAGTCAGCATATTTTTCAGGGGATCATTACACGATGCTTGAAATGCCGCATGTTCAGCAGATGGCTAAAATCCTTAACGAGCTGATGATCTGAGATAGAAGAGTCTCACCAATTGAGATTGACTGACATCTTTTTTATCGCTGATGGGATTCTACTTATCCTGTGGAAAATGGATTTGGAAAGCAGTAGCGATTTAGTAGTAGAGATTTATAAATACTGAAAGTGAGGGTGATTATTTTGACCGTTACGTATGAATACTTTCCGCTTTCGCATCCGCAAAAACGAATCTGGTACATAGAAAAAACATATCCTCACACCTCCATGTACAATATCGGGGGAATCGTTCAAATGAATGGCTCTGTTGATATTGCTTGCCTTACTGAGGCTATCAAGATTTTTATAAGAAAGCATGATGGGTTAAGGCTTCACATGCATGAAAATGAGGGTAATGTAAGTCAATACAAGGTAGAACTGGATGATGTTGAAGTGCCTTTCTACGATTTTAGTCATTCGGAGCATGCTGAAGAAGAGGCACTGAAATGGGCTGAGACAGAGTTTAAAAAGCCCTTTGTGCTAGTTGATCGTCCGTTGTTTTCTTTTGCTACTTTTCGAGCTCATGAGAAATATACTGGATATTTTGTTAAGTTACATCATATTATTGCTGATGGCTGGTCTATCAATATTATGACAAATCAAATCAGCAGTATTTATCAAAAAGTAAAAAATGGTCACGATTTAGCAGAAGAGGTTGAATCCTCATACTTAGATTTTTTGCAACAAGAGGACAAGTATTTAACTTCCTCACGTTTTGAAAAGAATAAGAAATATTGGAATGAGAAATTCCATTCACTCCCTGACAGCTTTTTGAATAAAAGCTCAGATCAGGTAGAAGGAAAGAGAAGGAGTATTGAGCTTGATAAAGACCTGTCAGCTCGTATAAATACGTTTGCTACTAGTCACAAGCTATCGCTAAATTCCCTGTTTATCATGCTCGTCTTACTCTATCAGTACAAAACGCAACAAAATCATGATCAAATACTCGGTATCCCCGTACTTAATCGTTCGGGAAATAAAGAAAAAAATATCTTTGGAATGTTTACAAGCACCATGCCATTTCGCATGGTGCTAGAGGATACGGAAACATTAGTAGGCTTATCTAAACGGATTCATAATGAAATACTAAGTAATTTTTTTCATCAAAAATATCCGTATGATCTGTTGATTAGTGACTTGGAGCTGAAGAAAAAAGGCTATGATAGCCTCTTCCAAGTTTGTGTGAATTATTATGGAACAAGACTAGTTAATGAGCTGGAAGGGATTCGCTTAGATAATCTGGAGTTTTATAGTGGGTATCAGGCTTATTCATTGCAGCTAGTAATAAAAGAATGGTCAAGTGAGAGCAAAATTACCTTATTCTACGATTACAAAACCAGTGATTATACCAATGAAAAAATAGAAGAAATTCACAATCGGCTGATGTACATGCTTGAACAGTTCTTAGAACAACCAGACAAGTCGATCAAGGAGGTTTCTCTTTTAAGTCCTCAAGAAAAACATGAGCATTTGTATGGTCGAAATCAAACAGATGCGTTTTATCCAAAAGATAAGCTGATCCATCAGCTTTTTGAGGAACAGGTAGCGTTAACGCCTGATCGTGTGGCTGTATGTTTTCAACAAAACACCTACACCTATTTTCAACTAAATGAACAAGCCAACAGATTAGCACGCACCCTTCGTGCAAAAGGTGTAGGGCCAGATCAATTGGTTGGCATTTATATGAGGCATTCGTATGAAATGATTGTGGGCATCTGGGCGGTATTAAAAGCAGGAGGGGCATACGTGCCGATCGATCCTGATTTTCCGCTTGATCGTGTTTCATATATTTTGCAGGATAGTCAGGCCAAGCTTTTACTATCAAATGAAGATGTACATCTTGAAGGCTTCAAGGGAGCGATTATTCGTCTGGATGATCCAGCAAGCTATTCTTCAGAATCGCAAAACCTTACAACCCTTAATCAAGCAAGTGACTTGGTGTATGCGATTTATACTTCTGGCTCTACAGGAAAACCAAAGGGGACATTAATTGAACATAGAGGCTTGGTCAACTACATCCATTGGGCAAAACAAAAGTACATACAAACTCAGGATGAAACCTTTGCTCTCTATTCTTCCTTAGCATTTGATTTAACCGTTACTTCTATTTTTGCTCCGCTTTTAAATGGAAATCAGGTGATTGTATATGTCGAGAATGACTCTGAATTTGTGCTAGATACAATTCTTCGCGAGAATCGTGTCAATATTCTTAAACTCACACCAGCACATCTTGCTTTAATTAGCAGCAGGGATAATCACAATTCCGTAATCAAGCGGCTTATCGTTGGTGGAGAAGACCTGAAGGCAACACTTGCCGCTAAAACCTATGAAAGCTTCAGCGGAGATATCTGCATTTACAATGAGTATGGTCCGACAGAAACGGTAGTGGGCTGCATGATCTATGAATATAATCCGCAGATAGATCGGATGGGTTCTGTGCCAATTGGTCGTCCAATTCATAACGTACAAATCTACCTGCTCAATGATGATTTACAGCCTGTACCTGATGGTGTTACAGGAGAGTTGTATATTTCTGGTGATGGAGTTGCTAGAGGATATTTGGCTAGAGAGGATTTAACGAAGGATCGTTTCTTAGACAATCCGTTTAAGCAGGGATATCGTCTGTACAAGACGGGTGACCTTGCCAGAATGCTACCTTCACAAGATATAGAGTATGCAGGAAGAATTGATCATCAGGTAAAGCTAAAAGGATATCGGATTGAATTAGGGGAAATTGAGAACTGCTTAACTAGTTTCGCATCTGTTAAGGAAGCTGTGGTCATTGATCGATTAGAGGAGAACGGGCACAAATACCTGTGTGCCTATATGATTGCAGATGAGAATATTTCTATCGTTGAGATGCGTGTAAAGCTAGCAAGCAAGCTCCCTTCTTATATGATTCCAAGCTATTTCGTTACGGTTGATACATTTCCATTAACCTCAAATGGAAAAATTGATCGCAATCAGCTTCCTGATCCGCTTGCTACAAGTCGCGCTAATCAAGTGGGCGATAAACCGGCAAACGATACAGAAGAAATAGTAATGAAAATCATGAAAGAAGTGCTACAGACACATGAAATTACCGTAGATTCTAATTTTTATTTTCTTGGTGGAGATTCAATAAAAGCGATACAGGTTGTTAGTAAGTTAAACCAGATGAATCTGGGTGCAACCGTGAAAGATATTATGACTTTCCCAGTGATACATGAGCTTGCAGCAGCAATTGAATTGAACCAACAGCCTGTGGCTCCACAAACTGTGATGAGCGGTACAATTAAGCCGACACCAATCACCGCATGGTTTTTCTCACAGAATCTAAGTAAACCCGAGCATTGGAATCAATCTGTTCTGCTTCAACTAAAAAAGACATTTTCAACGGAACAAATAAGTAACGTACTCACAAAAATTGTCCATCATCACGATACGTTACGACTGAACTATGATGGGAAGGCAGAAGTCCTCTACTATAATGAGCAGCATTTAGCTCACCCAGTGGATGTTCAAACAGTTAATTTAATGGGAATGCCTATTGATAAACAGCTCGAAAAAATGAAGCAAACGGGTGAGCAGGTGAAAAGCAGTCTAGATCTAGAAGGGGGATTATTGCTTAAGGCAGTATTGTTCTTGTTAGATGAAGGGCAGACAAGGTTGTTACTCACGGCACATCATTTAGTAGTAGATGGGGTTTCGTGGCGGATTTTATTAGAAGATATGGGGCTGCTTTTCGGCTGTATAGAAGAAGGACGTGATTTACATTTACCAGCAAAAACGCATTCGTTTCAAAAATGGGCGGAGGAGCTGGATGCTTATAGTAAAACAGGAGCATTACACTATGAGCAATACTGGAAGGAAGCAATCGGGGCTCCGGTATTGCAAAATGAAACAAAAAACGAAACCAAGGAATCCTTGCAAAATACGGAAACACTTCATGCTGAGTTTAGCATAGAGTCAACGGAGCAATTGCTACGCAACGCCAACAGAGCATATCAAACCCATGCTCATGAGCTCATCATCATGGGAGTATGCTTAGCAATCAAATCTGCGATGAATGAAACTGACATAGTGCTTGAGATGGAAGGGCATGGACGAGAACAGTTGTTTTCTGATATCGATGTATCGCGTACCATTGGATGGTTTACGTCTATGTATCCCGTCAGATTGCAACTTCCTCAGGGGGATATTGCTCAGGTAATGAAAGATATCAAGGAACAGATCAGAACTGTGCCTAATAAAGGGATCGACTTTGGAGTTCTCTCTTATTTGACAGGTACACTTACCCAGCCCTCAGATAAGCGAATTCGTTTTAACTTTTTAGGCGAAGTGGACAATCAAATGGACAACCAGTACCTTACGTTAGCACATGAGGATACGGGAACGGATATCTCCTTACAAAATCCAATGACATACCTCATAGAAATTAATGCCATGATCAAAGAGAAAAAATTACATGTTGCTCTTACCTACAGTCAAAGCAACTATCAGCGAGTAGCCATGAAAGAATTTCTGGATAATATCACCACTAGCACAAACGATATTCTCAAGCATTGCTGCCAGTCAGAAGAGATACGAGATTTTACCCCTTCTGATTTTACTACTGTTACTCTCACACAAGATGATCTTGATGATTTATTCGCATAAGAAAGGAAACGAAACAGATGAACATGAAAAAATTGTTAAGCTTCCCCATTTTTCTGACATGGGTGCTTGCCTTTATTCTCTTCGTGTATCCAGTTACTCAAATCAGTGCAGCTACTCTTTCTCTATCACCCCAAAGCTTAGAGCAGATTGAATCGTTCATTACAAAGCAAATGAATACGGCTGAAATTCCTGGTCTACAGGTCATCATCGTGGAAAAAGACAAAACCATATATCAGAAGGGCTTTGGCTATGCAGATATATTGAGCAACAAGCCTGTTACAAATGAAACATTGTTTGAACTGGGATCAAATAGCAAGGCTTTCACTGGTCTTGCCGTCTTAGAATTAGCTGATAAAGGGCTGCTTGATTTGAATGACCCGGTAACAAAGTATCTCCCTTGGTTGAATCTTTCCTATAAAGGGAAGATTCAACCTATTACAATCAGACAATTCCTTTATCATACGAGTGGAGTTCCGTTCAAATCGATAGGTTTTCTCCCTGAAGGTAATGAAGAGGATGCACTTGAAAAAACGGTGCGAACATTGCTTTCACAGGAATTGAATCGTGAACCAGGTACAAGGTATGAATATGCGACTATCAATTACGATGTGTTAGGATTGGTAATAGAAAAGGTTACGAAACAATCTTTTGAAACCTATATCAAGCAAAATATCTTACATGCTCTTGAGCTTTCACATACATATGTTGGTGAGCAAAACGTCGATCAGACTCAAAAGGCAACAGGCTACAAGATAGGGTTCACAGAGCCTCAACAATACAATCCGCCTAGTTTCCGGGGAAATACGCCAGCAGGCTATCTCATAAGCAATGGAGTAGATATAGCTCGGTGGATGAAAATCCAAATCGGAGCAGCTAGCACAGGTAGTTTTAAGCCTGATCTAATAAAAGCATCTCATGAGCCAGATCGTAAGGTAAAACCTAGCAGCAATGGGTCATCATATGCGGCGGGCTGGGAGGTTTATCAAAGTGGAGATGGTGAGATTTCCCATTCCGGAAGTAATCCAACGTTTAGCTCGTTTATTGTCATTCGTCCAACTGAACAAATCGGAGTGGCTGTATTAGCCAATATGAACAGTACCTATACAGTTAATATCGGGCAGGGAATCATGAATATGCTTCTCGATAAAGAGGTGCCTCCCATTCATTCCGACCTGAATAAAAAACTGGACCAGTTAGCGTTTTCCATTATTTGTGTAGTTGCTCCAGTTTGTTTAGCCATTCTTTTTTTACTAGGCCGTATTTTTCTTGAAATAGGGAAAAAGCAACGAAAGCTTCAAGTGACAAAAAAGAAGGTAATTGTTGGTCTACTGTTCCATTTGTTGTTGTTATGCATATTTTCGTTAACCATTTTTTATTTGCCGAACCTACTGTTTATGGAATTAACGTGGCCATTTATTAAAGTGTGGATTCCAGAGACAATTATGCTGGCTATATATGGAGTTACATTAGCATTTGTTCTCTATATATGTTATTCATTACTTCTTTTATTTTCTAAAAAAAAACAGGAAAACATTTATTTTTCCTTGATGGTTCTAAGCATTGTTAGTGGTTTTGGTAACGCCTTTATTATCTTCATTGTAAATGAAGCCTTTGTAAGAACGAATAATCTAGTTAACGGTTTATTGTTTTATTTTATCATCGGGATTTTTATGTATGTTGTAAGTCAAAAGGTACTTCGTTCACGTCTTGTGACATTAACCAATCAATTAGTTTATGAAAAACGGATGGAATTGGTTGATAAATTACTTCAAACTAGCTTTAGCAGCTTAGAACAAATAGAGCAAGGCCGTATTCAGGCAACACTAAACAATGATACAGAGGTTATTAGTCGAGCAATCAATATTATTATCACTTGTGTGACGAATCTAATCACGTTAGTGTGTTGCTTTATTTATCTAGGAGTCATGAATTTTTATGCATTCGTACTTTCCGCTCTGATCATCGGGCTTGTTGCAGCGATCTACTATCTGATTGGGGAGAAGGCAAATAAACTGTGGGAGAAAACACGTGATATTCAGAATGTTTTCTTCAAATTCATCAGCGATATGACTAGTGGAAGTAAAGAACTGACCTTGCATAGAAGGAAACGTGAAGAATTTCATCTTGCCGTTCAGGAAAGCTGCGCGGAATATCGGGACAAGCGTGCTGAGGGCGATCTTAAATTTGCCAACGTATTCATTATTGGAGAATTACTGTTTATTATCGTCATCGGTTGTGTCGTATTCATCTTTCCTGAGATATTTAAACAAATGGATGTTGAAATGCTGCGGAACTATGTTTTTGTTTTCTTGTATATGACCGGTCCTGTCAATGGTTTATTAAATGGACTCCCGCAAATTGTGATGATTCGTATTAGCTGGAAACGTATCACTAACATGATTCAAGAACTGGCTTTAGCCAAGGACAAAGAGCAAGATAAGGTGATATTGTCAGAGAGCATCAAGCAACCCATTCGGATGGTGGTAACGGATGTTTCATACGATTATGAAGCTCAAGAGGAGCGAGGCTTTAGCGTTGGACCGATTAATTTTGAATTTGCGTCTGGAGAAATTATTTTTATTACAGGCGGAAATGGCAGTGGGAAGTCGACGCTGGCGAAGCTACTAACCGGTCTGTACGCCCCGGTAAAAGGGGAAATTTCCATCAATGGCAGCAAGGTGACACATGCTCAATTGAATCAATATTACTCTGCCATTTTTGGCGATTTCCACTTGTTTGATCGCCTTTATGGGATTGATTTTATGCAAAATGAAAAAGAGATTGAGCGTTATTTAGAGGTCTTAGAGCTACAGGATAAGGTGAAAGTAGAAAATGGGGTTTTCAGTACAACCAAGCTTTCAACAGGACAAAAGAAACGTCTTGCTCTTTTGATTACCTATCTTGAAGATCGGCCCATTTGCCTTTTTGATGAGTGGGCTGCTGACCAAGATCCTGAATATCGGCGCTTTTTCTACCAAGTATTATTGCCAGACATGAAGCAAAAAGGAAAATGTATTATTGCCATTACACATGATGATCAATACTTCCACATGGCAGATAAGGTGATTAAGATGGATGCGGGGCAAATGAAGAGCCCAGTTAGCGTTTGAGCAGATGATGCGGTAGTTTGGTAAGCGAGCAAAGAGACTCACTTTTTACTGCCTTAAGCAGAAAGTGAGTCTCTTACTTTACCAAATCAGAAAACGTATGTAGTAGACAACAGGGTTCATCATTAGGCATCAAGGCATACTTGGGTTAAATTTATAGCAGACATTAGTAAGCTACATTTTTGGAGATAAAACCGACAACCACGTTGCCATTTGAGTCCTTACTAGAACCATAGTACCAAGTCTGATTTTCTCCGACAACGGACACCTCAGCATGCAGCGGGGCAGAACCACGGGCTTTACTTTTAGTTGATGGTGTTGCATAGAAATAACCTTTATCAGCTTGGATGCTTACTTTTTTAGGACTAATCACAGTGTATTGAGTTAGCAGTGTTTTAGAGAGATAGCCTTGCTCTAGGGAGGCAAACTGAGCTGAACCGCCTTTATCCTTTACCTCATAGCCATACCAGAGGGTTGTAGATACAGTAGCAGAGGTTGCTGGAGCACTATAGACAGGTGCTTGATCGACTGCAACGATGGTTTTCTTCTGTACGACCGGGGCTTTTCCAGCAGGTTTCGCGGTGGGAGCAGTGCTTTTACTAGGTGCTTTAGCTTTGGTAGGAGATGTACCTTTGGTTGAACTGGAGCTACCACCATTATGGTAATGATATTCTCCATAGAAAAGGCCCCACTTTTCACAGTTGGTGCGGCAGGTATGCCCTCCGTTTTTGTCTGTACGACCTGGATGTGCAGAGGTTTGTTGGAAAGGAACAGCTAGCATCGTTACGAACAGAAAGAATAGTAGTGCTTTTTTCATAGAACATTCCTCCTATAATAATCTCGATTCTATCATAACATAAATCCAAAAAATGGAAAGTTATGAATTTATGCTCAAATATTTCTAGTAAAAATAGAAATGCATACAGCAAAAAAGAGAGGGACAGTACCCCTCTTTTTTGGTCAGATGTATCGCAATCATCGGTATTCATCTCTTATTTGGTGCACTCGTAATTCATCTCGTGGTATTCTTTAATTAGTTTTTTTAGAAGGATGCTTTCATAAGTGTTTAGACCTTGCGAATTCTCCAACATGATGAGGGAGTGTAGGTCGTTCTCTAGCATTAATTTCCTACGGTCTGTACTCGTTAGTGCCATGGGGTCTTCCCAACTCCTTTATTGTTAGATTGGTAATTAGTATATCGTTATTTCATTCTTTGGTAAAACATGGGAAATGGCGACCTCTCTTGATAATATAGCTTCTCATGGTCTGAGCGAAGCTGACTTAACCTATCCCTACAATTGCGACAATATAATGCCGAATACAGCCAAATACGGCTGTTTTGGGTAGAAATACAAGAAATAGGCATGATTTTTGTAATCATGGATTTCATCTAATAAAGAAGGTATTTAGGAGGAGTTACACATGAATATGGCTGTAGAAGCTGTTCTATTAGCAACAAAAGCACATGCCAATCAACAAGATAAAGGGGGACAGCCTTATATACTACATCCCTTGCGCGTTATGATGTACATGCCTTCGGACGAAGCGAGAGCCGTTGCTGTTTTACATGATGTATTAGAGGATACTGATGTCACTGTAGATGATTTGCGAGTAGCAGGATTTCCAAAGGAAGTTGTGGAGGCTGTTATGATTCTTACGAAAAATCCAAAAGAGGAATATGACAGCTATATTACAAGGGTGAAACAAAATCAATTGGCGCGTGCTGTAAAGATTGCCGATATCAAGGATAATTTGGATTTAACTCGAATAGCTGAGCCTACGGAGGATGATTTGGCTCGCATAGAAAAATACAAGCGTGCACTTAAAGAATTAGAGGCTCATGATGAGAATAATCAAAAGGTAAAAAGGCAGGAGGCCAGTGCATCAGCACAAGCGGAGCTAGAAGAAAAAAACGAAGAAAGCACTTCTTGTGAATCTGCAAAGGAAGACGATTCTCAAACAGAAGCGATGGCTAATGACCAACAAGATAAAGCGGAATGAAATTCTCAATAATTTTGATTGAAACTGCTTGCGACTTGTGTCATTCTCTGAAGGCTGTTATTCTAATGAAATAGTGTATTTTTGCACAAGCGACCTGCGATAAAGGAATGTGCAAGAGAGAGATAATGAAGGAGGGCTCCATGGGCTTATTTCACTTTGACCTAAACACGCTCCCATTCCGGGTTATTGCGTTCGTGATTGCCTTTTCCATGCATGAATGGGCACATGCGTTTATTGCCTATCGATTAGGTGATAACACAGCGAAAAATGAGGGGCGTTTAACACTTAATCCAATTCCGCATCTAGATCCATTCGGACTCCTGATGATTTTGTTTGGACCATTTGGATGGGCTAGACCTGTTCCGTTTAATCCATATAATTTTAGAGGGAATAAACGCTTAGGAATTGTGTATGTTGCAGCAGCAGGACCGTTCATAAATCTAGTATTAGCATTTTTCTTTTCGTTTTTATGGTTTTATATTCAGACCCCATTCTGGGTAGATTTGATGGCTTCGTGGCCTGCCAAAGGGATAGAAGCAGTTTCCTTAACCTTGCAGTACTGTATTGTGATTAACTGCGCTATGTTAGTGTTTAACATGCTTCCTATAGCTCCATTAGATGGTTCTAAAATCCTTCGTTACATTTTGCCTCAAAAATGCAGTGGATTCTTTGATAAACTAGATCTATATGGACCATGGCTGCTATTGTTAATCGTATTCTTGCCACCGTTGCGAGGATTGCTTAGCGTACCGCTCAACATCGTATGGTCTTGGATTGAAAGCACGACTCGGTATGTGGTTATTCAGCTTTTTTTATAACATGATTGCAATGAAGTAAGGCGGGATTAGCGTTGTCATATAGTATTAAATTGGATTCGTTTGAAGGGCCGCTCGATTTGCTTTTGCATTTGATCGACAAGGCAGAGGTAGATATCTATGATATACCCATAGCTGTGATTACCGAACAGTATTTGGATACCATTCATACGATGCGTGAGCTTCAATTGGATGTAGCTAGTGAGTTCGTAGTCATGGCTGCTACTCTATTGGCCATCAAAAGCAAAACGCTGCTTCCGAAAAAAGAGGAGTTACATTTTGAGCCATTGCACGATGATTATGGTGAAGAGGAAGATCCTCGCGATGAATTGGTACAACGCTTATTGGAATATAAAAAATTCAAGCGTGTGGCCGAACAACTGCGCGAAATGGAGACGGGGCGTAGTCAGGTATTTACTCGACCGGCTGAAGACTTAACACCATATGTGCGTGAGGAAGAGCCCGGAGTTGCCAACGTAACCCTATTTGACATGCTTCACGCGTTAGAAAAATTGTTTGCTAGATTGCAAACAAAAGAGCCTGTAGCCAAAGTTTCACGGGATGAAATATCCATAAAGGATCGGATGAAAGAGATTCGTCAGCTCATTAAGGTTGGAGGAGGGCATGTTCGCTTCTCTCAATTGTTTATCACAAATGTTACTCGCACTGAGATTGTAACAACGTTCCTTGCCTTACTGGAATTGATGAAGGGAAAGGCTATCACGTGTGTTCAAAATCAATTATTTACGGACATCTTGATCAGTGAAGGAAAGGGAGAAACGGAACATGGATTATGATAAATTAAAATCGGTGATAGAGGGACTTTTATTTATCTCCGGTGATGAGGGGATAGATGCAAAGCAGATTGCGGAAATCATTGAGGTTTCTGAGGAGGTTGTCGTTGACCTACTCGAAGATATGAAGGCGGACTTTTACCGATCGAAAAGAGGCATTCAGCTTGTGGAAGTGGCGAAAGCTTATCAATTGACTACCTTGCCTGAACACATGATGTATTTTGAAAAGCTGGCTACTTCCCCTACCCACTCGTCTTTATCGCAAGCGGCATTGGAAACCTTAGCTATCATCGCGTATCGCCAGCCGATCACTCGCTCTGAGGTAGAGGAGATTCGTGGAGTTAAATGCGAAAAAGCGTTACATACCCTGACATCAAAGCTTTTAATTAAAGAAATGGGACGTGCAGAGGGGATCGGACGACCGATTTTATATGGCACTACCAAAGATTTTCTAGAGTATTTTGGCTTGAAAGGAATTGCAGATTTACCAGAACCGCCAGTTGATTTTTCATTTGATCAGCAGGATGAGGATATGGCTCAATTGTTTCGCGGAAAGGAATCTGCTGGAAACGACTAGGACCCGATTAAG
Organism: Brevibacillus laterosporus LMG 15441; assembly: GCF_000219535.2. Classification (NCBI taxonomy): domain Bacteria; kingdom Bacillati; phylum Bacillota; class Bacilli; order Caryophanales; family Paenibacillaceae; genus Brevibacillus; species Brevibacillus laterosporus. Next base: position 1,943,873 of record NZ_CP007806.1, read on the forward strand.
ATTGGGGTATATCATAGGTCTTGTCTCCATATACTTGGTACAAACCCATTGTAAACCAAGCATGAGGAGGACACTATGAGATACCAACGAATAATCGGCGTACTCGTCGTTTTTCTTTTGTGCGTTAGCTATTTAGGCCCACAACCTCGTGCATGGGCATCGCTAGCACCTAAGGTTTCGGCGGAAGCAGCAGCTGTGATTGATGTTAAATCAGGACGTATTCTGTACCAGAAAAATGGAAACAAGAAAATGAGAATTGCCAGCTTGACGAAGACATTAACAGCCATTGTGGCAATAGAAGCAACCGATATAAAAAAGGTGGTTACGGTACCAGACAAGGCCGTAGGAGTGGAAGGCTCCTCCATTTATTTAAAAAGAGGGGAGAAGCTGACCCTAGAAGAATTGCTATACGGCTTGATGCTTCGTTCTGGTAACGATGCCGCTGCTACGATTGCTTTGCAGGTAGGGGGCTCCATTGAAGGGTTTGCCGCCATGATGAATGAAAAAGCTATGTATATTGGCATGGCTCAAAGTAATTTTATGAACCCGCACGGATTAGACAGTAGCAAGGAGCACTATTCCACTGCCGTAGACATGGCTAAATTATCTGCTTATGCCTTACAAAATCCACAGTTTCAGCAGATTGTCTCCACGAAAGTAAAAAGTATTTCCTGGGAAGGGGAGAAATGGGAGCGTAGGCTGCAAAACAAAAATAAAATGCTCCATCTCTATGACGGAGCAGATGGTGTCAAAACGGGATATACAAAGCTTGCCAAACGTTGCTTAGCATCATCAGCGACCCGAGATGGACGGCAAGTTGCTGTTATTACGCTTAATGCACCTGATGATTGGAATGACCATGCTAATCTTCTCGATTATGGCTTTCAACAGTTCAAAGAAAGCTCTTTACTTCACAAGGGCGAAAAATGTGATGCTCCTCAATCTATTAAATTGGAGGACAAAGGAAAGGTTGAGTTGGTTTCATTAGCTGACTTTACATACCCGCTTAAAGCTGAAGAAGAGCAGCATGTGAGTAAAAAGGTTCAACTGTTTCAAAAACAGGTAGGTCAACATGATGTAAATGAGCATGTTGGGTTTGTTGAGATATACTTAGGCCAACATTCCATTGGTAAAATACCACTTACCCTACGAAAAATGAAAGTAACGGATACCTTTCAAAACAAAACACCAAGTGGTATCTGGAAGCATGTCTCCCAATTGCTGAAGGGAGGATTACCTGATGCTTAACATCATATGGTTATTATTAATTATAGTCAGTGTGATCGTAGCAGCTGTAAACGGACGAATGGAAATGATAAGTCAATCAATATTTGAAGGTGCCAAAACAGGCGTTACTGTCTGTTTTGGTCTTCTCAGCGTCCTCATCTTCTGGATGGGGATCATGAAAATTGCCGAAAAATCTGGACTTTTACAGCTAATCTCAATCTGGTTATCACCCATTGTACAAAAGCTTTTCCCCGACATACCGAAAGGACATCCGGCCATTGGCTACATTCTCTCTAACATGAGCGCTAACATCCTCGGGCTTGGAAATGCTGCTACTCCTATGGGAATTAAAGCAATGGAGGAGCTACAAAAATTAAACCCCCACAAAGATATCGCAACCCCTGCTATGTGCACCTTACTTGCCATCAATACGGCCAGCATCACACTGATTCCTACTACGATGATTGCCATTCGCTTGCAATATGGTTCAACGAATGCGTTTGAAATCGTGGGTACAACATTGCTCGCCTCCTTTATTGCAACAGTTTTTGCCCTGCTGCTTGATCGTGTTTATCGTCTGCGCTACAAGCGCAAGTCCCGTTAAAGGAGGGAGCTAGCTTGTACTCACTGATCAATGTCTTCTCGCTTTGGGCAATTCCAGTCTTTATTTCTTTCGTTTTAACTTACGGATGGTATAAAAGAGTGCAAGTCTATGAAACATTTGTAGAAGGAGCTAAAGGAGGACTTGTGACAACCATCAAAATATTACCTCATTTAGTAGCGATGATGGTGTCCATTACTTTGTTTCGAGAATCAGGTGCATTAGATATTTTGCTCCAAGCGATGAAGCCTGTCCTCCACATTCTTCATATTCCCTCGGAAATTGTCCCATTGGCTTTGCTGCGTCCTTTGTCCGGTACAGGGTCGCTCGCTATCACAACGGATCTAATTGCGCAATTTGGACCAGATTCAATGATTGGTAGACTTGCTTCTACGATGCAAGGAAGCACTGATACAACCTTTTATGTGCTGACCGTGTACTTCGGGGCAGTGGGGATCAAAAATGGCTTGTACGCATTAAAGGTAGGCCTATGGTCAGATTTGATTGGTGTAGTTGCTTCTCTAGTGGTTGTTTCCTATATTTTTTCCTAAAATGTCTTCTCCTTCTCGCATGAGCGTACTCCTGCATCTTTATCTGAATGTTTTAAAGCTTGTGTCAGTGGTTGTTGGTAAACTGTGATACAAGCTTTTTTCATTGGTTTGTTCTGTGCAATCTTTATAGACAACCAACAACATATTTTTTAACCCCATATGACAAGACTAATAATCATACTAGCAGTGGGGGATTCATTGTGTTTTTTCCTAAAAAAACTGCTCGTGTACGAGTAATTTGCAATCTTTGTCAACCGTGCTCTTGTCCAACCTGCTGGAAATAGGTAGAATGTGTGAGGGGTGGTCTATATGGAAGAACGCTTGCAGAAGGTGCTGGCACAAGCGGGTGTCGCCTCGCGTCGCAGCTGTGAAGAACTGATTAAGCAAGGTAGAGTAAAAGTAAACGGACAAGTGATAACCGAGCTGGGTACCAAGGTAAATGCCTTTGTAGATCAAATTCTGGTTGATAATAAGTCCATTGCACAAGAAGAACATGTATATCTCTTACTTAACAAACCTACAGGAGTCATTACAAGCATGAGTGATCCTGAAGGACGTAAAACCGTTCGTGATCTGGTTAAACAAATTCCACAGAGGGTCTATCCAGTGGGCCGTTTAGATTTTGATACATCGGGTCTCTTACTTATGACAAACGATGGGGAATTGGCTAATCGTTTGGCTCATCCGTCATTTGAGATGGATAAGGTATATCGGGCTTGGGTCAAAGGGATGCCTACATCGGAAAGTGTCTCTCGACTAGCTAAGGGGATTAAATTAGAGGACGGAATGACCTCTCCTGGAAAAGCTAGAATTTTGGAGCGAGATGTCAAGAAAAATCGCACCTTAATTGAGCTGACCATTCATGAAGGCCGCAATCGTCAAGTGCGCAGAATGTGTCAAGCAATTGGACATCCCGTAATTACCCTGCAACGAATTCAGGTTAGCTTTCTTACGCTAGGCAATCTTGGCCTTGGTACATATCGGTTATTAAAAAAGGAAGAAGTAGAACGATTGCGGAGTGAGTTAAAAAAAGTTCAAAAGAAACCGAACAAACGTTTGTGATGAATAGCACATCGTTCAAAAGTTGTTCAAAATATCCAACTCGTTTAAAATAGCGGCAAGCTATAATAAAGAAGGAATGAGTAATAATTGGAATGATTCTGAACAAAGTCAGGTGAACAAATGTGAATAAACAAAAAAGAACATCAATGCGAGTTGCTATTTTGGGAGTTTTGTTAGTTGCTCTCGTTTTTGCTTTGTACACAAGCTTTGCTAAGCCAAATGAAATTAAAAAAGGAGATAAAGCGCCTAATTTCAGTTTGCAAAGCTTAGAGGGTGAAACGATGACATTGGCTGATCTAAAAGGGAAGGGAGTCATTCTTAATTTCTGGGGCTCTTGGTGTGAACCCTGTAGAAATGAAATGCCCGACTTAGAAAAAGCATGGCTTGCCAATAAGGATCAAAACATTGTCATCGTAGGGGTCAACGTGGGAGAGTCGGAGGTATCTGCTGAGCAATTTGTCCGTCAGGTAAATACCACGTTTCCCATTTTGATGGATAAGCAAAAAGAAGTAACAAAAGCATATAACATCGGAAAAATGCCTAGTACGTTTTATATTGATCAGGATGGCATCGTTCAAGAAATCATCATTGGACAAATGGATGAAAAAAGAATAAATTCCGCGCTAGAAAAGATTAGACCTGTGAAGACAAATTAAACCGTAAGCGAGGACACGAACATGGATCAGAGAAAATGTGAGTGCGGACACACCAACCCGGTGGGGACGCTTTTGTGTGAATCCTGCGGTATACCTCTTTTGCATTCTGTTAAAGAGTTAGATGAAAAGAAAGCGTTTCCTGATATGCGTTATGAAGGAACAGCGCGTCGTTCCCAGACTTATTCCACCACGGTGGTGGACAAAGTCTGGAATTTCTTTTCGTCTGTAAAAATCGCAATCATCATAATAATCATTACCTTAGTAATGGCAGGAATTGGGACGATCCTACCGCAGTTGGAATACGTACCAGTCCCGTTGCTGGATGAACCAAGCAAAGCTTTGTTTTACGAGCAAACATACGGTTTTTTTGGCAAGGTATATTACGCCTTAGGTTTTCATGAGATGTATGGGTCCTGGTGGTTTGTTAGCTTACTGGTAATGATCGGAATATCATTGGTTATTTGTAGCTTAGACCGGGTAATTCCACTGTACAAAGCTTTGAATAAACCACGTTTGAATCAGCACCTATCGTTTTATAAAGGGCAGAAATTACATGCTGATACGGTATTAACTGAGGGACTTTCCGTTGAAGAGAAGCTTGAACAAGTCCAGAGCTGGTATAAGAAAAAAGGCTATCGCGTTTACCGGGAAGGTAATTCCCTACTGGGAGAAAAAGCAAGGTTTAGCAGATGGGGTCCTTATGTGAATCATATTGGACTGATTATTTTCTTGTTAGGTGTTTTACTGCGTGGCGTCCCACAATTCTTTTTAGAGGAAACGATTTGGGTGCGTGAAGGGCAAACCGTAAAAGTGCCGGGAACAGAGTTCTATATTGAGAATTTAGATTATAAGACTGAATATTATACAAAGGATGAATTTGCTGAAGATCTTCCTTTGCAAGAAGGGCAAGTAATCGCGAAGAATTACCAGACTGATGCCGTTTTATACAAAAATGAAAATGATGGGCTAGCAGGAGCCAAGCCCAAATTGGTGGAGGTCAAGAGAGGATCGATTACTGTTAATCATCCAATGACTTACGAGGGTATCCTTTTATATCAATTGGATCGCCGAGAACAAATGCTGGGCGCTCTTAATTTTGATTTATATGATGCCATAGAAAAAGAAAAAAGAATAGGTTCGTTCAAAATTGATTTGTATGAGCCGAAAAAGGAACAAAAGGTAGGCAATCATTACGTTGTTCGTGTCATGGATTATTTCCCAGATTTTGAGTTGGGCAAAGATGGATTACCAACGACCAAAACGACTTTACCAAATAATCCGATGGTTGCCTTGGAAATTATTGATTCCAAAACAAATGAAAGTGAACGATTAGCATACGTAGCTGGTGGTTTTATTGAAAATACAAAATCGCCTCGCTTCATTTTAGAGGTACATAAGCCTGATATCATTGATTCAAGCGGCCTATTGGTGCGTAAAGATACGATGATTCCGTTAATCTACAGTGGGGCTTTTATTACGATGATTGGATTAGTCATGGGCTTCTATTGGCAACATCGCCGTATTTGGGTGCATGTTACAAATAATGAGCTGTATCTAGCCGGTCACACCAATAAAAACTGGTTTGGTTTACAACAAGAAGCTAAGAACCTGGTGAAACAATTAGAGTTACCATTGGAACTCATTCTTGAACAAGATAAACAAAAATCGAAGAAGAAAGCGTAAAGAAAGGGGTTCTCACGATTGATACAGATAAGTAGCAATCTATTATTGATGGCCTTTGTGTTGTATTTGATCGCTACGATCGTATTTGCAGTAGCAATCACGGGAAAACGTTGGTCTAACAGGGATGCAAAGGCGCACCAGGCACGATATGCAAAGATTGGCGTGGGAATCACTGTAATCGGGTTTTTAGGCCATTTGGGACAGTTTATCATAAGATGGATCGTGTCTGGACGTATTCCTACCAGTAATATGTTTGAATTTATCTCCTTTTTGTCAATATGTATTGTAGCCGCATTCTTATTGCTTTATTACATCTATAAATTAGGCGTACTTGGTGCCTTCGCAATGCCGCTAGCAGCTATTATGCTCGCTTATGCAAGTGTATTCCCTAAGGAGATCACGCCACTTATTCCATCGTTACAAAGCTACTGGTTAAAGATTCATGTAACGACTGCAGCACTTGGGGAAGGAATTTTGGCGGTTGGCTTTGCTGCGGGGCTCATGTACTTAATTCGCACCATTCCACAAATCAAAAAGTCAGCAAGTACCTTTTGGCTAGAGTTTTCCATTAGTGTTGTTTTAATGATGGTTGGATTTATTGTTGTCTCGGCATCCTTTTCCTCACCAAGCTTAAGAACTACCTTTGAATTTCCGGTTTATGACGAAAATAATCCGGCTATTGTTAAAAATATGCAGCAGGTTGAGTATAAATTGCCGGCAATTGTGGCACCACAAGAGTATAAAATCATCAAAGAAGGTCCAATCAAGCCATTATTTGAAGCACCCACCTTTATGCATGGGAAGGATGCGGCTCGTAAATTTAATACGATGATCTGGTCTGTGCTGTCAGGAGTTGTGTTTTATGGATTGCTTCGATTGATTTTACGTAAACGGATTGCGGCAGCGATCCAACCAGCTTTAGAAGACATTGATCCAGAGCTCATTGATGAGATCAGCTACCGTGCCATTGCTATTGGATATCCCATTTTCACTTTAGGAGCGCTTGTTTTCGCCATGATCTGGGCAAATGAAGCATGGGGTCGCTTCTGGGGCTGGGACCCGAAAGAGACATGGGCATTGATTGTATGGCTGTTTTACAGTGTCTATTTGCACCTTCGTCTATCGAAGGGATGGATTGGAGAAAAATCTGCTTGGATGGCAGTACTAGGGTTTGTTATTATATTAGTAACACTGGTTGTAGTAAATTTGGTGATCGTAGGCTTGCACTCTTATGCAGGTGCTTAACTCTAAAAATTTGCTAACAAGTTAAAAAAGCTGGTTGTACGCCAGCTTTTTACTTGTACTATCAAGATGTATAGGCTATTTTAGATAAGTAGGTTGTACTCATTTTAACAATTAATTTCAATGTTGTAGCAGAGGTGATCTGGGTGGAGAAAGAAAGAATCCTCATCGTAGACGACGAAGAAAGAATCCGTCGCCTTCTAAAGATGTATTTGGAGAGAGAGAATTACTATATTGATGAGGCAGAGCATGGAGAAGAAGCCTTGGATAAGGCTTTAAATCAAGATTACGATATTATCTTGCTCGATCTGATGCTGCCTGGTATGGATGGAATCGAAGTTTGTACAAGAATTCGTGAGCAAAAAGCGACGCCAATCATCATGTTGACGGCTAAAGGAGAAGAAACGAATCGTGTGAATGGTTTCGAGGCTGGCGCAGATGATTATGTAGTAAAGCCGTTTAGTCCGCGTGAGGTTGTTTTCCGTGTGAAAGCGATTTTGCGTCGTTCTTCTGCTACTGCTTATTTAAAAACAGATACGGTATCCAGTCATTCCATTCTGGTTTTTCCAGAGTTAACAATTGATCATGATGCTCATAAGGTCACCGCAAATGGTGTTGAGGTAAATCTAACTCCAAAAGAGTATGAGTTATTGCATTATTTAGCATTATCTCCAGATAAAGTATTTACGCGAGAAGAATTACTAAAAGATGTTTGGCACTATGATTTTTTCGGGGATTTGCGGACCGTGGATACGCATATCAAACGTCTGAGAGAAAAGCTAAACAAAGTATCTCCTGACGCTGCTCAAATGATTTCAACCGTTTGGGGCGTAGGGTATAAACTCGAGGTGCCAAAATAAGTGGATAATATACTGCGAAGTGTTGTCGGAAAGCTTTGGATGACAATCATAGCGTTATTCGCGGTGGTACTTACGATTTTCAGCCTCCTGCTAGTTCAGTCCTTTGGCAGTTATTATCTGAAAAAGCAGTCGGCTGATTTAGCTCTTCTTGGAACAAAAGTTGCTGCCGATCTGGAAACTGTGCGTGATCAAAAAGAAATGCTTAAGATGGCTTCCAAAATCATGAGCGTATACCATACAGGTCTACTGGTAGTGGATGAGCAAAAACGCGTTCTTGCTCATGAAGCGACGGATGAAAAGCAACCGTCCCTTACACTGGATAAGCTGTTAAACAGCGGGGGATTTCCTATAGACGATGCTTTTGCAGGAAAGCAGGTTGGCCCTAATCGTTTGATTTTTGGAGATAAAGCTTCAGACAGTCTTGAACACACGCAGTTTCTGGCTATGGCTATTCCTTTTTCCTTTGATGGGAAACAAAAATCGGCACTTATTTTATATCAAGCCATCCAAGAAGTGAATGGTACTTATCTCGAGATTAGACAACTTATTTTTGTTGTAGGTGTCATTGGATTTATTTTAACAACGGTATTCGCGTTCTTTCTATCTTCGCGTATTACCTCACCATTGCGTCAGATTAAGCAATCTGCTCAACGCATCGCTGAAGGAGAATTTAATACGGAAATACCGCTTCGATCTACGGATGAAATCGGTGAGCTAGCTGCTGCCTTTAATGTTATGACACTGAAACTGCGTAATGTAGTAAATGCTCTGTCGCATGAGAAGGAGCAAATGGCAACTGTTTTACGTAGTATGATTGATGGCGTAATCATGCTGGATCAAAAAGGGCGTGTCGTATTAACAAATCCTCAGGCAGAAGATTTTACTCGGGACTGGGCGTATGAAAATCAAGGGCGTCCTTTACCGATTCAGGAATTGTATCAAAAAATGTTGCTATCAGAACAAGAAGTAATGGAAGATTTTGAAGCACAAGGGCGTTTCTGGTCTGTTGTGATGGTACCGCTATACGATCACAATCAAGTTCGAGGGGCTGTCGCTGTACTGCGGGACATGACTAAAGAGCGGAAACTGGATAAATTACGCCAAGACTTTGTTGCAAATATTTCGCATGAATTAAGAACACCTTTGTCTATGCTACAGGGCTACAGTGAAGCCATTGTAGATGGCATTGCTTCCACTCCAGAGGAACATAAGGAGTTAGCTAAAATCATTTATGATGAATCAGTTAGGATGACGAAGCTAGTAAATGAATTACTAAGCTTGGCTCGTATGGAAGCAGGGCATGTGGAGCTCCATGAAGAAGTAACAGAGCTTCTTCCTTACTTCGAACGTGTGTTACGCAAATTTGCCAACAGAGCGGCAGAACGTAATATCGAAATCCAGCTTGATAGGCAAACGGATTATGACGCGATTTCCATTGATCCGGACAAAATGGAGCAGGTACTGACTAATTTAATTGACAATGCTATTCGTCATATTCCTGACGGTGGACTTATTACTGTTCGTATAAAGAATGAGGATGCAGGAAAAATTACCATTGAGGTAATAGACACAGGCAGTGGAATTCCGCAAGAGGATTTGCCATTTGTTTTTGAGCGTTTTTACAAAGCAGATAAAGCTCGAACGCGTGGTCGAGCTGGAACTGGATTAGGTTTAGCAATTGCAAAAAATATCGTAGCAGCCCATAACGGAAAAATTTCTGTCCAAAGTAAGATGAAGGAAGGAACAACCTTTACCATTACAATACCAGTCATCACATAGATAGAGAGTAAGATGGATGAGAGAATGGAGTGTTTTTTGGGGATGAACAAAACGATTTTATTTGATGTGGATGGTGTATTTTTAAGCGAAGAGAGATATTTTGACGCCTCTTCTCTGACCATTTGGGAAATGCTATTTAGCGAAAAATATATCGGAATAGAAGGACAGGATTTCACACCGACACCTGAGGAAAAGGTGATTAGACGTGTCCGAACCGAGATTTTTGCAAATGACCAAGTGCTGACCTTTCTGAAGGCTCAAGGTATTAACTCTAACTGGGATATGGTGTACTTAGTTGTTTCGTATCATCTTATTTGCCTTGTTGCAAAATTACAAGAAATGAAGCAAGAAGAAGTTCGTGAGCTGTTAACGAATCAGATTGGGCGAGCAGAGATTAAAAAAATTCAAGCTTTGCTGAAAGAAGCAAAACTTTCCTTTGCACCTGACTATGCGGCTTTTGTTTCGGATTTTGCAAAAGGAAATGTAGAGAAGAGCGAAATGCTACTCTATCTCAACCAAATTGCTTATGAAAAATGTGGAATAACAACGAACATTTTTGCGCGTACTAGCACGCTGTGGGAGCTATGTCAGGAGACATTCCAAGAATGGTATTTGGGCGACGGACTGATTGTTGATTCCATAGGCAGAGCGGCCCATCAGGTAGGGAAAAGAGGATTTTTGTCAGACGAAATTCCGATCATTGAACCAGCCATTATGAGAGAAGTGCTACAAGGCTTACGTGATCGTGGGTATCGTTTAGGAGTAGGCACAGGACGTCCTTCAATCGAAACGTATGTTCCACTAAAAGAGCTTGGTATTTTAGAGTTTTTTGACCCGGATTGTATTGTAACAGCCTCGCATGTATTGGAAGCTGAACAGCAATTCCCAGAAACCGCCCCGCTCTCTAAGCCTCATCCATACTGTTACTTTCAAGGTTACTTGACTAGAGGAAAAGGTGTTTCCGCCGCGCTTTCCTGCCAGCTAACAGAGGAAGAACGTAAGAATTTGCTAGTTGTTGGAGATTCTGTTGCTGACTTAATGGCAGCTAGATCAATTGGTTGTCAGTTTGCAGCTACTTTAACAGGGTTAACAGGAGAGGAAGCACGGGAGAAATTTGAAAAAGCAAATGCAGAATTTATTTTGCGTGATGTAAGCGAGATTGCAACAATCGAGTTTTAATCGAATTTGGACTGAGAAAGAGCATGTGAGCAACTACGGTTGTATTCATATGCTTTTTTCTTTTTATCATAGACAATAAAAATGGAGACATTTACCTCTAATAACGAAACAAATAAGAGGAATAGTAAAAAAAGTATGTGCTAAGGGAGGAAACCCACATGCCCATCAACTCCATTTTTACTTTTGGAAAGGTCATTGGGTAATCAATATGGAAGATAAAAAAACTTGGGACCTTATGTCTGTAGCATCAATTCCTCTAGTTATGACACTGGGTAATTCTATGCTTATTCCGGTTTTGACCATAATGGAAAAGAAACTTGGGATTTCCTCTTTGCAGTCAAGTATGCTTATTACTACGTATTCTGTGGTAGCCATTCTACTTATACCGCTAGCCGGTTTTTTATCAGATCGTATGGGGAGAAAAACAATAATCATACCGAGTTTGTTGATTGCTGGCTTAGGAGGACTTCTTTCAGGCTGGGTTGCGTGGAAAATGGCTAATCCTTATATGATGATTCTAGTCGGTCGTACCTTACAGGGTGTAGGAGCAGCTGGAGCGTTTCCTATTGTTATGCCACTAATTGGGGACATGTACCGAAATGACAAGGAGGTTAGCACTGGTCTAGGTATCATTGAAACATCCAATACCTTTGGTAAAGTATTATCTCCCGTATTAGGTGCTTGGTTGGCTTCGTTGATCTGGTTTTTACCTTTTTTTGCAACCCCTGTCTTTTGCCTACTTTCTTTATTATTAGTAGCCTTTTTTGTGAAAGCGCCAAGAGAGAAACAAAAACCAAAAAGCTTCGGAGAATATAAAAAGTCCATTCGGGCTATTTTTCATGCAGAGGGGCGTTGGCTGTATGCGGTATTTGCGATCGGATGTATCTCTATGCTTGTATTATTTGGCGTGCTTTTTCATTTATCGTCGGTGCTAGAGGATCAGTATAAGTGGGAAGGCATAAAAAAAGGGCTTGTGCTAGCCATACCATTAGCTTCCCTGTGTTTCGTATCCTATGTGACAGGGAAGGTAATTGGTGAAAATAAGCTGTTAATGAAATGGTTGTCCACTTCGGGAATGTTGGTTCTTTTTGTGAGTATGGTTTGGATTAGCCTTAGCCAGCCGAGCATATTTCTGTTCCTGATTCTTTTATGTGCCGGTGGGGCAGGGATAGGAGCGACACTTCCAAGTTTAGATGCTCTGTTGACGGAACGCTTTGAAAAAACAGAGAGAGGAACCATTACAGCATTGTACAATAGTGCACGGTTTGTTGGAGTTGCCATAGGGCCGCCTTTATTTGCCTATTTGATTGCATTTTCGCATCGTGTATTATTTCTGATGGTAGCGGGAATCTGTTTAGTGGCCGTAATTCTTTCCTTGTTTGCTATTAAACCAGCAAAAACAGGGACCACAAAGAAAGAAGATAGTAGTTCTGAGTCAAGTATGATAGCCAGAAAGCGTAAAGCAAAAACGTAACGAGCAGAGAAATATCAGATACCTAGCTTAAAAAACCAAGTGTTCATATTGGTTTGGTTGATAAATTGCAAAAAAGCCAAGGCAATAGGTGTATCTTCCTAAGCACTTGGCTTTTTTACTACGGAATACGATTTTTTCACTTCTATTATTCGTTCCAACGTAGCGATTCTAGACAATGAAAACGGAAGGCTTCCGTTAAAAATTTCAAATAGTAATCATTTCGAACGATAATTTCAAAGACTCCTTGCTGATCGGTATAAAATAATGCGTCTGTATAGTCTTTATCGTTGTTTAGATAGGTACGCAATTCTTTGATACGATCCCGCATTGCCTCTGATTTTATTTCTACACGGAAGGTAACATCCTTCTCGTTAGGTGTTTCTTCAATGTGGATGGCTGTTTCATTAAACGTATACGTAACCATGATTTTTCCTCCTTTTTACATGAAATAAACTAAATACAGATAAAGATTAGACATCAAGATGGAAAGAAGCATGAGTGGGAAAGCGATCTTCATGAAGCCTAGAAAGCTAATGCGATAACCATCCTTCATGGCCAATCCAATCACAATAACGTTAGCACTAGCGCCGATTACTGTTCCATTTCCACCTAGACAGGCTCCAAGCGATAAACTCCACCAAAGAGGTTCTATATTTTCTATACCCAAATGGCCCAAGCCCTTAATCAAGGGTATCATTGTCGCTACAAATGGAATATTATCGACGAAGGCTGATGCTATCGCACTTAACCAAAGAATAAGAAAAGCTGAGCTCATAGCCTCTCCACCTGTTAGTGACATGACTTTCTTCGCCAGTAAATCAATTACTCCTGTTTCTACTAATCCACCAACTAAAATAAAGAGGCCTACAAAGAAAAACAGGGTTGTCCATTCTATCTGTAACAAGGCATCCTCTAAATAATTTTCTCCCGTTATCAATAATAAGAAAAATGCACCTGTTAAAGCGATAGTAGCCGTTTCCAATCCTAGTAGATTATGAATAACAAAGCCTGTAATGGTCAGACCTAGTACAATAAGCGATTTTACTAGTAAACGGATATCGGTCAGTTCTTCCTTTTCATTTAGTTCCATAATTTTGTCTTGCAGGTCTGGTGTTGTCACTAATTGCTTACGAAAAATGAAATACAATAAAGTAAGTGTTACGAGCATAATGAGGATAACGATCGGAGCCAGATTTGTTAGAAAAGCCATAAAGTCTAGCTTGGGGACAGCACTACCTATCATAATATTGGGCGGGTCACCAATTAATGTTGCGGTCCCTCCAATATTAGCGGCTAATATTTCACTTATCAGATAGGGAATGGGGTTTACTCTAAGGGAATGAGCGATACTAAAAGTAATGGGCACAATCAGCAAGACAGTGGTTACGTTGTCTAAAAAAGCAGAAGCCACTGCTGTAATCAAGCTAAGATAGATAAGAATCGCGGCGGGTCTGCCCTTCGCTAATTTAGCAGCTTTAATGGCCATATACTTAAAAAGGCCAGTTTGAGAAGTGATTGCCACTAAGATCATCATGCCAATCAACAGCCCAAGCGTATTAAAGTCAATGTAATGAAGCGCATGCTCCTGGCTGACGATGCCTGTTATAACCAGCAGGACAGCACCAACCATTGCAATAATGGTTCGATGAATTTTCTCACTGATGATACATGCGTACGTGAAAAGAAAGAACGTAAGCGCAAGATAGGCCTGGCTGCCCATTCTGATTTCCTCCTAGCTTTATTGTATATACCTGAAATATATTTTGGGAGAAAACAGCCAAAAAGGCAGAATCTCTACCAGTTTGGCTGTTTACAGGTTCATCTATACTTTACCTAGATTCTTATATTGTTATAACTCAATTTGCGTTACGCTAGAGATTTCAAGGGATTGACCTAGTTCATCCAAGAGTTCAGTGCTAAGCGGTTTATCAACGGTTAGCATCATAATGGCATCTCCACCTACATCCTTACGGCCTACCTGCATGGTGGCAATATTGACACCATTTTGTCCAAGAACGCTGCCAACATATCCAATAACACCTGGGCGGTCATGGTGCTGAACGTATAGGAGGTAGCCTTGAGGCTGTACATCAATGGTGGATTGATCAATTTTGACAATTCGATCACCAAAGCCATTTAAGCGCGTACCAGCAATCGTTCTTGTCTCTAGATTGGAGCGAAGTGTCACAGTAATTAAATTGGTAAAACCACGGGATATTGTTGACTTTTCTTCCGTTACTGAGATATCCCGCATTTTTGCTAGGTAGGGTGCATTAATGTAGTTAACTTCGGCACCTAGTCGATATGCTAATAAGCCTTTTAAAATCGTGCGAGTTAATGGAGAGGTGCTCATCTCAGATAATTCGCCGCTATACGTAATTTTCACTTCTTGTAATGCACCGATTGTTAGTTGAGCTAAGAATTGTCCCAATTTTTCAGATAGGGAGAAGAAAGGTTGTACCCGTTCCATTAGATGAGCATCTACAGTAGGTAAATTTACTGCATTTTTGAAAGTTTGATTACGTAATGCCTTGAGTAACTCTTCAGATACATCAATCGCAACATTTTCTTGGGCTTCCACAGTAGATGCCCCTAGATGAGGAGTTGTAACAACTCGTGGATGACCTATCAATGGATTATTAACCGGCGGCTCTTCTTCATATACATCAAGTGCGGCTGCAGCAATTAATCCGTTATCTAATGCATGTAACAAGGCTTTTTCATCAATGATTCCACCGCGCGCGCAGTTTATTACCCGTGTGGTTGGTTTCATTTTAGCGAACTGCTTGGCGTTTAATAGATGCTTGGTTTCTTTCATTAATGGAGTATGCACGGTGATAAAGTCCGCCTTTGTAACAATATCATCTACAGTGCCGTTTGTTACACCAAGCTTTTGAGCGCGTTCGTCTGTCAAATAAGGATCGTAACCAATTACGTTCATTTGAAAGGCTTTTGCTCGCTTCGCTACTTCAGAACCAATTCGGCCCATTCCAATAATTCCTAAGGTTTTATTGTGAAGCTCTACACCCTGAAAGCTTTTACGGTCCCATGCTCCATCAACCAATTTTTTATGTGCCTGAGGAATGTTGCGAGCGACAGCCATAAGCATTGCAAAGGAGTGCTCAGCCGTGGAAATGGTATTACCGTCTGGAGCATTGATAACTACAATACCTGCTGCCGTGGCCGCATTAATATCAATATTGTCGACACCAACACCGGCACGACCAATTACCTTTAGTTTCTTCGCTGCATGTATTACTTCAGCAGTCACCTGTGTTTGACTCCGAACCAATAAAGCATCATATTGTTCAATGATTTCAAGTAATTCATCAGGAGATAGAGCTGTTTTTTGTTCAACGATCACATCCTGAGCGTCTAGCAGTTGCTGAATACCTTGTTCACTTAAGGGATCACTTATTAATACGCGAAATTTATCCATGCTGAATCAATACCTCCTGAGCCGCACGTACACCGGCACCTAATGTTATTTCGTAACCAATCTGTTGTAAAGAGACTTCAATGAGTGAAATGACAGTCAATACGTCCTGCGGATCACAATAGCCCATATGACCAATTCGGAAAATCCTTCCTTTTAAATGCTGCTGTCCACCAGCAATGACCACATTATATTTGGTGCGCAATATTTTACGTAGCTCCTCCGCATCAAATAAATCGCCAGGATCTACGGATGTAACAGTAGGGGAGGCGTATTCATCCTCTGTCATTAACGGTAATCCTAATGCTCTCATGGCAGCCCGTGTCATATTTTTCATAAGCTCATGGCGAGCGAATACCTGAGGAAGACCTTCTTCATCGAGCATTGCTACTACTTCCTCTAATCCAAACACAAGGGATACGGCAGGGGTATAAGGCGTTGTCTGATCTGCCATACTTTTTCGATATGCCTTAAGATCAAGATAGAAGGCTTGAGGAGTGATTTGTTCAATACGTTTCCATGCCTGTTGGCTAACGGCAATAAAAGCAAGTCCAGTAGGCAGCATAAAGGCTTTTTGTGAACCTGTTACAACGATATCCAGACCCCATTCATCCATTTCGCAAGGCACAGCTCCTAAGCAACTAACCGCATCAACAATAAATAAAGCGTTGCTATGCTTTTTAACGACCTTCGATAATTCAGGTATTGGATTTAACACACCAGAGGATGTTTCACAATAGGTAGCAAATACAGCTTTTGCCATCGGATGCTGTACGAGAAAATCTTGCAAGAGTTCAGGCGTAATTGCTTCTCCCCAAGCAACCTCTAAACGATGAACTTTGATTTGATACCGTTCGCAGATTTTTGCGAATCGTTCGCCAAAAGCTCCGCTAATCGTGACGATTGCTTCATCCCCGGCTTGCAAAGTATTAACTACGCTCATTTCCAAAGCGCTTGTACCGCTTCCGGCAATGACATACACTTGCTGAGCGGTACCGAAAGCCGGTTTTATTTTCTCAGCTACGTCAGAAAGCATTTGAGAAAATTGACCACTGCGATGACCGATCATGGGACGGTTCATTGCTTGCTGCACACGAGGTGGGATTGGGGTAGGGCCAGGTATACGTAATATGATTTTCTCTTTAAACATGATTCTCATCCTCCTAAATATATCTCTATGGCTTCCTTACTTGTAGACATTTTGTCTTTTAAGCATATAAAAAAACTTCTCAGCCTCCCCACTACAAATCACATGATGTAGTGAGGGGCGAGAAGTTATATTCGCGGTACCACCCTCATTTGTTCTTCTTTTCGCAAAAAAGAACCTTACCAGGTAACAAGACCTGAGAGATAACGGATCATCCGTTCAAACCTACGACCGCAAGCGGGCTTGGTTTGCCAACTCGGAAGTGCTCATCTCTTAAAGGAATCACCGGTTCGCAGCACCCACCGGCTCTCTGAGGATTTCCTGTAAAAGCATCTCTTCGTCAAAGTTGTTTTGTATGTAGCTGTTAAAGTTAGAACTTACTTTATCACCGTACAACAGTAGCGTCAAGAAGAAAAATTGAAAAAGAAAGAACATTGGTTTTATGTACTGCTGCTGTTGTTCGTAATTAAGTGAAGTAGATACATAATCGTGTTGTAAAAACAGGTGAATGTACGGTTTTTGTGATATGAAGAAAAAACGAGTAATAAGTAGAAAACGAGAGACAAATGGTAGAAAATAATAAAAAATGAGAGTTTGTTCAACCGAGGATAATAGAGTTAAAAATGAGAATGTTATAGATAAATATTCGGATTTTAGCAAGCAAGCTTTGCTTAAAAAAGTAAATTTTTATTGAGATAAAACAAGGTTTGGACAGAAGAAAAACCACTCACACTGCTAAAGCAGAGATAAGTGGTTTTGGTCTTCCTTATTTGATTGCAATCGATTATCCGTCGATTTTAATAGAGTCAGTTGGGCAACCGTCTGCTGCGTCACGAACATCATCGTGCAGGATCTCAGGGATCTCAGCAGTGTTTGTATTGTCGTCAATCGTGTTGAACGCCAAACCTTCATCGTCGTAATCAAATACATCAGGAGCTGTGGCGCCACAGGCCCCACACGCAATACAGGTATCTTTATCTACCCATGTAGTCATTATGGTTTCACCTCCTGCCCCTTGATAGTACGTCCAGCTTACACAATTATTGTATAATTACTTTATGCCGATTACAAGAATGAATCGCGTCCAAATATGTACCTAGATCACGATTTATTTATGATAAATCGGCACTTCAGGCAAGGAGAGAGCAGGGTAGATCTTTTTGTTTAATTGTACAAAATCTCCAGCATGTACCCCATTGCTTGCAATCAATACATTAACACCAAACGGGATGTTTTGCCAGCCTAATTTCACTGTCTCTTTATTTTTTATACGCGCATCGATAGAAGCCGTCAAATCCTGAGGGAAGAATTGAGGTATGCTTCTAATATTCTCCATATATCGTGCAGATATGTAATTGCGATAATGAAAAGGCAGTGTATCCCATGCTGCAAATGTCAGCGAGGTAATATCGACATCACCGATAGAGTGTTGTAGTACATAGATTTGTTCCCACATAGCAATCGCATGATAAAATTTCGTTTGAGCTTGTAAATATTCTGATTGAAAGTCTTTGGCATGACGCAGGGCTGCGATGTCTTCGGAGGAGTAGTGATTGCCTTTCGTATCTGCCATGGCTTTCGTTAAACTATTATGTAAGGTATGTAGGCTTCCAAGAAATTGATTTCTAGACGCAACCAACAAAGGAGAACGTTCACTGATATATACTTTTTCTAGCTGTTCGATTTTAGTCTGTACGACTTGTTTGAGTTGGCTATGAACTCCTTTTTGTTCTTTCAATGTTTTTCCCTGTAAGTTGGCTACATAATAAAAATAGTCAGTTTGAAAAGTGCTGAGTGGTTCATAAAAGCTGTAGTAATAATGGGTAAAATCTTGCTCGGGGTATAGTTTCTTTTCACGAATGAGTTTTTCCTGATTATGTGTTTGGTGCGTTAATTGCTGGAGCTGAGTTAGTTGCTCATCCATTTTAGATTGAACTACGTTTGCTCCCCAAAAAAATCCGACAACCAAACATGTTAATGATAAAATAATCATGTATGTAACAATATACTCGTGCTTGGACAAACGCTTTGTCATAGGTAATCCCTCCGTCTAAAGCAAAAACAGTACAATCAATTTTTGTCACTGCTTTCATGATAAAATAAATAAATTAATCAAACGTGAAGGAGAAACTTTGATCCATGGAGGAACAAGATTTCCGATTTTTTGAAGCTCTCGTATTGAAAGGTCTAGCTGTGTTGCAAGGGGAACGTACTCCTCAATCTCTCTACTACATGGTAAAAGGACGTAAAGCTAATCAAGTATGGCAGGATGTGAATAATTTTAACCTCCACTCCTATTATCGGCTCTTCCCTTGGATTTCAAGAGGGCTGTGGGAGCAAATCATCCAAAACCTCATGGAAAAAAAGTGGGTCTCAAATACTAATACAGCACAAAAGGATGGTATATCAAGCTTTGAGCTAACTCATTTGGGGAATCAACAACTTTGTGAACAAAATAAAACCTATCAATTGGAGCGGTGGTTATCTGGAATTAATGGGATGTCGATAACAGAGCAAGCAATGTTATTTCGCTTACAAGCTTTGCTCATGGTTCAAACTATTTCACAGCTATTACATGATAACTCTCACTTTTCACCGATTGTGCAAAACAAAGAGATTCAACGTAGAATCAAGCAACTGCTGGCAGAGCCGGATGAGCGAGTGGCATGGCTTAATGGATTGGCAGACGAGCTCTATCTGTTTATGGATATGCTTGATCCTACGCTACAGCAGCAGTTTTTTTTGCAGTGGACGGGAGCTTCACAGGTAGGCCTCACAGCTCGGCAAATTGCCTACCAATTTCGTGAATCATTTCTACTTACGGAGGTAAAGCTGTTGTCGATTTGGAGTAGCTTGTATTGTGAGGTAAAGGAGAACAAATCAGGCCGATTCCCCTTATTACAAAAACTATGCCTGCTTCAACCAGCACAAAAGCCGCCAATCAGTATAAGTGCTTGGGAAACATATAACATGCTTCAAAAAGATATGACGCTTGAGGCGATTGCTTCTAGGCGTACGATTAAATTAAATACCGTAGAGGATCATCTGATTGAAGCTGCTTTAAAGGGGCTGCCTTGTAAGTATGGTCGTTTTGTGAGCGATCAGCAGATTCAATTCGTACATGAAGCAAGCGATCGCCTACAGACAAAGCGACTGCGACTGTTAAAGGATGAATTGGGCCATGATTATAGTTATTTGCAAATCCGATTGGCTTTGGCCCTTAGAGGAGCGTCAGCATGGAAACAAATATGAAAAACATTCGTCTTATCTTACAACGGTACTTTGGTCATGCCGCGTTTCGCACTGGACAAGAGGAGATTATTAGTCGAAT
Organism: Brevibacillus laterosporus LMG 15441; assembly: GCF_000219535.2. NCBI lineage: Bacteria > Bacillati > Bacillota > Bacilli > Caryophanales > Paenibacillaceae > Brevibacillus > Brevibacillus laterosporus. Next base: position 1,964,101 of record NZ_CP007806.1, read on the forward strand.
CTTAAAAGGGGAAAATGTGCTTGGTATCATGTCTACAGGTGGTGGAAAATCACTTACGTATCAGGTGCCGGCATATGTGCTGCCTGGTATCACACTTGTAGTATCCCCGCTAATTTCCTTAATGGTCGATCAGGTTCAGCAGTTGTTAAAAAACGGACATCGGCTAGCGACCTACATAAATAGTTCCTTGGATCGTGATGAAATTCGCTTGGTCATAGATGAGCTGGAAGCGGGGAAATACAAGCTTGTCTATATTTCTCCAGAAAAATTGCAACAACCTTCGATTATCCGGCTCCTCCAAAAAAGAGGTGTGTCCTTGGTAGCGATTGACGAGGCTCATTGCATATCGCAGTGGGGCCATGACTTTCGCACAGATTATTTAAAATTGCCGTCTTTGATTAAAGCACTGGGAGAACCTCCTGTGCTAGCTGTGACGGCCACTGCTACACATAACGTGGCGCAAGAAATTGCTGATCTGTTTGACATTGCTGTAGATAATCAAATCCGCTTAAGTGTGAATCGTTCTAACATTGCCTATGATCTATATCCGGCCAGCGATGAGGCGGACAAAAACACACGATTGCTTGCTCAATTACGTGAGTGCCAAAAGCCGGGCATCGTGTACTGCAGTACAAGGCAAGCAGTAGAACAACTCGTAGTGCTGTGCCAGCAAGGCGGGATTCAGCGGGTAAGCGGCTTTCATGGTGGAATGAACCCGATGGAGCGGATTTTGATTCAAGAGCAATTTATTGCAAATCAATTAGACGTGATTATTGCTACGAATGCATTTGGAATGGGAATTGATAAGCCAGATATCCGCTTTGTTATTCACTATCATCTTCCTGCAAGCATAGAGGCTTATACACAAGAGGTTGGACGGATTGGACGTGACCAACAACCTGGATATGCTTGTTTGTATGTACAGGAAGAGGATGTGCATATTCACCACCGTCTTTTCCAAAACGAATATCCAACAGACGAAGAATTAGTTGCCTTTCTAGGACTGCTACGTACCTCAGTTCATCGAGCTGATTCCCACGTTCCCACCAGAGAGGGGTATGAGCAAAAAATCACACATGAGGAACTTTTTGCAGCTATTGGCATTGGCGAAAATGTAACAAGGCTCTTATTTTACTATGCACAGGAAGCAGGAGCGGTTCATAGTGTTCAACTAGGAAAAAACGGGTATACCTACTGGATTCAACCACATGACCCCAAGCTCATCCATGGTACGATGAAGCAACGAATACAGCTAGTAAAGCGTTCTAAATTTGCGAAATTAGGGACTATGCAGGAGTGGATTCAGACATCTGGTTGTTTTCGCGAAGCGTTGCTAGCTTATTTTGGGGAGAGGATGATAGAAAAACCAGAGTCATGCTGTAGAACCTGCGGAATCAACAGAGAGCTTTATCATGAGTCTGTAAAGCAGGAACGGATTACTCGTGAAGCAGTCTGGAATCTTACGGAAGCCCTGGAACGATTGTTGCCCCGTAAATCGCCAAACGAAGGAGGTTCCGCTTCGTTGTGAATAGAAACAATAAGCTAGAACAGTTAGATGACCGTACGCTGTTACTCAATCTGTGGCTCACACAAGGTATCGTTCTTTTGATTGCCCTACTAGGGTCATGGTTTCTTTATACGAAAACAGAATTTTGGCAGCTTCTATTAACGATGCACCCTTCTTATCTTGGCTATGCAGTTCTTTTGATCGTCCTTGTTGTGGCTAGTAATATTATTATAGAAAAAACAGTTCCGCCAAGCTGGGTAGATGATGGTGGAATGAATGAACGGATTTTTCGTTCTCTTTCGATTCCAACTACGTTTTTACTCTGTGTAGCTGTAGGGATTAGTGAGGAATGGCTTTTTCGCGGTGTAATTCATGAGTTGATAGGTAATGTGTGGACAAGTATACTCTTCACAGCGATTCATTTTCGATATTTACAAAAACCTATTCTCATTGGAATGGTGTTTCTAACAAGCTATTTACTAGGCATACTTTTTACCTGGACCAATAGTCTGATCACAGTTATGTTTGTTCATGCTACTATCAATTTCGTCCTTGCTTTATTTTTAAAGTATAAGGCAAGCTCGATACATTCACAGGAAGATATGTAACACGAAGGGGAGGAAATAAGATGGAAGGTAGAGATGGAGACAAGCAAATAGCAGAGCAGCAGGATACCCTGCTTGGCTTACCTCCTAGAAAAACGAGGATCAAAAATAAAAAACAAGCACAAAAGAAGCAAGCAACAAGTCTCATAAGCGAAGAAAAACAAGCAGCAAAGAGTGAGAACGAAGAATCTAAGGAGCAAGTAAAGGCCTCGTCCACACTCGCTAGTGGAGGTGGATGGAAAATCATTGTTCCGTTAGCAGGAGCAGTAGTCGTGGCAGGTGTTTTATTCATCTGGAAGGAGATGAATTCGACACAACCGGCATTAATTTTTAGTGGGCACCAGACGCGGACAGATGCGATTGCTTCAGGAACAGGAGTTTCCGTTACAGAACCTGAACCTCTAAATAGGGAGGGGACAGATCCGGCAAATGTTGCAAAGCCTGAAATGCAGCCGCAGCTAGAGGATAAGAAACCAGCGAATAATGCAGTCCTTGGGCAGGAAGGGGATAAAGGTGGTTTAGGTACAGAGGCTACCGTTGCCTCTACGGCTAAATCTACCGTTAAACCTACTAGTACCTCGGCCCCAACTACTAATAAAACTACCGCTGAGCAGAAAACTAGCCCAACTTCAGTTCCAGCTTCAAACAAGCCTGAAGCAACGGTAAGTGAGGAAAAACCTGCAAAAAAAATAAAAAGTAAATTGTATAAAGTTAAAAGAGGAGATAATTTACATAAGATTTCCCGTGCTTACTATGGAAATAATAATGGAGTAAAACGAATCGCAACTTTTAATGGTCTTAATACAGAAGCCCCATTAATAGAAGGAAAAACACTTTACATTCCTGTAGATTAGTGAAAGATAATCATGTTAATCGCCTAAAATGGTTACTCTAGATAGAGAAACCGTTAGGAGGGACTCATGATTTACGACACCATCGTGATTGGAGGCGGAATTGCTGGTTTACAAGCAGCAATTCAGCTCTCGCGAAGCTTACATAAGGTTTTAGTTATTGACAAAAAATCAGGGAGATCAACCTTAGCCCGTAAATACCGAAACATTTTGGGTTATCCAGAGGGTGTCAGTGGAATGCAACTGAGAACGCAGGGAGAAATAATGGCCAAGCGTTTTGGAGCCGCATTTATTCAAGATGAAGCAACATTTTGTGAGCAGAATCAGGAGCATATTTTCTGCGTAACCACAAGAGAACATAAGGAACCCTTTATGGCAAAGACTTTACTTATTGCCACGGGAATTACTGACCCTTTGCCAGAGATTCCAGGGTTGGTGGAATGCCTAGGGGAATCCATTTACATTTGCCCTGATTGTGATGGCTATGAAGTCCAGCAAAAGCGTACAGTCGTAATTGGTTCGGGCAAGCAAGCCTTGCAAATGGCACAGGAATTAAAATACTACACACAAGATATCATGGTTATTAATCATTCGCTAACATCGCTGGATAAGGAGGATCAAATCAGGGCTAATGAATGGGGGAACTATTATAGAGAGGGTGAGATCGTCTCTATAGAACAGCAGAACGGTCATTTGTCATCAATAAATTTACGCTCTGGTGAAGCAATTTCAGTAGAACGAGGTTTTTTAGCTTTTGCCGGAGCACATGTTAATTCAGACCTACTACAAGCTTTTCAAATTCAACTTTTACCCCAAGGACATATTCAGGTAGATCCACGAACCAAGGAAACGAATCATCGCAATATCTGGGCAGCTGGAGACGTCAATGCTCACTCTCAACAGGTTACAATCTCAATGGGAGACGGCTCTCAGGCTGCTATTTGGATACACAAGCGATTATTGGAGCTGGCACAAGAATAAAGATCGCCATAAGATGGGCTTATGATATGACGTTATAATCTTCCGCACTTGATGAGAAACGATGATGAACAGGCGTCGGGAAAAAGCTCATAAGTTTTCTGGAAGCAGTAACGTCATTTTTTTTGTCCCATGCATATTGTGGATTATGAGATCATATTGAACAGGATCAATGAGTTGTATAAATACATATCAGTTGGGTATATTTTTTTTACATGAAACGAACTGCTAGAATATTACGTATAGGTATATAATTGAGCCTGGCCTAGTTGTTATTCTTTCTTTGAAGGTAAAATTTCTGACAATAATACCTTGGTTTTCCACTAGATTGACGATTTATGTCGGAAAGAGAGTAGTAGGAAAAACTTCAATATCTATGTTCTTGTCTCACAATGTGGTATTATACAAGAATGGATGAATTATATTTACAGCAGGATTATAGCTTAAAGGGAGTTTGTCTAGTAAGAATGAAATAGATATTTTTGTACGCCAGGTTATTCTATTTATAGATGTATGTACGGAACTATTACAGGCTTCTTAACATACGTTGTAATAGGACTGGATGGTGAGGAGGGACAGTCATGCGAGTTGAACGCCTTGGCCAAGACAAGATAAGAATTTTTTTAACCTTTGACGATCTTACGGAGCGAGGTATTGAAAAGGAAGACATGTGGCGTGACATTCCTAAAGTTCATGAGCTTTTTAATGATATGATGGAGCAGGCTTATGATGAGCTTGGATTTGAAATATCTGGTCCGGTTGCTGTAGAAGTCTTTGCTTTACCTGCCCAAGGAATGGTAGTCATTGTCACTCGTGGCAAAACAGGAATCACTGCTGAAAAAGATGAAGAAGATGATGTATACGAAATGGAAGTTACTTTAGAAGAGAGTGACTTAATCATATATGCTTTCCGCGATTTTGAACATGTCGTAGAGGTAGCTCACAGAATTAATGCCTTTTTAACATATGGAGGTAGCTTATATTCTTATCAGGATAAATACTACCTTGTTTTAGAGGATGTAGAGCTTGAACAAGAGCGTTACCAGCATCTCATTGCGATTTTATCGGAATATGGTGAGGCAAATCCTATTACTGTATATGTGTTAGAAGAATACGGAAAGTCGATCATGCCTGATGACGCTGTTAAAGAAATCGCTCGATATTTTCGTTAATAAGAAGAGAAGGACACCTATGTGCGTAAGTTATAAGGTGTCCTTCTTTTTTATGCAGTCATTTTTTATTGGATACCGGCAAATAAGTCGGTTTCTTTTTCTGTAGGCTGATAGTTGGGCAAGTTATGCCATGCCAATAGATAATAATTAGTGGTTGGTACGTTTTTATAATCATGAGAGGTTATACCTGGAAAGACTCGCTCGACAGATAAATGCTGGGTTTTATGTGCTAGTAAGGCTTTCGCTATCTGCTCTCTGTAGGGCTTTTGATCGATGATAGTTGTAATATCCTCCAATGAATCGCCATTGGTAGGTGTCCCGTTTTTACTCGTAAAGGGAGCTGTTAACGGGATGGTTGCATGATATAGCTTACGAACGCTTGAAGAATCGTCCAGCAGGTGATCCACAACATACTGAGTAGCCTTCGACATCGCGATATGATCAGGATGACCTGATATCCCATGCGGAGCAAACGTAATTAAAATTTGTGGTTGTTCCTCATCAATCATTGCTTTTATATGGGCAGCAAGCTCTTGTATGGGAGAAGTGTCTACCAGTTTATCTTCATAATCTAATACCGCAACCCGATCTACACCTAAGATGTCACAGGCATGGCGTAATTCGGCTTCTCTATAGGCGGGTAGCTCCTCAGGTGTGCATAGTGGTGGTGTCCCTGCTTTACCTGCCTGACCTCTCGTAGCACACAGAAGAGTTTGACGTACATTCGCTTGGTCCTTATAGAATGCAATCGTGGCACCGGAGGCAAATGTCTCGTCGTCTGGATGTGCATATATTAGTAGAATTCCTTTTTGTGTTGTCAACAAATTCACACTCCTAATAGCCTTTTCTAATTGTTATTATGACATAGGTTCTCCCAATCGAATACAAAAGAAAGCACATTTCAGAGCAAGTAACCCTTTTCATTTTAGTAAAAGAGGAGTATGCTTTGGCTGTAGGAAAGTTTAGTGACAAGCGAGAATTTCTGTTTTTTCTAGAAAGTTCTTATAAATAAGGAAAAAGCAGAATTTTTACTTCTCTTTCAGGTATTGAGCGTGTATACTGAACGATGGATTTACTGAACATAACTTTTTGAGGTGATTATACAATGGGGAATCACGAAATGGTAACCAACAACACTGAGACTGCGCAACAAAAAGAAAGTTTGAATCTTTTGGCTTCGACGCAGACGGTGATTAAGGAAGCACTAGAAAAACTAGGTTACCAAGAGTCGATGTACGAACTGTTAAAGGAGCCTTTGCGAGTCCTGACTGTTCGCATCCCAGTTCGAATGGACAATGGCGAGACTAAAGTGTTCACAGGCTATCGTGCCCAACACAACGACGCTGTTGGTCCAACAAAAGGCGGCATACGTTTCCATCCAGAAGTTACAGAGGATGAAGTGAAAGCGCTTTCTATTTGGATGAGCTTGAAAGCTGGAATTGTTGATTTGCCTTATGGTGGAGGAAAAGGTGGAATTATTTGTGATCCGCGTGAAATGTCCTTCCCAGAATTAGAGCGTCTTAGCCGCGGTTATGTACGCGCTATCAGTCAACTAGTTGGACCAACGAAAGACATTCCTGCTCCAGACGTATTTACCAATTCACAAATCATGGCTTGGATGATGGATGAGTATAGCTGCATTCGTGAGTTTGACTCTCCAGGATTTATTACAGGTAAACCTATTGCATTAGGTGGGTCTCATGGTCGTGAAACTGCTACAGCAAAGGGAGTAACGATCTGCATTCGAGAAGCTGCTAAGAAAGTAGGTATCAACCTGGAAGGTGCTCGCGTGGTTGTACAAGGCTTTGGTAATGCAGGAAGCTATTTGTCTAAATTCATGCATGATGCAGGTGCTAAAGTGGTAGGTATTTCTGATGCTTATGGTGCTCTATACGATCCAAATGGTTTGGATATTGATTACCTTTTAGATCGTCGTGATTCCTTTGGTACTGTTACCAAACTATTTACTAATACCATTTCCAATAAAGAACTATTGGAATTGGATTGCGATATTCTTGTACCGGCTGCTATTGAAAACCAAATTACAGCCGATAATGCACATAACATCAAAGCTTCTATTGTAGTAGAAGCAGCCAATGGACCAACTACTTTGGAGGCTACAAAAATTTTGACAGAACGCGGCATTTTGTTAGTGCCTGACGTACTTGCTAGCTCTGGCGGTGTAACAGTATCGTACTTCGAGTGGGTACAAAACAACCAAGGTTACTATTGGACAGAAGAAGAAGTGGAAGAGAAGCTAGAACGTGTAATGGTGCGTTCGTTTGAAAACGTCTATCAGACTTCTCAAACACGCCGTGTAAATATGCGCTTAGCTGCTTACATGGTAGGCGCTCGTAAGATGGCGGAAGCATCACGTTTCCGCGGATGGGTGTAAGCTAAATGAAGAGCCTTCTTGGTTTAATGCCAAGAAGGCTTTTTTTCTTATCATTTTAATGAGCAAGGATGGGGAACGGGTAGAGCAAACCAAAACAGCCACTCAGAAAGGAAATATCCTACTTCTACGTGGCTGTTACGAATATACACTAAGCTTTTAGTGATCGAAGCAATCTTGCAATTTAGTTGAATCAACGGTTTGCTGCAAGGCTACCAACAGCTTCAGACGAGCCTTTTGTCCATTTAATCCGTTTGAAAAGATCATACCCATGTCTTTTAATTGGCGGCCTCCACCTTCATATCCATATAGGTCTTGTACCTGTCCATTGTAGCAACGAGAAACAACTACAATAGGTACATTTCGCTGTAATAGCTCCTTTAATACAGGAAGGATCATCGGAGGCAGGTTTCCTAATCCGAATGCTTCAATTACCATTCCGTCAATTTTTTGGTCTAATAAAAAGTGAAGCCAGGCAGGGTCCATACCTGTGACTGCCTTAATAAGCGGTACATTTCCATCCGCATGCGATATTTCGTAAAACTCGCGTGAAAGTGGTGCATGATGATATTGAATGGATTTCTTTGAGATAGTCCCAATCGGCCCATAGGAGGGGGATTGGAAAGTAGCTACATTAGAGGTATGGGTTTTGGTTACGTGCCGGGCTGCATGAATTTCGTCATTAAAAACCACAAGTACACCTTTGTTGCGACTGCTAGGGTCGATAGCCGTGCGAACGGAAGAAATCAGATTGACTGGACCGTCAGCTCCTAATTCATTACTAGATCGCATAGCGCCTGTAACGACAATCGGCACGGTTACTGGCAGGGTAAGGTCAAGAAAGTATGCGGTTTCTTCGAGGGTATCCGTACCATGAGTAATAACGATGCCATCGTAAGTATCCTGTAACAGCTCTTGCTCAATGATTTCCCGTAGTTTATTCATAATAGCAGGCGTCATGTGTGGGCTTGGTAGATTAACGAAATCCTTCATGACAACATCAGCATATTTACTTAAATAGGGAAGATTATGATTTAGGACATGCTCGTCTAACGGTTTAACGCTTTCTGTACCTTCTTCAACTGACATGGCAATGGTACCGCCTGTATTTATCACTAGCACTTTTTTCATAGGGATCTCTCTCCTGTTGCGGGTTTTCATATATTATCTTTCATGGTACGATGAATAGGGAACCTATGTAAAGGAGCAAACAAGAAAATATGATTCCGTTAATTGGTGCAGCTTTGGCGCCAGGACTTGCTTTGCTGTGTTATTTTTATTTGCGCGATAACTTAGAGCCGGAGCCAATTTCAATGGTAGTGCGCTCTTTTATTTTTGGTATCTTGCTTGCTTTTCCCGTAATGGTGTTGCAATATATTTTTCAAAATGAGTGGGGCATCGATTCCGTCTGGTTTAACACGGTAATTTCACCTGCGGTTGTGGAAGAATTTTTTAAATGGTTAGTTGTATTTCATACCGCATATAAGCATGTAGAGTTTAACGAGCCGTATGATGGTATTGTCTATGCTGTAGCGGTTTCCCTTGGTTTTGCGACGCTTGAAAACTTTTTGTATCTTGTGATTAACGGAAAGCAAGTTGCCATGTGGCGTGCATTATTACCAGTTTCTAGCCATGCTTTGTTCGGTATCTATATGGGCTATTTTATGGGTAGAGCTAAATTTGCAAATGCCGACGAGAATCCACTATGGTTATTATTTGTCTCTTTAATGTTGCCCATGTGTTATCATGCGATTTACAATTTTATTTTTCTGTCTGTTAATTATTGGTTGTTCCTGGTCGTGCCATATATGGCAATACTTTGGTGGTTTGGAATGAAAAAAGTAGAACTGGCTCACGATATCAGTTCTAAAAATATATACAATCGTCCACAATAAAGGTTATGAGGAGGCGACTGTAATTGTTCAAAACCCAGCGATCTAAAATCATGATACGGTGCAACCAATGCGGCGAAAAATTTATCTTGCGTGGTCGCCCAGGCATGGAAGGAAAAGTTGACACAGGATTTAAGCAATGTATCTGCGACAATCAAGAAAAATTTGATATTACCCATCTGGAAGAATGAAAGAGACTGGTATTTACTGGTCTCTTTCTTTTTGTATAAACATGATTTCCCTCACGAACAATACAGACAAGGAAAGGAAATTTACCGGTCTGAAGGAGGAAGTCCAATGAGGAGTAAAGAGGTCAAAACATGGAGGCTAATGGTTGCAAGTACAGTTGTAGTGATCTGTACGGCATTCTATTTAATACTTGCTACTACCCCACCCCAAGTGGAGCACCAGCATGCGGATCAGCCGATGGAATCTAAGGTAACACCAGTGGCAACTACCACAGCACAAAAAACGTTTTCAGCTTCACAGCTATCAGAAAATGACCTTAAGCTAATGGCAAATGCGGTATATGGAGAAGCGCGTGGAGAACCGTACATCGGGCAAGTAGCGATTGCGGCCGTAATTATAAATCGGACAAAGAGTTCATCGTTTCCCAATACGCCTTCCGCTGTTATTTTTGAACCTCGTGCTTTTACTGCGGTAGCAGATGGTCAGATTTATTTAAGCCCGAATGAAAATGCGAAGAAAGCAGTGAAGGATGCTTTAAAGGGGTGGGACCCTACTGAAGGATGTACCTATTATTTTAATCCCGAAACAGCTACATCCAAATGGATATGGGGGCGTCCTCAAGTAAAAAAAATTGGTAAACATATATTCTGCCGCTAATCAATAACAACGGAAGAAGGAGGATCTAGAAATGGTTTATGGTGCAATTTCACGAGTGCTGTTTCCAGTATGTTTAATCGGATTGGTCGGTGTTGGTGTATGGGGCTATCAGGAACATAACGAAAAAAACAGCATACTAATCAAAGCAGAGAATCAATACCAAAGAGCCTTCCATGATTTAAACTTTCATATGAATAAACTGCATGATGAGTTAGGAAAATCTGTTGTATTAAACACACGCAAGCAACTAGCTCCGTGTCTTACGAATGTGTGGCGTTTAGCGTATACCTCGCAAAACGATGTCGGTCAACTTCCTTTGACGCTAATGCCATTCAATCACACAGAAGAATTTTTATCCAAAGTAGCAGATTTTTCTTATGAAGTAGCCGTGAGAGATTTAAATCAGCATCCGTTGAGTGAAAAAGAGTATAAAACACTCAATAAACTGTACCAAAACTCCAAGCACATCCAAAAAGAATTATCTGGTGTGCAAACTAAGGTTCTTGATAGTAAATTGCGTTGGATGGATGTAGAAACGGCCTTAGCTAAACAGCAACAGCCTGGCGATAACACCATCATTGACGGTTTTAAAACGATTGATAAAAAAGTGCAGGAGTTCCCTGAAATGGAGTGGGGAATGACTGTCCAAAATATGGAAACGAAACGTCAGCAACGCATTAAGGGCATTTCAGGAAAAACAGTTAGTGAACAGCAAGCGATCGATATTGCTAAAAAATTCGTTGGTAAAATTTCGTCTGGTGACAAAGTTTCTGTTGAAAAGAACGGAAAAGGCATGCAATACAATGCATACAGTGTCCGTATAACTGGTAAAAACGCTAGTCCGATCAATATGGATGTAACCAAAAAAGGCGGAAAGGTAGTCTGGTTATTAAACGAAAGAGAAATCAAACAAACAAAATTGAACTTAGATCAGGCGGAAAAAAGTGCTAAGAAGTTTCTAAAAGAAAAGGGATACGGCGACATGGTAGCGACGGAACGAGATACATACGGAGGGATAGGAGTATTTACGTTTGTGCCAAAAGTGGAAGACGTACTCATCTATCCTGATTCCGTAACGGTCAAAGTAGCGCTTGATAATGGGGATGTAAATGGTTTTCATGCTGTCGAATATTTATTTAACCATAAGCAGCGCATCATTCCAAAAGCAAAGGTATCCGCCAAGCAAGCAAGAACGATGATCAATCCACATGTTAAGGTTACGGAATCTAGACTTGCCATGATTCAGGGGAAAAATAACGGGAAAGAAGTATTAGCATATGAGTTCTCTGGACAATTTGAAAAGGATATCTATATGATCTATATCAATGCCCAGACAGGTGAAGAAGAGGATGTAATAAAAATGAGTGTAGGCGAGCAAAAAATGCCAAATCATGGCGAAAAAGGATAAGAGGATAAGAGAGAGTACAAAGAAGTTTGTCTAAGGGCAAACTTCTTTGTTTGCTGTATGGATAACAGCGTGTGTATAATGTTGGAAGAGGGTGAGAAGGGGAGGAAATAAGAGTGAGTGTGCTACCTCAAGTAGGACAAGTGATGCGTCTATCACTCGCGTCCTTGTCAGAAGAGCAAAGTAAAGAAGTATATAAGACTAGAGTAGCAGATTATTCTGAAAAAAACATTGCGATTGAATTACCCATCGACGAGGAAACAGGCAGAACGAAGTCTCTTCCGATTGGGACGACCTGTTTCGTGTGGTATGTTGGACAGGATGGCTCGCGTTTTGATTTTAAAACCAAAATTGTTGGTACCAAGCAAGAAAATATACCAATGCTTTTAATGGAAAAAGTGCCAAAGGAGCAGATCGTTCGCACGCAACGCAGAGGCTATCTACGAGTACCTGCAAGCTTTGAGATCTCTGTTAGCTATCCAAGCATTCGAGGAAAACAGAAGTTCCTAGCGAAGACGCTGGATATTAGTGGTGGTGGTCTAGCATTTGCATGTCCCAAGAACCATTTCTTAGAAGAAGAGCAGGAAGTAGATATGTGGATTAGCTTGCCAGCAAAAGCGGGGACTGTTAGTCATGCCTTTGCAAAAGCACAGGTAGCACGCGTTCAGGAGCAGGAGCTGAGTGACTTTAATTGGATATCTCTACAGTTTACAGCCATATCGGAAGCAGATCGAGCTAAAATTGTTCGTGTATGCTATGAACGTCAATTGGAAATAAGACAAAAAGGTATAGTTGAATAACGGTTGACTATCAACAGGAAGAGGAGCGTTACTCCATGAAAAAATCAACGTTTGATGCTCGCTTTATATTGCTGTCCAGTCGTTTAGAGAGACATCTTGTGAAAGCTATCATTGTTTTTATTGCTTCTTTACTGTTGGCTCAAACTATTTTAACATGGGGTTCCATTCGCCCTTATTTCGTTCGCGTTGAGAGAGTGGAGGGCATCCCAGCCATCCGCTAATTTGCTTCATATGCGCTACTGTGGTACAATATACCATAGCTTGGCTTCGACGAACTGTCTTCGCTCGAGGCTTTTCTTCATTATTAACGTATTTAAACTCTAGTAGGTGAATTTACATAATGAATATTGCAATTGATGGACCTGCTGGTGCAGGGAAGAGTACCGTAGCACAGCTTGTGGCTGCTGCATTACAGTACGTTTATATTGATACAGGAGCGATGTATCGGGCTTTGGCATGGGCTGTATTAAAGAACGGCACTGCAATTGAGGATCAGGAATCCGTTGCAAGCCTGCTACAGCAAGCCAAGATTGAGTTGAAGCGCACAGAGGAAGGACAGCGTGTGTATTGGGATCATGAGGATATCACTCATCAAATTCGCACACAGGAAGTTAGTAATTATGCTTCCGTAGTGGCGAGCTATCCAGCGGTTCGTGCTACAATGCTGATACTACAACGTGAGATGGCTCAGCAAGGAAACGTGGTTATGGATGGGCGTGATATAGGTACTCACGTGTTACCTGAAGCTGAGGTGAAGATCTTTCTGACAGCTTCCATAGAAGAGCGAGCTACACGTCGTTTTGGTGATCTTCTTGCAAAAGGAGAACAACCTGATATAAACGAATTACAAAAGGAAATTGCAGAGCGTGATAAACGTGACCGTGAGCGAGAAACAGCCCCACTCAAGCAGGCAGATGACGCTATCTTATTAGACACCACCGGAATGCCGCTAGATGAGGTTGTTAATAAAATTCTTGCGCTTTGCAAATGATTGGGTGAAATACATTGATTCTTTATAAATTTTTTCGAGCTATCTTCCGTATTGTGCTAAAAGGACTATACCGGTATGAGTCCATTGGATATGAGAATGTGCCAAATGAAGGTCCAGTCATTCTATGCTCTAATCATATCAGTAATTGGGACCCGCCCTTACTAGGATGTGGAATAGATAGACAAGTCAGTTATATGGCAAAAGAAGAATTGTTTAGGTTCCCTGTTTTGTCCCATGTATTGAAAAGCTTTAATGCTATTCCCGTTAAGCGTGGTGGTAATGACCGTGGTGCTATCCGCACTACACTACAGGTTCTAGAGCAGGGAAAGGTCTTTGGTATTTTTCCAGAAGGAACGCGAAGCAAAACCGGAGAATTGGGCGAGGGAAAGACGGGAGTAGCAATGTTTGCTCTCAAATCAGAGGCAGCTATCATTCCTGTGGCAATCATTGGACCATACCGTTTGTTCCACAAAGTAAAGGTCGTGTATGGAAAGCCAATTGATATCTCGAAATACCGAGAGGCTAAAAGCAGCAGTGAAACGATGCGCGAGGTAACGCAGGTGATTATGAGCGAGATTCAAAAATTGAAAGATACTCATCAACAGTAGCAAAGTTACATTTCTGGAATTTGTATGGTTTTTCCAGTATCATCATATACTAATAGCTACTCTCCTGCTTAAAATTTGGAAGACCACACGCCATTGGCGGGGTTTAATATATTTTGTTCACAGGTTGGCTTCAATAACACTTACATGTCAATGTTGGCATTCGAGGAGGTTTGTTCAATGGTCGATGGCACAGATAACAACGTAAGTCTAACAGATGTTCAAACTCTGTCCGTAGGGGACATTGTGAAGGCAAAAGTGACAAAGGTAGAAGAGAAACAAGTATTGGTCGATGTAGGCTACAAATATGATGGTCTTATCCCAATCAGTGAGCTTTCTGGTCTTCATGTAGAAAAAACTTCTGATATTGTTTCAGAAGGCGATGAGTTTACTGTAAAAGTAACAAAACTGAATGAAGAAAAAGAAGAGCTGGTTGTTTCGAAAAAAGCGGTAGATGCTCAAATAGCATGGGAAGAACTAGCTAAAAAGCAACAAAACAATGAAACGATCGAAGCAGAAGTGAAAGACGTAGTAAAAGGTGGACTTGTAGTTGATGTAGGTCTGCGTGGTTTTATCCCTGCTTCTATGGTAGAGCGTCATTTTGTAGAGGATTTTAGCGATTACAAAGGACGTACGCTCACGCTAAAAGTTATGGAATTGGATCAAGAAAAGAACAAGGTGATCCTTTCTCATAAAGCTGTGTTAGAAGAAGAGGCCAAAGCGAGCAAAGGCAAAGTACTGGATAGAATCGAAGCTGGAAATATTCTTGAGGGTACTGTGCAACGCCTGACTGATTTTGGCGTATTTGTTGATATCGGTGGTGTAGACGGGCTGGTACATGTGTCCGAATTAGCTTGGGAGCATGTAGATAAACCTGCTGATGTAGTAAAAGAAGGCGACAAGGTTAAAGTGAAGGTTTTGAAGGTGGATAAGGAAAATGAGCGCATCAGCTTGAGCATGAAAGAAGCGCAACCAGGACCTTACCATGATATCGCTGAGAAGTTCAAAAAAGGTGACGTGGTCACTGGTACAGTGAAGCGTTTAACCGGTTTTGGTGCATTTGTAGAGATTGCTCCTCATGTAGAGGGCTTGGTGCATATCTCACAAATCGCAAACCGCCGTGTGAAATCGCCTAGTGAGGTATTAAAAGAAGGGCAAGAAGTAAATGTGAAGGTCCTGGAAATCAATCCTGCTGAGCAACGTGTAAGCTTAAGTATTCGCGCGGTAGAAGAAGATCGCGACGAAGAAGCAGAACGTGTATCTCGTAAGGAACTGCAACAATATACACAAGACAACAATCAACAGGGTATGGGTGTAACGCTGGGCGATTTGTTCGGCGATCTACGTGACAAGTTAAAATAAACACGTAAATACCGTACTATACGTGAAAGAGGCAAGTGCTCGTTAATCATTAGATTAATGGAGTGGCTTGCCTCTTTTTTAGTAGATTTTGTCAAATGGGATTACTTGCCCTGTATCTGAGTCATACTAGGATTACTTACCTATGAAGCCTATGTTAACTAATGAAGGTGTTGTCAAATGAATGATGGAACAATAGCCATGATTGTAGAGTGGACACTACTTTGCGTGGTCTGGATGGGACTTACTGATCGTTTTTTACATCAAATGGGCTGGAAACGTTCAACAGCGTTGTTGATTCTAACGGCTTTTCTTGTTACAAGCTACAGTGAGTGGCGGCTTTTTCTTCTGCCTGTAGAGGTTAATGTCAGCGGGATGCTTCTTCCCTTATTGTTAGGCGGGACATTATGGTATCATCTCAAAAAGAAGCGGCGAAAGTATATGATAACGAGTGCTATCCTTCTAGCCTTTGCGCTTATCCTGTTGCGTAAATTGTTTTTTTGGGACCCGGTGCTTTTATTCATAGATGAGATCATGATTTTACCGGTTCTTTGTGTCATGTTGTGTTTTATTGTGACCAGGCATGCTATCTACCATTGGTTTTTACTGTGTGTTGCTTTTCCATTATCAGATGCGTTTTATCAGGCTTCTTTTCTCTCCCTTACAGAACGCTGCATCATTGGAGGAGAGTACCAGCAAGATTTATTTTGGACAGCATTCGCCTTGTGGTCAAGCTGTTATTTGGTGATTCAATTGCTTCAAAAAACGGGTGTGGCCTTTCGCACAAGAATTGCCCCTTTGATTCGGTTTAAATCAAAATCCCCTACGAACAGGTGAAACAACATATGATCAAAGAATTGCTTTCAAATGAGTACGTGGTCCCGCTTTTACTTGGAATTCTCGCTGGGATTGTCACACGGCTGTATTTACTGCGGACAGATTATCGGCAATATCCTACTTATCCTCATGGTAAACTAATTCATATAGCATTAGGAATTATTGCCTCTGGATTAGGGGCGGTTGCGGTACCATCCTTTTTAAAGGAGGACTACACAGCCATTACGTTTTTAGCTCTTGCTGCTCAACAGTTTAGGGATGTTCGGAACATGGAACGAGCAACCCTGACAGAGATAGATAAGCACGAACTCGTTCCACGAGGTGGGAGTTATATTGAAGGAATTGCGATGGTTTTCGAAGGGCGTAATTATCTGGTCATTTTCGCTTCATTTTGTACTACGTTTGCGACTGTGCTGTTCAATTGGTACGGAGGAGTATTGGTAGGGATAGTTGTTTTATTGATTTCTCGTGCCTTTAAATCGGGGAAATCATTGAAACACATAGCGGACGTGGTACCATCATCTATTCGTCTCGATGGCGTGCATTTATATGTAGACGACATTTATATAATGAATGTAGGGTCACCCGAAGCTCAGGACACCATCAGGGAGCGAGGTGTAGGCTATATACTAATTCCTAAGAATGCCAATGCAAAGGTAACGATTGCGCATCCAGGACAACGCCAGGCTATTCTTCACGATGCCTCAACGATTTTAGGAATTTATTCAGACGAGGGGGAGCCTTCTCTTACTCCTTTGGTAAAACGAGATTTGAAAACGGGTCGCATGGGGATTTTTCTGTTACCCTATGAGCATGGAATCGAAAAAGGGCGACGTGTCCTTGAAAATACGCCTATTATTGAAAGTGCCATTCGGATGCCTAGTGAAGCTAAGGTAAATCAGCCAAAGGGGAGTTCATCATGAATGCTGGTATTGTGGCGATCATTACAACCAGAAAAGGAGATGTAGCAGGCGGAGCGCCTATCTTTTTTGCCAAGGATAATCAAGAGATGCAAGATATGGCGTTTACACTAGAAAAAATAACAGATGCAATGATTCATCAAATTACACCAGAAATCCTGGTCATTGTTAGGCACAAGTAGAATATGGTATGATTAATAGATGAAATAAGCTAGCAGAGAGAGAGTGTTGTGTAGTATGGGATTACCAGTAGTTGCAATCGTAGGCCGCCCGAATGTAGGGAAGTCAACGATCTTTAATCGATTGATCGGCGAAAGAGTTGCTATAGTAGAAGACAAACCAGGAGTTACACGTGACCGTTTATATGCAAAAGGTGAATGGTTAAATCGTGAATTTCACGTCATTGATACAGGTGGAATTGAATTTGCTGAGACGGATCAAATCTTAACGCAAATGCGCTATCAGGCAGAATTGGCTATTGATGAGGCAGATGTTATTATTTTGATCGTTGATGTACGCTCTGGTGTCACTGATGCTGATTTAAATGTAGCTCGTATGTTAAACCGGACAGGTAAGCCAATTGTATTAGCTGTCAACAAAGTAGATAATTTTGAGATGCGTAATGATATTTATGAGTTTTATCAATTGGGCGTAGGAGAGCCATTCCCGATCTCAGGATCACATGGTCTTGGCTTAGGTGATATGCTAGACGAGGTTTTCCATCACTTGCCTCCTGTGGATGCAGAGGAGAAGCGCGATGATGTGATTCGTGTGTCTATCATTGGACGTCCTAACGTAGGGAAATCCTCTTTAACCAACGCAATTTTGGGCGAAGAGCGCGTAATTGTCAGCGAGATCGCAGGTACAACACGCGATGCGATTGATACGCCGTTTGTACGTGATGGACAGGAGTATGTGCTAGTAGATACAGCCGGTATGCGTAAAAAAGGCAAAGTATACGAAGGCACCGAGAAATATAGCGTAATGCGCGCACTTAAAGCGATAGAGGATTCTGACGTTGTATTGGTGGTAATCAATGGCGAAGAAGGCATCATCGAGCAAGATAAGAAGATTGCCGGATACGCACATGAGGCTGGCCGTGGAGTCATCATTGTCGTAAACAAATGGGATGCCTTGGAAAAAGATGATAAAACCATGCAACGTTTTACAGAGCTAATTCGTGAAGAGTTCAAATACTTAGCGTATGCACCGATTCTTTATGTTTCCGCGAAGACGAAACAACGTGTTCATACCATTTTACCTAAAGTCAATGCTGTAGCAGATTCACATTCAATGCGAGTGAACACCTCGGTCTTAAATGATTTGATTACGGATGCTACCATTATGGCACCTCCGCCAACAGACAGAGGAAAACGTCTTAAAATCAATTATACGACACAGGTTGCTGTTAAACCACCAACGTTTATCGTGTTTGTAAATGATCCTGAGTTAATGCATTTCTCCTATGAAAGATATTTAGAAAATAAAATTCGCGGAGCGTTTGAATTTGAAGGAACGCCAATCCGTATTTTAACCCGTAAGAAAACATAGGGAGTGGAGAATGCAATGATGGTATTGATTTCTCTGGTCATCAGTTATTTGCTTGGTTCTGTCAGTTTCAGCTATTTAGTTGCTAAAAAAATAGCTGGTATTGACATCCGAAGTCATGGTAGTGGGAATGCTGGAGCGACTAATACGCTTCGTGTTCTAGGTAAAGGACCGGCGATTGTGGTTTTACTTTTGGATCTATTAAAAGGTGTGCTAGCCATGTACATAACTCATTGGCTTACTAATGGAGATCCTGTGGCGTATGCTTTTTCTGGAATATTAGCGATCGTTGGGCACAATTGGCCCATTTTTTATGGATTCCGTGGCGGCAAAGGCATTGCTACAACTGTTGGGGTAGCTTTGGCCTTATCGCCACTAGCATTTTTGATTTGTACGATTCTGACTATTATTTGTATTGCTATTACCAGATATGTCTCTGTGGGATCGTTGCTTTTTGTTACTTTATTTCCTATCTTGATTTGGTTTTTTAAACAGGACATTTATATTTTCTTGATTACCTTAGCCATTCCTGCATTGGCTTATTATCGGCATTATTCCAATTTGGTTAATCTATGGAACGGAACAGAGCGTAAACTTGGTGATAAATCGAATAGGAAACTAAGCTGAGTGGAGGGAAGAATGTTGACTAAGCGCATAGCAGTGATTGGAGCAGGCAGTTGGGGTACCGCCCTAGCTTCAGTCTGTGCAGCGAATGATTTTCAGGTGACATTATGGGTTCGAGATCCAAAAAATGCACATGAGATCAACACAAACCATACCAACGAAAAGTACTTACCAGGCATCACATTATCCGACACGATCGTTGCAGAAACAGACCTGCAACAAGTGGTTACAGAAAAAACTTCTATTATTCTGGCATTACCTTCAAAGGCAATGCGTGAGGTAGTAAAGCAAATATCTCCGTGGCTACACCCTGATGTGACACTTATTCATGCAACCAAAGGCTTCGAGCTGGAGAGCCTAAAACGCATGTCAGAAGTGATCAGAGAAGAGGTGCCTAAGGAGATTGGTGATCGAGTTGTGGTGTTAACAGGACCAAGTCATGCTGAAGAAGTAATTCAACAATCACCAACAACAGTCGTTGTAGCTTCCGAATGTGAGGAAAGCATGCTCAAAGCTCAGGATATTTTGATGAATTCCTACTTCCGTGTATACACCAACCCTGACATGATCGGTGCTGAAATTGCGGGTGCCTTAAAAAATATTATTGCACTCGGAGCTGGTCTTAGCGACGGTTTAGGATATGGGGATAATGCCAAAGCTGCATTGTTAACCCGTGGTTTGGCTGAAATAGGACGTTTAGGTGTAAAATTGGGTGCTAATCCTTTAACGTTTGCTGGACTTGCAGGAGTAGGAGACTTGGTGGTGACGTGTACCAGTAAGCATAGCCGTAACTGGCGAGCTGGCTATATGCTAGGCCAAGGAAAAAATCTTGATGAGGTTCTTGCTCATATGGGAATGGTTGTTGAAGGAGTGCGCACCACTAAGGCTGCAAAAGCACTAGCTGAGAGAGAAGGCGTAGAGATGCCCATCACCAAGGTGTTTTATCAGGTGTTCTTTGGGGATTGCTCCCCTCGTCAGGCAGTGGAAGAGCTGATGGGGAGAGGGCGCAGACTTGAGCTAGAAGATATCGTTCGCTATAAGGATAAATAGGCTTTACACCAATTTTGCTCCCGCTTCATACGCTAAAGAGAGTACCCATTTTGAGAATTGGGACGTATGAGGAGGAGTTACACATGAATAAGCGAATATCTAGAAGTTTGTTCAACAAGTTAACGGGCAAGACTAACATTGATCAATCGCAGTTGTTCCAGCTTGCTAGTTCTTTTAGTAAAGAGGACCTACAAGATGAGCAGAAGCTGCGTCAGTTGATTCAGATGGTTTCCATGATGAGCGGAGTTGCCGTAAGTTCAGACAAAGAAGAAGAGATTATGGGCATGGTTCAAAATGGCTCCTTTAATCCGGCTGATCTATCTGGAATGCTTGATAAAATGAAATAGGCTTCTTTTGCTCATAAATGGGCCACTTCGCTAGTTCCCAGCCTTCTACAATCACATAGAGTAAAATAGGAACAATCATGGCTCTACAGGGACATGGCTGCTCTATCCAATCAAGAAAAAAAGAGGGGAATCTTACCCCTCTTTTTTTCGTTTGCCAGAGTCGCTTGATGATTGGGTTAAAAGACTTTGCACTAAAGGTGATTGCAGTAATCCCAACAATTGGCCAATATCTAGTCCGCTAAATGGGTTTGACGTATTTTCTTGAGCAGGAGCTGTTTCTTCCGTCTCCTCCTCATCGTCAAAGAGAAAGGCAGATTCATGTTGTTGCTTTTGATTCGAGCTCTCTTCACTCGCTGTTTTCACGTCCCCGCTTTTATTTACCTTCCTAAACGAGTCCAACATCTCCATCGCACCAAAGATCGATTCCATTGTATCTTCCATTTGGCGAATAGTTGAGCTAATCCCTTTAATGTTAGTTCTCACCTTGGTGACAGAGGTACGCAAATCAAGGGTGCTTAGAATGTCCAGCGATGGCAGCTTTGATAAAAGTCCCTTTTTTTGAACAGTTTCTGCCACTACAGGTTCTTTTACAGCAATAGTTGCATTTTCTTTTACTTTTGTTTTGGCTTTATTGGCACTCGGACGAGAAGGTTTTTTATTAATGGTGACATAAGGATTTCGCCATTTTCGCTTACTCATGCAGCTCCCTCCATATGGGCGTGGATTATCTCAATATCCTATGCGACTACTCTTAAATAGGTTCTTGACCCGGATAATTATGCTATAATCAGGCTAAAAAGAAAAAGTAAAGGACGCAGAAGAATATGTACATTGACCCCATGACTAAAATGAATATTTCGCTTCTTGCGATTTTTCTTATGTTTGTGTGCAATTTACTCTTGTTATTCTCACGTAAAAAAGCGGGGACATTCCTAGGTATTATTCTGAAAATCTTGGCATTTCTCATGCTGTTGATTGTGTTTGGAATGATTTTAATCGTATTACTAGTCTAGGAGATGGTAGAATGAAAGAATTGACATTGGTTACCAAGCTTGGAGAGTCTCATGAAGTCATAATTGAAAAAAATATGACTATTGTAAAATTAGCGAAAAAAAATAAAATACAATGGGGTCATGCATGCGAAAGAGGTATCTGCGCACAATGCCGTACAAAGGTTTTGGAAGGAGCAGAATTTCTTAATGAAGTCACAAAAGAAGAAAAGCTGCGTCTAAAAAAAGCAGAGCGTCAGGACCATTATCGTTTGGGGTGTCAAATCCAAGTTCAGGAAGAGGGCCCCGTTCGCTTGTGGCATGTCCCATATTAAAGTGAGGGAGCAGATATGCCAAAAGTAACATTTTATCCGAGTAAAAAAACCATAAAAGCTCGTCCGGGGCAAACAATATTGCAGCTCTCCCGAGTAGCTCGTGTCGCTATACCTACCCGTTGTGATGGAAATGCTGCTTGTTTGTTATGCAAAGTAACGATTGAGAAGGGAACAGCCTCTCCGTTATCAGCTGGTGAAGAACGTAAATTAGCCGAGCGTGATAAAGCGAGGGGAATGCGTTTAGCTTGTCAGGTCCGAGTGCTGGAGGAAGACCTTGTCGTGCGTATTCCTGAGTCAAGATGGAAATCAGTTGTGGAGAAAGCCTTGGAGCGTCAACGCCTTGAGGAGGAAGAATGGTAGGAGGAACAGCATGATTCAGAAGAAGATTATATTATTTGCTCTTGTACTTTTGCTTTCCAGTTTCGTAAGCGGTTGCTTATACCCAGCAGACCGGAAATCGGAGAATCAGGTACCGCATCCAATTTATGTAGAACAAACGCAAAAGGCAGTAGAACAACTTCAAGAGCAATCCGGAGTGTTACCTATTGTTACGAAGGATGCATCAACGCCTTACTTTGAAAAGTATGAGGTGGATTTTACCAGACTAGTTCCAAAGTACATGCCAGATGCCCCGGCCAATGCTTTTGAAAAAGGGGGTAACTTTAAGTACGTCTTGGTTGATGTGGAAGAAAAGCCATTGGTGAAACTCATTAATTTACCTACAGTTAGTCTAGTGGCAGATGTTCAGCAAGCGGTTATTCGTTATCAAATTTCTCATGATAAGCTACCTATTAAGGAGCACATAAGCAATGGTTATTTTTCCATTCGCTATGATCTTATTGGTATAAAGGAGCCTGTAATTCATAGCCCCTATACACAAAATACTCTCTCATTAATCATGAATGCGAAAGGTGAAGTAGGGATTGATTACGCTATTGATATCGCTACGCTACTACGTGAGAAGAAATGGAATGTGCCAAAGGGAACAGATCCACGCTATGTATTGGCACGGGAAACATTTTTCGTACCTGTGAAGTCCTTTCCTTACAAGCTGGTGAATCATGAACCAGAATTATTGCAATTATAAGCGAATAGTAGGAAATAGACAGGAATAATGAACGGGCGTCTGCATATTGCAGGCGTCTTTTTTAGTTCTAAAAATACGATCTATTCATATATTGATACTGTCCACAACACTTGTACAAAAAAGATTATTAAAAATGTTCGAAATCAGGGATAAATAAGAAAAAGAGCCATAGATTTAAATAGACAATCACAAGGAGGTTTTCGATGGTGGAACGAATCGATATCTTTAAAGACATAGCAGAACGTACGGGCGGTGATATTTATCTTGGCATTGTGGGTCCTGTCCGTACTGGGAAGTCAACATTTATCAAACGTTTTATGGAGCAAGCGGTCATTCCTAATATTCCATCCGAGGCAGATCGTATTCGTGCCACGGATGAACTACCGCAAAGTGCTTCCGGAAAAACCATCATGACGACCGAGCCAAAATTTGTTCCAAACCAAGCTGTACAAATAAACGTAACAGAAGGCCTTAATATAAATGTACGCCTTGTGGATTGCGTAGGATATACAGTAGCTGGAGCAAAGGGATTTGAGGATGAGAATGGTCCTCGGATGGTTAATACGCCTTGGTATGAAGAACCAGTCCCATTTGAAGAGGCGGCGGAAGTAGGAACGCGGAAAGTCATCCAAGAGCATTCCACCATCGGAATCGTCGTTACAACAGATGGTAGCATTGCTGAAATACCTCGTGAAGGCTATGTGGATGCCGAAGAGCGTGTAGTAGCTGAATTGAAGGAAGTAGGCAAGCCTTTTGTGATCTTAATTAATTCCACTCGCCCTCGTTCAGAAGAAACACAAGCATTACGCCTCGAACTGCAAGAGAAATATGATGTTCCGGTTGTGGCTCTCTCTGTTGATTCAATGACAGAGTCGGAAGTTCTCTTGATTCTAAAAGAAGTATTATTTGAATTCCCTGTACATGAGGTAAACGTAAATCTGCCAAGCTGGGTCATGGTACTTGAGAGCGGCCATTGGTTGCGTCAGAACTATGAGGAAGCAGTAGGATTGACCGTTAAAGATATTCGTCGTCTGCGCGATGTGGACCGTGTAGTAGGACAATTTAACGAATATGAGTTTATTGAAAAAGCCGCATTAGCCGGTATGGATATGGGACACGGTGTAGCGGAGATTGATTTGATTGCACCAGATCACCTGTATGACCAAATCCTGATGGAAATCGTTGGTGAGGAGATTAGTGGCAAGGATCATTTACTACGAATTATGCAAGAATTTGCTCATGCAAAACGAGAATATGATCAGGTTGCAGAGGCACTGCATATGGTTCGTTCCACTGGCTATGGCATAGCGGCTCCATCTCTGCATGAAATGACATTGGATGAGCCAGAGATGATTCGACAAGGACCACGCTTCGGCGTCCGTCTTAAAGCTACGGCACCATCTATTCACATGATTCGTGTTGATGTGGAATCTGAGTTTGCCCCGATTATAGGAACGGAGAAGCAGAGTGAAGAGCTGGTGCGATACCTGATGCAAGATTTTGATAAAGATCCGCTGGCGATTTGGAACTCAGACATTTTTGGCCGATCCCTGCATTCCATTGTACGTGAAGGTATCCAAGCCAAGATTTTGATGATGCCTGACAATGCTCGCTATAAGCTGCAAGAGACTCTTGGACGTATTATTAACGAAGGCTCTGGAGGACTCATTGCCATCATCTTATAAAGGTGAATCCACTATAGATAGACCCTGTTCTTTCTTTGTAGTACGAGAGAGGAGAACAGGGTTTTTTGCTATTGAAGAGAAGAAAATATAAAGCGACATAAGGAAGGAACCCATCAACATTATTTATTTGAGCTTGATTGAAAAAGCAACAGATTTTTTCATTTTTTATATAATAGATGACGAATGTTTTTTAGGTGCTATCGTGTTTTTTTAACCAGTGTTCTCCTGCTAGAGAACTGTTTTTCGCATTTGATGTGGAAAAGTCTTGTAAAAATAAAATCT
This sequence comes from Brevibacillus laterosporus LMG 15441, assembly GCF_000219535.2. Lineage (NCBI taxonomy): Bacteria > Bacillati > Bacillota > Bacilli > Caryophanales > Paenibacillaceae > Brevibacillus > Brevibacillus laterosporus. The sequence continues at coordinate 1,989,208 of NZ_CP007806.1, forward strand.
CTGTATTACTATAAGCTTGTCAGAAGGCATAATTACGCCATTCTGCGTATAAAATTAGCTGAATCTGTTAAGACATGTAATACCATCTATGCAACTCCAAGTTTTGAGGGGAGGTGAATGTAATGAATAAAACAGAACTCATTGCAAAGGTAGCTGAAACGTCTGAACTAACTAAGAAAGATGCTACAAAAGCAGTTGACGCTGTTCTTGATGCGATTTCTGATGCGCTAAAAGAGGGGGACAAAGTTCAATTAATTGGCTTTGGAAACTTTGAAGTGCGCGAGCGTGCTGCCCGTAAAGGCCGTAACCCACAAACAGGGGAAGAGATCGAGATCGCTTCCAGTAAGATTCCTGCCTTCAAACCTGGTAAACAGCTGAAGGATTCAATCAAATAGATTGAAGCTCCAAGATCTTACATATAAAGGTCCCAAAGAGAAGTAGTTGCAATTTGCTACCTTCTTTTAGGGGCCTTTTTTGGCGATTTCACTACTAAGTGTCCTCTTAAACTCTCAAAGTGCAATCCAAATGCTCTCCTAATCTGTAAATTGTTATCATAAAGGATGAAAAAGCAGTCTAATTAGGATATAGTAATAAGTAAGTTTCTACACATTGGTGTTTTGTATTTTTATATAGGGTATGATAAAATTGGCTTGTTCTTGTTGCAAAGGGTTTGAGGAGGCTGTCATTATGAATGTAGATCACGAAAAAATAAAACAAGCTGTTCGAATGATCCTAGAAGCTGTCGGTGAAGATCCAGACCGAGAAGGCTTATTGGATACACCTAAACGCGTAGCAAAAATGTACGCAGAAGCTTTTGAAGGCATGAATGTTGACGAAGAGACATACTTCGAAACCATATTCAGCGAAGACCATGAAGAAATTGTACTCGTTAAAGATATTCCTTTTTATTCTATGTGTGAACATCATTTAGTACCGTTTTTTGGAAAAGCGCATGTAGCTTATATACCAAAGGGTGGACGAGTTGTAGGATTGAGTAAATTAGCACGAGCTGTGGAAACGGTAGCACGTCGTCCACAATTGCAAGAACGTATTACTTCCACTGTAGCGAACGCAATTATGAAGAAACTAGAGCCACATGGTGTTATGGTGATGGTAGAAGCAGAGCATATGTGCATGACCATGCGTGGTGTGAAAAAGCCTGGCTCTTCTACTGTAACTACGGCTGTTCGTGGAGTATTTGAAAAAGATGCTAATGCACGTGCAGAGGTTTTGCAATACATCAAAGCTTAGTATCCTGTCGCGAAGAGCGAGCCGATTTTACTTCCTATGATAACAAGAAAATGAAAACCCGCCTTTCTTTATAAGGCGGGTTTTAGTGTGTTTTCATGAACTATTTTTGAAATGAACCCTATGCCCACCACTCCTCATACATAGGATGCGTGGGCTTTTTGCATAACGCTGGATTCATTTTGATATGGTCATTATATTATTGAACCACAATTCCCAATTAGGAAAAAAGAAGGGGGGATCGTGAAGGAGTATAGGGGGAAATAAACGCTAAGTTGAGGTGTAAAACGGAACCTATGGGTTAACAACAGGATTTTGTTAGCTATCCACATTAATGGAGTTATGTAATGAAATGAATAATGATGTGATACAAACTAGATCGATTAGTATGAAATAAAAAAAGCACCACCTATAATGGCAGTGCGTCCATAAAGCAATTTAGTTTGTACCTGTCCACCAGATTGCTTTTTGAGCTAAGTATATAACCACGTTCCCATCATTTTGTACAACCAATCTAGCTCCTGGGTTATTGTGAGTATTGGAATGCCAAATTGCATGAGGATAACCGTAAATTACTAGATTGCCATCTCCTTGCATAATTAAGTTACTAGCAGCTTGGCCATGTGTATTAGAATTCCACAATGCTCTTCCTCTTCCATAAAGGACGAGATTCCCATCATCTTGCATGACCAATTGATATTCACCATTGGTCGATTTCAAATACTGTCCTCTGACAAGCTTTTCACCCGGATCGAGGTGATCTTCTCCAGCAGCCGCGAAAGCTGGGATGCTTAACAATAGCATCATGGCAAAGAGAAAAAATGAAGCAGTAACCTTTTTTAGCACATGAAACACTTCCTTTCATTTGGTATGTTGATATGTGGAAATAATATCATATGATTCTAAAAATTACCAATATATTTTTTATTCCTACATTCATTATTGAGTTAGTCTTTTTTGCTGAGTACCTTTATTTAGACCTAGCAAGTTGAATAAGATATCGTGAAGGAAGGAATCTCCGGAAACTTTGGAATTCTTTGTGGTGGGGAGATTGGGGGATTGAAATGAAAAAACACCGCCTATAAAGGCAGTGTGCAAGAACTACTGGCTCGTGCCAGTGGGCCATTGTTTTTAAAAATCTTTGTTATAGAAAACAATTTTTGTTCATAACATTCAAAATATAACAAGAATATAAATATAAGGAAGGAGGTTAAAGCCATGAAAAAAGTTTTATCATTCTCACTTGCTTTTGGTCTAGTTTTTGGAATAGCTGGATATACTCCTACGCCGGCACAAGCCTCACAGCCCTCCGATCTAATTTGCATCCCACTTAAAGGTGGGCTATGGTTTTGTAATTATTAGCTTTTTTAGTAAGTAATCGTATATCGAAAGTGTAGTCAAAAAGGACATCTGACGACAAGATTAGGTGTCCTTTTTGTGCGTTTAATCGTTCAATAATGTCGGTAATATCACGACTCGTCTCGAATATATCTGCAGGCTTCTCGAATACCGTTTCATTTTTACTTTGTTAATTTTTACAATATGCTATTGATATTCTGGATACTAGAAATTATACTAATTTATGTAAAATAATTAGTTTATATTTCCAAGGGGAAAATGAAAAAAGTGATTTTATCTAGTGCTCTTGTTTTATCAGTACTATCTTCATCTAGTATTCCTGCTTTTGCTATAAATGAATCTAATCAAATGGTTGAAGCAGAAACCCTTGAAGACAGTCAAGGAAATAGATATAAGATTGAGATTTTAGAGGATAATGACAGTGAGATGAATCACATTATGGAATTCGATGATAGCACCATAACACAGGTCTCGATAGCAGATTCTGAAGAACAGGTAAAGAAAGAAAAACACAAGCAAAAACAGTCTAAAATGGCGGCTTTTGTAAAGAAAGATATCGTACGAGAAGCACATGAAAAATACTATGGTTATTTTTATGTAATTGATAAAAGTGGTAGCAAAAAGTACTGGGATATTGGAAACGGTAAAGAAGGAACCTATGTAAAACAAACCTCTAGTAACAAAGTTGATTTGTTTCATTATGAGGATAAAGTTGATGAGTTAATGAAAGCTGAGGCTCTGTTAGTGGTGAACTCAACTGTTTCAGCCGCTTCATTTATGGCAAGTACAAAAGGAATTAAATCAGGTTGGGGCGCTGATAGCATGATTGCCTTTTTTGTAGGTGCTGGTTTTGGCTTGGCAGCGGCCGTTAATGCTACGGATGTGGTTATAGCTGAGAGAAAAGCAGCACGTGCATTTGATAGTATTATGGAAGGAGAAAAGTAGTGAGTGAAATAATAGCAAGTATTTTTTTTAGCAAGTGGATTATACTTCTTTTTCCCTTGTATATATTCCTTAATCTAGCAATCTTACCTTTTCTTTTAAAGGGTAAATTCGAAAAGTTACGAAAAGTGCTCTATATTATAAATATTATAGTGACGGCATACTCATTAATCATGTTTATCTATTTTTTTTATTCCATAATGTCCTTTTCTTTTTTTTAAACTATTACATTGGTAATTGCGGTGGTAGCGTTGGACTTCTCGATCACCGCGTTGGTACAAGCCGTGAAAAAACGCAATTAGTCGTCGGATAGCCGGCGGTTTTTTGTATTTGGAAGGATTTTGAAATGTTCTTATCGAAAGGTGTAGGCAAGGAGAATAGGGTGAATACACATAATGGTTCGGGTTGGAGTTTCAAAAGATTTCCGGAGTGGAAACATAATGTAGACCCGGATTGACACGATACCCACGGCGATTAATATAGGGAGGTTATATGACATGGCTAATCCAGAATGGCATGAAGATCATGGACACTAATTAGAGGAGGGAATCCTATGAGGTACGATATTAATTGGGTTGATGACCCACAAGGCATTGTTGTTTGGTTCGAGGACCCTAGACACTAATAAAAGGAGTGTACACGACATGCTAGAACCAGAATGGCTTGATGACCCCGGATACTAAAACGAGGGAGGAATCACGATTTGATTTATGATTGGACTGATAATCCACAAGGTATCGTTGATTGGATCGACAATTCCGGTCAATAAATTAGGAGATTACGGGGTATGACCGAATCAGACTGGGCAGTACAACGTAATTCCAAAACGGGGGATCGGGGTTAGACTGACGGTCCCTGTTATTAGTCGTAACAAAGACCAACCTCGTCTGAGGCTGTGGCTGGCGCTGGTAGTCTGTCCTTTCGGGCTATGAGGGCGAGAAAATTCGGAATTGACGAGGAACCTCTATGTCGAAAGTAGTAAGATGAATGGAAAAAACTGACGCCTAAATTCATTAGTCGTCAGTTAAGGTCATTTCGATATTCTAGAAATTACATCAAAAAATAACTTTACGATTACTTATATCTTTTATGTGTCTGAACAACCAAGAAAAGCAGCACGATATTAATTAAATAAAATATGCTTTGGGTTTCTATGGGATGATTATTTCTTTCTATACTACTCACAAAAATATAAAGATAAGAATTAATAGTAAAGATCATCAAACATAGTACGAATATAAGTATTTTCAAAATTTACCCCCAGAAAAGTATAAAGTGTTTATTCTTTAGTCGTAAGTCTTAATCTGTCGTCTTTATAGAAATATTTTACATTATATTTATGTTGTAAGTCAGCAGAGTTTGAATCAGTACTAAAACTAAGCCAAAATTCATCCCATACTTGGAGGTTAACAGAATTCCAATCAGGCCCTTTATCAATATATGCTCCTTGTGAGAATTGAAAACCCTTTTTGAAGGCAGCAAAATTATAGGGGTACATTGTCCATACAGCGTGATTAGTTGACATGGAAAACTCATGTTTTAGCGTCAACGATGTAATGAAATCGGCTGAGCTGGGGGCTGGTTCAATTTTGCTTGATATTTACCTACAAGAAAGAAAGGTTAAACGCGCATTCAGAGACGCGTATGATTCGGAATGATACTATTAAATATCATGTTTAACAAATGGGTTATTCTTTTTTATATAGCTTTTCTTGTACTTACACTTATTTTATTGTTTTTTTAAAACAATAAAAAATTACCAAGGATAAGGAAAATATTCAATTATATTAGTTCTTTTCTTCTCGTTTATCTTTCTATTGGTATTATTATTTTTATTTATAACATTGTTTTAATGATATAGTGAAATAAAAAATGAACCTCGGATTTCTTCCGGATTTTTTTGCGTTAATCCCTGACTATGAAAATAAGCCACTATAACGATTTTGATCGCTTTTACTTACCGAGAAAACGTAACATTTCGAATGTTACACTGCATCAATGTTGGCGCGAGGTATCTGAGAAGGGGGCGAGTTTTTGAGGGGCTTTGCCAGCTCGTTTGATACCGTTCTTAAGTAAGAATGGAAGGAGAACATGGTGAGTAGACGTGGGGAGACTTGGGATATATCGCCAGTGTTGTGTAATGGAGTTATTATGGTACGGTTTAAGCGCATTAAGGATGTCGGATTCTTTGTAAAGATTATCAAGGGTCAGTGACTAAATATCCAACCGAACGGAAGCTAATATATCTCAAAGCCTACGGAAATTATGTCCTATATAATGAGAGAAAAATAACACATGGGTGCGCTCCCAAATATTGCAAGGGTGCGTACCTATATGTTAAAATGGGGTTGTTGCGAAGAGAGGTCAATTTAGAGAGCAGACGGGAAATCCCCATAAAATCAACGCTTTACAACGTTATAACCTGATTAAAACATCGGGATGTGGCGCAGCCAGGTAGCGCGCACCCTTGGGGTGGGTGAGGTCCAGGGTTCGAATCCCTGCATTCCGACCATTTAGAATTTAGGCACTTCTTCTGCATTTTGATGCGAAGAAGTGTTTTTTAGATAAGACAGCTATATGAATTTTGACTATTTATGCTGTATTCATCCTTCACTGAAAACGAATATCCAATCAGAAAACCTACCCTTCATTTATTAATTAAAAAGCGCCACTAGAAGGTTGATAAGATACTAGTTTTGTCATTTGAAATACATGGAGCTATCAACGATTTAGGCTGTGTGAAACAATGCTATTACCAAAACAAGTAACTCTAATCACGTTAATCTGGTAAGAAGTCTTCTATCCTATTATGAAATCAAACAAACCCTACTAAGGGTGAATGTAGTTTCATCCCATTCCGTAAAGTCCACTCTGACAACAGACCTCAATACTGCCTACGTTCCTTTATAATGCAAGGCTCAATCAGCTTGATCTGATTCAAAGCATTCGGCATAAAGATGTATAAAGCAAATAAGTTTTACAAGGGCTTTTGACCTATAAAAATTATCCGCGTTTAAACGATAAAATAAATAGAAGCAATAAAATGTTTTGTTATAAAGAGGCTGATCATAGGAAAACGCAAATGTTTTCTGTCAGATGACATGATTACATTCTGAAAAGGATAGCCATTTTTCAAGCGGCCAACAAAAGAATAAAAAGGTTTCCGCTTTGTTTTCCTATTTTGATTTGTAATAGAATGCAGGTAAAGATTTTCTTGCGCTCGGGCCTTTTTTCTCTTGGCTCTATGGAAAGCCTTCCCTTATAATAGAACATAAAAGACAGAGGAGAATGGATGATCTAATCGTGAAAATAGATAATAATCAGTTTATTAAAACCCTTGCATCTACTGGGCAATACACATCGAGTGATGTTACTCAAGTAGCACAATTACAAGGGCTATTGGATAATCAGACAAATCCAGATGGACAAGATCCCTTGTTTTCTGATGTGTTTGAAAATGAACTGCAAAAATATCAGCATGTAATCTCTAAAGAGCAGGTTCTAGCTGAATTAGATGGAACGAACCAGCAGCAAAATAGCTGGAATTCCTCTCTAACCTACTCTTCACCTTCACTTGATCTCACCTCTAATAAGGACGAATCCATGACGTGGGGCCGTCAGCAGATTGTGGATAAAATTGAGCAGGTGAGCAAACGCTTTGGTGTCAACTCTTCCTTGGTCAGAGAGGTAGTTCGCGCCGAGTCTAATTTTAACCCTACTGCTACCTCTCACGCTGGAGCAAAAGGACTTATGCAGTTAATGGACGATACTGCTCGTAGTGTAGGGGTACGCAATTCTTACGATCCCGATCAAAATTTGATGGGCGGAACCAAATATTTGAGCAAATTACTAGATCGATATGATGGGAATGTAAAGGTTGCCTTGGCTGCTTATAATGCAGGATCTGGTCGAGTCAGAAGAGCTGGAATTGAGACAAATGAAGACTTTGATCGTCTAGCGGCTAATCTTCCTCAAGAGACACAGCGCTATGTCGCCAAAATAACGACGAAATTGCAAGCGGAAGTTTAGGTAGGGTATAGTAAAGAGGAGAAATTCTCTTAGGGGGACACGTAGATGGAACAACATCAACAACGAAGCGGTGGCAGCCAAGACTTTTTTGTCATTAAAGCAAAAGAAAACGGAGTACATGTTATTGGATTAACCCGTGGCACAGATACACGCTTCCACCATACAGAAAAGCTAGATAAGGGTGAAGTTATGCTAGCTCAATTTACTGAGCATACATCTGCTATCAAGGTACGTGGCAAAGCAATTATTCAAACCAGACATGGAGTTATTGATACAGAGGAATAATGGTAGAAAATGTAGAAGAGAAAGTGACCATAGGTCGCTTTTTTTCTTTTCCGGTATAAAAAGTGAAGAAAATGTTGTTGACGTTTATCAGTAAGGATAGTATGATTAAGCTATAAGGAACAAATGATAAAAGTAAGAACAAATGTAACAGGAAATAATGGAATAATTTGTGAAAAGAGCCGCGGGCTAGTTTCGTATGAATGTCATACGATCTAGCCTTTTTTTGTATAGAAAAATTGGCTTTTTACACAAAAAAGAGTCAGCTTAGATAGGAGGGAGAATCCACATGTCATTTTTGGAGATGGTGCAAACAGATCATTTGTTTATCTTTCCAGATGAAACCCGCCAAGACGTAATCTTAGAAACCATGGCAAAATCGTTATGGAGGAAGGGCTTTGTGCACGAGAGCTATGTAAACGCTGTCAAGGATCGTGAGCAGCATTATCCTACTGGATTGGAGTTGGCTGATGTACATGTGGCTATTCCGCACACGGATGCGTGTCATGTTAAACAGCAGACGATTGCATTGGGTCTTGTGAAACAGGGTACCAAGTTTCAGTGCATGGCAGATGCCAGCAGAATCATTTCAGTCAAGCTTATTATCATGCTAGCGATTGAAAAAAGTGAGGCTCATTTGGAGATGCTGGAAGAAATTATGACGTTCATTCAGGATGCTCCACGCTTGGAGGCGCTTAGTCAGGCTAGCACACCAGTAGAATTACTTTCCGTTATCCAACCTGTTAACAGTTACAACCACTAATTTTAGGAGGAATTCATTATGGCAAAGAAAAAAGTTATGGTGATTTGTGGCACAGGTGTAGCAACTTCTACAGTGGTTATGCAGAAATTAAAAACGTTCTTACAAGAAAAAGGATTAGAGGCTAATTTAGAACAATCAAAAGTAAGTGATATTTTAAATAAAGGTGACCAGTATGATCTGATTATTTCTACTACAGCAGTACCGGCTCATATACAGGATAAAGTGATTAATGCTGTTCCTTTGTTAACAGGAATCGGAAAAGAAAAAGTATTTGCCGAAATTGAGAAACGGATGACCGCCGAATAGCCATTTAATTGAGTTAGGGGATGAGGAAATGGAGTATTTACAAAAGATTGTTAATTTAGGGCCAACTGTTGTATTGCCCATCATCATCTTCATTTTTGCGATTCTCTTAAAAACAAAGCCTGGACAGGCATTCCGGGCTGGACTCACTATTGGGATTGGATTTGTTGGGGTCAATCTGATTATCGGATTACTTAGCAGTTCACTCGGTCCTGCCGCTCAAGATATGGTTAAAAATTTGGGAGTGGAGTTAACGATTATTGATGTAGGCTGGCCGGCTAGCTCAGCCATTGCGTTTGGGACAACGATTGGTGCTTTAGCTATCCCGATTGGCCTTGGTGTCAACCTAGCGATGCTTCTTTTCGGACTCACGAAGACATTAAATGTGGATGTTTGGAACCTGTGGCATATCGCGTTTACAGGATCGTTGGTAACAGTTATGACTAATAGTGTACCGATGGGGCTATTAACAGCGATTGTTCATGCAATCGTGTTACTTGTACTAGCAGACATGTCTTCGAAGCATGTGTCAGAATTTTATGGTTATCAGGGGGTTACGTTCCCGCATGGTACCTCCACTGCTTTTTATGTGATCGCCATGCCACTCGAAAAATTATTTGATATGATTCCAGGGTTACGCAGTTTAAAAGCCGATCCAGATTCTATTCAAAAACGGATGGGAGTGCTGGGTGAATCAACTGTGTTAGGTCTTATATTAGGTATTATTATTGGCCTTTTAGCTGGATGGAGTGTCAAGGACGTTTTAACCTTAGGGGTAAATACAGCCGCGGTGATGCTACTGTTGCCTCGAATGGTAGCTGTTCTGATGGAAGGGCTGTTGCCAGTATCAGAAGCGGCTTCAGAATTTGTTCGCAGTAAGTTTCCAGATCGCGAAGTAAATATTGGGATGGATTCTGCGTTAGCTGTAGGACATCCAGCCGCTATAGCTTCATCGTTAATTATGATCCCTATCGTGCTGGCATTAGCCGTACTACTGCCTGGGAATAAGGTATTACCCTTCGGAGATTTAGCGACCATTCCGTTTATTGTCTGCTTAATGGTTCCTGTGTTTAAAGGAAACGTAGTACGTACGGTTCTGGGTTCGACGATTGCTCTGGGAGTAGGTTTACTATTAGCTACCTACGTCTCTCCGCTCATTACTACCGCGGCAACTATGGCAGGGTTTAAATTCCCTGAAGGTGCTGCTGCAATCTCTTCCTTGGTCGATGGTGCCGTTCCTACCACAGCATTATTTGTTTTTGGGGCTAAGCTGGGTTACTTCGGTATCATTGGTATTGGCGCTATTGCCATAGGTACAGCCATTTATCGAAGACGACGGGAAAAAAGAGAGATACTACAACAACGCGAGATGTGATAAAAATATAATAACGAAAGATCAGTTGTTCCTTTAGATCACAAGTATGGATAACCAGGAGAGTATAATCTCCTGGTTCGTCTACGTTTGTCTCGCACTTTTGTGCCTGTGAAGAACAATTTCTACCATTGGTATAGATTGAGTGATCGGTGTGAATCAATCCCCATAAATGAAAGGAATTGTGAGCAATGTCAGGGATTCTGCTAAAAAGGGAAGGAATGGTGGCAAATGAAGAGACAGTTCCTACAGATTGTAAAGGATGAAGATCCCAAAAATCCGCTGACTGACGAAGAGATTGCCGGAAAATTAGGAATTAGGAGAGATAAATGTACGTTGTTGCGTCAGCAGCTTCAAATCCCTGATTCCCGCAAACGGCGGTTACCATTGCTACTAGCAGAAATGAACAGGATTTTAAAGAAGCATTCACAGATATCCGATCGCAAGCTAACAGGAGAGCTACGTAAAATAGGTTTTGAAATATCAAAATTTACTGTGATGAATTTACGGAAAGAACAGCAGGAAGATTGGCAAGAGATGCCTCTGGCTACCGGATCTCATACTTCTTTAGGCAAGGAACAGTCAGTACACCGAAAACTGCGTCAGTTTGCTGATTTGATCGAGAGCGATGGCTTCCTTTTACCATTTGTCCAACAGGTGAAGGCGGTCATCTTATATCCGTACCAAAAGCTCCCCATTTTATTTCAGGGAGAAAAGGGAACAGGAAAGCGAGCTATAGCAGAAGCCGCCTTTTCCTTTGCAAAACAAGAGAAACAACTGAAATCAGAAGCAATTTTTACAGAAATAGATATACGCGAAATGACGGAAGGCCCATTATTTGAGCAAAGGATCTGCGATACACTAAGTAGCTATCAAGATGTAGGCGGGGCATTGTATATTCGGGAAATTCAGCTTTTATCTCTTGAGTCTATAGAAGCGGTACTTAAGCGTGTACGAGAGATGGACTCACCCGTATTCATTTTTGCGTCCAGCACAAATACAGCAGGTTGGGGTGATCCTGACTTACTGCATCGTCTGTTTCCTATTCAGGTTCACTTGCCATCCTTAGCTTCATGGCCGAGGGAGTCACAGCTTCGGTTAATTGATGATATGATTCAGCAGCAAGCACAACAAGCGGGGTGCCCGATTCATAAGGATAAATGCGGCGAGCGTAAAAAACGGATGAATGGGTATACGGGGAACATTACGCAGCTACAAGCAGACATTCGCGCTTTTGTTTGTAACGAATTCATAGATTGGTTAGTTGAACACCTTTCTCCTGTCCAAGGTGATGAAAGAACGACACGAAGCGCTCTACCAGCATTAGCTCCTGACTCCATTTATCATTGGCTGCACATTCGATTTGCCCAAATGAATCAACAGGGAGTTCGGCCTGAATTAATTCGACTCCGATTACAGCAGGAATGCCGTGAACGATTAAGAGATGACAGTGGAAAACGTAAATCAGATGCGGAACGTGTGCGTAGTTTAAGTATTTTTGTCGGAGAAAAGGTCATGCAAATGGTAGAGCAAATGCTATGGATTGCAGAAAAGCACCTCGTACTCGATCATGAAAAACTAGTAATGGCTCTTGCCTTGCATGTGAAAGGAATGCTAGAACGTTATCAGGTTACAGAGCCAAATCAGATATATCATGGGGATCAAAAAAGCGAAGCAGCTTCCTCCTACCTTTCTATGGAGTGGATTGTTGCTCAGGAGATGGCAGAGGTAATCAAAAGCACGTGGGGAATTAGCATTACGAAGGCAGAAACAGAAATGCTGGCTCGCTATGTAAAGCATTGCACCCTGATTGAAAAAAATTCACCAACGGTAGGTATGGTGTTGGTTTCATACGGCAGTATTGCTGAGAGTATGGCAGAACAATTACATTCTTTATTTGGACAGCATCACATTCAAGCAGTTAGTCTCTCTGTAGATGATTCGGAGGAGCGCTTTTTGTCCAAAGTTAGCTCTGCGATTAAACGCGCAGATCATGGCATGGGAGTCGTTGTCTTGGCAGATGCGGGACGGATGGTAGGCAGTGAAGAGATTTGGCGAGAACATGTTCAAGTCGAAACATTGATATTTGCCCCCTTGAGCTTGCCATTTGCTATGGAGGTTATGCGCCGGTGTTTATACGCACCAAAGTCATTGTCTCATGTCGCGCAGGAAATTGTTCAATGGCGTATGCCTGTTTCCCCTTTTTTAGATGAGTGGAAAATAGTGAAACCCAAAGCGTTGATGTTGGTTTGCTTGACGGGGGAAGGGGCAGCACGTCAGCTTGGACAAATTGTGAGCGAGCATGTCGGTGATCGTGGTGGTGATCTGCATTATTTATTTGCTAATACTCATACAGTACGTTCCTCCTATACAAGGTGGAAAGAGGAATATCATATTTTAGCTGTTGTAGGCACGATTGATCCATTGGTAGAGGGACTACCATTCATCTCCTTACAGCATTTAATTGAGGGAAGCGGATTTTCGTTTTTAGATCGCTTGTTAATGATCGGGGATCTGACCGTTGGACAAGCTTCTGTTGACCAACGAACACCGCTACACATGCAGGATTTAATAGTGACCGACCTTATTTTTTCTGCTTGCAACATTTCGAATAAAAAGGAAGCAATTCTATTTCTTGCTCACAAGCTAGTAGAAAAAGGCTATGTAAAACCCGAATTCGTACAAAAGGTGTGGGAACGAGAAAAGCTCGGGGCAACATCACTCGCAGGTGGTATTGCTATCCCGCATGCAGAACCTGCTCAGACTATCAATCCTGCCATTGCCATTTTGCCATTGGCTCACCCTCTGGAGTGGGAACCGGGAATTCAGGTAGACTGGGTGATCATGCTGGCAGTTAATGATACATGCCAATTTGCTGTGGAAGAATTAATGGAAGCATTGGAGGAACCAGCAAATATCCAGAAGATTACAACCAGAGGCGGGGAGGAAGGGAGATGGAATCAATGAAAAGAGTGACTCCTGGTACAAAAATATATAAATTGTTTGAACACGATAAATTTGTATGTGAGGGTACGGAAGAAGTATTTCTTATTTCCATTGAAAAGTTGACCAAAGAGGAATTTAAAAAAAGATTGGAAGAAAACCCAAAGCTGTTAGAAGGATAGACAGCGCAGAAAGTAATAGTTGACGGATGTAAAAAAAGAGGTAAAATAAAGGTGTAGAACAAATGTAATCAACTAGAACAAATGTAAAAAGGGCCTCGGGCCGAATGCTTCCCTGTGTGGAGGTATTCGGCCTTTTGTTTTTCTAAAGAGCAAAGGAGGGTACAACATGACTACTGCTTGGGAATTACCTAAGATGATTACGGAGCAAAAGTTGGTTGAATTATTACATCAAATGTGGGTCATACGCTTTTTTGATGAAAAGGTGGATGAATTTTTCGCAAAAGGATTAATTCACGGAACAACCCATCTATGTGTCGGACAAGAGGCAACGGCGGCAGGTGCAATCGCTGTGCTTCAACCAACGGATAAAATTACGAGTACGCACCGAGGTCATGGTCACTGCATTGCCAAAGGTGCTGATGTTAATAAAATGATGGCTGAACTATTTGGTCGTGAAACAGGATATTGCAAGGGAAAAGGCGGATCAATGCATATTGCGGATGTAGAGAAAGGCAATTTAGGCGCGAATGGAATTGTCGGTGGCGGTATCCCTATTGCAGTTGGAGCAGCGCTAACCTCACAAATGAAGAAGCTAGGCTATGTTACAATCAGTTTTTTTGGCGATGGAGCGAGCAATGAAGGCAGTTTTCATGAATCACTAAATATGGCGTCCATCTGGAAATTGCCAGTTATCTTTTTCTGTGAAAATAATCAATATGGAATGTCTGGTCCTGTAACGGAAATGGTGAATATCGAAAATATTGCGGATCGGTCAAAAGCCTATGGTATTCCTGGTGTAGTAGTAGATGGAAACGATCTTTTGGCAGTCATGAATGCTGTAGCTGAAGCAGCAGAACGAGCTCGGCGTGGTGAAGGACCTACTTTAATCGAAGCCAAAACATATCGTTATAAAGGCCACTCTAAGAGTGATGCGAAAAAATATCGGACACGTGATGAAGAACTGGATTGGCGGAAAAATCGTGATTGTATCAAAAGATTACAGGAAATCTTGATAGAAAAAGGCCTACTTACACAAGAACAGGCCAAAGAAATAGAACAGCAGGCAAAGAAGGAGATCGAGGAAGCAGTGGTGTTTGCAGAAAAAAGCCCGATGCCTTCCCTAGATACGTTGGAAGAAGACGTTTACGCATAACGGATAAAAAAGAAGGAAGGGAACCTCATGAGAGAGATTACGTACTTAGAAGCGGTCCGAGAAGCGATGACTCAGGAGATGCGTGTCAATCCAGATGTTTTTTTGATGGGAGAAGACATTGGAGTATATGGAGGAGCGTTTGGGGTGTCGCGTGGGATGATTGAAGAATTTGGTCCAGAGCGAATCCGCAACACACCGATTTCCGAAGCGGCGATTGCAGGAGCTGCTGTCGGAGCCGCTATGACTGGCATGCGACCTATCATGGAGCTACAATTCTCTGACTTCATAACCATTGCAATGGACCAGTTGGTAAATCAGGCTGCGAAAAATCGCTACATGTTTGGTGGGAAAGGGAAGGTACCGATGGTCGTACGTACACCATCTGGTTCGGGTACAGGTGCCGCGGCGCAGCATACACAAAGCTTGGAAGCGTGGATGGCCCATATTCCCGGGCTAAAAGTGGTCCAGCCCTCAACTGCTTATGATGTAAAGGGGTTATTAAAGGCAGCCATCGACGATCATAACCCGGTGATTTTTTATGAACACAAGCTCCTCTATAAAACATTGGGGCATGTCCCAGAAGAATCATACAGTATTCCGCTTGGTGTGGCAGATGTAAAACGTGAAGGCACAGACGTAACAATTGTAGCCACTGCTATTATGATACACAAAGCATTAGAAGCAGCCACCGAATTAGAAAAGGAAGGCATCTCTGTGGAAGTTATCGATCCACGAACATTGGTGCCATTGGATACCGACACCATTATTCGGTCAGTGAAGAAAACAGGAAAGCTAATTGTGGTTCATGAAGCGGTCAAGTTCGGCGGATTCGGCGGAGAGATTGTCAGCATGATTGCCGAGAGTGAAGCCTTCGATTATGTAGATGCCCCTATTAGACGATTGGGCGGTAAGTCGATACCAATGCCTTATAATCCTGTTTTAGAAAAGGCGGCAATCCCGCAGGTGCCTGATATTATACAAGCAGTAAAAGACACAGTGGCACATCGTTAGAAGGGGGAGAGGAACATGGCAACAGGAATCTTCATGCCGAAGCTTAGTATGACAATGGAGACGGGAACCATTTTGCAATGGTTTAAAAAAGAGGGAGACCCGGTAGAAGAGGGAGACCTACTACTAGAAGTGATGACAGACAAAATTAACATTGAAGTAGAGGCGTATGCAACAGGTACGTTACTAAAAATTTATGATGATGTAAACGCGATTGTACCTGTACAAAAAATCATCGGGTATATTGGAGAGCCGGGAGAACAAGTTCCAGACATGCCCCCAGAGATGGAGGAAGAAAAAACTCCTACTGATATAAACAAAGCTAGTGAGGAGAGCGAAGCTAAAAGAGAGACTTCTACTTCTGAAGAAGAAGCGAATAAAGTGCGGGCTACACCAGCGGCTCGACGTCTTTCACGAGAAAACGGTGTCGCACTACATGAGATTAGAGGGCGTGGAACATATGGGCGCATTCATGCCGAAGATGTAGAAGCTTATGGTAAGCATGATCAAGAGAGAATGATAACACCTCTAGCGAAAAAAATCGCCTTGAACACGGGAGTCCAGTTAAACAGCATACAGGGATCAGGTGCTAATGGAAAAATCACAAAACATGATGTTATGCAGGCTCCTCCTAATCGTTTGCAAGTAGCTATGAACAGCAGTGTAGCAAACAACACAAAATCATCTGTGGAGTTATCGCGTGTGAAACTGGAGGGCATGCGTAAGGTTATCTCTGAGAGAATGATCCGAAGTGTTACTACAGCACCGCATGTCACGCTAGTAACGGAAGTAGATATGAGCAATGCAATCAAGCTTCGCAAAAGCTTACTCCCAGTGATTGAGAATCAGACAGGATATCGGTTGTCTTATACAGAGATCATCATGAAAGCGGTTGCGATAGCATTGCGTCAACATCCACAGATGAATGCTTCCGTTGAAGGTGACTATATTCTCTATAAACAGGAAGTAAACACGGGTCTTGCGGTTTCAGTACCAAACGGTCTACTAGTGCCAGTTGTCAAACATGCTGATCAGAAAGGCTTGGCGACATTAACGACAGAGTGCAAAGAGCTGGGACGATTAGCAAGAGAAGGTAAATTGCTTCCTGATCAGATGCAGGGTGGCACCTTTACCATTAGCAATCTTGGAATGTACGACATTGATGCCTTTACACCCATTATTAACCAGCCAGAGGTTGCCATTTTAGGGGTTGGCCGTATTACGGAAAAAGCAGTTGGGATTCACGGAGAGTTAAAACTTCGTCCGCAGATGACTTTGAGCCTTTCCTTTGACCATCGGATCGTGGATGGAGCACCAGCAGCAGAATTTTTACAAAGTATAAAACGCTCTCTTGAAGAACCATATCAGCTACTAGTCTAGGGGGAACAGCCATGAAAACCTACGATATTGTTGTCATCGGGGGAGGACCGGGCGGATACGTAGCGGCGATTCGCGCGTCAAAAGAAGGAAAGAAGGTGGCGCTTATTGAGCAGGGACATTTGGGAGGAACCTGCTTGAATCGAGGATGTATTCCATCTAAAGCGTTATTGAAGCATGCCGAAATGATTCATGCTATCAGAGATGCGTCCAAATACGGAATTGAGGTAGGAGACATGAGGCTCTCCTTACCAAAAATGATGCAGAGAAAAAATCACGTTATTAATCAGCTCCGTGGAGGAATTGCCCATCTATTACGAACGGGAAATATTGATTTCTATCATGGTAAGGCAGAGATTCAACCAGACCAGATCGTGGAAATTACGGGTGATAAACCAGAGAGAATCAAGGTAGGGTCAATCATTATTGCGACAGGCTCCTCTCCAGCCGTACCTCCGATTGAAGGATTAGAGCAGGTAGCATATCACACAAGCGATACTATTTTTGATATAGAGAAAATTCCTGCGTCCCTTGCCATTATTGGCGGTGGTGTTATTGGTGTAGAGTTTGCCAGCATTTTTGAAAGCTTGGGAACAAAGGTAACAATCATTGAAATGGCAGATCGCATACTGGCTACAGAAGATGAAATGGCTTCACAGGTACTAACAAAACATGTAGGCAAAAGGGGAATTACGATTCTCACCAAGGCGAAAGTAGCTGCGGTTAAAGCCCTTGGCTCGCAAAAACAGCTTATGATCTACAATGAAGCTGGAGCAAAACAGGATGTTGTCGCGGAAGAAATACTAGTCGCAATTGGACGTCGCCCGAATCTGTCGGCATCTGCTAACCTATCACTTGATATGGATGGTCCATTTATTAAAGTAAATGCACGTATGGAAACAAGTGTACAAAATCTCTATGCTATAGGTGATGTGGTTGGCAATTGGCAATTGGCTCATGTAGCAAGTGCAGAAGGAATTGTAGCTGCTCTGAATGCGACAGGGCACACTAAAGATATGGAATACCATATCGTCCCAAGATGCATCTACACCTACCCTGAGATAGCAAGTGTAGGGCTTAGCGAGCGTGAAGCAAAAGAAAAGGGCTTTCAGGTAAAAACCTCAGTGTATCAGCTCGCGGTGAACGGTAAGGCCTTAGCAAGTGGTCAAGCAGAAGGCTTTGTAAAGCTGATTGCAGATGAGACCTACGGGGAAATAGTAGGGGCTGTGATGGTTGGCCCACATGTGACTGAGATGATTTCACAAATCTCTGCTTATATGCAATTGGAAGGAACCGTTGAAGAAATGGCAAATCTGATTTTTCCACATCCAACTGTATCAGAAGGATTACTAGAAGCGGCGAGTGATTGGTTAGGAAAAGGTATCCACTCGTAAAGGCTTGATATCTATAGAGCAGCTTACATGGGACACAACATAAAAGAAGAACTGGGGACGCCCTTCCTCAGTTCTTTTTTGCTCCTCTTATCTTAGAGATTTATGGATTGCTTACGATGGTACAGGAATTTGTAATCTTTTTCGCGCTCCTATGAGTTTATGTTTATAATAGATGAAGGATGATAGATGTAAGAGAGGTGAGACAATGGATTGGGCTGAGAAAAGGGAACTCGTGCGTGTCGCTAAACTATATTATTTTCAAGGACTAACCCAAGCAGAAATCTCTAAAAAGATCGGGGTTTCCCGCCCTGTAATATCCAAACTCCTACAAAAAGCAAAAGATGCTGGAATTGTAGAGATCATTATTAAAGATGAGACTGTAAACGTAGTGGAGATTGAACAAAAGCTAGAAGAAATGTTTTCTTTAGATGAAGCTATTGTTGTGCCTGCGAACGGAATAGAGAATCAGGAATTAATCAAGCAGCTAGTAGCTAAGGAAGCAGCCATGCATCTATCTAAATTGGCTAAAAACGTCAAAAGCATCGGATTATCATGGGGAACTACCCTCTATCATATGGTAAATGAATACCCGTACGAACGAAATCCAGAAATGATGGTGTACCCTCTAGTTGGAGGGACAGGACGAAAGCACGTGGAAATCCATTCTAACCAATTAGCCTATGAGCTCTCAAAACGAATGGGTGCAAACTGTGAATTTTTATATGCGCCGGCGTTGGTAGAAACAGTTGATCTCAAGGAACAAATTCTACAATCAGAATCCATTCGCGTTTTACTAGATCAAATTCGCAAGGTGGAAATTGCCCTGTTAGGAATCGGTTTTCTGGAAGAATCAACATTGTTTAACATGGGATATTTAAAAGAAGAGGAAATGGAAGAGCTAAAGCAAAATCAAGCTGTAGGGGATATAGGCTCCCGCTTTATCGACAAGGATGGCAAACAGATTCAGATACCGTTGAACAATCGCGTTATTGGGATTGACCTGCCCGATTTATTTCAAATTCCCACTGTTATTGCAGTGGCGACTGGGTTAGCGAAAGTGACAGCAATTAGAGCTGCTTTACGTGGTGGTTATTTCCATAAATTATTTGTAGATGAGCGCACAGCTAGAGAATTAATTGCTACATCTGATGATAAAGGCAACAGTGAGGAGTAAGGAGGGAACGGGTTTGGAAGAGACAGTGATTGAAACAGAACTCTACTGCATAACTTGTCTTGGTCAAGCACCTCACACTGTCACATATGTACATGATATTTTATATATGGTTAAATGTGAGCAGTGTGGAAAAGAGAGCGTTATGGAACCAGATTTGTTGAAAGAAATTTATTCGCAGTATGTTGACCGAATTATTTCGAAGCCACAACGGATCACTCAGGAATTCAGAGAAGATTTAAGTCATTTTATCTCAACCATGCCGTACCGTGTCATCAGCAAGCCTTTTCGTACGTATAAGGAGTTAAAGGCGATTTTCCGCTATAGAAAAAAAGGCTACACTGATTCATCAAAGATAGATAAATAAGAAAATCGTTTCTACTCCTTTGAAGGTATTACCAGCATTTTTCTCTCTGGCAGGCATAGCCTGCTTTTTTCTTTTATAGAATGGAAAAAGGGGGAATGCATAAAATGCCACGGCGATTTTTATTTGCAATGATGATTTCAGTAGGTTTATCACTGATGCTGTCCGTTTTGCCGGTTTTTACAAAAAAAGGACCTGTCGCTGACGTCCCAACCTTTCGAGAATTTCCTAGACTTACAGTAAGTTCACACAATCTTGTGGATTTATTTACTTTACTGGAAACTCATTATAAGATAAGTCATGTAGAGTGGGATCAGCCTTCCATCATGCTCACGCTGTCCTTGCCTGAAGACCACAAGAAAGTAAATGACCTCATGTATCATGATGCCTATTCAATTGTTTATGTACTGATGAATAAGACGACGAATGTTAAGCATGTCACCCTCCAATTCACTAGATCAAATGAACAAAAAGCACAAAGCCCAGCTACGCTTCTGATCCAAGCAGATCGAGCGCAAATGGGACAAGAAGATAAATGGAAAAGCCCAACTGAACTAAGCGATGCAGAGCAGTATGTAAAGCAGCATTTTTTTGTTAAAGAAGCAACTTGATTACAGCAGAAAATTATTCCTTCCTTTAAAAGTGTGATATACTGTATGGCGATGGATTACTGCGTACCATTTTTTTGTGTTCAAAAACATTACATTCTTTGTAAAAAATGGGGACAGTGATGGAGCTTCAACGCTTTAAATGGAGGAGGCATAATGGGCACAGATCGAAATGCATATTCACAGGAATTAAAAGCTATCATCGAAGAAATTCAAGGTCGAATACAACAAACATATATTCAACAATATGTGGATGTCCCAGCTATGGCTGAAAATCGACTCGCTCTCTTATTCTTCTTTTTACATGAGAACGGCTTCACAAAAGAACGAGCTCATCTACTCTCGGTAGCGACTGGGTTCGTACAATTGGGCATTGATACACATGAAACCGTACGGAATCATTATGAAAAAACGCTGGTTTCCGAACGTAATAGACAGTTAACCGTTTTAGCGGGGGATTTCTACAGTAGTCTTTACTATAATATACTCGCTGACGCTAATGAGATTGAAGCAATTCAAGTTTTGGCTGTAGGTAACCAGCTTGCTCACGAAACGAAAATGAAGCTATATATTGCTCAGAAAGAAAATAAATTGACACAGGAGACGTATCTTAGCTTGCGCAAAAAGATTGATACGGCTCTTTATGTAGCTTTTGTAGACAAATATGCAAAAAATGACTCTGTACGCGAATTTTGGACCAGCTTATTTGAACAGACCTCAGCCTTTGAACAACTGATCGGGGAATGGGAGCAGTTACAATGGCAAGAGCAAGCTCCAAACGGCTTGACACAATTTTTGCTACAGAAGCCAGGCTCAACAATCGCCAATGCAGTCGAAATGATTGAAGGGAAAGTCATGGAATTATTGCATATCTGTGAGCAATTGATCGTTACCTTAAAATCGGGCGACACACAAAGCGAGTTAGCGTGGATGACTTCCCGCTATACCAATCGCGTACAACGGTTAAAGCGGGCAGAGGAGATGTAGGCTTTGAACACAAATGGACAACCATCGAAGGCGGAATATGTACATTCCGTTTTTGAGAGCATCGCGAATGAATATGACCGTATGAATAATGTCATCAGCTTTGGCAGCCATTCATCATGGCGCAAGTATACGATGAACCAAATGCAGGTGAAGCCAGGAGATGCTTGTCTGGATGTTGCATGCGGGACTGGCGATTGGACAATTAGCTTGGCCAAAACAGTAGGTCCTACTGGGAAAGTAATAGGGCTTGATTTTAGTCAAAATATGTTGAATGTAGGAGCGTACAAGGTCGAAAAGGAAGGGCTAAGTCAAGTGCAATTAGTGAATGCTGATGCCATGAAAATGCCCTTTGAAGATAATACGTTTGATTTTGTTACGATTGGATTTGCCCTACGCAACGTGCCCGATGTACAAACGGTGCTTAACGAGATGACACGCGTTGTAAAGCCAGGGGGCAAGGTTGTGTCTTTAGAGGTATCGAAGCCACCATTTATCCCATATCGTAAGCTATTTTATCTTTATTTCTATAAAATGCTACCAATTGTTGCTAAAATGGTAGTTAATAAGTATGAAGAATACGCTTGGTTACCTCAGTCCCTTACGAATTTTCCTGACAGTAAAGAGCTGGCTGAGATGTTTAGAAGAGCGGGGCTTGATCATGTACAGGTAAAATTGTTTATGGGCGGTGTCTCTGCCCTGCATATTGGTACGAAAAATCCATAGCCTATCCGCAAAATAGAATGGAAGTGCAAGTCAAAATGGTCTTTAGTAAAGTGAAAATCATTCTCGAAATGATTAAATTTGAACATAGTATTTTTGCGTTGCCATTTGCTTTTATTGGGGCAGTACTAGGCAATATCATTATAGAAGGTACATGGCCTACCTGGGGTGAAATCTTCTGGGTTACGATAGCGATGGTAGCGGCAAGAAGCGCAGCGATGTCACTAAATCGGTTGATAGACCGTGTCATTGATGCAAAAAACCCGCGAACAGCGAAGCGTGCCATTCCGGCAGGATTGCTGTCTGTCACGGAAGTGCTTCTTTTTATTATTGTTTCTTTCTTGGTCTTATTCGTTGCTGCATGGCAACTAAACCCATTAGCAGTTAAGCTTTTACCACTTGCAGTCTTTGTATTAGTCTTATATTCCTATTGCAAACGATTTACGTGGCTCTGCCATTTTATCTTAGGTGTAGCCCTTGGGTTCGGGCCCTTGGGCGGTTGGATTGCAACCACAGGTCAAGTAAATGGAACTGCAATGCTACTGTTCTTTACAGTCATGATCTGGACAGCCGGTTTTGATATTATTTATGCTTGTCAGGATACAGAGTTCGATGTTAAAGAAGGTCTCTACTCTGTCCCTAGTCGGTTTGGAATTAAGAATGCACTGATAATTGCTCGCCTCTGTCATTTGTTAACCATTCTAGGTCTTCTCTTGATGTATATGACGACTAATCTATCCGTATGGTTTCTTGTCGGCATTATTGCTGGGGCAGCGATTTTACTCTATGAGCACAGTCAAGTTAAACATAACGACCTGTCTAAAATTGAAATTGCTTTCTTTGCAATGAATGGTATTTTTAGCGTAGTGATATGCTGCTTTACTGTTCTGGACTTGGTGATTCTATGAAAAAGATGAAACTAGGTGTAGGCATAACAGGAGCAAGTGGTGCCAAATATGGAATTCGACTAGTTGAAGAATTGCTAAGAGCTGGACATACGGTTCACTTGATGATAACAGAAGCTGGTTGGCAGGTTTTTCATGATGAATTGGATTTTGCACCTGCTGTGGATGAACGTGAGACGTTTTTACAAGGGTATTTTAAGAAATACTCCGCAGGCGAGCTTCATTATTGGACGCTGCGAGATTTTAATTGTCCGATGGCAAGTGGCTCGTATAATAGTGATGGGATGATTATTATCCCATGTTCGATGGGAACACTTTCGGGTATTGCTCACGGTGCTTCCGGCAATTTATTAGAACGCTGTGCTGATGTAATGATTAAAGAGGGACGCAAGCTCGTGCTGGTCCCACGTGAAACACCCTTTAACGCGCTACATCTAGAGAATATGCTGAAACTAAGCCGTATCGGAGTTAAGATTCTCCCTGCGATGCCTGGTTTCTATCAACGCCCGCAAACACTTGATGACCTAGTGAATTTCGTGGTTGGCAAAGCACTTGACCAACTTGATGTGGAAAATCATTTGTTTACGAGATGGGGAGAGGGCCATGAGTAAAAGACAACTACAGGTCGGACAAATCTTATATACAAACACGCTTCCTGTCTATTTTTATGTAAATTTAGACCGCTTTTTGGGGAAAGCTGATTTTATCCAGCAATATCCTGCACAATTAAATAAAGCTATGGCAGATGGGATCATTGACGTAGGTCCTATATCCTCCTTCAGCTACGCGGAACATGAAGATCAATATGTGCTAATGCCAGATGTATGTGTTGGTGCTAAAGGTCCTGTAGGTTCTATTTTCTTATTTAGTAAACGTCCGATTGATCAACTGGATCAAGCTCGTATTGCATTAACGAATACCTCTGCCACCTCTGTTAATTTGTTGCGGGTAATATTGGAAAAATTTAAGGGTATGAGTCTTGAATACACCACAATGCGCCCTGATATCAAGTCGATGATGGAGGAACACGATGCTGCCCTGCTCATTGGAGATGAAGCAATTCTCGCTCGTCAGCAGGATCTGGGATATTATGTGTACGATTTAGGACAGCTGTGGTATGAGCATACAGGATACCCAATGACGTTTGCTGTATGGGCCATTCGCAGAGAAGCTGTTGAAACACATGGTAAATTGTTGCATCAGCTTCATGAGGAATTTGTTCGTAGCAAAAACAAGAGTCATGCCGATTGTAGTGAAATCGTTCAGTATGCTCACCAGCATTTTGGTGGCGATGTATCTTTCTGGGAAGGGTATTTTACTGGACTCATTCATGATTTTACGCAGGAACAAATTATGGGATTGGAACATTACTATGCTTGCACGGCTGATCTTGGTCTATTGCCCAAGCCGGTGAAAGTAGCATTTTGGGCAACGGACAACATTACTACTATGTCAACGAGTTAGGTGGATGAAATGAATCTGGTCGATATCTATATGCAAGTAAAAAGTGATGTTTCATATATCGAACGAGAACTGGAACGAGCCATTAATCCAGAGTCTCGTGAACTCTACCAATCTTCTACCCATCTTCTGAAGGCAGGCGGAAAGCGAATCCGCCCTGTCTTTGTGTTGCTAGCGGGGAAATTTGGCGATTATAATGTGCAAAATTTATCTCAAGTAGCTGTACCGCTTGAGCTTATTCATATGGCTACACTTGTTCATGATGATGTGGTGGATGATGCAAACAAGCGCCGAGGCAGAGACACCGTACGCACGAAATGGGACAATCGAGTGGCGATGTATTCTGGAAACTACATACTAGCAAGAGCTTTAGGTATCGTAACGCAATTACCTAATCCAGCGATCCATCAAATTCTCTCCAAAGCTATTGTGGAGATGTGTAAAGGAGAGATTGAGCAAGTTCGTGATTTGGGGAATTGGAATCAGGGCTTGCGCAATTATCTCCGCCGGATTAAACGCAAAACAGCGCTTTTAATTGCGATTAGCTGTCAGCTTGGCGCAGTTGCGACTAATGCATCGGCAGATGTCGTGCGCCGTATGTATCATTTTGGGTATAATGTTGGAATGGCTTTTCAAATTACAGATGATATCCTAGATTTTACAGGAACAGAAAAACAGCTAGGTAAGCCGGCGGGAAGTGACTTACGTCAAGGAAACGTCACTTTGCCAGCTCTTTATAGCGCTTATCAGGGCAGTACAAAGGATGTCTTTCAGGAGTGGATTCGTAAGGGTGATATCAACTCTCGTATTGAACAGGCAATTCCGCTGATTCATCAGGGAGAAGGAATTGCTTATTCACAAGCGTTGGCTGAACGCTATCTAAAAAGAGCAAAACTAGCATTAGTAGATCTGCCTGCATCACCGACCAAAAAATCATTACTACAAATTGCTGATTATATTGGTGGGCGTAAATTTTAATCCAGAGTTGATGCAGAAGCCTCTTTCTTGTGGGAAAGGGGCTTTATGTATAGGGAGGATTTGCATGATGAACAGATGCATGCCTCTTACTATATGAAAATAACAACTTTTCCATATCGATCAAATTTATTGAAGTTTCTGCAATTGAGCGGTTGCTTGTACGGCTTTCTTCTGATAAAATTTTCGTTGGTACAAATATTTTCTACATAGAGGTATGGAGGGCATTCGAATGGAAAAAACTTTTATCATGGTAAAGCCAGACGGCGTACAACGTAATCTTGTAGGAGAGATCGTTGCCCGTTTTGAGAAAAAAGGCTTTGCTTTGGTTGGCGCTAAACTAATGAATGTGAGCCGTGAAAAAGCGGAAGAGCATTATGCTGAACATAAAGAGCGTCCATTCTTTGGTGAATTAGTAGACTTCATTACTTCTGGTCCTGTATTTGCAATGGTATGGGAAGGCGACAAGGTGATTAGCACTGCCCGTAACATGATGGGGAAAACGAACCCAGCAGATGCAGCACCTGGTACGATCCGTGGTGATTACGCAGTATCTGTAGGCATGAATATCATTCACGGTTCTGATTCTGCTGAAAGTGCAGAGCGTGAAATTGGTCTTTGGTTCTCAAAGGATGAAATCGTTTCCGTAGAAAAAACGATCGCTCGTTGGATCTAAAATGACAAATTTCGTAAGAAGGGCCTTCTTTTGAAGGTCTTTTTTTCGTATCGTAGCAGGATTTGACGAATAGTGTAACGAATGGCTTGGAGTAAGGCAAAAGGGGGATACACACAGTGGAGGATAAAGACTTCTTGCAATTTATTGCACTGATTAAAAAGAAAACAGGGATTGATCTAGCGTTATATAAAGAAGCACAAATGAAACGCAGATTAACCTCATTACGAATCAAGCGGGGATATAACAGCTTTGTCGCGTATTTTGAGGCCCTGAATAAAGATTTGGATTTATTTTACGAATTCTTGGATCGGATGACAATAAATGTTTCAGAGTTTTTCCGAAATCCAGGCAGATGGGAGACGCTCGAAAATAAAATTTTGCCAAGATTATATGCAGAATCCCGTCGTTTGAAGGTGTGGAGCGCAGCGTGTTCGACTGGAGAAGAACCGTATACACTGTCACTTGTGTTAAAAAGAAAGCAATTACTAGCGTCCTCTAGCATCCTTGCTAGCGATATTGACGAGGGAGCGCTGGCGAAAGCGAAGCAGGGTGTATATTTGGAGCGTTCCTTACAGGATTGCCCTAAAGATTTATTACAGAAATATTTTCATAAGGACCAGCTTACTTATCGTTTAGATCAAGAAATTAAAAATGCCGTGAACTTTAAAAAGCATAATCTGCTTGCGGAGTCGTTTGATACAGGCTTTGATCTAATTATTTGCCGAAATGTCTTGATTTATTTTACAGAAGAAGCGAAGCATGAATTATATCAAAAGTTTAGTCGTGCCCTACGCCCTGGCGGCGTATTGTTTGTGGGAAGCACAGAGCAAATTTTCCAGCCGCAACAATATCAGTTTGAAGTAGAAGATACGTTTTTTTACAAAAAAACACTGTAAAATCGTAATGAAAGATGTATACCAATGATTTATTTATTGAACAATAGCTACTAGGAAGATAAACATTTCCAGATGGAGGCAACGAGTCAATGGATAAATCAAAGGTGATTGAAGCGTATCGACTTGGGCTCATCAATTTACAGGAGTGCGGACAAATTCTAGGAGCGGAAACTCGCCAGCTGGAAAACCTAGTAATGCAGAAGCGACTCTACTATCGTGAGCAGGCTGATCGACTGATAACAATCGATCATCTATAGAGATGGCAGAATGCTTCTCCTTATTGTGAGAAGCATTTTGTCTATTTTTGTTTTCATCTTAGGCTATGTATGATATTATATCGCTTAAAAGTGTTAAAGGATTTGACTGGAGGAGAGAAGAGTGAGATATATAACCGCAGGAGAGTCACACGGACCACAATTAACAGCTATTATTGAAGGAATTCCTAGCAATCTCCCCTTTTCATTTGACGAAATAAACAAACAATTACACCGTCGCCAAAAGGGGCATGGTCGAGGTCGCCGGATGCAGATTGAGAAAGATACTGTTCAGGTCGTATCTGGTGTTCGTCATGGTTATACAACGGGGGCTCCTGTTACGTTGGTTGTTGAGAATAATGACTGGACCCACTGGCAAAAAATTATGAGTGCTACACCTGTGCCAGAAGAGGATGAAGCACGTCGTCGTGTATCACGTCCGCGTCCTGGTCATGCTGACTTGAATGGGGCTATTAAATATCACCAAAGGGATATGCGAAATATTCTGGAGCGCTCTAGTGCGAGGGAAACGACAATGCGTGTAGCCGTAGGTGCGGTGGCACGTCAATTGTTATCCCAATTCGGTATTCGGGTAGCTGGGCATGTTAAGCAGATTGGACAGGTAGTGGCCCAAGAACGTGAATTGTCCCTGGATGAGCTAATGCAAATAACAGAGGATTCACCTGTACGTTGTATTGACCCTGATGCAGAGAAAAAAATGATGGAGCTTATCGATCGTGCTAAAGAAGAAGGCGATTCTTTAGGCGGAATTGTAGAAGTAATTGTGGAAGGTGTACCGATTGGTTTAGGTAGTCATGTGCAATGGGATCGCAAGCTGGATGCAAGATTGGCGCAAGCTATTATGAGCATTCAAGCCTTTAAAGGAGTAGAGATCGGAATCGGTTTTGAAGCGGCAGGATTGCCAGGCTCTCAGGTACACGATGAGATTGAATGGACAGAAGGAAAAGGCTACAGTCGCAAAACGAATCGGGCAGGCGGCTTGGAGGGTAGTATGACCACTGGAATGCCTATCGTTGTGCGAGGTGTAATGAAGCCTATCCCTACTTTATATAAACCGTTAATGAGTGTAGATATTGATACGAAGGAGCCATTTGCAGCAACTATTGAACGTTCAGATAGTTGTGCTGTACCAGCAGCAAGTGTAGTTGCCGAAGCAGTCATTGCTTGGGAAATAGCGCGTGCCATGTGTGAGAAGTTCCCGTCTGATGCTTTAGACGATATGGTGGCAAACGTAGAAGAATATCGAGCTTATACGGAGAGATTCTAATGGAAAAACGTACGTTACTAGTTGACTTGAATGAAAGAGCTTATCCTATTCATATTGGGGCAGGTTTGTTGAGCCAAACACCTGCCCTATTGCAGGAGGCAAACATCAAAGTCTCTCAAAAATTATTCCTCATTACAGACGCTCATGTGGCGCAGCATTATTTGAAGCCGTTGCAGCTTCTTCTAGAACAAGCGGGATACCAGGTTTTTTCCCACATTGTTGTAGCTGGTGAAAAAGCGAAGCAGTTTGCTGTTTATGAAGAGGTGATGACAGCTGCTATTGAGGCAGGACTTGATCGTAAATCTGTCGTGCTAGCGTTAGGCGGTGGAGTCGTAGGTGACCTGGCAGGCTTTGTAGCGGCTACATATATGCGTGGAATTGATTTTGTGCAAATTCCCACAAGCTTATTGGCTCATGATAGCTCGGTAGGTGGCAAGGTAGCGATTAATCATCGTTTGGGCAAAAATTTAATTGGAGCTTTTCACCAACCTCTGATGGTTATTTATGATGTGGATACTCTGCAAACATTGCCTCGTAGAGAAATCTCCGCTGGCTTTGCGGAAGTGATCAAGCATGGACTAATTTCAGATGAGGGCTTTGTTGGATGGCTGGAGGAGCATGCGAAAGGCCTAATGGAATTGGATGCAAAACTGGTTAGTGAAGCCATCTATCGCGGCTGTGCCGTGAAAGCGGCGGTAGTAGCCAAAGACGAAACTGAGCAAGATATTCGCATGACCTTAAATGTAGGTCATACCTTTGGTCATGCTTTTGAGGCGTTAACTGGTTACGGTCAGCTTAATCATGGTGAAGCAATCTCGATTGGGATGGTTTTAGCCGCCCGTTATGCAGAATCCATTGGAATGTCGCCAGAAGGTGTAGCAAAACGTACAAAAAGAGTGCTTGCAGCCTTTGGACTCCCAACTCAATGGCCAAAAGAATTACATCCAGAAGATGTTTTACGGGCAATGCATTTGGATAAAAAGGGCGTAGCAGGTACACTTACACTTGTTTTGCCAACATCTATGGAGCATGTAGAAATCGTGCCTAGGGTAAAAGAAGAAGATGTACTACGGTTTATGAGCGAAGAGTGGGAGGAATCACAAAAATGAGTAAGGTACGAGGAGTCCGTGGGGCAACAACGGTCATCCGAAATGATAAAAGTGAAATCTTAGAGGCAACAGCAGAGCTTTTACGTGAAATGATTCATCAAAATAAAATTGAGACTGACGATATAGCAAGTGCTATAATCACGATGACAGAGGAGCTGGATGCTGTATTTCCAGCTCAGGCTGCCCGTGAGTTTTTAAAATGGGAGCATGTTCCCCTGATGTGTGCAAAAGAAATTCCTGTGGCTGGGAGTTTAAAAAATTGTATTCGTGTTATGCTTCACATCAATACTGACAAGTCTCCACATGAAATTACGCATATTTTTCTAGGAGAAGCAATTCGATTACGCCCAGATTTAGTAAAAGAATAGTTGACAGTAGGGGCTAGGTTTTGTAAAGTAAGAGCAAGTTTTACAAGTTCAGAGCATGAAGGTAGTTACGAGCAAGTTAGTAAGTTAGTCGAGAGCCGAGTAGAGTTGAGAAGAGATAGGTTGTATGAGACGAGGAGAGCTGAGACTGGTTTCGTTATGCTATAAACCAACACCCAGGACTCTTTCCTGGGTGTTTTTTGTCTTACATATTATCCCATCTTCTATACGACCATCCTCTTCTATCAGAAGAAGAGAGGTGTGTTGTCCATGTTAGAGCCCACATTTCAAGAGGTGCAGCACTATGCATCTACACACAATTTTATTCCCATTCGCCTTACTTTGTTAGCTGATCAGGAAACGCCGATCAGTTTGTATCAAAAATGTACGGAACAAGCAGCTTTTTTACTAGAAAGTGTTGAAGGAGGAGGACGCTGGTCTAGGTACTCCTTTATAGGACTACGCCCCTTTTTGCGAGTAGAAGCGATAGACCAGCAGGTGACGCTTCTTAAAGAATCGGGGGAACGAGAGCAGTATAACCGCAATCCCATGGAAGTACTACGAGAATTATGTCAGCAATATAGAGCGCCATCCATTGCTGAATTTCCACCGTTAACAGGAGGAGCAATCGGATATTTAGGATATAATACATTGCGCTATGTAGAGACGCAATTGCCTAAGCATCAGAACCAACCGCTTGATATCCCGGATATGCATGTCGTTTTTGTAGATGAAATGCTGGTTTATGATCATGCAAAGCAAGAAATTCAATGCATGGTTCACATTAGAGTTTCTGAGGAGGACACAGAAGAATCGTTGCAGATAAAGTATGCAAAGGCTAGTGCCCGATTGGTCGCTTTACGTGATCACATCCTGCATACACCTATACCGAAGGACACAAGGCTACAGCAATATCAATTAAGTCAGCTAGACGAAGCGGTCAAAAAGCCAGAGACCAGCAGCCTGCAAAGTAACATGAGTCTCTCAGAGTATAAGACCATGATCTTAAAAGCAAAAGAGTATATTGCCAGCGGAGATATCTTTCAGGTTGTTCTATCTCAACGCATGACGATGAAGACGGATGTGGATCCATTTGCCGTTTATCGGATGCTACGAACGACGAATCCATCTCCTTACCTGTATTATCTACCATTTGGATCAGCGACTTTGGTAGGGGCATCACCGGAAGTGCTAGTAAAGGTTCAGAACAAGAAGGTTGAGGTTCGTCCGATAGCTGGAACTCGCAAACGTGGAGCAACGATCGAGGAGGATCTGGCGTTAGAGCAAGAATTGCTGGCTGATCCAAAAGAATTAGCGGAACATCATATGCTAGTTGATTTGGCCCGCAATGACGTAGGGAGAGTCTCCACATACGGTACGGTAAAGGTGGAAAACCCCTTACATGTAGACCGTTATTCGCATGTGATGCATATTGTCTCAGATGTGTCAGGAGAGATGCGTGAAGATTTGGATTGTTTTGATGCTCTTCTTGCCGCTTTTCCTGCTGGTACTGTATCTGGCGCTCCTAAATTGCGAGCGATGGAAATCATTGCAGAATTGGAACAGGATGCTCGTCACACATATGCAGGCTCGATTTGTTACTTCAGCTTTACTGGAAATTTAGACAGTTGCATTACGATTCGTACCCTGTTGTTTACACAAAATCATGTGCATATACAAGCAGGAGGCGGCATCGTCGCTGATTCAATAGCGGAGCTAGAATATCAAGAAGCAATGAATAAGGCAGCAGCAATGGTCAAAGCGCTAGAAAAGGCAGAGCTGCATTTTCAACCAAAGGGGGTAGCGTTATGCTAACGACCTCCTTAGATAAGATTACCCGAAAGCAACATCTAGATCGTACGCTGGCTCGATTAGCGATGGGTGAAATCATGGATGGAAAAGCAACACATGCACAGATCGGAGCATTTTTAGCGGCCCTCAGGGTAAAAGGTGAACAGGTTGAAGAATTGATTGGCTTTGCAGAAGCGATGCGTGAAAGGGTTAAAGCATTTCCTGTTGCTAAGCAAAACGTGATTGATACATGCGGCACTGGGGGAGATGGTGCTTCTACCTTTAATATTTCAACTGCCTCAGCCATTGTAGCCGCTAGTGGCGGTGTTAGTGTAGCCAAACATGGAAATCGTGCTGTTTCTAGCAAGTGTGGCAGCGCTGATGTGTTAGAAGCACTAGGGATTCCGATTCAACTGACGCCTGAGCAAGCGGGAGAATGTCTGGAAGAAACCAACCTTTGCTTCTTATTTGCGCCCCTTTACCATGAAGCAATGCGCCATGCGGCTATACCAAGAAAAGAGCTGGCGATACGGACGGTCTTCAATTTACTGGGGCCATTAACCAATCCTGCTCGGGCTGATCGCCAGTTATTAGGCTTGTACGATCGTGGATTGCTGGTTCCGATTGCCAAGACATTAAGTGAGTTAGGGGTATCCAGAGCCATGGTTGTTGCTGGACTAGACGGTTTAGATGAACTAACGATTACAGGGGAAAGCGAAGTAGCTGAATTAAGAGATGGTGAGGTATCGGCGTATCGACTTGACCCGGAGCGGTTAGGATTGAGGCTTGGGACCTCCGCAGAGCTTGCAGGGGGCGATGCAGCAGAGAACGCGCTAATCCTAGAGCAAATTTTTAAAGGTGAACGGGGTGCGAAACGCGATATTGTGCTGCTCAATGCAGGTGCCATTCTGTACCTCACGGATAACGTAAGTAGCTTGCAAAAGGGTGTCATCCGGGCTGCTGAGCTGATCGACAATGGAAATGCAATACGTAAGCTTGAACAACTACGTCAGGTCATGAGGAGGGTTCATCATGCTTCGTAAAATTGTGGAGCAAAAAAAAGGAGAAGTGGCGATCCTGCGTCAAGGAACAAGTCTTCAACAGATGCTAACGGAGATGAAAGCACTGCCAGCTACTCGCGGTTTTGTCAACGCTCTTACCACAAGCCCTCGGAAGGTAAGCTTAATTGCTGAGGTAAAAAAAGCTTCTCCGTCAAAAGGCATCATTCGTGCTAATTTTGACCCTGTCGCTATTGCTGGGTCTTATCAGGAAGCTGGTGTGGATGCGATTTCAGTTTTAACGGACGAAACGTTTTTTCAAGGTGAACTAAGGTATCTACAGATGATCAAAGAATTGGTTCCCCAGCCGTTGTTACGCAAAGATTTTACTATTGATGAATATCAGATTGCACAATCAAGAGTGAGCGGAGCGGATGCTATTTTATTGATTGCAGCCATTCTGGATTCTGAACAAATCAAGCACTTTTATCAAATGGCAGTAGAGATCGGACTAGATGTGCTAATAGAGGTTCATGATCAAACGGAATTAGAGCAGGTGATGTCGGCAGTAGAGCCTATGCTGCTCGGCATTAATAATCGAGATTTGCGAACCTTCACCACGAATCTAGATACTTCCGTAGATCTCTTGAAGCTGATTCCTAGCGGCATTCCTGTCGTAAGTGAGAGTGGGTTAGCGACAGCGGAAGATGTTCATTTAGTCGGGATGGCGGGAGCGCGCTCCATTTTAGTAGGTGAGCAGTTCATGCGTCAAGAGGACGTAGTTCAAGCTGTTCGTGAGCTAATGCAAGATCAACATATGAAGCCTCAGGTGATTTCACGAGGTGACACAATATGACCGCCTTAAAAATTTGTGGGATAAAAGATGCGAATACACTGGTCTTATTGCAGAAGCTTAGCGTGGAATATGCAGGTTTGGTGTTTGCCGAAAGTAAGCGCCGGGTGACAGTAGAGCAGGCTAGGACTCTAGTAGCAGAGGCTAAGACTTCAGCGGATGCAGAGGTTTTAGAAAATATGAACAGACCTTTCCCGCGTCTAGTAGGAGTTTTTGTGAATCCAGATGTATCTGAGCTTGATCGCATAGTGAACCAGGTCCCTCTGGACGTGATCCAATTGCATGGCCAAGAAACGCCAGAATTTTGTCAAATGGCCCAAAAACGCTTTGGCAAGCCTGTATGGAAAGCGATTGGCATCGGGACAGGGAGTGACTCCATTATAGAAAAGCTTGCCTCCTACAAAAATAGTGTGCAAGCCTACTTATTTGACACGCATGATCCAAAACAAGCGGGAGGTACGGGTAAAAAATTTGCCTGGGAACACATTCCCGATCTGCAACGAATGGTAGCTCCCTTACAAGCAATCATTGCTGGTGGTATTTCAATAGAGAATGTAGAGACTTTACTTAGCAAATATGCACCAGCCTTAATTGATCTTTCCAGCGGTGTAGAGACCAATGGTGAAAAGGATGCTCACAAAATAACAATTTTAGCGGAAAGGGTGAAGCAGCATGGCACAAGCTACGAATGTACGAGATGATTCTGTCCTACGATCAGGTCGATTTGGTGAATATGGGGGCAGATTTGTTCCTGAAACCTTAATGAAGGCATTAATCGAATTGGAGAAAAGCTTAGTGGAAGCGTTGGAGGATGAGACCTTTCATGCAGAATTAAATCAATTTCTTCGCTTTTATTCGGGAAGACCGACTCCCTTTTATCATGCTGAACGTCTGAGTGAACATCTGGGAGGGGCACACATTTACTTAAAACGAGAAGATTTAAATCACACAGGCGCTCACAAATTAAATAATGCCTTGGCACAAGCGTTACTGGCTAAACGAATGGGGAAGCAAGCTATTATTGCCGAAACAGGAGCTGGCCAGCATGGGGTAGCGAGTGCAACTGTAGCCGCGCGTCTTGGACTTTCTTGCAAGGTTTTCATGGGAGAAGAGGATATTAAACGCCAGGAGTTAAATGTTTTTCGGATGAAGCTTTTAGGAGCAGAGGTTATTCCAGTATCATCGGGAACAGCCACGTTAAAGGATGCTACCAATGAAGCAATTCGTTATTGGGTGAGTAATGTAGAAGAAACCTACTATGTAATTGGTTCGGCGATGGGACCTCATCCATATCCCTATATGGTGCGGGAGTTCCAAAAAATCATTGGAACAGAGACACGAGCCCAATCTCTGGAGCAGCTTGGGCGCTTACCTGATGAACTTATCGCATGCGTCGGAGGAGGGAGCAATGCCATTGGCTTTTTCTATCCATTTGTGGGGGATCAGGTGAGATTGACTGCAGTAGAAGCAGCAGGAGAAGGTGTGGATACAGACAAGCATGCGGCAACATTAACAAAAGGACGTCCAGGTATTATTCATGGCTCCCTAACATATCTGTTGCAGGATGATGATGGACAGGTGCAGGAAGCTCATTCCATTTCGGCTGGACTTGATTACCCAGGTGTTGGTCCCGAGCATTCTTATTTAAAAGACCGCGGCAGAGTGGAGTATGTGGCAATTACTGATCAGGAAGCTTTAGAGGCTTGCCAATTGCTTACGAAATTAGAAGGGATACTACCTGCCTTGGAAAGCTCACATGCTATAGCGGAGGTCATAAAGCGCGCTCCGCGGATGAATTCCGATCAAATCATCGCTGTATGCCTTTCTGGACGCGGGGATAAAGACGTTCATACCTTACAAAACCATCTGAACAAGGAGGAGAATTAACATGCAACATACCATGACAAGAATGGAAGAGCTGTTTGCTGATCGAACAGTAAAACGATTCATTCCTTTCATAACGGTAGGAGATCCTTCTTTAGATGTGACCTTTGAACTGGTTCACAAGCTTATTGAAGCAGGAGCTGATGTCATTGAACTTGGGGTTCCCTATTCTGATCCTTTGGCGGATGGGCCGATTATTCAACGAGCTTCACAGCGTGCCTTAGCACAGGGTGTGAAATTAAAAGACGCTATTCGATTAGGAGAGAGGCTACGTGCATCAGGGGTGAGCATTCCGCTGGTGATCTTTACATATTGTAATCCAGTCATGCAATATGGTGTGGAACGTTTCTTTGCTGATTTGCGAGCGTATGGACTTGATGGTGCCATTATCCCGGATTTGCCGTTTGAGGAGAGTGCGGAGGCGCGTGGGGCGGCAAAGAAAAACGGAATACATTTGATTCAATTAATTGCGCCAACATCACAGGAGAGAATCGAGATGATCGGCAAAGAAGCAGACGGTTTTTTATATTGCGTATCGTCTTTGGGGGTTACTGGGGTTAGAGATAATCTTCCGTTTGAATTAGATGATTTAATTAAAACTGCTCGTGAAAATAGCAGTATACCTGTTGCAGTAGGGTTTGGGATTTCTTCTCCTGAACAAGTTCGCGCTGTTGCAGGTTATGCGGATGCTGTGATTGTGGGAAGCGCAATTGTCAGAGAGGTTGAGAAAAATATCGAGGCCCTCTCTAGTGAGGAGATGCGAAACAGCGGATTAGAACGTGTGAAAAAGTTTGTAAAATCCTTATCCAATGAGTTAAAATAACAGAAACAAAAAAGCATGGGGTGAGGACAAGTGCTACCAAAAGAGCGAATTTTAAATGTTCCGGTGTACAAACCTGGAAAACCTATCGACGATGTAAAGCGCGAATTAGGACTTACAGAAGTAATTAAATTAGCTTCTAATGAAAATCCATACGGTTATTCCCCAGTTGTAAAAGAAGCGATGCTTGCTGCTATGAATGATCTGGCTATCTATCCAGATGGTGGAAGTATGCAACTTCGATGGGAACTTGCAGAATTTTTAAACGTACAACCTGAACAATTGATTTTCGGAAATGGTTCTGACGAAATTGTACTAATGATCTCCCGTGCTTATCTGGAGAAGGGGACCAATAGCGTAATGGCTACCCCGACATTTTCTCAATACAGGTCTAATGTGACGGTAGAGGGTGCTGATTTACTCGAAATCCCTCTAAAGAATGGCGTTCATGATTTAGAGGCGATGCTAGCTGCAATCAATGAACAGACCCGAGTGGTTTGGGTATGCAACCCTAACAATCCATCTGGAACAATGAATACATCTGATGAGCTGCTCGCTTTTTTAGAAAAGGTACCAGCTAACGTATTAGTTGTATTGGACGAAGCTTATTACGAATATGTGGTGGATGAAAATTACCCTCAAACCATACCGCTCCTTGATAAATATAAAAATATGATTATTTTACGTACATTCTCAAAAATCTATGGATTGGCGGCTCTGCGTATCGGGTATGGTATAGCTAATCCAGAGGTCGTCTCACATCTGAATCATGTGCGTGGACCGTTCAATACAGGTTCCCTGTCGCAAGTCGCAGCACGTGCAGCGATTTCAGATCAGGAATTTGTGACACAATGTAGCCAGAAAAATCGTCAACAAATGAAGCGAATCACAGATAAATGTGATGAACTAGGCTTACACTATTTCCCTTCTCAAACCAACTTTGTTTTATTGGAGGTAAAGAGAGATTCAGACGAGGCCTTCCAATACTTGTTGAAAAAAGGAATTATCACTCGTTCAGGCAATGCGCTCGGTCATCCCGGTTATCTGCGTGTCACGATAGGAAATAGCGAGCAAAACGATAAGCTGTTAGCAGCTTTGGAAAGTCTAGTGACAGAAGCTGCTAAAAAATAGCGAAATAAAAAAATAATAGGGCAAAAATAGAAAGAAAAGTAGTAGAGCAGGCCGGTCAACACCGGCTTTTTCTACTATCTATATGAACTCCTTTGTTCTCATGCAAAATATGAGGACAGGTATAGACGAAAAATAGAGAGATTCTTTGGAGTGGAGCGGAGAATATGAATAGAACAATTGCCATTCTGGGAGTTGGATTAATAGGAGCTTCCATTGGACTTGCGTTGCGTCAGAACCCTCTCAACAGAATTGTCGGGTTTGATTTACACCAGGAACAATTGGACAAGGCAATAGATAAAGGAGTTATCCATTCTGGAAGCACAGACCTGCAACTTGCTGTGCAGGAAGCGGATATTATCTTTATTGCAGCTCCCGTAGAGCAAATCCATCATCTTATGCGATCAGTTGCTCAATTGCGTTTAAAAGAAGGAACGATTATTACGGATGTAGGGAGCACTAAATATCAGGTAGTACAGAGTGCGCGCATTTTACGTGAGAAGGGTGTTACGTTTATCGGGGGTCATCCCATGGCAGGATCTCATAAATCAGGAGTAGAAGCAGGAAATGAACGTTTGTTTGAAAATGCATTTTATGTGCTTACACCAGATGAAGAGACACCTTTTGAGCAAGTTGAGCTTTTGCAGGAAGTGCTTGAGCCGTTACGTGCAAAGGTCATTGTGCTACAGCCTGACGAGCATGATGAAATCGTTGGGGCAATCAGTCATTTTCCTCATTTGATCGCTGCTCTATTAGTCAATCAAGTATCGAAATACAACACACAAAAACCATGGTATCATCGATTAGCAGCAGGTGGATTTCGTGATATCACTCGTATTGCCTCTAGCAATCCTAAACTGTGGAGAGATGTATTATTAAGCAATAAGACATATCTGTTACAGATCGCTCGCGATTGGCAGGAGGATTTTACTGCGATTATCCATGCGCTGGAGCAGGAGGATGCAAACGAGATTGAGTCGTTTTTCCAAGATGCGCGTGAATTCCGTGACTCGATACCGGAACGACGCCCAGGGGCTATTCCAGCTCTACATGATTTATACATGGATATTCCTGACCATCCAGGTGAGATTGGTAGAATTACCACTTTACTGGGAAGTAAGGAAATTAGTATTACGAACATACAAATCAGAGAAACACGTGAGGACGAATATGGCGCGCTGCGAATCAGCTTTCGCAATGAAACAGAGCTGGCAAAAGGCATAGAACTCCTTGGGTATTTTGATTACAATGTGTATCGCAGAGACTAAAAGAGGGAAGTAAAGAGAGGAGTAACGTCATGTTAACCATTCAACCAGCTAAGAGAATACAGGGTGAAACACAAGTACCTGGAGATAAGTCGATTTCGCATCGGGCTGTCATGTTTGGGGCACTGGCAGAGGGAACCACGCATATAAGTGGTTTTTTACAAGGAGCAGATTGCTTGAGTACGATTGATTGTTTTTCCCGTATGGGCGTTGTAATAGCGCGAGAAGGTGATCGTGTAACAGTTCATGGGAAAGGCTGGTTTGGATTGCAAGAACCGGATCAAAAGCTTGATGTAGGCAACTCGGGTACCACCATTCGTTTAATGAGTGGTATTTTAGCTACGCAACCATTTCATTGTGTAGTAGAAGGAGATGAATCTATTGCGAAACGTCCGATGCGACGAGTAGTAGGTCCTCTACGTGAAATGGGCGCCAAGATAGATGGCCGAAAAAATGGTGAGTTCACCCCGTTATCCATACGTGGAGGCGATTTGAAAGGCATAACTTATACTTCTCCAGTGGCTAGCGCGCAAATCAAGTCTGCTATTCTCTTAGCTGGCTTGCAAGCTGAAGGAACCACAACTGTTGAAGAACCAAGCGTATCGCGCGATCATACCGAACGAATGTTGCGAGCTTTTGGTGTCCAAGTAACCCAATCTGGAAAGAGTGTCAGCGTGCAAGGTGGGCAAAAACTGATTGGTAGAGAGATCAGTGTACCAGGAGACATTTCATCTGCCGCTTTCTTAATTGCGGCTGTTATGATGCTGCCAGAAAGCGAGCTTCTGATTAAAAACGTAGGAATTAACCCAACACGTACTGGAATTATTGATGTAGTCCGGGCGATGGGTGGGACTATTGAATTACGCAATGAACGAGTAGTAAACGAGGAACCCGTAGCAGATATTTATGTAGCTCATACAAAATTGCATGGAACTGTTATTGAAGGTGATCTCATTCCGCGTTTGATTGATGAAATTCCTGTGATTGCTGTAATGGCTACACAAGCCGTAGGAGAAACGATTATCCGGGATGCTGCAGAATTAAAAGTGAAGGAGACAGATCGAATTGCAACCGTGGCAAGCCAGCTAGGGAAATTTGGTGCAAAAGTTCAACCGACTGATGATGGCATGATCATTACCGGAGAATGCGACTTACACGGCGCGGATATCAACAGTATGGGTGACCATCGTATCGGTATGGCAATGGCTATTGCGGGATTGGCATCACAAGGTGAAACAATTGTTCGACAAGCTGAAGCAATCGACGTATCGTTTCCTGGCTTTGCTACCTTACTTGCTTCCATTTGTCAGCGGTAAGTGTAGAGGATTTAATTCAATAAGTTAACAGCGTTTAGTAGGGATAGCTTCTATCATCATTGGTAGGAGCTATTTCTTGTTTAATGATAGATTTATATGAAACAATCGGGGGTCTTAGTCGAAGATACGTCCAAGGACTGAGCCGATATCAAATGTGTTATGCTACAATTAAGCCAACGCACAAACGGATGTAGTTTAGAGAGGAGAAGTTCATGCGTCAGCCGGAAGAAAAACAATCATCTTTACAATCCCACCGCTCGCGTCAAAAGCGGATAGGTCCTTGGCAGTTAGCCATAACTGTTTTAGCCGTAGGGATTGGTATTCTAGTAGATCAACTTTTTTATACGAACGTTTTAGCAACAGTCTTAAAGTTTTGGCCGTTGCTCCTAATTATCATTGGAGTTGAATTGATTTTCCGTCAATTATTCCAATCATCTGAGAATAGTCCAGGCTGGAAACTAGATGCTAGTAGCTTGATCCTAATGGTTGTGATTCTTATGGGAGCAAACGTTTACCAAGCTTTCTCTAATGGAAACATTATGGAGCTAGTAACGAATCGGCTTTATAAGGGGCCTGTGCAATTTGTTACAGTCATGGAAAAGGATTTGGAAGTGGCTGATATGAAAACGCTTCGGCTTACAAATGATTTTGGCAAGGTTATGGTAGAGGGTGCGGCGGATGGACGTTTTCATATTCGTGTTGATGGGAATGTGAAAGCTGATTCGAAGCAAGAGGCCCAGCAAAGAGCCAAGGATATAGAAGTAAGTGTGGAACAAGGACAAGAAACCAGTATAGAGATCAGAGATAACTATAATAAGGCTAGAGATTTAACCTTATATGTGATGGTTCCCGAAAATACGGAGATTATCTCTGAGGTAAAAGCAGGTGTAACGGACATTAAGAAGGTAAGGAAAGCAGATGTGAAATCAGATGCAGGTAAGGTTACGGTTTCTGATATTACCGAACAGCTAAAAGTCAGTTCTAACGCAGGTGCTATTGAGGCGACGAACATTTCGAATACAACACTCCGTTCAAATGTAGGAATGATTACGGTGAGCGGATCAGTGCAAGGAACGCTGGATGTAGGAAATGATGCCGGTAAAATTAATGTATCAAGTGATGTAGTTCTCAATGGACCATGGCAACTGCACTCGGATTTAGGGGCTGTTATGATACATATCCCAAAAGAGAGTCAGGTGACCTTAACAGCAAGTACCAAGTTAGGAAGTATTACAGGGAATGAGTTAGAAGTTGAACGGAGCGGAGCAAGTGTCAAGACGGTCAAAACCTTGGGAGATGGGACCTTTCCGATCCAGGTATCAACTGATTTAGGAAGTATCACGTTTGATGCTACACGATAATGAAATAAACCCCAGTAATGGAAAGAATTTTGTAAATAAAGCTCTCCTTACTGGGGTTCTATTTCTTTATAAAATACGTACTTTTCAAAAATATACTCACGATAAAAAGAGTTTGACAAGTTACTAAATATGGGTATAATTAGAAGTACAGTATGGTTTCTCTCCACTCCTATCCAAATATTTTGCACAAGTGTGCTACCGTTGATTGAATGCGCTTTCATTCGATCAACGGTTTTTTTTTGAATCGAATGGTCTGAAGCCTAAAATCTTGGGAATAATCATCGAAATTTCACATATGCTCGTAGTAAAGATAATCTTACTAAGATATAGAGGGGGACGAGCATGGATGGGCTTCTCACGATAATTCGTAACGCTTCAGTTGTTACACAGCATGCGGTGAAACAAACGGATATTTGGATTCAAAACGGTAAAATTGTGCGCACTCATCCAGATACATTGCGCAGAGAATGGAGTAGTGGACAAGCTAGAGTAGAAATTGATGCTTCCGATTATTATATTTTGCCTGGATTTTTGCAGGTAATGAAAGCACATTCACTCCATTATCGGCCTACCCAATCGTACGTTCAGCAGATCCAAATGCTAGTCGAACAAGGAATTACAACATTTATTGATACAATTAAGATAGGCAAATGGATGG
This sequence comes from Brevibacillus laterosporus LMG 15441, assembly GCF_000219535.2. Classification (NCBI taxonomy): domain Bacteria; kingdom Bacillati; phylum Bacillota; class Bacilli; order Caryophanales; family Paenibacillaceae; genus Brevibacillus; species Brevibacillus laterosporus. The sequence continues at coordinate 2,031,416 of NZ_CP007806.1, forward strand.
ATAAGTCACAATGCATGTACCAGCTATCCCCCCATTACAATAGTCCACTTGATTATGCAGTTCGAATCGAAATCATGGCTTCTGAGTGCCATTACGATCGGATTCGGCAATTAATAAAACAAGGTTTCCGTCTCATCCAAATTGTAGTGTGTACAGTAGAAGAAGTGCACCGAATTAACTGGAATAGCCTATATCCGCTCCTTCTGCAGGAGAGAGTGTCATTGCATTTGCACATTTTGGGTGAAACCATTTCCCAAGAAGATCGTCAAATTATCATAGAAGCATGGTTGCAATATTGCCATTATGGAAAAATTCGCACCTGCATAAATGAAAATCAAACAAAAGACGTAATAAATGAAGCGATTTCTTTTTATCATCTCCAGCCGGTTGGGAAACTTGAAGAAAAACAGAAAGAGCATGGATGGATATTGAAGCACTTAAGAAATTGGTATTCGCACCATTCGTTATATGCTTCAATCAAGGAGTTAACTGTCCCATCACAATTTTGGGCGCGTGGACAAGCAGAGCGAATCCTGTCCTTAACAGTACGGCTAGCTTCGACGAACGTTGCAAAGCTGGCTGGCTGCTATCCGGTTAAAGGAAGCTTGTTGCCAGGTGCAGATGCTGATTTATTGTTCCTAAAAAAAGACAAATGGTTGACAAATCATTCTATTTCCACTATGCTCAATCTTAGCGAAGTATGTAATCCTGTGAGAGTTATGTCGAAAGGCGTCTTTATTTATCAGAACGGTACTCATCATTCGACAATTGGTGCAGGAAAACATCTGAGGCCATTACGGCCATATAACTACGCGATGTAACCCCGTCATGGGGTTTTTTCATACTGTTCTTACTATGATGAAGTCCCCTGTTTTTCTTCTTAGTTACTCTACGTAGGCTACTTTTGCATAAGAAATGGTGAGTTGTAGAACGCGTCCCTTCAGAAGGGCTATGCTTTTCCTGAAGGCGGATTCTTCATCGCTGAAAAAGTTTATGCCTTTTCCGCAACTTTTGGTGATCTGCGTGGTCTAATTTAGTGCATGGGTCACTGGGGAGTTTGGAATCGCTTAGGAGGTAAACCTAGTCAATGACCGATTCCCAGTTAATTCGCGAAATAAAAGAGGGCAATATTGAGAGTTATGCCGAGCTGATACGTCGGTATGAAAGGAAAATCTTGACCTTTGTTGCTCATATGCTTCGCCAAGCACATCTGGAGCATATAGCCGAGGACATTTGTCAAGAAACCTTTTACAAAGCGTATAAAAGCCTTCATTCTTTCCGAGATGTGGAAGCTACATTTTCAACATGGCTGTATACCATTGCTCGCAACACCGTATTGAGTGAATTGCGTAAAAGTCGTAACGCTGACGTTTATTTGGAAGATAGTGTCCAGGTTCCAAGCATTTCTTTTGAACGGCTCCCTGAACAACAATTGTTGCAAACAGAGCGTGAGGATCTGGTGAGACAAGCGATTAATAATCTTCCCGAAAAACAACGGTCGGCGCTTATTTTACGTGAGTATGAGCAACTGGATTACAATGAAATTGCCAAAATCCTCGATCTTACGGTTAGTTCGGTTAAATCTCTTTTATTTCGGGCTAGACAAAGCATTAAATTACAATTGGAATCCTATTTTATCGATTCTCAATTGGAAGAAGCTGAAGGGATGAGTAAGCGATGAGGTGCGATGAAGCACAAGAAATGTTACATGACTATGCACAGGGTGATTTGCCAGAGTTATCGGAGCGCAGGCTTCAGAACCATCTGGCCTGTTGTGACTCCTGTCATTCTAAATATGATGTATTACTAGATAGCGACAAATTCATACAAATGCATAAAGATGACTACATAGCTAATCCACCTGCCACTTCGATTGTAGATGCCGTCATGGCACGCATTTTATCAGAAGAGAAATGGGCCATTCCGATTGGGAAAAAAGTGTTTACATTAACCGTGCGTATGCGACGTATTGGACTTAGTGTGGCCATGGTACTTTTAATGATATGTTCCTTCACTCTTTATCATAATTCAGATGACAATCTTAATTCGTTTGTACCTTATACTGCAAAAGCAGAAGCTCTGTCCTCTGATAATGTCAAATCTGAAGTAAGTACTGCCTCTGAATCAGATCAAAATGTGGTATTTCAGTCAATTGATTCTGGCGGTGAAACAACGGCTCCGTTAATAAAACAACAAAAAGAGATGCGTGTTAATGTGATTACCTCTGATATGGAACCATCGTCGAATAAACCAAATTATAGTGTCATTTTAAGCTTTTTTGGGATTTTAATTACGGTTTTGACTATGAGCTGGTTTACAAGAGCTTAAAATCATATAAAATAAAGGAAAAAGGACCGTCATTTTGACGGTCTTTTATCGCTTAGTTATAGAAATGGGGTGTTTCGCATGCCAAAAAAATGGCTGCGTATCATTGAGGAAGCTGTTAATAAAATCGAAAATGATGAAATGGAACTTGGATTGCAAGTTTTACATAAAATAGGTGAACACGGCAAAGAAATTCCTGAAGTAATGTTCTGTTTGGCAGATGTCTGGTATGGACTTGGACATAATCAGGAAGCAATTAAGATCATTCGAGATTTGCTAGCAAATCCCACTATACCAAAAGAGATGGATCAGGAAGCCAAAATTATGGCTGCGGAGATTGCGTTAGACGAAGCAGACTACGATGCTGCCCATGAATATCTGTATGCGCTTAAAGAGGAAGGCTATGAAGAGATTCAATTGTATCTCCTGCTGGCTGACTTGTATGCTATCCAGGATTTAGAAGAGGTAGCTGTAAAGTATTTAAAAATTGCTCACGAACGTGATCCAGATAATGAAGAATTGCGAGCGGCTTTAAGCGAGATGTATATGAAAACAGGCGAGGTGCAGGAAGCCATAAACCTGTTAGATGAAATTTCTGAAACCACGTTCCATGCGCTTGTATTAAAAGCACGTACATTTGCTCAGCAGGGTCAATTTGAAGAAGCCTATCAACTCTATACAAAGGCAGTGCAGTACGAGCAATTACCAGAGGTTGTATATGGCTGTGCTTTGATGTCTTTCTATACCGATAAATGGGAAGAAGCAGAGCGCTATATTCAGCTCTTGATTGCGATTGATGAAGAATATGTCATCGCCTACCCGCTGCATAGTGATATTTTATTATCCCAAGGAAAGACAGAAGCAGCGATTGATGCGCTGAAAAAGTATGTAGATCTTTCTGGTTTTGATGTAGAACATATCCGCCGTTTAACAGCTCTATTAATGCAGGCTGGTCGTTATGAGGAATCAAAAGAATATCAGAAGTTATTGGAGCAATGGGATTTACAAGAAGAGACAAACGAAGAATAAATCAGCAGGCTGAGTTGAAGGTAATCAAACGGCCTGATTGGACTTCATTAGCAGTTTTCTACTTCCCATGCCATTTACAAAGCACAGTGAAAGCTGTGCTTTTTTTATTTGTCGCATCACCTAATAGGCTCAATTGCATTCGAATAATGATTTGATATGTATCCAAGGTTTTCTTTATCAAAATGATTGGAGCAGGTTTAATCCGAGAATGAACTGGGCAACAATGGATGTAAATCTGCAAAGTAAGAAGGGATGCGCAATGAAATTAGCTGAAGTACTCGTTTACGCTGATATTGCCCAATTACATCAGATTGCGAGACATTATGGTTATCAGTGCGATCCGCATTCGAAAAACGAGTTGGTCACGACTTTAATGACCGGGCTGCGACATCAAAAGACAATACGAGCGGAGCTAGAGCAGCTTTCTTCGGCTGATCTGCACTTCCTGTTGCTGTTATTTCTGGATAAACGCGAGCGGTATACACTCGAGGATTTACTAGCAAAAGCAGCAATTGCACAAGTAGAGGAGTGTGAGGAAAAGAAGGAAGAGGCGCGTAAAAAAGTAGCGTTTGCCTTAAAACGAGGTTGGATGTTTCCCGCGAAGGGTAGGCTGCAAGGACAGTTTGAAATCCCAGTTGATATTCGTGAGCTGTATGTACAGACATGGATCCAGCACTTGCCTGGGATAAAAGTCCAGAATGAGGTCCCTAGTGCTTATCGTGATGAAGGAACGGCTTTATTAGATGATATGCTGATTTTGCTCCGTTTCCTGCAAAATGAGCCTGTTCCTCTTACTCAAGATGGAGGCATGTACAGACGCTTTCAGGTACAGCTATTTCATTTTTTAAGCGTAAAAGAGGAACCACTTGCTCCACAGAAATGGCGTTTTGGATATGGATTGCATTTTGACCTATATCCAGACCGATTCTCGCTACTTTATGATTTTTGTTACCATAAAGGTTGGATTGCTGAGGATGGGAAGCACGTTTTTATCACACCGATTGGTTTAGAGGTTCTCCAACAAGGAATTAGCCTGCATACTCACAGTGATTGCATCCGTTTTTGGTTTCGTTTATATAAACGAGCGATTCCTAATCTTCCCTTGTTGGTTCAGTTGATAGCGATGCTAACTTCTAATCAATGGTACTCCTCCCAACAGCTATCCGATTTGTTACTACCTTGGATGAAGTCTTTTTATTATGACAAACGCGAGGAAATCCTATCGAACCGTATTTTAAAGATGATGGTTCATGTTGGATTGCTAAAGGTAGGACAATCGAGGGCAGGCGAGTGGGTTTATGAAAGAACGGACGTTTGCGAGGTTTGGCTGCGAGATTATAACGGTTTTGTCGATACCACCATATTAATGAAATGAGGGACTAGTCATGGAACAGTCCAAGTACTTGGGCAATGGTTTTATGTCGGGATTGCTATCGGAGATCATGATTGATCAGCAGGTGAGAGAATTTCGCAAGCGCACACTATATAAAGAGATTGATGAAGCATTGGCTGTAAAAAATAAGGAAAAGTTTCTAATGCTGACAAATGAATTGAAAGAATTACTAACATATGAGATAACTGAAACAGGTTAAAAAATGAGGAGCTCGCTTGTAAGCGGGCGTTTTTCCTCGTTTTAGCTTAAGATAACGGGGAGAGGCGGTACGCACTATGCAATGGAATGTAGAAGAACTGCAAGGATTTGAGGCAGTTAGACCTTATTATGATTCAGCAATTTTACCGCATTACATATTTGACAAGAAGCTATCAATTGCAACAAATGCTACACGTATGGGTTACCTCTCTAGTCTGGCTATGGCTGTGGAACAACGATTGAAGGGAAGAATCGTGTTGTTTCCCCTCATGTATCAGATAAAAGAGGATGCCGCAGGACCCAACGAGATTCAATTACCCAATGAATTTGACTATCATTTTATTTTACGTTTTTCTGGAATCGATGTTCATCTACCACAATACCAGGATGTAGACACTCATGTGGAGTTCTTAACGATCAGTGATGAAGATTTAGAGTCAGAGATTCGCTTTCAAATTACATGTGATGTTTTATATCAAGAGATTTTACAAATTTGGCAAAAACATAAAAGATAGACTATTTTATAGAAATGTAAGAAAGGGAATTTACTTTTCGCCAGACAAGCCTAATTCTGGATGAGTAATCCCTTTCTTTCCAATAACAGGGTGAAAAAGAGACGAAATGATAAGGATTTTTGGATAACTCTTCCTTTTTCAACCTAATTTGCCTGAATTGTGTTGAATTTTTGACAAAATCTTAACATTATCAGTATTTTCGCAAAGCAATGGTTACTCTAAAGAGTCATATTATTGACATTACTTGAGGGGTTAGCTATTATTGGTCTTGACCTAGTGTTTCCTATATGCATGTAGTCGAAATCTGAAAGAAATCTAACAGGATAAGGAGGGAAATAGATGAGCAAAAAAGAAATTTCCAGACGTACGTTTCTAAACTATGCGCTCATGGGAACTGGTGGTTTCTTGGCTGCAGGTATGATCACACCAATGATTCGCTTTGCCATTGATCCTGTGCTGAAAACTTCGGCTGCTGGAGATAAAGTTGCGGTTGGAAATGTAAGCGATTTTGGGCCGGAACCAAAGAACGTGAACTTTACTCTTCATACTAAAGACGGCTGGTATGAATCAGAAACAACAATGTCTGCCTGGATTCGCAAGCTAGAAGATGGTAAGCTGTTGGCATTGTCGCCTGTCTGTAAGCACTTGGGCTGTACCGTGAGCTGGAATTCAAGTGAAGATTTTAAAAACGAGTACTTTTGCCCATGTCACTTTGGTAGGTATGCAATTAATGGAGAGCACATTCTGAATACTCCGCCAACTCAATCGCTTGATGAGTACGAAGTAGAAATTAAAGATGGTAAAGTTTACTTAGGTAAAATTGTACCAAATCCACGTCCAGGGGTGAGCGGATAAAATGATACAAAAAATGTATGATTGGGTGGACGAACGCCTAAATATCACTCCTATGTGGCGTGATCTGGCTGACCATGAAGTACCTGAACACGTAAATCCCGCACATCACTTTTCAGCGTTCGTTTACTGTTTTGGGGGCCTTACTTTTTTTATTACTGTAATTCAGATTTTATCTGGAATGTTTTTGACCATGTATTATGTTCCAGACATCATTAATGCTTATGAGTCCGTAAAATACTTACAAACTGAAGTTGCTTTTGGTGTAATCGTTCGCGGTATGCATCATTGGGGCGCAAGTTTAGTAATCGTCATGATGTTCCTACATACCTTACGTGTCTTCTTCACAGGATCTTATAAAAAACCACGCGAATTAAACTGGATTGTAGGGATGTTAATTTTCTTCGTTATGCTTGGACTAGGCTTTACTGGTTATCTTTTACCTTGGGATAACACAGCCTATTTCGCTACAAAAGTAGGGCTTCAAATCGCAGACTCAATTCCGATAATTGGACCTTATGCGAAAACTTTGTTAACGGGTGGAGAAATTGTCGGAGCGCAAACGCTTACTCGTTTCTTCGCTATCCATGTATTCTTCTTGCCAGCTGGCTTGTTGGGATTATTGGGTGCTCACTTTATTATGATTCGTGTACAAGGTATTTCTGGACCTCTATAAAACTAGTCTTCAACAATAGGAGGAATTAGCATGGCAAAACAGGATAAAAATGCTACCTTCGTTGGAGACTCTCGGATCTCAGCGAAGCGCATGCCAAATGTGTCACCTTCGTATTCTGACTATCCAGGAACCACTGAACCGTTTTGGCCAAACTTTCTGTTAAAAGAGTGGATGGTTGCTGCGGTTTGTTTGCTTGGTTTCTTGGTGTTAACGGTTTCACATGAATCACCACTAACAGCAAAAGCTGACCCAAATGATACTTCTTTTATTCCAGTACCGGACTGGTATTTCTTGTTCCTGTACCAATTATTGAAGTATCCATGGGCAGCAGGTGATCACGTACTGCTTGGCGTAATCGGTATTCCGGGCATTGCTTTTGGTGCTATGATTCTAGCGCCATTCCTTGATACAGGTAAAGACAGACGTCCAATTCGTCGTCCTGTTGCAACTGGACTTATGCTTCTGTCCTTGTTCTCCATCTTCTTCTTAACTTGGGCAGCTCATGACGAGCATGAAAAACAGTTAGCTAAGCTAGGTGGCGGTAGCGGCGGCGGTGGAGGAGGAGCTCCTGCTGCTGCAGCGAAGGCTGATCCGAACTTTAAAGCTGACCCATTGTGGGCAGCAAATCAGTCTTGTATTGGGTGTCATGGTGGAAATCTTGAAGGCGGTATGGGACCTAATCTACAAAAAATTGGTTCAACCCTAAGCGCTGAGGATATCCACAAAACCATTGCAGAAGGAAAAGGTGATATGCCAGGTGGTATGTTTAAAGGATCAGATGAGGATCTGAAAAAACTGGTAGATTACCTAGCGAGTTTGAAATAGCAAAGCACGAAAGCTGGCTGATGACCTCGGTCAGCTTTTCTTATTTTTGGAGACTATACATAATAGACAGTTCGACACGCAACTGTAACACAATTCTTACAAACGTGTGTACATTGGTTGCAGATGGAAGTTGGTACATGTAAACTAGAGAGGTATCTTTTTACAGCTAATAGGGGTGACGTAAGGAAATGAAATGGATGTGGCTCTGGTTTCTAGGATCATTGAAAAAATCGTGGTTTCTCTGGACATTGTTCTTCATTAACTTTTTCGGGACAATCTACGGTTTTTACTGGTATAAGGACCAACTTGCAGATGTAGCTGCCTATAATTCGCCCTATTTGCTGTTATTTGTCCCAGATAGCCCTACTGGGAGCGGACTATTTACTCTAGTTATCTTCATGTATATATTGGGGCGAAATGTTCCAATATTGGAAGCGGTAGCATCAGTTACGAACTTTAAATACGGAATGTGGGCAGTTGGAGTTATTATTGCAGGCTGGTCCCTTGGCAACGAAGTTCGTTGGCAGGATTTGATGCTTTTAGCGTCCCATTTGGGCATGGCAGTAGAGTCAATACTATATGCTCGTTACTATCAAATAACGTGGTTGGGGCTTGGAATAGCAGCGCTTTGGGTGTTAAATAACGATTTTCTCGATTACGTAATGGAAATTCACCCGTACCTGCCAACACCACTGGTTCCATATACCGGTATCGTGGGCTTGTGCACGGTTGTTTTAAGCTTGCTTTCCATCGCGACTATTTATTATTTACATACACGAGCGAATAAAAATCAGGTCTAATCTTGTCCTCCATTCCATAGTCTGTACTATGGGAAAGGAGGTTTTTTTGTGCCAAAAAACATCAAAATGCTACTGCTCTTATTGGTGGTGGGATTTCTATTATCCATGCCGATTAGTTACTTTGTGACAAAAATGAACCAACCGCCAGAAGAAAAACATTTGGCTGAATTAGATAAGGTGGCAGGGGAGATGCTACGAGCTACTGAAAAAGGAGATTATGACACAGCAAAACTTAAAATAGAGAGGTTAGCTTCTCAATTTCCCAATGAAACCCTTCCTATATCTTTACGGATTGAGAGTCTGAATGCTGTAACACAGTCCATTTTATCAGCCAAAAAAGCCTATACAAATCCAAAAACGACAGAGAATCGGTTGTTGTGGCATGCCACGCAGGTGAGAGTAGCTGTAGATGCTCTGAGCCATCAAAGGAGTCCTATGTGGCGCACTTATTATAATTCCTACTCAAAGCAAATGCAGAATCTACTGCAAGCCGCTGTGGAGCGAGATACCGAGACCCTTCGAGCGCAATATGAAGAAAATTACCAGTTGTATTTAGCACTACGGCCTGCAATGACGATCCAATTAAAAGAACAGGCAATGGATAAGGTAACACGTAAATATGAAGAAATAGCCAAGCATCTATTAAATCAAAAGCTGGATTGGCAAATAATGCGTTCTTCTATCAGAGAACTGAGTAGTACGATGCAGGAAGCGTTTGTTGGGGAGGATCAGACTGCTGTGGGATCATTTATGGATAACCCAGAATCAACATATCGTCTGATGGTTTGGATCTCGACATTAGTGACTGTTTCACTAGCATATGTAGCTTGGATAAAGTACTCTGCTATGAAGCAACGAAGAATCTAATGCGGAATGGAACGATTCATCACGAAAAAAGACCTCCTCACAATCAGAGAGGTCTTTTTTGAAGTAATCAAGATGAGATCACTCATGGGATGCGTAGAGATTCGCAAGTATCCATGAGAACACCCAAAAGTCTTGATAATTCAAACTACAGATATAAGGCACAATGACATTTTATGTTTGGCGCAAGGGCTTTTTATTTTCATCAAATGTAAAACCCTCACCTAAAACTTCATGAACCTCGCTAACGATCACAAAAGCATGAGGGTCAATTTCATTCATAAGGTTTTTAAGACGAGGGACTTCATTTCTGCTAACAACACAGTAGACAATCTCCTTCTCCATGCCTGAGAAGGCCCCTTTTCCATTTAGAATCGTGACACCTCGCCCTGTGGTCAGAATCTCCTGCGCTATTTTTTGAGGGTACTCCGATACGATCATTAAAGCTTTGCCAGCATATGCCCCGTCCTGGAAAAAGTCTATGACACGTGCAGCAATATAGACACAGACCAAGGTATACATAGCGTTTTGAATAGATAAGTAGACCAGAGAGGCACCGACTACTAGAATGTCACCCATGAGTAAGGTGCGGCCCATACTGATCCCAAACATTTTGTTTAATAAGCGGGCGATAATATCGACACCGCCTGTCGTTCCACCATAACGGAAAATAATTCCAAGCCCGCTGCCGATTGCTACTCCGGCAAATAATGCAGCAAGTAAAGTGTCGCCCAATTTTTCATAATCTAAAATCATGCCAAATACTGACAGCGAAACAGATAAAGAAACCGTTCCCACAAGGGTGTAAAAAAAGCTGACCTTCCCTAACAACCGATATCCAATAAAGAATAAAGGAAGATTGAGTAATAGATACACAATCCCTTGATCAATAGCTGGAAAGGCTAGCTTGATCAGGATACTGATCCCTGTGATACCGCCTTCTGCCAGTCCGTTCGGAATGTTAAAAGCGTTAATGCCAAAACCCATGATGATAGAACCGAGGATAATTGCCAATATGTTCTTTAAATGCAATTTCATGAAGGGAAATCTCTCCTTTTCCGGTAAATCAAAAGGTAGCAAACATGCTGACTGTACACAGGTAGGAAAAACTTGCTTGTAACCCTAATCAGAGTCATTATAAAGGAGGTTTTTTGCCTTGTCTATTTATGATACACTTTAGCCAATGGGATTTTTGATTAATTGGCTTGCTTACATAGTTTGCTCGGTTTTGGGTCTAGTATGAGGGAGGAAAAAATGGATAATAAAAAAACATTACAAGAAATTCAAGAAGAAGTGGATCAGTATATCTCTCAGTTTAAAGAAGGGTATTTTTCTCCGTTAGCTATGTTGGCTCGTATGACTGAGGAAGTAGGAGAGCTAGCTCGTGAAATTAATCATTATTATGGAGAAAAGCCTAAGAAATCAACTGAAGCAGAAAAAACCGTTGAAGATGAACTAGGAGATGTTTTCTTCATTGTCTTATGTTTTGCCAATTCTCTTGGTATCGATTTGCAGGAAGCGTTCGATCGAATTATGCACAAGTTTAATACTCGTGACAAGGATAGATGGACCAGAATAGAAGAGTAGGAGAGGGTAGGATGGAAAAGAAAATTCGCGTTGCCGTAGCTGGCGCCAAAGGAAGAATGGGGCGCGAAGTGGTTAAAATGCTTGGACAAGATCCCTCTCTGGAGTTTGTTGCAGGGATTGATTCAAAACTGACAGGTGTAGATGTTGGTGAAGTGTTAGGCGGTAAGCCACTAGGCGTACCAATGGTTGATTCCTTAGAGGAGGCCCTGCTCGCTTTTAAACCAGATGTCGTCGTAGATTTTACTACACCTTCACAGGTTTACCAAAACATGCTTCTGTGTCTGAAACATGGTGTGAGACCAGTTGTAGGTACGACTGGTCTTAGTCCTGAAGAGATAGAAGAAATAAAACAAATATGTGTAGACAATGAGCTTGGAGCTATCATCGCGCCTAATTTTGCTATCGGAGCAATTCTATTGATGAAGTTCGCTAGCATGGCAGCTAAATACATGCCGCATGTCGAGATTATCGAACTGCATCACGATCAAAAGCTTGATGCCCCAAGTGGAACTGCGATTAAAACGGCAGAAATGATTGCTACAGCTCGTAATGATATCCAGCAAGGTCATCCAGATGAGAAAGAGATCCTTGATGGAGCACGTGGAGCGGATTATAACGGCTTCCGTATCCATAGTGTCCGTTTGCCTGGTATGGTAGCACATCAGGAGGTATTATTTGGAGCAATTGGACAAACCTTATCCATTCGTCATGACTCCATAAATCGTGAATCATTTATGCCAGGTGTTCAAATGGCAATTAAGGCAGTTGTCTCGTTACAGACGTTAGTATATGGACTAGAACACCTTATTGATTAATACCAAAAGAGTAGTGGTAAATAAGGATAGAATGAGTGACTGAGAGGGGATTTTACATGAACATCGCATTGATTGCACATGACCAGAAAAAAGAAGAGATGGTTCAGTTGGCTGTTGCCTATGAGGGGATTTTACAAAAGCATCATTTGTTTACGACAGGGACTACAGGGTTGCGCATTATGGAAAATACGAAATTGCAGGTAACCCGTTTTTTATCAGGACCATTAGGTGGCGATCAGCAAATTGGCGCTATGATTGCCAAAAACGAAATGGACGTCATCGTGTTTTTGCGTGATCCACTCACTTCTCAACCACATGAACCAGATATTCTGGCTTTATTACGATTGTGCGATGTTCATCGAATACCAGTTGCGACTAATCTAGCTACAGCAGAAATCTTGCTAAAAGCTGTGGAGCAGGGTAACATGGCTTGGCGGGAAATCTAACAGGGGGAATATTATGGAAGAGAATCACTTAGATATATTAGCCATTGGTGCTCATCCTGATGACGTAGAGATTGGGGCAGCAGGTGTCTTGCTACGAGCCAATCAACAAGGGAAAAAAACGGGTATCCTTGATTTGACGTATGCAGAGCTTTCTTCAAATGGGACAGTGGTACGTCGTCAAGAGGAGGCAGCCATTGCTTCTGAACATATGAAATTAACTGCTCGTTACAATTTTGGATTGCCTGATCGCGGACTCGAAGCAAACCGCGAAATGGCTATAAAAAAGGTTGTCGATCTTATTCGAAAAACTCAACCTAAAGTAGTTTTAGCTCCGTATTTTCATGATCGACACCCTGATCATGAGAGCGTAAGCCGGATCGTAAAAGAAGCGATTTTTTCGGCAGGAGTCAAAAAATTCGTAGGCGAACGCGAATTACCCGCCTATCGTCCTGAGCAATTTTTTTATTACTTCATTAATAGTACCGCTACTCCTAGTTTCTTTGTAGATATCACAGAGCTGTATCCGCAAAAAATACAGGTGTTAGAGTCGTATCGAAGTCAATTCGAACAAGAAGAAGGAAGTGTAAGCACTCCGTTAAACAATGGCTATATTGAATTAGTAGAGTATCGGGAGCGTTTATTTGGACAACAAGCAGGAGTGAAATATGCAGAAGGGTTTGTGAGTGCCACACCTTTGGTGCTTTCATCCTTGTAACAGTGGGAGACGCCCGAGTGCCTGTCAGCCGATGACAGGCCATTTCCTGTGTAAAAAAAGGGAGGAATGAAAATGAATATAGGTATTACGTGTTATCCTTCCTTGGGCGGTTCCGGTGTGGTAGCCACAGAGTTAGGCAAATTGTTGGCTGAGCGTGGACATAATGTACATTTTATTACAGCAGGCATGCCGTTTCGTTTAGGGAAGTTTCACCCCAATATATTTTTTCATGAAGTAGAAGTAAATCAATATGATGTATTTAAATACCCGCCCTATGATTTAACATTAGCAAATCGGATGGCGCAGGTTGCACAAAATGAGAACCTCGATATTTTGCATGTTCATTATGCTGTACCTCACGCATTATGTGCTTATTTGGCCAAGCAAATGGTAGGCGATCATTTGAAAATCATCACTACCTTACATGGCACAGATATCACGGTCCTTGGCTATGATCCAAGCTTACGCGATATGATTCGCTTTGGAATTGAAAAAAGCGATATGGTAACGGCTGTTTCTGCTGATTTAATCCGTGAAACACATGATTCTCTTCAGGTAGATAAGAAGATCGAGCTTGTTTACAATTTTGTAGATAAGCGAAGATATTCACGTAAGGATGTAGCTGAGTGGCGGGCAAAATTCGCACCTAACGGGGAAAAAATCATCATGCACATTTCCAATTTCCGTCCAGTCAAGCGTGTCCAGGATGTAGTAGCAGCGTTTCGCTATGTTCGTGATGAAATGCCTGCTAAATTAATTCTGATTGGGGAAGGTCCTGAGCAGTGCAATATCAGGAAACTAATTCAGGAGAAAGACCTCTGTGACGATGTTTTCTTTTTAGGAAAACAAGATGACGTAGCAGAAGTTATTTCATTAGCTGACCTCATGCTACTACCATCCGAAAAAGAGAGCTTTGGATTAGTGGCATTAGAAGCAATGGCATGCGGCGTGCCTGTTGTTGCTTCCTGCGCCGGAGGTTTGCCAGAGGTGGTTTCACATGGTGAATCAGGATATCTATGTGAGATTGGCGATACAAAGCAGATGGCGATGTATGCTCGTAAATTGCTACAGGACGAAAAGCTGTACGAAAGTTTTCGTGTAGAAGGACTGCGTCGCTCTGAGGATAAATTTAGCTATGACACTATTACATCCCAATATGAATCGTTATATGAGCAACTACTCTCTACATAAAAGAGCAACCTTTATTTGCATCAAAGGCAATCAATTGACGTAGCCAAGGCCTAACGTGTGGTTAGGCTTTGCTACGAAATGAAGTGAAGAATTGAGAGATAAGCACAGCAATTCCTAGTAAAATACGCATATCTTAGCACCCCCTATTTGAAAAGTAGATAGAAAAATGGATGTAGCAAGAAAGGACAGGAGGCGAGTAAATGAAAGAAGAGGCGAAAAAGGTACTTAAAAAATTGGAAGAACACGGATACGAGGCTTATTTTGTCGGTGGTTGCGTCCGTGATTGGCTTCTTCACCGTCCTGTTCATGATATAGATATATGTACAAATGCCCATCCAGGAGACATTATGAAGCTGTTCCCCGACCATATTCCTACAGGATTACAGCATGGAACAGTTACTGTTAAGCAGGATGGCTATTTATTTGAAGTGACTACCTTTCGAACTGAGGGAGTATATGAAGATTTTCGTCGACCAAGCGAAGTCACATACGTAAACGAAGTAGTAGAGGATTTGGCCCGTCGTGATTTTACAATTAATGCAATGGCGATGAAATATAATAAAGAATTAATTGATCCTTTTTTTGGATTAGAGGATGTAAATGATCATGTAATCCGAGCAGTAGGTGATGCTAATCGCAGATTTCAGGAGGATGCATTACGACTGATTCGGGGAGTTCGTTTCGCTTCTCAGCTAGGCTTCCAGATAGAGGATGAAACAAGAAAAGCTATGAGGGATAATGCTCCATTGCTGATCCACATTGCGGTTGAGAGGGTCCGCGAAGAATGCAATAAACTCATTGATAGCAGGCATCCTGATAAAGGCTTTCAATTTGCGAAACAAACAAAGATATTTCAGTCCATCCCTTTGTTACAACAATTATTTGATCAATCGACAATGCATTTATGGCGATTACAAACAGTGGAGAGCGTTATCCATAAATGGGTAGTGTTACTTTTTGCGGCAGACTTCAGTTGGGAGCAGTCGCGTGAATTATGCCGATATTTAAAGATGTCCCGGAAAGAGGAAGAAACCATTACGTTTCTCATGCAACAGCTAATGCTCCTTCAGCCATTATGGGATCAATGTCAATCTATAGACTGGACCCGATTGATTATGAAGCATGGTCTAGAGCGATGCTATGACTTGGAAAAAGTGTTGGATGTCCTATGGTGGAACGATCTCTCAAATAAGAAGAATACACTTCAAGCTACTTTAGATAAGATGGCAGTAAAAACCTTGAAGGAATTAGCGGTAGATGGATCGGAAATCAGAAAGCTGAGTGATCAAAAACAAGGCCCTTGGATACAGAAAACCCTAGAATATCTCTGGGAGCGTACAGTAACTGGAGAACTTGCTAACGTATCAGAGGCCTTGCTGATAGCGGCTAAAGATTTTATACATGGTGAGATGGAACATCCTGCAAATGAAATGAAAAAATGACGTTTGGGTCTACATAAGCGTTTCATGGATGTACGAAAAAGGAATAGAATCGTTATTTTTTGCGGCTATGACGGAGGAGACCTATGAATATTAAGCAGGAAATATTACGCGCTTTTCGTAATCATCCACATGAATTTATTTCGGGTGAATATATAAGTCAAATTTGTAATTGTACGCGAGCAGCAGTATGGAAACATATTGAAGAGCTGCGTCAAGAGGGATATGAGTTTGAAGCAGTACGCAAATCAGGGTATCGACTTGTTTCCTCACCAGATTCATTATCGGCAGAAGAGATTTTGTCTGCCATGCATACAGAACGTATTGGAAAAAATATAATTGCCTACGAAACGGTTGCAACAACACAGGCATTAGCCCATGAATTAGCTTCTAAGGGAGCGCCTGAAGGAACCCTAGTGGTAGCAGATCAGCAAACTGGCGGAAAAGGTCGGTTGGGTCGGGTGTGGAATTCACCAAAAGGGACAGGAATATGGATGAGCTTAGTGTTGCGTCCGGTTATCCCGATTGGGCGTGCTCCCCAAATGACGTTGCTAACAGCGGTTGCTATGGCGAGAGCGATCCAAGAGTTCCAAATCTCGGTTAAAATAAAATGGCCTAATGATATTTTTGTAAACGGCAAAAAAGTATGTGGAATTTTAACAGAGCTACATGCAGAGGCTGATCGTGTCAATTATTTAATTATTGGGATTGGCATTAATGTGAATAATCAAGAGTCAGATTTTGATCCGGCTCTGCAAGAGGTTGCGACCTCATTACGTATAGCATTAGGTGAGCCAATAAAGAGATCTCAATTCATTCAAGTATTTTGCCGTATATTTGAACAACTCTACCTGGCATATCTAAGCGAGGGATTTGGTCAAATCAAGGTCGAATGGGAAGCTTTGTCAATGTCCTTACATCGTCGTGTTACAGTCCGGACTCTGCAAGCAGAATTGGAAGGGGAAGCGACAGGGTTAAATGAAGAGGGAGTGCTCTTATTACGCGATGATGAGGGAGTCATGCACAAGGTATATTCTGCTGATATTGAGTATGGCGATACCTAGGAAATTTTGTTATACTGCTTCTGAAGGCTATATCCTATTGGAATAGCACTTCCATTTAAGAAGTATGCTAGGAAAACAACTGAAACAAAAATCTGCTCTAAGCCTAAATGGACCGAGACAGAAGGAAGAAATTCTAATGGATACGTGCTTTATTGCGTAAACACAACCTTCGCCTGCGGTGCGGAGGTTTTTTGGTATGTAGAAAGCACAACAAAGGTATGCCATTGGAATACATTCAAGACGGTATTGGGTGTAGGAGACAACGGGAGTGTCTGATGTGCAGGAAAAAAAACCGATAACGACGTCCAAGCTACGTCAAATGAAGCAGAACAAAGAGCCAATTACTATGCTTACGGCCTACGATTATCCCTCTGCAAAATTGGCAGAAGAAGCGGGAATAGACATCCTGCTAGTAGGGGATTCGCTAGGAATGGTTGTGCTAGGCTATGAATCTACGGTGTCTGTTACCATGGATGACATGGTTCATCACACAAAAGCTGTTACACGCGCAGCAAAAACAGCCTTTGTTGTAGCGGACATGCCTTTTTTGACATGCCATGGCTCTGTAGAAGAAGCCATTCATCATGCAGGCCGGTTAATTCAGGAAGGAAATGCAAAAGCCGTGAAGATTGAAGGGGGAGAAGAAATTCTTCCTATTGTCAAAAGATGCACAAAGGCTGGAATTCCTGTTATGGGTCATTTAGGGCTAACGCCACAGTCTGTCCATCAATTAGGTGGATATAAAGTACAAGGTAAGGATCTAGAATCTGCTAAGCAATTAATCACGGATGCGAAGGCATTAGAAGAGGCTGGAGCATTTGGAATAGTTTTGGAATGCGTACCAGCAGAAGTAACTGCAAAAGTTGCGGAAGCTGTGGAAATCCCTGTTATTGGTATTGGAGCTGGGGTACAATGCGATGGACAGGTTCTAGTGTTCCATGATGTACTTTCTTATGCTTCCAATTTAACGCCTAAATTTGTGAAATCATACGCCCAGATCGGTGACATGATTCAGTCAGCGATTTCTCAATACGTAATAGAAGTAAGAAGCAGACAATTCCCTGAACAACGCCATTCTTTTGCTGCATCCGAAGAAACGATTCAGCAATTATATGGAGAAGAGGTACGAGTATGATCACGATTAGCACCATCAAAGAACTACGTGAAGCGCTTTCTGTGCATAAAAGAGCAGGGAAAACAATCGGATTTGTACCAACGATGGGTTACTTGCATGATGGGCACCTCAGCTTAGTAGAGCGGGCAAAAAGCGAAACAGATGTGGTGGTCATGAGCATTTTTGTTAACCCGTTACAATTTGGTCCAAATGAAGACTATTCCGTTTACCCGCGAGATTTAGCACGCGATCAGAAATTGGCAGAGAGTGCGGGAGTACACTATTTATTTACTCCTTCTGTAGAGGAAATGTACCCCCGTCCTATGCTGACGAATATTTCTGTTCATAACATTACGGAAGCCTTGTGTGGTTTGTCGCGACCGGGACATTTTGATGGAGTGGCGACAGTGGTCAATAAGCTTTTTAATATTGTAGGCCCCCATAAAGCATTCTTTGGCCAAAAAGATGCACAGCAGGTAGCTGTTATTGAACAAATGGTTTATGATTTACAAATCCCTGTTCAGATTGTCCCATGCCCTATTCATCGCGAAAAAGACGGGCTGGCAATGAGCTCACGAAATGTCTTTCTTTCAGAGGAAGAGCGATCTCAGGCATTAATTCTCTCCAGAAGCTTGACTCGTGCCGAACAGATGATTGCGAATCATCAAAGAGATGTAGACGTTATTTGTAACGAAGTACGTAATCTCATCCAAAGTCAGCCTTTAGCAGAAATAGATTATGTAGAATTGAAACGTTATCCTGAAATGAGCGATATCGAATTTGTAAAAACAGGAGATAGAATTTTATTTGCACTTGCAGTAAAATTTGGTCGTGTCCGTTTAATAGATAACGTAATTCTTACGGTGATGGATTAAAGTGTGAACAAAAGATAATAGACATGAGAAGATTCACATAAAAGGGAGCGAATTTAGATGTTTCGTACAATGATGACTGCTAAAATTCACCGTGCTACCGTTACGGAAGCAAATTTAAATTATGTAGGTAGCATAACTATTGATAAAGAAATTTTAGACGCACTTGATTTACTGCCAAATGAGAAAGTGCAGATCGTAAATAACAACAATGGTGCGCGTTTAGAGACCTATATTATCGAAGGTGAACCAGGCAGTGGCGTTATTTGTTTAAATGGAGCAGCAGCAAGGCTTGTCCAACCAGGGGATGTGGTTATTATAATTGCTTATGCGATGATGACAGATGAACAGGCACGCAAGCATAAGCCTAAGGTTGCCATTATGGACGAGCATAATAAAATCGCTCAATTATTAGCGGAAGAAGTTCACGCTACTATTTTATAGAACAAGAGCTGGAAGGACTACCAGCGCCATTTTTGCATAGAGCCATCCCACTTGTGAGACAATGAGACTACTCACTCTGATAAAGGGGGTGGCTCTTGTGTTTATTGAGGATTGGTTTGAGGAGTTACGTCAAAAAGTAGATCGTATTGAAAAAGAATGGGCAACAGCTTCTACAGAAAAGCAGGAACACCTGATACGACAACTAAAACAACTCCGAACATGCAGTGATCAGGTGATTGATCTGTGGTTAAAATATGAAGAAAAGCTAAATGAAGCAATTCGGATGATAAAGCAAACGAGTAAGATACCCGCATCCGCTACAGAAAGCTTGGTAAAAGAATATGATAAGCTGTCGGAAGCAAAGCAGCCACTTGAATTCTCTACACTTCTTGAGGATGAACAGCCACAAATGGAACTACACAAGGAGCTATACGAAAAGGCAGAAGGATTTTATCATCTGCGGTTATATGAACAAGCTAAACAACACTTTGCTTCTTTCTTAGAACAAGCGCCTGATTGGGAAAGTGGACGCCTTTATTATGCCTACAGCCTATATTATTGTTGTGATTATGAACTCGCTCTAAAAGAATTTCGATTGTTGACACGAACGGCTGTTTCCCCTAATGTTGTTTCCATCAGTTTCAATGCCTTAGGGTGTATGTATGTACAAGAGCAAAAATGGCTAGAGGCCATACAGGCATTTGAAATGGCAATATCTGTCCGTCCTCAGTACACGGAGAGTAGATACAACCTGGCCATCTGTTATTTGGAGCAGGGAGACACGGAAAAAACAATGAAATTATGTGAACAGCTATTAGCCGAGAATGATCAGGATTGGCAAGTGGAAGTGCTCTATTTACGTGCTGTTCGTCAGCTATTTGCTCGATATCCACAAAAAGATATAGAGCGAATGCTGAAAATGTACGATCCGAATCGAAATCTTGATTCGCCAACCTTATGGGAATTGGCTATGCTAGCAGAACAAGCTGGGTTTTATAGGCATGCGCTCAGTTGCTACCAATTCCTTTTGGAACGTCAACCATTAGATGCTGGACTTTGGCATGCGATTGCTTGGAATAAGTGGCTGTTAGATGGTCCTAAGCAAGCGATGCCTGCTTTAAAAAAAGCACTTACACTGGCACCTGAGCATCCAGATTACTTATTTTCATACGGTTGGATGCAGCTCGCAACAGGTGAGATTACTTCAGCTCGGATCGCCTTTACAAAAATATTAAACGCCACAGAAAATCATCATCTTGGCCTACTGGGATTAATTTATGCCCATGAGGGAGAAGGAGCTTATGATCAAGCCAAGGATATAGCCACTACTCTCATTCAAAAACAGGATCAGTACTCACAGATGCTAGGGCATTATCAACTGGGAAAATTATCTCTTCAACAGGGAAACCAAATCGAGGCAAGTCAATATCTGGAGAAAGCACGCTCTTACAGCGATGTTGTCCCAGAGGTCAATCAATGGTGGGAGAGATGTAAGAACACAAAGGACCATGTGCAGGTTACTACTAATCAAACAGCAGGAATTTCGACATCTACTGCCGAATGGTAAAAAGAAAACAGTAGCAGCATGAGTTGTGAGTGTCAATAGAGGTGACGATAATGAAGCAGTTCATCGTCGTAGATTTTGAAACTACGGGTAATCAGCCACGGCGGGGAGATTCCATCATACAAATCGGAGCTGTCGTGGTCGAGAATGGACAAATAATAGAAAGTTACTCCACATTTGTAAAACCAGATAAACCAATCCCGCCATTTATTACTCAGTTGACGGGAATAACCGATGAGATGGTCAGTGACGCACCTTCTATTGAAGAAGTGCTTCCTGATTTATTGCGCCTTTTAGATGGGCGTACGTTTGTGGCACATAATGCAGCGTTTGACTTGAATTTTTTACAAGAAGCCCTGCTAAGTCAGGGCTATTATCCATTTGATGGGCCTATTTTGGATACAGTGGAATTAGCACGGGTATTATTGCCCATGCAAAGTGGCTATCGGCTAGTAGAGCTAGCATCTGATTTTGATATTCAGCATGAAAATCCACACCAGGCAGACAGTGACGCTATTGCTACTGCACACTTATTGTTACGATTGTTAGATATCCTGTATAAGCTTCCTCTTATTACAATTCAAGGATTGCAGATGATGATCTCTTCTTTCCGTTTTGATGTAGCGACCTTACTACGAGAAATTGAGATGGAGAAGCTCATGCACAGTTTTCCGATAGACGAAGCAGGCTCTTTTATAACTGCATCTTCTGCACCTGAGGAAACAAGCAATTATGATATCTATCGAAATCTTGGATTAAAACGACGAAAGAAATGGACGGAGAAGCAATCCGAACAGCCACCGATCCATTTTTCTTTTGAACCATTTTTCGAACGTATGGTTGCATTAGATGGCGACGGGCTCGCACTTCATCATGAACACTATGAGAAACGTGAGTCACAGGAAGCGATGATGCATGCTGTATACCAAGCTTTTACTGATCAGAAGCATTTGTTAGTAGAAGCGGGTACAGGAACAGGAAAATCGTTGGGTTATTTGTTGCCAGGTATCCTATGGGCACGTATGCACAAACAGCAAGTAATCGTGAGTACGCATACCATTCATTTACAGGATCAGCTTTTTGGCAAAGATATTCCTCTATTACAAAAAGCATTACCATTTTCCTTTCGAGCTGCTCAATTGAAGGGCCGAGGAAATTACCTGTGCTTGCGAAAATTTGAACAAAGCATAGAGAGCCAGGAGGGGGCCACACAGGATATACAGCTAGCCAAAGCACAGATTTTAACATGGCTGACCGAAACGACTACAGGTGATGTAGAGGAGCTTAGTTTAAGTCCGAGTGGGCAGTCCTTTTGGCAATCAGTCAGAAGTGACACAGCCTCCTGTCTAAATCGAGAGTGTCCGTGGTTTAGCCGCTGTTTTTACTTCCAAGCGAAGCAGCAAGCAAAAGAGGCTGATGTGATTATTGTTAACCATGCCTTATTAATTGGTGATATTGATAAGGAGAATGGTGTATTGCCATCATTTGAGGTTGCAATTATTGATGAAGCGCATCAGCTTGATGAAGTAGCAAGTCAACATTTTGGGACACAGCTCTCCAGCGTAGAATTGTTTCAATTGGTAGAGCAGCTTGGAACAGAAGGAGAAAAGCAAATGCTACTCCTGCTAGCCAATGAGTTGAAAATGTGGCAACCAGCTGAAAAGGCAAGAATAGAACAGCACCTACAACAAATTAGGATTGAGCAGCAAATGCTAAAAGAGGCTGTTACGAACTGGCTACAACTCTTTTATCATTGGGGTTCTGAACGGGGTATGGATACAGGGGAATCTCAAAGAGCTACACTTCGATATAAAACAGAAGACTTTAAGAAAAAATATAAGAAGCTTGCAAAATCCAGCGATCTCATTTTACAAAAGTTAGGGAATGTAGCCAAGGAAATTGAACAACTGTTACGTATTCTGCCATCTTCTAATGGGGAAGCTCCGTACTCCTTACAGCGGTTGCAAACGGATGCAGCTGGTTTAGTAGAAGAAATCAGTCAAGTGGCTGTAAAGCTTCATTTTTTGTTAGTAGAAGAGCAGGATGAGTATGTAAGCTGGATGGAAATAGAAACAAGAACATCCCGCAAACAACTCTTTTTCTTTAAAACGCCACTAGATATAGCTGATACCTTGCGTACAACTTTACTGGAGCCAAAACGCAGTATTATTATGACCTCAGCGACACTGACAGTGAAGAATAGGTTTACTTACTTTATGGAGCGAATGGGTTTTGCTAATCTTCCAGAAGAACGGGTCGAAACACTCTCACTCCCATCGCCCTTTGACTATGCGCAACAAGGACTCATCCTGATTCCCTCCGATTTCCCTTCTGTAAACAAGGAAGGAGAACAGCGGTTTGTTGAAGCCGTAATTGCTGGCTGCGTTGATGCTGTTCGGGCAAGTGAGGGGCGGACAATGATTTTATTTACCTCATATAGCATGCTTAGAACTGTTTATGAAGGAATGAAGAGCTTACTCGAAGGTGAAGAGTTTGAACTATTAGGCCATGGAGTAGATTCAAGTAATAGAAGCAAGTTGGTACGTCGCTTTCAAACCGGGACAAAAACAGTGCTTCTGGGTACGAATAGCTTCTGGGAGGGTGTAGATATACCTGGAAATGTACTGAGCTGTCTGATCATTGTTCGTCTCCCTTTTCAACCGCCCAACCAACCACTTTTAGAAGGACGTTCGGAGCGGCTGAAGGCCGAGAAAAAGAATCCTTTTATGACGCTTTCCTTGCCCCATGCAGTTATTCGTTTTAAGCAGGGAGTGGGTCGATTAATACGTCAACAGACAGACAGCGGTGTTGTAATTGTATTTGATACACGCATCATTGAATCTAAATATGGTCGTATGTTTTTGCAATCTTTGCCGCCTTATCAGGTAGAGACTGGTCCATGGACTACATTACGTGAGCGAATAGCTCCTTTTTTACAATAAAATCAGTCCCTTAGGAAAAACAAATCTAAAATGATTGTATGAATTTTACCCAAGCCATAAAGTAGGAGGGTAGCAGATCCATGACTACAAAACGACATAACCTATGTCTAGTTATTTGTATAGGCATGATGATCTTTGCATTATCCCAAACCGTTGAAGCAAGCCGCCCCATTGCGATAGCACATCAGCAACAGCATATTGAGGACCCCGATGCTGTTGAACAGGAGGAAGATTTTGTTGGACTTACCACTACTTTTTTCTCTTTACCAGAAGGAGAAAGTACGCTCATTCGCTTCCCTTCTGGTAAAACGATGCTAATTGATACAGGGAGCGAAAAAGATACGGAAAAATTGGTTTCCTTGCTACTTGAGCGCCATGTTACAAAAGTGGATTATCTGTTATTGACAAACGATTTACCTACTCATATTGGCGGCTATGATAAGCTTGCGGAGAAAATTCAATTTGATAAGATTTACATGCCAAAATTGACAGCCTTCGTAATTCACAGTAATATCCATATATCTAGGGAAAAGCAAGTTGTGTATGTAAAGGAAAAGGATCAATTACTGGATGGGAAAGATGTGGTGATCACATTTTTACATCCCAGCGAGAACCTGTTTTTATCACCACAGGATAATTCGCTTGTGTTTTGTCTGACCCAAGGAGAGCTCCAGTTTTTGTTCACCAGTGCCATCAATGAAAAAGCAGAGGAGCGTTTGTTTGCTAAATACCCTTCTTTACTGCCGGCTGAAATCTTAAAGGTTGCGGCACAAGGCAGCAATCAGGCTTCTATTCAATCCTTCTTAACTAAGGTTGATCCCCAGATTGCTGTTGTGCAGACCGGTATTGTGCGTGAGCAATGGAAAGACTCCATGCGTGAGGTGGTGGAGCGTTTGGAGGAATCATGGGCAGATACGTATGTGACTAGCCGGGATGGGTCAATTACCATTCTCTCTAACGGACAAGATTATAAGGTTTTAAAGGCAGTCAAGACCTCTACACGTGATAGACAACGAAGTTAGGAGTGCAATTTATGGGGAAAGTACCAAAAATTTCTGAAGCGGTCGTTCGCCGTCTGCCGATCTATTTGCGATATTTAACAAATCTACAGGAACTACAGGTAAAAACGGTGTCTTCCCAACAGATGGGCAAAACAATGGATATTAATCCAGCCCAAATTCGAAAGGACCTGTCTGCATTTGGTGACTTTGGCAAAAAAGGCATTGGCTATGACGTAGATTACTTGATTGAAAAGATTCGTCATATCTTGAAATTGGACCAAGTGATCCATGTAGCGTTGGTGGGGGCCGGTAATCTAGGTCAAGCGATTTCCAATTACAATGTGTATTTAAAAGATAACATGAAAATTGTTTCCATTTTTGATGCCGACCCGCAAAAAATAGGTAAGGATTTAGGTGGATTGGTCATTGAACCGATTGATAAAATGGAAGATATCATCAAGGAAAAACAAATTCGGATGGCGATAATTACGACGCCAGCCTCCGCCGCACAGGAAGTGGCAAATAAATTGATCGAAGCTGGAATAGAAGCGATCCTCAATTTTGCTCCAACAACCATTCGCACCGAAAAAGAAGTAAAAATTGATCATAACGATTTGACTTCCAGCTTGCAAAGCTTAGCGTATTATTTAAACTAAGTAATGACTAACAGATAAAGGGAGAGTGTCTACATTGATGAAAATCATTACCAACGCAACCGTAATTACTGTTAATGAACAAAATGAGGTTATTTATAATGGAGCGGTTGGCTTTGATGGGGGAAAAATTACATATGTAGGTAAAACGCCAGAGGATTTATCAGCATATGACGAGATCATTGATGGAACGAATAAATATCTAATGCCAGGATTTATTAATACACATGGTCACGTAGGTATGTCTCTACTGCGCGGATTTGCGGATGACCTACCTTTAAAACAATGGCTGGAAGATAAAATGTGGCCAATGGAAGGTCAATTTACAGCGGAGCATGTGAAATGGGGTACAGCTATTTCCATTATCGAGATGATTCGTACCGGTACAACTACCTTTGTAGATATGTATGATCATATGGAAACAGTAGCACAGGAAGTGGAAGCATCCGGGATGCGCGGTGTACTATGCCGTGGGGTAATTGGTTTCTGCTCAGAAGAAGAACGCCAGCAGAAATTACAAGAAGCTGCATCTTTCGCATCACGTTGGAACGGAGCAGCCAACGGTCGTATCCATACCATGATGTCGCCGCATGCACCTTATACGTGCTCTCCTGAGTACATCCAGCAAATCCTTGAGAAGGCTATCGAATTAAACGTACCATTACATATCCATATGTCTGAATCAAAAGCAGAAGTAGAACAAAACGTTCAGGATTACGGTGTACGCCCTGTTGCTCACTTAGAAAATCTAGGTGTATTTAATCACCCTACACTAGTTGCCCATGCAGTGCATTTAACGGATGAAGAAATTGATACATTGGCTAAATATAATGTTAAAGTAGCTCATAATCCAATTAGTAACTTAAAATTGGCAAGTGGTGTAGCAAGAGTACCTGAGATGCTTGCGAAAGGTGTTTGTGTAAGTTTGGCAACTGACAGCTCAGCAAGTAACAACAACTTAAATCTATTTGAAGAGCTAAAATTAGCGGCTATCCTGCATAAGGGTGTTTCCTATGATCCAGAAGTGGTTCCGGCAGAAGAAGCGCTTCGTATGGCTACACGTTATGCGGCAGATGCTGTGTTCCAAAAAGACAGCTTAGGGTCCTTAGAAGTAGGGAAAAAAGCAGATATGATTATGCTAAATGCTGCTCAAGCACATTTCCAACCGGCAAATGATCCGATTTCCCATGTTGTTTATGCAGCAAATGGCTATGATGTAACAGATACAATTGTTGATGGTCATTTCTTAATGAAAGATAAAGAGTTAATCACAATGGATGAACAAAAAGCAATCGCTGAAGTGAATCGTGTGTTTGCGCTATTAAAGCAATAAACTCATAAAAGTCGCCTTTTCATATGACAAAGGCTCCTGCCAAGTGGTTGATACGGCAGGAGACAGTGTAGTGTAGGTGTGTAGGCAGAGAAAAAATTTAATCCGTCCGTTGCATCTCTGTTTGCCATAAATCTGTAAGTGAGGAGTGACGAACAGAGAGCGTAGCGGTAGGTGGCAAGGTACGCAGCGGTGAGGACAGACCTACCCAGGATTCGTATAAATCGTGTTGTTCCCAACCCTGTTTTGGTAGGACAAGGCTCCTGTCGGTTTGATTCACACGCTCACCTCCTTGTGGTGTACTGATAGTATGGCTCCTTCTCATGACTCTATAATTAGTAAGTTTTCCACGTGGTTCTAAAACCTTCTTGTATCTCATAATTGTTAGGAGATACGCAAGGGAGGGGTTACCCATGTACGTGAAGCAACGGTATCTTTGGCTGTTGGTGCCAATATTAGCATGCTTATTTGGTTTGGGTGTATTATTGGGACAAGCAACAGACAAGCTATCTGTAGCACAAGATAGGACGAACGAGCTGCATGACAAAAGTAGATGGAATGCCGATCAAAATCAAAATAACACCAATCTAAAACAATTGATTGATCAGCTTTTTGTAGAGAAAGCAACTCCATTTGGAGTCAAGATACAGAATCAACCTTTTACAGGGAGCTATCGAGGCAATCACTTTCAACTAACAGGAGCATTACAGGGGAAAAAAGTGAAAATTGAACGTAACAATCGAGGTGCTTCGCTCGTCATAGATAATGAACTACGGGATTTGAACGTACTGCCCTATGCCTTGTTTACACCATCTGAGCATGCCTCAATCTTGAAGGATCAAATCTCACAGCTACAGCCTGTCGCACTCGTTTCAAGAGATGAAGCAGGTTTGCGAGGGTATAGCGTTAGCCTACAGCCAGAAAAAGTCAAAGACCTTTTACGAGAATGGTTGGGACCTTCTTTTCCTGTAGAAAATGAACTTGTACAAATACAGCAATCAACTACAATTAACTATCAAATGTGGTATGATGATGAAAGAAAACAGTTGAAGCGTATGGTCGTCTTGCTTCAGTTGAAGAACCAGAAGGGCGATAGATCAGATCAACTGATTTTTAATTTTTAGGGAAGTAGGAGAATCATTGTGTGGAAACGCATCTTGATCATTTCAGCATGTGCGCTTGTTGTGCTAGGCGCATCCCTGTATCAGCTACTTTCCAGCTTATTGTCTGAGCGTCACACGTTAGAAGCAGAGGCCAGAGCATTAGTAGCAGAAAAAACAAACATTGCTGAGATCGATACGATAGAAGAATATCGAGGACGGGAAGCCTATATTGTAGTTACAGGCAAAAACAAGGTAGGAACTCCAGTGGTGGCTTGGTTTAGTAAAGAACACGTCACATTTGACTTGCTGGAAAAAGCTTTTCCTCGCACAAAAGTTAAACAAGTAGCGGAAGCCTCTTATCCAGGAGCCCAGATCGAACGCATTGTACCTGGCTTAGAGGGTGATAAGAAGCTATGGGAAGTCACTTTAGTGGACAAGCAAAATCGTTACAACTACGTATATTATGATTTTTTGACTGGTCAAAAAATACGAGCATATACGTTAAATATTCCAAAATCATAAGATGACCCGTTCCTTCTGGAAAGGGTTTTCTTACTTTATCACCGTTTTTCTCTTCTTGAAATGGAATTGGTCGTAGTTCCAGCAAATACATAGCAAAAAGGTACCATAAAAATGCTATACTTGGTTTCGTAACTGATAATAAAGCCGTTCTGAACGGAACAAATAAAAGTTTTTATGAGCAAAGAAAGGGGAGTTATTGGTGAAATTACGTAAAGTACCTATGTTACTGTCACTGCTTGCCGCACTTACGCTCCTCTTTGGTGGCTGGTTTTTATACCAAAAGATGCAGATAGAAAGTCCATTACGAGAAAAGGCACAACAACTAACGTCGGCTACCTTGGTCGATTTTAAGATGAATAAAGAGCGTGTTGATATGAAGCTACAAGTCACAAATCCAGATAAATTTGTAGATGAATACCCGGAGCTGTTAAAAACACTTCAAGCCTATGCACGCGGGAAGGCTTTTGATATAATGCTTACCAATCAAGCTGATTCACTCAAGCCGGTCTGGAATGAGGGGCTATTTGGACTAACAGAGGCCATCGAAGGCAAGGCTTATAGTCAAATTCCTGCCATTTTAGCTCAAATGAAAGATCGTTATAAGCTTGATGAAGCATATGGACGCATTGACGATGCAAATGTTTATATTTTTTTGAAACGAGGAACTGATGAATACTACCAAATTATTCCTCGTAAACAGTCAACAAGCGAGGTGGTAAACCTTGGGTAAAGAAATATTATTTGGTGTAGTACCAGCGGTTATCGTATTCTTGCTGTTTTTGGGCATTAATATTGGACCATTTTTGCTGTTTGGGGCCATTTTAGCAGGTACATACTTGTTGTTTTCCAAACAAGGTGGCATGCAGATTGGTTCCGGTAAAAGCAAAAGTGGCAGTCAGGTTGTGAAGAAATCCAATATTACCTTTGCCGATATCGGAGGACAGCAACGTGCAAAAAAAGAAATCAAGGAAGCCCTAGATTTCTTATTGCATAAGGATGCGATCGCTCAATACGGAATTCGTCCCTTAAAGGGTGTACTGTTAACGGGGCCTCCTGGAACAGGTAAAACGTTGATGGCAAAGGCCGCCGCCAATTATACGAACTCTGCATTTGTTGCAGCATCTGGCTCACAATTTGTAGAGATGTACGTAGGGGTGGGAGCTCAGCGTATTCGTGAATTGTTTAAGGAAGTTCGTTCTTTAGCAGAGAAAAACAATCAAGATAGCGGGATTATTTTTATTGACGAAATTGACGTTATTGGTGGAAAACGCGATGGTCAGCAGCAAAGAGAATATGACCAAACCTTAAACCAACTGTTAACCGAAATGGATGGTATGACAACAAGTGAAAAACCGCGCATACTCATTATGGCGGCAACGAACCGAAAAGATATGCTTGATGCAGCATTATTGCGTCCAGGACGGTTTGATCGCCACATTCAGGTCGATTTGCCAGATAAACCAGCCCGCGAACAAATATTAACCATACACACAGAAAATAAACCACTTGCACTTGACATAAAATTGGAAAAAGTGGCGCAAGAAACATTTGGGTTCTCCGGTGCCCAATTAGAAAGTGTGTGCAATGAGGCTGCTATTTATGCAATGCGTGACAAATCAGATAAAGTGATGCAAAGCCATTTTTCGCTTGCTATCGATAAGGTAATGATGGGGGAAATGACCGATCGTGAAGCACCTCAGACTGAGAAGGAGCGGGTAGCGATTCATGAATTGGGACATGCTATTGTTAGCGAACGAGTACGTCCTGGCTCCGTGTCACAGGTAACATTAACCCCTCGCGGACAAGCATTAGGTTATGTACGTCAAAACCCAATGGACGATCATTATCTTTATACCCGTGACTATATGGAAGGGCAGATTATGGTTTGCCTTGCGGGTGCAGTGTCAGAAGAAATTTATTATGGCGGACGTAGCACGGGGTCTAAAAATGATTTTGAGCAAGCCCTGCAAATGGCGCAAGAAATTGTTCAAAGTGGTATGTCTAGATTAGGGATTATTAATATGCAATATGCGGATAAAAATGCAATCCATCAAGAAGTACATTCTATCATTGAGGGATTGCTTGAAAAAACACGGTCTTTGCTCGGCGAACATGATTCAGTTTATCGCTATAGTCTACAGGTGTTATTGGAGGCTGAAGTGTTAAGTGGTGATCAATTCCGCGAAAAGCTGGCCGAAATAGATATGGTAGTAGCGTAATGACCGATGGATTCGTCTATCGGTTTTTCTTTTTGTCAATTAAAAAAGAATGGTCATGTTTCTCTTTCCTACATACAATATCGTATTCATAACAATAAGGAAAGGAAAAGAATATGGCTAAACAAAACTTACAAAAGCAGAATATTAAAAACAGACAAAGGAAATTGAAAAAGAAAAACAAAGCTCTTCAAGAGTTAGATGCACTGGAAACAGCCTTAGTTAATAATTGGATTGATGATAGTTCCGATTTTTACTTCCAAGAGGAGGAGACCTCTATACCTCACTTGGCAAATGACGTGAAGACATTGCTACAGGAATCTTCTCAAATGGAAATCCGTAAGCCTAACCGCTCACTATCCAAAAAGCGAAAGCAACGAAAAGGTCGTCGAAAGCCAAAACGTTTATCTTCTAAGCGAAGCCCAACATATTCGGAACTTAAATTAGTGTCATCAAAAATTCCACAAAATCAGCAGCACTTCATTACAAAATGGAATGATGAAGAAAAAAGTAATGACGAGGATTCACCTTATTCTGGCGTACCATCCTATTATGAGGACAGCGATTGCAAGCTTGTTGATGTAAAACCAAATATAGACGATCAAATTTTGTCTCAACTTCCGCATCAAGTTGCGCAATTTATGTTTACAATGCCAGAGGTTTTCGGGTTGACAGGGCATCATCTGCAACCGTTGTCCGTATTGACTCGACATTTGCAAGATTTTTTAAACGCTGAGAAAAAAATAGAAGCTGAGCATGCAGTATCAAATCATTCAGATACTTCTGTTGTGGAAAATCAAATCGTTAACGATCCTCCAAGTGATCTTTCAAGTGGTTCTCCAAGCGATTCTCTAAGTGATCTTTTAAATGATCCTTCAAATGATCCTTCAAATGATCCTCCAAGTGTTCCATCTGAGGTGTCATTGGATCATCCACCGAATCAGTTGGAAATCATAGATCTACAACAAGTCGGAAAAGAAAACTTTACGTTACAACAAGGTCGCGTAAGAACAAGCTTGACAATCAATTTAACAGAACCCTTCCAAGAGAAGGATTATGTATTTATGGCAACGACAGATATACCTTTTTGTTTTGTCGTTGTAGAGAAGAAAGAATCGGATAAAGTGACTATTGAAATCTTACGTCAAATTGCTAATCGTGAGGTATCTGGACAGGTGGAATGGATTGCAATTGGTACAAAAAGGGTAGAGGAGCAGGTAGTTGAAATAGTGCAGTAGCAATTTGACGAGCTTGAGATAATTACTAATGAGAAACACCATGGAGGCCATGGTGTTTCGGCCTTCTCTTTTTACTGGAGAAAAACCTCATAAATAAGGCAAGTGAATCAATGTCTGTGGATGCTAAAGGATTAGCGCTTTGAAAATATGACCACAATGTTTTTCTGGTTCTTTCCGGTAGGCACAAGATATGTTTGCTTTAATGTGTTGTTACTCTGAATGGTAAAGGTATAGTTCATTTGAGAGACATGCTTTTTCAACGCAGGGGCTTGTTCCTTTTGCTCTAGGCAAGCTTGTTCATTGAGGTCAGCATTGTCATGTTTTGTTTCGATTTGTTTTTCCGATAGCATTTTTTCTATTTCTTCTTTGTGAATGTTACTTACCATACTCCCAAGCAATTGTTGATAAAGGGCGGGATCATGTATGGTGAGGAGGGGATGAGTTGCTTCATTTGCGATCTTTTCGGGGGTTTGTAACTTCTTCTGGGAAATGCCCCCGTACATATAACAGGCTAAGCTGTTCATTTCATGAGATTGTTTCCATTCGTTGTACAGCTCGGATGCCATTTTTTCCATGAAAGCAAGAAAGAGAGTGGCTTGTTTGGCAGCAAGACCGATAAGTATTTTTCGGGGATAAAGATAGGTTCGATCTCGCCCAGGACTTTTATCCACATTTTTTACCTTAAGCTGTCCAGATGGGAGCAGGTAGAGATTTTTCTTATCCGGATCACCTTGTTCAGAACTAATTTTTTTAAAGATGAAAAGTAGCTGTATTAGCTTCAGCAATAATTCTGTTGTTAAGATCTTCGTTTGTAGATATTCACGCGAATCCATTCCGGTTATTTGTTTCATTACAATGTTATTGTTGTCGCAAATACTATTCATTAATTCGAATACAGCCCCTTGTTTCCCTGTTTCGATTGGTTGTATTGGGGGCGGATTTACTACTTCCACATCTTGATTTTCTTTTGGGATTACCCAAATGAGAGCTAAGCATTTAAGAAAATTGGTATACTCCAAAAGGTCCCCTCCTTACTGCTACATGACAGTATATTTGATACCTTTATTAGATGCACCAACTCCCATAGTCGTTCATAAAATAGTCGCTTGTACGTTTGATAATAGCCCTTAAGATTCTATAACGAAGAACTATACATCTATATCTATGTGTGATAGGCTAACAATAAAGTATTTGGCATTTTTTATAACACGACGTTACCAGGAGGTTCAGGTTTTCCATGAAACTTGCAAATCGAGTCACAGTTCTTTCTCCATCTTCTACTTTGGCTATTACGGCGAAAGCAAACGAAATGAAGCGGCAAGGGATTGACGTTGTTAGCTTTGGAGCGGGGGAGCCTGACTTTAATACCCCGGAACATATCATTGAAGCAGCCGAAAAAGCGATGCGCGAAGGAAAAACCAAGTATACTGCAACAGCCGGTATTCCTGAATTGTTACAAGCCATCAGCAACAAGTATCAGCAGGAATATAATTTGACTTACACCACCAAGCAAGTCATCGTGACCAATGGGGGAAAACATGCCTTATTCAACTTGTTCATGGCGTTGTTAAACCCTGGTGATGAAGTGATTGTCCCGATTCCTTATTGGGTGAGCTATCCAGAGATGGTCAAGGTAGCAGAAGGCGTTCCTGTTTTTGTTGAAGGAAAGGAATCCAACAATTTCAAGGTGACAGCCGAGCAAGTAAAACAGGCTATCACCCCTCGGACACGTGCACTCATTATAAATTCTCCAAGTAATCCTACTGGCAGCATTTATACGCGTAAGGAATTGGAAGAAATTGTTGATGTTTGCTTGTCACATAATGTATTAATGGTATCTGATGAAATTTATGAAAAGCTGATCTATGATGGTCATGAAGCCGTTACAGTAGCCTCATTTGGCAAAGAGGCCTATGAAAACACAGTGATTATTAACGGAATGTCGAAACCATACTCCATGACAGGCTGGCGGATGGGCTACGCTTTAGGGAATGAGAATTTGATTCGTGCCATGGTTGATTTGTCGAGTCATAGTACTTCTAACCCAACTTCTTTTGCTCAATATGGAGCACTGGCGGCATTGACAGGACCTCAAACTTCCTTGGAAATGATGCGTGGCGAGTTTGTGAAGCGTCGTGATCGTGTAGTCGATTTATTAAATGAAATCGATGGTGTGAAATGCCTAAAACCAGAGGGAGCCTTCTATGTTTTCCCGAATGTTGCTAAAGCCATGGAAAAACAGGGCTTTACTAATATAGATGACTGGAGTAAAGCGTTATTAGAACAACAAAAGGTAGCTTTAATCCCGGGTAGTGGCTTTGGATCTCCTGAAAATATTCGCATTTCTTATGCAACATCTATGGAACAATTGGAAAAGGGCATTGCTCGTATTAAGCAATTTGTGGAAGGAAAGTCTCTCTAAGGAGGGGCTTTTTTCCATGCCGAAAAAGAAGCAAGAACAAGCGTTGAAATTAGTAGAGCGAGGATAGTATAATTGTAAGGGTTATCTGGTACAGATAAATGGAGGTCTTATTATGTCATTAATTACAATTGGTCAGGTCGGGCAACATGTCGGGCAAGAAGTCAAGATAGGTTGCTGGCTATACAACAAGAGAAGCAGTGGGAAAATTCAATTTCTCCAACTGCGTGACGGCTCTGGATTTATCCAAGGGGTTGTAGTAAAAGCAGAAGTAAGCGAAGAAGCTTGGAACAATGCGAAAGAACTAACCCAGGAAAGTTCTTTGTACATAAAAGGAATGGTACGCGCAGACGATCGTGCTCCAAGCGGTTATGAGCTAACAGTAACAGGAGTAGAAATTATTCAAATTGCTCAAGATTACCCGATTTCTCTTAAAGAGCATGGGGTAGACTTCTTGATGGATAACCGTCATCTATGGTTGCGTTCTCCACGTCAACGTGCCGCGATGGCTGTTCGCTCCGAAATTATTCGTTCCGTGTACGAGTTCTTCCAAATCAATGGATTTTATAAAGTAGATCCGCCGATTTTGACACCTACATCTGCTGAAGGAACAACTAACTTGTTCCATACGAAATATTTTGATGAAGATGCGTATCTCTCCCAAAGTGGTCAGTTATACATGGAAGCTGCTGCAATGGCTTTAGGACGTGTATTTTCTTTTGGTCCTACATTCCGTGCTGAGAAATCCAAAACACGTCGTCATTTAATTGAGTTCTGGATGATTGAACCGGAAATGGCATTCGTTGATCATGAGGAAAGCCTGCGCATTCAAGAAAATTTTGTATCACATGTGGTTCAGTCCGTATTAAAGAACTGCCAACGTGAGTTAAAAGCACTAGATCGCGATACTACGAAGCTGGAAAAGGTGAAAGCACCATTCCCGCGCATTACGTACGATGATGCGATTAAGCTTCTTCAAGAAAAAGGTAGCGAGATTAAATGGGGCGACGATTTTGGCGCACCAGATGAGACCGCAATTGCTGAGCATTTTGATATGCCTGTTTTCATTACGCATTATCCTGCGGAAATTAAGGCATTTTATATGAAGCCACATCCAGAACGTCCAGAAGTGGTTCTTTGTGCAGACTTGATTGCACCAGAGGGCTATGGAGAGATTATTGGTGGTAGCCAGCGTATTGATGATCCAGAATTACTAGAGGCACGTTTTAATGAGCATAACCTCTCTGAAGAAACCTACAAATGGTATATGGACCTACGTAAATATGGAACAGCACCTCATTCTGGATTCGGCTTGGGTTTAGAAAGAACAGTGGCATGGATCTGTGGATTGGATCATGTACGTGAGACAATTCCATTCCCTCGTCTGTTGTATAGACTATACCCATAATAGATTGTTTATCAAT
Organism: Brevibacillus laterosporus LMG 15441; assembly: GCF_000219535.2. NCBI lineage: Bacteria > Bacillati > Bacillota > Bacilli > Caryophanales > Paenibacillaceae > Brevibacillus > Brevibacillus laterosporus. Next base: position 2,066,992 of record NZ_CP007806.1, read on the forward strand.
CAATAAACTTTTAATTTGTTAAATAGTAGGAAAACCTCTTGTTCAAAAATAAGAACAAGAGGTTTTTCCTGTTTCCTATTGATTAAAACTACTTTGTTTAGGGAAGAAAAGGTTAGAAATGTAGAAAAGACGAAAAAACAGTTGAATATGAGAATGAAAATCATTTATAATACTCTTTGGATGATGGTTAATGAAAATCAATCTCATTTGTAATAATTTGTAATATAAACAATTACATAATTGATCCATAACACGAAAATAAAACGATTAAATACTAAAGATCGCATCAGTTGCTAATGTCATACGGGGGGAACTATGAAAAAGAGATATTTATTTTTAGCATTAATCATCCTATCCATGTGCTCCTTATTTATTGGAGTTAAAAACATTACTCCACTTGACATTCTAAATTTTAATAATGAGCAGGTTGAAATTTTCTTAATTAGCCGTGTTCCACGATTAGTTAGCATTATTGTGGCTGGTATTAGCCTTAGTATCTGTGGCTTAATCATGCAGCAGATCACCCGTAATAAATTCGTATCTCCTACTACTGCTGGAACGATGGACTGCGCTCGATTAGGAGTGCTGGTATCACTCATGCTATTTACTACGGAGAGTCCGATTGTAAAGATGATTGTCGCATTTATTTTTGCCTTAGGTGGCACCTTTATTTTTATGAAAATCCTTAGAAAAATAAAGTTCAAAGACAATATCTTTATTCCATTGGTAGGTATTATGTTTGGTAATATTATCAGTTCTATAAGCACTTTCTTTGCTTATAAATATGACCTGATACAAAATATATCCTCATGGTTACAAGGAGACTTCTCCATGATCATGAAGGGAAGATATGAGCTTTTGTATATTAGTATCCCGCTTGTCATTATCGCCTTTCTTTATGCGAATAAATTCACGGTCGCAGGAATGGGAGAAGAATTCGCGGTTAATCTAGGACTCAACTATCAGCGTGTGATCAATATCGGATTAATCATCGTTGCTATGATTTCCTCTCTGGTATTGCTCACAGTCGGAATGATTCCATTCCTTGGTTTAATTATTCCGAACATCGTTTCCATTTATCGTGGGGATAATCTACGGAACAGTCTACCGCATACAGCCTTACTCGGAGCCGTATTTGTCCTAGCATGTGATATATTAGGGCGTATCGTAATTTTTCCTTATGAGCTCTCGATTGGACTTATGGTCGGAGTTATCGGCAGTGGAATCTTCCTGTATTTACTCATGAGGAGAAATGCATATGCAACAATGTAGAAGAATGTTGGGCATCCTTGCGATGATCGCACTCGTCTTGATCGGATTATTTATTTTCTACAAGATAAATGCGAATAATTGGGATTATGTTCTTCCCAAACGCAGTAAAAATGTACTTGCTATCTTATTAACTGGGGGAGCGATTGCGTTCTCATCTGTTGTATTTCAAACGATAACGAATAACCGAATCTTAACTCCTAGCGTCATCGGATTAGATTCGCTGTATATGTTTATTCAAACATTGGTCATTTTCTTGTTTGGTTCTATGCACATCACAATCACGAATAACAACGTTAACTTTGTGCTTTCAGTAGGGCTCATGATTGTATTCTCAAGCATTTTATTTAAAACGTTGTTTAGAGGTGAGGGCAGGAATATCTTTTTCTTGCTATTAGTGGGGATTATCTTTGGAACCTTTTTCTCCAGTCTATCCTCGTTTATGCAAATGTTAATTGATCCAAACGAATTTCAGGTCATTCAGGATAAAATGTTTGCCAGCTTTAACAGTGTAAACACAGATATCCTGATGCTATCTGTGATTGGAATAGCCTTAGCTTGTGGTTATATTTTTAAACAGTTAAAATTCCTCGATGTCTTGTCTTTGGGAAGAGATCAAGCGATTAATTTAGGAATTAACTACGAGCGAGTTGTGAAAAGATTACTGATCGTAATTGCGGTGCTAGTATCTATTTCAACCGCATTAGTTGGTCCGATTACCTTTTTAGGATTATTGGTAGCCAATCTGGCACGGGAATTCTTAAAGGTGTATCAGCACAAGTATTTGCTTATTGGTTCTATGCTGATTAGTACCATTGCTTTAGTTGGCGGACAGTTCATCGTGGAGCGGGTTTTTCAATTCTCGACACCGCTCAGTGTCATCATCAATTTTATTGGTGGTATGTACTTCTTATATCTGCTGTTAAAGGAGAATAAAGCATGGTAGAAGTTAAAAACGTCACAAAATTCTATGGAAATAAGCCTGTTGTTGAAAATATATCGGTGAAGATAAAAAAGGGAAGCATCACCTCCTTTATCGGTCCCAACGGTGCTGGAAAAAGTACATTGCTGTCCATGATCAGCCGCTTACTCAAGAAAGATGAAGGCGAGGTTTATATTGAAGGACAGGAAATAAGTAAATGGAACAGCAATGATTTGGCCAAGAAGATTTCGATTCTAAAACAGTCCAACCATATTAATATTCGTTTAACCGTGAAAGAATTGATAAGTTTCGGTCGTTTTCCTTATTCACAGGGTAATTTATCACCGGAAGATTGGAAATATGTCGAAGAAGCGATTGCTTACATGGAACTGGAAGATATGCAGGATAAATATTTAGACCAATTAAGCGGTGGACAAAGACAACGAGCTTACATTGCAATGGTTATCGCGCAAAACACGGATTATATCCTGTTGGATGAGCCACTTAATAACTTGGATATGAAGCACTCGGTGCAAATCATGAAAACCCTGCGACGGTTAGTAGCTGAATTAGGCAAGACGATCATCATTGTTATTCATGATATTAACTTTGCATCCTGTTACTCCGATTATATTGTTGCATTAAAAGACGGTAAAATCGTCAAAGAGGGCTCGACCCAAGAAATCATTAACCCTAGGGTCTTACAGGACTTGTATGAGATGGATTTCAATATCCAAAACATCGAGGGTAATGACATTTGTGTCTATTTCGCTTAACAAAGAATTTCGCTGAAAACCAATTTACAAATCATACTGAGAACGAAAACGGATGTAGTTGGATTCATGAAACAAAGAACCGAAAAAGGATGGCAAAACTGGCCTGCCGATGTGGGAAACCTTCTTTCCTCCCTTTCTTAACGTACGGAAGAGACCTACGGGTTGATTCCAAGCTGGGTAATACCCAATGACAAGCGTCCTGTCGTCACTCAAGCAAGGGGGATCACGGACCGCGTAGCAATGTAAGGACGTGAATTGACATAGGACACTTGGAGGAAGAGAAAGAAGGTACAAAGCAGGCACAGATAAGTTTTACCTTTGTTTCATTAGCTGAAGGAAGAGCAGATCTTCCTAGCATATGATCTGGTCTACATCTTGTTTCAAAAAATTTATAGAGGTGAGAATGTTGAAGAAATTAGCAATGGTATTTGCTACATTTATGTTAGCATTGGTTACGGCGGCTTGCGGGTCAAATAATGCTACAGATAAAACATCTGGTGCTCAACCAGAAGCAGCAAAACAAGCAGCTCCTGTAGAAATTACTGTAAAACACGAACTAGGTGAGACAGTAGTTAAGAAAAATCCACAAAAAGTCATTGTGTTTGACTTTGGTTCCCTTGACACTATGGATGCATTGGGCGTAGAACCAGCTGGTCTGCCACAAAAAAGCCTACCTAGCTATCTAGATAAATACAAAGATGAAAAATATATCAATGTTGGTGGTTTGAAAGAGCCTGACTTTGAAAAAATTCATGAAGCAAAACCTGATTTAATCATCATTGCTGGTCGTCAAGCCGATAAGTATGAAGAATTTAAAAAGATCGCTCCAACAATCTACATGGATGTTGATGATAAGAAATACATGGAATCCTTCACTACTAAAGTAAAAACATTGGCTCAAATTTTTGATAAAGAAGCAAAAGCTGATGAAATGCTAGCTAAAATTGAAAAAGAAATTAAAGACCTAAATGAAAAAACAAAAGCTGACGAGAAAAAAGCTTTAGTTATTCTTGCTAACGATGGCAAAGTAAGTGCTTATGGTTCTACTTCTCGCTTTGGTATTGTTCATGATGTGTTTGGCTTCAAACAAGCAGATGATAAAATCGGCGCATCTACACATGGACAAAGTGTTTCTTTCGAGTACATCTTGGAGAAAAACCCTGATTACATTTTCGTAGTTGACCGTACTGCGGCTATTAAAAAAGGTGAATCTTCTGCGAAACAAGTAATAGAAAATGAAATTGTGAAGAAAACGAATGCAGTTAAAAACAATAAAGTCATTTACCTAGATCCAGGATACTGGTACCTATCTGGTGGCGGATTAGAATCTGTATCTGAAATGGTAAAAGAAACAGCTGCTGTTTATAAATAAAAAATAAAATAGCACTGAAGGAACGTTACAGCTAGTAGAAATCCCCCTTTCTACTAGCTGTTTTCTTTTTTCAGCTTTTTGTATGGCAAAGAAAGATCCTCCAATGGTTTATATGTTTTTTTACTAGGTGAATTTGCCTGTCCTTGTTATAATAGGGGAGAGGTGAAAGCACGACATGGATCGACAAATAAGACAATTGATACAAGAGGGTTCTACGTCCGTTTCTAATTTATTATTAAAAAATTATAAACGTATGTCGTTAGCGGACGAAGAAATGATGTTAATTATCCACCTCTTGTCATTTCAACAAGAAGGGAATCAATTTCCTACCTTATCGCAGCTTGAGGATCGGCTCTCCATGTCTGGATTGCGTTTAATACAATTGTTGCAGAAAATGATGAAGGATCAATGGATCAGCATTGATGAGAATGTTGATGAACAAACAGGTTTTCGTTCGGAAAGCTACAATCTTTCTGTTGTCTATGACCGTTTGTTTGAGTGTTTGAAACAAAGTTATCAAGTACAACGTGAAGCATTTAGTGATTCCAGACAGGAAGTGGCAGTAACGTCTCACATGGATATACCGGGTGGACCTACTGATACGATGCTATTTACACTAGATGAGGACCAGCAGCCAGATAATTTGTACACACAATTTGAACAAACATTTGGGCGACCGCTTTCTCCGATTGAGGTAGAGACATTACAAATTTGGGTGGAAGAGGATAGATATGCAGAAGAGCTAATCATAGCTGCCTTACGAGAGGCACAGTCTGTTGGCAAGCTATTTATCCGCTATATTGACCGTATCTTATTGGAGTGGCAACGCAATCAGGTCTGCTCTGTTGAGGAAGCGAGAGAGTACAGTCAACGATTTCGTCGCCAAGTAGCTGTAAAAGAGGGACGGTAGGTTAGCAATCAGAGATCATCTAGGCTACAGTATAAAAAATAAATAAAGAAAAAACCCCTTTACGCAATCGATAAAAGGCTCTATGTTTTCATGCTCTTTACCGATGCGCAAAGGGGTTTTTGTATTCCTTGGCTTTATAGTAGCCAGCCATTAAGAATACCGAGTGAGAGCATTGCATGATTTGAATGAGAACAACCTAGTAGGTATGCACCTATCAGCCGGTTAAGTACATAGAATATAACATGTAAAGGAGGGAGAACTAATGGATAATCGAAAGCAGCTAGAACTGAATACTGAGGGAGGGCCTTCTGTTTTCTCGGCCATGTTTGATTTGCAAGCCTCAGGGGGCCAAAATGACTGCCGGGTGATCCCTGATGCCGTTTTATTGGAGGGACTATATCCAAAAAGGGCGAAAGAAAAACAAGAATTACTTAATCAATGGAAGGAAATGCAGCAGCGTTTAGATCAGTTGGAGAAGGAGCGAACCGTATGGCAAGAACAAATTAAAGAATATCAGAAGGTAATGGCTACGATGGAATCCAAAATGGCTGCGATGATAAATCGATGGGAGATGTTACAGCACAATAGCGAAAAATGGAAACAACAAGTGGAGAAAGTAGTTCTTCAATGGAACAAGGAACGAGAACAAATTTATCAGATCGTGCTTACCATTAAAAAGGAATGGGAATCAAACAGAGCATGAGAATTGCAATCATAAGTCCTGGCCCTTTTTCTGTTCCACCTGTTCGAGGTAGTTCAGTTGAATTGGATATTGATGAGGTAAGTAAAAGATTAGCACTGTCTCATGATATCGAAATTTACACAAGAACCTGTGAAGATTACCCACGGTCAGAACTAGATGGCAGAATCAAGTATATTCGGTTATCGTATCATGGACAAAAATCTTATATGAAGCAAGTAGCAAGTCGAATAAAAAAAAACAAGCCTGATTTAATTTTGATAGAGAATCGTCCAAGTTTTGTTTCTATAGTGCGCAAGGCTTGTAAAGATATACCTATTGTACTAAATATGCATTCTCATGTATTTGCTTCACGTAAGGTGATTTCGCCTCTCCGTATGAAAAAAGTGAAAAAGCAGGTAGATTGTTTTATTACCAACAGTAACTATCTACGACAATATCTTATCAAGAAGCATGGTATCTCAACACAGAAGATACACGCCGTTCACCTTGGAGTAGATGTTCCCACTTATTCACTGTCTAAGGAGGGGCAGAAGATCATTTCCGAAAAACGAGAATCCCTGGGTTATCAACCGCACCATCGCGTGATGATGTATGCCGGGCGATTAATGCGTGAAAAAGGGGTACATCTCTTAATTCATGCCTTCGAACAGATCGCTAAGCGAGACCAGCATGCACGTCTGCTCATAGTTGGCGGAAAAGGATATGGAAACAATGAGGAAAACAAATACGTACGCTATTTGAAAAAATTGGCTACACCCCTAAAAGAGAAGGTACGCTTTGTTAATTTTATCCCTTCGAAACAGATGCCAGAGTGGTATCATATCTGTGATATTGTAGCTACCCCATCCGTTTGGAACGAGCCGTTTTGTCGGGTTAATATAGAGGGAATGGCGGCAGGAAAGCCTATTTTAACTACAACAAAAGGAGGAATAGGAGAGGTGGTTGAACACAATGAGACCGGCTATCTCATTCCTCCTAAGGAATGGGTGAAAACCATACCAGACCTCTGGGAACAAATGTGGAATTCTGCCTCTTTCTTTACAACCTTTGGCTCTCGTTCGATATTACGAGCAAGTGAATTTACATGGGAAAAAACAGCTAATGAATATATGGAGGTTTTCTCTAAGGCAATTCAGATACGTGAACAGAAAAAACAGCGCCCACGCCAGAAAACGTAGGCGCTTTTTACATAGGCATCCGCCACTATTTGGGTAATTATGGCCAATCACCCAAACCGTTGTTTTCCCTGTGCATACAGTATAGATATCTCTATGGAACAGGGGTGAATGTCATTTGAAAGGGTTAATTTTATGCGCTGGCCGTGGCACACGACTATATCCACTTTCCTATTCACAGCCCAAGACACTCCTACCTGTAGCTAATCTACCGGTGATCCAGCATTGTTTGCAAAAGTTACTTGATGTCGGTATTAGGGAAATAGGTATCGTGATTAGTCCAAACCAATTGCAAATACCCGCGTATGTTGGGAATGGACAAAAATATGGCGCAGTGATTAGGTATATTGAACAGCAGGAGCCATTGGGTATTGCCCATGCTGTTTCATTAGCTGAATCTTTTATAGCTGAAGATAAGTTTGCTTTGTTTTTAGGGGATAACTTAATGATGGAGTCCTTGCATAGTTTACACGACAGCTTCACTAAGACAGATGCTTACGCTGCCGTTTTACTAAGCGAGGTAGAGAAACCACAGGATTTTGGCATAGCTGAAGTGCAAGGAGAACAAATCCAATCCATTGTTGAAAAGCCACAATTTCCTAAAAGCAATTTAGCTGTAATCGGAGCCTACTTTTTTACCCCTGCTATCTTTCAAGTAATTGCTGGATTACAACCATCTAAGCGGGGCGAATACGAAATTACTGATGCCATTGCCGCACTTTTACAGCAAGGTAAAAAGGTAGTACATTCTACAACCAAGCTACCTTATTCCGATGTAGGGACGATGGAGAGATGGTTGGAGGCTAATCGCTGGATGCTAGACAAATCTATTGGAGATGAGGTGCAAGTAGGAGAGGGAAGTATGATTGATAACTGTGAGATTATAGGGCCAGTGATGATAGGTGAAAACTGCCTATTGTCTAACTGCACAATTGGTCCTTATGTATGTATCCAAAATGGAGCGGAGGTAAGAAATTGCCAAAGAATTGAAAACAGTATTTTATTAGAAGACACCAAATTAGTAAATTTAGATTGTTATATTCATGACAGTATTTTTGGGCGCTCATCTTATTTGGTTGGGGGAGTACCTAATGTTTCACGACAGGATATGGGGATATTTATTATGAGTGATCATTCGACGATAACACTACCTGCGACAAGGAGAATTGGGGTTTCATGACTGACATAGAAATAGAAGATAATGCAGTTATCCCCATGTTTACTGTCGTAATACCTACCTATAACCGATCGGATATGCTAAAAAAGGCGATAAAAAGTGTCTTGAAGCAGACCTGTGATGATTGGGAAATACTCGTCATGGATGATGCTTCTACGGATAGTACGGAGGAAATTGTCGCTAACACTTTTACTCATTCGAAGATTCGATACTATCGTATGGAAAAGAATTCAGGCATATCGAAGGTCATGAATAAGGCATTGGGACTGACTCGCACTCCTTATCTGATTCAATTGGATTCCGATGATTGGTTAGCCAAACGTACTTTGGAGAGGTTTAAACAAGTCATTTTGAAAAATCAACATAGTCAAAAAAAGGAAAAATGTGCGCTGTACTATGGAAATATGAATGTGTGGCGTGTTTATAAAGGTAAATATCGTAAGCGAAAAGGCATTAGACATCGGCAAATTAGAGGGAAGTATGATTTTTTACAATATGATGGCTGGATGGTAGCACCGCGTTGTTATCGCGTGAATGCCTTGCAAGAGGTAGGGGGATGGGATACCTCGGACAAATATGGTGGCAGAATTATGGAAGATCGTCGAATGATTTTACGCTTAATTGAAAAGTTTCCCGTTCAGCATATAGATAAAACGTTATATAACAGAACAAAGCATCGAAAACAATTGACAGAGCCAGGGTCGATTCAAAAACGTAATTATTTACGGAGGCAGACGTATGAATATTATTTAAAGAGATGGGGGAATAAATATCGTGCTATTTTTGGCACGAGAGGACGTTTTCTAGTCATTAAACAGCTAGTGAGGCGCAAAAAGAAAAGAGGTCATCGCAAATGAGGAAAAAAGCTGTGGTGACTGGCTGCGCAGGATTTATCGGCTCTCATTTGACAGAGCGATTGCTGGCAGACGATTATGAAGTAATTGGTGTAGATAATATGCTTCTGAACTACCCATTGTCTTATAAGGAACGCAACATCAAGGATAGTTTACAGGATTCCCGATTTCATTTCATCAATCAACCCATTCAGGATGTTGACTGGTCTTATCTGTTAAAGGGTGTACAGTATATTTTCCACCTGGCTGCCTTACCTGGTGTGCGTGCAAGCTGGGGGGATGCTTTTCAGGAGTATGTTAAACACAATGTAACTGCAACCCAAATCCTATTAGAAGCTAGCCTTACTCATCAATCATTGCGAAAAATTGTGCTTGCCTCCTCCTCTTCTGTTTATGGAACAATGCAAGAAGGAGTAACACAGGAAACAGCTCCGCTTGAACCACTTTCCCCTTATGGTGTAACCAAAGTCTCCATGGAGTACTTGATGCAAGCTTATGTGAAAGCCTATCAATTACCAGTGGTTGCACTCCGCTATTTTACCGTATATGGCCCCAGACAGCGTCCTGACATGGCCTTTCATCGATTTTTTCGAGCTATGATGCACAAAGAGCCCATACAAATTTACGGGGATGGTAGTCAAAGCCGCAACTTTAGCTACGTACACGATGTGGTGGAAGCCAATCTGTTGGCAAGTGAGTTCGGTCAGGTGGGGAAGGTTTATAACATCGGTGGAGAAAGAGAAATTAGCTTGTTAGAGGCCGTTTCGCTTATGGCAAAGATCATGCAAGTGGAGCCGGATATTACCTTCACAATAGCAGAAAAAGGTGATTCGAGGCGTACCTGTGCTGATATATCCCTAGCAGCTCAACAGATTGGCTATCGTCCACATACCTCGTTGGAACAGGGGCTCTACCAGCAATTTCAGGATATTAAGAAGCTGTACCAGGGGGGATGAAAGCATGCATCGTGTTCTTTTATATCGCCGAATTTATCTTCCAAGAAGTGAAACCTTCATTTACGAACAACTAATTGGACATACACAGGTGGAACCACTAGTAGTTACTAGGAGTAACCCGATTAATGTGGATCAATTTCCTCATAAGTCAATCTACGTAAAAAAGAAATTAACAAATCTCCATCATTGGGTGAAGAGAAAACAGATTAAGATACTCCACGCTAGATTTGGAACAGGAGGGCTTGAATTACTACCGGTTGCCAAACGTTCCAAATTACCGTTACTGGTGTCATTTCACGGAACGGATGTATCCCGCCGGCCCAATGTTGATCCTAACTATAAACGACAATTAAAGCAGTTGTTTCGGAGAGGAAGCGCATTTACGGTAGTAAGTAAGCACATGAAAAAAAAGATAATAAAACTAGGATGCCCGAAACACAAAATAACGTTGCTACGATCAGGAATTGACCTTCAAAAATTTGCCTATCAGGCTATGCAACCTGTTTGGAATCATTTCTATAAATTTTTAAGTATTGGGCGACTAGTAGAAAAAAAAGGAATGGATACGCTCATAAGCGCCTTTCGACATGTACACAAGGTTTTTCCAAATGCTACGTTAACAATAGTAGGGGAAGGGGATCAGCAAAAGAAACTAAAAAAATTGATTAAGCGCTATAAGTTACAAAATAGTGTGGCGCTTAAAGGCGGTGTCAGCCACCTGCAAGTAGCCGAGGAGTTGGCTCGTTGTCATATGTTTGTACTTGCTTGCCAAACAGCGAAAGATGGCAATCAAGAGGGAATTCCTAATGTACTAATGGAAGCCATGGCTACAGGAAGGCCGGTTATTTCTACCAGCCATGCTGGCATTCCAGAACTGATAGAGCACGGTGTAAGCGGGTTACTTGCTCCCGAGAGGTCACCTCGCAAATTTGCCGAAATGATGATTCGTATGATCCAGGAAGAACAACGGTGGACAGAATACACCTTGAATGCACGTGTGAAAGTGGAAAAACAACATGACATTAACAAGCAACGTAAGGTTTTGGAAAACGTATATATACGACTAATAAAAGAAAACAATAGGCACTTAGCAACCAAGTAACATGAATATCACCAAATCATGGCGGAGGTGTCAGCATGAAAGTAGCCGTCATTGGAACTGGATATGTAGGAGTTACAACAGGGGTCGCACTAGCAATGGCAGGACATGAAGTGACGGGAGTGGATGTAGACGAAGAAAAGATACGCTTGTTGCAAACCGGCAAATCACCCATATATGAACCAGGTTTAGATGAAGCTCTGGTTGATGTAATAAGTAGAGGAAAGCTGGAATTTACAACTGATCATACAGTAGCACTACTTTCAGCTCAGATCATATTTATCTGTGTAGGCACCCCTTCCGATCAGGAGGGAAGGGCTGATTTACGTGTTTTTAAGGATCTAATAGATCAAGTTCACCACTTGCTTTGTCACGATGATGATGAACGCATATTAGTCATCAAAAGTACAGTACCTGTAGGGAGTAATGATCAAGTAGCGGAGCTTTTTTCCGATTGTCCACAGATACACGTTGTCTCTAACCCAGAATTTCTACGGGAGGGAAGTGCATTACAGGATTCATTACAGCCAGCTCGCATCGTAATGGGGGCCTCGTCTACTCAAGCTTTTGAACGATTAGAACAATTATACAAAAATATTGAAGCACCGCGGATTAAAACGAGTCGATTAAATGCAGAAATGATAAAATATGCCTCTAATGCTTTTTTATCGATGCGAATTTCTTTCATGAATGAACTAGCACGACTAAGCGATAAGCTAGGAACAGATATTTCGATTATCGCTACTGGAATGGGTCTTGATTCCAGAATTGGTCCAGAATTTTTACGGGCCGGCTTGGGGTATGGGGGTTCTTGTTTCCCTAAGGATACTTCTGCTCTACTCTCAATAGCGGAAGAGAGAGATGAGCCATTGACTATTTTGTATCAAGTAGCTAAGGTGAATGAGCAACAGCCTACTTGGTTTTTGCAAAAGCTGGAACAACGCTTAGGAGACCTGGCTAACAAGCGAATTGCATTATTAGGATTATCTTTTAAACCAAATACCGATGATATCCGAGAAGCTCCTGCACAGAAATTGCTAACGATCTTACGAGAAAAGGAAGCGCTCATCACTGCCTATGATCCTGTTGCTATGCCTAACATGCAACGCGTGTTTTCTGGTGAGCAGGTAACTTATACTCAAACACCTTATGAGGCTGTGAACGGAGCAGATGCGGTCATTCTTTGCACGGAGTGGGGAGAGTTTCTTGAATTAGATTATGAACGTGTGTACCACATTATGAGGAAGCCTCTGATCTTTGATGGTCGCAATGCATTACCCCACTCTGAATTAGGAAAAATTGGATTTGAATATGTAGGGATTGGAAATCAAGTGGGGAGCCTGGTGTAGAAGCCAGGTTTTTTCTATTGGTGCAAAGAATTGAATCAGAGCTTCGCTTGGTGTACGATGGAGAATAGTACCAGTTTTTCTGATGGCTCTGCCTATTTTCCATAAAAAGGAGTGTAATACCGTGAACAAAAGCAAAACATTACCCAAACGTAGCGAAGTACCGGACCAATTCAAATGGAAGCTAGAAGACATTTATGCTTCCACTAACGATTGGGAAAAAGACGCAGAGCTAGCAAAAACCTTGATTCAGAAAGCGCAAAGCTTTAAGGGGAAATTGGCTGATTCTGGGAAGCAATTGTTAGAAGCGCTGACATTAATGGATGAGCTATCTCAATTGATAGAAAAACTGTACGTGTACGCTCGCATGAGAAGAGATGAGGATAACGGAAACTCTACATACCAGGCTTTAACAGATCGGGCAACCTCTCTATCTACGCAGGTCTCCAGTGCATTGGCATATATCCAACCAGAAATTTTAGCAATAGAAGATGAGCGTCTCGAAGCTTTACTAAACGAAGAAAGTGGTTTAGATCATTACAGAAAATTTTTAGAAGTGGAGATCATTCGTTATAAGCCGCATACGTTGTCAGCAGAGGAAGAGGTCTTGCTTGCTGAAATGCGTGAGATTGCAGGTGCTCCTTCCAATATTTTTACAATGTTAAACAATGCAGATATTAAATTTCCAATGGTCACAGATGAGAATGGTGAAGAGGTTGAACTAACAAAAGGTCGATACTCTCAATACATGGAAAGCAAAGACCGACGCGTGCGTCACGATGCTTTCAAAGCCTTGTATGAAACCTACCGAAACCATAAAAATACAATTGCAGCAACACTGATTGCAAGCGTAAAACGTGATGTGTTCTATGCACGTACCCGGAAGCATTCATCCGCATTACAGGCGTCTCTATTTAACGATAATGTAGATCAATCCGTATACGACAATCTCATCGCCACCATCCATAAGAATTTACCTGAACTACAGCGTTATTTAGATTTACGCAAAAAAGTGTTGGGTGCAGATGAGCTTCACATGTATGATTTATATGTTCCGATTGTAGCAGAAGCCAACATGGAAATTCCTTATGAAGAGGCTGTTAAAACAGTAGAGGACTCATTGGCTCCACTTGGTGAGGACTATGGAAAGGTGCTGCATGAAGGATTCACTTCCGGATGGGTAGACGTCTATGAAAATCAAGGCAAAACGAGCGGTGCTTATTCGTGGGGGACATATTCTGTTCATCCTTACGTGCTAATGAATTATCAGGATAACCTCAATAACATGTTCACGTTAGCACACGAAATGGGCCACGTCATGCACAGCTATTATTCGCATAAAAACCAGCCATACACCTATTCTCAATATCAGATCTTTGTAGCAGAGGTAGCGTCTACATTAAATGAAGCTCTGTTAATGCAGCATTTACTTGCTCAAACGACTGAAAAAGAAAAACGCATGTACCTGCTCAACTACTACTTAGAGCAGTTTAGAGCGACTGTTTTCCGTCAGACCATGTTTGCTGAATTCGAAAAAATGATTCATGCTACCATTGAAGAAGGGCATGCGCTGACAGTAGACTCGCTTTCCAGCATGTATCGTGAGCTAAATGTGAAATATTTCGGAGACTCTGTGGTAATCGATGAGGAGATTGATCTTGAATGGGCAAGAATTCCTCATTTCTATAACAATTTCTACGTGTACAAATATGCTACAGGTTTCTCAGCTGCTACTTCTCTGTCGAAACAAATTTTGGAGGAGGGGGAACCAGCAGTCGAACGATACTTGAACTTCCTATCTAGTGGTGGTTCCGATTATCCTATTGAATTATTGAAAAAAGCTGGAGTCGATATGGCAAAACCAGAGCCGATCGAGGAAGCAATGGAAGTCTTTAAAGGCTTGTTAGATGAATTGGAGCAATTAGCTTTATCTAAATAGAAGCGTTGCAGGAACTCACAAAGGGAGGGTGTGTAACCCTCTTTTTTGTTTGTAAACTACTACAGCTTGTCATATAGAAACACTAGCTAGAAGCAAGCAAGAATGCTGGTATGTCAATACTTCAGTTGTGTGTCTGTTTCTTGAAGAGTAAGAAGATTCTTGGGTAACAGCCTTGTTTTCTGTTACAATAATAAGTGAGAAATCGCTTACGTAGACTTTTTTACAAACGCTTTCTCCATAATAATTCTAGGAAATGCGTATAAATTGGACGCCTAACCAAAAATAGACAGAGGCTTCCTGGAGTTTGAAAAATAGGAGGAGTACACCATGACTGTTACTCAAACACAAAAAATTATAAATGTGAATATTGTCACAGAAAAAGGTATTCTTGAACAGGCCATTCTCCTTATGGAAAACGGAAAAATTATCTATGTAGGCCCTGAAAATGGACAAGAAGCAGAATCTGTTTACGATGGAAAAGGTGCAACTCTAGCACCGGGATTCATTGATTTACATGTACACGGTGGTGCGGGATATGATTTTATGGACAGCACACAGGAAGCAGTTGATGGCATTTGTAGCTTCCATGCTAAGCACGGTACTACTGGTCTATTGGCTACTACGATGACAGCTCCCATCGAACGTAATCTTGAAATATTGGAATTTTATTCAAATATAAAGGAGAACAAAGGTGCTAAAGTAGTTGGCGTTCATATGGAGGGACCGTTTATTAATCCAGTCTTAAAGGGAGCGCAAAATGGAGAGTGGATTGAGCCCCCAACACTTGCTAATATGCAAAAGGTTTTCTCAATCGCCCGTCCAGGCCTAGTCAAGCTTATGACATTAGCCCCTGAGCTGGTTACTGAAGATGAGGTATTTGATCTACTGCGCGAACAAAAGGTCATTGCATCTGTTGGACACTCCTTACAAGATTATGATGGCGCATGCCAATGCTTACGCAAAGGGGTAAACCACGCGACCCATTTAGGAAATGCGATGAAGGGCTTGCACCATCGTGATGTGGGCATTATCGGTTTAGCCATGCAGAATCCAGAAATGACATTTGATTTTATCTGTGATGGTATTCATCTATCTCCTAACTTCATCCGTATTTTGGCAAAAGCATGCGAATTAAATCAAATGATGCTCATTACCGATGCGATGCGTGCAGCAGGCTTAGATGATGGTGAATATGATTTAGGTGGACAAAATGTGATCGTTCGTGGGGATGAAGCGCGTCTTTCTGATGGTACATTAGCGGGAAGTGTTCTTACCCTAGATAAAGCATTGTCTAACTTTATGAAGTTTACAAACATCCCTTTGGAAAAAGCAATTTACTTGCTTACAATGAACCAAGCAAAAAAATTAGGCATTAGTGAAACAAAAGGTAGCATCCAAGTAGGCAAAGATGCTGATCTTGTACTGTTATCGAAGGAATATCAGGTTATGGCTACTTGGGTGGAAGGAAAAATCGTATTTGAAAAGGCGGAGGAATAGATGATGCAGGTACAGGTTTTTGAGGATTATGACACACTCAGCCGTTATGCAGCAGATATTTTTTTAAAACAGATTAAGAAAAAATCTGATTCCGTTTTGGGATTAGCTACGGGCGGAACACCAGAAGGATTTTATCGACACCTGATTACTAGTTATAAAGATCAAAAGCTGGACTTTTCAAGATTGCGTACTTTTAACCTAGACGAATATTATCCGATTAAGCGTGAGCATCCACAAAGCTATTGGACATTCATGCATGATCATTTATTTGCTTATGTCAATATATCAACAAGCAATATCCACCTTCCCAACGGCGAAACGACCAATGTGGATGCAGAGTGCGACCGATATGAAGAAGAGATCGGAGCAAACGGAGGAGTAGATATTCAAATTCTAGGAATAGGTGAAAATGGTCATATTGGCTTTAATGAACCAGGCGCTTCTTTCGATTCTCGCACGCGTATGGTCGAGCTGACTAAGAACACGATCCAAGCCAACTCTCGCTATTTCGACAGTGAGGAGGATGTACCGCGTCATGCGATTACAATGGGGATTGCTAGCATTATGCAAAGTAAAAAAATCGTAATCCTCGCAGCAGGTGTAAAAAAGGCAGAGGCAGTGGCGAAAGCGATTCAAGGCGAAATAACTGAAGCGATGCCAGCTTCTATTTTACAAAAGCATCCTGATGTAATCTTCCTTCTAGATAAGGAAGCAGCCTCCCTGCTCACTCATAACTAGCATATAGCTCTAAAAAGACGGTCTATATAAGTAGACGGTCTTTTTTTTATTTAGAAGAGAAGAATTGTTAGATAGCTCCTATTGAAGAGGATATACTTGAGTTACTGTTTTTCTATAAAAAAGGTTATTAATTTAAATTTTGTATAAAATTTCATTTTACTATTTTCAACACAACATATTAATCTCCGTCTTAAGTTGGATATAAGCTCCACCTGCTGGCCGTTCTGTTATTTCAGAAAATTAGAGAGAATAGAATAAAAAAGGAAAGAGCTGGGAGGAACAGATGTGAGACGTGTTGTCGTATCGGTTTTGGGCGCCTCTATTTTGTTAGTTAGTGGCTGTGGGAGTAATGTGGAGCCAGTAGCTAGCGTACAAGAGGAGAAAAATAACAAATGGGTGGAGACCTATAAGATTGAACAAGCACCAGCTTCAACTTTACTAGGATATTCGGGAGTAGTTGAAGCAAATAAGCAGGTAATGCTAGGCTTCGGTAGTTCAGGAAAAATTGCACAGGTAAACACCGAAAAAGGGGCACAGGTACAGCAAGGTCAGGTCTTGGCCTCTTTAGACGCGAAAGTATATCAGGTAGCTGCTCAGGCAGCCGCAGGGCAAGTACAATCCGCAACGGTTGCCGCTCAGGAAGCAAAGAAAGGAGCCTCTCAAGAAGCACTTGCTCAGCAAAAAATCAAGCTGGAGCGAGAGCAACAAAATGCTGCAGAGGCAAAAAAGGCCGCGAAGCAGGGCGATGTTTTGTTTCAAGGCGGTGCGCTTTCAAAAAATGATTATGAGGCTCTTCTTCTCAAAGCGAAGCAAGCAGAGATGAGTGTAAAAAATGAACAGATTGCACTTCAGGAGCTTCAAAGAGGGGCAAATCCAGATCAGCTAGCTAGAGCAAGCGCTGCCATTACGCAGGCAAACAGCGAGGCTGTACGAGCGCAGGAGAGTTTACAACAAACCAAAATCATTGCGCCATTCTCAGGAACGATCGTAGCAGTGCATGAACAGACAGGGAAGGTCGTAGCTGGTGGACAAAGCGTAATTGAGCTAGTTGATTTGAAAACTGTTAAGGTAGTTTTGGCTGTTGAAAGCGATGAGGTGGGATTTTTTACGGAAGGGAAGCAGGTAGAAGTACAGGATGCTTCTGGTATAAGCAGTAAGGGGACAATTCAGTTTGTCTCACCTGTGATCGACCAAGCAAACGGGAAATATCGAGTGGAGATTCATATAAGTAATTCAGATAAAAAATGGCGAGGTGGTATGGTTGCGAATGTTAAGGTACCTCGCCCATTGCAGGGATTTTTATTGCCTCTAGAATGTGTAGGGCTTACAAATGAGACCCATTTCGTCATGAAGGTGGAGAATGGCATTGTTAGGAAACAACCTGTACAAGTCGGACAGATTATTAATGGAAATATTGAAATTGTAAAAGGTGTTTCAGTAGGAGAACA
Organism: Brevibacillus laterosporus LMG 15441; assembly: GCF_000219535.2. NCBI lineage: Bacteria > Bacillati > Bacillota > Bacilli > Caryophanales > Paenibacillaceae > Brevibacillus > Brevibacillus laterosporus. The sequence goes on from NZ_CP007806.1 coordinate 2,085,173, forward strand.
GGTAGTAAAAAGTGGAATCACCTATATCGTTGACGGTGAGAACGTAGCAGTGAAGGGAGTAAAACAATGAGTAAACTCCTATCATTCTTTCTCCAACGCAAGCTTATTGTGTATCTCTTAACTCTCATCATTTTATTCGCAGGCTTTGCTTCTCTTGCCTCCTTTAAAGTATTTCTGGTTCCAAAAACGAATTTGCCTTGGATTATTGCTACTATTTCTGGCGGATCACTTCCTCCTGAAGAAATGGAGAAAAAAGTAGCGGAGCGAGTAGAAAATGAAGTGAAGGGAATGGAGGAGATAAAGGATTATTTTTCATCCTCTTCTAGTGGCAAGGTTCAAATCACTTTGGTGGCGAAGGAAGGAAAAGGTGAGGTAGCGAAGCAAAAACTGGAGAGCATTATTAATCGTGAGCGATCCAATTTTCCGAAAGCGGTAGAACATAGTAATATCTATCAGGCCAATTATGGTGATGAAACTCTGATGGTGTTGGCTTTAACAGGCAATGATCCTCAATCATTATATAATTATGCTCAGGATACGCTAAAAGAGCGAATTGAGGCAGTATCTGGAGTGAAAGGCGTAGAGATTAGTAAAGGAAGCTTTGAAAATAAAATCGCCATCACCATATTGCCAGAGAGACTCTCGGCTTATCAGGTAACCCCTGCGCAGATCTATCAGGAGCTACAAAAACAAAATTGGAAGCAGGCGCTCGGAACACTTGATAACGCCGGCTATCAGACGGTTATCGAATTGGATAAGACACTACAGCATGTAGAGGAATTAAAATCTGTAATGATCCCAACACCAAGGGGAATGACATTGCTTGACCAATTGGCAACCGTGAAAGATTTACGTGGAAGTGAGAGTGATCAGACGCTTGCCATCTATAAAGGAAAACCCTACATTGGTATCTCGATAAAACGTACAGAGGGTAGCGAAATTATACCAACCCAAGCAAGGGTAGAACAGCTTATTGCCCAGATCAATCAAGAAGCAAACGGAATTTATCATCTTACATCCATTTTTGAAGCGGCTTCTTTTATCGAGCATTCCATTAGTAATTTAAGCAGAGATGTTATGATCGGTGGGGCTCTCGCTATTTTGATCTTATTTATCTTTTTACGTAACTGGCGGGTTACGATGGTCATTGCTACCACGCTACCGCTTTCGATTTTAATGACATTTATTGCACTGAAGGTATTTGGCTATAATTTCGATATGGTAACGCTTATTTCTCTTAGTCTGTCCGTTGGTTTAATTGTTGACGCTGCAATCGTGGTACTAGAGAGTATCTATCACTACCGAGAGCAGGGAAAAGCATTGCGTGAGTCAATTTTACTGGGTACGAAAGAGGTGCTTACGCCTGTATTATCATCACAGATCACCATGGTAGTTGTATTCTTACCTTTGGTATTAGCAGGCTTTGATGAAGCGTTGACGCCTATATTTACTACGATTGCTTTTACAGTGACAGCGGCTATTGTATCATCTACGATTGTATCAATTTTCTTTGTACCGATTTTCTCAGATAGCTTTCTAAAAAATGATAAGCAAAAGGTGAATGGAGAAAATCAAAAGGAAAATATCCTGGTGCGTGGCTTCGACCGTATCTTGCATCTGTGTTTGCGTCGACGATTTGTTACACTTGGTCTAGCTTTTCTCATGTTTTGCAGTATCTTTGTGCTGGCCCCCCACGTTAAAACCAATCTGGGGATTGATGTGAATGAGAACTTTATCTTTGCAGATATTACGTTGCCACATGGAACGTCCTTGGAGGCGGCCAAACAAGTCATTTCTCAAACGGAAGAAAAATTGTCTGCGATAAAAGAAGTTAAAGATGCATACATTGGTGGAAATTTAGAACGATTGCAGTTACAAATCGCCTTATTACCGAGAGCAGAGCGCTCATTGAGCAAAGAAGAAGTTGCCAAGCAGATCATGGAAACAACAAAAGAAGTAACAGGTGTAGAACGCTTTTCCTTTAGCACCAATAGCCCAGACGGTGGTGCAGTAACTGTTGAAGTAGAGATTACTGGCAAAGATTTAGAGAAGGCGAAAGAATTAAGTGAGCAAGTATCAGCAATGCTTGTTGGTATAGAGGGTATTTCAGGTGTTCGCAACGATTTTAGTGAGGGCAAAGAAAAGATAACCCTCATTCCCATAAAAGAAGCAATGAATCGATTACAGGTGGACGAACGGGTACTAGCTCAGCATTTATCCAGCATGATGGGTGAGCAAAAAGTGGCTGAACTTACAACCGACGGTACAAATGTGGATGTAATGGCTCGACTGCCTGAGCAAGAAATGAAACATCCTGAGCAACTAAAGAAGCTGTTAATTCCCACACAAAATCAGACAATGATTCCACTAATAGATGTCGTCGAATGGAAATATGGAAAGACGCCACAACAAATTAATCACCGCAACGGGGAACGTGTCATTAAAGTGTCTGCCGATCTTGTAGGAATCGATCCAGGGAATGCTACCCGTTTGTTACAAACGAAGCTGGATCAATTGGTAGTGCCGGCTGGCTTGCAAGTGGAGTTAGCAGGCAGTCTTAAAAATCAAGAAAGCAATATGTCCAGTGCATTGTTTGTGTTTTTAGGCGCTATTGCTTGCATCTATCTGATTATGGTTGCGCAATTCGGACGTTTGTCGCATCCATTTATCATCATGCTGACATTACCTATGGCAGGAGTAGGCGTTGTTGCTGGTCTCGTGTTGACACAACGCATGATGACAGCTATGTCCATCATTGGCATCATTATGTTAATTGGTATTGTCGTCTCCAATGCGATTTTGTTAATCGATCGAATAAATTTACTTAGAAAACGCGGCGTACCGTTACAAGCCGCAATTATTCAAGGGACCCATGAGCGAGTACGCCCCGTTTTGATGACTAAAATTACTGCCATTTTGGGCATGGTACCCATGGCTTTAGCATTTGGAGATGGTGCTAGCTTAGAAGCTCCACTCGCAACTGTAGTAATAGCGGGACTTGTGTTTCATACGTTAGTTACACTAGTGCTGGTGCCGGTGCTGTATTCCGTTTTTGAAGGAATTCGGGATTGGTGGAACTATAAAAGAGATAAGCGCATGCAAAAGAGATTACAGAGATCATTAGTGGCATCCGCAGAGGGTGCAATAGGGGAAGAAAAATAGAAATGTCGCTTAGGGATAGCAGAACGTAACCAACAGAAGGGCTCTCTTTCCTCCATTCGGAGTGTTGAGAAGCCCTTCTATTTATTTCGAGCAGATCTAAAGATTTCAGATGACATGGTAGATTTGTTTGTAGATATCCTCTAAAATATGGAAAAGGGAGAGGGGAATTACATGACAAACGTATTTGCTCTACATATACCAGCAGAACTAGAGAAGGATACATTTACACGTTTATTAGATCATGTATCCCAAGAAAAACGTGAAAAAATCCTTCGATTTCGCAGACGTGAGGATGCCTATAGGGGATTGCTGGCTGATTTACTCGTTCGCTATATTTTGCTTACATATCACTTTATTTCTAAAGAGGAGATTCAATTTGAGTACAATGAGTATGGTAAACCTTACCTGCCATATACCAATTGCAATGTGAACTTGTCTCACTCTGGTGAATGGGTAGTGTGCGGTACAGGCATTGAACCTGTAGGAATTGATGTAGAACAGCAAAAGCCCATAGAGATGGAAATTGCTAAGCATTACTTTTCAAAGCAAGAGTACACGGATTTAGTAGTAAAATCGGAAGGAGAAGAACAACTGTCGTATTTTTATGACCTTTGGACATTGAAGGAGAGCTACATCAAGGCAGTTGGCAAGGGGCTATCCATTCCTCTTTCCTCTTTTTCCATTAGAAAAAATGAGAATGGTACCATTGATTTTAGCGAAGAGATACCGTCACAGACGAATTGGTTTTTTAAACAATATCAGCTAGCGAAAGGATATCCGTTGTCTGTATGCAGTGCTAGTAATCAGTTTGCAGAAGAGGTAAAAATGATTCGAGTAGACGAATTGATTCAATATTTTGTCTCCTAAATCTAATGAGAATGTCATTTGTAGTGAAAAGGGGGAAGGAACTATGTATCAAGCATTGCTACATCACGGTCAAGCAGGCTTAAAAGGAGTAACAATAGAAGAACGAGCTAAACGGATATTGGCTGCTGATGAGGTGCTAGTTCGGTTGAAGGCATCTGGTTTAAACCGTCGGGATTTACTCACGATCATGTGGAGAAGCGAACAAGACGCTCCGCTCGTTCTGGGTGCTGATGGTACTGGAGAAATTGAAGAAATAGGTAGTGAAGTAGAGGGATGGCATGTCGGTGACGCGGTAATTTTGCATGCAGGCGTAAACTGGTTAACCAAAAGCGATGCTCCTCCTGCCTCGTTCGAGATTTTAGGGACTTCCTTCGATGGGACCCATGCTCAGTATATTGTGGTTCCTGCTTCCCTACTCGTGAAAAAGCCTACCTATCTAACATGGGAAGAAGCTGGAGTACTCTCTGTAGCAGCTCTTACCGCTTATCGCGCCATATGTACAAAAGGACAAGTCAAAAAGGGAAATACGGTGTTGATTCCTGGAATTGGGAGTGGGGTAGCTACCTTTTTACTTCAAATGAGTAAAGCCTTGGAATGTCGTGTCATTGTTACTTCTCGGAGCAAAGCGAAACAAGAAAGGGCTCTGCAACTAGGTGCTGACGTTGCGATTGATACAGCAACCGATTGGAACGAGGCCTTACAGGGCGAGAAGGTTGACGTCGTGTTTGATAGTGTGGGTCCTGCTACATTTCAGCAATCCTTGCATCAACTGCGCCCCGGGGGGACGTGCGTTACATTTGGTGCTACTACCGGTGATATCATAGAATTTAATCTAAGAAGCTTTTTTTACAGCCAGTGTAATATTCTAGGAACTACACTGGGTAGTAAGGAAGAATTTATTGAGATGCTAGGCTTTATGGAACAACATCAAATCCGCCCGATTATCGATCATGTCTATGAGCTGGAGCAAGGTGTAACTGCCCTGCAACGACTACAGGATTCGGAACAATTTGGCAAAATCGTATTGCGTAGAAGCGAAACAGGGATGGATATTTAGGGATAACGCTTCATAATCGAAGGAAAAAGGAAGGAATTCCTCAGGTAAGATTTGATGAAATATATAAGCCTCATATGCTTGTAGCAGTTTTCTACAAGATTTACTTCTAACTCTCTTCATTCTCGCGTATGCATGTACAAATAGGGCGGAAAGGGAGAGTTACGAATGAAAGTATTTGTAATTAGTTTGCGCAAGTTGCTATATGGCTCTGCTGTAGGGGTTGGCTTAGTACTTGCCATCGTACTGGTAATATGGAAAGATCCATTACATGTCGCAACCCTGTTCCAATTTGATCGGGAAAGCATGGAGACAACAGCAAAAGTAGCAGACAACCCGTTTGCCTCCGAAAGGCCTCAGGTAGCTATGGATGTACAGGTAGAGAATAATGAGATAGCTGTTAATCTCATCACCACAGGCTTTACCTTTACAGAAGAGCAGTCCAACGCAGAACAAAAATTGGAGTCCATGCATGGGAAGGGACATGCACATCTCTATGTGGATGGAAGAATGATTCAGAAGATTTATCAACCCCAATTTACTATTAAAAATATGCCAAAAGGGGAGCACGAATTGAAAATAGAATTAGCTTACCCGAATCATCTATCTTACAAGGTAGAAACAGTAAAAATACTGCAAATCAAATAGATGGGAAAGAAGTGCCTCGATGGTTGATACCTTATCGGGGACTTTTTGCTATATAAAATGACCATTAACAGATATGATGGTATATAGCAGGAAGCAGGAAAATATATGGTTTGATGGAATGTTCTGATTAATACGGCTAGGAGGTCGAAAAAATGGCTGATCTACGTTCTATTACGATGGGTGATTTATTAGATGAGACAGCAGACATGTTTCCTAACAAGGAAGCCATTATTTATCATGAGCGTGAACTTACGTATACATATCGGGAGTTTCAGTTGGTGTGCAATCAATTAGCTCGGGGATTTATGGCCCTAGGTATCCAGCCAGGGGAACATATAGCAATTTGGGCTAATAATGTTCCAGAGTGGGTATTAACTCAGTTTGCCACAGCTAAAATAGGTGGTGTGCTCGTGACCGTTAATACAAACTACCGTACACATGAGCTCGAATATTTGCTGCATCAATCGGATGCTACTACCTTACTATTAATTGATCAGTTTAAGGGTGTTTCCTATGTCGACATGTTGCATGAAATTTGCCCAGAACTACAAACTGCGACACCTGGAGAGCTTCAAGCAGAACGCCTCCCTCAATTACGCCGAGTAATCTATCTGGGTGAAGAGCGCCAGCCAGGCATGTATTTATTTAAGGACCTCTATGAGCTAGCTGAACAAGTGACGGAAGCGGAGCAGATTGATTGTCAAAAGACGATTCATCCCGATTCGGTAGTTAATATGCAATATACTTCAGGTACGACAGGATTTCCAAAAGGCGTCATGCTTAGTCATAACAATATTATTAACAATGCAATTCAAGTAGCTAGTTGTCAAAATTTACACCAAGAAGATCGCGTTTGCATTCCAGTACCATTTTTTCATTGCTTTGGCTGTGTCATGGGAACTTTAGCCTGCGTAGCAACGGGAGCGACGATGGTTCCTATCATTACGTTTCAGCCCAAAGTTGTGTTGGAGGTGGTTTCTAAGACAAGGTGTACTGCGCTATATGGAGTGCCAACTATGTTTATTGCAGAGCTGAATGACCCCACGTTTGCGCAGTATGATCTAAGCTCATTGCGCACCGGTATCATGGCGGGTTCGCCTTGCCCAGAAGAAGTAATGAAAAATGTCGTAGATAAAATGGGGATTCGTGATATTACTATTGCATATGGGCAGACGGAATCATCGCCAGTCGTGACTCAGACTAGAGTAGATGATAGCATCGAGCTTCGTGTGTCAACAGTAGGTCGTAAGCATGATCCGGTTGAAATTAAGCTAATGAATCCGGAAACAGGGGAAGAGGTGGCTAGAGGCGAGCAGGGTGAACTTTGTACGCGAGGCTATCAGGTTATGAAAGGATACTATAAAATGCCGGAACAGACAGCTCAGGCGATTGATTCTGAGGGCTGGCTCCATACGGGAGACTTAGCAACCGTTGATGAATCGGGGTACTATCGCATAACAGGGCGCCTGAAAGACATGATCATTCGTGGAGGAGAAAATATTTATCCACGTGAGATTGAAGAGTTTTTGTATACCCATCTCAAGGTGTTGGATGTACAGGTTATTGGTGTTCCTGATCCTCACTATGGTGAACAGGTATTGGCATGCGTTAAAGTACGGGAGGGCGAAACCCTGACATCAAATGAGCTTAAAGATTTCTGTCAGGGGAAGATTGCTCGCTTCAAAATTCCATATTATGTACAAATTGTAAGTGATTACCCAATGACTGCCTCTGGTAAAATTCAAAAATATAAGCTAAGAGAGCAAGCCATTGAAATCCTTGGCTTGAATCAATCTGCCGCTACTAGGGAGTAGTTCGAAGGTAGAAATACCTTTAATATATAAAAAAGGGATAGTGATATCCCTGTTAGCCTGGGAAGGTTTTTCCTAATAAAATCATTGTTTTAATCTGTTCGCCGTTAACTACTATGAACCCTCTGTCACAATAAAGTGGCAGAGGGCTTTACGTTTGTGAGGAAAATTTAATTTCTAGCCATTGCATAATCTCCACGTCATCTCATGGAATGGGGACGTCTTGATGGCAAGTAAAATTCTTGATCCACTTTGTTAAACAGTATATCTGAACGGAAACAATGAAATATATCAAAGCTCCTTTTACAAAATTAACAAATTAAAAATCCCTCTTGACACTCATGGTTAGTTGTAACTATAATAGTTACATCGAGAGGGTGTCAGTAATGAAAATAAGCAGCAGATTTTCCATAGCGGTTCACATTCTTTCGTTACTTTCTACAGCCAAGGATGCGCACTGCACATCGGAATGGATTGCTGGTAGCGTCGGAACGAATCCGGTTATCATTCGGAAAATACTCGGGCAACTAAAGAAAGCAGGATTGGCGGGCGTTCGAGCCGGTAAAGGCGGAGCTTTTTTACTTAAAGGGCTGGAAGAAGTTACGTTGCTGGATGTTTACCGGGCGGCGGAAGTCGTGGAGGAAGGGGAGCTCTTTCATCTCCATGAACAGCCGAATCCCGACTGTCCGGTCGGTGCGAACATTCAAGCCGTTCTGGAACTGATCGTAAGACGGGCCCAAAACGCCATGGAAGCGATTCTGGCTGACATAACGATGCATGAGCTGCTTTCCGAACTTGCCGAACATATGAACATGAAAAAGTGAACCCATTTTTTTTGGAGTTGTTGTAACTTAAGTGGTTACAACAAAAAATCTCGAAATAAATGGAAAGGAGGTTCCCAGAATGAAAGTGGAAGTTTGGTCCGATTTTGCTTGTCCTTTCTGCTACATCGGCAAACAACAGATCGAAGCGGCGCTTGATAAATTTGCGCACAAAGATGATGTTGAGGTTGTTTTTCGAAGCTTCGAGCTTGATCCGAAAGCACAGAGGGACGTGGATTACGACGTACATGACATGCTGGTCGCCAAGTACGGCATGAGCCGGGATCAAGCGATTGCGATGAACGAAAATCTTAGCAGTAAAGCGAAGGAAGTCGGGCTTACATTCCAATTTGACACCTTGATTCTGACGAACACATTCGATGCCCATCGGTTAGCGAAGTACGCATTCAAGCAAGGTAAAATGAACCCGATGACACAGGAACTGTTCCAGGCATACTTTACCGACTCCCGGCATTTGGGCGACCACGAAACGCTGGTGGAATTAGCGGTGAAGGTCGGATTGGATCGCGATGAAGCGCTCAAGGTGCTTGCTGGTGATGATTATTCCGTCGATGTTCGCTCGGATGAGGAAGAAGCAAGCCGGCTTGGCGTCAGTGGAGTGCCGTTTTTCGTCATCGACCGCAAATATGCCGTATCGGGGGCGCAGTCAACCGACATGTTTCTCAATGCTTTGCAGACGGCTTGGAAGGAATCGCAGTCGTTGAACGTGTCGGACGATGCCGGAAGTGAATCTGAGTGAGCAGCTTGTGCTGACGGCATTACGTTACGATTTTGATAACCGTTATTATTATTAGAGAGAGGGAGATTTACCGATGTTTAGCAAGAAATCATCAATAGGAGTTATTATGTTGCTTTGTTTCACGCTATTGCTGAGCGCATGCTCCAGTGAGCCGAGTAAGACGAATACCGCGAGCGAGGGAACTCAGAAACCGGCGGCTGAACTCAAGATCACGCCGTTCAACCCTGGAGAAAACGGGCTCTTCTCCGTCACATCTAGCCTGATCGAAGGGCCAAGCGAGGTGCTGCTCGTCGATGCTCAGTTCGAAAAGAGCAACGCCGCGCAACTGGTTAAGATGATCCGCGAAACCGGTAAGAAGCTGACTACAGTTTATGTCAGCCACCAGGATCCGGATTTCTATTTCGGTCTGTCGACGATCCGCGAGGCATTTCCTGATGTAAAGATCGTTGCCACCCCTGCTACAGTGGAAGGGATCAAGGCAACTATCAAGCTTAAGAGTGAATTCTGGGGTCCGCTCATGAAAGAAAACGCCCCAACTGCGATGATCGTCCCTGATGTCCTTGACGGGGATAAGCTAACGGTTGATGGCCAAACCGTGCAGGTGATCGGTCTCGACGGTTCGGATCCGTCTCACACAGTCCTTTGGGTTCCGTCGAAAAAGACCATCTTGGGTGGTGTGCCGGTCTATGAGAACCTGCATGTCTGGATGGCAGACAACCAGACTCTAGAGAGCCGTGACCACTGGCGGGAGATTCTGGACCGAGTTCTCGCTCTGAAGCCTGAACGAGTTATCCCGGGCCATTTCATGAACAAGAGCTCTGAAGATATATCCACCGTCACCTTCACCCGTGACTACATTACAAAATTTGATGCTGCGGCAAAGCAGGCCAAGAACTCCGCTGAGCTGATTGCAGCGATGAAGAAGGCCTATCCGGACTTAAAGAACATAAGTGATCTGGAAATGGGCGCTCAGGTAATCAAGGGTGAGCGTTCTTGGCCATAATATAACGCCGAAACCGCCCGTTAGATGCGGAGATGGTTAACTACTGTCTGCGGCTTATGAAGGCGCCCGGGTTTAGACCCGGGCGTTTTCATGATTACGGTTTGCTCGGCGGGGATACGTCGATAATTTCTTATTGTAATCTATCATCAAACATTAATTGTATTTGAATACCGAACGGGTCTTCAATAATACCGTATGCTTTGCTAAACACATTTTTAGATAAAGGGATACAACGATTTAGAAAGGCGTCTCATATCTTGACATCATCGCTTTTAGCCCATAGAAATATGGTCAGACCAGGTGCAGGAGATTTATCTCTTATTTAGCAGAGTCGAAAAGTTTTAATAGAAGAAGTGATATCATTAAAATCTTCGTGAATGTTGAAGAGATGGGAACGATTACTTGAATTTTCAAGCAGCTTTTTTCTACCTGTAAAATTTATATGCTCATATAAAACAACAAGCGTTTTAGGTGCGACACGTACAGACGAAATTCTGTCGTTCCAAGCATCCCCCACGTATGACAATCTTTCTCCCGAGTTCAGAGTGAAAGAAGCACCTTTTCCGTCTATATGTTCAAAAAAACGATTCACACGATGCTGAACTTCTACATAATGATACGGGTCATCATAATGCGGATTATAATCATACGGATTATAAAACATGAACACCTCTCCAATACTTTTTTGTAATTCATACACTGTATGCCTAATTGCCATATCTGTGCATTGACACAGGTATTTTTTTGAAATAGGAGGAAAGATGGGGAATAGGAGCTTTTTAAGAGGCCAGAGTTACCCAGATCAGCTATTTTCTCAGTTCTCTTATCTGATATATTCTTTTTCAACAAGACCTTCGCGAATGAATAGATTTTGAGAAATTTACAAGCAGTAGGTTCTCCAGAGACGAAGAATAAGGAAGGAACTTTAATAGCGGGATTCTATATGAAAAAAGCTAGGAGAGCAAAATGAAAACCAATCATATGCTGTCAAGGAAATCTATTTATGCTAAAAACGAAGCTGTTTTGCGATGAGAGACTTATCATAATGAAAAAAAGGGCCACCTGCTGGTGAACCCTTTTCCTCTGTGTCTCAATTATTTAATACTTACCATGCAGGCATTTTTTGTTCATAAGCCACAATTTTGTCTTCTTGTTGTAAAGTAATTCCAATATCATCCAAACCATGTAACAAGCAATATCGGCGATAAGGATCTACCTCGAAAGGATAGGAGAGACCCCTGTCATCCTCTACTACTTGATTTTCTAAATCAATAGATAATGTATAGCCTTCAGTAGCTTCCGTACGTGTAAACAATTCCTCTACCTGTTGTTCTGTTAATTTGATTGGCAAAATTCCATTTTTAAAGCAGTTATTATAAAAGATATCTGCAAAGGACGGTGCAATGATTACTCTAAATCCAAAATCCAACAACGCCCAAGGTGCATGCTCGCGTGAGGAGCCACAACCAAAGTTATTGCGTGCAAGAAGAATCGTTGCTCCTTCATAACGCGGCTGATGGAGGACAAATGAATCAATTCGCTCGCCATCAATCGTAAAGCGCCATTCATAAAACAAGAATTGACCAAAGCCTGTACGTTCAATGCGCTTTAAAAATTGTTTGGGGATAATAGCATCTGTATCAATATTGGCCCGATCAACGGGAGCAGCCAAACCAGTTACTTTTACAAATGGTTCCATGGATAGTGCCTCCTTTTACATGTAGGGATGAGCTTATGCTTTTCTCCAACAAAATTACCTGTTACATCTTGAATGACTCAACGATTGCAAGATAAGCTGTTTACTTGCAAATGTCGAAGTCCTAACGTCTATTCACACGACAGAAGCAGTGTTTAGCCATTGGCGGACATCAACGAATCTACCTTCGACCGCGGCGGCAACCGCCATTTCAGGACTCACAAGATGTGTGCGTCCATCGCGTCCTTGTCGGCCTTCAAAGTTACGGTTAGAGGTGGAAGCGCAACGCTCACCTGGTGACAAAATATCTGGATTCATCGCAAGACACATGGAGCAACCAGATTCCCGCCACTCAAAGCCAGCCTCAATGAAGATTTGATGTAATCCTTCTTGTTCAGCACGTTCCTTGACTGCTTGTGACCCTGGCACGACCATGGCATTAACCTTGGAGGATACCTTGCGACCTTTAGCTACTGCAGCGGCACGGCGTAAATCTTCAATCCGTCCGTTTGTACAGGAGCCAATAAACACACGATCAATAGCGATTTCGGTCATGGGAGTACCTGCAACTAATCCCATATAAGAAAGGGCATCTCGTGCCGCCTTTTGTTCGGTTTGGCTCATAAATTCTTCAGGAAGAGGGACATTCCTAGTGATGCCGGTTCCCATACCGGGACTAGTTCCCCAGGTTACTTGTGGCTCAATCTCGCTTGCATGAAGCTCAATGTAAGCATCATATTCGGCACCTTCATCCGTCACCAACTCTTTCCATACAGCAACAGCTTGGTCAAATGCTTCTCCTTGAGGAGCATGCCGGCGACCTTTTAAGTATGCGAAAGTAGTATTATCCGGAGCGATCAGACCTGCACGTGCTCCAGCCTCAATGGACATGTTACAAACTGTCATCCGTTCTTCCATTGTCAATTGACGAATAGCTTCCCCTGTATATTCAATAACATAGCCTGTGGCAAAGTCAGTGCCGAATTTTGCGATAATAGCCAAAATTAAATCTTTCGCAGAGACACCTAGTGGCATTGGACCTTTGACATGGACTTCCATTGTTTTTGGTTTTGCTTGCTGCAAGCATTGAGTTGCCAATACATGTTCCACCTCACTGGTTCCGATGCCAAAAGCAAGAGCACCAAAAGCGCCATGTGTAGAGGTATGACTATCTCCACAAACAATTGTCTTACCCGGATGAGTTAACCCAAGTTCGGGTCCAATGACGTGAACAATTCCTTGATCTGGGCTGTCTAAATCTGCAAGTGGTACTTCGAAATCTCGACAGTTATTAGTTAAGGTCTCCATCTGTGTTAGTGAAATGGGGTCTTCTACAAGATAGCGGTTCTTCGTGGGCACATTGTGATCCATCGTTGCAAAAGTAAGATCAGGACGGCGTACCTTCCGATTAGCTAGACGTAAACCTTCAAAAGCCTGTGGGGAGGTTACTTCATGTACTAAATGTAAATCGATATATAATAAGCTAGGTTTTCCCGGTTCTTCGTGAATGACGTGCTGATCCCAGATTTTTTCAAAAAGTGTGCGTGCTTTCATCGTATTTCCTCTCCTCTACATTGTAATCGCGTTCCTGCTTTTTTTTAGTTGTATCATGGATAAGTAAATAGCACAAAGATATAATGATTATAGAATGGATAGGAATTACCTATATGTATGGAAAGAAGCAACGAATAGGTGGTGGAGACAGAGATGGAATTGCGACAAATAAGATATGTGTTGATGGTAGCTCAAGAAAAAAGCTTTTCTCGTGCAGCGGAGAAGCTTCATTTAGCACAACCATCACTTAGTCAACAAATTGCAAAATTAGAACGTGAGTGGGGTGTTCTGTTGTTTCAGCGGTTGCCACAACGAGTCGAGCTAACTGATGCGGGCCATCGATTTCTACAATTAGCCACTCAGCTCATTGTGAAAGCAGATGCATTAGAACGTGAAATGGTTCAATTTGCAGAAGGGAACGCGGGGAGAATCGTAGTTGGTAGCCTTCCGATCACAGGGGCGTTTGTGTTGCCGGAAGCTTTTTCAGCCTTTACGAAACGCTATCCTCGCATCGAGGTTACTTTAATAGAAGACACATCTAGCAACCTGGAGCAAATGCTGGTGAATGGGAAGCTGGATATGAGCTTGCTAACAATGCCGATACAACATCCAGCAATAGTAACAACGCAGGTATTACAGGAGGAAATATATTTATCCTTACCACCTCAGCATCCATTTGCGGAGGAGCCGGTTGTTGAATTAAAGGCATTGGCAGATGAACCATTTATTCTGTTAAAAGAGGGGCAAGGATTTCGTACCATCTCACTCACATTGTGCGAGCAGGCTGGTTTTATGCCTAAAGTAGTGTTTGAAAGCTCCAACATTCAGACGGTGCAAGCTTTAGTAGCATCAGGCATGGGAGTTTCTTTTGCGCCTCATATGATTACAGGTTCAATGAACGGTAACGTCTGTCCCGCTTATGTGCATCTATTAACGCGCCCTAATCGAACCTTAGTAGTCGCATCCCATAAAGATAAGCATTTATCTGCTCCAATGCTAGCATTACGCGAAGAGATAGCCTTAGCCGGAAAGCAGTACTCACTAAACCTGGTGTAGAGACAAAAAAGTAGCAGGTGTGTTACACTATCAACAAAACATCATGGAAAGGAAGGATACATACATGAAAGAGATTAAAACAGAAGAAGCATTCCAAGAAGCCATTCGTTCTTCCAAACCGGTTGTAGTTAAATTTTATACGACCTGGTGCCCTGACTGCTTTCGGATCGACCCGTTTATGCCGGAGTTAGAGGAAGCCTATAAAGAACAATTGGATATGATAGCAGTTAACCGTGATGACCTTCCTGAATTGTCTCAGCAGTTAGAGATCATGGGTATCCCTAGCTTTGTTACGTTCAAGAATGGCAAGGAAGTTATACGTTTTGTAAGCAAATTAGCTAAAAGTCGTGAAGAGATCGAGCAATTTTTAGATCGTTCCGTGCAAATTAGCGCAGAACTTTAAAGCAAAAATTCGCTCTCAAAAATGTAAGGACGTTATAGCTTTTGCAAACAATTTGAGCAGATTTTGCTGAAAATGCTCATAACTATAAGCAATGAGGGAAAACTGGAGTTCTTTCAAGGAGGGTTGAGCTTGCGAAGCAATGTATGCATCGCGCACCGGGGTTGGTCAGGAGTTGCTCCAGAAAATACTTTGGCGTCTATCCGAATGGCACTTGAACACCCAAACATAGATGGGATTGAATTTGATGTTCAACTGACAAAGGACCAAATTCCTGTGGTTATTCACGACTATTCGTTGGGACGTACCACGAATGGAACTGGATGGGTTAAGGATCATACGTTTGCAGAGTTGCGTTCTCTCGATGCAGGCGGTTGGTTCAACAAGCAATTTGTCGGCGAGACGATTCCTTCCTTGGAAGAAGTGCTCATTGCCAATCGTGAGAAAAAATGGCTCAATATAGAGCTAAAGCAGATGGTGGCAAGCAAGGAGCAGGTGCTGGAAGAAAAAGTGATCCGTTTAATCGAACAGTATGATATGGAAGAGCATGTGATCATTACATCATTTCAACATCAGAGCGTCTATCACGTAAAAAGATTGGCTCCACGATTGCAGGTGGGACCATTGATTTATGGAATGCCACTTTTATTGCACGAACAAGCCCAGCATATCGGGGCCGACGTGTTATCGCTCGCGTATCCTTATCTGACCCAAGAGATTGCGGACCAAGCGAGGGATTGGGGATTTCATATCATAGCTTGGACGATAGATGATCCAGAACATATGCGACAGGTAGCTGAATTTGGATCGCATGTGCATATCTGCACCAATCATCCCGATAGATGGTTTTCAAAGAAAGGAAGTACGGTATGATTTCAATGAAAAGAGAGGGAGAGTGGCTTCTTGGCACGCTAGGCGAACAAGAGGCTGCTCTTTCTTTTGGAGACTTGCTTCGAAAAAGATGGGGATTTCCCAAAAAAACAGCGCACCTTTTATTTCAAAACAAAGAGATTCTGGTCAATGGCCAACCAGCAACCCAAGTCCAAAAAACAGAAAGCGGACAACATATTGCGATCCGCGTTTGTCAGGAAGAGGAACTGGGATTAGAGCCAGTCAAAGGTTATTTACAAATTGTCTATGAAGACGATCATATCTTGATTGTTGATAAACCAGCGGGCTTGCTTTTACATCCTACCGAGCCTACTCACCATGAGACATTAGATCATTGGGTGGCCGGCTATTTTCAAGAACAGAACATAAAGAACAAGGTTCGACATATTCATCGTTTGGATCAAGATACATCTGGACTCGTGATGTATGCGAAACATCCACTCGCAGGAGCTATGCTTGCTGAGAGATTGGAAAGACGAGATATTTCTCGCCAGTACATCGCTTTTGTGGAAGGAATCATGCAGGAAGAACAAGGTAAAATAGATGCACCTATAGGAAAAGATCGTCATCATGCAACGAGAAGACGTGTTTCGCCTCAAGGTGACCGAGCTATTACGCATTTTCATGTGATTGAACGCTATCGTGATACGACACAAGTATCCTGTCGTCTTGAAACAGGACGGACTCATCAGATTCGTGTTCATTTCGCTTATTTGGGCTATCCATTGCTCGGGGATATTTTGTATGGGGCTAGAAAAAATCAAGCACTGCAAAATAGACAAGCATTACATGCAACGAAACTTCATTTTATCCACCCATTTGGGGAGCAGCATGTGGAGGTCACAGCAAAGCTGCCACAGGATTTACAAGAGCTTAAGACCCGATTATAAAGCAATAAAAAGTCCTTTTAAGACAAACCCTAGAGAAAAAGCTGAAAGCCAGGAAACGAATGTCCGTATAATGAATACAATGCCTAGAGATCACATGAAAGGGCGATGGTATGAAAAAAACCATCATCGGTGTGCTAACCTGGCGATCAGGACGGACGTTTGCAGAACCTGGCTATTTTAAAAAGCTATTCCAAGCATCAAAGCGATTGGGAGTAATTCTGTACCTGTTTTCCCCTCAAGATGTAGATAAAAAAGCGAAGCTAGTGCAAGGATTTTATTGGTCCCGTGACAAAGGGTGGCTTTCTAAACGCTTTCCTTGGCCGGATGTGGTGATTGATCGCTATCGTTATCGATCTGATCAGGCTTTCAAGAAGTATCTAGATTTTCGTAAGCGAAATCACATGCATTATGCAAATAATCGACTCGCTAATAAATGGAAGGTACACCAGGTCTTGTCCGCAGAGCCTTCTATGGTAAAGTGGCTACCAGAAACCTATTTGTATACAGAAGAGAGAATAGCGAAATTGCTAGGAAGCTATTCTCTTGTGTATATAAAGCCAGTCAATGGTACGGGTGGCAGAGGAATCGTAAAGGTGGAACGTGTAGGGAATCATTATGAGCTATTGGGAAGAAATGATCAGCGAAAGAAAATCAAAGCTACATGTAAAACACTCATGGAAACAACCAAATGGCTGGATACATGGAAAAGGAAGGATAAATGGATTGTACAGCAAGGCTTGCACATAGACCTGCTACCTGCAAGATCAGTTGATGTCCGTTTACTCATTCAGAAGGAAGAAACAGGTGTCTGGGATGTGACTGGAATGGGTGTTCGGATTGGCCCAATTCATTCAGCTACCTCTAATCTGCATGGTGGGGGACAGGCAAAAGAGTTAGCTTCGTTTTTGGAATCGTTATTTGGAGCAGAAAGAGCACAGATGATTAAAAAAGAGTGTCATCAATTAGCAAAACGGACCGCTCTCACAGTCGAACGGCATTTTGGCCGGATGCTGGAGCTTGCCCTTGATATTGGCATCGATGTAAATGGGCTTATTTGGCTGATCGAGGTAAATCCTAAGCCTGGCCGGGAAATTTTCCGGGAATTAGGACAAATGAAAACCTACCAGCAAGCGATTGAACGTCCCATTCAATATGCAAAGTATTTGGCTTCACAACAATAGCACAGCTTTGGTGGCACGAGTTACCTCGAATACAACGGAAATACAAATATTCAGGCGCCCGAGTTCTAAGGAATTGACCGGCTACCGCCTGCTTTTTTTCGTTTCGAGGATGGACAAGAAATACTACATGTTATAAAAGCTGACAGGAGTAGAAGGAGAAACGAATGTATGAAAGCTGAAAAATTCTTTACACATCCCGCGGGTATTGCTGTTGCTGCCACAGTCACTACCTTTTTATGGGGAAGTTCTTTCCCGTTTATTAAAAAAAGCTATGAGCATTTACAGATCGCAAAGTCAGATATCTTTGAACAGATGCTTTTTGCTGGCTATCGTTTTGTGCTGGCCGCCCTTGGAATCTTATTGGTGATGTTTTTGCTTCGTAAACAGTTAGCGTATCAAACAGGCTCCTTGAAGCGATTGGTAAGGGTCGGAGCTTTTCAAACATTTTTGCAATATATCTTTTTTTATATTGGCCTTAGCTATAGTTCAGGGATTCAAGGCTCCATTATTGCAGGAACTACTTCCTTTTTTCAGATTATCCTAGCTCATTTTATGTATAAAAATGATTCATTAAGTATTCGAAAATGTGTGGGATTAGCGATTGGATTTCTAGGTGTTATTATTGTTAATTTACCGAGTGGAGGTTCAATGGCAATCACATTTGGAATAGGAGAGATTTGTTTATTGGCTGCTATGTTTTGTGGTGGGTTGGGAAATATTTTGTCAAAGCAGGAAGCAGCTCATCTCGATATTCTATATTTGACCTCGTATCAAATGCTACTAGGGGGATTAGGTTTACTTGCAGTTGGAGCTAGGCAGGTAGGGATAATGCCTTTTCAGTTTGATTGGGACACCAGCCTGATGTTGCTCTATTTGGCATTTATTTCAGGTGCTGGTTTTGTATTATGGAACAACATCATGAAGTACAACAAAGTAGGAAATGTTTCCATGTATTTATTTTTGATTCCCGTATTTGGAGTTCTTCTTTCCTCCGTTATGCTACAAGAAGCCATTCATCTCGTGGTATTAGTTGCTCTGGTTTGTGTAGCTGGCGGCATTATCATTGTTAATAAACAACGGTCCGCAACATCAGCTACAGATCATGTAGAAAAAGCTGGAAAACCATTGAAATAAAGATATGTGCATTCACCCACCCTCTCCTTTAGGCATATGGTACAAAAGGGGAGGGGTGTTGGAACTGATGCAGGTTGAGTTTGGATGGCTTCATTGGATATACGTTTTTTTTATCCTGCTTATTATTTTGCTAATGGTGCTGAGGAGAGACACAAGTCTTATCAGTATAGTAGGGATTGCTGTATTGGGTTTTGTGGCAAGTGGCTCCTTGTATACAGCAGTAGAGGGAATCTTTAATAGCTTCATTTATGCTATCAATGAGTTATTACCTACCATTCTCATTATTTGCGTAATTGTTGCCATGACCCTAGTATTATCAGCTTCTGGAGTAAATGAAACAATGATTACACCTATGACGTATTTTATCAAGGCACCAGGCCCAGCTTACTGGATCATTGGAGTTTTTATGATGGTGATCTCATGGTTTTTCTGGCCATCACCAGCAGTGGCTTTAATTGGTGCTGTTGTGCTCCCTGTTGCTGTTCGAATAGGGTTACCAGCAATAGGCGTTGCCATAGCGATGAATTTATTTGGTCATGGGATAGCATTATCTAGTGATTTTATTATTCAAGGCGCACCCACCCTTACTGCAGGAGCTGCTGGGATAGCAGTGGAGGATGTCATACGTGCAAGCGTCCCTTTAATCATGGTCATGGGACTTGTTTCAACAAGTGTTGCGTTTTTTTTATTACGTCGAGATATGAAAAAAGGAAAATTGCAAGCCGATTCAGGCTTGTTACCAAATAAAGCTTTTGTGGAGGAAAAAGGGGAAATAAGGGAGGATGCTTCAGCAGATATTCCCTTGCTTTCAAAGCCAGTGCGTATTGCTTTTTCTATTTTAGTTCCCGCCTTGTTTGCCTTAGATGTTCTAGCTATGTGGCTTTTTGATCTAAAGGGAGGGGATGCAACAGCTTTAGTTGGTGGCACAGCCATGTCAATTATGTTGCTTGTCACTATGTCTATGCACAAAAAAAGGGGCTTGGAAAAGACTACAGAGTATCTCATCCAAGGGTTTCAATTCGGCTTCAAAGTGTTTGGGCCTGTTATTCCAATAGCAGCCTTTTTTTATATGGGAGATAGTGGTTTTATCAAGGTATTTGGTGAAATTTTACCTGTTCATTCTCAGGGAATAGTGAATGATCTAGGGGTTGCTTTGGCTCAGACCATTCCGTTAACCAAGGAAGTAGCAGCAGCGACTGTTGCGGGAGTCGGAATTATAACTGGTTTAGATGGCTCAGGATTCTCTGGTATTAGTTTGACTGGGTCGGTGTCCCATCTTTTTGCTTCTTCGATGTATGATGGTGTTGCCACTCTTACGGCTTTAGGTCAGGTTGCAGCCATATGGGTTGGTGGAGGTACTCTAGTTCCTTGGGCGTTAATCCCAGCAGCAGCGATTTGTGGTGTCAGTCCGTTTGAGTTAGCGAGGCGCAACTTGATCCCAGTTTTAATCGGACTAGGTGCGACAACAATCGTTGCTGTTCTTCTACTTTGAGAGAAAAGACCAGAGAGGCGTGAAGAGATACTCTGGTCTTTTTGAGGTACCGGGTGGTTTTTCGCTAGATGGGCTTCCATATATTTCATTTTCATATGATTAGGAAAATGGATCTCCAAATCTGCCTTCAAAAATGGTTTCGTCTAATTTTCGTCTAGAATTAGGCATCTCACGTTCTTGAAAGGCTTCTGATAAGGCTTCTTTTTCTCCCTGATAGCCAATAGCGATAACGACTTCAATCTCGTATTCATCTGGAATCTTCAGTAGCTCACGGGCTTTGTCAGGATAGAAGCCACCCATTGCGTGAGTGACCAGACCCTGACGAACACATTCTAGTGCTAAATATCCCCATGATGTGCCCGCATCAAAGGAATGAGAGCGAAGCGGTTCATTACGTGAGGAAAGCTTGTGAGATAAGAGAAGGGCAAGCACAGGAGCCTTGTCGCACCAAGCGGTATTACCAGACATAATAAATTCCAGAAAAGTAGCCCGATCTTCTGGTGAGCGAGCCAAAATATATCGCCAAGGCTGTTCATTACTACCTGATGGAGCCCAACGTGCCGCTTCAAATATGCGATATAATTTTTCAGGTTCGACAGGCTTTTCCGCAAATGAGCGTGGAGACCAGCGATTTAAATAAATAGGATCAATCGCATGCTGACTTTTGCGATGAAGTTGTCCCCATGTAGATTTTTCACTATGTTTCATTTGATTTGCCCTCCTTTTTGGTTGAAGCAAAAAATGTTTGGCTGAATTTTCTGTTATTATCGCTTGATGTAAGTATAGCAATGCAAATCCTTTTTGGCACTTCTAAAACTGTTTAAGGGGAAAGTTATGCCTTTTAGGGTATCCATTATCGTAACGCATCTATCAAGAGGCTACTGATTTTTGTTTACATAATAAAATTATAAGCAACCATTTCCTACATGATTTCCACATTTCCTCCATACTCCTGCTTTATGTACTCGCTAAGATAACGATAGAAAGGCGGGAAGAGTATGCAAGAATTAAAATCAGCACGCTTAGAAATCTGTGCTATGTTAAATCAGTGTCAGTCTTGCAATTTGCCTCTGCTTCATCGCCGTCCTGGTCAAAAAAAGCGGAACAATCAGTTCTGTGCTACCCATTGTAGTTTTTACAGGGAAATTCAGATGAAGCGACGTAGTATGGAGCGTTTGCAAATACAACGGAGAGCACAGCTTGGAGTGCCACGCACAGGGACAATGGAACCAGACGAGGAACGTGTTTTCGTTCTTAGTTAAAATAACATAGACAGTTTTACTTGCTTTCAGTTGAACATAGTGAAAAAAAGTCGACAAAAGCCCACAAAAAGCACATCAAATGTATCTTAGCTGGATTTATGTATTTGTAGGATGACTAAACAAATAGGAGATACGTTAAGAGAGAGTAAGCTTTATGTAAATGAGAGAACCGAACACTAGTAAGGGTTGTTATTCTTTGCTTCACAATGTTTTGTGAGAGTAAACAATAGCAGCCCTTCTTTCATGCATAAAAATAAACGCTTGTCTATTCTTGTAGAAAATGTGCAAATAAATTAACTTGTACAAGCGACTGTTTCACTCTATCCTATAGATAAGAATTCAAAATCGGAACTGGAAGCAAGAGGAGGTAACCTATATGTCAAAAGATTTACTTGAAATGCTTGAGGAGCTACATGAAGATAAACAAAGGTATGTACATTATTTAGAACAAAGCGAAAAATCTCTCTCGCAACTTATCATGACAAAGGGAGACGCTCATTGCGCAGACACTCTTAAACTTCTGCAAGCCACCGAATCGGAAGTAGAAACCTTACAAAAATTAATTTCTTATATTGATTTTAAGATAAAACTTTTACGAGTAAAAGAATACGCTTCCTAGGAACCTCATCGCCCCAGATGGGGTTCCTTTTTCATAATAATAGATATGATTTTTTACATAAAAAGTTGTCATCTGTTCGTATCCTACCTGCATCTGCTACAATAGGAGCATCAGCTGTAAAACGATGACGGAGGGAAATACACATGTCACAAAACCAGGATCAACAACCACAAAATCATACAGAGCCTAGAGTAAATAAGGAAGCTAAGGTTGTCATTATTACTTTTATTGGGTTAATGGTCATTTGTGTGTTTATTATTGGCTGGTTTATGTTTCTCCGCTAGGATACAAACGAAGAAAGCAGGTGTAGTAATATGTCAGAACGATCTCTACAACTAGGTGATATCGTTACAGTAAGACATCGAACAGGTGAATATATTAGTGAGATTATTGAACTGACGCCAAGTAAAGCGTTAGTCAAAACATTAGCAGTGCTCACACACCCTACACAAGGTGATTTACATAATTTATACGAAACGAATGTACCTTTGTTTCATCAGCGCAAAGCAATGGCTTTTCTTGAAAAGGTATATGTTCCTACAGCCGTTTTACAACCCTATTCAGGAGAAGGTGTGCCATCCTATCCCGACTCTTTACAGCAGGCATTGCAAAAGCTAGAAGAGCAATTGCGTGAGCGCGGCGATGAGTATGCTAACCTTGCGCTACATCAATTAACTCAGCTTCGTGAGGAATATTTTTCATAAAAGGCAACCCTCTTTGGTCATAAAACACGGAAAAACAGGGAATCCTAATTAGGGATATAACTCTGATTTTTATCAAACCAAGGGGGTTTTCGTGTATGGCAGCAGGATTAGGTGCACATGAGGTGCTAGATTTACATGAAGTCTTAGATGGCATGATTAACACTGGCAACAATATGCAAATGTATCGTTCGTATGTGAAAGATCCGCAATTAATGAGTATATTGGAAAATCAACTGCAATTTCATTTGCAATCCTACAACATGCTCATTTCTATTTTGCAACAGACAAATTATCAGAAACCCATCCAAGAGCGCCATTTGAAAATTTTGGGATATTCACAACCTACATATGGTTTGCGTCAACCTACTCCGTTAGCTCCTTCTACTTCTCCACAGGAAATAGATGATCGCGATATTGCTAGTTGCATGTTGGGATTACATAAATCTGCGGCGACTATTAAAATGACGGCGACATTGGAGTGTGCAGACCCAACGTTGCGACGGGCACTATCACAAGCTGCTGTTAATTGTGCAGATATGGCATATGAAGTGTGGCAGTACATGAACCAGAGAGGCTATTATCAGGTGGCTACTTTGAAGGAAGTAACCACGCAGACCATGATCAATACATATCAGCCCACTATGAACCAATCATTTGGTCTACATTCTCCTCTTATGAATCAACCAGTTAAGCCATCTCCACAACTGGTCTCACAAGTCCAACACATGAATCAACCAAGCGCATCGATTTTACCTCAGCATACATATGCTAATTATTCTGGGACTTCAGGAAGTGTTGATGTGCAGCACAGCAATCAAAATGTAGCAAGTGGAATAGGAAATCAAGCTATGCATGCTCAAACGCTAGATCATACTATTCCTCATGGGGAGCAACAACCATCCGCTGCTAGTATCTTTAGTAATCATGTGGGACATGCTCCGCACACAACGGAATAACGAAGGACAGTACATCCCGATAAAAGCTACCTCCTTTTTTAACAGGGGCTTTTACTCGGGATGTTTTTGCGAACTCGGGTATCATCGAAAGTTTGGCAATGTTCATGTTACATGTTTTGTACTATAATAGGGGAGTGTTTATATAAAAGGAGAGTTTTTAATGTCTCGGGCTGTCATAGATGCAATACTTTTTGGAATAGTTGCTCTGGTTCTCTTTGGGGCAATGGTCTACTACATTAAAAAATGGAAATGAGAAAAAACGCTAATCTTATCAGAGAAGGGATTAGCGTTTTTGCATTTTATGAAGGTGTATTTGTGCGGCTTATTTCATATGTAGCAATGCCGCACGATCTCCATTCATAATGATATCAATGTGATTTGAGATTTTTTCAATGTCCCATTCCCACCATGCCACATCGAGCAGGGCAGTAATGATGTTGTCTGAAAATCGCTTCTTCAGCTCCTTGGAGGGATTCCCACCTACAATCGTATAAGGTTGAACGTCTTTGGTTACAACTGATTTGGCGGCAATAATTGCACCGTCTCCAATTTTCACTCCTGGCATGATACAGGCATCCATACCTATCCAAACATCGTTTCCAACCACGATGTCTCCTTTACATGGAAGTTCTTCGATAGCTGGTGTAAACTTTTCCTATCCATGCCCGAAAATGTTAAAGGGATAGGTAGAAAAGCCCTCCATCTTATGATTAGCCCCATTCATAATGATTTACTCCTTTTGGATTAGAATGAAAATGTCTAAATTTTATACAACAAAAAAACTCCTAATCCACTTTCTGGATAGGAGGAGGTTGGCTAATCATGAACAGAATTATTTACCTGATAAAGGCAGAATTATTTCATCTAAAAATTAAAAAAGCCAGCACTAATCCTGTCTAGAAAGTGTTTCGTATGATACGAAATTTTCATTAAAAATAGGATGAGTTAATCATTGGACTTTTGTTCACCCTTTCGAATTACATGTTTTCTACTATATTGAGCAGAATGTTCTTGTAAAGAAATGGATTCTTGAACAAATTGAAAGGAATAGTGCAGAGGGGGGAATCAAGATGCTTAGGATTTTTGATGCAAGATATAAATACATAGAAATTTTAGTTTTAATAAAAAAGAAAGGCGATATTCATCGCCTTTCCTATTTAGATTTTTAGTTTAATTTAATAATTTTTATTATGACTCCACTTACACTGCTGCTATTGATAGTGAAAGCATTATTCAGTAAATTTCTCAGTTGCAGAGTGGAGTTAGACGGTATTGTCACAATAGCTTCTCTTGAGATTTGGATAGTACCTGTAGAGTCAGTATTTGCAGTTACTGTGGAAGTTTTGAAACCAGGAATTTCTTTGTTATTAATAGTCAAGCCAACTTCGATATAATCTGGTTGCAATGCGCTGATTGGATTCACTGTTACAAGGAAGCAAATGGAATAGTCTCCTCCCTGAGTAACGCTGATAGTGGTTGCATCAGATTGTGAAATTCCTCCATGAGATGGACCAGTAATATCAAAAGGTATGGCTTCATTTGAAGATATTAACATAGTCTTGCTTAATTCGAAGAAACCGTAAGAAGGTGAGAACACTCCAGCTGGTCCAGTCGGTCCGGTAGGTCCAGTCGGTCCAGTGTCACCGGTAGGTCCAGTTGGTCCGATGTCGCCAGTCGGTCCAGTTGGTCCGATGTCGCCAGTCGGTCCAGTTGGTCCAGTGTCACCGGTAGGTCCAGTCGGTCCGATGTCGCCAGTCGGTCCAGTCGGTCCGATGTCTCCGGTAGGTCCAGTAGCACCAGTGTCCCCGGTAGGTCCAGTCGGCCCGGTGTCTCCGGTAGGTCCAGTTGGTCCAGTGTCACCGGTAGGTCCAGTAGCGCCAGTGTCCCCGGTAGGTCCAGTAGCACCAGTGTCACCAGTTGGTCCAGTGTCGCCAGTCGGTCCAGTAGCGCCAGTGTCGCCGATCGGTCCAGTCGGTCCGGTGTCTCCGGTAGGTCCAGTCGGTCCGGTGTCCCCGGTAGGTCCAGTTGGTCCAGTGTCGCCAGTCGGTCCAGTTGGTCCAATGTCTCCGGTAGGTCCAGTTGGTCCAGTGTCGCCAGTCGGTCCAGTTGGTCCAATGTCTCCGGTAGGTCCAGTCGGTCCGGTGTCCCCGGTAGGTCCAGTTGGTCCAGTCGGTCCGGTGTCGCCAGTCGGTCCAGTCGGTCCGATGTCGCCAGTCGGTCCAGTTGGTCCGATGTCTCCGGTAGGTCCAGTGTCACCAGTCGGTCCAGTTGGTCCGATGTCGCCAGTTGGACCAGTTGGTCCGGTGTCACCGGTAGGTCCAGTTGGTCCAGTGTCTCCGGTAGGTCCAGTTGGTCCGATGTCGCCAGTCGGTCCAGTCGGTCCAATGTCTCCGGTAGGTCCAGTCGGTCCGGTGTCGCCAGTCGGTCCAGTCGGTCCAGTCGGTCCAGTCGGTCCGATGTCGCCAGTCGGTCCAGTAGCGCCAGTCGGCCCAGTAGCTCCGGTAGGTCCAGTAGCGCCAGTCGGTCCAGTAGCTCCGGTAGGTCCAGTAGCCCCTCCACTAACCTGTAATAATTCGATGTCATCAACAACTATATCCGCAGTAGTTAGGGTAGGAATTTTATTAATAATAAGCAAAGCTTGAGTAGCCGTTGCTGGAACAACAGTAGTGGTTTCATAAATTGTAGTCCAAATATTAGCGGTGTTATCCGGAAGATGGCCGATAGGTATTGTAATATTAAGTCCAATACCAACAGGGGTAGCTGTTACGTCTAAATAGAGAAGGGCAATATTTACTTGAGGACTCAATAAAGTACCTAATTTTGCAATGGATAGAAAAAATTCAAAACTATCTCCAGGTGTTACAGGTACTGATTGAAACAATAGACTATTTACTGTAGTTCCAAATAATCGTGCACTAAAAAAACCGGAATGACTTTGTAGATTAGTAATTGCTACATTTGTAAAGCTCCACGGGATCAGGGTTCCCGTTTCAAAATCACCATTTACAATTTTGTTACTAAAGGGCAACTAAACCACCACTTTCATGAAAAAGGTTTTGGTGCTAGTACATCGTATGTTGCCCATTCTATTAAGGGAACGGTAAGTATCATTAGATCGAACCCCAATTTTGAAAGAATTGCCTAGAGTAATAGATTATATAAAAATCACATAAAGAAGATTAAAAAGCTTACTCACATAAAAGCGTACAGATGTAAAAAAGCAGAGATAATAAAAGACCGTATATTAGCAAAATAATTTTATAACTAGTTCTTACAAAAAACGTTTCTTTCCTAAATATTGAGCTCCATGGAAAAGCAGAGGAGAGATGAATAAAAACAATTCATATAATTAAGGAAGCAAAAAATAATAGATGAATGGGAGGGATTAAACTAAATCGGGCTTGATAAAAGTAGCAGGGGGAAGAATTCATTCTTTCAAAGAATACACTTTTGACTCCTAATTTGAACGAATCAAAAAGAAGCCTGATAAAAATAATAGAGGATTTTATCGATAATAAAATGATTCTAATTTATAACTTCCATATGAAAATGAGATAATACCGGCGTAGCTGATACTACGCTGGTATTATCTAAATTAATGTACTCCCGTTTTAAGGCTGTTTAGCTGCGTATGTAAGGATTTTAACAATCTAAGTAAGGTATCCACATCTTCAGGGTCCATGCTTTGTAAAGCCGTTTCCATAACATGATGAGCAGAAGAGTGATTATTGATCGTTTGAGATAACTTGTGTCCTTCAGGTGTCAACGACAAAATAGTTTCGCGTCTATCTTGAGAAGGTTCTCTGGTAAGATATCCAAGCGTTACTAGTCCATCTATAGAAATACTCAGAGTGCTTTTAGCTGTTAACAAGCGATCTGTTACTTGTTTCAATGTTTTTAACTCCGGATGGAAGCGAATGACATGTAAAATAGCTAACTGTTGCAAGGTAAGGCCAGCATCGGCAGCATCTAGCTGGGTCAATTTAGATGTGATCCTATTGATAGCCCAAAATGATTGCAGAAACGCAAGGGATTGTTTCATTTCTACCCTCCTATTATTCAATTTTAACACCTTTGATTTCTGATAAATAGTTTAAGTTTGAATTATTGGATATCGAACGATTGCATGCATAAGTTTAGCTGATGCTTTATAAATTGTAAAGGATGCTTTCAACACACTTAGTGAGCTTGCATATAGTATAGGAAGCGGATATGACCAGGAAAGTGTCCGAGAGGTTGACTGGGTGTATTCATCTGACATCTAACCGTGTGTTACGCAGGGGTGTTGTTCGTCTATGACAATGAAGAGGGGGGATTTCATATGCCAAACCATGTACGCCATATTTTCGCAGCAGTCTATACCTCCAAAGGGTATTACAGCTTTTATGATTCCATTTTACAAGATATAAATTACCTGTACCTGATAGATGGTCCGATCGGTACCGGGAAGTCGACTGTTCTTGCATCGATCCAACAAAGGTTGGCTGAACAAGGGGATACCATACAAGTGGTTCATTCTCCTTGGGAGCAAAAAGATATAGATGCTCTGCTATTACCAACCCAACGAATTGCCATTTTAGATGGGAACATTTATGAGAAGGCAGTTGCCGACAAATCAAGATTTAAACGAACTGTTATTGATATAAAAGAAGCTTGTGATGTAACAAGGCTTACCCAATCAGAGTATCAAAATAGGGAATACGAAGAACAAATGGAGGCCGAATTAGAAGAAGCGTATGCTTCTTATCGTGATGCGTTGTTTGTTCATGATGATTGGGAGAGAATTTATATAAGTAATCTAGATTTTGAGAAAGCCAACAAGGCAGCAGAGGAAGTCTGCCAAACAATCTTTGGGGATGTTTTTTTACAGAAGGAATCACGTGTGCAAGAATGTTATTTTGGGGCAGCTACGCCAAATGGTAATGTGGATTATATTATGAGCCTAACGGAAGAGATCGTGCGGTATTTTATTAAGGGACGTCCTGGTTCAGGGAAGTCTACATTGCTAAAAAAGGTAGTTCAGGAAGCCAAACAGCGTGGTTTTGACATGGAAATTTATCATTGTGCCTTAGATCCAAATAGCTTAGACATGGTTATTGTACCGGAAGCTAATGTAGCGATTTTTGATAGTACAGCCCCGCATGAATATCTTCCCAACCGGAGCTCTGATCGCGTTATTGATATGTATGAACGAGCAATTACTCCATTTACGGACCAGAAGTATGCCTTTCAATTGCGTACCATATTGAAAAAATATAATCAGACAATCAAAAGGGCGAAGGAGCATTTGATTCAAGCTAAATGGTTCCGAGATCAGATCGTTAATCAAAATGAGCAAGCAGTATATTTTGAAAAGTTAGATGTGATTACAGATCGGTTACTAAATCAGTTGAAGGAAGCATAATTTGATAGTCTATAAGGAAAAACAAAACGCGTCCCTGTTTAAGTCGACCTCAGGAACGCGTTTTGTAATGAATCGTGCAGTACGAAAAGTTAAGGAAGAACTACTAAATGAGTAGTCAAAGATAATTCACGCCCGCTAGAAGGATGGTTTAAAACTTTACCATTATAATAAAAGACACTGGAACTTCCACCATCTAGGTTGTATGCGTCACGTACTTTAAACTCAAGCAATTTACGTTGGGCTTCCTCTAGGGTAACCCCTTTACTGCCACCTTTGTTGCGTCCGTCAATTACGATAAATAACAGATCACCATTTTCAAAATTTCCAATCAGTGTACGTGGTTCACGCCGGTTTGCCCATGCTTTTGGAATTGCTTTTTTCTGACCATTTTCCAAAAGGATTGGCAAGAAGCTCGCTCCCTGCATGATGCCGTTCTTTTTCACTTGCTCTTGTGAGGTAAGACGTCCACTGTGCAAGCGACCATTTTTATTAAAACCGACAAAGCTTAGATTCGGATTATTGGAAAATGTCTTGACCTGTCCATCTACCACTGTAATGCCGAGTGGAGCGAGTTTACCATTGCGCTTATCAAAACCACCTGCATTCACTGCTAAGACGGCACCTTTTCGTTTTGCTGCATGACTTGTTGTTTCCCCTCTACTATAAACGCTATCGTTGGCCAAGACCATTTTCAGCGCATTGGGGTTAAACAGATGGACTTTTGCCATGTAGCCGCTATATCCAGCTTCTTTAAGCGAGTACACTTTAATTCGCGAATTTTTACCGAAGTTTTGTCCAATTGGATCTCCTAGCAGGTTTGCTAGGATTTCATCTAGTAATCCAGTAGATTGCTTCGTCTGGTTTTTGCTAGCTGCGACCAGATTATCAAGCTGCTTCTGATAATGCTCTGCTTCTTTTTTATCCTGATCAGCCGTTTTACGTAGACTTGCCAAAATGTCTTTCGTTTCATTAGAGGTTTTTTCCAGCTCCGACATTTGGGCAGCGAGTTGAGCACTTTTTAACGATAGCTTGTCCATATTGGCTTCCAAGGGTGAGGGCTTGGCAAAAGCAAGCAGAATCCCACAAAGGGGAGCCAGCAATAAAACAAAAAACAGATTCAGCCTAGAAAGCACGAGCAGCATCCTCCAGTTTTTTCAGAGAGCCCTTCAGTTCCGCCAATTGTTTATCTAATGTTGTAATTCGTTGTGACAGAGCTTGCTTCGTCTTGTCTGTTCCAGAGATGGTCTCACCAGTTAATGCTAATTCCTCTTTAATTCCATTCATCTCGGACTGTACATCTCCCATTTGTGTTTCAATCATCTTCATCAACTCATCATTTTTGGCTTCCACCATGCTTATGCGCTGATCCAGATAACTCTGTGAAGCAGAGATATAACTTTGGGCAAGCAAAAAACCGCCAAAGCACAATCCACCCCAGAGTAGCACAATACCAGCGACTAATATTCCCTTGCGTTTGGGAGTGCTTAGTCGTTTTTGTTTTGATGGTCGCACGGCTGCTGAAGCTGATTTTGTTTGCTCCATATAGCTTTGATTCATTCCATTCCCCCCATTCAAGAAGTCAGGACAGTCCCTTGTAGTTAGGGAGCTTTTTACTTGTTCTCTTTTTCGAAAAAGCTTGTCCAAACAAAGGCATCAAACAAGACACCATTCGTGTAATGTAGCGTTAGTACGACATTTTTTACACGACACTCTATTATAGCATGGAATGAATTACGTGTATTTTACCAACAAAATGGAAGAACGAAGAAAAGAGCTTATTTTCAGCAGTTATCTGCTAAATACGTGGAATTTCTCTGTTTTTCGACCTGTATAGCAAGGGTAGACTACTTGCTTGCAGTACTAAAGCTGGATTTAGCTATTTATGTAAAAAATGGAAACGGGCAGTTTCGTAATCGAAAACTGTCCGTTCGTTACATTCCTATTTATTGTTCTGATAATTGTTTGATTGGCAGAACGGATTGCTGTTTCGCTGCATTTGGATCGGATAAGACCGTGCATTCACGGAAGCTAAAATGCTTACATCCTAAGCATTTTTGATAATCTAATTGAGTTAAAGCGTACTCAATAGCTTCACCTGTATGCGCAAAAAAGTGCTCCTCCCCAATTTTATCTGCCAGACCTGTTTTTGTTATCACTTCTTTAGGCTGAGTCTGAATGCCTGATATGAGAACTTTTCCACCGTTTCTTGTAAAATCGTTCACTACATTTGCAAGGTTAGACTCACCAGTGGTGTCCATAAAAGGAACCTTCGCCATCTTCAGGAGTAGTATTTTAGGGCGATAATGAATGGTTTGCATAATTGATGATTCAAACATAGCAGCCGCACCAAAGAATAGCGCTCCTTCAATGGTAAAAATAGCTATTTGAGGACAATCGTGTCCTTCCTTTACCATATGAGGAGACATTTTTTCGTGTTTTACTGTCGGATCAGGCAGTACCTTTGCAACGGTTAAAATGTCCCTCATTCGCTTCACAAACAGGATAATTGCCAAGATTAAACCTGCTTCGACCGCCGTTACTAAATCGGTTAATACAGTTAGGAAGAAAGTGATTACTAAGACAAGCGAATCACTTGTTTTGGTTTTTACGATATGAGTAAATGCCTTGCGTTCACTCATATTCCAGGCCACAACCATTAAGATAGGGGCCATACTGGCTAAAGGAATGGAAGAGGCCCACGGAGCAAACAGCATTAATACGATTAACACAACCAGACTATGAATTATTCCTGAAATCGGACTCTTGGCACCACTTTTTATGTTGGTAGCTGTACGAGCAATGGCTCCAGTCGCAGGGATTCCACCAAACAAGGGGGTAATCATATTTGCAATTCCTTGCCCAATTAGCTCACGATTGCTTTTATGACGGGTTCCGGTCATACCATCAGCCACTACCGCAGATAACAGAGATTCAATTCCTCCGAGTAAGGCAATCACAAAGGCAGGCTTAAGCAACTGAACAATTCGATCCAAGGTGATATCAGGTATATGAAAGTGGGGAAGAGTGCTGGGAATTTCCCCATATGTCGAACCTATGGTTGCTACTTTTCCTTCAAAAAACCATGCTGCCAGCAAACTGGATAAGATAAGTCCGATGAGAGACCCAGGTATTTTGGGAAACAGCTTGGGTGTAATCAAAAGAATAGCGAAACAAATAAGTGCGGTTACAATGCTGTATGGATTGATTGTGGACAGATGGATTCCAAGCTCCCGCATATTCGAAAGAAAGTCTTGATGCCTTTGGACTCCTGTTAACCCCAAAAAGTTTGCAATTTGGCCAGTAAAAATAATGACAGCTATGCCAGACGTAAATCCAATGGTAACTGGACGCGGAATGAATGCAATAAGTGCACCTAGCCTCAAGATTCCCATCAGAACGAGCATTACTCCAGCTAATAAGCCTGCAATTAGTAGATTCTCATACCCGTACTGCATGACAATCGCAAATAAGATGGGAATAAAAGCCCCAGTAGGTCCCCCAATTTGAAATTTGGACCCACCAAAGAAAGAAATAAG
The DNA here is from genome assembly GCF_000219535.2 of Brevibacillus laterosporus LMG 15441. NCBI lineage: Bacteria > Bacillati > Bacillota > Bacilli > Caryophanales > Paenibacillaceae > Brevibacillus > Brevibacillus laterosporus. The sequence continues at coordinate 2,118,074 of NZ_CP007806.1, forward strand.
AAAACCAGCAATAATCGTTGTGTAAATTCCATATTGAGGGCTAACGCCAGCAGCAATAGCAAAAGCCATTCCTAAAGGAATGGCAATGACACCTACAATTAACCCTGATATGAGATCATGTCGAAAATAAGTACTGTTGTAGTGCTCGAATCTTCCCGACAATTTCATTTTTAACCCTTCTTTTTTTATATATTTGATTATTTGAATATAAGGGGAATATACACCCGCTGATCCGTTTTTGTCAATGTAGGAAAAGAGCTGATACATCTGGTAAAAATTTGGATTACAAACAAAAAAACAAGAAAATCCTGTTTCAGTGAGATTCTCTTGCTTTTTTTATGTTTATTCATCCCGCATGTTTTGAAGTAAAGAAATGGCATCTACTAAATGATTGTCAAAAATCTGCTTGGAAACCTTAAGTAAATCTTTAATAAGGGGATCTCTCAGTGAGTAGATCACAGAGGTGCCTTCTTTTGTTCCACTTACCACATTTTTATTTCTAAGGACAGCTAATTGTTGGGACACAGCAGAACCTTCCGTTCCTAAAATAGCCTGTAGTTCATTAACGTTTTTATCACCTTCACATAAAACCTCAAGGATTCGAATACGCAAGGGATGGGCCAGGGCTTTAAAAAATTCTGCTTTAAATTGTTGAATTTCTCGGTTCATATATCTAAACTCCTTACAAACAATTTTAATGATAGGAATATAAGAATAAGATAACACAGATAGTCAGGAAGTTGTAAAAGAGTACATGGCTACTAGTAATATTTTTTGATTCATTCTAATCATCTATGCTGTAGATACCGATTTTAATAGTAACAGGAGGGTGATTTTCTTACCATTTTATTTTATTCATATTATGATCATATATATAAAATTTTGCAAACTGTTCAATTTGTGTACACATTTTTTCCATATAGGCAAATTTTGCTAGATTTTTTTCAAAATATGGGTTATGATCTTAATAGAAAGTGACTTTCTATTTTTACCCAAGGGGGAGATATTATGAGCATCGCAATCGCTGTATTACAATTCCTTGGCGCAGTTATCCCTTTAGTAATTGATCTTCTAAAGGCGATCGCTTAGGACTAATCATTTTCAAATTGTTTTAATGTCCTTATTTTTAACATTATTGCCAAAAGGCCAGCTTCCTATGAGCTGGCCTTTTGGCATTTTTGAACTAGTAAACTATTTTGGTAGTGGCTCTATTATCAACTCAATTGTTTTTTAAACAGTGTCAGGAAATGTCACTATTAGGGTCTAGAATGGAGGGAGAAAAGGGGGAGAATTATGTTTAAGCAATTACATTGCCTTGCCATTTATACGAAAGACTTGGAATCAGCTATTCTTTTCTATGAGAAAATGGGGTTAGTAAAAAAGTGGGAGGCTGAACAAATTCCGGGTAAACCATGGAAACTAGTAGGTATGGGGTTTGAAGGAGGCCATGCAGAGTTAGTTTTGAAAAATAACCCTGAATTACATTTCATAGAGCCAGAGATTTTTGTAGAAGATGTCACTGCATTCTATGAACAGTGGAAAGACGATCCTTCCATTCAGTGGATTCGTCCGCCATTTTCCAATTCATTAGGTGGTCATGTAGCTATTATGGAGGCCCCGGATGGTAATGTATTTGTATTAATCGGGAAGTAGGCTGATAAATATGATACAATGGGAGGAATGTAACTTTTATTGATCATAAAAACATGGGGGAGAGAGTGATTGAACTTTATTGGAAAACACTCGCTAAATCTATTGCTGCTGATTGTCGGGCCTACATTTTTCCTGAATCTATTTATTAAGGAAGGCACTGCAAAAAATATCATTAGTGTCGTTAGTTTCCTTCTAGTGTTGCTTGTCGTTATTTGTGGAAGAAGATATCAAAATAAGAATTCAGAATAACGGAAAAGATGTGATAAATCCCTTCTTTCTCGGTTCTTATGTGTGACCTTTCTACATACATTGTTGTCAGAACGAAAGGAGAGGGGCACATGGAAGCTACAATTGCTCGGTATTTTGCGATCAAACAACAGCAAAAAGAGTTAGAAGAGGAGCTGGCAGAGCTACGCCGGATTCTGTTGGCTGTTTATCCAGAACCGTGTGAGATTGAGATAGGAGACTACCGTCTGAAAATTAGTCAACAAGAGAAGAAAGAGTTTAATGAGGAACACCTGCTTAAAGCCGTAGAAGATCCACAAATATGGAGGCTGATGTCCAAGGTGGATGTGGCAAAAATAAACAGCCTACTTAAGCTAGGTGTCATAAAAGAAGAAACACTCGCAGATACGTACACGGTGAAGCAGACCTCATATGTTCAGGTATCCAAAAAGTAAGCGATGAGCCAAAAGTCAAATTTACATCTTACATATAGAAAAAGGCGTGCGAACTGGCAACAGTGGAGCACGCCTTTTTACATCCTACACGATTATCAGCTTACACTTGTACAGCTTCCACAGCTTTTTGAATAGCCTGCTCTACATCCTGCAAAATATCATCAATTGCCTCTGTACCTACGGAAAGACGAATCATCCCAGGGGTCACCCCGGCCTTAGCTTGTTCTTCTGGGGTAAGTTGGAGATGAGTAGTACTAGCTGGATGAATGATCAATGATTTGGAGTCTCCTACATTAGCCAAATGCGAGAACAATTGAACAGATTCAATTACTTTTTTGCCAGCTTCTACTCCACCTTTGATTCCAAAAGTCAACAAAGCCCCCTGACCATCTGGTAAATAGCGTTGACTAAGTTCGTAGGTAGGTGAGCTAGCAAGCCCTGGGTAGCTCACCCACTCTACATCGTTGTGTTGTTCTAAATATTGAGCAACAGCAAGTGCATTTTGACTATGCCGTTCCATCCGCAGGTGGAGAGTCTCTAGACCTTGTAAGAATAAAAAGGAGTTAAAAGGAGATAAGGTAGCTCCTACATCTCGCTGTAGCTGCACACGAGCTTTTACGATATAAGCAGCATTGCCAACCGCCTCTGTATATACAATTCCATTGTAGGTAGGGTCTGGAGTGGAGAGCCCAGGAAACTTGCCGTTACTCCAATCGAAATGACCGGAGTCTACGATAATTCCCCCGATAGATGTGCCGTGACCGCCAATAAATTTAGTAGCAGAATGGATAACGATATCTGCCCCGTGTTCAATCGGTCGGCACAAAATAGGGGAGGCAAAGGTATTATCCACAAGGAGCGGTAATTTATATTCATGAGCTATGGTAGCAAGAGCGTTTAGATCGGCAACCTGCATTTGAGGATTTCCGATCGTTTCGCAGAAAATCGCCTTGGTTTTGTCTGTAATCTTTGAACGGAAATTGTCTGGGTTGGATTGGTCAACAAAATGAACGGTAATTCCAAGCTTTGCAAAGGTATGAGCAAATAAATTGTAGGTTCCCCCATATAAACTGCTAGAGGAGATGATTTCATCACCGGCTTGTGCAATATTTAATAAGGCAAATGTAATGGCGGCTTGACCAGATGCAGTTGCAAGTGCCCCAATACCGCCTTCTAATAGGGCGATACGTTTCTCAAATACATCCTGGGTTGGATTCATGATGCGGGTATAAATGTTCCCAGGCTCCTGTAACGCGAATAGATTTGCTGCATGGCTGGTGTCACGAAACTCATAGGAGGATGTTTGATAGATGGGGACGGCAAGAGCGCCGGTAGTTGGGTCTGCCTCCTGACCTCCGTGAAGAGCTAGTGTTTCTCTTTTCCAATTGAGGTTTGACATAAAAAAACCACTCCTTTTCCATGTAAAGTAAGGTGATTCTCTTGGTTTCAATGGTGGCGCAGTAGAGAGGGAAGACAGGCTTCTCATAGCAAAAAGCCCTCCTCTGAGTAGAGGAAGGCTGCGTTACTAATTTCGCATACATTCATCTCTCAGAACCTTGCGGATTCTGCAGGATTTAGCACCAAGAACACTATGTTCCGGTTGCCGGGCTTCGTCGGGCCAGTCCCTCCACCACTCTTGATGAAAATAAAAGTTTGTTTTATTGTAAGGAGCTTGGAATGATAAGTCAATAATATTTTGTGCATTCTGAAAAAATAGCGGAATCAAATTCAGTTTCCGTTTATGATAACGATTGAAATCATCTTGTTTTAACTTGATTAAACTTCTAAAAATTTAGCTACATATCGACAGCAAAACAGATTTATTTACAGGATACATGAAGTGAATAATCGTGAATAAAAATACAAATAAGTATAATTATACATAATAAGATGTATAACTTGTATAGAAGCTTGCTTTTTGGAAGGTAAAATAGAAGTAGCTGGAAACATGAAAACCTACATACAAGCATCACTGCCTTTTTTATGTGCCATTTTTACATTTTCCTATTTACTCTTTTTCGTTCTTTTTGCTACTATAGGGAAAGGTGTCTTGCCCCAATTTTTGGGGTGAATTGGCACGGGTGGGCCGAGGGGTTGTTTTGCTTAAAGAAGGGAACCGATATTGTACTCATTTTTTCGTAAAAGATTTGATGTAAAAGGTCATCAAACAACGGTTCGCAACGAAATTTTGGCTGGTTTAACCACGTTTTTCACCGCTGTCTACATCATTGCCGTGAATTCAATGATCTTATCGGATGCAGGTATACCATTGGAAGCAGGTATTGTTGCCACGATTGTTATCTCCTTCATAGGATGCTTGATCATGGGTTTTTGGGCGAATGCTCCTGTAGCACTTGTTCCCGGTATGGGCATTAATGCGTTTTTCTCCTATACGATTGTTAAATCTATGGGATTGTCATGGGAGAGCGCTTTGGCAGTTGTATTCATGTCAGGTGTTTTATTTATCGTGATTGCTTTTACACCGGTTGCCAAAATCTTAGCGAAAAGCATTCCACTGTCTCTAAAAGAAGGAATGACGGTTGGAATTGGGTTGTTTCTTACCTTTATTGGTTTGCAAAAAGGCGGCTTAATCGTACCTAATCCATCTACCTTTATTGCTTTAGGCGATCTGGGCGATACGAAGGTAGTATTGGGATTGGTCAGCTTGGTAATTGCCGTCGTGCTATTTTTACGCAATGTAAAAGGTAGCTTTTTAATCAGTATTATTGTAAATACGCTGATTGCTATTGCCCTTGGTACGGTAGGTGGTACAAGTCAGGGAAGTGATTTCTCGTTCTCGACATACCTCACTGTCTTTGGAGCATTTTCGTTTGACGGCATAGTTACTACTGGATTTTGGCTGGCTGTGTTTCCGCTAACCATGGTGATTGTTTTTGAAAATATGGGGCTTTTGCACAGCATGGTTCCAGAAAGTAAATTTGCTCGTACTTTTCAAGCAAACTCCATTTCAGCTATGCTTTCTGGATTGTTTGGTACGAGTCCAACTGTGTCTTCAGCGGAAAGTTCTGCAGGAATTGCCGCTGGCGGGAAAACAGGGATTACAGCAATTACGGTAGGAATTCTGTTCTTGATCTCAATCTTTTGCATTCCTGTCATTCGTTACGTGCCGGATACAGCGATTGCTCCTATCTTAATTCTAGTTGGTAGCCTAATGATGCAAAGTGTCAATCAGATCAAATTCTCTGACATGTCAGAAGGCTTGCCAGCGTTCTTGATCATTGTGCTAATTCCCTTTACAGCGAGTATTGCAGATGGAATTGCTTTCGGATTTATGGCGTATCCAATTGTTAAACTGGCGATGGGCAGACGTAAAGAAATTCCCTTGCCGCTTTTAATCATTTCGTTTATGTTTTTCTTATATTTTGTGTTGCTAGCATTGCAGCTTCATTAAAGGTAAAAGGCAGCCATTTTCTCTTTTGAGAGGATGGCTGCTTTTTTGCATACGGGCATGAAAAGTATGAATGAAGGAATGCAGAATGGATATGGAACGGCTAGTCACTGTTGCTAGATGGAGCAAGCATTTTTCTTTTTTTACTAGTTTTAGACGCTTGCGTGACTGAATATATTGAAGAGAAATACATTCCAATCTATGAAACAGTAAAGAAGGTGAGATTTCTGTACGAGACGACGAGTAGATATCGCTATTACAGAGAAGCTTTCGCGAACCTATCTATGCCGTTTGCCTATATTGACCTTGATTTGTTGGATCAGAATATGGCTGAAATTGTAGCTAGGAGCAATGGTAAACGTATACGAATTGCCAGTAAGTCAATTCGTTCTATTCCTATGCTCCGATATATTTTAGATTATGATCCTTTGATCCAGGGCATCATGTGTTTTACAGCATCAGAAGCATTGTTTTTGTGGGAGAACGGATTTCATAATCTGCTACTTGGTTACCCTGTGGTGGACAGATCTTCGCTACTTGCGATAGCACGAGCTGTACAGCAGGGCGCACAAATTACATTAATGGTCGATTCATTGGAGCATATTAACTTGGCGGAGGAGGTGGCCAAACAAGTAAGTACGCCCTTGTTGCTTTGTGTGGAGATGGATGCCTCTGACTCATTTTGGGGCTTGCATATTGGTGTATACCGCTCATCCTTACGTACATTCGAGCAAGTGATGCAGATGGTTGAAAGAATTGGATCGAGTCCTTGGCTTGTGTTGGATGGAATCATGAGCTATGAGGCGCAAATTGCTGGTGTCGGTGATAATATGCCAGGGCACGGTTTCAAAAATGGTGTTATCTCTTATCTAAAAAAACGTTCTATACGCGTAGTGAGGGAAAAACGGAAACGTGTAGATGACGAATTACAACGACAGCATATTTCGCTCCGCTTTTTTAATGGTGGCGGTACCGGAAGTATGAGCTCTACTTGCTACGAGAATGCAGTGACAGAAGTAACGGTAGGCTCTGGTTTTTACGCTCCTGCCTTATTTGATTACTACAAAGAATTTCATTTCCAGCCAGCCGCGGGGTTTGCTGTTGAGATAGTGCGACAGCCTAGATTCAATATCTATACTTGTATGGGGGGCGGGTATGTGGCCTCTGGAGCGATAGGGAAAGAAAAACTGCCCCTCCCATATTTGCCACCACAGGCTGCGTTATTGCGCTTGGAAGGAGCAGGAGAGGTCCAAACGCCTGTACGTTATGAAGGTGATCAAAAGCTTGCAATTGGAGATCCCATCTTTTTTCGGCATAGTAAGGCAGGAGAATTATGTGAACGCTTTCCAACACTACATTTGCTACGGAAAGGGAAAAGGATAGGGGAGGCCATAACGTATCGGGGAGAGGGCAGGTGTTTTCTATGAGAATAGTAGCAATGAAACCATGGAAGAATTGGGCAGGATTAGTTACTAGCACACCACAGCAAGCGATTTATCCATCCTGCTTGGAGGAAGTGGTAGAAGTTGTAAAAAAAGCTAGTCAACAGGGAAAAACGATTCGTGTAGTCGGCTCAGGGCATTCCTTTCCTGCGCTTGTAGAAACAGATCAAATTCTTCTATCATTAGATGATTTACAAGGTGTACTGTCAATTGATGAAAAGGAACAAACAGCAACTGTGTGGGCAGGGACAAAGCTCAGGCTTTTGGGAGAATTGCTATATGAGCGAGGCTATTCGCAAGAGAATTTAGGAGATATTAATGCCCAGTCCATTGGCGGAGCGATTAGTACAGGAACACATGGTACGGGGATTCGGTTCGGAAGTGTTTCCACGCAAGTAGTTGGTTTAACTGTAGTAACCGCTCAGGGTGATTTGTTGGAATGCTCCGAAAGCTCTCATCCTGAACTTTTTCGTGCATTACAAATCTCTCTTGGCGCACTCGGGATCATTGTCAAAGTGAAGATACGTGTGCTTCCTGCGTATAACATTTATTATAAGAGCAGACGGATGAATTTAAACGACTGTTTAAAAAGTTTGACCAGCTTTACTGATCGTCATCGTCATTTCGAATTTTACTGGTTTGTGTATACAGATATGGTACAAGCAAAATTCATGCAAATTACTCAAGAGCCGGCTACTAAAAATAGTGCTTGGAATCAGTTTAAAAAAATAGGCATTGAAAATGGTCTATTCTGGCTTTTATCAGAGGGATGTCGTTTATTTCCTCAGTTGTGTGCACCCGTAAGTAAACTTTCCGCAAGAGCTGTTCCTGATATGGAGGAGGTGGGGGCTAGTCATAAATTGTTTGCTACTCCACGCTGGGTTCGATTTAGTGAGATGGAGTATAGTGTGCCTGCTGATAAAATGCAAGAGGTAGTTCAAGAGATCAGAGAATGCATACAAAAGCATCGTTTTGCTGTCCACTTTCCGATTGAATGTAGGTATGTGAAAGGAGATGAAATCTGGCTTAGCCCGGCTTACAAGCGAGATTCTGCGTATATTGCGGTGCATATGTATAAAGGAATGCCCTATAAGGCGTATTTTCAGGAAATGGAGCGTGTTTTTCTCAAATATGATGGGAGGCCGCATTGGGGGAAGTTGCATGAATTAACAGCTACTGATTTACAAGAGAGATTACCCATGTGGAGTCAGTTTATCGCAATTCGCAAAGAGCTGGACCCAAATGGATTATTTTTAAATCCCTACTTGTCACGGCTGTTTGGAGTATAATAGTTATCCATCGAAAAAAGCGTTCGTGATCCTGTAGAGGAGGAGAGAACGCTTTTTCGATAGAAGAGATAGGTTGTACTTTTGGGCTTTTAACAATTGAATTACGAGGCGATAGTAGAATCTGAATGAGAAGCCATCGTAGGATGGAATTCTTTCTCCGATTTGGAAACCACTACAGTAGCAACACCGTTACCAATTAAATTAGTGACAGCCCGCGCTTCAGACATGAACCGGTCTACACCTATTAATAATGCGATTCCTTCAACTGGAATCATAGGAAAAGCAGCTAGAGTGGCAGCAAGTGTAATTAAACCAGAGCCTGTAACACCGGCAGCACCTTTTGAAGTGAGCATCAGCACAGCCAATAGAGTAATTTCCTGCCAGATTGTAAGGTCGATTCCATAAGCTTGCGCAATGAAGATGGCTCCCATTGACAGGTATATGGAGGTTCCGTCAAGGTTAAAGGAATACCCGGTTGGGACCACTAGACCTACTACGGATTTGGAGCAACCATACGCTTCAAGCTTGCGCATCATGCCGGGTAGGGCAGATTCTGAAGAAGAGGTACCAACAACCAATAAAATTTCTTCTTTAATATAACGGATAAAGGAGAAGATATTAAATTTGTAGGCTTTTGCGATAAGACCTAATACTACGATGATAAAACAGCACATGGTTAGGTAAACAGAGCTCATCAGAAGGCCTAGGTTAATCAAAGATTTGATACCAAAATTACCGATTGTGTAGGCCATTGCTCCAAATGCTGCGATTGGAGAGAGGCGCATGATCATGTTAACAACGCCGAAGAATCCTTGTGCCAGCTTCTCGAATAACTGTAGAACGGGCTTCGCCTGCGACCCCATTGCCGTTAATGAAATGCCGAACAGAACCGCAAAGAATAAAATAGGAAGTAATTCGCCTTTTGCCATAGCACCTACTACATTGTCTGGAACGATATTAATAAGGAAGTCTAAAAAGCTACCACTTTCCGTTGCAGATGAGGTGTATTTTGAAATATCTGTGCTAGCAGCTTTTGATGTATCAATGCCCACGCCTGGCTTTATGATGTTAACGACAAAAATTCCGATCGTAAGTGCTAGTGTTGTTACAATTTCAAAGTAGAGCAAGGCCTTTCCGCCTATTCTGCCTACCTTTTTCATGTCTCCCATACCAGCAATACCATGAACGATTGTGAAAAATACAATGGGTGGAATAACCATCTTGATCATTTTAATAAAGACGTCTGCTAGGACTTTTAGTTTCGCTCCAAATTCGGGGAAGATAAAACCAACTATAATACCTAAAATTACACCCGTAATAACCTGGAACGTTAAATTTTTCAATATTTTCATGGATAGTTCACTTCCTTTGCTTGTAAGCGCTTTTATTTATCTGAATTTATTGTAAAAGCTTTTGGGAAGTTATAAAAGAATATGGTCTTATTGTTCTTTTTGGTTTTTTTGGTCATGAACAAATCAAGTTGTTTCGACGATAAGTAAACCATAATGGGTTAGTAAGCTGACCTTGAGGCTCATCGCTCTGGATTATTGAATTTTACCGATATTAAAATGTTAGACCAAAAAGTGATTCTCTTAGAAAATGCTGCTGTTACCGTAACACGAGCCGCTTTAAAAGGAACAATCGGCACAGAGCCAATGGAAGGGGAAATGTGTTATTCAGGAAAGTTAGATTTTAAACATTATAAATTTATATATAATATGGAAATTTATAGCTGTACAGACAGCAACTCCTCCCATTATAATCAACTGTTGTATAGAGGCGATGTTCAGGTAAGCAATAAAGTAAGCAGCATGTAACCATCAAATGATCATATGTATAGAAAAGGTTCGAGCTGTCGAACCATTCTTCTTCCATCGCAGAAAGTAACGGATTTGGAAACAAAAGCTCAGCTAGTAGTACCAAAAGAGGTTTGGAGGAAGTTTTTATCGAAAAGGGCGATAGATAGGACACCAATAAAGCTGGAAAAGGAAGGATTAGGAGGATCACCATGAATCAAACAAAAAAAGTGGTTTCTAAGGTAGCAGCCATCGCGCTCGTGTCGATGGGCATAGCAGGATGTTCCTCCTCAGAGTCTGGGCCATCGTTACCAGAGGATCGTAATTGTGGCTCGTGGGATTATGACGGGGATGACGATGTATACAAGTGTTCAGATAGGAGCTCGTCTTATCATGGTAGCTACTATCATGCAGGCTCCTATTACAGTAATAAAAACCAGCTCTATGAGAGCAGCTCATATAAAAGCTACAGGAATAGCTCCAGCTTTAAAAGCTCATCTCGAAGCGGATTTGGTAGCGGGTCTCATTCTTCGGGTGGCTGAAGCTAGTCCAAAAGAGTGTTCCTTAGAGCAAGCAATAAGGATATAACATACAGGAGTGATGCATTCATGTCTTTAGTCATAAATTTTTTAAGCTATGCTGGCACAGCTTTTGCCATGATGCTAATTGGATTCATTTTATTTGTTGTCAGTACTACAAGAGTAAAAGAGTTTCAATTAATTGCAAATAATAATCAGGCAGCCGCATTGACCCTTGGTGGAAAAATGCTTGGTCTTGCGTATGTACTCGGTTCCGCTGTGGCCAATTCCGTCTCCTTGATGGATATGGTGATTTGGAGCGGAGTTGGAATCGTAGCTCAAATCATTTTCTCTTATCTAGCTGAAATCATTACGATTCGATTTAGCATTCGGGAAGCAATAGAAAAGAATAATACGGCTGTCGGAATCCTTTTAATGATGCTATCGTTATCAATTGGCTGGATAGTAGGGCAATGCTTGACCTATTAGGCTGATACGAAAAAAGTTGTCGAAGCGAATCAGCTTTTGCGCTTTCCCGGGTGATGAATTTCCCAGAATAAAAAATTCATACGGGAAAGCGTAAAATGCTCGAAATGCTACACCACATAAATGACGTAGACACCGCGATCTTCATCAAGTTCGGTAGAATCCACCTCGAAATGTCCTAGCTCTGGGATATGGATATAATCCTTCAACAAATAACGGACCACATCCATATGATGACGGACGGTTATGTGGCTTAGAAGCTCTGTATCGCCAGCGGCTAGCAGTCTCCGAAACTCAATGAGAACCCCTTTATTCTTGTTAAATAGCTCGTCGTGAAAGTATTCTGCACTTCCTTGGTATTCATAAATGAGGATTTCTCTATTTTCCTCCATCTCATTCGAAAGAAGCTGATATTGCTTCCCATCTTTAACGAGATAATGGCATAAGTGACGAGCTAAAATACCATCCTCTCCGATTTCTGTAGAATGGTATTCGGCAAAGGCCGTGAATTCATCTTCCTTTTGTCTGATATAACACGTACACGTATGGATATAAATCACCCTTTCATCTGATAGATTGATTATGACATACGCTCTTACGATAGAAAAGGATGCGACTCTCCTTCATGAATCATAAAGAGAAAAGAAAGCAATTTTATCAGCAGATCCCACAATATTGGGCAGATTTATATGGTCAGGAGTATAGCTTATACGACATGCATCTGGTGACAGAGCAAGAAGCCTCTACCATTCGAAAAACGACTAATCGGGTAGGGCATTTATTCTTTAAAACAGCAGAGTTAATGCGTCAGCTAGATGATGATCTACTGCTTTCGTTAGGCTTTCCTGCTAGCTCCTTGCGTTTTTTGCGTATTCACCACATCAATGTAGAGAGTGTTATTGCAAGGTTAGACCTCGTTCAGGTCGATAAACGATATGTAGTCCTCGAAATCAATAGTGACACGCCCACATTTTTGAAGGAATTATTCTTTGTAAATGAGCGGATTTGTAAGGAATTTGGTTATAAAAACCCGAATGAAGGGGAGGAAAAAAGGCTCAAGGAGGCTGTTCAAGCTGCGATTTTTATGAGCCTTGCGGGCATGGTGCCAAGCCATGTAGAGACGCCGCATATCGTATTTACCTCGCATGCTGATAACCCGGAAGATCGATATACAGCAGAGTATTTACGTGAAATGACACCGTTACCTAGCCGCTATATACCTCTTCATGAACTACAAATCGTCGAGGGAAAGGGGTTATATGATGCTGACGGCCAACGCATTGATCTTTTATACCGTCAAACATACCCCATTGAGCAAATGCTAGCTGATTTTGATCCGATTACCAAAGAACCCGTGGGTGAGATGCTCCTTGAATTAGTAGCTCTTCGTAAGCTGGCTATACTTAACCCAATCTCAGCATTTTTGTTGCAAAGCAAAGCCATCCAGGCTGTTATTTGGGGCCTGCATGAGGAGCAGCATCCTTTTTATTCAACTGAGGAACACGCTTGGATTGCTGAACACTTTTTACCCACTTATTTAGAGCCTGATCTTTTCCGAGAACAAGGAGTAGCTTATGTACAAAAGCCTGCCTTTGGAAGAGAGGGGGATACCGTGCAGATTATGAAGGATGATGCCATTCTCCATGAAGATAGTAACAAATCATATGCTGACTTTTTATCTGTTTATCAGAAATATGTACCGCTTCCAACTACTTATGTCCAGACCGTTGAAAAAATTGTCAAGGGACACCTCATGGTTGGAAGCTTTCTTATCAATGGTCAGGCCTCTGCCTTTGGCTATCGGTTAGGCGGGCCTATCACAGATAATATGGCGTATTTTCTCCCTTGCGGCTATAAGTAATAAGCTCTTATTTTTTTGCCTTCAAGTCAGCTATCTTTTGCATGAGCTCCTTACCGATGAATGGTTCAAATTGCTTGTATATGGGCTGGAGTGTAGCAATCCAAGCTTCTTTTTGTGCAGGTGTCAGCGTTTGAATATAAACGTCCTTTTTTCGGCGTAATAAAGCTAATTGCTGTCTGTTCATCTCAATTGCTCGCTGCCGGTTCCACGCTGTTGTTTCTGCTAAAGCTTCTGTTAACAGATCTCGGGTTTGTGGTTCAAGCTCTTCCCAAAAGTCTTTATTTACAATGACCGCATAACCCAAATATCCATGGTTACTGATAGTGATATAAGGCTGTACTTGGTCCAGATGCTTCGTGAAAATGTTCGAAATCGTATTTTCTTGTCCATTGACGTAACCCGATTCAATATTACGATAGACCTCTGTGAAGGGCATGACTACGGTAGTAGCCCCTAACAGCTTAAATTGGCTTTCAAGGACTTTACTGGGTAAAATGCGAAAGGTATGTCTAGTAAAATCAGCAGGGCGAAGCAAGGGATGCTGATTGCTGCTTACCTGTTTAAAGCCATTACTCCAAAAGGCCAAGCCATGCATGTTTTTTTGCTCTAGTGTTTGAAACAGAAGACGACCAATCTCACCATCAAAGACTTGATGAATGGAATCCTGATCGGGATAAGCAAACGGCAAATCCAGTGCAAGCCACTGCGGTATCACATTAGACAGATTAGAAAAGGCCGGGGCGATCATCTGAATCTCACCCTTGGCTAAAGCTTCAAATTCATCCTTGTCTGAGTAGAGAATACCATTTGGGAATACTTGAACCTCAACCTGATCGTTTGTTTTCTCTTTGACTAATTGAGCAAATTTCTCAGCGGCTAAGCCCTTCGGAGTATTTTCTGCTACTACATGACTAAATTTTATGATAACTCGATGCTTTAGTCCGCTTTGTTCCTCGTCAAGAGGTTTTATTCCAGGAATTAATTCTGTACGAAAACCAATGAACAAAGCCGTTAAAAGCCCGATCAGGATAAAGGAAAAAATACCGACAACTGATTTCAAACAATTCACCTGCTTTCTTAGTTGAAGAATCCGTCAATCTATTTCAAAATAGAAACAATAAAGATGATAGCGGAAGGATTGTGAAGATTCTGCTCAAAAACCTACAACTTCATTGGAAAATTACGATTCTCTCCTTTGGTATTGTACTATTTTCTCTCTTGATTGGGGGAATTATTATTATCGGAAAAATGTCAATGGAGATAGAGTCAGAGTTAGGGCAGCGGTTGTTGGTTACTGCGCGTACCGTTGCTGAAATACCTGCGATAGCAGAAAATATCGTAAAACCAGATGGCTGGAAGTCGATTCAATCAACAACGAAACGCATCCAGATTGTAAATGATGTGAGCTATATCGTTGTATTGTCGATGAATCGAATTCGTTTATCGGATGTAATGGAAGAGCGAATTGGCACAGCCTTTACCGGGAAAGAAGCCGGGCCAGCCTTTGCGGAACACACCTTTGTGCATAAGGTAAAAGGGGAACTTGGGGTGGCTTTACGGGCTTACGTACCTGTTATGAATGCGGAGCACCGTCAGATTGGGGTAGTGATGACAGGACATATGCTGCCTACTTTATATGAAATGCTGGCCAATCAAAAAGAGAGCATCACCATCACGTTGTTTCTATCTCTCTTGTTTGGCGTAATAGGCTCATGGCAGTTAGCTCGGCATATGAAAAAGCAACTGTTAAATCTAGAGCCCCAGGAAATTGCCCGGTTACTAATTGAACGCACTGCAACCTTTCAAGCTATGCATGAAGGTGTGATTGCGATTGATAACGCTTTAACGATTACGATTTTTAATGAGCACGCCAAGCGAATCTTTCGTGTTTCAGGGGATGTGATCGGTAAAAAAATTAATGATGTAATCCCCGATTCCAGACTGCCGGAAATTTTACGTTTAGATCAACCTATCTATAATCAGGAATTGCAAATGCAGCATGCCGTCATTTGGTCCAATCGTGTCCCGATTAAGGTAAATAATAAAACAGTAGGGGCACTTGCAATCTTTCAGGATCGCACAGAATTTGCCAAAATTGCTGAGGAATTAACGGGAGTGAAAGCGTTTGTAGAAGCACTGCGGGTACAAAACCATGAGCATCGCAATAAAATGCATACCATCGCAGGCTTACTCCAATTAAATCAAGCAGAGAAAGCCTTGCAGTACGTGTTTGATGTTTCCGAAAAACATGAGGAGCTAAGCAGCTTCCTGACTGAAAATATTTATGACGATAATCTTTCAGGTTTATTACTCAGTAAAGTGGGTCGAGGCAAAGAACTGGGCATACAGGTGGAAATCGACCGGAAAAGTAGATTCTATGCATTTCCAAACAGGATGGATCACCATGATTTTGTGCTGATCATTGGTAATCTAGTTGAAAATGCTTTTGACGCTTTAACGATGTCAAAGAGGGAAGACAAGCACTTATTTATCAGCATACACCAAGACGAGGAAAGCTTATCATTAATGATAGAAGACAATGGAACTGGAATGGATGCCAGTACCGAAGCACGCGTGTTTGAGCGAGGTTTTACAACCAAATACGAGCATAATCAGGGATTAGGACTATATTTGGTAAAAACGCTTGTGACAAAAGGACGTGGGGAAATTTCGGTTGACTCTGAACCGGGATATGGAACTACCTTTTTCATTCAGCTTCCCATGAAAGGAGAGAAATGAGTATGTTTCGTGTCGTTATTATCGAGGACGATCCGATGGTTCAAGAATTGCATCGCTTGTTTATCCAACAGGTGGAAGGATTTACAGTAATAGGAGTGGCTTCTAATGGATTGGAAGGACTTTCTATGATTCAAGAGCTACAGCCGGATTTGGCCATCATGGATATTTTCATGCCCTCCCAAAATGGTATTGAGACACTAAAACAATTGCGTAGTGGCGATAATCCAGTAGAGATAATCGTAATTACTGCCGCTAAAGACATGGAGACTATCCAAACCATGATGCGTCACGGAGCTTTTGATTATATTATGAAACCGTTTAAATTTGAACGAATAAAGCAAGCACTTGATAATTTCAGTAAATATGCGAAGCAGACAGGCGAACACGCCACAATGTCACAATCCGAACTAGATTCTCTCTTATTTGGGCAACCCGCTAAACAAGAGCGTCAGCAGCAGGAATTACCAAAAGGCTTACATTCGATCACCATGCATCAAATCAAACAATTCATGGTTGAACAAAAGCAGTCCATGTCGGCTGAGGAGGTAGCTGAACATGTGGGGCTTGCCCGAGTTACAGCTAGGCGTTATCTCGAATACTTGGAACGTACACAGATGGTGGAGCGTGATGTTCAATATGGTGGAGTTGGCAGGCCTGTTAATCGCTATTTAATCAAAAAATAGGTAAAAGCTTGTATCTTGCATGAGCTATAATGAAACATATTTATTTTCGTCTTTATCGCTTGTAAATATTTTTTTTGGTACAATATAAAATTATGTGCGAACTTATGCTATGATATACAAATTACACAAATTATTGCAAAGGAGAATTAGGTAGCAATGGATATTATTCAAGAGCTAGAAAGCAGAGGGCTGATCTACCAAACAACAGATAAAGAAGAACTAACAAAGCGTCTTCAACAAGGTAAGCTCACACTGTATACGGGCTTTGACCCAACTGCTGATAGCTTACATATTGGGCACCTTCTTCCCATTCTAACCTTACGCCGCTTTCAGCAGGCAGGTCATCAGCCAATCGCCCTAGTAGGTGGGGGGACAGGTATGATTGGCGATCCAAGCGGTCGTTCTACAGAGCGTTCATTAAACACAGCAGATGTTGTAAAAGGCTATTCCGACAAGCTAAAAAAC
This sequence comes from Brevibacillus laterosporus LMG 15441, assembly GCF_000219535.2. Taxonomy (NCBI): domain Bacteria; kingdom Bacillati; phylum Bacillota; class Bacilli; order Caryophanales; family Paenibacillaceae; genus Brevibacillus; species Brevibacillus laterosporus. The sequence continues at coordinate 2,135,095 of NZ_CP007806.1, forward strand.
CAATTGGAGCGTTTTTTAGATTTTGATCGTGAGGGTAATCCAGCGATCATGGCTAATAACTATGATTGGCTAGGGCAGCTAACCCTAATTGAATTCCTTCGTGATATTGGAAAACATTTTTCGATTAACTATATGCTCGCTAAGGATTCTGTAAGTGCTCGTTTGGAAAACGGAATCTCTTTCACTGAGTTTAGCTATATGATTATGCAGGCATACGATTTCTGGAAATTAAACCAAACCCATAACTGTGAATTGCAAATGGGTGGTAGTGACCAGTGGGGAAATATCACTGCTGGTACAGAATTCATTCGACGTGCGAACCAAGATAATGAAAATCAGACGGAAGCGAAAAAAGTATTTGGCTTGACGCTACCATTGGTTCTTAAAAGTGATGGTACAAAGTTTGGTAAAACAGCAGGTGGAGCAGTATGGTTAGATGCTAGCAAAACCTCTCCATATAAATTCTATCAGTTCTGGTTAAACACGGATGATCGTGATGTTGTGAAGTTCTTAAAATACTTTACGTTCTTAAGCATGGAAGAGTTGAATGCATTAGAAAATGCAGTAGCAACTGAACCGGAAAAACGGGAAGCGCAACGTACTCTAGCTCGTGAAGTAACAAGTCTGGTTCATGGGGAAGCAGCAATGAAACGTGCCGAAGAAATTTCTGTTGCTTTGTTTAATGGGGGACTAAAAGAACTAACGCCATCTGAAATTGCTGATAGCTTCAGCGATGTGCCATCTACTACTCTAGAGGATGGAGAGCTAACAATGGTAGATGTACTAGTTCAAGTAGGTGCAGCTAAATCAAAACGTGAATCCCGCGAATATCTGAACAACAATGCTATCACAGTAAATGATGTTCGTTTCACTGATTTAGAAACCAAGCTGGCCGATATTGAGCTTCTAGGCGGTCAGTACCTGGTAATTCGCCGCGGGAAGAAAAACTACTACCTTGTTGAGTACAAAGGATAAGTATCTTTTTAAAAATATCCTTACTGGGAATAGAAAAGGGTTGTTGTTATCATGACGACAGCCCTTTTTCTTACATAAAGGAAGAGTTTGGCTTAGATTAATCTTCGTATGTCAAATAGCGTTTACCTAGTAAAATGCAAGTAAAGCTCGTGCTAGTTTTTACACAATAAAAAAAGCTTGGTAAGAGGAGTTGCTCTCACCAAGCCTTTGTTTTATTTCTATAGCTTAAAAGCTCTCATTGATGACGAGATCACTAAGAGGTAAGCGACCAGTAGCATGTGCAGGAGTACTTGCTTTTCCCAATGTTAGCATCATGACCGGGTAATAACGATCCGGAATATTGCATTCCTTCACAATACCATCACGGTCAATTCCACCCATTGGGCACGTATCATAGCCTTTTGCTTTTGCTGCAAGCATTAATTGCATGGAAGCAAGAGAGGCATTCAAAATAGCTTCCTTCATGCCAATTTCAGAATTGCTTGCATAAGCACCTTCTACTTGATTTACCATGATATCAAACACTTGCTGGTTAATTAGACCTTCTTCTAAAGCTTTTCCGTAGATATCGCGTACAGCTAGATTTGCTTTAACATCACCTAGAACGATAATTACCGCAGATGCATCTACGACTTGCTGCTGATTGTAAGCAAGTGGGAGCAGCCTCTCTTTTTTCTCTTGATTTGTAACTACTAGGAAACGCCAATGTTGCAGGTTCCAAGAGGAAGGAGCAGATGCAGCTAGTTCCAAAATTTCATCAAGCTCGGAACGAGGAATTTCTACTCCAGTCTCGTATTTGCGTACACTATGACGTGCTTTCATAACCTCAACAAGTGTTTCGAATGTAGCAGTATTCATAGGGAAATCTCTCCAATCATTAAATGAAGTAGCATAACTGTAACATAAATCGAAGTTACTTACAATAATATAGTGTGCTATGCATGATTTATTCATGTTTATTGAAGCTGCTGGTTATATTCTAACCAAAATGTGTATAAAGTAAATGGTGCGATTAGAACTGAGTCACTCAGGGATATTTTGTTTTCACGAGAATATTTAGGAAAAAAGTCTCGTTTATCATATAGGTATATATAAAATCAGTAAGAATAAAGTTATATTTTTGAAAAGTAGAATAACAAAGTCTAATTTGTAGCGTCTAGTATATAGGAGAACCGAACATATCACTAATAAATGAGGGATTGCTTGGATCAAGTAGGATGGATAACGCTTACTTTTACTCAAAAGAAACAGACACATGGTTCTAATTCAAGGGGAGATTGAGGTGAACGTTTGTTGACAAAGAAAAAATGGATACAGGCGCTTTCGGGTATGCTACTACTTACATGTCTTACTCCTTACCCTAATGTACAAGGGGGAGACACACACCAAGGCTTACAAGAAACTTACTCAGAACAGCGTACAACTCAATATAATTTACAGAAAAAACAAATAATGTTCTCCAATCAGGATCGTTATTGGATCGAACGGATACAATCTAGACCAGGCGTAAAGCAAATCAAGCAAAAAATTTCCCTGTTTATTCCCGGAACGCAAGGGGAATTCCGCTATCTTACAAGCAATGGGGCCAAAACGAAATGGACGAAAGCATCTTTACAGGGAAACTTACCTGTACATACCGGGTATATCAAGACAGATCAGTATTCGATCATTTTAAGTAAACCACATATTTATATACCACGGACACATAATTCAATTGAGATTGTACCTAAAAATATGAATCAAATTAAAATGATTGCGAAAAAGACATATGGTGGTTTTAACGTGAGTATTGAAATGCCAGTGGAATCTCATATGTTTGGAGAAGTGTGGGCATTAGAATCGTTTCAACCATTAATTGACTGGGATGCACTAAATATGGAGCTTATCTGGAAAAGTATTGATTTTGAAGATCGGTTACGCTGGAGCTGGGATGGTTTTTACGATCGAACACCCACTACATATGTTCCTACAGGTCCCAATTATTTCTGGCGCAATCCCGATAACTATTTTGCTACTTCTTTTGTGATTACGCGAGGAAGTAGGGCAGCGCATGATCTTGGCTGGATGATGCTTCACACTATTTTGCCAAATCAAAATGCACAAGGATTTTGGCCATCAGCTCCTAAATCAACATGGTTATGGAATGATTACCAAGTAGATGCTGGGTTTTATGATACACGATTTAATACGGATATTGCCTATTTGTTATTGAAAGCGTATCAATCTTATCATGATGAACGATTATTACAAGCAAGTATGCGGTATGCGGAGTTTCTCTTACAGCATAGCCAGCAAAATCATTTTCTAATTGAAAGAAATGGTCAAGTAGGGATATTAGTAAGTGATTATTCCCATGAAAAGCCACATAAATTAACTCATAGCTCCTTGAACCATCAATTACAGGAGATGAATTATCTGTATGAGTTATATATGCAAACAAAAGACGAGCGATTCAAAGAGCTTGCAGATAAAATGCTGTGGGGAATTAAATTAACGCGGGATGCTTGGGTGATGCCAAATTCTAACTTACATTATGCATATATGCCTGATGGTACGATGGGACTTAAAGATTATCCATTCCTGACGTATAATGATCTGCATGCCGTTCAAAGTGTTCTATTGCTTATACAAGGCTGGGAAGATCCCGACTTAGCTTATTTAATGCAAATGAAAAAGCAATGGATGGATGCAAATAACGTGACAGGTTATAGAAAATAGGTAAGCGTCTGCAAGTTGCATAAGCATGAAGAAGCGCTGTGAGAACGAGAACTAAAACTAAATAAGGTACGAGGCAAGGGCGTAGGCTCTTGCTTTTTTTTTTGCATTTTTTTGATCCAACAAATAAAAGACGAAATGCTTATTTGGAGATAAACGCCAAATGGGGAGCACTTCGTCAGGGTTTTGTCTGTTTGTTCATGTTTTTCCTCCATTTATCATGGGCAGCGAGATTGAGTTTCTAATGAATTGAGTTTTGTCTGTTAGGCGTATTGCCAAAGAAGGCTGGGTGAGAAAAATGAGGTTGAGTGAATTTTTCTTTTTTGCATCTGCAAGATGTAGGTATCCAAAGTTTGACTCAGGTGAATAACCGAGTGATCTAAAAAGCTACCCTTTTCTGATACTAATTGAACCAACTCATTTTTTAATTGATTAATTACGTTTTGTAGCTCGATTTCATCCTCTAAGGGCTCAGGGACATTTGTCCGTATTTTTAGCTGTTTTGGTTCCATCGAATTTTTCTCCTCTCATCTTTTTCTTACCCTTACTATATCTAGCGTATCAAAGGAAAAGGACTTATTCGTTAATTAGAAACGTTTTACAGCCTTCGACAGTCGTCGTCCGGTTTCTTTCAGACATAATTCTACAGATGCTCACTAGTAATATTGTTATTTTGTATAACATTCATATAAGATAAAAAAGTTAAAAAATAAAAACATGATACGATGTCGTCTGCATCCTGAAAACACTCGATTTCATCTGATAATTACACCGTTACATAAGCATATTGCTGATGGAGATTCGCGGTTTCTAATGTGGTTTGCGTTAATTTTTATTATGATTCTAAAAAAGTAAATAAACAAACAGAGCCTTCTTTTTACAATGTCATCAGCAGACAAAACCGCCAAAATAAGAAAATGTCGAGTGAATTGGTAATTCTGCTTTTTTCTACTTTGTTTTCCACATATAAAGTGGGATGTCGGAATAATACTCTGTTATCCTGTCAAAGTTTTTCGAATTACTTCGAATGGATGGATTTTAGGAGAGGTTCAGCAGTGGCTAGCAGTGGGGAAGTCACATGAGAGACGGTTTTCGAATGAGGGTTCATATTCGATGGTATAGTGATATACATTCATCAGAAATCAGATGGATTTGTTACTGACATATAGTGAAATATTAAGCTTTCGTGACATGATTTTATTTATATTTACTAACATGACATTTTGTGGTAACTTTAGTTTGCAACTAGCAAATGAAGTAAAAATTAACATTTTATCAACGGAATAAAACAGATATGAACAAGGCTGAAAAACATTAAGGCTGAGGGCTGTTAACACTCAGTTGCATTAGATGAATAGGTATTTAGAAGCGAAAGCTGGTGATTTCATGATTTATCAACATTTGAAGCAACGAAACGACAATAACCCTCATGCAATAGCCATTATCAAAGAGACAGAAGAGATACCTAATCAGGCTGTGGTAAGGGAAGTAGATCATCTGATTCGAAATTTTCAAAAATTTGGCTTGAATAAAGAGACGCCTCTAGCCATTGTTCTCCAAAAAAGTGAAGTTATCTGGGCAGCGATCATAGCCGCTAGTCATCTGGAAATTTCGGTCATGTTAGTTGATCCTCATTTAAAAGAAGAGGAAATGCAGAAGATCATGACAATGTATCAAACAGATTATGTACTGCGTGAAATAAATAGTAAGTCAATAGATTCACTTGGAGACAATGAATGGTACGAGCTTTCCTGTTTTGAGCATGTTTTTTTAATTGGGAATATAGGCGAGCATGCAGCGTGTTGGAACGAATACTTAAAGCCAGAGGTAAATCAGAGCCATCTGGTGTTTCTAACGTCCGGATCAACCAAGATACCGTCAGCAGTGGTTAAAAAAATGGAAAGCTTTATGCTTGATGGAAAACGAATAGGTGAGGCTCTTGGAATTGTCCCTGAAGATCGTATCTTATGTGCAGCACCCACCTATCATATTTATGGCACAATTTGTGGATGCTTTGTTCCTTTCTTATGTGGAGCATCGGTATCGTTTACTGGTGCGTATGTTTTACCATCTAGCTTGGAAAAGAAAATAGACAAGCAGGCATGTAATATACTAATGGCTGTACCTGCCCATTATAAAATGCTGGTGGAGCATGTTCAGAAGCCGCTGGATCGGATTAGGATTGCTTTATCAGCAACTTCTCCATTGCAAGATGACCTGATGTTGACCTGTAAGGAAAAATTGAACCTATCAATCCAAAACATATATGGGTCTTCAGAAGCAGGGGTTGTTTCCATTCAACGCAATCCTCAATCTATCGGCGAAGCTACTAACGTAGGCGTTCCTGTTGATGGCGTAGATGTAATGCTTGATGAGACGAGTCCATTTGAATTTGATGGAAAGACGGTTTATGAAGTACTTATCAAAAGCGATTCGCTTGCTAAGGGATACTTGCGTAAGGATGAGGTGGATGATAGTGGTTATGTAGTAGAGGATGGATGGTGGAGAACTGGGGATTTGGCCTATTTAAGTAAAGAGAATGAGCTTCATCTGGTTGGACGTCTGAATATTACAATAAATGTGAATGGTAAAAAAGTGAATCCGTATGAAATTGAGGAGGTACTAAGTCAGCATCCAGCAATAGAAGATTCAGTAGTGGTTGGCGAACATGACCCTATCCGTGGGGAAATGGCGGTAGCCTATGTAGTAGTTAAAAATCACATTGCGGAAGCAGAGTTACTAGAATATTGTCGTGCAAAACTATCTGATTTCAAAGTACCAAGACGAATTGAATTTCGAGATGATTTACCTAAAACGGCGGCAGGCAAGGTACGTCGAAAAGAAGTGAGATAGCTTAAGACAAAAGGGGCGAACCAACGTGGGAACTACAAATTCAACAGACTACGGTCTAGTCATTAAAAATGATCTGGCGGAGATTATAAAATCACATTATGGTCAGGAAGTTGATCCCGCTAGTATTTCAAACGACCTAGATATTATCAAACAATATAATTTAGATTCCATTGTTATTATGGAATTGCTAGTAACGATCGAAAAGCGATTTGATATTCAAATAGAAGATGATGAGCTTAGTTCAGAATTAGTACGGACAATTCATACGGTAGTGACTTATATTCAGTCGAAAAAAAGATAAAGAGGGAGTCCTTGATATGTGCGGGATAACAGGCTGGATCGATTGGGAACATAACTTGTTGCATCAAAAGCATATTTTACAGCAGATGTCTGATTCTATTCGTCATCGGGGACCAGATGCTGAAGGATGTTGGATCACGGAACACGCAGCATTAGCACATCGGCGTTTAATAGTGATTGACCCTGAGGGCGGGGTTCAACCCTTTATCTATCACGAGTCTGAGCCTTTATATGCTATGACTTATAATGGGGAGATTTATAATTATCTAGAACTACGTCGTGAATTAATTGAACGAGGACATCGATTTAAAACCAATTCTGACACGGAAGTATTACTACATGCTTACATGGAATGGTCAGAAGATTGTGTCAAACATTTGAATGGTATTTTTGCCTTTGCGATTTGGGATCAGGTGAAGCAGAGTCTGTTTTTAGCACGAGATCATTTAGGCGTTAAGCCCTTATTTTATTATCAACAAGGAAGCTCCATTTTATTTGGATCTGAAATAAAGGCAATTCTGGCTCACCCAGAAGTGAAACGCGAAGTTGATGTTCAAGGATTAGCTGAATTAATTGCTCTTGGTGGCATACGTACGCCTGGCAATGGGATTTTTTCAAATATTTTCGAAGTAAAGCCTGCTCATTCCATAACTTTTACAAAGGAAAGAACAAGAGAGACCCGATATTGGCAGCTCCAGAGTAAGTTGCATACTGAAACGGCAACAGAAACTGCTGATCATATCAGATATTTGCTAGAAGATACAGTTAAGCGCCAATTAATTGCTGATGTTCCGGTTGTATCCATGCTTTCAGGTGGATTGGATTCAAGCGGCTTAGTTTCGATTGCGGGACGTCAATTTTTTGATAAAGGTCAGCAGTTATCTACATACTCAGTTGACTTTGTAGGAAGTGATCAGGATTTTGTAGCGGATAAAGCTCGTCCTAGTTTAGATGCACCGTATGCAAAAATGCTGTCTGAGTACGTGGGAACGAAGCACCATTTTATAACGCTTACCTCTGAAGAATTGCTCGAAAATTTACTTATCCCCATGCGTATGCGTGATTTACCCGGCTATGGCGATATGGAAACATCCTTACACTTATTATGTAAGGAGATGAAGAAGGATGCTACGGTAGCTATTTCAGGTGAGTCGGCAGACGAAATATTTAGCGGGTATCCATGGTTCCACCAAGAAGAATATTTGGACTCTCGTATGTATCCATGGCTGTTAAACACATGGGATAAATTTGCCTCTTTATTACAGCAGGATGTGATAGAGGGCATTCAACCAAATCATTATGCAACGATGAGATACGCTGAAGCGACGAAGGAAGTACCACTGCTTGAAAATGAAACAATAACACAGATGCATCAACGCAGAATGTCATACTTATTCATCACTCGATTTTTAGTCGGTTTATTGGAGCGCAAGGATCGGGCAAGTATGTATGCGGGCTTTGAGGTACGTGTTCCTTTTTGTGATTACCGTTTAGTGGAGTATGCATTTAATATTCCATTTGAGCTGAAGACCGTGGGGAACATCGAGAAAGGTATACTTCGTCAAGCCTTCCTAGGTTCGATACCAGAAGAAGTACGACTTCGTAGAAAGAGCGCTTATCCATCTACCCAAGACCCAGTCTATTTCACAGGTGTTCAGTCTATCTTTCAAGAGATCATGTCAAATCCGAATGCACCTCTTCATGATTTATTGGATAAAAAGAAAGTGATGCATGTAGTAGGTGGGAACTCCTCGCTCTTGCAGGGAAAAATGCACTCTAGTCAAGGATTGTTACTCAAGCTAATGGAGTACTTTATTCAAGTAAATATGTGGCTAAGCGAATATAAAATTGTGCTACAATCCGCTAACCGTAATCTACACGGCTCAATGTAAACATTGAGATACCAGCACAATATTGAGTAGGTAAGACTAATCTTTATTCAATTCTACCTTGAGGTGTTTCCAGATGAGTCCATCGCTTGTATTTATGTATTCGGGTCAAGGCTCGCAGTATTATCAAATGGGAAAAGCCTTATTTGAACACAATCGAATTTTTAGATCGTGCATGAATGAATTAGATGCGAAAGCGCGCGAGCTGATTGGCATATCGGTACAGAGTGAGTTGTATAGGACCAATAGGAACATGACCGAGCCTTTTACTCGTACGCTGCATACGCATGTGTGTATTTTTATGGTGGAATATGCCACTACGATGGTTCTATTAGAAAATGGAATGGTCCCAGATGCTGTTATTGGTGTGAGTATGGGGGAATTTGCAGCATCGGTAGCAGCAGGTGTATGTAGTGTGGATACGGCACTCAAATCCGTTGTGAAGCAGGCACAATTACTAGAAAAACATTGTGATGTAGGGGCTATGTTAGCTATTTTGGATCGTCCGTCCCTTTTCTTGTCTGATCCGGTGTTATATGAGAATAGCGAATTGGTTTCTATTCATAACGAGAATCATTTTATTGTATCAGGTAGAAAAGAACATATGGCGATGATTGAACAGCATGCGAAGAAAAATGGAATCATGTGTAGCAAATTACCGGTTACTCATGGATTTCATTCTTCTAGCATTGATCCTGCATCAGATGAATACGTTGCTTTTTTACAAAAGCAACTTTTTCTTGATCCTAAAATCCCTTATATATCGAGTGTGTCCGGCAGCTTGCTCAGCGAATGGAATACGGATTATTTTTGGCAGGTAATTCGAAAGCCCATTCAATTTACAGAGGGGATCACCTTCTTACAAAAGGACGATGATGATCGAATTTATATAGATGTAGGTCCTTCAGGAACGCTATCTACTCTGTGTAAATCGATGTCCAATCTAAAAAAGAATCAAATGATGCTACCCATTATCACTCCATATAAAACGGAACTACAAAATTTGGATTATATCCTAACGAACTACGCTAGCAAAAGTAGGACTACAGTAAAAAAGGAGAATAAAAGTATGCTTGCTTTTGTATTTCCTGGACAAGGATCGCAAAAAAAAGGAATGGGGGGAGATTTATTTGATCAATACCCTGAAATCACGAGTCAGGCAGATTCGATTTTAGGATACTCCATTAAAGAATTGTGTCTAGAAGACCCATTAGGAAGATTACAACAGACCGAGTACACACAGCCTGCGCTGTATACGGTAAACGCACTGATGTATTTGAATACCGTTAACGAGACGGGAAGAAAACCAGATATCCTAGCGGGGCACAGCTTAGGTGAATATAATGCGTTGTTTGCAGCAGGAGCTTTTGATTTTATAACGGGATTAAAGCTGGTGAAAAAAAGAGGGGAAGTAATGAGCCAAGCCGTTGGAGGGGGGATGGCAGCGGTTATAGGAATAGATGAGAAGCAGATAAAGCATATCTTGCTTCAAAATCAATTAGATAGCATTGATATTGCGAATTTTAATTCTCCTCGCCAGTTTGTCATTTCCGGACTACAATCAGATATTGCTCGGGCCAAGCTCGTGTTTGAAACGGAAGGCATCACGTATATTCTGTTACGAGTAAGTGGAGCCTTTCATTCAAGATATATGGGAGAGGCAAGAGAGCAGTTTAAAAATTATATTGATTCATTCGCGCTTTCTGAATGTACCATCCCTGTATTGTCAAACGTCAACGCAAGATACTATCAAAAAAACGATATGAAAATAAATTTGGTCAGACAAATAACGGAGTCAGTCCGCTGGTGTGAGACGGTGCAAGTGTTAATGGGATTTGAAGGAATGGAAATCAAAGAAATTGGACCAGGAAACGTGTTAACAGGACTGATGCGAAAAATAACAGCAGAAGCAACTCCCATTTACTTACCTCTTGAAACAGAGCATCAGCAGCCTACAAATTCAACTATTCTTCAGCAATCCAATAGCGATAGCGATGAAAAGCACTTCATTGAGCAACCATACGATAAACGAATTACAGCTATTGGATGCAAGCAATTTATGCAGGATTATCATTTGAAGTACCCCTATGTAGCTGGTGGTATGTATAAGGGAATCGCCTCTAAAGATGTAGTAGTGAAGCTGGGGAAGGCTGGGATGATGGGCTTTTTCGGTACGGGAGGCTTACAACTAGCTCAAATCGAGGAATCGATTCAATACATTCAAAAGGAACTAACGAGCGGACAAGCGTATGGAATGAACCTTCTTCACACTCCGGATCAACAAGAAAGAGAAGATCAACTGGTTGAATTATATATTCGATACGGTATCAACGTCATAGAAGCATCTGCTTACATGAGCATTACTCCAGCATTACTAAAGTATCGTGCACATGGAGTCAAAATGCTCCCGGATGGAGCTGTAATGAGTACAAATCGAATCATCGGCAAGGTATCAAGAGCAGAAGTGGCTGAACTATTTCTACGTCCTGCCCCAGAGTACCTAGTCGAGAAAATGGTTCGGGAAAATCAAATTACCAGAGAACAAGCTCATTTGCTCAGTAAAATCCCTATGGCAGATGACTTGTGTATCGTAGCTGACTCAGGGGGGCCTACAGATGGAGCAGTAGCCTATGTTTTATTGCCAGCTATGATACAGCTACGTGATAAGATGATGAAAAAATATAAGTACCCTAAGAAAATCCGAATCGGTGCAGCAGGAGGAATTGGTACTCCTGAGGCAGCGGCGGCAGCTTTTATTCTAGGTGCGGATTTTATCTTAACGGGCTCTATTAATCAATGTACCGTAGAAGCGGGCACAAGCGAGGCTGTTAAAGACTTGCTACAGCAGGTACACATTCAAGATACCGCATATGCACCGGCAAAAGAACGGTTTGAAATAGGAGCGAAGGCTCAGGTTGTAAAAAAGGGAGTGTTTTTCCCTGCTAGAGCGAGCAGGCTGTTTGAATTATATTCTCGATACCAATCACTTGACGAAATGAGCGAAAAAGATAAAAAACTCATTCAGGTTAAATACCTGAAACGTAGTTTTGAGGAGGTTTATGAGGAATGCAAACAGAACGCCTCCCCAGTTGAAATAGATAAAGCAGAAAAAAATCAGAAGTATAAAATGGCTTTGATTTTTAAGTGGTACCTAGCTCATTCTGTTCATGTAGCAATCGATGGTATTTTGGAACAACAAGCAGATTACCAGATTTATTGCGGGCCAGCGTTAGGGGCGTTTAATGACTGGGTAAGGGGAACAAGCTTGGAGAGCTGGAAAAATCGTCATGTAGATGAGATCGGTGTAAAAATAATGGAAGAAACTGTTAAAGTTTTGAATGAAAAATTTCAAAATCTTGTGATGGGCTAGTCTGATTGGAAAATTCATTACTGAAACGAGGTACATTTCATGTTATCTACCTTACATCATTATTCTCATGGGTATTTGGCAATTCCAGTGCTTTTATCGTGCAAAAAACGAGGTTTATTTGATCTTTTGCAAAAAAGTCGGTCTACTCCGTTTAGTCAGCTTGTAGATGAGCTACATGCCAATAGTGGTCACTTACGCAGTGCTCTTCAGTTATTAGAATCTCTACAAATCCTGTGTCGAGATAGTAAGGATACGTATGCGTTACTGCCCGGATGGAATGTGGTAGAAACAATTCCGGAAGATGTCATGGAGCTATTCAATTTTCCGATGAAGGAATACTTCAAAAAATCTCAGAGAAAGTATCGTTTGCAAAAATGGATTGAGCTGTCCGGTAAACAATGGAATGTCGACAATGCGATGTATTCACATTTTTTAGATGGGATCGTAATGATTCCGTTGTTATTCGCGTTAAATGAACATAGATTCATTTTGCGGGATTCTCCTCAGCAAAATGAATTAGTGCTCCAAAATCTATCTGGCATCGCGAAGCAAGAAATTACACAGTTATTTCAGCAAAAGAATTGGATGGATCAAACAAGAAAGAACGGGGTTTTAACGGAAACCGGCAAGTATATGCTAGACGCGATTTTGAATACGGCATCCATTCATTCCTATCGTTCCATAATAAAAAATATGGATCAGCTACTATTTGGTGATTGCCAAGCTCTTGTTGCTAGCACGAATCAAGCGTATGAGACATATATGGAACGTATGCTAGAGATGCTAGAGTGTGGCTTTCAGCAAGAGGAGTATTTTTGCGATTTAGAGCAGACCATTATTTCTGTTTTTGATAGAGAACCAGTAGAGGAGCAGCCGAAATATATAGCTAATATGGGATGTGGCAATGGGTTGCTTCTAAAAAAGATATACGAGACGATCAAAATGAAATCACGAAGAGGCAAGAGGTTTGATGAATATCCCTTGACGTTAATTGGAATTGACAACAAGGAAGAATCTCTAGCAAAAACGGCTATCACTCTAAAGGATATCAACCATGTTTTGTTCAAAGGAACGCTTGATAATCTAAATGAGCTTATGATTGATTTACGAAAAGAAGGAATTCGTGACACAGAACATATCCTATATGTTCAGTCATTTTTTAATCACGATCGACCTTGTATCATATCAGCAGAAACAGTTGAAGCAAGGGGTCAGGCTCCAAGCTTCACCAAGTCAATTTTTGTAGATCAAAATGGACGTGAATGTTCTTCTACATTAGGCATGAAAAAACTGCACGAACAACTACAACATTGGTCACATCTAGTAAATAAGCATGGATTGATCCTTTTAGAAGCGCATTGTTTGGAACCGAAAACGATTCGTCCATATATGGATAAATATGAGGGCTTACATGTAGATGCGATTCATAGATTCTCGCAAAAGCTGCTAGTAGAAGCAGATACTTATATGTTGACTGCCGCAGAGATAGGGTTGTTTCCTCATAAACAACACTTCCATAAATATCCAAAAACTATGCTTTTTTCACGGATTACGTTACATTTGCTTGAGCAGAGAGAATACCGGATTAGGATGGCAAATGAGAATGACATTTCGGTATTAAGGCAGCTTGAGCTACAATGCTGGGGGGAGGAACTAGCTGCTCCTACTGAAAGGATTTTACACAGAATAAGGAAATATCCAGAAGGGCAGTTAGTTCTTGAAGTAGAGAATCGAGTAGTTGGTGTGATTTATTCTCAAAAAATTAGAGATATGAACGAGATAAAGGGACTTCAAAGCAATACTGTTGAACAGCTTCACCATACTGAAGGGACAATTATACAATTGTTAGCTATCAATATTCTGCCAGAGATGCAGGATCGTAAGCTGGGAGATCAGCTTTTAGAATTTATGCTTCAGCGCTGTAGTTTGATAAGTGGAGTCAGGAGTGTCATTGGGATAACAAGGTGCAAGGATTATCAGCGATATTCTACGATAGCTTCGGACAAATATATCACTCTTCGTAATAAAAATAATAAATTAGTCGATAAAACATTGCGATTTCACGAAATGCATGGAGCAACGATTAAAGAATTAATCCCGAACTATCGGCCATTAGATGATGCTAACCTTGGCTATGGTGTACTTGTTGAATATGACATGTTAAATCGGGGAAATGATGAGCCTCCTGCTATTGAACGAAATCAAGAATGTCATGAGCAGAATAGCCATTCTTTTCAAACAGGGAGCACGGATCGTTCTGAGACTATTACAGCTTTTGTATTAGATTGTATCGGTTCTCTTTTAAATGAAGAGAGAAAGGATGTTCTAGCTTATGTAGATCGTCCTCTTATGGAGCTTGGTTTGGATTCAGGAGATTTGCTGGAATTAAACGATCAGCTGGGTACGAGGTTTCGAATAGAACTCGAAACAACATTCTTTTTTACATACAATACCGTTAGAAAAATCATTTCGTATCTTATAGAAAATGCAGATGAAATAGCGCAGGCGTCTGCATCTGAAGAATCTGTTTCAAAAAACGAGGCAGTCTCATGGAGTCATTCTAATGTAGAAAAGGATGACATTGCCATCATAGGCGCGGCCTGTCGTCTTCCTGGAGGAGTGAGCAATCTTGATGAATTATGGGAATTATTAGTGAACAATCGTGATGCTATTAGACGGATGCCTGAGCATAGATGGGCTTGGCCTGATAAAATTCATCCTGCTACGGAGCATAAGGGAATAGATCAAGGTGGATTTTTGGATCATATTGCTGAATTTGACCCGCTGTTTTTTAGAATTTCCCCTTCAGAGGCGGAGATTTTGGACCCTCAGCAACGTTTACTTATGGAATTAAGCTGGGAGTGTATAGAAGGGGCTAATTATTCTGCAAGTACGATTTCAGGTAGTAATACAGGTGTATTTATAGGGGCAAGCGGCTCCGATTATAGCAAGCTTTTAGATCGCTACAGTGATGAGGTTCAAGCTAAGTATGGCATAGCTACATCCATGGCGATTCTCTCTAATCGAATCTCTTATTTTTATAATTTTCATGGTCCTAGTGTTCAAATCGATACAGCTTGCTCTAGTTCTTTGGTTGCCGTTCATCAAGCCGTTACATCTCTACAAAGTGGAGAGTGCGAGCAGGCTTTAGTAGGCGGGGTCCATCTTATGTGTCATCCTGCTAACAGCATTGCTTATTATAAAGCTGGAATGCTGTCCACAGATGGAAAATGTAAGACGTTTGATAAAGCTGCAAATGGCTATGTTCGTGGGGAAGGTGGAGTTGTACTACTGTTAAAGCCTATGAAACAGGCAGAGCGCGATGGTGACTCTATCCTTGGTGTCATAAAAGGAACAGCTACGAATCATGGAGGACAGGCAAACGGAATAACTGTGCCCAATCCAGCAAAGCAAGCTGCCTTAATCAAGAAGGCCTTCCGCTCGGCCGATATTGCCCCAGAGTCTGTAGGCTATATTGAAGCACATGGGACAGGCACTTCATTAGGTGATCCGATTGAATTTGCAGCCTTGAAGGACGCATTTTTAGAGCTTTCACAGCAAAGTGACAACAGAAATGAACCCTATTGTGGGTTAGGCTCTATTAAAACAAATATCGGACACCTGGAAGCTGCCGCCGGGTTGGCAGGCTTAGTTAAGGTTTTAGTCAGTTTGCGCCATCGTATGATACCGGCATCGTTGCATTTTCAGGAATTGAACCCACACATTCCTATTGAAAACTCCCCATTTTATCTTGTAACGAGCAATCAAAAGTGGATGCCACCTCATAGAGAAGGCTTGCGTAGAGCGGGAATTAGCAGTTTTGGCTCGGGTGGTTCAAATGCTCATATTGTGATTGAGGAATATCGGTCTAACCATCGTGTAGATACGAAAAGGGCTACCAGTAATAGCAATCCTGTCATGATTGTGCTGTCCGCTAGGAATGAAAATCGTTTACAAGAGCAAGTGAAGCAATTATTACAAGCAATTAAAAACCAAAACCTGACTGATGTTCATCTCAAAGATATGGCCTATACCCTTCATGTTGCAAGAGAGGCAATGGAGGAGAGATTTGCTACCGTCGTATGCGATATTGATGAATTAGAAAAATCATTACTCGATTACCTTGATAGGAAAGGAACACCGAAAAGCAATTATCAGGGGAATGTGAATGAGAATCATTCGATTTCTAGTTTATCGATTGGAAATGAAGAAAAGCATGAGATGGTTAATCACTTTATTGTTAACAATGATTTGCATCAATTGGCCTATTTATGGGTGTCGGGACTAGACATTGATTGGAAGGTGCTGTACAAATCCGAGGCAGATTATCGAAAAATGTCACTTCCAACATATCCGTTTGCAAGAGAACGTTATTGGATATCAGAAATAAGTTCCCGTTACGACATGAGCCAGACAGAACAAATATCTGCGGACACACGCGATATACTTCATCCGCTGTTGCAGCAAAATACATCTAATTTATCAACGATTCGCTTTTGCTCCACGTTTACAGGCAAGGAATTTTTTCTAAAGGATCATGTAGTGAGTGGCAGCAAGGTTTTACCTGGTGTTGCTCATCTGGAAATGGCGCGCAAGGCTATGGAGCAAGCTCTGGAAAATAAGCATGATCAGGTGATTGAACTTCATAACGTGATTTGGAAAAAGCCCATCCTTCTAGAGGAAGAATCAAAGCAAGTGCAGATTCGCGTTTTTTCAGGAGTACAAAATGAGATAAATTATGAGATTTACAGCGAGGAAATACCAGGAAGCGGCAAACCTGTAGTGTTTAGTTCAGGCTATGCAGTATGCAGAGAGCAAAAGGAAGCATTCGTCTTGGATATCTCTGGCATACTCTCCGCGTGTAAGCAGCATGTGCTGACAGGTAGAGAATGTTATCAAGCCTTTCAGCAGGTAGGGATTACTTACGGCAAAAGTCATCAGGGAATACAGCGTGTGCATATAGCAGAGGATCAGTTGTTGGCCGAGCTAGTCTTGCCTGCTTGCATAAAACATACCCAAGAACAATATGTCCTGCATCCTAGTCTATTGGATGCTGCTTTACAGGCATCCCTTGTAATTCAGATGCAAGTACAGAATACCTACAACACATCCGTACAGCCATCGTTACCTTTTGCTTTGGAATTGATCGAAATCGTTCGTCCGTGCACATCAAAAATGTGGGCTCATGTACGACACAGTGAAGATTATATCAGTGGAAATGAGACACAGAAGTATGATATCGACCTTTGTGACGACAGAGGAAACGTTTGTGTCCGAATGTTTGGATTTTCGTCAAGGATATTAGAGGGAGATATTGCAACCGGTGGCTCTATTGATTCTACACAGAGAGAAACGATAATAACACAGCCATTTGAACCTGTGATGATATCCCCGATTTGGGAAGCAATCCGTCATGAAGAAGCACAAAAGCTTCCTGCTCTCACTGACAACCTAGTCATAGTCGGAGGCAATGAAAGCATCTGGAATGAAATCCGAAAGCAATACCCGCATGCGCGTGTGCTATCCATTCATCATGATCATTCAGTTGAGGAAATGGTCCAGAAATTCAGCCAACTCGATCCTATCGATCATATGCTCTGGATTGCACCAGAGGAGCAGTTGCCATCCCTCACAGACGACAGCATCATCGAGGGACAGGAAAAAGGGGTAATTTATCTCTTTACAATCATCAAAAGTCTGTTAGCCCTAGGTTACGACAGTAATCAAATAGGCTGGACGGTTATTACCCAGAAAGCACAGCCTCTTCATAAATACGATGAGGTAAATCCAACCCATGCCAGTATTCACGGCTTAATGGGGACACTGGCCAAGGAATATAGCCATTGGAAAATCCGAGTCATCGACCTAGAATCCCTAGCGAGCTGGCCCATGCAGGAGCTGTTTACCCTGCCAAGTGATGCAGACGGAAACCCTTACGTTTATCGAGAACAGCAATGGCATCAGCAGGAGCTGGTTCCGGTACGTTATAACCAGCAGGAGGAAACGCTGTATAAAACCGGTGGCGTGTATGTGGTGATTGGAGGCGCCGGGGGAATTGGCGAGGTATGGAGTGAATACGTGATTCGAATGTATGAAGCTAAGGTGATTTGGATTGGCAGAAGAGAAAAGGATGCCAATATTCAAGCAAAGATAGACCGACTAGCATCAATCGGCCCTACACCTAGCTATATCATGGCAGATGCGACAGACCAAGAAGAGCTGTACCGAGCCTACGAAGAAATCAAACAGCAATACGGCACCATTCATGGAATCGTCCATTCTGCCATCGTGCTGCTGGATAAGAGTCTAGCGAATATGGAGGAGGAAAGATTCCGAGCTGGGCTTCGTGTCAAAGTAGACGTGAGTGTGAATATAGCAGAGGTATTTCAGGGTGAGCCGCTTGATTTCGTGTTATTTTTCTCGTCAATGAATTCGTTTGTCAAAGCCGCTGGACAAAGCAATTATGTAGCAGGCTGTACATTTAAGGATGCTTTTGCCAGTCAATTAGCTCTGGAATGGCCATGTGCCGTAAAGGTGATGAACTGGGGATATTGGGGAACGGTAGGAACGGTAGCATCCGAGGAGTATCAAAGACGGATGAAAAGCAGAGGGGTTGGTTCGATTGAGCCTCCAGAAGCAATGAAAGCATTAGAGGCCCTTTTGATCGGACCGATGAACCAATTAGCGTTTGCAAAAATGACTACGTCTTCAACCTGGGTTGAAGTTAATCGAGGAAAGTGTATAACGATTTATCAATAAAAAATTCGTATTCGTCAGAAATCAACCAATAGAGAGGTAAAACATGAAAAATGATGATCAATTCATTTATGTGACTAAGCAATTGGGCGATATGGATAAGCTTCTCATCAAATTAATGTGGGAAAAATGTAGAGGGATACAGATGTTTACATCTAACTCCTTCGATCCAGCAACTGTCATTACAAGAATAGGAATCATCGATTTATATAAAAAATGGGTAGATGAGACGCTTGCTATATTTACGAGGAGTGGGTATTTGTCATTTGACGGCGAAACGTATACAGTCACGAAACATACATCTATTGAAGATACCAGCTCTTGGAAAGAGTGGGAATACCGAAGAGAAGAGTGGCTAAAGGATGATAACCTAAAATCTCAGGTTGTATTGGTAGAGACGATGCTAGGTGCATTACCTGACATGCTTACAGGGAAACAACCTGCCACCGATATCATGTTTCCCCAGTCATCTATGACTTTGGTGGAAGGAGTATATAAGCACAATTTACTCGCAGATTACTTTAATGATGTACTCGCTGAAAAAATAGTCGCGTTTATGCAGGAACGTATCAATCAAAGTAATGTTACAAGTAAATCAATCCGAATCTTAGAGATTGGAGCCGGGACGGGGGGAACCAGTGCTAGTGTTCTTCCTAGACTAAAGCCGTTTCAGGAGTATATCGAGGAATATTGCTATACAGATCTTTCTTTGGCTTTTCTTAGACATGGAGAGAAGGAATATGGCTCAGAGTATCCATTTGTCACATGTAAGATTTTTAATATTGAACAACCTGTTGCGACTCAGGATATTGATCCGAACGGATATGATTTGGTCATTGCTACAAATGTTGTGCATGCCACGAAAAATATCCGTCATACGCTACGCAATGTAAAAGCGGCAATGAAAAATAATGGTTTATTGCTATTAAATGAAATAGCTGATCGTTCTGTGTTTACACATCTTACCTTTGGCTTTTTACAAGGCTGGTGGATGTATGAAGATACAGCTCTACGTATTCCGGGCTGCCCAGGCTTATATCCAGATATCTGGAAAAAGGTACTAAAATCGGAAGGCTTCCATTCTATTGACTTCCCCGTAGATGAAAAAAACGATTATAAGCAACAGATTATCTGTGCAAAAAGCGATGGAGTCACCTTACAGCTTCAAGAACTCGGCCCTGTTACAGCTATGGCAGACAACAAACAAGACGAGAGAAAGACACCGGTTGCTCATAAGGGGCATCAACAAAAGCAGTCTGAAGGGGAAAGTCCGAAAGACAAGCTGGGGCATATGGATATAACGGATCAAATGATCGAGGAGCATCTTATCCAGATAATCCGAGAAAGCATTTCTGAAGAATTGAAGATCAACGAGGCAATGATTCACAATGATCAGAGTTTTTCGGAGTACGGTGTAGATTCCATTATAGGCATTCAACTTATTCAGCGCATTAATAATAAATGTCATACACGGCTGCAAACGACTGTTGTCTTTGATTATAATAACGTAAATCAATTGGTTCACTACATGATAACGGAATATAGACAGACATTAGTAGCTCTTTTTGATATCCAAAAACCTATGGATGTCTCAAGCTCAACGAAATGGAACAAAGAAGAGGACATGCAAAACAATCAACGAACAGTTACTGCAACTAGTGAAAAAATGATCCAAAAAAGTGATTCTATAAAAGCTGGCATGAAACATTCGAATGAACATTCATCCCTTAATAGGGAAAGGTCTACGTTTCATAGGGTGCTTATTGAATCCCCAGGGGGAATCGATGATATTCAGATTGTAGAATCAGATATTTTAGAATTGAAAGAAGATGAGGTAAGAATTTCGGTTCGAGCTTTTTCCTTAAATTTTGGGGACCTATTATGTTTACAAGGCTTATACCCGACTATGCCCCCCTATCCGTTTACTCCTGGATTTGAAGCTAGTGGTGTAGTAGTTGAAGTGGGGAGTGCAGTGAGCACGATCCGTCCTGGAGATGAGGTTGTGTATTGCGGGGGAGAGCATTTGGCTGGACAGGCCAGTTTACTTACATGTAAGGCAGCCTATGTTTTTCCTAAGCCTTCTTCGCTGTCCTTTGAGGAAGCATGCTCCTTACCGGTTGTATCGATGACGGTGATAGCTGCTTTTCGTAGAGCGCAGGTAAAGAAAGGCGAAAAAATTCTCATCCAAACAGCGACGGGCGGAGTTGGACTTATTGCTGTTCAACTGGCTAAGCATTATGGAGCTGACATTTATGCGACTGCAAGCTCTGAGCATAAGCTAGAGTATGTAAAGCAAATGGGTGTGTCACATGCGATTAATTACATGGAGTCTGATTTTGAGCAAGAAATCTCTCGACTGACGAATGGTAAGGGTGTTGATGTCGTCATCAATACGTTAGCAGGAGATGCTATTCAAAAAGGCTTAGGCTGTCTAGCAAGAGGTGGTAGATACATTGAAATTGCGATGACAGCACTGAAAAGCGCCCGAGAGATTGATTTGTCCATTTTAAACAACAATCAATCTTTTATAAGCCTTGATCTGAGAAAATTGATGCTGGAGCAGCCTAATGCACTACGTGATTATCGAAACGAGATGCTTCGATTAATAAAGGACAATGTGATTCAGCCGACTATCTATCAAGTATTTTCATTTGACGAGATAAAAGAAGCTTACCAATGTATGAAAAATCGAGAGAATATCGGAAAAATAGTCGTACAGCTACCTAAGCGATACCAATATAAACCAGCCCTAGCTATCCAGAGAGACCCCATTGCGATTATTGGGATGAGTGGAAGATATGCAAAATCTAAAACGGTTCATGAGCTATGGGAGCATCTAGCAAAGGGCCATGACCTCGTAGAAGACGTATCGCGTTGGGATCTCTCACCGTATTACGAAGAAGATGCATCCTATTGTAATCAGGGCAGTTTTGTTGATCGAATCGACCAATTTGATCCACTCTTCTTTAATATCTCAGGTGTTGAGGCCATGTATATGGACCCGCAGCAACGAATCTTTTTGGAGGAATCCTGGAAAGCATTAGAGGACGCTGGATATGCAGGAGCGGGAGTTCAGGGTAAAAAGTGTGGCGTGTATGTGGGCTGTAGCGGTAAAGACTATCAAAATTTATTCGATACGAAGCCTCCTGCCACTTCGTTTTGGGGAAATGCGGCTTCCATCATTCCAGCACGCATTGCATACTATCTCGATTTACAGGGTCCAGCGATAGCTGTAGATACTGCTTGTTCTAGTTCGTTAGTAGCGATCCATCTTGCTTGTCAAAGTCTTTGGACAAAAGAAATAGAAATGGCATTGGCCGGCGGTGTATTCCTTCAATCGACCCCTGCTTTTTACTTAGAGTCGAATCGAGCAGGGATGCTGTCTCCTGCTGGTCGCTGTCATACCTTTGACGAACGGGCGGATGGTTTTGTTCCCGGTGAGGGAGCGGGGGTCATCATACTGAAACGTTTGTCTGATGCCATCGCGGACCGGGATCATATTTATGGAGTGATTCGTGGTTCGGGAGTCAATCAGGATGGCAGTACAAATGGCATTACCGCACCTAGCGCCAAATCACAAGAACGATTGGAGCGAGAGGTATATGATACCTTTAACATTCAGCCCCGACACATTCAAATGATCGAGGCCCATGGAACAGGCACGAAGCTGGGGGATCCCATCGAATTTCAAGCCTTGACGCGGGCATTTACGAAATACACGGATGAAAAAAATTATTGTGCAATCGGATCAATAAAAAGTAACCTTGGACATTTAGCCTTTGCGGCCGGAGTCACAGGCATCATTAAAATTTTATTGTCTTTACAGCACAAACAGATTCCACCAACGCTACACTTTCAGAAGGGAAATCCAAATATCGAGTTTGAAGATAGTCCCTTTTATGTCAATACCGCACTGACAGAGTGGACGGCTGAACCAAACAAGAAGCGCTGTGCAGCTATTAGCTCATTTGGCTTTAGTGGAACAAATGCACATACGGTTATTGAAGAAGCGCCGAGAAGACAGCTAACATCCTCACCAAAATCAGGCTATTTACTAACATTATCCGCTCGTACACAAGACCAGTTAAAACAACAAGTAGAACAGATCATTCAGTATTGTGAAAAAGCAGAGCAGATTCACTATGGAGATATGAGTTATACCTTATTGTTGGGAAGAAAGCACTTTAATCACCGCTTAGCCATTGTGGTTCACGAGCGCAATGAACTCGTACAGGTCTTGAAAAGATGGCTAGAAAAAGGAAAAGCACCAGATGTATATACCTCTATCGTAAATAAAAATGAACAACGCGAGCAAATCGCATTAAAACGCTACGGAAATGAATGCTTACGAAATATAAATGGGGATATGACTGCCAATGAATATATGGAACAACTGTCTATTCTCGCGTCCTTGTATACCCAAGGATATGAATTAGATTTTGAGCATCTATTTGAAGAAGATCACTTTGCGAGAATCCCGCTTCCAACTTATCCGTTTGCTAAAGAGTTTTACTGGGTGCCTGAAAGAGACGTGGATGTCATTGGGGATGAGAATAAAGCAAGTCAAGGAACAGCAAATGAAATGCCTTCATTAGTGCCACCACATACATCCGAGATACAAGAAAAAGTGAGCCAGTCTGATAAGCTTTCCGCGATTGATGAAGAAGCTATTATGGTAGCGCCCGTTTGGGAGCCACTTTGTTATGACAAGCAGCAAATGATTCCTGGGCTACATGAAAATCTCGTCATAGTCGGAGGCAATGAAAGCATCTGGAATGAAATCCGAAAGCAATACCCGCATGCGCGTGTGCTATCCATTCATCATGATGATCCAGTTGAGGAAATGGTCCAGATATTCAGCCAGCTCGATCCCATCGATCATATGTTATGGATTGCACCAGAGGAGCAGTTGCCATCCCTCGCAGACGACAGCATCATCGAGGGACAGGAAAAAGGGGTAATTTATCTCTTTACAATCATCAAAAGCCTGTTAGCCCTAGGTTACGATCGTAAACAATTAGGCTGGACGGTTATTACCCAAAAAGCACAGCCTCTTCATAAATACGAGGAGGTAAATCCAACCCATGCCAGTATTCACGGCTTAATGGGGACGCTGGCCAAGGAATATAGCCATTGGAAAATCCGAGTCATTGACCTAGAATCCCTAGCGAGCTGGCCCATGCAGGAGCTGTTTACCCTGCCAAGTGATGCAGACGGGAACCCTTACGTTTATCGAGAACAGCAATGGCATCAGCAGGAGCTGGTTCCTGTACGTTATAACCAGCAGGAGGAAACCCTGTATAAAACCGGTGGCGTGTATGTGGTGATTGGAGGCGCCGGGGGAATTGGCGAGGTATGGAGTGAATACGTGATTCGAATGTATGAAGCTAAGGTGATTTGGATTGGCAGAAGAGAAAAGGATGCCAATATTCAAGCAAAGATAGACCGACTAGCATCAATTGGCCCTACACCTAGCTATATCGCGGCAGATGCAACAGACCAAGAAGAGCTGTACCGAGCCTATGAAGAAATCAAACAGCAATACGGCCCCATTCATGGAATCGTCCATTCTGCCATCGTACTGCTGGATAAAAGTCTAGCGAATATGGAGGAGGAAAGATTCCGAGCTGGGCTTCGTGTCAAAGTAGACGTGAGTGTGAATATAGCAGAGGTATTTCAGGGTGAGCCGCTTGATTTCGTGTTATTTTTCTCGTCAATGAATTCGTTTGTCAAAGCCGCTGGACAAAGCAATTATGTAGCAGGCTGTACATTTAAGGATGCTTTTGCCAGTCAATTAGCTCTGGAATGGCCATGTGCCGTAAAGGTGATGAACTGGGGATATTGGGGAACGGTAGGTACGGTAGCATCCGAGGAGTATCAAAGACGGATGAAAAGCAGAGGGGTTGGTTCGATTGAGCCTGCAGAAGCAATGAAAGCATTAGAGGCCCTTTTGGTCGGACCGATGAACCAATTAGCGTTTGCAAAAATGACTACATCTTCTACGTGGATAAACGTTAACAAGGAACATTCTTTTGTTTTGATGTAATAAAATAACTCTAATGTGAAATAAAAGGTTTTTAGCTTATCGAATCTTGATGTGTGGAGAGATGAACATGCAAGCATTCCAACGTAAAGAAATATATGAAGAGAAACAACAAATGGAAGTAATCCAGGGATTATTGTTGAAGCTGCTGATGGCTCAATTGTCAAATATGGGTTTACTCTCAAGGAAATCTCCCTCTCGTTTTCAAGCGCAAACCGAATTACCGGATTTTTATGACAAATGGCTGAAGGTAAGTTTAGATTTTTTGGCTGAGGAGCAGTATATCAAACAAACGGAAGAAACATTTCACGTATGTGGCGAAGCTCTAGTAGCCCAGGAATTACTCTGGAACGAGTGGGAGACTAAGAAGCGTGAGTGGATGAAGGACAGTAGCATAAAGGCGAAGGTACTATTAGCTGAAACAATGCTACGTGCATTGCCCGATATTTTGACTGGATCAAAAAAAGCTACCGATATCATGTTTCCTCATTCCTCTATGGAACTGGTTGAGGGAATTTATAAACATAATCAGATGGCAGATTATTTTAATAATGTGCTAGCTCATACCGTCATTTCTTATGTACAGGATCAGATAGACCACAAATCCAATGTGAAGCTTCGAATATTAGAAATTGGAGCCGGTACAGGAGGTACAAGCGCTAGCGTTTTACAAACATTAACACCCTATCACGACTACATTCAGGAATACTGCTATACGGATATTTCCAAAGCGTTTCTCATGCATGGAGCAAAGGAATATGAGCTTAGCCATCCTTTTTTAACCTTTAAAATGCTAGATATCAATAAATCGGTCACCGAGCAGAAGGTAGATATAGGTGGTTATGATGTGGTCATCGCTGCTAATGTTCTGCATGCAACTCCCAACATCCATCAAACGCTAAGACATGCAAAAGCCTTGTTAAAGAGAAATGGAATCATTGTCATAAATGAAATCACAGAGAAGACATTGTTTCACCATCTTACATTTGGGCTACTAGAGGGATGGTGGCTATATGAAGATGCGAAACTGCGAATCCCAGGCTGCCCAGGGCTAAGTGCAGAAGGATGGAAAAAGGCATTAACAGTAGAAGGCTTTACCTTTGTCTCATTTCCGACTATTGATGCACAGGAGCTGGGTCAACAAATTGTTTCTGCCAAAAGTGATGGACTTATACGATACAAACAAGACTTTCAAAAACAAGCAAGCACGGATCAAAAAAGAAATGAGAGAAAGCCTGCGGCATCCAACCAACAAAGAGTTGCCTCTACAGAGCATCAGGAAATCGAAGCTAAAATGCTTGATTCTGTTAGGAACACGATTATTCAAAAGCTTTCAGAATCACTACTAATTGATGCTCACATGATTGATCAGCATGAATCGTTTTCTGATTATGGAGTAGATTCCATTACAGGGGTAAAGCTGGTACAAGCAATTAATCAAGCCTTGCATATTACATTAGATACGACTACGTTATTTGATTATAGCTCAGTCACTTTATTAGCTTCGCATATTATTGCGGAGTATAAAACGGTCATCATGCAGAAGTTATCTAAAAATATAGAACAGGATGCAACACCAATCACGATGCTGGCAGAGGAAACAAAATATCAAGAAGATATGACTTCTCAGCCTGTTTCAATTGGCGAAACTGAATCTGACAGTGGTGTTACAAATACAAGGAATCAAACGGATATAGCTATCATTGGTATGAGTGGGCGATTCGCAAGATCAGAAACAGTCCAAGATTTATGGAAGCATCTTGCTAGTGGCAGCGATTTAGTCGGAGAAGTATCTCGCTGGGATTTATCTGAATATAATAAGCAGGGTATGAGCGACTGTCATCAAGGCAGCTTCTTAGAACATATCGATCGGTTTGATCCACTTTTTTTCAATATCTCAGGCTCTGAGGCTGAATATATGGACCCACAGCAACGAATCTTTTTAGAAGAAACGTGGAAGGCCTTAGAGGACGCGGGATATGCTGGTGCGGGTGTTCAAGGGAAAAAATGCGGCATCTACGTAGGATGCGGTGCGAATGATTACCAACAGCTACTTGGCCATAATCCACCACCACAGGCCTTCTGGGGTACGGCTAATTCCATCATTCCGGCACGAATTGCTTACTATTTGGACTTGCAGGGTCCGGCCATCGCTGTAGATACAGCATGCTCAAGCTCTCTAGTAGCCATTCATCTAGCCTGTCAGGGTTTATGGGCAAACGAAACGGAGATGGCCATAGCGGGTGGCGTATTCATTCAATCAACACCGGGAATCTATCAATTTACAAATCGTGCTGGAATGTTATCTCCTACAGGCCGCTGCTATACATTTGACGAGCGTGCTGATGGCTTTGTGCTTGGTGAAGGAGCAGGGGTGGTTGTACTTAAACGACTTTCAGATGCGATAGCTGACCGTGATCATATTTATGGGGTTATTCGTGGCTCAGCTATTAATCAAGATGGGACTACCAATGGAATTACAGCACCCAGTGCGAAATCCCAGGAACGTTTAGAGCGAGAAGTATATGATACGTTTCAAATTAATCCACAGCACATCCAAATGGTTGAAGCGCATGGCACAGGAACAAAGCTTGGTGACCCCATCGAATATAGGGCGTTGACACGAGCCTTTAGCAACTATACAAATGAGAAAAATTATTGTGCAATCGGATCAATAAAAAGTAATATAGGACATTTAACCTTTGCGGCAGGGGTAGCAGGACTTATTAAAATCTTGTTGTCCTTACAGCAAAAACAAATTCCACCAACACTGCATTTTGAGAACGGTAATTCGAATATTAATTTCCAAGAAAGTCCCTTTTATGTAAATACCAAGCTTAGCAATTGGTCTGTGAAACCAAGCATGAAACGTTGCGCCGCCATCAGCTCCTTTGGATTTAGTGGTACAAATGCACACATGGTTATTGAAGAAGCGCCATATGTAAAGAAGACTTCTGAAATCAAACCAGGCTATGTAATCACTTTATCTGCTCGTACAGCAGATCAGCTACATCAGCAGGTGAAACAACTCATCAAGTATTGTGAACATACGGATCAGATTGATTATGGCAATATGAGCTATACATTACTCATGGGAAGAAAACACTGTACTCATCGTCTAGCTTGTGTTGTGCATGAGCAGAATGAGCTTGTGGATGCCTTAAAAAAATGGATAGAAACAGGGGAAGCAACTGGGGTATATGCTTCTGTTGTCGATAAAAAGGGGCAGCACGAACAAATAGCGATGAAGCAATATGGGAATGAATGCATTCAAAAAGTAAAGATTGAAACAGATGCCAATGCTTATCTACAACATTTGTCTACCGTGGCGTCCCTGTATACGCAAGGCTATGAGTTAGAATTTGAGCCATTATTTTTACAAAATCATTATTCGAGAATCCCTCTTCCAACCTATCCGTTTGCAAAGGAGCGTTATTGGATACCAGAAGAAGAGGATAATCAGCCTAAAAATGTTGGGCCGATCAACAAGATAGTTCTTGAGCCAGTCTGGCAGGAACAACAAATCATTCAAAAAAAGCACGTACCTAATTACGATCAGCACCTTGTAATGCTTGGTGAACCATTTGCCCATTTACATGCTCAGTTAGTAGCACAATCAAATGGGATTACCTTTATCCCGTTACATTCAGATAAGACCAGGCTCGAACAAAGGTTTGAGTGTTATGCTGTGGAAGCTTTTCAAACCGTACAGCAAATGATCCAGTCCAAACCAAAAGGGAATGTTTTGATTCAAATCGTTGGCTCTTATCAAGGAGAACAGCAGGTTTTTTCAGGACTTGTAGGATTATTGCAAACAGCCAGATTGGAAAATCCCAAAATTCTTGGACAAATGATTGAAATCGAGCAAGGAGTCAGCCACACCGAACTGATTGAAAAAATAATCAATGAAAAGCAATATCCTGAAGACAGGCATATTCGATATGAAAAAGGCAAACGGTGGGTCGCTAGTTGGAAGGAACGCGAAGACGTAGCGAAAGCCGTTACGATTCCTTGGAAGGATCAGGGCGTCTATCTTATAACGGGTGGAGCTGGCGGAATAGGACTTATTTTTGCAGAAGAAATTGTGCAAAAAAGCAAAAATGTAACGGTAATTCTCACTGGCAGGTCTGAATGGAAGGAAGAGAAAACAGCGAAGTTACAGGAACTGCAATCATTAGGTGCCAAAATTATTTATAAGCAAGCTGATATGTCGAAAAAGGATGAAGTAGAGAACTTGGTTACACAAATTAAGGAACAGGTTGGAAGTCTACATGGGATTATTCATAGTGCGGGAATCATTCAAGATAATTATATTTTGAAGAAAAATACGGATGAGGTAATAAACGTCCTTTCTCCCAAAGTAGCAGGAACCATTTACTTGGATGAAGCTACCCAAGACATTCCATTGGATTTCTTCCTTTTATTTTCATCCATGTCAGGAGCCATTGGCAATCCTGGACAAGCAGATTATGCGATGGGGAATGCGTTTATGGACAACTACGCTGAGTATCGGAATCAACTGGCTCATGCAGATCAGCGTAAGGGTCTGACCTACTCCATTAACTGGCCGCTTTGGAAGGAAGGCGGTATGCATGTTGACCTGGAAACGGAAAAAATGTTACGGAATAGTACCGGTATGATTGGGATTGAATCTAAAACTGGCATTGAAAATATCTATCAAATGTTTACAGCTAAAAGGAATAGATTGGTGCTTTTACAGGGAGATGTTCCTAAGCTTAGGTCTTATTTTACGACAAAGCAAGCGATGAAAATGGAGACTACTATGAAGCAAGCTGTTCCTCAGATCGACAAGGCTGTTCTAGAGGAAAGAACCCAGATGAAATTGAAAAATCTGCTTGGGGAACAGTTAAAGATAAGTGTTGACCAAATTAATGCTTTCGAGACTTTAGATCAATATGGAATTGATTCACTGGTCATTATGGAGCTGAATCAAAAGCTGGAAGGCATCTTTGGGGAATGCTCAAAAACGATTTTCTATGAATATCAAACCGTGCAGGAATTAACGCAATATTTTACTCAACAGAATCTGGAGCAGTGTCTGGAATGGACAGGACTAGCTCAGACACGGAAGATTGAGACACAGATACCAGCACCAGACCAAGGTATGATAAAAGAATTACCGAGTCAACAAATCACTAGTAATCAAACAAAACAATTACCTAGCTATGTGCCCATGGAGCAAAATACGCCAGATCAGCTTGAACCAATTGCGATCATTGGCATGAGTGGTCATTATCCGCAGGCAAGCACTTTGCAACAATTCTGGCATAACCTTACTCAGGGTAAGGATTGTATCGTAGAAATCCCGGAGGAGCGCTGGTCAACGGAAACGTTCTATGATCCGAATCGAAAAGACGCTTTTGCTAAGGGAAAAAGCTATTGCAAATGGGGTGGCTTTCTCCAAGATTTCGCCAGTTTTGATCCTTTGTTCTTTTCTATCTCACCTCGTGAAGCAATGAATATGGACCCGCAGGAACGTTTATTCATTCAGACTTGCTGGGAAGCTCTAGAGGATGCAGGATATACCAAGGAGCTACTAGCATCGCGACATAAGGGACGAGTGGGTGTATTTGCTGGCGTTACGAAGACAGGGTTCCAGTTATATGGTCCACCGCTATGGGAGCAGGGGGAGGAGTTATTCCCGTATACCTCATTTAGTTCTATTGCGAATCGAGTATCGTATTTACTTAACCTAAAAGGCCCAAGCATGCCAATCGATACGATGTGTTCCTCCTCTCTAACAGCTATACACGAAGCGTGTGAGCATATCCGTCATGGAGCATGTGACATGGCTATAGCCGGTGGGGTTAATCTATATTTGCATCCATCTACTTACATTCAATTATGTGGCCAACAAATGCTTTCTGCAAAAGGAAAATGCAAAAGCTTTGGACAAGCTGCCGATGGTTTTGTTCCTGGGGAAGGGGTAGGTGCGGTTTTATTAAAGCCTCTTTCAAAAGCTCTTGAAGATGGTGATCAGGTTCATGCCTTAATCCGTGCAACGAGCATTAATCATGGAGGAAAAACAAATGGGTATACAGTACCAAATCCAGTAGCCCAGGGTGAGCTTGTACGAGAAGCAATGGAGAAAGCAGGTATAGATGCTCGAACGATCAGTTGTATCGAAGCTCATGGCACTGGGACGGAGTTAGGAGATCCAATAGAGATTACAGGCCTTCAGCA
Organism: Brevibacillus laterosporus LMG 15441; assembly: GCF_000219535.2. Classification (NCBI taxonomy): domain Bacteria; kingdom Bacillati; phylum Bacillota; class Bacilli; order Caryophanales; family Paenibacillaceae; genus Brevibacillus; species Brevibacillus laterosporus. The sequence continues at coordinate 2,166,200 of NZ_CP007806.1, forward strand.
GGCCTTTAGTAAAGATACGCAAGATACGAACTTCTGTGCAATTGGCTCTGTGAAGAGTAATATTGGTCATTTAGAGGCCGCAGCAGGTATAGCAGGGGTAACAAAAATTATTCTTCAAATGAAGCATCAGCAGCTAGTTCCAAGTTTGCATGCCCAGGAATTAAACCCAAATATCAATTTTGCCAAAACTCCCTTCACGGTTCAACAAAAGCTCAGCGAATGGAAGAGACCTGTCATCGAAATAAATGGGGTAGCCCAAGAATGCCCCAGAATTGCGGGTATATCATCCTTCGGAGCGGGAGGAGCAAATGCACATGTAATCGTGGAGGAATTTATCCCACACGAAGAAGCTCAATCTAGCGGTTCACACGACAACCATCCTGTCATCATTGTTCTTTCTGCCAAGAATGAAGAACGCTTGAAGGAGCAGGGTAACCAATTATTGGCTGCACTTCAGGAGCAAGCCTATACCGATCGTGATTTGCCACATATAGCGTATACGTTACAAACAGGAAGAGAGGCAATGGAAGAACGTCTAGGAATGATTGTGGAATCTATCGGTGAGCTTGAAGAGAAGCTTAGGGGCCTGTGTAATAATCAAGCGAATATAGAAAATGTGTACCAAGGGCAAGTGAAACAAAATAAAGAGACAGTATCTATCTTTCTTGCCGATGAAGAATTACAAGAGGCAGTTCAAAAGTGGATAGAGCGTAAAAAATATGCAAAATTACTGCGCTTATGGGTAAAGGGCTTGAATATAGACTGGAACGAATTATATCGGGAAAATAAGCCCCGGAGAATAAGTTTGCCCACCTATCCTTTTGCCAAAGAACCATATTGGATTTCTCCATCTCGCAAGGGTTCAGCATCTACCTTTGGAAAGGCCTTAACGGAATCAAGTCATCACAGCAAAATAACATCACGTGCGACTTGCTTTGTCAAAAAGCATTGGAAGCTAGCTAGTGTAACTAAATCGAAGGAATTACATGGAACCATTGCCATTTTAACAACGAATGAAACAGAGGCGCTAGCGAAGCGAATCTCCGAACGTATTACAAATACACGAATCATAAATATGTATGAAATGCCACGAAAGCTAGACCAATCACAAGAAGAGTGGAAAAAATATGCCGGTATTATTGATCTAGCTGGATGTGGCGCTACAAATCAGACCGATATGCGTTGGCTATTCACACTTCAACATATAATCGGGCTAGGAAAAAAAGAAGCTATCGTGCTTTTATGTGTCACAAAAGGGCTGGAATCTTTTAAAAATGGCTCAATAAATGTAGCAGGAGCTTCACGGGTTGGGTTGTATCGTACGTTACAAAGTGAATACAGCTATGTTTGTTCAAGACATATGGATGTAGAACGACATCTTGAGGATCATGTGCTAGCAGATCAAATCGTCGAGGAGCTATTTGCAGAAAGTCAGGATGTGGAGGTTTGTTACCGGGATGGACAGCGATACCGTGCTTATCTGGATGTAGAACACAGCAAAATGGAAAAAAGTCAAAAGCAGAATTTCCCGTCTACCCATGTGTTATGGATTACAGGAGGAACAAGAGGACTCGGATTATTATGTGCAAGGCATTTTGTGGAAAACTATGGTGTGAAGCAAATTGTGCTAACTGGGCGGGAATCGTTGCCGCCGCGGGAAGCATGGGATTTATATAAGGAACAACAATCATCTACGGCTCATAAAATTAGAACCATTGAACAATTGGAACAGTTAGGAGCCAAAATCCAAGTATTGTCCATCGCTTTATCAGACAAGGATGAGGTACGCAGTAGTGTAGAGAAAGTGAAACGCACGATGGGGCCAATAGGCGGGGTTATTCATTGTGCGGGCTCTGTAGATCTAGAAAACCCGGCATTTATTCGAAAATCCTTAGAAACAATCAATCAAGTGCTAGAACCTAAGATTCAAGGATTAAACATACTCTACAACAGTCTCAAAAAAGAGCCATTACAATTCTTTGTATTGTTTTCATCCGTTTCTGCCATTGTTCCTAGCTTAGGAGCGGGTCAAAGCGATTATGCGATGGCGAATGCCTATATGGACTATTTTAGTGAAGCTCATGCCCATTCCTGCCCAATTGTGAGCATTCAATGGCCAAGCTGGAAAGAGACTGGTATGGGAGAAGTGAAAAGTAGCGCTTATGAACAATCTGGAATGCTCAGTATGACAAATAAAGAAGGGCTTTCCCTCCTTGATCAGATTTTAGCTAATAAGCTGGGACCGGTTATTCTTCCCGCTATGATTCAAGAGGCAATTTGGAAGCCAGAAACGCTTATGCAAACGCAGAAAAAAGTTACTGGTGAACAGCATGCTCAGGGAAAGCAAGAAATCCTGACTAACGAGGAATTTGCTCACGACGAGCTAATGCAGAAAACTCAAGCGTGGCTACTCACCTTATTTTCAAAGGAATTCATGCTAGATGCTTCCCAGTTGGATGCTGATAGCCTATTTCAAGAATATGGCATGGATTCTATCTTATTAGCACAAATTATTACGAAAATGGACCGTGAATTAAAGGTTGTGGCCTTAGATCCTTCTATCCTGCTGGAATATCCAACAATAGGACGTCTGGCTGCCTATTTGATCGAAACCTACCCAGATGTAGTAGCGACATTATTCTCAATCAAAAGGAAAAAGACTCATGTAACACCTATGATTGAACATAATCGCGTCGCAGAATCAGAACGATCCGATGTAATCGATGAACATGAAAATAAGCTGAATCATACGGATAAAATTGCTGTCATCGGCATAGCTTGTCATTTTCCAGATGCGAAGAATGCAAGAGAATATTGGGCAAATCTAATGGCGGGAAAGGACAGTATTCGTGAAATACCAAAATCTCGTTGGGATAGTAAAAAGTTATACACCTTACACGATTACACCGAAGGAAAAACGAAAAGGAAATGGGGAGGCTTCCTAGATTCAATTGAGGATTTTGATCCTGATTATTTCCATATTTCAAAATCCTTAGCCACTCAAATTGATCCATTGCAACGACAATTGTTAGAGGTGAGTGCAGAAGCGCTTCTTGATGCTGGTTACAAGGAAAAAGAACTGTGGAATAAGCAAGTAGGAGTTTTTGTAGGTTCGAGAGCTAGCAATTTTTCTCAAAAGCTGGATCAAAGCACGAAGGATACCATTGTGGGAACCGGGCAAAACTTCATTGCAGCGCATTTAGCCCATGTATATAACTTTAAAGGACCTAACATGGTGATTGACACGGCTTGCTCAAGTTCATTAACAGCTATTCATCTTGCTGTAAGAAGCATTCAAAATAAAGAGAGTGAGCTTGCTTTAGCAGGGGGAGTAGACATTCTATTAGATGAATCACCTTATCTTGCTATGAGTGCAGCTAATGTATTATCCCCGGATGGGCGTTGCAAAACCTTTAGCGCCGAAGCCGATGGAATAGGTCTAGGAGAAGGCTGCGGAGTCCTCATTTTAAAGCCTCTACAGCAAGCCATCCGAGATAACAATAAAATTTATGGCGTGATTGAGGGCTCAGCGATTAATAATGATGGCAACACAATGGGCATTACAACTCCAAATCCAGAGGCGCAGAGAGAATTGATTGAAAAAGCGATTGTAGATGCAAAAATAAACCCTGAGACCATAAGCTATGTGGAAACACATGGTACTGGCACTTTAATTGGAGACCCGATTGAATTAAAAGCTTTGACCCAAGTATTTAAGAAGCACACGATGCAAAAGCAATTTTGTGGTGTGGGCAGTGTGAAAAGTAACATCGGGCATTTGATGAGTGCTGCAGGGGTAGCCAGCTTTATTAAGGTATTGTTATCGCTTGTTCATGAGGAGCTTCCTGCCACCTTGCATTGTGAACACCCGAATCCACGTTTTCATTTTGAGGATTCACCATTTTTTATCGTGCAGGAGCCAATGAAATGGACAAGTAAATATGCTGTTTTACGAGCAGGAATTAGTGCGTTTGGATTGGGCGGAAACAATGCTCATATCATTGTGAGTAATGAAGGTATTCCCCGAACACATCGAGTACCTCTGGAAAGTATCAATCCAAACATATTATTCCAAAGAAGAAGATACTGGCCAGAAGGAAGGCAAGAGGCAGTTAATATAGGAGAACATGAACGAAATAACAAACGAACCGAGGAAAACCTTGCCTATTATAAGCCGATCCGAGTGGAGCGTAGGGGAGAATAAATGAGATGAAGCAAACACAAGTACAAGAGACTTTTTTACAGCGATTGTATCATAGTCACTATTTAGTACAAGATCACCGTGTTCATGGCATTTGTGCCGTTCCAGGCTTAGCTCTCATGGATATGGTTTATCGTGTAGCGGCTCTGTATCTCGATAAACAGCCTATAGAGTTGAGACAGGTTTTGTTCAAGCAGCCTATCGTGACATCAGAGGATTTTGACAAGAATATTTATGTTACGTTTACACCTATTGATTCTTACTGGAAAGTGACGATCACCAGCCAAAAAATAAAAGATGACGTGATTATTGATCAGCAAATGGAAGTAAACATGGAATGCTTTATGTATGTCATGAATAATAGGAATAACTCCCAAGCATTCGATGTGCAAGCCTTCATGAAGCAATCCACCAAGCAGTGGGATATGGATCAAATGTACGATTTAGTGCGAAAGACGAAAATCTTCCATGATACTTTCATGAAAACGGAAGGCACGGTGTATCAATGGGGGAATCAGGAATTAATGGAGCTTAGACTTAGTAGCCTAGCAGAATCCTACCTCGATCAATTTTATGCCCATGCCGCTTTTTTAGATGGATCATGTTTAGCTGGAGCGTCTTTTATGGTAACGGGGATGCAATACAATATTTTTCAGAAGAATACGCCTTATATACCATTTATGCTTGAACGGTTTTGTATCTATAAGCCTTTGCCAAATAAGGTTTATACGTACACCGAGCAGACAAAAACGCAAGAAAAGATATCATCTGCCCCAGATATTGTATCTCGTGATATTACTATTTTTAATGAAGGAGGTGATATATTAGCCGAATATAATACATTCACTGTAAAACGAGTTAGGGAGCCACAGCTTATAAAAAAATTAACAGAAACACGCTCCCTGCATATTAATGACATCGCAAAGACTCATTCCATTGCGCATGCAGTTGAACAGAGTGAGATGATACAGACAACAAAGACCATCCACCAAGGAAGAGAGAGTCCTCATCTAGCCTCTATTCAAAGATATTTACAGCAGGAAATAGCAGACGTGCTGAAAATACATGCAGAGAGTGTGCAAACGAACACAGGCTTTTATGAGTTGGGACTAGATTCTACGCAATTACTAGGGCTTGTAAAGGTCCTGGAGAACAAAGTAAAGACAGCTCTGTACCCGACTCTGCTATTCGAATATTCGACAGTAGAACGTCTATCGCAATATTTGCTAGATCATTTTGAACCAGTTTTTGTGACAGAACATGGTACCGCTAAACCGCCAGAATCACGTGCGGATTTGATCCACTCATACCTACAACAAGAAATCGCCTCCGTACTACAAACAAATCCTAAAGACATCCCGTTGCATACAGGCTTTTATGAATTAGGATTAGACTCAACACATTTACTAAGTCTTGTCAAAGTCTTGGAGAAAAAGGTAGATGCACCCCTCTATCCAACTCTATTATTTGAATATTCAACAGTCGCCAAGCTGTCTGATTATTTGCAGGAAAATTGGGGGGGAGCTTTTATAGCGGAAGCTAAAGTGGATACAAAAGAAATAGCTGTGTCGCCTCTGTCGAGCAAATTACAAGCTGAGCAAGCTACCGTGCTTTATTTTAATCGACACTGGAAAAAGCTAGGGCTCAAGGAAACTCGCTCTTCCGCTATCAGTCGCAAGCAAGTTGTTCTTTTATTTCATGATGATAGGGGCCTACAAGCTGAATTGAAGCGACATATGCAGCTTGAGAATGTGTTTGCCTTGAAATCCGATGGGGTGGACCTGATTGATCAATTTCAAGCTAAGTGCAAGGAATGTCTTCTGCACATTCAGGAACTGTTACAGCAAAAACCGGTAACGGACATTCTCATTCAGATTGTCGCTGGTTCAGGTGAAGTAGATCAATACGCTGAAGCTTTAGAAGGAATGCTCAGGACAGCCTACCTAGAACAACCAAAAATACACAGTCAAATCATTCATTTTGAGAATTTGAATAAGACACCTGCACATGAAATCGCAGTCTTGCTGGAAAAAGAGGCACGTTGCCACGATGAAGGGGTAGCTAGCATTCAGTATCGTGGTAAGGACGTAAGCCGGTATGTTTATCAGCTAAGAGAAATGACTCCTAAATCTCCCCCCCGATCTCATTATGTCATGGAGCATGGTGTATATGTTATTACAGGCGGCTTAGGTGGCTTAGGGTATTTAATCGCCAGTCATCTGGCACAGCAGGTGGGTATCAAGCTTGCTTTATTGGGACGTTCCCGGTTGGATCAAAAGAAACAGCAACAGATCTATCGCTTAATGGAACTGGGAGCGGACGTACGTTATCTAGAAGTAGACTTATGCATACAGGCAGACACGGCTCAAGCTTTTCAGTCTATTAGAGAAGAGCTTGGACCGATCACAGGTATTTTTCATTGTGCTGGCGTGATTCAAGACCGATTACTCCTTCATAAGGATTCCAATAATTTGCAAGCTGTGCTCTCACCAAAATGGAAGGGAACGTGGAATGTAGATCGGGCCACCGAGGATGATGAATTGGAATATTTCGTTCTCTTTTCATCAGTTTCAGCCATTATGGGAAATGTAGGTCAAGCTGATTATGCTTGTGCCAACGCATCTATGGATTTGTTTGCCCTAAAGCGACAGGAACTGGTCAATAGCGGCAAGAGATGCGGCCAAACCTTTACGATTAACTGGCCACTATGGGCAGATGGTGGAATGCAGCTTCAGGAAGACCTGTTACAAATGATGAGTGCTTCAACAGGGTTATCTGTATTGCCAAGTACCGAAGGATTAGTAGCACTGGACCATATCTTATCACAACACAGCACGCAAACGATCGTGTTATATGGTGAGGAGCGTGCTATTAGGAGCCAAATTCAAAAGCTAAATGCATTGCGTGCAGAACAAGAGGAAGAAACAGCTAGTGTCATAACGAGAATATGCTGTGATCATGTTACTTTTCCAGAAGATTTGAAAACCTACTGGAAAAACATGAAAGCTGGACAGCCGATCAGTAGACATCCATCAACTATCACAGAGGTTCAGTCATTGAGAGAACAAGAAAATGATATCCTGCATTTACTAATTCGCACGCAAACCTCCCGACAGATTGAAGTGGTTATCTGTGGAAAAGGGAAAAAAACGGTTCTGTTATTCTGCGGTTTCGGTTTAACTGCTTCTCAATGGTACTACCAAATAAAGGAACTGCGAGAGGACTGTCAATTCATTATTATCCACCCACCAGGAGTCGGTTTAAGTGAAGATAACGGCGATCTTACGTTTCAGGGTATTTCAAGTACGGTTTGTGAGGTATTAGATATCTTACAAATACCTTCTCCTCTTTATGTGGTGGGAACTTCCTGGGGAGGAATGCTTGCCCAGACCTTTGCAGCGAAATTCCCTGAAAAGGTTGTTTCCTTAGCATTGGCAACAAGTTTCTGCGACATGAATCAATTATGGGATGAACAATCCTTAAAGGATGCCTTTGCACTTGATTTCTATGTGAATTATCGACAAGGTGCGTATGAACTGATTCAAGCCAGTAAATTTGTAAATCCAGTTGCCTTCCAATATAACGAGATCGAAAGACAAGGTAAATTAAATACCTACAAAATCCTGAAAGATATTACTGTGCCAACATTGATCGTATCAGCGAAACGAGACATCATGGGCTTTTATTCTCAAACAAATCAATTAGTAACAAAAATTCCGCAAGCTACACTAGTCGAGATCAACGGTGGTCATGGATGTAATATCACTCATTACGAGGAGTTTAATCGCATTCTACTTCAGTATTTACAAGAACATGAATAGGGGATGGTTACATTGGTGAAAAAAACGGTGATTAAAACGTATCCGTTATCAAAAGTGCAGAGTGTATTTTATCAACATTATGCCCTGCTTCCTGATTCCTATGGAAACAATGAAAAAATCCTTTACCGTATACATTCCAAGATCAATATAGATGTCATGAAGGAAGCCTTCTTACAGGTGATCAAGCGACATGAAATGTACCGTACCAATTTTCTCATGGAGGATGAGCCGGTGCATAAAGTATATGAGGAAGCGATTCTGGATTTTGAAGTGGTGGATGCTAGCGATTGGTCACAAGAGCTCGTAACACAGTTTTTAAGTGAGGAAACCTACCGCCCCTTTCAATTGGAAGAAAATCCTCCCTTTCGAATTAGATTGTTCCGCTTTTCAGAGGATGATTTTATCTTGCTTTTAGTGTGGCATCATGTTGCTGTAGATGGATGGTCTGCTTCTCTTACAATCGATGATTTTGGATTATTATACAAGAGTTTATTGGAAGGAAAGGAATGTGAGCTTACTCCGATCAGAAAACAGTTTTCAGACTTTGTTGTAGCCCAAAACGAAATGTTGGAAAGTCCAGAAGGTGAAAGACAGCGTTTATTTTGGAAAGAAAAGCTGTCAGGGGAGCTTCCTGTCCTGAAGCTTCCAGCAGATCGAGATTTTCCACAAGTTCGTACGTATAAAGGAGGGACGGTATCGTTTCGTCTTGAGAAAACAGTAAGCGATCAAGTTTTTGCTTATTGTCAACAGAAAGAGACGACCCTTGATCGAGTTCTGCTCTCCTTATATTTCACGTTTTTACATGGTTATTCACAGCAAGAAGAAATCGTAATTGGAACACCTAGGTATGGACGTGCATCGACAAGCTATTATAATACGTGTGGTGTTTTTGTCAATCTAATTCCATTGCGATTGAAAATGCCGAAAAATGCCACGTATGCTGAGCTGGTGCATTTTGTTGATGAACAAATTAAACAATGTCTGGATTATCAGGATTTTCCTATGACGCTTATGATGGAAGAGCAGGATATCAAAACAGGTTTAACTCCCTTGTTTCAAACCTGCTTCTCCATTCAAAAATGGCCTAGACAAAACACAACGTTTCATTTTGGGGATTCCACACACGAGATCAATTTACATGGATTACAAATGAGCCACTACTATACAGAAAAGAAAATCTCAAAGTTTGATCTTGCTCTGTATGTAGAAGAAGATCGTAAGAAAGGCATTTTACCTATCTTTGAATATAATGCTGATATTTTTGATAAAAAAACGATAGAGAAGCTAAGTCGTATTTTCATAACATTCATCACTTCGGTTATGGAAGATGATCAGGTGAAAATTTCCACCTTGTGCTCATACCTTCAAGCGGTTGAGAAATAGAGAAGAAACCAGATACACATAGAGAGGATAGGTTGAAAATGAGTCAAGTAGCCCTTTTCGAACAAGAGTTGATGCTACATGGAAAGCATACACTTCTATTAAATGGAAATGATCTGACCATAACAGATGTAGCCCAGATGGCGAAAGGTACCTTCGAAGCATTTACTTTTCACATATCAGAAGAAGCGAACAAGAGAATCGAAGAGTGTAACGAGCTAAAACATGAAATTATGAATCAGCATAATCCCATTTATGGGGTTACGACTGGCTTCGGGGACAGTGTACACAGACAAATTTCTGGTGAGAAAGCATGGGATTTGCAACGAAATTTAATTAGATTTCTATCGTGTGGGGTTGGTCCAGTAGCAGATGAGGCTGTGGCAAGAGCAACTATGCTCATACGCACGAATTGTTTGGTGAAGGGCAATTCAGCGGTACGATTGGAGGTCATTCATCAACTTATAGCGTATATGGAACGGGGAATTACGCCAATTATTCCTGAACGCGGATCGGTTGGAGCGAGTGGTGATTTAGTACCGTTAAGCTATCTTGCCTCTATATTAGTTGGGGAAGGAAAAGTTCTGTATAAAGGGGAGGAGCGTGAGGTAGCAGAAGCACTTGGAGCCGAGGGACTCGAGCCTTTGACTTTGGAAGCCAAGGAAGGACTTGCTTTAGTAAATGGGACCTCTTTTATGTCTGCCTTTGCTTGTCTCGCTTACGCGGATGCAGAAGAAATCGCATTTATAGCCGATATTTGTACGGCGATGGCTTCAGAAGCATTGCTTGGAAACCGAGGACACTTTTATTCATTCATTCATGAACAAAAACCGCACCTTGGACAAATGGCAAGTGCGAAAAATATTTATACCCTGCTAGAAGGCTCTCAATTATCTAAAGAATATTCACAAATTGTAGGGAATAATGAAAAATTGGATTCAAAGGCCTATTTGGAATTAACACAAAGCATCCAGGATCGCTATTCGATCCGTTGCGCTCCCCATGTTACTGGCGTGCTGTATGACACATTAGATTGGGTGAAAAAATGGCTAGAGGTGGAAATTAATTCAACGAACGATAATCCTATCTTTGATGTGGAAACACGTGACGTTTACAATGGGGGAAATTTTTATGGTGGTCATGTTGTACAAGCTATGGATTCACTTAAAGTAGCAGTTGCAAATATTGCAGATTTACTAGATCGACAATTGCAACTGGTGGTCGACGAAAAATTCAATAAGGATTTGACCCCCAATTTAATTCCGCGTTTTAACAATGACAATTACGAGATCGGCTTGCATCATGGATTTAAGGGTATGCAAATTGCAAGCTCAGCCTTAACGGCGGAGGCTTTAAAGATGAGTGGTCCAGTAAGTGTATTTTCACGTTCTACAGAAGCCCATAATCAGGATAAGGTGAGTATGGGCACAATTTCTTCACGAGATGCACGTACCATTGTTGAATTGACCCAACATGTAGCGGCAATTCATCTCATCGCCCTTTGTCAGGCATTAGATTTGCGTGATAGTAAAAAAATGTCTCCCCAAACAACAAAGATTTACAATATGATCCGCAAGCAAGTACCCTTTGTAGAACGTGATAGGGCATTGGATGGAGACATTGAGAAAGTTGTCCAGCTTATCCGCTCTGGAAATCTAAAGAAAGAAATTCACGATCAAAATGTGAATGACTAGCTGACGAAAGTTATTTCAGATAGAAGAATATGTAAGACTTCCCAGCGAGTTTGGGAAGTCTTTTATTAGTAGCAGGACTTGCAAAGGGAATCGAATTTCACATATGATACAAGGACATTATACTTTTTAACAAATAGAAATTAGGTGAATAATTATGATGAAGCACATTTCAACGGTAGGGGTATACGTAGAAGACCAACAAAAAGCACTAGCTTTCTGGACAGAGAAAGTAGGATTTACTGTATATGCTAACTTTCCTATGGGGCCTAAAGCAACATGGTTGGAAGTAGGTCCCGAAAATGCCCAGACACGCCTCGTTCTTTATCCAAAAGCAATGATGAAAAACTGGGCAGAGTTAAAGCCATCCATCGTATTTGAATGTGACGATATTTATAAATTGTATGAAGACCTGCAAGCAAAAGGAGTAGACGTTGATAAACCGAATGAAATGGAATTTGGCATCTTTTGCTTTTTTAGAGACGAGGATGGCAATCAATTCGGTTTAAAACAGCCAAAATAAGTAATGCCTGAATGAAAGCGAACCCAAGGAAAAAGAGGGTTCGTTTTTTCTTTATTAAAAATCCTTTGACAAGTAAACGCTTTCAAATTACAATTGTAAGCAACTAGAACAAATGTAATGAGGTGAGCGATGATGGGCTTGTGGGGAGCACTTCTATTCTTTTTCATTGGGATGTGGCTTTGCCAAATTTACTTTACGCTTCGTCAGGTGAAACATTATCGTCAAAGCATAGATGAAATGAAACAGCAACGTGCTGGTTTTCTAGGAGTTGGAGTGCAGAAAAACAGATTGTCGATCGGCTCTGTCGTCATACTTACTACGCATCCAGATGGATCTATTACTAGATGCAAGAGAATGACGGGGGTTACTGTTTTTGCTACCTTCAAGGAAGTACCTGAGCTAATCGGGAAGAAGCTCGAAGATTGTTACCCTGCTACTCCAGTTACACCAGAAGAAAAAGCGCTACAAATAGCGATTCAACAGATTGACCTACAACGAAAACAACTACAGAGAGCAAAAACCGCATTCCCTTCCACAACAGCTATGGAAGGCGACGCTAAGTCAATACCTACATTGATTACACCTATAACACCTAGATAGATTTTTACCCAGCTTCAACTTTACAACTACAGTAGTGATTCATACTTGGGTCGTGGGCCGAGTACATGCAAAAAGGATGCATGACTCGGCCTGTTTTTTTATCTTCAAGGGTAAAAAGCTCGGTTATTCCGAGTAATTCATTAACTGTGAGGGGGTATGGCTATGGATTTCCTTATCCATCTGGCTGAAGGATTTATTGGAATGTTTAATGAAGGGGGGAAAACATTTATTGGTTTCGTAACAGGGATCATTCCTACGCTAGTTTGTCTGATTACAGCAGTAAACGCATTACTCAAATTTTGCGGTGAGGAGCGAATTGCTCGCTTTGCACAAAAGTGTACAGGAAATATTGTGTTACGCTACACGGTATTTCCCATTATGGCGATGTTTTTCCTAACGAATCCAATGGCATATACCTTTGGACGCTTCTTAAAGGAAGAGCAGAAACCAGCTTTTTATGATTCCGCCGTCTCGATGTGTCATCCGATCACGGGTATGTTTCCGCATGCGAACCCTGCTGAGTTATTTGTTTATATGGGAATTGCCACAGGCATTCAGCAATTAGGCTACACATTGGGACCAATCGCCATTCGCTTTTTCATCGTTGGTGCAATCGTGATCCTAATTCGAGGCGTATTGACGGAGTATATCACTAAGATGATGCTAAAACGCAAAGCTCAACAAGCAAGTGTATAGAAGGTGAAAAGGAGGGAGCGGAAATGCAAAACTACCGTGCTGTTCATATTGTCAAGGGCTCTGGCGGCTGGGGTGGTCCACTGACCATTTTACCAACCCATGAAAAGAAATATATCGCTTGCGTAACGGGAGGGGGTATCCATCCTGTAGCGAACAAAATTGCTCAGTTGACTGGTGGTATTGCTGTTGATGCGTTTAACAATAAGGTGGAACCAGATGAAATGGCTTGCGTGGTCATTGATTGTGGTGGAACGGCTCGTTGCGGTGTATATCCTCGCTTAAACGTCATGACTGTCGACATCACGGCCACCTCACCATCTGGACCGCTCATTCAATTTATTAAAGAAGAGATTTTTGTATCTGGTGTACGTGAACAGGATATCATGGAAGCCGAAACCGCAGGGCAAGAAACAAAAGGAGCTTTGGTAGCAGAGAAAGGAAATGCAGAAACGGATACAGCTCAGGCTTCATTGTCTCTAACAGGTAAAAGCGCGAAGGAATTAAAGGAGGAAGCCAAAGCAAGAGTAGCTGAGATGAAAGCCGCCAAACAACCTACTATCATCGAAAAAATTGGGCGTGTGATGGGAGGCATCGTCAATGTTTTTTATCAGGCTGGCCGTGAAACAATTGAACAGGTTATTAAAAATATATTACCGTTTATGGCATTTGTAAGTACACTGATCGGCATTATCACCTATTCCGGTATTGGAGATGTGATTGCACGATTTGTTTCTCCTCTTGCTGGTAATCTAGTAGGACTCTTGTTATTGTCAATCATTGCGGCTTTGCCGTTTTTATCCCCAGTTTTAGGGCCAGGTGCGGTGATTGCTCAAGTGGTTGGTGTTCTCATTGGTGTAGAGATCGGTCGAGGAAATATTCCACCACAGCTTGCTTTACCAGCGTTATTTGCTATCAATCCGCAGGTAGGATGTGATTTCGTCCCAGTAGGACTTACTTTGGGAGAAGCGGAGCCGGAAACAATCGAGGTTGGCGTGCCAGCGGTTTTAATTTCCCGCTTAATTACAGGTCCTCTTGCTGTTGTGATTGCTTATTTATTCAGCTTTGGACTTTATTCAGAATAAGTAATCCATTTGTGTGTGGGATAAAAAATACGCAGGGAGTATTCGTGAAGGAGAGAAACCAATGACAACATTGCTAGAAGTAAAAGCCACCAAAATTGGCGAATTGGTCGAAAGCTTTCTAACAGAGCGTACGCTGATTATTTTTGATGATAATGTTCCAGACGAATTGCACGATATCGCTGTTCTACACACCAAAGCGGATTTGTTTGCACCTGTACAAGCAGGCGATTTTCTGGTTGTTGGAGATAGAAAGTATAGGATTGCAGCAGTCGGAGGAACAGCTAATGAAACACTTCAAAGCATGGGTCACTGTACACTTAGGTTTGATGGAGAGCCTACCCCAGAGTTACCAGGTACCATCCATGTGGAAGAGAATGAGTTGCCGGTTCCTGCTATTGATACGGTCATTGCTTTTGTACGTTACTAAAAATCCGTTCCTACAAAACTAAGGGGGAGAAGTATGATGCTAAACATCAATCGAAAACTAGCTGAATTGGCAAAAGACGGAGGCTCTATCAAGGTAGGTTTGGTCGGGGCAGGGCAAATGGGGCGCGGGCTGATTTCTCAAATTGAGTCGATGAAAGGCATGCGAGTGGTTGCTACAGCCGATATTGCGCCAGAAAATGCAGTGAATGCGTACAAAAAGGCTGGGGTAGGAGATACCGACATTTATGAAACGCAAGATAATGATAAAGCAGATCAAGCCATCAATCGAGGAAGCGTAGTTGTCACGAAGGATGCCTCTCTGATAGCTAGTCTCAAGGAAGTAGATGTGATCGTTGATGCGACAGGGGTTCCTACTATCGGCGCTAAAATGGCATGGGATGGTATTATGAATCAAAAACATGTAGTGATGTTAAATGCGGAAGCAGATGTGACTGTTGGCCCGCTCCTTTCAAAAATGGCTAGAGCCGCAGGGTTGGTCTATACAGGGACAGCAGGGGACGAGCCTGGATGTATTATGGAATTGCATGATTTTGCAGATGCATTAGGATTTGAGATTGTGGCGCTTGGAAAGGGAAAAAACAATCAAGTAAATTACTTTGCAAATCCGGACACGGCGCGTGAGGAAGCGCTCCAAAAAGGTGCTAGTCCGAAGATGATTGCTTCTTTCCAGGATGGAACCAAGACGATGGTCGAGATGACATGTGTAGCCAATGCTACTGGCTTTATTCCTGATATACCGGGTATGCATGGAGTAAAATCAGGAGTGAGAGAATTGCCGGACATTTTCCGATTACAAGAGCATGGCGGTATTTTACATCAGCACAAGATCGTAGAGTATGTGGATGGAATTGCTCCAGGTGTGTTTGCAATCATTACTTCTGATAAAGAAGAAGTACACCACGAAATGCGATATCTCAAAATGGGGAATGGCCCACATTATGTATTATATCGCCCGTATCACCTGTGTAGTTTAGAAACACCGCTTTCGGTAGCCAAAGCTTATTTAGATCAAGAGCCAACCATTATACCGTATTACGGCTCTGTAGCTGAAACCGTGGCGGTAGCTAAAAAAGATTTGCTGCCCGGTGACGCATTAGATTGTATCGGTGGATTCACGGCATTTGGCAGGATCGTGACAGCTACGGATAAACAGCGGATGAATGCATTGCCGATTGGTTTAATTGGTCCGCACATCCGTTTGAAAAGAATCGTAAAACAAGGTGACTATATTACGTATGACGACGTAGAGTTTATGGAGGAAAACATAATCTTACATCTGCGAAGAATGATGGATGCACAGATGTAAGGAAAGTCTCTAAAATGCCCGTGGCCAAGAGGAGCTGCGGGCATTTTTATTGAAAAGGTACTAGCTTTTGCCAGTTATAAGTCGTTTGGTCCAATTCTCTCGACTATACTGTACAAGAAAGGCAGTCGGCAATATGGTTCCTGTTGCGTGTCCCTTTGTGTTACTTTTCCATTAGAGTGAAATTGTTTATAAATGCTTTAGTAGGCTCTTCCATTAGTAAAGTAACCTCCTTGCTTTGGAGATCGTATCGATAAACGCCACGTTTTTTTTGATAGGTACCAAGCAGCAGCAAGCCCTGATCCCCGGGTTCAAAAAACGCATCAGAAATCTGTTCAAATGGTGTAAAAGGAGTTTTGGAAGAAGTGGCAAGCTCAAGGAACTGATAGCTTCTAGGCGTAAAGGTGGTAGTAGCACTGCTATAAAAGGCTTGTTTTTGATCAGAAGATAGTGCAAAGAAAGGTAACTCCTCTTTTGTCTCAAACCATTTCTTGATTTTATTTCCCCTATCATCAAACTCGAATACTGTGTAGAGAGGGGGCTCTGCTCCGGCCTGTAGCTGTAGCTGATTTGCTTTTTCAAGATTGGTGAAACTTTCCCCAAATGAGTATAGCCCAGCATATAACCGATTGGTTCCAGGAATGGGTTTTGCAAACTTAACGGTGGTATCCTCCTTATTGGGGTCCCACCAGAATCGGAATTGCTTATGATCCAAATCATAGGAAGCGAGTGGCATGATATGATTGTCTGTTGCTTTTTTGGAGGAAGCAGCCAAAATTACTTGTTTATCAATAACAAACAATTCATTGATAGCGAATAAATCAGTTGTAAGCGTCTGAGATTGCTTTGATGTCAAATCATACACCTGTAACTGATCGGCTAACCCAGATTGATCGCGTCCGGTATAGTAAATCACCTGTCGTTTGACATCCACAGCAGTTAAAGGGTACTGCGATGTATACGGTACTTGTCCTCGCATCAATAATTTTTTCGTAGATAGGTCATATTCATAGATAGTGGATAAAAGCTGGTCACCTTCGCCTGCTGTTACAGTAATGGAGAGATAAGGTGATTTGGTAGGGCTACAAGAAACAAGTAAGGTAGAAAGTATCAAAAAGAAAAAGAGGAGTTGTTTTTTCATTGATTAGAATCTCCTGAATAATGTGGTGAATTGCGATATTACTTATTTTACATAATAATAGCGGCCAGGGAAACTAGTATAGTCTGAGACTTTTTCACCAAAATCCGCAAGAGTAGGCTGCCAAACATCGAGGACTGCATCTGGTAAGGCACCTATATCATTTTTATATACATAGACAATGCGATCATTATTAAAATTGCGAACACGAATCGAGGTATTGCTTTTTGGATTATCGTATACGCCTTTAGTAGCGGCGTCATATTTTTTAAGTCGATTATCATGATCTCCGATTGCATCAGTGAAGTTGGTGACACGTCCTGTACCTTCAACATCGGTAGCAGTCGCAATAATCTTGTTTTTGTGCGCACCCCACGGGCCATAAGTACCTGGGGTTGCTGGTCCCTTTGCCCAAGCTGCTAACACATTTACTCCGTCTAGGGTTACCTTATACAGATCTCCCTCCGCATTGTAGTAGGCAAGCATTCCCTCTTGAGGTTCAATCTCGTTATATGCGATTTCTGGGTGTACAGGCAATTGGGCTAGCTCCTCATCAGTTACAATTTCTGAGTGCTGCATTTTTTCTAGTATTTCAACTGAATATTCTTCATTAGCTGAAAGTGCTTTTACCTGTGATGGTTTAGCTTCTTCCTTCACCGTAAATGTTCCATTTGAGAATGCAAGAACAGTTTTACCAGGCATCTTTTCGGGCAGATCCTCTACTGTAAGCTTGTCCTTAGATGCTATTGATGTAGCGGTACCATCCCATGCAAAAACGCTAGACGTACTTAATAAGCTAACAAGACCGATGGCTGCAAGTGACATTTTTTTCATAGAATAACAATCCTCCTAAAAATTATGATATAAAACAAATTTCTTCTATATTATTTTAAAATTCAGAAAAATTCAATAAAATTTACCGATAGTTGTTGCCGATATTTTCTTTTCAGGATAGCTATTCTTTTTTGTAGGGGGTACTCTAGTCATTTGCGATGCATATAAAAAAGCTTGGAGAATGAAACTCCAAGCTTTTTCGCTGAGATTAGCTCGTCTTTAATCTGTTGTTTTAGGTTCTTTTATTTTACGTGCAATTCTTGTTTGGCTAATGGTTTCATAGTAAAATTGCCGTTTTCTTCGTAGGATGATCAGTACGAAGTGAAGTACTAACACGGACTGATATAAGAAAACTACTCCAAAAATCATAATATAGAGCAGCGGATAGTATGATAGGGTGGTTGGCAATCCATTCAGGATAAAATAACCTATGGAGGTAATTCCGATATTCCCGATATAGAAGGAGATGTTCCGCTTGGCGATCTCTTTTATTGTTAGCTCCTGATGTGCGGTGGATACAACCCTAAGACGCAATAGCCATAGTCCAACGGTTTGCCCTTTGCATAAATAGGTCATTCCTATAAAGTAAAGAATGAAGCAGGCAATGGTAATGATCGGATACTGAAATGTCGTAACCCCCCAGTTCGTAGAAGGCGTATTTCTAACAAACAAATCCGTAAACACAGATGTTAGCTTTTCTACGATTAGAGAATCAATCATGAAGGCCAACAAACGATGTATGTAGCCAACAGGCTTTTCGTCTAAGTTAATCCCTTGATCTAATTGATCCTTAGGAGGGAACATGATCAGTAGAAATGGCGCTATGAAAAATCCAGCTACTGCACCGGACGTATTTAGCATCAAATCATCAATATCAAATAGACGATATGGACAAGTATAAAAGCCATAGAGGGCAGTTAGCTGTGTTATTTCAAAAAAGAGTGACGTTGCAAAGCCTACACCTAATGCAAACTTCCAACCTTTCTTAAAGAAATACCGTACATAGACACCTAATGGCAACAATAATAGGAAGTTAAAGGCTGCTTGCAAAAAGGCACGTTCTCGTAAGGCCGACAGATAGGTAGCTGGTTTGGACCAGACAAGATTTGTCTCCTTGAGAAAGTCTTGTACAAAGGAAAATGGCTGTAAATTGTAATAAACGGTTCCCGGTGATTGCATGGAACAAGTATCAATGATGTCCGGCAAAGGTAGAATCACTAGAAAATAGGCACATAGTGCGTAAAACAAAAAGGAAGACAGGAAAAGGACACGATACCTATTGATGTAACCATAGCGTCTATAGCTAAAGATCATATAAGGAACAGTCAAGACGAAGGCTACAAGGAGAAAGATGAATAATGCAGTTTGAATTGGTACGAGATAGGCTCCCATTTTGACACTCCTTAGATGATGGAATAGAGGAAGTTTGCAGATTGGCACTCCCAGCTCTCATTTTAACAAAAAAAACAATATTTGAATCGTATACTTTTGCAACTTCAGAGAAAAAAGTGTTAGACAGCCTTTCGTACATCCTCTTCGAAATGAACAATAAACGAAATGCTTTCTTACTTAAATAAGCCTTGAGGTCTTAGAAAGACTCAAGGCTAGTACCCATGGATTCCGTAATAACATCATTCATTTTTAAGATTTTGGGATGCTTTGTGTTTGGTGTCTCTTTTGGCCTAAAAAGGAAGTACCAATCACTCCGACTATAATCATGGCTGCTCCTACGTAATGGTAATACCCTAATTCCTCTTGTAGAAAAATGACCCCAGCTAGCATTGAGATAAGTGTTGAAAGGTTGTTAAATACGCTCATCTTAGTAGCCTCTATTTTAGATAGAACATAATTGGATAAAAAGGCAGTGCCTACAGAAGACAGAATGCTCAGATATATTATAGCCAACACAAAGCGCATATCGCTCCAAGGTGCAAAAAAAGCCGAAATGGTACCATTACCGAGGTGCTGGGTCAGGGAAAGGATATTAAAGCAAACGAAACCTAATGACATCATGATAAAGGTTAACTCTAGGGGTTTCCAGATTTTTGTTAAGGAACGTGCAAGTACGCTTCGCGAATGGCAACAAAGTCATAATGTGGTGGAAGCTCCGTTAAATGGTGGTGTGCACTCGTATATAAAGACAAAAGAGCGAATATCGGAAACCAAGGTAAAAACAAATCTGCTCAAACGCGGAATTATTATAGACACTGTAGACCGTTACTACATGAAGGACTCTGAAAAAGAGCTATTATGGCGAATCAATGTTTCCAATGTAGAGGAAGCTCGGATTGCGAAGGCACTAGGGGAGGTTGCGGAGGTCCTGCGCTTATAAAGCTAAAGGAATAGAACAACTATTTTGAGGATACAGATAGCTACAGGTTACTCTTTCGCCACAGCTATCAAATTCTCAGGAAGGATTAAAGTCACCAACAGCCGCATCAGAAAAGAGAGGGAGACCTTCTATCTTTTGGGATAAAGGTCTCTTATTTTTACCTTTTATGAGTAAACTCCTTTCGCAAAATGGCAAAAATAACAGCGTCAACAAAACAGCCCTTTTCGAAAAAATATTCCTTCAGGAAGCCTTCCTCTCGAAGCCCTATTTTGGTTAAAAGTTTTCTGGACCCCTCATTCTCCGGATTAATAAAGGCCTCAATCCGATTCAAATTCCATTGAGAAAATCCAAATTTAATAATGGCTTGAACCGCTTCAGTCATGATCCCCTGCTGCCAAAATGTAGGAGATAGCTCGTAACCAATCTCTGCTTTGGAATGCTCCGTACGAACATTATGATATCCGCAGGTTCCAATCACTACATCGTCCGCTTTTTGTGTAATGCCCCAGCGAATCCCTTGCTTTGCCATATAACGTTCGTTAAATAAAGAAATGAGGTTTTCTGCTTGTTCTAGTTCTGAGAACGTTTCTAAGTCATAATATTTCATTACTTCATCCTTGGAGAAATAATGAAATAGGGCAGGTGCATCAGAGGGCTGCAACTGACGAAGAATGAGTCTCTCTGTTTCAAGCTTTGGAAAGATATGTTCTGGATTCATTTTACCTGTTCCTCTCTTGATCTTCGTTTATTGGTTTATTGTGGAATTATCAGATAGTTGGAATTATTTTAGCATAAGGAGAAAAATATACAATCGAATTGGATAAAAGATGCAAAGATTGAGGCAAGTTTGCTACAATCATGTTATAAGACCACTGGCAAAGGGTAAAATCGGAGTATTTTGAAAAGAATAAGCAACTAGGAGAGTGTAACATGTACCAAACGATTCAAAATGTGCGTGTCTGGGGAACACCCCTAGATAATGCTGTCTCGCAAGCTGTAACTTGCGCTCAGCATGGAAATGTTGTGCAGGTGTTATTGATGGCAGATCATCATAAAGGGTACTCCCAACCGGTTGGGGGAGTTGTCGTCTACGAAGGACAAATCTCCCCATCTGGGGTAGGTTATGATATAGCATGCGGAAACAAGGCTGTTCGTACTAATTTACTGTATCGGGATATTCAGCAAAAAATGCCTGCTATCATGAACAAAATTGCCAAGCGAATCTCTTTTGGAATGGGCCGCGTTAATAAAGAAAAAGTAGATCACGAGCTGTTTGATGATGATAACTGGAACGTGTATAAGCAAATTGGCAAAAAAGAATACCAATCCCTTTATTCATTGGCGCACAACCAATTAGGGACGGTAGGTAGCGGTAATCATTTTGTCGATATTTTTGTGGAAGAAGCTACGGACGTCGTATGGATTGCGAATCATTTTGGCAGTCGTGGCTTTGGTCATAAGACTGCAAGTGGGTTTCTTAATTTGGCTCACGGTCGTAGTTTTTCCGACAAGACACCAGGAGAGTCCATGGATCAAGCACCGACTCTGCTAGATTTAGATACGGAAATTGGTGATATGTATCTGCGAGCAATGAGCTTAGCCGGTAAGTATGCTTATGCAGGACGGGATTATGTGATTGATCAGGTATTAAAAATTTTAGGAGCCTCCAGTACGTTTGAGGTGCACAATCATCATAATTTTGCATGGAAGGAAATACATGATCAGAAGGAGTATGTTGTTGTACGTAAAGGGGCAACTCCTTCAGCTCCGGGTCAGCTTGGATTTATTGGTGGTAGTATGGGAGATATTTCTGTCATTGTTCAAGGAAAGGATTCGAAGGAAAATAAAGAAGCTTTTTACAGTACGGTGCATGGTGCGGGTAGAATGATGAGCCGAACAGAGGCCGCCGGTCGGCTTAATTGGAAAACTCGCAAGCGTAGCGGAGGAAAGATTACCGAGGAGCAGATGAAAAAAGCGGTGCAGGATTTTGGGGTAGAGCTTCGAGGTGCAGGACCCGATGAAAGTCCCTTCGTTTATAAAAAGCTTCAGGACGTCCTACAAGCTCACGCCGAAACTCTGGACGTTTTACATGTGTTAAAGCCTGTAGGAGTATGCATGGCAGGGGCGGATGAGTTTGATCCGTATAAGGATTAACACAAGGAAAAGAAAAGACTGACTTTTCTTGTTACACTTTCTTTTCCTTCAGCGTTTGCTTATCCTTTCATTTGGATATTTAATAGAGGAAGGGACAGATTTTTTCGTTCCTTGTTAGGCAAGAGCAGGAAATGGGAGGAGATATCTATGAATAACATCATTGAAACCATGTTGAACCACCGTTCTATTCGACAGTATGAGGATCGTCCGTTATCAGAAGAACAAATTATGACCATTGTCAGATGTGCCCAAGCGGCCTCTACCTCCAGTTACATACAAGCTTATTCCATCATCGGAATTACAGATAAAGAGACAAAACGCAAGTTGGCTGAGCTATGCGGTAATCAACCGTATGTGGAAACCAATGGGCATCTATTCGTGTTTTGCGCCGATTTACACCGTCATCAGGTGATTGCCGAGATGGAAGGGCAAGACCTGTCTCCAGCCATTGAAAGCACAGAAAAATTCATGGTAGCGGTGATTGATGCGACCCTTGCAGCACAGAATGCGGCTCTTGCAGCAGAATCTATGGGGCTTGGCATTTGCTATATTGGTGGTTTGCGCAATCAATTGCAGGCTGTCACAGAGCTTTTAGACATCCCTACTCACGTTATGCCACTCTTTGCGATGACAGTAGGCTATCCATTACAGGAGTCAAGTCAGAAGCCGCGTCTGCCAATTGGGCATGTGTACCATCAGGAGAAATATAATCAGGATAAACAGAGCTATCAACAGCAATTACAGGAGTATAACGCCACGATTTCTAGCTACTATCAGGAACGTACACAAGGGGAACGCTCAGATACATGGACAGGACAGATGGCCAATATGCTGTCCAAACCTGCTCGTATGTATATGAAGGAATTTGTTGAGAAGCAAGGATTGAACAAAAAGTAGGATAATAGGACAGCACTTATTCAGGAAGCGTAATCTCAGTTAATTCGGAGGTAATCTCATGAAGGTGTTAGTTATTGTTGCTCATCCAAATATGGAGGAATCGGTTGTTAATCGCGCTTGGATAGAGGAAGCAAATAAGCATGAAGCGATTACCGTACATGAGCTGTATAAGGAATATCCTGATGAACAAATAAATGTAGAAGCAGAACAAAAGCTATGTGAGCAGCATGACCGAATTGTTTTACAGTTCCCTCTCTATTGGTATAGCTCGCCGTCGTTACTGAAAAAGTGGCAGGATACAGTTCTCACACATGGCTGGGCGTACGGGACGAATGGCAACAACTTACACAACAAAGATTTAATCCTTGCGATATCCACTGGTAGCTCGGAGGACAAATATCGTGCTGGTGGCCTTAATCAGTATTCCATGAGCGAATTATTGAAGCCTTTCCAAGCAACAAGTAATTTTATCGGTACGACATTTTTGCCTGCGTATATTTTCCATGGGGTATTTCAAGCAGATAAGCATACGGTTCAAAAGAGTGCAGAAGAGTATGTGCAATATATTGTAGCAGAGCGTCAGGTGTAAAGCTTGTGAGATCCAAGACATCCTATTATGAAGGGGTCTTGGATTTTTTCATGCCTCGTACTTGAACGGTTATGATCTATGGAAATGGAAGAAGGGAAGCTGGCTATCGAGGATCAAACTGGAAATAATTGATGGAAAAATCATTTCATGTGCAAGGGGTTCGACTACATTTTTGGGCAGGACGTAGCATTTGCTCGATCATGATAGGGCAAAAGTGGAGTAGGACGAATGTGAGTTATCCTTTCCGATTTCAACATCATATGCAGTTAGTGACTCCGAGAATTTTCATAAGCATGCACCAAATCCCTGTGTTCAGTGTTAAAATAAGAGAGCAATGACATCTATAACGCAAGGAAGTCGATCAATGATTCGTTGTTACTAGACTCATTCCTTAGCTAGCAGAAAAGAGGTAGAAGACATGGAACAAGTGCAAAACATCTTTTGTGTAGGTCGTAACTATCGTTTACATGTAGCAGAACTAGGTAATCAGGTGCCGACATCTCCTTTTCTTTTTATGAAGCCAACCCATGCTCAGGTAATTGCGGATGGACAAGATATCCGCTTGCCAAATGATCAGGGGGCCATTCACTACGAAGTGGAGCTGGTCGTACATATAAATCAAGCTTATCAAAAAGGAATGAAAGCTGACGAGTTAATCGATCGTGTTTCACTAGGCATTGATTTTACCATGCGAGATTTACAGGACCAATTAAAAGAGAAGAAGCTTCCTTGGCTATTGGCGAAAGGCTTCCGTAACTCCGCGATCCTGACTGCAAGCACACCAATTAGCAGTATTGCTGAGCTAGAAAAGGTGGATTTTAGCCTGTTGAAAAATGGTCAGGAAGTACAACGGGGCAATATCACAGACATGATCTTTGACATTCAGTCCTTGGTTGATTTTACAGGTGAGCATTTTGGGTTAGGAAAAGGAGATGTCCTGTTTACAGGCACACCGTCAGGCGTGGGTGCGATTGCAGATGGCGACCATCTGGAGCTAGTTTTTGGAGATAAGGTGTTAGGTAGTTGTGTGATTAAACTGGGCTGATGGATCAAAGAGTCGAGTCAATCATGAATGAGAAGGGCATGTAACAGAATGCCGTAATTTTGACTCGTGTAGGCAACTGTGTTTTTGTATATATTTTGATTGCTAAGGATGAGATCCCGTTTCGCTTTTTAACAGTGAAACGGGATTTTTTTGTAGAAGAAAGGTTAAAGACATAGGGACAATATTCCGAAATTGTGTGACGTATCACATTTATCTTACTGGAAATCCAGCTATGCTGCTTGTTGTGGCTATAGTGTTTTAAACGTGGACTTTTTACCTTCTTCTCCACAGCGGATGGAAATAGAAACCATATTCATGCAGTCAGGCGAATCCTGACGGCTAAAGTTTGATCAAAGAACTATTTCTCTGTTGCAAAATAAAGCAATGCTATGACCGGAAAAGCTATTCTAATCCATAATGCTGTACTCCATCTACCTAAGGCGTATGCCCATGCTCCGATAGAGAGGAGCCGATAGCATCACCCAAACAGAAAATAGCCATGAATAGCCTGTTTAATCGACTACAAATTTCTGACCTCAACGAAAAATCGAACGTTGACTGAGCACAAGGTTTGCGGATACTCCTATGTCCAACAAAATAGCTGTGAATACTAGAACAGCTATTCAAACGGGCGAGTTACTTTGAATTATCAGTGGTAGTAATAAAGAAGCGAAGATAACAGCGAAACGATGACAACAACGAGAGCTATCTCTGTAGCAAGTCGAGTCCAGCCGCGTAATGTCGAAACACATAAGTCAATCCTTTCCGCATCCTAGCCTCCATAAGTTAACAAGAAACCTTTAAACAAATGGGGGCAATTAAATCTGGTATAACGTTACATGTTACAATTTGTATTCAATTTAATTGAAGAACTCAATTGAAGGATTTCCTCTTCAGAAAGATTTCCAAGGTCAAAGGCTATCAAAAAATGATTGGAATCAAAATAAAACGTAAAATGTTCCGAGGATAACGTAGAAGCTGCTGCATTTGTATCATCAA
This sequence comes from Brevibacillus laterosporus LMG 15441, assembly GCF_000219535.2. NCBI lineage: Bacteria > Bacillati > Bacillota > Bacilli > Caryophanales > Paenibacillaceae > Brevibacillus > Brevibacillus laterosporus. The sequence continues at coordinate 2,191,932 of NZ_CP007806.1, forward strand.
AAACTATGGTTACCTTTCCATTAAAAAAGAATGATTGGAAATCAATAGGATTATCAATATATTTGATATTTTCCCAAGCAGACATATCAAAGACTGGGATGCCAGATTGATCAATAGCTTTTTGACTATTTAAGAAAGTGGGCGACTCATAAGATATAGAAGGTAGTAATAGTGATGTAATGGAGAGTAATTCACCTGAGTCTAAATTAATCCCAATCTCTATAAAGGATTCTTTTAAATCGCCAGTTCTCCAGTATTGAGTAGGAAATACAAATGGAGTTTTCCAGTAAACATTGAACGGAGTATAATCATCTAGTTCTAGAGTTTCATGTACTATTTCTTGGATTCCTATTTTTCGTAACATGTATATCCCTCTTTTATCTATATAATGCATGCTTTATCAATGGTAGCAATCCGTTTTAGCAAACACTAACTCCCATCCATCTACAATTATTAGTTCACCATATTTTATACCATTTTTTTAAGCCTTCTCAACAGCTGCTTTAAAACTACTCAATAATGGGGTATTCGTCAACATTGCGAAATAACTGAATGAGAAGAAGTACATGGAGAACGATATCAGAAGAAGCCCATAGTGACTCAGTTGGAATCTGTAATGGAGCTTCTACCGTCTGGGGGAGACATGTCTTAATACCATTTAAGAAAATGGGCTACTATACACGATGGAGCAGTTACCGGTTCTTCCCAATGGTCTTACATTTGGTAACAAGAGCTTTGTCAGAAACATTTGATATACGAGGAGGATCTTATGCTCTTAGCCATGGACCCACAAGCCATTGATAATACAAATCAATTTGCTTCTCATGTGTCCGAGCATCAAGACATCTGTTTACCGGCATTGTAGCCTCTAATGGATTTTTAATTCGCGCCAAAAGTGTAGCGTGCAGTATTTATTGAAGTTGTCCCAATTTATTAGAGAGAATACTATCTCTGTTGACTCCACTGGTATTAAAAGAATAGAAAGCCCATCTCAAGCTTTAAGGGACTGACCCCATAACGTGAGACAAATCAAAACACCTTCAAGAGAATGCAACCATGTCGTAAGATATGGGAAGTAACCTGGAGGTGTTTTTTCTTTGGCAACGAGAGTGAGTTACCCTATGGAAATTAAGATGAAGGCTGTTGAGATGAGATTGGCTGGTATCCCCGTGAAAGAAGTGATGGATCAGCTTTGTATTAAAAACAAAACACAACTTAAAACATGGATGCGATGGTACAGAAATGGCGAGACACATCGTTTTGAGCAGCCTGTAGGTAAACAGTACACGTATGGGAAAGGAGGTGTCACCAGAAGTAGTAGTTCAATGGATGAACGAGATAAAGGGAGAAGTATCTACGCAATTAGCATGCCAGTGGCTCGAAATTCCTCGCTCTACGTACTATCGATGGAGAAAACGATTAGACGTACAGGTTCTGAATCCTTTGGTTTCCCATATCCGAAGATTGTGTCAGGAACATCGCTTTCGTTATGGATACCGTAAAATCACTGCACTTTTGCGACGAGTGATGCAAATTAATCATAAGCGAGTGCAACGAATTATGAGAGAAGAAGGATTGCAATGTCGAGTCAAAGTAAAAAAGCGAAAGAGAATCGGACAACCGATACAGGTTGCGGATCATCTTTTAAAACGGGATTTTCAGGCGAATCATCCGCTACAGAAGCTGGTCACAGACATTACTTACCTGCCTTACGACGGAAAAATGTTGTACTTATCCAGTATCATGGACTTATACAATGGCGAGATCATCGCCTACAATATTGGAGACAAGCAAGATACTACCTTGGTTTTAGATACGTTGCAGCAACTTCCACCACTGGAGCAATGCATGTTGCATAGTGATCAAGGGTCAGTCTATACATCGTCGGCTTACCAATTAGCTGTAAAGGAAAGAGGCATTACCATGAGTATGTCCCGGAAGGGAACACCTGCTGATAACGCCCCGATTGAATCGTTTCACGCCTGCCTCAAGTCGGAAACGTTCATCCTCGAAGGATTAACCTGTCGACTGGCTGCTTAAACTTGTAAGGTGTTTTGATCCCTGTCCTAGAAACGGGGGTCAGTCCCCCCTTTAACTAGAGATGAGCTTTTATACGATTTTTTGAGATAAAAATTATCTCTAAGATGTACTTAGTAATGCCCTGGGTTTTTATAGATATTTTTTATAACCAGCAACCACTACTTCTGTAAGGTATATCCCTTTGATGTTCTCATTAATAAATTCATCATAATCAGTTAAATCCATAATTGGTTCCTCTATAGTGTATATTTTAACAACGTTTTGAAGAGCTATCTTAAATTGATGCTTACTTTCTGTTTTATACCCTAGGTCTAATAGAAGCTTTCCTAATTCTACACGATTAAAAACGAAGTTAGGTGCTAAATCAATTGATTTCTGTAAATAGATTTTATAATTGTTTAGGTCATCAATTTTACAAGAATACCATCCTTTTATTAATTCAATGATAGATTGGGTTTCTTTTTCCTTTGGATGTAACGTAGAAAGATGGTCGATAACCCTGATGTCAATACCTCCCAGTCTTGTTTCATGAATATGGGAAAGAATAAACCAAGCTTTATGATTAGTAGGGTCGATGGTTACCGCTTTTTCTAAATAATCTAAGCTTTTATATACATCAGCAACAGGGGGACTTAAAACTAAGACAGCACCACGAATCAATATGTCAATGTCAGTGGGATGAAGATGAAGATAGCTATCTATAAAAGATTCAATTTGTTCTATATCATGAGATGGTGATAAATCTAATATGTTCTTGAACAGTTCTTGCTTTTCCATGAATATCTCCTTTTCTAAGGGAATTTAATACTGTTTCCCATTTTTCGTGTAGAGAACCCCTTAAAACCATCCAGATTCAGTACTTTTCCTTCAGAAACAAAAACTCGAATCTCGGCTTCATGCCCGTTAATTATGGTTTGAATCTGGTTCATTCCTTCTTTGAGCATCCCTTTACTATCCGCTGTTTTTACTGTGTTAATAAATTTTTCTAGTATTTCGTTTTGATTTTTTCCTAGATCCATTATTCCATTATTAATGTGCTTTTTTGAAAAAATATGTTCTATTTTTATTACACTTTTATCAAAAACTTTAATAACCGATTCAACTTTACTTGACTTCAAAATTTTAGCCGTTTCCTTAACTAATTGAGATCCTCTTTTAGTAAGGATAATAGACTCATATGCAACTCCAGCTACACTTGAAGCCACTTCAGAAAGTATTAAGACATCTCCAGTGTAAAATATATCATATATACTTCCAAATTTATCACGGCCTAAACCTGCATCTATTTTTGCGTAATTAAGGAGTCTGTTATCTATTTGTCCAACTTCAGAAAAATAACCTGTCCCTTTTGTATATACTTCTACAGCTAATTGACGACTCCATTTATTTAGAACATTTTCATATGCGATTACTGCCATCAATGTTTCAGTATCATATTTCCCAGTAATTTCGCCTTCATAAAAGCTCATTTTCTCCAAGAGCATCTGCATTTCTGAAATTTTAGCCTGTGGAATCGTACTGTTATATTTAGATATCAATAAATCTGCATTAATCTCAGCAGCGGCAATAGAATTATTTACAATAACATCGGCTTCATATTTAAATTGAGGAGCATCCTCAGCAAAAATAGATACCGTGTATCGCCCATTACCTGCATAAGCCCCGAAACCTTCTTGATTTACATTTATAAACCCATCCCAAAGGAAACTGTAGTTTTTATTTGCTTCAAATAACTCATTTTTTTCGTTACGATAAACTAAATATTTCTTTTTCCCATCAACTTTTAAATAAACTTCAAAAATAGTTTTGTTATGTGGACTTAAATATTTCCATTTAAAAGAGACAGGTTGTTTAGAACCAGGCACCGAAACGATAGGAGTAAAGATCGGGGTAGGAGTTAAATCTTTAACAGCAAATTTTCCTTTACTACTTCCAATGCTTCGTTTCGTTCGATACTGAGGTTCTTCAGGATTTAATTGTTGCTTTACAAAATAAACGCCGGGATTTTCGGGTATGAATACAGTATCATCACTGCCAGCTACTATTATTTTTAAAATATCCCCGTTTCCATTTTCAATAGTGGCTATTCCTTTTGGAAGAATAATGTTCAGTTGAGATGATTCAGGTAAAATATATCGATAATAATCAATGTCAAATACTGAACTGAGATCAAAGTCATAAATAGCATTGAGAGTACCCAGTGTTGCATCTTGAGGCGTTGAATCAAAATCCTCTTCAAGAGTAATGCTTCTGCCGGAGTTAGCACCTGTTAGTTGAACATAATAGGTTTGGTTTCCTCTCAAAAGAGCTTCCGCTTTTTTATAATGAGAGGATCCAAGCGTAATGTTTTCGGAACTCTCCGTAATTAATGTAGTTAGCTGAGGATCTTCGTATATTTTGATATCAGTGCTATTAACGTCAATAGAGTCAGTAAACAGGCGATGTAATCCTGATTTGTTTGTTGTAAATTTGTAATAAAGAGTATCGGTATTTTCTTGGTCTAATGTTTGAGATGAATGAAGCTCAAGCGTATTGTATGTTGGGAGCATACTGGCTGCTTCAGTAATAAGTTCAGTCGGTCCATAGAATGTAATTGGTTCCTCGCTTAAAAGGGTGATCGTTACACGACTATGGGCTGGTAACGCTGTATTGTTAATATAGCCTTCATATTCTTGCGTTCTGCCATCCTTTAAATAACGTTTGTAGTTGTATTTTGATTTTTCGCGTATCCCAAATGATTTAAGTAACGTATCATGATCAGTGTTATTATAGAGAGTTATGCTTTCACCTTGATGTAAAAGTTTATAGGTGAGAGCTTCCTTCTTAGAATAACGCATGGAAAAGTTATCTTTATTGTAAATGAATGTAGCTGGGTTTTTAGAAATACTAGTAAATACGATTTTTTCGTTTCGTAATACCGTTTTTTCTTTTGAATTTGTTCCAACAACCGAACCCCAAAGATACGAAAATGCATCACTTCTAATCGAACCATCAGACTTGTACTTAGCCATATGAACTAGGTTGTCATCCTTTTTAGAAGTATCCGTCCGGATTTTTTGTGCTTTATCAGAGATATTAGCAAATTCAATTGTTTCTCCTTCATGCAACACAACACGTTCAAGAGCTGGTTCAGCGCTATCTGTAGAAGATAAATATCTATAATGGCTGTAAATGGTAATTGGGTTATCTGATACATTACTAATTAAAGCTCTACCATTAGGTGATAATTTTGGAGGTGTTGATGTATTTACAAATTCTCTGACAAAATTACCTTCGTCATCATAAATTTTATAATCAAATTTATCAGAGGAAGAAACTCGGATTTCTTTCAGACTTAATGGAAAGTCACTCAAATTATCAAAATAATAACTGTCACCCTTTTGCAGTACTTGTTCATAAAAAGGAGGATCAGATTCTTCCTCATTGAGGAACTGAAGGGGATGGTAGATGAATGTTACAGGCTCACTTGTTGACGGTGATACTACAATTGTTTCACCAGGACTTATTGAAGTGTTTGTTGTATGTTTTAGATTAAGAAGACCGGGTTCTCCATTACTTTTGTATTTTACATACTTAAAAGGTTTTTTAGATGAAGCATTCGTTTGCAAATGAATTAACTTATTACTTATATTGGTAAGAGTCAACGATTCATCCAAAGATAACTCTGTTCTGATCAAAGCCGGGGTATCACTATGTCCACCTGTTGTTAAATCAAATGGGGCTAAAAATCTAATAGAATCACCCGAAATTGTGGTTACAACAGCTTTTTCACCCGGTTTTAAAAGAACCCCACCTGCCTGAGATCCAGACCCCTGAGCTACTAAAGCTTTGATTAAATTATCATCAGAGTCATAAAGAGAATAATCATATTTAGGAGAGGGACTTTTCGTTCCTCCTTTAGCTTTCACATAAAATTTGAAATCTGAAGTGTTTGTAAATGTATAGCTTTCGTTTCCTTCTAATTCAACAGTCCTCAATGCAGAGGTGTTAGGAAATGAGACGTTTACCCCTGTAGGGTATGTAAAGGTTACAGGTTCATCAGTAATGACTGTAGCGATCATTTTACCTTTTATAGACTTTCCACCTCTAGCATTCTCAAAAAACTCAACAGGTGCACCCTTAGTGTCATACTTTATATAATGGTACAGGTTATTTTTAGAGCTTGTTGCATTACTTGATATTGATACAGCTGTATCACTTTCAAATACAATTGTTTCTCCTTTATGTACAGTTACTTCCTCTTTTACTGCTACGATTGCACGTTTGTTACGCTTCTTAAAATCATCAACATTAGCTTCTGTTTCTTCTGATTCTTCTATTTTTTCTGCTTCTTCTACTTCTTCTACTTCTTCTAAAACAGTACTATCTTTATTTGTATCACTTATATTGTTTTCCGGTTCTTTTTCAATAGGATTAGTTATATCTCTGGAGACTTGCTCCTTTAATTCTATATCCTCGCTACTTTCAGATGATTCAGTGGGGAGAACAATAGGTGTGTCATCAGGGGAATTATCTTCTTCAGAACCCTGATGTAAGTCCGTAAACTCTTTTTGTGCTTCAGATTTGCTGATGGTTGAAAGTTCATCTGAAGCAGCAAATGCTTGAAACGGTGTTAAAATGGTTTGACTAACTAAGCTGAGTAAAAGTACAAATGTAAGTAATCTAAAATTCACTTTCCAAATCCCTCCAATATAATAGTTCCGTTATATTATAAGATTGTTAACAATTTATGTAAATAAAAAAGGATAATAAAGTAATTCATATAATCGTAAAATATTGATTTGGTGAACCAATCTTTTTAACTGATTTTGGTCAGTTTGATTGCACAAGATTACCTTATAAACAACTGGATAAAGTCTAAAATTGTCTTCATCAATTTCGCATGATTCTATATCCGATTTGAAAGAAATTGCATTCTATCATTAAATTCAGCAACCATGCAAATAGGATTATATAGAAATATCAGCAAGATTAACTCAAGAAGATATAGAGTTCAATTTGATAGTGTTGATAAAGTTGAGCAGCTACTATAATTGTGGTGCATATGGATACGATTAATCACTGACTAGTAACACGAGCAGATCTACAGAATCGCTTATAAAGAAGAGAAGCTCTATTCAGCTCATGATTCCTAAGGACAGGGAGTGTATTGCAAAACAAACGTAAATATGAAACAGTTGGGAATGGTTGTTAAAAACATTGCAAATAGAGGTATGAGTAACAAATAAATAACATTTTTTGGAGGTAAATCTTTACGTTTTTATAAGAGTGCAGTTTTGTAAGAAAATTTTTTTAGAAACTGTTAAGGATGCTACTACTAATTCCGATAGTAATAATAGTAAGCTGATTTTGAACTACAATCTAGGAAAAGAATAGCTTGACTGGCTATGAACAGCTAAAAGGAACGAACACTTTCATCGGTAATAACATTCTATTGTGAAGTAGTACGTATGGGGCAGAAGTGCATAAGAAGGTGGAAGCACGTGAATATGCATCGATCCTCCGAACAATGTGCTACCCCAAGAAGAGTGATTATTATATATCAGCTTGGGCATAGGATGGCTCAAGACTACACAACTAAAACACGGAGGTATTATCATGAGAATCAATCACAACGTATCAGCACTAAACACACACCGCCAACTAGGTGTAAACACTGGCGCATCTGGTAAAAACCTGGAGAAATTGTCTTCTGGTCTTCGCATCAACCGTGCAGGTGATGACGCAGCAGGTCTAGCAATCTCCGAAAAAATGCGTGGTCAAATCCGCGGTCTAGAAATGGCTTCTAAAAATGCGCAAGATGGTATTTCTTTGATCCAAACTGCTGAGGGTGCATTAACTGAAACACACAGCATCCTACAACGTATGCGCGAACTAGCAGTTCAAGCATCTTCTGACACAAACGAAGGCGTGGACCGTCAAAAGCTTCAAGCAGAGGTTGACGAATTGTCTAAAGAAATCAAACGTATTTCTACAGACACAGAATTCAACAACCAAAAAGTATTGGATGGATCTTTCGAAGACAAAACATTCCATATCGGTGCTAACCAAGGACAAAGCATCAAATTGAGCATCAACAACATGAGCAATAAAGATCTTGGTGTGAATGGTAACAAAGGTGCAGATTTAGAATTGGCTGGTACGGACATTATTGTAAACAGCAAAGTTACTGCTAATGATCTTTCTATTGAATATACAGCGTTGGGCGACAAAGATGCAAAAGCTGTTGAAAAAACAACGGCTACATACGATGAAGCCAACAAGAAAATTGTTATTACATTAGCACAAGCTGGTGGTGATAAAGTAAATCCAGGGGCAATCACTGCTACTAAGCAAGATGTGTTGAACGCATTGAGGGAATCTGGAGCAGCATTTGCATCCGCTAAAAAGGATGCAACTGGTAAAGATTTAGATCTTTCTGGAAAGCTTGCTGCTCTGCCTACAGCTCCAGCTGCTAATGCTTTGAAAACTGCTACTGCTGATGACACAATTGGTGTTGATATCTCTTCTCAAAAAGCAGCAGACAAAGCAATCACAACCATCAACAGCGCTCTAAACAAAGTATCTGAAGAGCGCTCTAAACTAGGTGCAAACCAAAACCGTCTAGAGCACACAATCAACAACTTGGGAGCAACTGCAGAGAACCTAACAGCTGCAGAATCCCGTATCCGCGACGTTGATATGGCAAAAGAAATGATGGACTTCACAAAAAATAACATTCTTACTCAAGCAGCTCAAGCAATGCTTGCACAAGCTAACCAACAGCCTCAAGGCGTACTTCAATTACTTCGTTAATTGACTAGCTATTAACTAAATGAGAAGAAACCTAGATACTATAGGTTTCTTCTCTCCTTAAAATTATTATTTTTATCGTCTCATTCCCATTGATAATAACATTCGACTTACGTAGTCATTTAGGGTGATTTTATCCCAAAAGCATACTGTGGGAAGAGTGATTATTATAGATAAGCATGAGCATAGGATGGCTCAAGACTACACAATTAAAACACGGAGGTATTATCATGAGAATCAATCACAACGTATCAGCACTAAACACACACCGTCAACTAGGTGTAAACACTGGCGCATCAGGTAAAAACCTGGAGAAATTGTCTTCTGGTCTTCGCATCAACCGTGCAGGTGATGACGCAGCAGGTCTAGCAATCTCTGAAAAAATGCGTGGTCAAATCCGCGGTCTAGAAATGGCTTCTAAAAATGCGCAAGACGGTATCTCCTTGATCCAAACAGCTGAGGGTGCATTAACTGAAACACACAGCATCCTACAACGTATGCGCGAACTAGCAGTTCAAGCATCTTCTGACACTAATGAAGGCGTAGACCGTCAAAAGCTTCAAGCAGAGGTTGACGAATTGTCTAAAGAAATCAAACGTATTTCTACAGACACAGAGTTCAACAACCAAAAAGTACTAGATGGATCTTTTGAAGACAAAACATTCCATATCGGTGCTAACCAAGGACAAAGCATCAAATTGAGCATCAACGACATGAGCAATAAAGAGCTTGGTGTAAACGGCCTTTCTAAAGATACTGTAGGATTAGACTTAGCAATTACGAACCGCAGTGGTGATAGCGATATTACTATTAAATTTAATGCACTTGGTACTACTGCAGTAGCAGAAACGACTGCAACAATAGATCCAAAAAATAGCAATGTAATTACTGTTACACTAGCTCAGAATGCTACAACTGGTACAGCTACTAAAGCTGATATTATGGAAGCACTTAAAAAAGCAGGATTAGAAGTAAAAGCTAATGATCCTACTAAAATGACTGATGTTGTAACTGCAAAACCTGCAGCAGATATTACAGTAGCTAAAGCTGCCGCTACAGACGTTGATGACACAAGAGGTGTTAACATCTCCACTCAAAAAGCAGCAGACAAAGCAATCACAACCATCAACAACGCACTAAACAAAGTATCCGAAGAGCGCTCTAAACTAGGTGCAAACCAAAACCGTCTAGAGCACACAATTAACAACCTGGGAGCAACTGCAGAGAACCTAACAGCTGCAGAATCCCGTATCCGCGACGTTGATATGGCAAAAGAAATGATGGACTTCACGAAAAACAACATCTTGAGTCAAGCAGCTCAAGCAATGCTTGCACAAGCTAATCAACAACCTCAAGGCGTACTTCAATTACTTCGCTAATTGAGCGATGATAATGATAAGAAAGACCTAACGAATCAGTTAGGTCTTTTCTTTTTGTAAAAATGAGCCCCGTAATCTACAATCAACTGTACAAAAAGTTTGAATAAAAAAACATTCTACGGTACTGTAAAGTTTTATAAAACGAATCCGATATAAGTAGTAGTCACCTAAGTCATATTTTCTGAACGATAGGTACTAGGCGTAGAGTTACTACTAGCCTATAGAGGTGATTGTATCAATTGTCATTTTGAATGAAGCAACTTTATTTAAAATGAACAATACAACATCATCTTGAACAAATGGATGGTTCAAGAAATGAAAAACACGGAGGTAACAAATCATGAGAATCAATCACAACGTATCAGCCCTAAACACGCACCGCCAACTAGGTGTAAACACTGGAGCATCTGGTAAAAACCTGGAGAAATTGTCTTCTGGTCTTCGCATCAACCGTGCAGGTGATGACGCAGCAGGTCTAGCGATCTCTGAAAAAATGCGTGGTCAAATCCGCGGTCTAGAAATGGCTTCTAAAAACGCACAAGACGGTATCTCTTTGATCCAAACAGCTGAGGGTGCTTTGACTGAAACACACAGCATCCTACAACGTATGCGCGAACTAGCCGTTCAAGCATCTTCTGACACAAACGAAGGCGTAGACCGTCAAAAGCTTCAAGCAGAGGTTGATGAATTGTCCAAAGAAATCAAACGTATTTCTACAGACACAGAGTTCAACAACCAAAAAGTACTAGATGGATCTTTTGAAGACAAAACATTCCATATCGGTGCTAACCAAGGACAAAGCATCAAATTGAGCATTAACGACATGAGCAATAAAGAGCTTGGTGTAAACGGCCTTTCTAAAGATACTGTAGCATTAGACTTAGCAATTACGAACCGCAGTGGTGATAGCGATATTACTATTAATTTTAATGCACTTGGTCCTACTGCAGTAGCAGAAACTACTGCTACAGTAGATCCAAAAAATAGCAATGTAATTACTGTTACACTAGCTCAGAATGCTGGACCAACTGCTGGTACAGCTACTAAAGCTGATATTATGGAAGCACTTAAAAAAGTAGGATTAGAAGTAAAAGCTAATGATCCTACTAAAATGACTGGTATTCAAACTACAGCACCTGCAGCTATTACAGTAGCTAAAGCTGCCGCTACAGACGTTGATGACTCAAGAGGTGTTAACATCTCCACTCAAAAAGCAGCAGACAAAGCAATCACAACCATCAACAACGCTCTTAACAAAGTATCCGAAGAGCGCTCTAAACTAGGTGCAAACCAAAACCGTCTAGAGCACACAATCAACAACCTGGGAGCAACTGCAGAGAACCTAACAGCTGCTGAATCCCGTATCCGTGACGTTGATATGGCAAAAGAAATGATGGACTTCACGAAAAACAACATCTTGAGTCAAGCAGCTCAAGCAATGCTTGCACAAGCTAACCAACAGCCTCAAGGTGTACTTCAATTACTTCGTTAATTGATCGTCTATACAGCCAAAAGAGACCTAGCCACGCGCTAGGTCTTTTTTATTTGCGTAAAAGACTAGAGTCCTCCATTAAAATATCATCAAAGTTGTGTTGAAGTAAAATGACCAGTATCTTACAATTATAAGGGCGTTGTCATTATTTTATGTCATCGACAATAGAAAGATTTCTCTTATAAGAAGATGGCACATAATAAAAGTAGCACATATATTCGCAATATTTTACAGCTATCTCGCTATTATTAGTAGGCTGTTCTATATCGAAACAAGCAGACAAGGACGTCGACATCCAAATTTCAGAAGAGAAAAAAGAAGTGGCGACAGAAAAGAAAAGAATAAGAAAAACAGAAGAAGGAAACTCAACTGATTCAGGGGTAATAAGCAAAGCAACTACAGACAAACCTACTGTTAAATCTACAGAACCCCTCGATTCGACCAAGAGAAAACTGCTCCTCGATATAAAAGAGCAAGCGGAAAAAGGTAAGCTGAAAGGTATCAAGACTTCAATAGGAACCGCTTACAATGAAATCGAAAAAGCCTATGGAAAACCTAAAGTGGCAAATGTTGAATGCTGGACGTATAGCTATGACCATCCTAAGACCACTGCCAATTTCTTTTATGACCATGATTCCTGCGGAGAAGAATTAAATCAAGTAAAGCCAACTACTAAGCTTAACCGAATAACGGTCGAACCAACCTATTACAATGTTCAGCTTACAGAACATGATATTCGACAAGGCTTAGGCGAACCAACGAATGCTTATAATAATGAAGCCTATGGTGGCTATGAGATGTATTATAATGTGGGAAAATATATAATTTTTATCCAGGTAGATAATAATTCTTCAGATCGAAAAGTAAGTTCTATTTCGGTTAGAACTCCTCTTGTTTTTGAAAAGTAAAAATTTGGGCTAAAAGCTGGGTGGTATAGTAGAATAACCCAGCTTGTTATTTTCAGTTATGAAAAACGTAGCCTTAAAAATATGGATACGCTACAGTAGCATCTCTTTGTAGATGTGAATGAAAAAATACAATTTCCTCTAGCCCATACATATGAATACAATATGTCATAGGTTCTTTTGTTCAAGCTTCCTAATATGTTTACATCAAAAACAACATTCCTCTTTATATTAAGTAATAAGGAAAAGATAAAGACTTAGTTTTTTTGATGTACATAGTTTTTTTATGGGCAGATGCCGATCTCTTTTTTATCTGCCCTGACCAGATCATTTTTTTAGGGGCCAAAAATCTGTGGATAACCTACCCATAAAAATTGTATCAGCCTTTTGTTATAGAACTCGGATGTTGCCCATAGGATTTTAATGGGCAACCCATAAAATATTGGTTATGGAAAGAAACAAAAGTTCAGAGAAACTTTATTCGTTTTCGTCTAGAGAGGCCATAAAAGTTATTTGTTCAAATTCCAAAAAATGAGATGCATCGTGGAGAGCCTCTATAATTAATTCCCGATAACGACTGGATAACCAATCCCGATGAAATGCATTTTTGGCGTAGATTATAAGTTCTTTCTCTTTTGAGATACAAAAAGTGTCGGCATACCAGGTTTTAAATGAATTAAGAGTTAGCCGTTTCCGGATATAAGCTAGCACGTTAATCCACAGTTGTTCATCTGCTATGCTCCTTTGATCCATTATAGCTGTAATCCTCCTTTTAGCATATACGATACGTTCCGCAGGTGAAAGGTCAATCGGGAGCCTACCAAGCTTACCTTTTTCGCGTAATTTCTCGAAATCATTGGTGTAATCGTAACTTTCTGCAAGCTCAATATGCGTAACCTCCATGACCTGTTCCATGTATCGATCATGCATGGATTGAAAGGGCTTAGACAGATTTTCAATCAACTCTCTGCTCAAAATAGGAATAGTTCGTCTTACCTTATAGATAATTCCACAATCATTATTATTCTCTTCAGGATTTTGTAACCAAAATCGAAAGATAAAGCCATGCTGTTCAAGAATATCCATATATTTATGTAAGGTCGTGGTTGTTATCTTCATTTTTACGGCGATCGTAGGTAAGTCAGGAAAGCAGAAGTCTTTGTCTCCATAGCAATATCTAGTAAGGTGAATAAAAAGGGAAGTGGCTGTTGCTCCCATAACAGCACCCCAGAAGTCCAAAAAATAATTACTAATCGTGGTAAACCCCTTGTTATCAATGGGTAGATTTACCCCCAATTTTTCTAGTCGAAGAGTCTGAAAATCTTGATAGGTGTAATAGATTCGTTGTAAAACCTCCTGATCATAGGTCTGCTCAACAGGCTTTCCTTTTACGATTCTTATCCGTGAGACAGGCTTTTTAATGCCTGTTTTTTCAATTCGATAATAGGTTAATTTCTTTAAATCGAGATGTTTCTTTTTTTTCATAGAAGAAATCCTTTCTATAGAAAAGAAGTAGCAATCTTATGAACGGGACAATGAATGAGTTTGTGTTCCATCAAAATGTACAGTTTCAAATGATATCTTTATAGATAAAGAAGGTCCCTCTCTTTCAATGTAACAAGAGAGGGTTTTGTATTTCATGGACAACTGTCAGTTGTAAATGGGGTAGTGGAGTGGGCAGCTTATTATTTGAACACAGATTGTTAACAATGCTTGCCGCTTACTTATATTGAAATGGAAACCATCTTTGCGAATAGGGAGATGATCCTATTGTTAGACAACCTTTGTAAACAAATTACGTCCAGCTTCGGTCAGGATACCTATTTTATGGGACTGGCTTTTCGATTCAAAAAAGGTATTGTGATGACGGATATATACGTTAATAGTCAACAAAAAGCAGAATATACACTAGAGTTTGTTAGTTTTATCGAGCATGAGCCGCCAGTATATGTAATCGTAAAAAGTAAAGAGGAGCTTTATCGAGTTATTCAAGAGCTTGCTATGTAGCCTTTTCGATTGTAAATATTGCACCTTACTTTTATAGTAGTGGTTCTATCCTAAGGAAAGGTTGCGAAACTTTTCATTTTTTTCTTGAGGCACAAGAAGTGGAAATAGGAATACTTGAGATGTAGTGAACATCCGAAAGCAGAGCTATAAATGAAAGATAGAAGAATTGGTTGATTGCTAGTAGATTGGATGGATACAATGCAAAAATTAGAGAAATGTATACAATGTGGTTTCCGCTACGTAACGGAAAAGGCAAAACAAAATTATTTTGCGGAAGGATTAACAGGAGAGCCGCAAACCTGCTTGCATTGTTTGGGAGAGAAAACAGGAAAAGTAATGAATGCTTCTGGAAATCTTGTATTTCCACATGAAGTTGAGTCATCTAATAAACAACTGTATATTCCTAAAACGGTGATTGAAGGCTGTCGTCCTTGTATGAAGAGAAGAGGGTTTCTTTACAAATGACTTTTGAAGCACGTGTTGTCTTAAAGAGGGCTTACATGAACAATACTTTCCGTTTAGTTAAAAGAAAAGATAAACAGAAAAAAACTCGTTTCCATACGCAGGTTAGTTAAAGCCTGCACTGCTTTTACTTATATTGTGATACGAACCATGAAAAAGATGATGGGTGCTAGTAGTATTTTGTGTTTCGAATCTATACGCATATGGTAGGCGTTACTGATCAGAGAACGCTGACCTTCATGTTTTGGTTAGGAATTGATAGATTCAAAGGTTTTCAAAGGTGTAGCCTATTAAAAAGCGTAAGGAAGCACGAATTACTATAACCATTGTTTTGAGATGATTAGAGGAGGGTTTTATACATGAGTACAACGAAGAATAAGAAAATGCTAATTAAGGGTGCAGGTAAATTTATGGCAAAATTGCCTAATTGTGATGAATTAATCACGATTGGTACGTTGAACAACATGCGCTTGGATATTCAGCTTGACATGCAAGATATTGAAGGTGGGGATTCAAGCGTTGCTCTCGATACCCTTTTACGAAAAAAGACGATTGATATCACGGCCGAAGATGCAAAATTTGACTTAAACCTTGTCCGTCTGGCTCTTGGCTCAAAATTACGAGAAGGTGTTAGTGGTGCCACCTATAAAATGGTGACGGAAGCGGTACAGGTACCATCTTCTGCACCTTATCAGGGTACGCTTTCTGAAGCATCCGTATCAAATCCTGCTCATAAAGCGTATGAGAGTACGATCAACGGAACAGACGTAACATCTAAAGTAACACTTGCAGGTAAAACAATCACGTTTGATGATGCTCTTGCAGGTAAAACCGTGGTTATCTTGTATCCAGTTGCTCTTAGTGGAGTATCGTACGATGAGGATGGCTTTGTTTGGGTAATAGAAGAGAAGAATACTGTAAAAGAAACGGGCGGCAAATTCGAAGTCGATCTTGTTTTCGGAGCTGCCCTGCATAAAGACCCTCAAATTTCTGTTCGTACCCTAAAAGGCAACAAGCTTTTAAAGAAAACGACAAACGCTACTCCAAAAGAGAACGAGTACACTGTAAATGGCGGTACGCTATCTTTTCATTCTTCCTTAAAAGACGTGGATATTTACGTAAACTACAAACGTAATGAAGTTGTGGACGTGTTGGATATTAGCACGAAGGATGTGCCTCTTACTGTCCATGTCATTCATGATGGTCAATTTGAACAAAAGGACGGGTCTATCCAAGGCTATCAAACAGAACTGTACTTGTGCCGTGTAAAATCAAACTTTACGGTGGATGCGCAACGTCAACAGGCTTCTACACATAGCGTAACCTTAACCGTTATTGATCCTGATCGTGTAGATGGAAAACTCGGAACAATCAAACGATATGAAGCCCAAAGTGCAAATGCCAAAAATCTTTGTTAGGTAGGGACCCCTCTAGGAGGGGTTCTTTCCATAATCATGTTCGAAAACACTAAGAAGTGCTTAGAATGACAGCATAGGTAGCTCTATCTGGTTACCCCCGCCATTTAGCTTACCTATGTTTAACAGTCAATGGGGGAAAACACATGTGGGGGTGCCACGTTTTGAGTGATCGAAATTTTGCAATTCCAAAGCATCAGGAAAATAACTCGGAGCAAGAGCAGGTTATTCAACAAGAGGTAGCCGGTCAGGTTGAGAAGCAACAAGCCGTTTCAACAACGGAGGAAACACCAGCTAAAGTATTGAGCCAAGAAGAGGCGTCCATTCGCGAAAAGGTATTTTTTGAAGAGGATGAAAAGGTGCGGCTGCGTGATGGTAAAACGTACTCAATTCCTCCTCTAGGTATCAGGGATGCCCGAAAATTGATGAAATTGTTAAATACGATTGATTCAGGAATTATTATTGCTAACTTAATTCCAGAGTCAGAGCTAGACGATGATCGTTATGAGGAATTATTACGTGTACTTCTAATGGCGTTTAAACCCTACTATAAGCACGTGGATACAGATTACTTAGCTGATTATGTAGACTTAGAAACGGCCAAGAAAATTATTGATGCAATGATCGGATTAAATGGATTAAAAAAGTCAATGTAACCACTGAGGAGGAAGATGAGGAGTATAAGGCACGAGCTCCTATCAATTGGGCTGATATTTTCTTTAAACTAGCTCATTATTGTCATCTGGATAAATATCAGGTTTGGCAACTGACATTACCTCAGTTGGGTTTTTATTTAGAGCAATGCAATGAACATATCGAATTCACTGTGAAGGTTTCAACCATGTCCTTTGGAAGCCTCTTTGGCGGAGGGCTATCCACCAAGGATCAATCACATGGACAGACCGGGACTAGATCAGATGGAACTTACCTGGATGGCTATAAAGTAGCAGATGAATCAGATATGGAATGGCTTGCCAACGTTTTGGGTTAATACATACTCCTGCTCTGCTCCTGAATGGAGGGGCAGGAGTTTTATTTTATAAGGCAGGTGAGACGATGAATAATGAAATGAGGGCAACTTTTGCCACTGAGCTGCGTGCTTCCATTCAAAGCTCCATTCAATACAGCAAGGAGCTGGTGCGACTTGACTCCCGATTTGGCAATTTGGCTGCTCGGATCAATGCGGTACACAATTCTCTACGTTCCTTTCACAGAGAAGTAAATAGAGACATGGGAAGAAAGCTGCACCAACAAATGAATCAGGATAGTAGCTCCATGCCTGCAAGCAAGAATATGGGGCAGAGGGCTGGAACACTCACTCAGCGAATGCCAGAATTACAATCCCATATGCAAAGAGTCTCTGATGAGGTGCAAGGAAAAGTAAAACGAGGTATTCAGCTTGAACTGCAGAAGGTAGCAGACAGCATTGAAACATTAGATATTAAATCGAGTCCTAGGCTAAAAAAACATCTCATTAGTCAAATCAATTTGATCAACGAAAAGCTAATTCAAAAGATTAAGAAACAATTCGATCTCCAAGTGGAGCATATATTGCAAGAATTTGGGCAAAGTACGGGGCGCATACAGAGACATAACCGCACCTTGCCACCGTTTCGCTCTTCTCCTGTCATGTTACGTTCATTAGATCATGGTACTACAGACACGGGTATAACAGCAGGTAAGAAGACTAGTGCTTCTCCAGTTTCAAACGAGGCGGCTCCTGCTACTAGTGTAGTGACAGCTATCAACGCTCAAAACGCTGCTATTGCTTCTATTCGCAATAACTTAGCGGTAAGCGGAGCTAAAGACCCTTCCTCACTTTTCTACCAAGCTATTGATATTTTTAATCATATTCAGCAGGAAGAGATCAAGCTATACCGCAGTCTCTCGCTACTAAAAGATTATCGAGTTGATCCTAATCACGCTCAAAGCCCGGTTGATCAGGGAAAAGTAGCGAGTGCAATTGAAGGGATTAAAGGATTCGTTCGTCAACAAAGTTCTTTTTATGGTCTTTCCTTTAAGCAGCTTTTTGAAGTAGCCTCTATAGGTGGTAAAACACTTACGGAACCAGCAGAGATGAAAAAGCTAGTACAACAGGTAGCCCAGATCAAAATAATTGACCCTTCTACTGATATGAAAGCAGTAGCTAACGGCCTGTTGGTTACTAAAGATAAGCTGGGTCTATCCATGCAAGAAATGGATGATAAGATTATTCGTTCTATTGCTGCTGTCACTCAAATGGGAACGGCGAATAGTGAACAAATTCTGCAAATGATTAATAAAACTGGTAATACTTTTAAATCAAAAACAGACGCAGATATGCTCGTAGGACTTTCTGCTGCCTCCATTCAAACAAATACAAATCTCGGAATCTATGAAAAAATCCTGAAACGCTTTGAAACGGACAAAGGAAGAGATAAAGCGAAAGAGCTCGGTGTCAAAACAGAAGAGATGGACCCAGCAACTGGTGGAATGAAAAACAGAAGTGCAGAGTCCATGTATAAGGATTTTGCGGATATGCTTTCCTCCTTGCGTAATAGTGCTGAACGAGATAGGCTGATCGATTCTTTCTTTGGTACCACAGAAGGAGGGAGGGGTGGCGCCAGTCAGGAAGCCCTTTTAGCTAAAACTCATGCAGAGCTTATTACGAAGATGAAAGGCTTTGATCAGTCAGCATTTGAGGGAATGCTTCAGCAGTCCCTGCAAAATCCTACAGTCAATATGAATCGAGTTAATACAAGCTTAGAAGTAGCCTTGGACGCATTAGTTACTGAACTGACACCATCTATTAATAAGGTGTCTTATATGCTGATGAATATGGCAGATGGAGTTTCAAGGAATATGCAGCTTTTTGCTAGTTTAGCAGATGTACTGTCTAACGCATTGCTTGGTCTTACACTGATGAAAGGCATCAAATGGGGCTGGCAAAAATCTGGAATTCCTGAAAACTGGGAAAAGCAAAGAGAGCGGACTGCTTATGCGGATCGTATGAAAGGGATGGTATCAGACCCTGTAGTAACGAGCATGATGGGGAATGATTTAAAGGGAAATCATAGGAAATTACGGCAGCAGGCCGCAGATTTTCAGGGAAATGACATCTTTTTAAAACGAATGCAAGAGTTTAATTCCATGAGTAAAGCTCAGCACGACCATTTTAAAAAGTATGTAGCCAGCTCTGGACATAAAGTAAATGATTTTCCTACTTTTTTTGCGATGATGGAGGAATCAAAAAGCTGGAAGGAAAAAGGGAAGGTTTCCTATCAAGAAAGATTTAATCGGAATCAGACTTATGCGAATCGGTTGAAAACGAATCCTGATTCCAATCAGCTCATTCAGCCAGCATTTTTGAATTCTCTGCTAGCAAGTACAGCGGACCGCACTTCCTTTGTGCAAAACATGGCTTCCCATACAGAATTTAAAAATGTTGCTTCACGCATGGGTGCAATGAGTCAAACTGAATTCGAGGGTTTTGAAAAGCATCTTCAGGAATTACGGAGGAATGGTTCTCCAGCGGTCAATAGCATTATGAGTCTACAACAAGCTTTAGATAGTTATCAGAATTCGTTAAGGCAAAGTTCGGCAGTTACACGCAACGCTTCTTCCACCTATCTAGAGCTATCTCATGCGATGCGCAGTATGAATGAGCAAGTTAATCGAAACAAAGTGGGGGACAAATTTAAGCGCTTTCTAAGTGAAACCTCCGATCTCGCTAGGGGAGCTGGGGGAGCCATTGGTGGTTTAACAGCTAACATTTTCAAGATGGGGGCACAGCTTGTAGCCATGCTAGCTTTGGCCCAAGCTGCCAAGACAGTAGCGATGAACATGACGACCACAGATGATCAGCGTCAATTAATGAGTGCGGAAAAACAAGAGAAAGACATAGTAGGTGTGGCGAACACATTAAGAGTGGCGGGAGATAATGGAGTTTGGAGTTTACCTAACATTGGGAATACTCTTTATCTCATGTATGGGACCTTCATGAATGGTGTCAGTCGCTTTTTTGGAGGAGAAGATACACACTTAGGAGTCGGGCATGCTAAGGAAATGATGGATGGAATTCGCGAAATGTACAATAAACAGGGAGCGAACCTCAAAAATAATGAAGATCTTGCCAATTATCTAAAAGATAATGATATTTCCGAAGAAGAAGCTGTGAATGCTTGGTCTGAGGCAAGTGGGAAGAAAAAAGAAATTCAGGAAAAGAAAAAACAGGCTTTTATCAAACAATATGAACGGACCCAGCTTGAAAATAAAGAGAAAGCTTCAATCGAAAAAGAAGCTAAGAAAAGCTACGATGAGAAATATCAAAAGGGACTCTTATCCAACATTACCGCAGATGAAGCTAAGATTAGGCTTAAAGAGGGCTACACAGAGGTACAGAAAAAAAACGAGGCGGAGAGCTTACAGGCAGAATTGGATGGCGTGGCTACTGATAGCAAAGCTTTCCTTGATATGAAGGAGGCACAGATAAAACGCTTAGAAGAGGTATTACAGCGTGAATTAGCAATTTTTGATAGGTATATTGAAGAATCTAAGAAGCGCCTACAAAGCATTCAAAATAAAAATTCTGCAGAATACAAGGAAGAAGAAAAGCGCTATAAGCAATTAATCGATGATCGAAAAAGTACAGACGAAGAAGGCCAAAAGCAGATAGATATGGACAGAAAGCTGGAACAGCAAAGACAATTTCAAACAAAGTTTTCTTCCGTACAAAAAAGGCTACAGCAGACAGAACAAGTCGCTCAAGCCAAGGAATTGATGGTTGCTATCAACATGGACAGACAATCTAAGGCTTATGTTGGTGCATTACAAAAAATTACAAGCTCCAAAATTAGCGACTTACAAAAGAGGCTTGCTGAATTAAAAGCGATGGAGGCGAAGGGCGATCAAAGAGATGAGTTAGCCTTTGCTATTCAGGATTTGAATAATAGCATTTTGAATGAACAGCTTCGCTATAAGGATCTATCGCTATCCAAAATTGGCATTGAGCGGATAGATTTAGAAGAGAAAGCGGGAGATCGAGAAAATGCGTACCTGGCAGAAAAGCTGAGACGAGGAGGCGCATCAGACGATTCCCCTGGACTGCGGGCACTACGTATTGCTTCTGCCAAACAAGAAGTTCAGGACATCAATAAGCTAATCGGGCAATACAAGAAGGATATGGTTGGAAAGAGTCCAGAAGAACAGAAGAAGTATATGCAAGAAATTCGGGATTTAACCAAACAATCTCTACAGGCTCAGCTAGGCATTCTTGAAGAAGTGAAATCGCCTGTAGGTACCTTTAATTTGCCAGACGGCATAACAGCCATGAGCCGCTATGATTATTTGACGCGAGGAAATACGCATCAGTCCTTTACAGTTGGTTCAGGTGATGTAGTAGTAAATATCGCATTGCCTAATGTAACCAACAATACTACATCAGCACAATTAACTGCGATTGGGAATGGGATCGGTCGTGGCTTATTCACAGGTCGAGTAGGTAGCATACGCGACCAAATGCTAATGGGGACGGCAGCTTATCGTTCAAGTTATCCGTAATATTTCGTTATGAAAATGAAGCCCTACCTTATATTGAGGTAGGGTATTTCTTTTACTGAGCAACGAGCATGTTTTTCCTAAATATTTTCCCAAAAAAGGCTAAAGCTCTAACAAGGAGGTAGTAATATGACTCAGCAAAACAGCTTTCATTCAGAAGATTACATATATAAAAAGCGCCTCTTTTATGATAATGGCATTCGTTTTACCGAGGTAAAAGCAAAGCTTATTAATGATTACAAACCGCCTTCGCCTAATCTAAAGACACATGTAAACCAAACGCTGTCGTCTTCCGCTGGTTTAATCAGTCATGGAACCTCTCATTATACAACGACGCTTACCTTATTGTTTTACAGTAAAAAGGAATTTGCAGACTGGCTACAGTTTAGTGGAGCCAAGCATCGTTACTATGATGAAAAGGGTACGATTTATGTCGGGATTCTAACCGGGGAACCAGACATTAGAACAGCAGAGATGGAAATGAAATATATTGTGACGATTGGACTTTCTCTTATTCGGAAACAAGAGCATGAATACCGATATAAAAATCAATTCATTGATATGGAGAAGCATTGGGCAAAAACATATGTTGATGAAATGCAACAGAGAGGCTTAATTGCCAACTATGAAGATGATGGTGAGGCAATTTCTTACTTCAGACCTGACAAAGTATGTACACGCGCAGAAGGAATCACCTTTTTGATGAGGACCTACCGTCATATTGATCGGATTTTAAGGGGGTATTAATGGTGAGGCGTTGGATTGACATTGATCCACTAGATTGGTTTTATCGGGACTTGCTGGAGGCTACTCGTCTTCATTTGGATGGTGAAGGCACACAGAGTTTTATTGATGGGATGTATTATGATGCTTTTGAAAAAGGCTACGAGCGTATCGTCAAGCGCTTTGTTACCGTGGATGGACAACAGGAATTTCTCATTCCTGATTATAAAGTACATGATGATAATCCAATTTTTGTGATCGTACATGGGGTGGAGGTTCAGCCCGAGAAGGTAGAGAATGGGAAAATTACGCTGTCCAATCCGATGTCAGGTGGAATTGAAGTTGTCTGTATTACTTTCGGGAAGCCCAAATATAAGCAGGAAGGCTGTGTATATACACCCTTTAGCACTTGCGGGGAAAATGCTGTCCGCATGCCATCTGCGGATGTGATGAAAAAATCCCAATATACGTTTAGCCTACGCTTAACGCCCGAAACTTGTACGGTTTTAGGGGTGAAGCTAAAGCGCAAGCTAGTAGATATTCAACCAGGAGATCATCCAGAACAGAAAATAAAAGAAGCGATTGGCTTTAATCGAGATGTATTTGTTATGCACGCAGGACGAGTATATCTACCATACATGTATAATGGCTATCCGGCAAAAGTGACGTACACCTACAAGGTGGGGGGAAAATTCAAAACAACAACAGACACAGTCATAGTAGAGTCAAGCTGTGTTCGTTATAATGATCGATTTTTCCCAAAAGTCCAATTAAGAAGATTTGAATTTATGGTATTCCTGCAACGTATGAGAAGAAGCTTTTACAATCGTTTTACAGATAAGGAGTACAAGCCTAATCCATATCCAACTCGTTACATTGCTGATCAGGATACCTTTTCTGGCAAGTGGTACGAGTCGGATGTGATCGATATTTTAGAGGAAAGATTTTTGGATGGATGCTACGCGTTTCCACTATATGAGGATGAACGCTTTGAACCAGAGGAATGTATCACGCGTGCCGAAGCAATCGTTTTTCTCAATCGATTCATTGAATGGGCAATAGAAAGGTTTAGGTAGGTGACGCAAAATGGCTTTTGTAAGTGATGTGAACTATCCTTCCTCCAGATTACTGGAGTCGATTATGAGACGAATAAATGCGTATGGAACACAGCCACGTGTAATTATTGAGCTAGATAAGCTGTCTTACGTGCCTGGAGTTCGGCAAAAATATGATACGGTACAGTACGTGTATGACTCAGTTGTAGGAAATATGCTGTCCATCGACGGGATCACACCATTAACGAATGAAACAGATGGTACACCAATTATCGCCCCGACCGAATTGATTAATACAACGATGTCAATGCCGATTTTGTCCAGTAGAACGATGATTGGTAAGAAGAATGACAGTACTCATATAAATGGGATGCTGATTACAGATTGGCATGACTCTGATCCAAGGTGTTCTAGAAAAAGACATAAAGGGATCGATTTGGACTGTGAAAAAGGTGACCATATCCATGCTGTATGGGGAGGCCGTATCGTGCAAGCAGGCTGGATAAATGGGTACGGCGCTGCTGTGTACATTGATCACGGGAACGGCTGGTCTACTCGTTACGCTCATATGAAACCGAATCACCTGCTGGTTACAAAAGGGGAAACGGTTCATGCAGGGCAACCGATTGGGATTGGCTGGAATTCGGGACTCGTGATTAAAGGAGGGGGAGGTGACGGTTCCCATCTTCATTTTGAGGTGCGGCAGAATGGTCAGGACCTTAATCCGGAGCCATTTCTACGGGGTGAGAAGGTAATTCAGGCTCCAGCACGTATCCTGTCACCAACTCAAAAATCCGTGCAATCAGCAGGTACCACTATTGAATATTCGATGGAAGCCACTGCCTATCATGCAAAATGTATGGGGTGTACAGGAATTACAAAAGGGGGAACGGATGTTAGTGTCTGGAAAAACGATAAAATCATCGCTGTCGATCCCTCTATCATCCCCCTCAAAAGTAAAGTAGAGGTAATTGTCGATGGCGTTAGCTGGGGAGAATATCTGGCTGATGACATTGGTGGAGCGATCAAGGGTAATAAGATTGATATTTTAATGGAAAATGATCAAAAGTGCAGGGCATTTGGCAGAAAACAAGTTCTTGTTCGGGTAAAAAGCTGGGGAGATGGTAGGGCACGCAAGTCGGATGGTCAGATTGATCATGCCGTTTCCACCTATCAATTTAACCGGACAACTGAAAAGATTTCCTATTATAAGGATTTTACTGCAAAAAAGACGGCATTAGACCTTGCTAAATATATAGAGATAGCAGGTGCCGAGCAGTACATCGACTACGATTCACACAAAAAAACCTATCATCTTCTTGGATTTAAGAAAACCAATGCGGCCGGACAAATGAAAAAGTTTACGTTTGAGCATGACTGGTTTAAGGCTGGCAGTTTAGGCTGGGCTTATATGGCCAATCTGGAATTGGAAGATGTGGTTCAGGTCAAGGTTGATGGGGTCACAGTAGCTACGATAAAAGGTGTAAATGCCAAGTATGGGATAGCATATCCACCATCTATTCCTGTCCCAAAAGGAAAACACAAAATCGAATTTGCTTTATCCAATCCCTCAAAAGCTTCTACTGGACGTTTTGGCATTCTTTTCTTAAAAGCACGTGAATTCGATGTAGAATCAATTAATAGGAAAACGGTTTGGGATTATGAAGATACGATGAGTTCTGCGAAGAATTGGATTATGTATCAGCAAGCAGATATTAAGGATAATGGTGCCTATCAAACCATTACGTCTAAGGGAAAAGAAGCAGGTCTAGAACGAGTGGGCAGGGTGAAAAGCTTCCCATTTACCATTCAATTTAAGGTGAAGGTTGATAAAGCTTCCCAAGGAAAGGTATATATCTCTGATGGAAAAAAAGGGTATCAAATCGAGATTACCGACGCGGGGATCAGTACCAATGGTGGAGCCTATCAAGTGGACAATAAAAAGGATTTTGTGGAGTATGTTGTTGTTTGTCATAATGAAACGGATATGGATGTCTATATTAAGAAGCAGCTCCCTGATGATAAAGAAAAGTGGGAAAATACAGGTGTGCGCGGAACAGCCGTTCCTTATGGGACAAACCGTATTTTGTTTGCTGTTTCGAAGGGAGCCATACACCTTGCTGATGTGAGGTATGCATTCAGTAATTATGCTATCGAACAGTTTGCTACGCACATTGGGAATACGTACAAAGAAAAGTGGTATGAGGTGGGGAGCTTTCAATACGAGGATACGTTCGTCTTAGAAGGTGACATCATGTCCTGGGAGGTGAACTCACATCTAGATACCTCCTCTACAACTGCTACTATTACGCTAAATAACGTAACGGGGAAATATTCTCCTACATTTGAGAGAAATACGATTTTTCCTGACACCTATAAAAGTTTACCGTCTCCCTATTCTTATTGGGAGGAAGGCGAAATGCGCCATGTTATTAGTGAAGGGACGCCTATTCGAATCTATGCTGGCTATGGAGAAGATGTGGTTCGCATTTTTACAGGACTAATTAAGGGTGAAATTGAAGAGGACGCCGAGGCTAAAACGATCACCTTTCATTGTGTTGATCGGTACGATATGCTGGAGGAATTTGTATTTTATAAACAGATGTCCTACCCACCAGAAGAAGCGTATGCAGGTGATGGTGGAGCCTTTGCTTGGCTAAAATCTAGTATTGTTGAAGATATCGCAGTGACTGCTGGATTAAGCAATTGGCGGGTTCATTATGAAGATACCAAATACCCAGATTACGAAATTGAGGAGACAGTCTATATTGATGTAAATAAAGGGAAGAACACCTTTATGAAATTTAATAGAAAGACAAATGAATTAGAGGCAGTTACGCAGGAAAGTGCGAAAACAGTGGGAGGCTGGCAAAATCCATTTGTTTCGTCTGTCACCTTCCAGCCAGGAACCAGAGCAGCAGATGCTATTCAGTCATTGCTACAAGATATGCCCTACAGAGCCTACTGTGATAGATATGGAACCTTTCATGTAAAACGTCTCTCCTTCCTCGATGTCCCCCAATGGCAAATGATAGATTCAGCGAAATGGGAGTTTGTCGATAGTAACAATCTGCTAGAAATGACCTCCTCTACAGACTATTCGCGAATTCGAAATCACCTGATGATTTCGGGCTCAGCAGGTTTGGTT
Source organism: Brevibacillus laterosporus LMG 15441 (assembly GCF_000219535.2). Classification (NCBI taxonomy): domain Bacteria; kingdom Bacillati; phylum Bacillota; class Bacilli; order Caryophanales; family Paenibacillaceae; genus Brevibacillus; species Brevibacillus laterosporus. Next base: position 2,218,885 of record NZ_CP007806.1, read on the forward strand.
GAGCATTTTTTTGATAAGAGTTTATTAGTGGCCACGAAAGGAAATATTCGAACAGCTGGTATGCATATGGCTTGGATTGAGGAAAAGGATGGAGCTACCATGCGTGGTTTGAAGGAAGAGATTGCTAATAAAATTTTCTTTGATATGAAACGTCAGGCACGTACAAAAAATGTAGTGGTGAAGGGCAATCCATTTATTGAATTGCTAGATGGCTGTTACGTGTATGATCAAAATACGTATACAGCCGGCTACTATCTGATTAAAGGAAACAGGCTTGTTGGCAATGAAAGCGGCATGGTTAACTTTTTGGAACTAACCTGGCACTCTTTGCCACAGCCTAAATAGTGAAAAGACTCATCGTACTTGTATGACATCTCCATAAAAAAGCAAGGAAAGTTTACGTATCAAACGATAACTGTTCCTTGCTTTTTCTTATATTGAAATAGAAGCTGAGGTGTTGATGATGTTCAATCGTAACTTTACAAACGCAAATGAAGTTTTCCCCATTATAGACCTGATTAGAAGAGAGCTGAAAAAAGGGGGGCTATACGCAGGGGGGGATGATTTAACCATTGTCCAGAGCCAGAGGGAGCCTGAGGTTGTGAGTGTTGAGGTATTGCGAGAATTGGCATCACATCCATCACTGGTTACTACCGTTATTTATACATATGACAATGGGACAATTGAAAAGCTCAGTCTTGAACGTGATGATAGCTTACTAATCACGGGTTTTTTAATCGAAGTAGAGCAATCCTCCATTGTAAATGAGGAGCTGGAGGAGGAGACAGACATTCAAGCATGTAGAGCGATTCAGGGCAGCATTATTCGAGAAAACGGTTTGTTTAAGAGTCTTCAACTTGATTATGTAAGGGCGGTGTAGGTGTTGGCGAGTGGTGCTAATTTTGCTAGTTATGTAGTTGGCGGAAGGCTTGATCCGCCTTTTATGCCAACGAAAACAACTCCTTATATTGAGGGGATCATTCTTACCTCCAAAGGCCTTGGCAAGATAGATCATACGTTAGCTATTGCTGAGGATAGTGAACTACTTTCCATTGCTGTTGGGTCTTCCCATTATGAAGCAAAGGATTTTTGGAATTTTTACGTAAACAATCAATTGATTTGCAAGAACATCTATACAAAGGATTTACCTGAGGGAATGTATTTAACAGCTCTTATACCATGTAAGGCAGGGAGTACCTTCTATTTTGAATTTTTTAATGAGGGTGGAAAAAATAAATATATTTGGGTGAATTATCAAATGCTGAGGTAGGAAGGGAGGAGATTATATGCCTAATGCTCACCCTTGGCTTGATGTTATGCTGACTGAAAAACATTTGCTTGAAGGCCTCGCTGATCTATGTATAGCAAATGGTTGGAGGAAGGAAGCTGAATTTCACAAAGTAGTGTATGCATCACGACTGACCAAGCCAACAATTGTTCGTTTCTTTTTACCTTTGGCTCGCCCCTATGTCGATATTCCCAAGCTAGCATATCCAGATGATTTTTATATTTATTTGGATGGAGAATTGATGCCTAGTACGTATTATAGCGTTATGGAGAAGGCAGATGGCGGTTTACGAATTGAATTCGAGCCAGGTGTACAGGGGCAAGCTGCCATTTACTACAGCGAGATAGAAGGCTCAGATGAGTTTGAGTTTTACGTCGCTAAACACTATATTGTACGAAACATCTCCGGAAATCTGTTTGGGATGGCTGTGCTTGGAAAGGTAAAGGAACAAATTTATAACACAGGTGAGAGAGTACCTTTCGCTGTTTATCATCCATCTGCAGATTGGGGTACACAGCTAATGCCACATGATACGGGCATTTTTTCTTGGGCAATAAAAAAAGTGGAGGAAGAAGACCTGTATGAACGGCACACGTTGTATTTCTATCAGCTTGATAAATTTATTTTAGGCGGAAATATGATCGTAGGTTGGCAAGATCCAAAAGAGTTCCAAAGAGTTGCACTGGATGTAGAGGTTCAGGCCGCGATGTGGGGATTACAGGCCAAGTCACAAGCCTTGCAATACAAGGTTACAGAGCAATATCCGCAATTTTATCAGTCTCCAATTGTTACTTCGAGAACCCGCATTCCACAGCTAGAAAGCATTGGTGATATCCATGGATTGCATGTAAAATACACCAATTGGTGGAGCGATAGCAAAGTGTTTGTTAAAGGCTTTGTGGATGGTAAATCACTGATGTTTATCATTACTTCTGATACCGCACCTGTTTGGAATAGTAATGCCGTACCGGCTATTCCTCTTTATATGGGGGATTTTGACGTAGAAGGCGAGACAGAGGAAGTGTTGAAGCGAGAGCTTGTCTTCGAGCTGGACCAAGCCACTAGGAAAAAGATGACCATTGTATCCAATAATCCCATGAATTCGAAGGGATCAAAGGTCAAAGTTTGGTTATCTGGAGATGTCAATGGAGATGAAGGTGAGCTTGTAAAGGTATCTGTTGAAGGGGTAGAGGTAGGTGTTTTTCATACAACCGGCTATCAAAAACCCGTCGATAAAAAAGTGGATGCAGAGTACCTAGGAGAGTTTGATGTTTTTGGAATTGATGCTAAGAGCACGATAACAATAGAGGTTCAGAGTACTGCTGGAGTGAATGCTTATCCTCCTGTATCAGCCCGCGTATGGCTGGATTTTACTATTTATACAGATAAGGGTGGCAAACCTGCAGCTTTGTTCGCGGGGTCTGCTATAAGTAAAAAGGGTGCTAGCGTAGACAATGCACTAAGGGCTTCTGCCGCATTTGACTATGATGATTACGACGATGCTAACTGGCAAGATACCTTACTGCCTATTTTAAAGGAATATCCAGTCCATGCGAGTAACGGAATCGACTCTGTTATGGTTAAAAGAACGAAATACGGTGCACGTTATCAATCCTATTATTTTTCTTGGAATGTTCCCCCTAATAGTATGCCTCCGTTGCGTGAAACTAAGAAGAAAGAAAAACATCCACGGGCTTGGAACAACTATATGCAAGAGCTATACAAGTATCAATTCACCCCTTCTAGATATAGTGAAAAAGCACATGCATCGAAAGCGATGCTGATTCATCCTGAAGATGGAGCTCATGGAACGCTACGACATGTTATTTTTGTATCGCCCTTACCTATAATGAATGGTGATGAATTAGCTGTAGCCGATCAATACTGCGATGTAGACGGAAATCATAAATATCTAATCTATTCCTACTATTTGGTTGAGGGAATTTCCCCCATGACGAAACGGCCTGGAACCTCTTTTCGTCCAGCAAGACTCGGGATTTTAAAAGATGGAAACTTCACGCTTCCGCCAATACCTCCCGATCCACCGCCGCCACTGCCATTCGTGGTAACCATTGCACCATCCTTTTCGAGAATAAAGACTGGGGAATCCGTTAACTTTACATCAAGTTATAGTAGGCATTCACCCATCCTTCATTTTGAATGGAATGGCTCAGGAGATCACCATAAAGGGAGTTATTCCGTAGATCAGGCTCAATTTACATTCAAACAGAGTGGAACCTACACGATAACCTTCATGATTGTAAATGAACAGGGGCAAAAGGGGAAAGCGACGGCAACGATTGAGGTTATAGACCCGCCACCACCCCCACCACCTCCTCCGCCACCCCCACCTCCAAACACACAAAAATGTGGCAAGCTGGCAGAATCAGGTGGAGGACAGCGGACGGAAAAATATCATGAGCTTGGTTCTAATGGAGGGAATGTCGTTATTGAATACGACATGTACGGGGTACCTGATCGTATGGATGTCTTTTATCAAGATAATCTAGTGGCTAGTACTCATGGCGAAGTAAGTAACAAAGGGAGCCTGTCGTTTCAATATAATCCATTTGGTGGAATAACCCAAATTAAAGTCGTCGTATCATCAAGCAGCTCGGGTACGCAATGGGAATACTTGGTGCATTGCCCTAGTCCATAGGAGTAGGGGAGTAAATAAAACATATAAGGGGTGTATGATATGCCTTTCATTGACACGACTGCTGCTACTTTTTCACCAAAAGTAACAGAGTCTGATTTACAAGCACGATTGGGTGATCTGCTCGCAACAGCAGGCTGGAAGGTTGTGGCGAACTTTAAGAAGGTCATTTTTGATGCAGTCCTAACAAACCCACGATCGACGAAAACACCCAGCACAGCGTATCGAATAACGGTAGCCGAGCACTTTATTTATGCCAATCAGGAAAATAAGATGTTCGGGATTGCTATCGCTGGATCTTGGAGTCCAAAACTACTTGAGTATAAGTTCAGACCTGATAAAGATGCCTTAGCTGACTTTGCTGATTGGACAACAAATGAATTTAGAAAATATCGTTCCCCTCAAACCTTATTTGTTTATATGGTTGAAGACCTAAAGGGCATGACTCTGAATTATCCTGATATTGTCTTGGCTTGGGATACAAGTCTGGAAAAGGAACAATTGCGTGCAGCAGTCGATATTGAGGTGGAATCCAGTAAATGGAGCGATTCTGGGTCATCAAATGTGGTATTTACCATTGAAAAGGCTGAGGGTGACCGAATGCAATCACCTGTCATGCAGGCTGGTCTTCGCACCAATTTATTGGAAAAATATTTCGAACCCTCTTACAATTCGGCTGTTCAGTTTACGAACTGGTGGGCTGATTCTGAGATATCAATCAAAGGGACTCTTTCTAAAACGAATCTATTCTTTGTTATGCAATGTGATAATGTGCCCGCACCTGAAGGGAACTTAGTCCCAAGCATTCCATTTTACTTTGGCAAGCTGGACCCGGTTGAAGAGGGAGATAATGCTTACGCTTTGTTTGTAGGCAGTGTACCTATTGAGAAAAATCTCAAAGATATTACGGAATATGATTACGACAATACAGCTACTCGTCAGCCGAATATTATGCCGTTGTTAAAATCATATCCAAAATTCCCTGCAAACGGGCTGGATAACGTATGTGTGCATCGCGGTAAGCTGGGTGCTCGCTATCAGGCGCACTATTTGTCCTGGAATGCGCCACCTAATCAAATGCCGCCAGCACGATCTTCAGTCGATGGAAAACGAGATTACCCGCGAGCTTGGAATAACGCAGAAAATCCTTTATATAAATACAATTTTAATCCATCTCGATATAGTAGCAAGGTTCATACCTCCAAGGTATATGTCATCCATCCTGAGGAGGGTGTGCGTGGAACGTTAAAAGACACCATCGCATTGGCTGCTTTCTCCTTTCATGCAAATAAATTACGGGTTAAAAAAGCTCATTGTCCAGACGAATTTGATGTATATCGTTATTTCATGGTCGAAGGTGTTTCTCCTCTTACCAAGAAGCCAGGGACTCAGTTCCGACCTGCGGGAATTGGTTTGTATTTGAACACGGTTGATAAAGAAGGAAAAGAAATCCCTACTCCTTAGGATTAGGTAAAACACGTAGAGAGGTGAATGCGTAATGGCATGGTTTGATGGAGATTCTACCATTCAATTGTTTCCTGATAAACTGGAAAAATTATTTAATGAGCATGGCTGGCAAACTTATGTGAAATATCGTGCAGTAACAGATCAGGCAAAGAAAGTGACAACGAAATTTGCAGATGTAAGATTGTTTCGATCTGTTGGAAGTGATGGTCAGGTTCGAAACTTTGGTATGGTTTATGGGTATGGTGGCAAATTCAAGAAACCTGGTGAAGTAGATTATATTTCACAAAACTCAGTGTTAGGTGAAGCTGCATTCCTACCAGGTTCAACGACCCAATTACAGGTCCTTGTGTACCCTATTGAAAAAGGCTCATTAATGCTTTACAAAAATGGAGTATTTGTTGATAAAGCCGAGTACAAGGTAGAGGACTTTACCGGAGTGGTTACTCTTACTGCTCCAGCAGACCCAAATGATAAATTCACTGCTTCCTATGCTCCAGCACCAAATGCACCTGATATGCCGAAAAGATTGTATTTCTTTACCTATGATGATGTGCGAAGTGAGAAGATTGTGCAAGGAATGGATGGCAATGTAAAAGTGGGTGATCCTGAATCTATTTTACCTGATGGAGACGGGGCTAAACGAAGCTTCCAGATTCCAACAGCCGCTACCATTAAGGAAGGAACTGTACGTCTTTATATTAACCAAATTGAAATTTCGGCTGATGAGTACGAGGTAGATTATACGACTAACACAATCAAAATTCTTTCAACTCGTCCAGCCCCTGATTTAGGTGCAGAGCTACATGCTTCTTATGTACGCGTGTTAGTTGGAACAGGGACAAAAACAATTAACTATGGCGATATCTTAGTGAAAAAATTTGATCCAGATGACGGTAAGTCTATGATGGATGGTGTATATTCCGCCATTACGTATATTTATCCATCTATGCCAACTGCCTTGTCCTTTACACCTTTAGATCACTTTGATCGTGGTTGGCAGCGCGACTCAACAATGTTTTATTGGGGAAATATGACGAAGGATCGAATCGTTTTATTCTTACGGCCTGATCCAACAGCGGGTCCCGAGAACACCTATTATGCTCCTTTATATATTGGACGTATGACTACGCTTGGCAAATCTCCTCGTAAAAATCATGTACTTATATCAGGATGTCGTCAAAAAGATGAGATTAAATGGAAAAAGGATATGAAGCTAGGGGCGCTATTTGTTGACTATGGTAACCATACCTCCAATGGTAATAGTAGCGTTCAGTTGCAACAGTCTATTGGTGGTACCTACTATCAAGAGCATTATCTCGCGTTTATTACGCATGACAAAATGGTTGATGAAGGCGAATCGCGCTTTAATCCATCTGTGTATAGTGGGAAATATCATATTTCGCCAATGTATGTCGTCCATCCTAACGATGGTTTTGTTGGGAAACTGGATGAGTGCTACGCTATTCACCCTAAAAATATCTCCCAATTGGACGAGCTTGAAGTGATTGAAACTTCTGAGAATGAAGACCTAGGTAAAGGTGATGGAGTCAAAAAAACATTTCATCTTTCCCATCAGCCTTCATTAAAAGACGATGGAACTCCATTCAAGCTTGAGGTAAAGGTTGATTGTGCGTTGATGGTGCTCGGTAAAGACTATACGCTTGATTTTGAAACAAAGAGAATTGTGTTCTTAGACGGAAAAGAACCTGCGAAAGATGCAGAAGTACTTGCTACTTATGACTATAAGCAGTTGTATCGCTATACGTTGGCAGATACACCTGTATGTCCGTTAACGTTAGCGACCATCAGCCCGTTTGCACCTATCGGTCTTGGTATCCTAAAAGACACACTTGTTAAAAACAGCTAATAAGGCGGGGGAGGTTGGCGGTGTGCTGAACGGTAAAAAATCTTACCTAATCAGTTTCACCGCCCTTTTTTCTAAAAAGGGCTATGAACTGGCGTTTGGTATAGACACAGTGTTTAATGGAACCAGAAATACTAAATACCATGTAACAGCCCCTGTTAACAGTACTTATAGAAGCCTAAAATTGGATACCTACAAGACAGCAAATAAAGTCCCAAACTCTGCTACCGGTCTGCTTGGAAAAAATATAAAGTTGGCTTCTAACGTGACAGAAGTGGAGGGAGTAGAAGTAGAGTTAGCTTTTGGTAATGTCGTATCCTATCTTTTGGACATCTATAAATACAGTAACGGGGAGTATGCAGGGAAAGAGAGCAACCATCATGACCTGTATAAAGGAACATCATTTTTGAATGTCCAGGAACAGATCGTCAGAACTACAAAAGCTGATTCTATTTTACATGCTAATCAGGAACGAACGGTCTTATCAGAGACACTAGTTCCCGTTTGTCAGTCCTCATTTATCTATGGATCACCAAGCCTAGAGGTTTTGAATCAGCTTACCATGAGGGCTTTAGGATATGTCCAGCATACTCAAACAGACACTAATTTTTTAGCAGATAAAATCTTAAATACCTACAAAGCAACGGTGGAGAATCAGGAGCTTGCATCTACCCGCAAAAAGCTTGATGCTTCTCATCCGAATCAACTGATGAATAGTAAAAGGAAAACGCCAACCTATGAGAGTGAGGAAATGCTCCTTCTCCAAAACACTCTCTATGAAAAAGAAGGCGAGCTTCAAAAGACATATTTGACTAGTAAAATGGATTACGATCTAGAGAATCAAGGAAGTACAACTGCTGTTCGTCTTCACGGGGAGATGCTTGATGCAAAAGGGGAACAGAATGCTCTTGGATATAGGAAATCCATCTATGATGCCGATGCATTAGATGACGTACCTGATCCAGTAAGGCGTGCCTCTTATCTAGCAGATTGTATAGATAAAAAAGCAGCCAAGCCCGTTTTTAACCATAAAGAACAAATAGTAATTGAAACCTTATTTCATCCTAATAGAAAAGAAAACACAGATGTATATTCTATTCGTGCTTTTTCAGCAAGTGATTCGCTATCAATTCAAGCAGATGCAAAGCTGCCTCAGAAAGTAATCAATGGATTAGCTTCTGAATATGTACCTGGACATGTTTTGGATTTCATACAAAGCTACGTCAAACGAGATGGTGGGGTAACGTTAGATAAATTGTCTGCTTCAAATCTGGGAATTGATAAGGGTGGCGATCTGCAAACATTCCATGCTGTAGAAGGATTAAAAAGTATCTTAGCCCAAAATCCTGAGATAAGTAAGCTAAGTCGTTTATTAGAAATTATGCATGGTGCTCAAGCTTTTAAAATGATTGAGGCAGGCATGGAAAATGTGATTAAACATACGGTAATACAAGCTACTTCAGATGTCGATATTTATTCGGTCTCACAATCAGTAATACAGCACCTTATGAAGGGGAATAGCAGTCAACACTCAGAATCAGGAATGCAAAAATTCACAGAAGGTCTAGCGGCTTATACCAAGGATGTCCAGATAGAAAAAGAAGGGCTTGGACAAAATCAGACAAAAGCTAATGGATTTGAAGACAAACAAATGGATGCGTCTATCAGTACTAGGGGAAAAGAGGCTACTGCAAGCTGTTTTGTAGCTACAGAGCATAGCAATTTTAACCAGCTAGCAAATCATTCTATATTCCTAATGGGTCAGCTTGTACGTACACAATACTCAGATGAGTCAGGAAGCATAATCCATGGTGTAATAAACAACCATTTGCCTTTGAATGTCGATGATGCTGTTTTTGTAACGAAAAGCCAAAATCGTAGGATTGATCTGGAAGAGCTGATTTCATCGAATAAAGGGTTTGTTCAAGAGCTGGATCACCAGCATCAATTCCAGTTGGCAGAAGTAGAAAAAGACGCTGCTTCCGATACGCCACTGAATGATATAAGAGCAAATTTTATCAGTGATAAAGCAGCAGAAAATGCATTGTGGTTAGAAATAGGAAATAAAAATTATGTAGCAGAATCTCTTATGCTCGAAAAAACGTGCGGGACGAATATTTATTCTGCTAGTGAAGCGATAACCGATGATGGAATACCTGCTTATAAAAATTACATTTCTAATGCAGAGCTTGAGAAAGGTGCGAAAGGCTGTAGTGGGTATACTGAAGATACACAGCAAGAATCCATATTATGGGCGGACAAACGAATGGACCAGGAAAGTGAATATCAACCACAGCATACAGCACATACAACTACAGGTGGGCATGCTGTAGTAGAAGAAGGCGAGAAAATCCGGGAAGGGACAGATTTTCCGATTGCTATGCTGGAGTACAAGGGGTTAGGAACAAAGGCTGTTTATGCTGAAGGTATTCTTGATTTCACGAAATTATCCAAACGAGAGCATACCGATAATGGAATCTTTGTTTTCTTAACAGAGGCTGCGTCTTCCCTAGCAGAAGATTCAAGCAGAGTAGACTCGACAGAAACAGCTGATTATCTAACGAATTACGAAACATCAGAGCAACAGCCAGAAAGGGCGAATCATGTAACGAGCTGCGAAGCCTCAGAGCAACAGCCAGAAACGGCGAATCATGTAATGAGTTGCGAAGCTTCAGAGCAACGCCCAGAAACGGCTGATCATGTAATGAGCTACGAAGCTTCAGAGCAACGCCCAGAAACGGCTGATCATGTAACAGACTACGAAGCTTCAGAGCAACGCCCAGAAACGGCTGATCATGTAACAGACTACGAAGCTTCAGAGCAACGCCCAGAAACGGCTGATCATGTAACAGACTACGAAGCCTCAGAGCAACACCCGGAAACAGCGAATCATGTAACAGACTATGAGGCCTCAGAGCAGCAGCCAGAAGCCGCCAACTATGTGACCAACTATGAAGCATTAGACCAGCACCAAGAAACGGCCGACTATGTAACCAATTATGAAGCATTAGAACAACAGCCAGAAACGGCTGACTATGTAACCAATTATGAAGCATTAGAACAACAGCCAGAAACGGCTGACTATGTGACCAATTATGAAGCATTAGACCAACACCAAGAAACGGCTGACTATATAACCAACTATGAAGCATTAGACCAGCAGCCAGAAACGGCTGACTATGTAACCAACTATGAAGCATTAGACCAGCAGCCAGAAACGGCCGACTATATAACAAATTACGAATCATCAGAGCAACAGCTGGAAACCGCTGATTATGTAATAGATTACAATAAACTAGCTGTAGATAAGCTAGAATCAGGAGTGTATGAAGTTACTTATGATGCCGAGACAAGTAACAGCGAATCAGGCGTCTATCAAGAAAAAATTCTGAATACCTATGCTTCTGTAAATAATATGGCATCTGTACAAAAATCCACCGATGATTCTAGTTTTATTGAGTGGGATCGTGGTAGTAGACAACAGCTTTCTATAGATACGATTTCAAGTGGTCTGGAATCAGGAGAAAATCATAAATGTGATAACGCCACCCTCCAGAATGATGAGTTAGCTTCCTTTGATAAAGGTTTGACTACTGTTATAGAAGAAATGACGATGCAAGTAGGAGATAGCATCTATGATGCGCTTCTGGAAACCGCTGAAAGCTCAGGAGCGGATACCATTTCAATCAGCGTTACCCAAAAGCTTGAAGAATCTAATATGGACCAAAGTAATAAATTAGGGATTTTACACCGTCAAGTACATGCAGCAACTGATGGTGGATCTACTCAAACCACGGTTTCTCTGGAGACTAAGGCTGATTCTATTACAATGACTCAGGACAGCCACGTTCACATTCACACAGATAGTGTACGGAAGAAGAAACGTATCGTAACGCATCTGCAAATAGAAGAAGAGTCTGGAAGGCGTAAACGAGTTTATCCAACCCTCTTGTCTCATGGTTTGAAGGGCAAACGCAAAAAGAATGTAATGACAACAGATCTGATTCAGCCTAGGGAAGCAAGAAGACCTAACAAAAAGATAAATACAGTTCTAGAACATGGATCGAGAGCTACCAATGAAACCATCCCGACCTCAACAAAAAGAAAAATTTGGATGATTCTTGGTAAAATTGCTTCCTGGAGCATATGGAACTGGAAGAAAACAAGGTAGGGGAATTTATGGGAATTTACAAGAAATGGAGTGGTTTGATTTTGGATGATAGGTTTGATAACGGGAGTATTCACTCCCGTTACAATTTATCTCCAAGCGATGCCTGCTCACTTGATCGTAATAGAAATCAGCTTGTTATGGCTCATTCAGATTTGGAAACCTCGGTACTATTCGATGTGCCGGCGGAGGAACATACCCTCATGTTTGAGGTAACAGCTGATTATGTCCCCGTGGAGCTTGGTGATGAAGGCGGCATTCTGATTTGGCAGGATGGTTATCACCGACTAGAGTTTCTGGAAAGCAGAGATACAACAGGAACGGAATATAGTAAATGGCGCGCCTATAAAAAAGGCAACAAATGGACTTTTTTTGCTAATCGAGGATATGGCTGGGAGTTATTTGATACAGATAGTGTAGTGGCTGAAAAGATGGGGGTCGTTGTCAAGAATCCATCATCAGCAGGCTATAAGAATGTAAGCATTGATCGGTTAGTTGTATGCAAAGATAGCAAAATCACGATTGGGAATCTGCCACCAGGCTTTTCTGTTTTTTTGTGTGACAAAGATGGGTATACCGTCGCCTCTTCGACCTTGGAAGCAAACTGGACAGGAGTCGAGCTAGAACTACCGACGTTGTCCTACCACGGTATGATTCGAATTTATGATGCCACAGGTACACTCTTGACTAGTCTAGGACCCGTGGATATGTATGGTGGGGATGTTTTTTTATACGGAACAGATTTACGTGTCATGTGGAAAGGCGTTGAACTAAGCTCTACAGGAGAAACCTATTTAGGTACGATGTATGATAAAACCATTATCGTTCAAATGGAGCTTTCCAATCCGTCATCCAATAAAGCAGCAACAAGCATATCCATGAGTATTTTAAAATACTTAGAGGAATTTGGATATGAATGGGCAGAAATTTGTCATGACGATGGATCAAATATGCCGACGAACAAATATTCTCAAACCCTTGACATGGGAGATCTAGCTCCGCTTACTAGTAAAAAGTTTTGGATGAGGGTAGAGAAAAAAAGCGAACGCTTCGGATTAAAGCCATTGCATTTTATTCTGGATATTAATCATTTGTAAGGAGGTGTTGGGCATGGCAGGAACTAAAATGAATCTACGCCGATATGGAAACGAATATCTATATTGGAAGGAACAAGAGATTATTGTAGACCAAGCTTATTTGGATCTCAATCGAGGATTATTTATTCCTTTAACACATCCTTATCAAATGGGTACGAAAATGCTGGACGTATATTTTAATGGTCAACATATACTTGCAGATGGTGGCTATGAAGAAATCAATGAATATATGATTCGTCTCGATTTAGGTGTTTATCCAGAAAACCATCCATTGAAGGGCCTAGCTGTTCCGCTGATGCTTGGCGACGAGATCTTTATACGTACCTGGAAACCTGAATATCGCCAAGGTAGCGGGAGTGGCATCGATGATCTAAGATTTAAAAGTTTAGAAGAAGAAATTATTTCAGCAAGAAGATATAAAACGAATGACTTGCCGTACTTTTCTATTGACGACAGACTCGATCATATACAGGAAAGAGCTGAGGTAAAAACGATGGTGTTTGTATTAAATCGGGTCTTTTTAGGAGTTGCAAAGCTTGAAATACGGTTTCCATTCGATGCAAAGATTCAGGAAGTATACGCTTCCTGTGCTAAATCAGGCAACGGGAAAACAGTATTTCAAATCGAAAAATGCTCGCAAGTCAATTATGACAGCACCCCATCCTGGAAAAATATTTTCCAGGATAATCTTGTCATAGATAAAAATGAAAAGTCCTCAAATACAGCTCATCCCACCTATACATTAGCCGAGGATACAATTATAAAGGATGATCATTTTCGAATTCATATTGCAGAACTCGGCGAAGGCATTGAGGGCGTAACCATTGAAATAAAGGTTATCATCTAATTTTCCCATTTTTAGAGAATATCCAGTCCAATATACCTATAATGATTGTGAATATTTCAAAAGAGGTGATCATAAATGGCTGGAACAAGAGGGATTGCTAGATTACGCGGTGAGCAGTTTCATAATAAGATTATGCGAAATAATCATTTCGACTCTGCTAACAAAATTAGTGAAACATACCTAGATATTCAATTTCACAACCACCGGGAAATTCTAGAAGATACCAAGATTGATGTATTTGTACAGGCAAACAACAAAGAAGTAAAAGGGGCTTCTCAGATTGATGTTACGGCTGACATTGGTGCTCGTAGCATCTCGACAGGCGTGGACGTAGAAGGGGTTGTCTTAACGGAAAAGGTTCAGCTTCGATTGACGGGAAGCGATACACCTATCGGGGATGCTGATTCTGATGTGGTGTATGGTCGTCTGGAAGAAGCAGGAGGAGTATTTACTCTTAAATTCTTTAGTATGGAAAAAGGAGCAGAGCAGCCTTATACGTTTGATAACAAAGCGGAAAATATTGATTATCGCTTTGTTATCCGCACGAATCTATCAGTTATTCCTGTAGATGCGATTGTTAAAGGCGGCGCAGGCTTTGTAGAGGGCGCAACAGATGCTAGAGCCTACATGAACCTGGTTCAACTTATGAAGGATATCTATGGTAAGGGCGGTACGCTTGATAATGATGGGAATGCTAATCTGGCAACATCCCTTGTTCAACAAATTACTGACGAGGAAAGCGCACGTAAGAATGCCGATAAGGCTATTCGCGATGATCTTGCTGCTACCACTGGCGCCTCTATTGTTGGGGTTGTTAACGATCCAAACTACACAGGCCTTACTGTTCAGACAGTGCTTACAGATCTAGCAAAACGTATAAAAACCGTAGAGCATGGTTCTGATAAAGAGGTTGTAGATGCCCACAATCGTGATGTGGAATCGAAAAATGGCTTGTTTCCAAAAGCGAGCTTTACTAGTCTGAAGGAACGTCTCATTGATATTGAAAATAAGACAGATATTCGCACAAAAGAGCTCGATGATCGGATCGTTCTGCTTGAGACGGAAGAGGAAGAAGAGTTTTACGAAGCAAAAGGCGGAGAAACAAATTATTCTCTTACAAAAGGATTGGCAAAGGACAAATCTGTTTTAGTAGCGATTAATGGTCAAATCCAAGTGCCTACGGTCAACTTTGAATTTAAACGAGATGCTTCTAATAGAATTGTCGGCATTGATTTTGCCCCAGATGCTCTAAAAGTAACAGATGGAATTCCAGATCTACTCTATATCAGGTATAAAAAATCCGTCTAGGTAAATACGAGTGGTTATCGGAAAATATGAAGTTGCGAAAAGACTCTCTCATCGAGGGTCTTTTTTGTTGTATGAAAAAAGCAGTTTAATTACGTAGGCGCTTCTCATTACTAGCTCCTCAATTGTTTTTTGCATAATTGCTTGCATTTCGTTTCTACGCTTTTGTTAAGGTTTCATGTGATTATCTTATATTGAAGGTATAACAAGTGTGTTTTAAACACTCTCAAGGAGGTTTTCACATGCCAGCACCAGCAGTATCGTGGTATAAGACTGATAATGTAACACAATTAACAAAATGGGAGATTGGCACCATTGATGCTGGGTCAATTTCACCGGCTCTCGGGGTGTTAATCTGGAATAACCGTGGAGGTACGGCAGATGTCTCGACCATGACGGATTGTACGATCACAACGAAAGATAGTGCAGGTGGCGACACAGGAGATTTGGTGATCGGCACATGGATTGAAGTTCGTGTTGATAGCATGAAAGAAAGTAATTTCTCTAAAATTGGCGGTCCTGTAACGAAGGCTATTCAGCCAGGCGGCAATACAACCAATCCAACAGGAACCTATTCACCAAACAATCAGGAGATTCTGGGCGTCCAAAATGATGGCTCCACTGTGAATTCAAAAGGAAATTTTGTAGAGGTTACCCTACGTGCTAATGTGCCTCCACTTGCTACAGCAGGCAATGTCAATTTCTTGACTCGGGTAGCTTATCGCTATATCTAGTGAGGATGCTTATTCGTACATCCAATGCAATGGAGGGGGACTTTTACCGTGTTTTCTCGTTGTAACGGCTATTCGCCTGTCACACAGGATTTCATTTGGTTAGGTGAGTATGTTGATGGTACTCACCTAGCTGAGTTTGATTTTACTACCAAACAAGAAAATAATTTTTATCACATTCAAAGAAGCAAGCTAATACGTTTCGGGGTAGTTGGTCATGGCCAGAAGCTTTTTTTTGAAAAGGACGGAACGTTTAATCTAGCAGGGCGAATTATTGATGTTGCCTATTCGACACCTGATAAAGATTATTTGCTAACTGGAAACATTCAGAATACCTACACAGATATTATTTCGTATAAAGATGCAGAAGCAAGAGGATTGGCTAACTTTAGTCCTATGGCTCTTGGTAATGGTGGCAATCTTAGCAGTACGATTACCCAATACAATTTTGGATACAAATCTACTTTTCTAGTAGATGATGTGACGATTCATTTTAAGGCAATTTGCTGCATTCCGTTTCAGTCTCCCTTTTATATGAACTTCAGGTTAGTTAGTGATAAAAAATTAGATGGCAAATTACAAATTAGGGTGAATGAACTTATAGCTAACGAGTTTCATTCCCCATTACGACCCAATATAGGAGGTGAGCTGAATTGGCAGGTGGTATAAATGGACAGCTAGCAAAAGAAATCCGCAAGTTTATAAAGGATGCCATAAAGAGCAAAGAAAGTCCCGCTATTCAAGAAGAACTGAGGAATGCTCCTCAGAAACGGAGTGCTCCGAAAAAAAGAAGCTTTGCCAAGAGACAAGTAAGATCAGTTGCTATTCAGCAAGTGCTTTCTGTGTCAGAAGAGAAAAGCATAGAAGCAAATCCTTTGCAGGTGAGATTTTTTTCATCACATGTTCATGATGGTAAGGGACAAGCGACCTTGAAGGCTTCTCCTGTACCTGTTGAGGTACTGACTCCACATGGATGGGTAAGTGTCAAAGACATTTATTTAGTCGATATGCTTGTAGCCAAGGAAGCAAACGAACGAACAAAAGAAGAGCAAAGCATCTATGAGGAATATCAAGCCTTTGTCAGTACGTTTGGGACTAGACATCTGGAGGCAAAGGTAATTTTAGAGACTACTGATTTGTCAGAGATTGATATAAAGGGAAAAGATAACCTACCTTCTATTACGAAGTCGATTGAGCAGCATGAAGATATTCCGTTTTCACGTGAATTTGTTTGGGTAGATGGTGCCAAGGATACCAAGGGAATAATCGTGCTTCCCTATGATGATTATGACAAGGTTTTTGTTGTGAGTGATGCTGATCAAAATGGAAAAAATGAGATTACGTTTCTACAAAGCAAGGAAGAGACCAATGGGGTGAGACCATATTTTGAGAAGAAAAATGGGAAAACCTATCTCTATGTAAACCACTTTTCTGGAGGTGGTGGAACACAAGCTGATCCGTACATTGTTTCAAATGAAGAGGATTTGAATAATGTGAGAAAAAATCTAGGGGCTTGGTATGTCCAGGATCAGGATATTGTAATGGCGAGCTTTCAATCTGGAGAAGGGTTTGAACCGATAGGGACTACCAATGCACCCTTCACTGGAAATTATGATGGTCGAGGTCATTTCATCAAGGGTCTCTTTATGAACCAAAACAGGAATCATGTAGGTCTGTTTGGTGCCGGTCGCACAGCAATAATTCGAAATTTGCGTCTTATAGATCCTAATATTACAAATGAAAGTCAAACAACAGGCGGCCTCATAGGATATATTGTTGGATGCAGAATATTTAATTGCAATGTTATTGGCGGAACAGTGGAAGGTCGAGGAGGCAAAGTTGGGGGACTTATTGGTGATGCTTATGCTTATTCTCCTCGAAGTAGTTGGAATACAGAAATAAGATACTGCTATAACTATAAATGTAATGTTAAATCTGCTGGAAATATTGCTGGTGGAGTGCTAGGAAATGCATATTGGGACAATAATGGGGTTTATACAGATAATTGTTATTCCACAGGAAAGGTGGAGGACATTACGGTTGCCAAGGACAGAACCAATATTGGAGGTCTAGTAGGCTATTATAAGGATAAATCTATTGCTACCAACTGTTTTTGGGACTTAGAATCCTCAGGTGCCCCTACAAGTGCAGCTGGCATTGGCAAAGCAACCTCAGAGATGAAGGATAAGGCTACGTATTCTTGGGATTTTGATTTGTATTGGGATGTAAAGAAAGATGTAAACGAAGGGTATCCGGAGCACCGTCAATTTATTCGATACAAAACGGGAAAAGGGACACAGGCAGAGCCATACATCATTACTACAGAAGATGAGCTCAATCAGATTCGGTGGTTTCGACATAGTAGATTTAAAGTAGAAGATGATATCAAAATGGTTGATCATCAAATAAATAGTGGTTTTTATCCTATAGGTTTTCCTATCGTTGGTCAAGATAATCACTTTCAAGGGAATTTCGATGGCGGTGGACGATGCATTGCGAATCTGTTTATCAATCTACCATCAAATAACTATGCCGGATTATTTGGGCAAATTACAGGAGCAACCGTCCAGAATCTAGACATAATAGACTGTAATGTTACGGGTGCCGCACATACAGGTTCATTAGTAGGATATAGTACGAATTCGTTGATTAAAAATTGTCATGTGGATACGTTTTCATCATGTCGAATAACGAGTAAAAGCGATTATGCAGGTGCACTGATTGGTTATGCTTCCTCAAATACAATGATTGAGGATTGCTCTGCAAATGCCAATATGATTGGCGTTAGCTATACCGGAGGGTTCATCGGATATATCACAGGCAGTAACATCAGCGTGAAAAGAAGCTACTCAAAAGGAAGAGTCGAGGGTTCTTCTTATGTTGCTGGGTTCATTGGACATATGAATTCTAATAGTTCCAGCATTGAGGACTGTTATAATTCTTGTGATGTCATCGGTAGTCATGTTGCAGGATTTGTTGGTTATATTACAACAGGAAATTTTAAACGATGTAATGCTATCGGTACGATCTATGGAAAAGGTGGAGGCTTTACGTATGATCACAATAGCTCTAATAGTAAAACCCTAACCGAATGCTATTTCGACCGCCAAACCTATAATACAACCACCGGCGGCTACGGCGGAATTCCTAAATATACAGCAGAACTCAAACACCCATCTCTCTACACAAATTGGGATATGAACACTACCTGGATTTTAGATGCCAAATACAACGATGGCTACCCAGCATTGCGAAATCTCCTGCCTATTGACCCACCAATATTAGGTTTCCGCAATGAATTTGGAAAATACTACACAGACAATGCTGGTGGATTATTGCGCTATCTGGATTTTGGTACCTTGATCGCTAGCCAGACCTCCTTGCCAAAGGCAGTGTGGTTACAAAATAATGCCGAGTTTCCTGTCAATCGAATGCAGGTGTGGGTCGATAAAGCAACGGTCGAAGTAGGGATGGATGTCAAGCTCAGCATAAGTGAAACACCGTTTATTAGCATTTCTGAATTAGAGTTTAGCGGTACTTATGCACCAGGTGCAGCGGCTAAATTTTATGTCAGAGTAGGTTCTGATATTACGGTGAAGCAGGGTGGAACCTTTGATCTCAAGGCTAAGGCAAGTCCGGCATAACGGCATTCCAATACAATGGAACAGGGCGTGATCTTACATGTTTATTAAGGAAGGATTGGTTCTTTCCCTTCACGCTTCTCTTGCTGATCAGGGGCTGACAAGAGGCAATAATGCCACACCTACCACCAAATGGCATGATCTTAGTGGGAATAACAACCACGGTACCTTACATGGGTTTCAATACAACTCCCAAAGTGGGTGGACAGGAAACAATACAGCTTCGCACCCGTATACCCTTTATTTTGATGGATACGGCGGCTATGTTACTTGCGGTAGAGCTTCTCAACTGAAGCTTGCCGCAAGTATTACATTTGAAGCCTGGTTCTACTTCATTGGCGGAAGTATTGTGCTGTCTTCAGGGGGGCAAGTTGAGGGTACACAAGGAATTGCTCTCTTATGTAACGATATGGGCGAATTGGAATTACATGTGACAACTCCTGACAACCAGGCCATGTTTAACCTGGGCTACCAATCTAAAAGTGAATGGTATCACGTAATTGGCTCATTTGACGAGCATACAGGATACTTAAGTGCTTATCTCAATGGAGCTCCACAAGGAAGGTCTAAAGCCATATCTGGAACGTATACAGATCCTTTATCTGACTTGATGATAGGACGACACCATAAAGAGATGACAAAATGGTTCCGAGGAACAATTCCAGTGGTCCGCATTTATAACAG
Organism: Brevibacillus laterosporus LMG 15441; assembly: GCF_000219535.2. NCBI lineage: Bacteria > Bacillati > Bacillota > Bacilli > Caryophanales > Paenibacillaceae > Brevibacillus > Brevibacillus laterosporus. Next base: position 2,238,633 of record NZ_CP007806.1, read on the forward strand.
GGCTTTGTCTATGGATGAAGTAGCTCAAAACTACTTGGCTGGGTATCTGTTATATAAAAACGAGAGCCAGATACCCTCACATATCATAGTCCCTAAAGGCCATGATGTTCGTTGCTCATTACAAATAGGTACAAGTGGCATTGTGAAAGGGAAGTACCGTAGTATCCCATCGGGCGTAAAGGACATACCATCCAGCATCAAGATTAATCAAGCAGTTGGATTCGCAGGTAGTCTGTATATAACGCCACAAACAATTTTACAAGGGAAATACCATATTAAGCGGCAGACTAATAGCGATATTTCATCCTCTATTTCTATCCATCATACGAATCACCTAGAATCAAAGCTTTCTGTTCGGCCAAAGGCTATTCTGTCAGGAAAATATCAGATAAAAGAGCTATTTAGTCAGGATGTAGACAGTACCATCCAGATCATTCAAAGAGACACATTAGTATGTCACCTATCTCTTTTGCTAAAGGGGCAGCTAACGAGCCGATATCTAGTGAAAGGCATAACTGCTAACGAGTTGTCGGCCTCTCTCACAATTACAAATACCTCTAATTTAGCAGGAAAACTAGGAGTTACATCCAGCCAAAAACTGATAGCTCAATATAAGATCATCGAGACTACAGTAGACGATCTTACCTCTTGGCTAAACATCACTGCTACATCTCAGCTATCTTCTAGAGTAGGAATTAGTACACAGACTCGACTTATCGGTAGGTACGACATGATACCGGTTGAAGGCAGTGATTTAGTTTCTTCCCTTAATATAACAAGCAACGCTGATTTCAACAGTCGATTGAAGATAGCTACACGTGGATTCCTAAAAGCCAAATATGGAATGATAAGAGGCGATTATTCTAATCTTGCCTCTAACCTGTCGATTAAAGAAACAAATGATGTACCTTCGTCTCTTGGCATTGCTCCGTATACAAGGGTAATCGCCAAATACGGAATCATTGCTAACTATGCTTCTGATATTTTAGCAGATATGACTATTAAGGTGAGTAGCAATCTGCCAGCACTGCTACGAATTTCTCCCTACACTTATATCAGAAGTAAGTACGAGATTTTGGCTCCACCTGAATTTACTGCGATTTTGTATGCAACTAAGGATGCTTTTGTTCGAGAAGCAGTCCCAAGATTGAATTATGGCATTGAACAACAAATGTATATCGGACACGATTCTTCTTTGCAAGATACGTTCCGTTCCTATATAGGGTTTGATCTAGCAGTAGCTTCTATCCCACCTAGCAATGTTACCATTAAAAAAGCGGTCGTAAAGCTGTATGTCGATGGTAGAAATATACCGCCTAAGCAGGTCCAAATGATCGAACCAGTCACAAATTGGACTGAATATGGGATCACCTGGAAGAACCAGCCTTATCCATTTGGATTTGATTCGCCTACATCGTCGTATGATGGGATTAATGTAATAGAGAGCATCGAGGGGAATTCCAGGTATATTCCTTTTGATATTACAGACTCTATTAAAAAATGGTATGAGAAAAAGAAAGACAACTTTGGATTTATCGTGAGAGCTTTCAATGAGCTTGAGAATTCATCGCTTACTTTCTTTACCAGAGAACAAAGGTCACATAGACCTATCTTAGAAATAACGTATTATGACACGCGAATATATAGCCTAGGAAGAGATAGCTGCTGGTCGGAAATAACGGTTAGACAAAGTAAGTCATCAGATGTAGTCTCAGCTCTACGGATTAGACAATTCCAAGGTTATGGGGATTTGCCAGTTCACTTATTCCTTGTCAGTCCGCGGGATCTTTTATCTGAGCTGACCGTGAATAGGGAGCAATTGATAAGTCGTATATCTGTAAGACAGTCAGCTCACCATGATACAGCAGGTTATTTGAAGGTCTTCACAAAAGAAGCTTTCTGGATTGAGAGTAGTCTATTTGTAAGTGTGCCAGACAGGCCTTCTCACATCTATATCTTAAATAGAGAAGATGTAAACTCTAAGCTAGCAGTAAGACGCGAGGGTTTGCCATATCCAAAGATTCATTCAACTCTATTCATTAATCGGGATGTAACCGTTGGAGAAGTGATTGTACGGCAATCGTCCAAAATAGATTTCTTTTCCGATTTGACTGTAAATAGAGATGATTTGCATGCTTCCTTATCGGTCTATAATGGCTTTGACACTTTAGGATTTTTATCTATTACGGTAGAGGATCAGGTAGATTTATCAGCTAGTGGATTTGTAAAATTCCATGACAGCCTGTCAAGTATGCTGCTAGTCCATAAAACCCACATGCATGGCAGCTTGAATGTGGTGTATGCATCCCATCTTGCCGCTTCCCTTCACGTTCGGATTGCAGAAGATGAGCAATTAAAAGCAAAACTAGCAGTAAAGTTTAGAAACAATCTTTTATCAAGTTTATCTATTTATCCTAAATTTGATGTTCCTTCTCATATATTTGTGCTCTCTGGATATCTTACAGGACACTTAGCTATTCCCTATCAGAAAGGAAAGGATATACCTTCTTTTGTCACTATTAGGGTAAAAGCTGTCTCAGATTTGGAGAGTTTCAACCAGGTTCAATCAGGATATTTAGGGTCAAGTATTCAGGTTCGCACTAGTACACAACATGATGTTCCTTCTTCATTGGCCGTTCAATTACAAGACAGATCCGAATGTTCTGCTCACTTGGTGGTAAACGCCTTAGGGAAAGCTGATGTAGAAGGCCAAATTAGTGCCCGTAAAATGCGTTACGCCTTTCTGTGGTGTTTCTTTGCCGTTCGATTATCCGACTCTGCTTCAGTAGACAGTAATCTGATCGTTCGAGTAGCTGATGGGGATGATTTACATTCAACCATTTCCATTAGAGTATTCTCAAATGCCAATCTAGTAAGTCATGTCGCTGTCAGACGAGAGGATTTCTCTGAATTACTTTCCTTATTGCTCCTAAAAGAGCATCATAATCTCTTAGGAACAATGGCTATTCGGGTTCAAAATAATGCCGATATTTGGTCATCCATGGAAATATGGGAAAAATCCTTACTGAGCGGAAATATTAGCGTACGGAAGAACATTGACTCCGATCTCTCATGCTCATGTATCATTAACGTATACAGTGAGATTGAAAGTCATATTGATGTCGTAGCTGAATATGGGTATGTCTTTATTATGTAAAAGTAATAACCTCTGTCCTTCGTGGCAGGGGTTAATTTTTTACTCATTTTACTTATATTAAAAGATGTTGAAACAGAAGTGATGACTGCTGTACAAAATTGTTTCACGTAAGTCCAGTATTAAGCATCGAAAACGATGCAACTTTCCCTAGCTTATACGAGGATCACAGCCTTGAACGTAACGTAACGTATACAGACAAAAAGAAGGTGAAATGAGCATGGATGCGAATGTGATGATCGCCATCATTGGGGGAGCAGTATCCCTTAGTACAGGTATTATTGGTTATATATCCGGCCGAAATAACAATCAAAAAGAAGTTAGCATCTCAGATCGTCAATTATTATCGCAAGCTGAACAGACATTTCGAGCAGAATTGCGAGAGGAATTGCGAATCTACAAGGAAGAAATCAAGGCATTAAAACAGGAGATTGAGGTATTACGGCAAGAAAACTTCAAACTTCTGACGGAAAACAGATCGCTTAATACAAAAGTGGAATCGTTAATGCTACGTTTAGATGGGGATCACACTGATTAGAAATGTAGATGAATTCGATATGTAAAAGCGTATGAAAAACCTATTCCCCCTTCAAATGTGGAAAAGCTATGGTCGATACAAAATCAGCAGAGGGAAATGAAGAGGATTGAAACGAAAGGAGTGGCAATTGAAATGCTCACCCAAGCCTTGATTGATCTTACTGGTAACGGTTATGTAACTGATAATACCTGGGCTGAAAAAGTAAAAACTCGAATGTTAGCTCTGAGTAAGCGTAGCTTTATTATGACGTTGGTATTACAACGTATCCGAACAGGTGAAGGCAAATGACAGATCTTATATTGGAAAAAGCTCAGCTACTTATTTTATTAGCCTTTTTAACAGAATCCTTAACAGAAATAATAAAAGGACTGTTTTCGAAGTGGGTTAAAGACCAAATGACTTATTCTATGTCCATCTTACTAGGAATTATCCTCTGCTATGCTTTTGAGCTGAATCTTTTTGGCCTCCAACATATGTGGAAACATGTCTCTATTATTTCGGCTGGACTAATTGTGAGCCGAGGTGCCAATTATGTGCATAGTTTTGTCAAGAATCTAGGCATGCTACAAAAAGGACGCTAGTGATACTAACAGCATATTTGCAAGTAGCTTAAGAATGTATTATGTTACTGTCAAAAACGATAATTGATAGAAAAGAAAAAGGAGCTAATGGCGATTGATTCGTTATTGGCTCTTTTTATGTATGGCGAAGAATTGCTCTTTTAACTAAGGGAACGTACATTCCTGTTTCTAGGTGATTTATAAGTGGAAATATCGTGCAACTTTTCAAAAGGTTGTATCGACTACTATAGTATTTGCTACTGAAGGACTATTACCTTAGATGTAAAAATATAGTTGATACCTTGGGTCTTACACGTATGATCTGCTTTTAGTCCCGTAATTCTTTAGGTGATAAGTCCTTGTAAATCAAGATTTACTGATCTAAAAGTACACCAGAGTAGAGTTGCAACAAACAAATATCTTAACAAGGGGAGATGAAAATACGAGTTGAAAAAACAAAGCAAAATGTAGAGAATTAGGGGATTTTCTTACTTATACATATACTTCTTAAGAAAAAATTACTAAGGTTAGTTAGATTATGTCAGCCTTTACTTATATATAGAAGTGAAATCCTTTGGTATCAACTATCTATCAATGACAACACGTACTATGCAACAAAATTAGAATTCTCTATTCTTCTAATACCTATATGCACAAATATAAGTTTCTCTAGTAACCAATTATCAAAGTTGATTAGCTCTCATAATATTTGTAGTCGTTAGGAGGATTTATGATATGGAAAAAGCCAAGGGCACTGAGGAAATCCTAGATATTGGAATTTTAAATCCAATATTTGATTTTGTGTTGTCAGGGGTCCACATCGCAGATAGAGAGGATGTAAAGCATGATTCTATTGTAAGAATATTAACTGCAATGAATAAAGGAGCAATTAAAAAGGATATCTTTACTTTTTCTCATACGGTAATTAGAAGAACTGTCATGGATTACTACCGAAAAAAAAGACGAATGATTATCCAGAAAAGTACAATGGTTCATTTTTGTGATGGGGCCGACGATGAAAAAGGATCGACTGTTGATCATTTCTATGGTGTAGATTATGAAGTGGGCTACGGATTGGCTGATGTGCGTAATGATTATCTGTTTCATAAACACCTATTTACAAACCAAGAACAGAAGATTATTAGCTACATGCTATTTACCGAAGACGGAATAGATATGAAGCCTACGCAAATTTCCAATCAATTAGGGTTAAATAAGTCCCACGCTTCACGAGCCATGAACAAACTTAAGCACGTATGTTTGGTGTGATTCTGATAAAAAGAGGAGACGAAATCCATTCCATATTAAATATATCATTATGCTAATAAATCTGCAATCTAACTAGAAGGAATTTTCGCAACTTTTTAAAGTCATAAAACGACAATATTTAGTAAAAAAGCAAAAAACCATGAATTTCTAGTAAAAATGCATACCAAGTACAGCAAATATTTAGATTTATTGCATCTTTTCAATGATATAGATCGACTACTTTTACTATAAATGAAAATTTACTAGATATGTAGGTATGCGATCTTATGGCAGGATCGGATGACGAGTTTACCCCGATCATTATTTTTACATGAACATTTTATTATACACGATTAGCTAAAGAAAGCATGAAGGAGAGTTAACGAAAATGTTAGCTAGATATGTAGTAGGCGGAAGATTAGACCCTCCCTATTATCCTACCAAGACAAGAGCCCATTTTATCGGACGTGATATTTATGTAAAAGGAATGAGAAGCTCAGGTACTAAAAGAGTAATTACCGATACTTTTCATTTATCACACGACGTAGAGCTGTATGCGATATCCATAAAATCCGATATTATCACTCCCTCAGATTATTGGAATCTTCTTATTGGGAACAAATTGATTGCTAAAAATATTTATTGTAAAAATTTTGAAGAGGGGCTCTATTTTCAAGTCGCTCACCCTATTAAGGCCGGGACTATATGTAAATTAGAATTCTATACAGAGGCTGGCGACCGAAAACAAATAGAGGTTATGTTTCATCTTCTCTGTGATCCAGAAGCTGAACCAATTTTGACTGGAACCGTTGATAATGGAAATTATCCCGATCCGCTACCTCCTGATCCGGTTCCCTTACCCATTCCAGACGACGATGATACCTGTAAAAATCCAATTGTATGGAAACCGTATGTAACAGCAGCAGAAGCTGAGAAATGGTGTAACAGCATAAATATTGATGCTAATTTTCAACGGAATATTTATGCAGCTAACTATGTAACAGAAGGACTTGTTCATCTTTTGAATCACTGTTGCGGCTTCAAAACCATGATCACTAAACATAAACTCACGATAAATATCAAGGATGCAAAAGGCGCAAATGGTTACTTTAATCCTCCTACTGGCGAGGTTGTTGTGAACAAAAAATACGATTTTGCCAATGCGGATAAGATTGCACTAGCAGAATATCAATCTGGCCAAAAATCGTCTCCTCATAAATTACGAACGATTATCCATGAAATAGGTCATTGGCTACATTTTCATAATGTAGGAGCGGATCAATTTTACCGATTTTCAGCGCTTGATCCTGACAATTATGGTCCGAAAACCATCTTGTCGTATGCAGAGGCTACTTATATTGCGAATCATCTCTGTAGCTATGCGACCAGTTGGTATCCAATCGAATTAATTCCAGAGGCATTTACGGCGAAAGTGACCGATATCCCCATCGATCCGAAGATACAAGAATGGTACCAGCAATACGGTGGATATGAATGTAATAACTGGAAGGGGGGATAGCAATGGATTTTACGATACCTTGTGTTTTTTGTAAATATTTCAATCGTGATAGCAGGACAAAAATGAGTTGCATGGCTTTTCCGAATGGGATTCCCAAGCAAATACAAGAATTAAGGGTGATCCATACAACTCCGTTTGAGGGTGATAACGGAATCGTGTATGAGCCCTTGGATGAGACAATGGATTATTTTCTTTATTTTTCGGGAGAGGTTAGATAGTAAAGGAATGAACAATACATTGGGAGTGGATTACATGAAAAAAGAGATAGGACAAAAGGTAAAAGTATGTACGGATCTGGAATTCATGGATCAAATGATTACATCCGGTACGGTAGGTATCATTGAAGGTACGCAGAAGGGAAGTAATGGCCTTCGAGAATATGTAAAAGTAAAGGTAGCAGACATACAAATGGAGATTCCGGCAGAAGATTTTGAGAATCAATTTTCATATGTAACGGAACAAAAGAACAAGAATGGAAAAGGATAACGTGAAAAAAGAGACCGTTGTACGAAACGTTAGAAAACTGATGGTACTTTTTCCGGAAACACGTACCAATGATAAATTGCTACTCTCTTACTATTGGCGGCTGATTGATAAACTAGATTTTAGTAATATGGAATCTTTTATGCATGATTATATTGAAAAAGCGACGATTCCAGAAACGATAACCAGGGCAAGACGGTTTGCGCAGAAAGAATCTCCTTTTGAGCCAAAATCTAATGAGAAACTAGACCATTTCATCAGCTATCGTGCATAAATAAGCAAGATAAAAGGAAGCAGGTAATGTTGTAATGATAGGTTATTTAAATAAATGTCCACATTGCAAGGAAGAGGCATCCTTTGTATTGGAGGAATTGGAATGCGATAAGTCTCTGGTTGCCTGGTGCCGCTCGTGTGGGAACTACATCAATCAAACCTTTACATTAGAAACCTTTCGGAGATGGTGGGAAAGACACCAGCAGGGGGAGGAAAAGATCGCACCTCCAATCAAAAAAGAAGTGTTGGAAAAGTTGAAAATGCTAGAAGAGACTATCGCACAAGATTCCTCTTGTTATTTGAATCGAGTAGAAATACATTTGAAAGATTTTACTGATTACGTATATAAAAATGATACCGAGTAGTTCGAGTTTATGATAGTGATTTCACGTTTTTATCCTACTCAGCAGATGGAACATGCATAATAGTGTAAAAACACTGACTTTATTCATTTTGGAGTGAGAATATGATAAAATTTGATACCATTTTCCAAGATCAACAGTTTGGTGATACGAAGGCAACGATTGATCTTCACTTACTTGTTAAAATTTTGAGTGAGTATGTAGCTTTGCGAGAAGAAACCAAGCAATTATTGAAAAAAAACCAAGCTTTATCGGTCAACAATGAACAGCTTTGTAATCAATTACAGGATCAATATCAACAGATAAAACTGTTACAGAGCCAGATCGCTACGAATCAAAATCAAACGGGTAAGGACAGCAGCCAAAAAGATCAAAATGAATTATGGATAAAGCATGATCAGTTTTTTTGGGGCTTTTTTGATAGTAAAGAATAAATGACGAAGGAAAGAAGCGCCAGATGGGAGGGAAGCAGTGTACACGTTAGGTAAACTTATCGAAAAGATAGATGAGATTCAAAATGTTATGGAGCAAATAAACAGAGCGATGAGACATACTTCATCTGCTTCGGTAGAAGTGCTTCGTCGACATAAAGAACAACTAGAAGAGATCATAGAATATATTATGGAACAAGAAATTTCATCCTCCCTCGATTTGGAGGGCATGCTGATGAAACATAAAAAATGCTTGCGAGAATGTATGGAATCATCTTATAGCAATAAAAGGCCCTATACAGAGAGGAGCAGGGACTATACGCCATGAAAATAAAATGCAAGGATCTATATGAAGCTTTACAGCATACTCATAAGTCTCTAATGGACATGGGTTTAGATATCGCAAACATTGGTTGTGGTACAGCTAATTGCTTAGTTACTTATGAGCAGCTAAGGATAAAAGAGAGTAATATGGAGCTCTATAATGCCGACGTATCTTTGAAGGAAGTAGACCTTGATGATATACAGAAACAAATAGCTGCTTGCATGCGAGAGTGTGTAGACTTTTGAGACGGGAATACTCCCGTCTTTTTTGTTTTGATATTTGGTAGTAGGAGAACTGGTAGGGAGAATGCCTATTTGTAAGAATAGAAGGAATCACAGATGTTATTTTAATCGCAACGATCCAAGAGGGTAACACGACAACTATAGTATGACATTCTCAGGTAAAGGATGGTTGCATGATAATTGGAATGAAATCCATCATCGTAATACTGCTGACGATAACAGAGCTATCATCTATAAATCTGTTCTCCCAATTAGACAATCTCTCAGCAGGTCAAAAGAACACGGTTTCGTTTGCTACAACAGCTTCCATTTTTACTCAACAAAAACAAATGCAGGGGACGATCATACACCATATGATCTCTAAAAATATTTCCATCACAGAGGCAACAAAATTATCCAACTATATTCTTACTTTTTCGGAAAAGTACAACGTAGATCCTTTTCTAATCGTAGCAATAATCGAGGTCGAAAGCTATTATCATCCCAATCGGATTGGCAAGCATAAAGATACGGGCCTTATGCAAATCTTACCTTCTACACAAAAATATATGGGTATAAAAGGAGAGCTTACAGACCCGGAAGTGAATATTCATGTTGGCTGCAAGTATCTGGCCTATACGCAAAGCAGATTCGGACCAGAGCTGGGGATTATTGCTTATAACCAGGGAGAGGGAAATGTCGTACGTGGAACATTTAAAACAACCTACCTGATGAAAGTGAAAAAGGTCTGGTCAGCCATTAAAAATAACGTATCTTATAAAAAATATGGGGACTGTAAAATGTAATGATAGAAAGGAATATAATGCACTCTTTACCGCAAACATTGGAATAATCCTTGAGGGGACATATCCAAGTGACCAGTAGGGAGTGTATTTTTTATCGCCAAAAATGCCGGTCATATCTGCATCTTTTCGTTAGGATAGCTCGACTATTATAGGGAGAAGGGAAAAGAAAGAGATGACTAGGAGTGAACGAAAGCTTGTTAAGTCAACGATACCTCCGTTTACGGAAAGAAAGCATAAAAGATATGCACAATATAGACCTTATTCATGCCTGTAAAGAAGATAAAGAGCTGTTAGGAGAGTTTTTGGAAGAAAACAAGGAGTTTCTTTTCTCGATTATCAAACACTATAAAGGTAACGTTGAGGAATTGTGCTTTAAGTTTCGAGTAACAGAAGAAGAATTGCTTCAGCATGCTTATATTGGTGTTATTAGTGCTCTACAGGAGTTTGATTTTCATCGAGGATTCAAGTTTACAACCTTTGTGGTTAGACCGATAATCTGGGAGATCAATCAACTGCTTTATAACGATTCACGATTTGTAAGATTAAGCAGGGGAGCTGTAGAACAGATTAAGCGTATGATCGCTATTGAGGAAAAGCTAGGATATCGACCAAGCGAAGAGGAAATGGCTAAGCTGCTTGCTATACCGGTAGAAAGGTATAAGGAAATAGCCCGATTTAGTGATGAAATTGAACATTATCACGCGTATGAGAACTTCGAGATGATTGATCATAATTGCAGTAATATTGAAGAGCATGTAGTGGATAAGGTTTATGTAGAACATTTACTGGGAAGCTCAATTTGCAATGATTTTGAGAAAACAATTATGAAGCTTATCATGGAAGGTATAAATAATACTCAAATAGCCGAACGTCTTCAGGTCTATCCTATGACGATTAACAGAGCAATCATGCGTATTAGGAATAAAGTTCTGAATTTTCAATCGAACAAAACGGACCTGCAACAGCATGTCACCTCTAAATATGATCGGGAAATCAAACTTATTGAAGAGGAAAGTAGATTGCGCAACAAACTTATGTGTGTTAGCGAAATAGCAGAGCTCTTAAAGAAATCAGGATTTAACAGGCCTGCTTATTCGAATCGAATTTTATACTACATTCGGCAAAAGGTAAGTAAAAAGTGGCAGGATCAGCCTGCTAATGCTGGAAAGCCCGGGCAGAAGGCTAATTCTGTTAGAGATGTACAGCAATTGAACCCCAAACAAAACGCAAGGTAATGGTGAATGGACGATGGAATTAACATTTTACTATCGCTCGTCTTGTAGTTCATGTAGGAAATTATCAGCGACCTTAGATCAAATTATTGAGGAAAGGAAGCTTGCGATGCGTTCGATATGTGCTGAAAAGGAAGATACACTGGGAATTATGTATGTGCCACTCGTGATTATATCCTACCGCGGCTCTGAGGTAGGCAGATTTACAAGCGCTTTGAGCAAATCTGTCATTGATAATTACTTGGATGAACTTCAGCAATATATAGATGACTACCTGTAAAGAAACAAAATGATCGAAGAGATGGTCAAATGGACAAAAATTCGTTACAATATAAATGAGAATTATTATCATAATTAGATTTTACAACTATGGAGAAGCAAATGAGGAAAAGTAACACAACCGGAGTGATGGACAAATGAGCAACATTGGCTTTCACCAGAACTTTAATCTATTCTTTGACGAGCTTGGGTTGGCTCGACAAAATGTAGATCGTACAGAGCGGATGACGCTACATTCTTCAATTGGAGAGGGCTCTATCCGTCGCTTTGTCCCGCGTCCGGATATGGAGGTTGTGATTTCTGATTACACCTTCCATGACAAGCATGCAATGAGTTTTGCCCCGAGAGAAGAAATGGTTGAGCTGAGTTATTGCTTTCAAGGAGCAAGAGAGGTTAGTCTTCAGGGCGTTCGTCAGGAAATTGTTTCAGGAACTTGTACATTACAATTTATGAAACAGGAGCAAACTCGTTTTGAGTTTATGGGAAAGCAGCCCTTTTATATGCTTGGTATTGGTATTCCAGTTTCTAGCTTTCATCATTTTATGGAAGAGGCAGATGGTACTAGATCGGTTTATTTTTCGGATATCTTGGGAAAACGCTCTTTCCGGGCTTTTCAACAAACGATCGATCCCCCCTCCTCGATTATCCTGCAACGCTTGATAAAGCTAGTAGATTCACCAAGAACGCGAAAATTCGAGATAGAATGCACGATCATGGAAATTCTGTCTACAGCCTTCCGAACCTTTTTACTAGATAGGAATTCAGAATCGACTCAGCTTACCAAGGATGATATGGGAAAAATTCGCCAAGCTCGTGCGATCATGCTCGAATGTATGGCAGAGCCGCCAACATTAATCGAATTGTCTCGAATGATCGGACTTAATGACTATAAGTTAAAAAACGGCTTTAAGGAAATGTACGGGACTACAGTATTTGGATATTTACGGAATAAACGAATGGAAACGGCGCTTTTATTACTGCAAGGCGGCAAAATGAATGTGAACGAAGTATCGTGCGCAGTCGGGTACTCTAACCCTAGTTATTTTGCAGAAGCTTTTCGGGAAAGGTATGGTGTTAACCCTAGTGAGTTGGTTCGCCGTTCCGTTTCCTCTTACCGCGAGTGAAAATAAGATTCACAGGCATAGCAATCCACTGTCATATTGGCTGATAAAAAAACATAAGGATTTTTTCACCTAAACTGCCTGATAAGGGCAGTTTTTTTATTGCTTTTGGATTGGCGAATCGCTGGACAAGTGCAGATATGTAGAATGAAAGCCTTCACACAGGTTATGAAATGATAGATTGATAAATATCCCGCTAACCGCAATCTCATTTCCTCTACTGGTAGATATCAGGCGAACCCGCATTATAAGATGTATGCATTGATAATTAATCTCATTTGCCAAGTTGTTAGGGTAATGAAACAAAACCGCCCAAGGAAGCGGTAAAAAAGGAGAAGCAGAAGAAGATGCAGATAACAAAGATACTGACTATTATCGTAGGGGTGGCTATGCTACTGCTAGCTACAGGATGCACAGGAGCAGGCAAACCGAATACGGGAGTAACGGAAGAACAAACAACAGCTACCACAGCTAACGAAAAATCATCCTCCCATTCCTTCCCAAAAACAATGAAACACATGAAGGGAGAAACCGTTATACAGAATAAGCCAGTTAAAATTGCTACGCCATACATTGCTTTTGTAGACTATTTAGCTGTTCTGGATGAATATCCTTATGCCGCATCAGGGATTTCAACCATTGAACAAAACTTTCCTAATCTTAGTAAACGTATAGCAGGGAAAGCTATCATAGACCTTGGCTTAGAGGCAAATATGGAAAAATTACTAAGCGCGAAACCAGATTTGATCATTGCAGCGGATGACATGATTGGCCAGTATGAACAATTAAGTCAGATTGCTCCAACTGTTATTTTTCCTCAAGCAGGTGATTGGCGAGAGACATTAGAGCAGATCGCTGCTGTAATTGGGAAAGAGGATGCAGCGACGAAGATATTAGCAGATTTTGACCAAAAGTCAGCAGACTACAAAAAGAAGCTGGCTTTTAGAAGCCAAGAGTCTGTGCTATTTACCATGTCACGAAGCAAGGATCAATTTGTAACCTGGGAGGAAAAACGCTTCGAGCCTTTTTATAAGGGATTAGGGCTAAAACCGGTGCCAGGAGCAAAAAAAGGTGGTCAATTGTCATTGGAGAGCTTGGCCCAACTAAATCCGGATCATCTGTTTGTGATTAATAATTGGCAAGATCCAATTGCGGGGGGAGTCAAGGAAGCGTTGAAAGATAATCAGGTATGGAACAGTTTGAAGGCAGTCAAAAACAAGCAGGTGTATTTTTTAGAGGACCCTTCACTACCTGGACCGATGGCGTTAGCTAAAATTGACGGTTTGGAACAAATTATGCAAGCAATGGGGAAAAAATAAGAAGCGTAAAGGGAAAATAATCTAACAAATAATAGAAAAGGGGATGTATGATGAAATTGAGATTCGCGGTTATGTTCTTAATTGTGCTAGCTGGCATGATTTCAATAGCCGCCTTTAACCCGGTCATTGGTCCTCTTTCACGCAATTTAGGACTAAGCGAGGTTCAATCAGGTTGCTTGGTTTCGATCACAGGAATTTGTTGGTTACTAGGTGGTTACTATTGGGAACGAAGACCAGCCAAAAGTAGAAAAAAATTACTAGCTTCTATTATGTTTGTCTATTTAGTTACCCTAATCGTATTTGCTTTGCTCGCGGACAATGCCAAGAGTAATATGCTGGGTGCTGGTTCCGCTAGTTTATTTTGGATATTTTTGATTTTACGAGCCATTGCAGGCTTTTTCTTTGGGGGTATTCCTGCTAAAGCTCAAGCATATGTAATGGGCTGGACAACGCAGGAAACACGCACATGGGGGATGGCACTATTCGGTGCGGCAAATGGTCTTGGTTTCGTGCTGGGACCAGCGATGAGTGGCGGATTAGCAGTGATTAGTCTGACCGTACCGATGTATGGGGTAGCTATTCTTATGTTGGTGATTACCGTTATTTTCCTGTTAACCATTCCAGATGAACAGGAAAGTGAGATTCGTCGAACAACAGCCACGATCTCCCCAAATGATTCACGAATCCGCCTTTATCTGTGGATTGGATTTATTTTATCTACTGCACTTAATATCGTCCAGGTTACGATTGGATTTTATATCCAAGATACCTTGGGCTACAATGCTCAAAAAGCGACACAGCTTATCGGACTTGGGTTAGCTATTTCGGGTATTATGGTTGTTGCTTCTCAAGTTCTCATCAGTAAGTATTTGAAATGGAAACCTGCAAAAGTGCTGCGAGTAGGTCTTTCATGTGTGACTTTAGGTTTAGTAGGATTTTTGTTGTTCATACGCTTTGCATACATTGATTTTGCTATTTTGGGAATTGGAATAGGGTTTACCTTATTAGGATATAGCTCGGGAGCTTCCCTAGCTGTTGAGGACCATGAACAAAGAAGTGTTGCCTCCTTTATTGCTGCGCTACAAGGGGGAGGCTCGTTCTTTGGGCCTGTTATCGGTACGTTGCTGTATACAAGCAATAAGGTGCTACCATTCTCGTTTTGTGTACTTTTGATTTGTTTGTCAGGACTTTCTTTATTTAGAAAAAGACATCGTGTAAGGGTTTCTGTATAGCAGGAAAAAAGCGGAAAAATAGATGAATGAACTTCGGGAGCGTAAAGATTTACTGGCTCTCGGAGTTTTTTTTGTATCGGAAAAAATAGTAAAGCTTATTCTTGATTTATGGTATAATTCAAAACATTCAAAATGTAGGTAAGCTTAACTATAGACGATATTCGTAAAGGGAGGCTTTGTAGGTTAGAGAAAAGTTCAACAACTAGAGAAAGCTGTGTTGAGAGACTGCGCGATAAGGTTCAATTACCCAAATGAACCAATGTAATAACAAAGGGGTGGACGTATGCTTCAAATTGTAAAATTGAATAAAGAAGATTACCCTAATGGGAAGGTCATTACATATCAATATCAATCAGATTATTATTACGATGTGCGGATGATATCTAGTGAGAGGGGATGGAGTGTAGACCTCAGCGTAGAAAAATTCGAGAAAACGTTTCAAAAAAAGGAGCTTGGCAATCTCTTTGATGATGATAAAGATGAGCTTGAGTGCTACGCTGCCCTGCGAGATAACAGAGAAGTGGGGATTATCACAATTGCTTATGCAAGCTGGAATCAGAGCTGTGTTATTTGGGATTTGTATGTAAATGAAGAGTGCAAGAGACAGGGGATAGGCAGAGAATTAATTCGTTTTGCTTGTAAACGAGCCAAGGAACTCAATAGTCGCATGATTACTCTAGAAACTCAGACTTCTAATCATCCAGCTATTCAATTTTATTTAGCCTGTGGGTTTACGTTTATCGGATTGAATGTCATGAGCTATTCAAACCAGGACATTGAGAAAAAGGAGGTCAGGATTGAATTGGCCCAATCCTTGAAGTGAATAATGGAGCAGTGAAGTAAATGGGGGAATAATCCAATAAGAGAGTCCCCTTTCCATAAAACGTGGTCGAACTTAATTATTGTTAAAAGCGTTCTATATGAAAGGGGAAATAACAAAACCATTGGGATTTATTCTAATCAGGCATTCAGATTAAAGATTTTATTGGCTAAAATAAGCCTTTATTGCTTTATAAACCATGTTAAGAGTTATAGCCAACAATATGACTGCTATTCCTCTTGCTTTTTTATTTTCCCACACCTTAACCAAAGCATATATACTTGAGGCTAGTATAAGTAAGCAGATAATAATATCTAACATAGTTAATCCTTAATAGGGTGTAATTTTATTTTTTAGTAGGTCATACGCATCTGCAAGAGCTTCTTTACCTGCATTTGAGGCATTGTAGAGTTTGACTGCATTCCAGCCTGCTACCCCTGCTTCTGGAAGTAGCAAAATGACGGTTTCCCAAGTTACCAAAGCCGCACCTAGCATTGATGCAATTGCGACTTGTGCATCTATTATATCTGCATGTTTACTATCAACTTTGTCTGCATATCTAATGAATTTGGATACGTTACTATTACCTTTGCTATATTTTGTTAACCTTTTACCTTTAGGCTCCTCTAAAAAATCATTTACCTTTGGAAAAGCCTTAAGATAATAATAGTCGTCATTAATTTCATCGTAAGTGACTACTCCCGGACGACCGCCACTCTCACCTTTAAAGGCTTTTGCAAAGGAAGCCTTATCTTCGCTTGCTGTAACAGGTTGACTTAAAAAGTCTTGAGATAATTGTTCACCATCAATAAAAAACTTTTTATCACTAGTTATCTTAATCTCGGTAACTTTTCGCTCCGTAGTGTTTTCATGTTCCTCATGATAGTATTTGTTTTCTGTTATTGTTATCAATTTTACTAAGGTTTCTTCTGAATCTTTCGTTACTTCCCTATAAACCTTTTCCATTTCTTCTCCGATTTCATTGCCTTCCATATCTAGTATCGGGGTTTTTTCATCATAAACCAAATCGCTTGATTCAGCCCTTGCCGATTGAATATTTTGAATGCCGAACATGCTGAAAATTAGGGCAAAAACCATCATTAAACTTGTTATTTTCTTGAACATAATAGTCCTCCTAGTTCATTTCAATACTTACAACCGCCTGATTAAAAAAAAATTCCAATTAACGATTTAACAATATACTAATTTTTGGTTTTTTTCTAGACTTTTCCATAAATTTGTCGTAATACAATTTTATTCATTATTTTTCGCTGTATCATCTCTTCATGTAACGAAGCCGACTTTCTCTGATAAGTGGTATGCAGCTGATATAAAAAAGCGCGAGATACAGAATGATTCTTTCTCTAAGCCAGCTAAAGCAACCTATGACAAAATTATTTCTCTCATTCCTAGTCTTAAAAAATTCCCGGTTATGAATGTCAGTTATCATTATTCGATTAGTTCTTTTGAGATATTACTTTCATCAGGGAGATGAGAAAAAATGGGGGGCTAGTATATTTATTGATCAAAAAACCGGTAAATTGAAATCGGTAGTTCATATTCAAACTCCTTTGAAATCCCTTCCTCCAGACGAAACAGCAAAACAAAAAGCCATGGCATTCCTGAAAGAATTATATGGAGACAAAGCAAAAGCATACAAAGTTAAAGATATTATGGACTCATGAGCTGCTTGTACTAGGTATATGGATGCTAACGACCAGCTTTATTTTTATTTATGGAAATATAATAAGTCAAAATTATAATACTCTATTGAAGGAAGGAAGCCATACAAAAATTTGCAATTGAATTGGGCTATTTGAAATCAGCTTAACAAAATAGTTAGGGAGGAAAACCTTAAAAGCGAGCTATGTAAAATGCCTATTTATAAAAAATACCCCATAATGGGGCAAAGATTAAGGTTTCAGGACTGAAATGGCGTGACGAACTTTATAGGCAAATTGGACGGGATCGTCAATTGATTCAAAGTGTATAAACATGATACCAGGGTTGTTAAAAAGCCAGTGATTGTGAAGGGCGGTAACCAGTATATCGTAATGTCGAAGAGCAGAAATGAATGGGTTAATTTCTTCTGGGAGAATTACTGTTTCTCCCAAACAAAGCGCCTTCCCATTTTGATCCATTGATTCAAATGAAAACATCATCGGTATTGTTAGAAAGTGGATCTATAGCCATTGAATTCGTCTCCTTCTAAAGTTTTTATTATAGTGTACTTCTGTGGAAAAAAAGTGCCTTTAGGTGATAGCCCATTTTCAAAACGGGAATTATGGAGTGGGATTGATGAGTAGGGCTGACACAATAAAAAATCTATACGATCAAGCTAAGGATTTTTAAAGCAAGGTATGCCCATTTTACAATGAACAAACCATTCAAAGATAAGAAATCGTGTGCCGTAATGGGGGGGGATGATGGGCAAAAACCACCGCACATGGTTCTGGATGAACTATTCGAGTGGGCTGAAGAAAACGGTATGGATCGGGTTATGGATACAAATTTCGTGAACTCGAAGATGATCTAACGTTTTTAGATGAGTACTTCATACAACACACGGTTCGTAAATGGGGAAGTCTAGTATGAGAGAACTTCAGCATCAAGGTCTCTCTTCCTAAATTTTATTCAATCCGGGGTCTGGTTGGATAACAATCCGGGGATTTCACATCGGACACTTCAGATAGCTTCATCAAATAATAACACTCTTCCCGTGACATATGATCTGCCATAAGTGGAGATAACGTTCCTAATAACTCATCCTTTAATCGTAGATCCTCAAGTTCATGCAAAAAGCCCTGAAATAATTTAATTTCCATTTCAGCTTGATGATTAAAACGATTGAGTGCTGGAAAGTCAGGTAAATTTGTTCGTAGGTAACCAGCTAATGCTTTTAGATAAAAGTGCTGAAATTGATTCGAAAAGTGCATGCTTTTTTGTTTATAGTCATTTTCCACCATATCCAGATTAGAAGAGATGGATTCAGCATGGCCAACAGCATCAGAGAGCCATACCAGATGCAAATGTAGGGGATGATAGGATGGGGGCCAATTACCAGATAAACAGGTCTCCAAGATTCGTTCATATTCTTCCAGCTCATTAATCATATGGTTTATAAAAGTTGGAGGAAGGCTAATGGAAATCTTACCAATAAGATGTCGTTCTAAAAGATGTAGCTTAAACTGGCGCAGATTTTGTACCTCGGTATTTGCTTTTTGGTTGAGTTTATGAATTTCTTCAGCTGACAAATTCCTGCGTGCATAATCTAATAACTTGTCAAATGTATGAATGAAATAGTTAGCCTGCTCGATTTCTGTTTGCTCTTTTGGAGCCAATGATTCAAAAATAAATCGGGAATGATCTCCCAGGATTTGAAGCCAGAAACGGTTTTCAAAAAGAATATCATCGCAAGAAGTTTTCATCACGTCGTCCCCTCCCTTATACGTCCAGAATATGTGTGTAAAGCGAGAGGTATGCTAGGGGATTCAATAGATGTAACTTCAAGCCTATTCCTTGTCGGATAGGCTTTTTTCATACGAAAGCTCACTATAAGTAGAGAGGTGAATTCAAGGTGGATTAGAATAGAATAACTGATTCAAAAGGGAGGATAAGCAAAGTGTCTCTTACACACTAGGTTGTAAATTTCGGGAGTATCTACATCTATTGTCCATAAGGAATCGTTAAAACGAATAAACAATCCATTTTCTTTTTGGCTCTTAAGTATTGTTTTTGCCCCTTGGTCACCTGTAAGAAGTTTTATCTCAGGAAACAAGGATTTGGTAAGAAGTATTGGAGGTATTGTGATATCTTGATATTTTGAAGCGATGAAAAGCGGTTTTTTAGTGTATGTGTAGTGAAACACTTTAATTATTTGATTGATATGTTTCCTAGTTACGAAAGGTTGATCAGCAAGCATAACTAAAACTGCCTGAGCTTGTAAAGAAATTGCCTTGTCCAATCCAGTTTGAAGTGAATGTGATTGACAGATGGTATGTGAAAAAGTACGTGCGATATGCAACTTTGATTTATTCTCGTACTTGGGAGACAGCCATTCAAACAAATCATTGCTTCTTCCTACGACCACAACGTTCTCCAGCATAGAATGCAGAGCTTCGTGAAGTGCCCAGCTTCCTAATGGCCGATTTCCTAATGGCAAATACCGTTTATCTACCCCCATCCTTGAACTGGTTCCTGCAGCCAAATAGATCCCAACCGTCTTTAAGGATTCGCTCATAAGTTAACACCAGGTTCTCATTCTTTTATGTTTCGCTTGAATGATCTCAGCCATAATACTAATTGCTATTTCTTCCGGCCCTTCTGCACCGATTGGTAGACCAACAGGAGAGTGTAAATTGGCTGGATATTTATGATTTCCTAGCAAGCGCTCTGTTCTGGTACGTGGACCAAGTATACCGAGATAATGAATTGGAAAGCTCAGTAGAGTTTCTAGTAATAAGTGATCCTGCTCAAATTGATGAGTCATGATGATAATAGAGTCATCTGGATAGAAGGAGACTTTCGCTGTCAACTCGGATGGAGAGGCGACGATACATTGATTTGCGTCTGGGAAAAAGTAACGATTGCAATACGCTTCACGCCAATCAAGTACAAAAACGGAAAATCCGATTTTAGTAGCGAGAGAAGACAAAAACCGAGCGTCTATTCCAGCACCAAAAATAAATAGTCTCGGCTTCGGTGCAATGTAATGAAAAAAGTAGAATCCATCGTCATCCAGCGAAGGGAGGAACAGACAGCCTCGTTTTGAAGCTACTGTCTGGTTCAGATACATCCGTAATTGTGATGAGCTGATTCCAGTTGGTTCTTTTCCCTGAAACAATCCATTTGCTGTGTAATAGGAAGTTTGGCATTCGTGATTTTGTTTCGATACATATGTAATCGAAATAACCGGTTGGTTTTGCTCAAGAATGTGTTTCATTGCAAGCAATGCCTGTTTTGTCTCCAATGTAACTGGTTCGACTAATAATGTAAACGAACCGTTACACCCCGCTCCTTTTCCCCAGCCTAGATCGTCCACTGATCGAAGGTCATATGTGATCAGACGAGGTTCGTTAGTGGCTAGGACATTTTTAGCCTGTTCACTCAAATCATTCTCTAAACAACCGCCACTTAACATTCCTATTTGATCGCCATTCTCCAAAATAAGCATCGAACTCCCTTCTTTTCGATACACAGACCCTTCCGTTTGTACGATTTTGACGAAAACAGATGGGTGATTCATCTGTAAAATATAGGGAAAAAAAGTATAGATGTCGCTCATGCCTTTCACTCCATTAACAAGTATATTATCCGAATCATTTAGGTAAAAATAGCAATGAGAAACTGTTAGTAGAAATAGAAAGGTGGGGAAGAGATGAAATCAATAGGAAAAAGCGTTCCTCGAATTGAGGCGGTAAATAAGGTAACGGGGAAAGCCAAATATACGGCCGATTTCTCCTCGCCAGGTATGCTCCACGCCAAAATACTTACAAGCCCTTACGCACATGCGCGGATAATCAGTATAAATACAGAGAAGGCGAAACAAGGGGCAGGAGTTCGGGCCATACTCACTGGCCCCGAGATTCCCATATTTGTAGGCCCACACATCGAAGGAAGACCGATTCTAGCTATTGAGAAAGTACGTTACCACGGTGAACCTGTCGTAATCGTCGTAGCCGATCACGAGCATCAAGCTATAGCTGCGTGTAATCAGATAGAGGTTGAGTATGAAATTTTACCGATTGTTCAAACTCCGGCTGAAGCGCTAAAAGAGAATGCAACACTCATTCATCCAAATCTAGCAAGCTATACAATAGATCAAAACGTGCATCCTGAGTTTCACACGAATGTAGCAAACCGGACCAAAATCAGAAAAGGTGACATGAATGAAGGCTGGGAACGAAGTGAAGTAACCGTAGAAGCAAGTTTTTCATTTCCCCAAACAGATCATGCTGCTATGGAAACTCGTTGTTCAATCGTCGAGATTTTGCCGAACGAGGAGGTAATCATCTTGACGGCTTCACAAGCCCCGTTCGATGTCCAAAAACTTATTCATAAACATTTTTTTGTACCATTGGAAAAAATCCATGTACAAGTACCTTTAGTTGGTGGAGGATTTGGTGGGAAAGCTGCCGTTCAATTAGAACTACTGGCGTATGTGGCTTCAAGAGCAGTTGGTGGAAGAAAAGTGAAGATGGTTAACAGCAGGGAGGTAGATTTTATTTCCTCCCCAACCCACATTGGACTGCATTCAAAAATCAGATTAGGTTCTACCAAAACTGGTAAATTGATGGCCGCTGAAATTACCTATGAATTTATAGGTGGTGCTTATTCCGATGAAGCGGTTGATATTAGTAAATCGGCAGGATTAAACTGTACGGGACCTTATAAAGTCGACAATGTCTGGTGTGATTCAATTTGTCTTTACACTAATCATACATATGCTACCTCCTTTCGCGGATATGCTCACACAGAGTTAACCTTTCCAATTGAACGGACAATGGACCTGTTGGCTGAAAAGTTACACATGGACCCAATTTCCATTCGACTACTAAATGCGATTCAGCCTGGGGATACAACTCCTTCGTTAGCCGAGTTGAATCGAAGCAATGTGGGAAATCTATTTACATGTTTAAAAAGGGCCAAAGAATTGATCAAATGGGATGAGGGTCAACGGATTAAAGAAGATAATTCGAGAGTTAGAACAAAAGGAATTGCTTGCTTTTGGAAAACCTCGAATTCACCAACAAATGCTTCATCAGGAGCAGTCATAACGTTTAACAAGAATGGGAGTCTCAATCTCTCCTGTGGAGTGGTTGAAATGGGACAAGGAACAAAAACAACACTCATTCAAATTTTGGCGGAGCGTTTTAAAATTAGTGAAAATAAAGTTCATACAATGATGGAAGTGAATACGGAGGTCAATCCTGAGCATTGGAAGACAGTAGCAAGCTCATCCGTTTTTATGGTTGGAAATGCTGTACTTCGAGCTGCCGAAGATGCTATTCAGCAAATCTGTCTTATTGCTTCCATTGTGTTACGCTGTTCACCAGAAGATATTGACGTGGCTGAGGAACGAGCATTTTTGAAGGCAAATCCGGAAAAAGGGGTCTATCTTAAAGATATCGTTCATGGTTACAAATATATGAATGGAAATACAATTGGTGGCCAGGTAATCGGTCGGGGAAGCTATGTCATGAGAAATCTTACAACAATTGATCCAAATATTGGTTCCGGAACACCTGGGCCAGATTGGACAGTTGGTGCTCAGGCTGTGGAAGTTATCTTTGACGAACGAACGTATACCTATGAGATAAAAAAAGCGATTTCAGTCATTGATATAGGAAAAGTACTAAATCCAATGGGTGCAAAAGGGCAAGTGATGGGTGGCATGAGCATGGGTCTAAGTTTCGCTTCCCGCGAAGGATTTAACTACAACCTGGAAGGAGTTGTGCTCGATTCACAATTTAGAACCTATAAATTGATGAGATACGGTGAAAATCCAGAATATCAGGTTGAATTCGTGGAAACTCCGCAAATTGATGGACCATATGGTGCAAGAGGAGTTGGAGAGCATGGAACCATTGGAATGGCACCGGCGTTAGCTAATGTCCTTTCAATTGCAGCCCAAGTACCGCTTAACAAGCTTCCTTTAACTCCTGAATCGATCTGGGAAGCAAAAGGAGGAGGTTCATCCTGATTCCTTACGATTTCGACTATGTAAAGCCTGATACCATTCAAGAGGCGATAGCCATTTTCCATCAATGGGATTTAGAAGGGAAACAACCAAAGTACTTTTGTGGTGGAACAGAGATTATTACCATGGCTAGATTGTCGCAACTACACACGAAAGGAATTATTGATCTCAAAGACATTCCAGAATGTCGTATACTGGACTGGAAAAAGGATCAACTTGTGATTGGTTCCGCTGTAACATTAGCACAGCTGGAGGCTGTGCAGTTTTTCCCTTTATTGAGTAGAGTTTGCAACCGCATTGCCGATCATACGTCAAGATGTAAAATTACGCTTGGCGGTAACATTTGTGGCAAAATCATCTATCGAGAGACGGTCTTACCTCTGCTTGTTGCAAATGCCGAATTCCATATTGCAACAGAAAGTGGTGTAAAACAAGTTTCGATTCATGATGTTTTTGAAAAAGAATTGCGTCTATTACCTCATGAAATTTTATTGCAGATCACAGTAGATAAACAAATAACAACAATGCCATACCGAAGCGAGAAAAGAACAAAAATCGATCGCATCGGATATCCCACCGTATCGCTTGCTGCAATTCATAATCAGGGGGAGATTCAAGTTGCTTTTTCAGGGATTTGTACTTTTCCGTTTCGCTCAAAAGAAGTCGAACGTGCGCTAAATGATCAAACGCTTAGCTTGGAAGATCGAGTGCGCTCTGCTATTCACAAATTTCCGGAGGCCATTATGGCGGATCATCATGCATCTGCATCTTTTCGGGAATTTATAGTACATAACCTTATTTTAGATACTATAGAAAGCTTTGAGAGGGCTTGACAATGAACAGACAAATCCAGCTTAACATCAATGGTGAAGACAGGAATGCATTTTGTCGCTGTGCAGACACCTTGTTGACGGTACTTCGTGAATATTTGGGGTTAACGGGAGCAAAGCCTGGTTGTGAGAACGGAGATTGCGGAGCATGTACTGTTATTATTGATAAAGTGCCACAAAAATCTTGCCTATGGCTGGCAGTAGAATGTGAAGGAAAGGAAATTCATACGATTGAAGGTCTCCAAAATGCTCCGATTCAACAGGCTTTCCTTGAAAAGTGGGCTTTTCAATGCGGCTATTGTACGCCTGGCTTTATTATGAATTGTCATGCTTTGGTAGAAACACTACCAGACGCAGATGAGCTTGAAATAGAAAATTGGCTTCAATCCAATATTTGTCGTTGTACAAGTTACCAAGAAATTAAGGAAGCAATTCAGCTGATTCTTTCAGAAAAGAAAAGTTAAATAGAATAGAGGGCCAAAGTCGATTATCACCATGTTAAGGGAGAATCGGCTTTATTTTTTTCCTTGGGTTCCTTTCGGATCGTTGATGAAAGTCAGGTTTATTCGTAGTAGTATTAGTCAATACTTTACAACAAAATAGTCCCTAGGAGGCCGATTAATGGATGGTAGAGAATCGATTCTTTCAGTGGATCATCTAACAATAATTTTGACGGCGATGGTAATGGGGACGTTGGCTAGGATTTTCGTTTTAAAAGAGGATTATCGACAATACCCTTCATATCCAAATGGCTTTATGATTCATATTTTAATTGGATTCATTGCCTCCACGTTAGGAGCAGTATTTGTGCCAGCGATTATGAGTAGTAATTGGATAGCAGTTACATTCCTTTCTTTAGCAATCCAACAGTTTCGAGATGTTAGGAAAATTGAACAGGAAAGTTTAAGAAATCTAGAAAAAACCGAATTTACCCCAAGAGGAGAAGCCTATATTGATGGTATAGCGAAGACTTTTGAATCTCGTAATTATCTTGCATTAGTTGTCTCTATTTCTACGGCTACTGTCATGTATGTTTTTAAATCCCTTATGTTGATCGTAAATGTAGGAATAGGAGTCATCACGGGACTGGTTATTCTACTCTTCATAAAACGATTTTCAAAAGGGAAACAAGTTGGAGATATCGCAATCGTTAAAAAAGGAAAAATTGAAATAAGGGAATCAGGATTATTCGTCGAGGGTGTTTTTGTAAGCACCATAATTGGAACAGCCAATGTGCAAAATGTAATTCTAGAAGAGGCTTTTGCAGTGACAATTGAGCCAAATGAAGAGTATTTACGCATTATTTTAGACAATTATGGGCAAAGAAAAGCTATTCTCTTTGAGGCCACACGTTCTATCGGTGTCAAACGATATCATTATACTTGTATGGATTTTAAAAGTGGTAAAACAATCATTGTGATCGTCCCACTGATCCGAAACATAGATAAGCTTTTACATGCAGTTAAAAATACACCTTTGCTTGAGTCGGTTAAGAAAAATCCATCATTAATGGATTCCAGCGTGTAGACCAAATAACCGAAAGGTATGGAGGTCTGCACGCCTTTTTGTTGAATGATTTGAATATAGTGGAAAGGAGTGACTTCTTGCTAAACAGACAAGTTTCACGCGTCCTTGAATTAGGAACGTGGCATGTTTTTTACAGTGTCATTTGATTCAGCTAAATCATCTGACGTACTAAAACGGAAACCGTCATATCAGGCCTATAAATTGAGCAATATAAGCATTATGTAAGTGTCCGAATCCCTTGGACGTTTGTTGCTGATTACAGCTATTAGCGTTTTTTAAGAGTATAACGCCCACTTGCCGTACTTTATACAACAAACACACGTTTTATCGCTCTACATAGGAGGGGGAAGGGGAGAGTAAATTTACACTTGAGTCAGAGTGTTTTGCTATCATCGAGATAGGGGCCCAAAAAGTACATGCCCATGAAGCGATTTTGAGGAGTGAGCAACATTGTCAATTCAGCTACGTGGAACAAGCTGATTTACAGATTTTGTTATTGCTTTGGCTTGGATCAGGCTGGTATGGGACAGTGCCCCCTTACTCTTACATAATTTAGAGAACAGTATACCTAAGGAGTGGCAGAAATGGCGCGTGTTTTATTTATTAATGGTGGATCAGAGGGACATATCAATCCAACTATTGGAGTTGTGCAAGAGCTTATTTCGCGTGGAGAAGAGGTAGTTTACTTTTCTATAGAAGCTTTTCGGGAGCGTATTGAGAAGACGGGCGCTACTGTACGAACATTTGACGATCAAAAATTTATAAAAGCTTTTATCTCAGGTGGAAGAGATTATTTACTCGAAAGAATCAACGGTCTTTTACTTACGGCAGATGTCGTCATACCTAGCGTTCTTGAACAAATCAAAGGCGAGCATTTTGATTACATTATCCACGATTCCATGTTTGGTTGTGGACGGTTACTGGCCCAGATCCTTAAGCTTCCCGCAATCAATTCTTGTACTTCTTTTGCGCAGACAAAAGCATCATTCGATAAAATGTTGGCACAGGTTTCTAAAAAAATTCCTACAGAAATAAGTAAACGAATTCAAGATGAATTTCAAAGCCTGACGAACATGGTGAAGGAAAAATATGATGTGGAGATCCATTCTCCTTATGAAGTTTTTTGTAATCCTGCACCACTTACAATTGTGTATATAACTAGGGAGTTTCAACCTTTTGGAGAAGCATTTGACCAAACTTATAAATTTGTAGGTCCATCCATCTCTTCACGATTAACGCAGGAAAACTTCGACCTTACTGTAATCAAGGGGAAAAACCCCATTTACATTTCACTGGGTACTGTCTTAAACCAAGCAATTGATTTCTATAAGCTATGTTTTGAGGCATTTAGGAACACTGATCATACGATTGTCATGTCTATTGGGAATAAAGTCCAAATTTCTGATTTAGGGGAAATTCCTAAAAACTTCATCGTAAAAAATTATGTTCCACAAACTGATGTACTGCAATACACTAAATTATTTATTACACATGGTGGAATGAACAGTACCAATGAAGGTCTCTATTTCGGTGTTCCGCTCATTGTAATCCCACAAAGCGCGGACCAGCCGATAATCGCGGAGCAAGTCGCCAATATTGGAGCAGGCATTACATTACAAATGCAAAGCTTGACGGCAAATCAACTACGTGAAGCCGTAGATCATGTGTTAAGCCTCTCATCTTTCAAGAAAGCTGCTACAAATATTAGGGAATCCTTTCGGAAATCAGGTGGATATCATCAAGCTGTTGATGAGATTTTCGAATTTAAAAGTCAATATCATATCTAAATATTTTTTCGCTACTATATTGTTGAGTTTTTCCCAGTGGTTACTGCAACTTCTTTTGTAATGAAGGAATGGAATAGGATCTATTATAAAAGAAAGATTGTATACTTAAATACTTAAAGTAACACGGGATTAAGAGAACAACTAAAAGTAGCTTACGCAGATGTTTATAAAGAGTTATAGGAGCAATAGGGGAACGGGTTCACATTTCTTCTTCAACTAATGAAGCAGGGGAGTTGAAGAAGAATGTTTAACTTTTAGGTTACCAATTAGGTGGTTTAATGGAATAATTCAATTCACCTGACCAACTTTGACCTGGTTCAAAACCATAATGTGATTCTCATCTACCCTGCATTAACCTATGCTCCATTTCTTTTGCTGTATGAGGAGGAATAGAGGATCTTAGTATACCTTTTTCATGGTAATTTTTCTGTACATATCCCTAAATAAGATCGGGATATCTCCTTGCACTATGATCTGCTCCTTGTACGGCTTAACAATTACTTCAAAGTTACGTCCAATATCAGTGCCAAGTAAAGAGATAACTGGACGGAGCAGTCTTTTCTTTAAAGAAAGCTTTTTATTTGTAGGTTCAAATTTATCAAAAATGATGATCGTACCACGCTCTTTGGTTACCCGTATCATCTCCTTCATACATTGATTTGCATCAGGCACTACAGAAAGAATAAGATTAGCTACAACCATATCAAATGATTGGTCAGAGAATGCTAAGTGCTGGGCATCCATTTCTAGAAATTGAATATTCATTTTTTTGTTTGTTTTTTCTTTGGCTTTAGAAAGCATTGAGGGAGATATATCTATGGCAGTTATTTGAATGTCCTGTTCAGTAAAAAAGCATAAGTCAGCACCTGTACCGATACCAACAAATAGGACATGCTGCTTCTTTGGTAAGACAAGGTCTTCAAACACCTTTTTTCTTGCGTTCAGAAAGATACCGGAGTTAAAAAAGGCATCATAGAAAGGTGCTGCTACTTTATAAATGATTTTGTTCCATATGTTGTTCATTCCTCACCTCTATATTCAAACGTTTATTTGACTGTTTTCATTATAGAATAAAATTACTATTCAAACAATCATTATATTATGAAAGTGAGGTCAAAATGAAGAAGAATAAAACAGAAGACAGATGAGAGCTTTATTGTTTATTTTGGAGAAAAATGAAAGCAAAAGTAATAATAATATCCCTCCTTAGAAGGGTGGCTAGTGGGCAAGCTACCCAAAATAAATAAAACCAAGCCTTCTGTACATAAACAGGAGGCTTGGTTTAGAGATTAATAAAGGAAATAACATTTAAATTTTTATCTTGTAGAAATAAAGATTTCTCCTGGATGCCTATTGAGGATGTAGTGAAGGTTGATATCTAACTTTCATGAAGAAAGTCGTCTCCTAACATGTAGGAAACGACTTTTTGCAAACCAATTTCAAAAGATATAAATGAATATAGAAAGGAGTTGTTGGCGACTTATTGACTTAATTTCGTTAACAAACGATAAGTGAACCATTCTCATCTGACTTGGTAACGTGTCACCATTCCCTGAATCCTAATAAATTTTATACCCGTTACTTATCCTCGATATAAGCTTCTAGAGAAACCTCACTTTATT
Organism: Brevibacillus laterosporus LMG 15441; assembly: GCF_000219535.2. NCBI lineage: Bacteria > Bacillati > Bacillota > Bacilli > Caryophanales > Paenibacillaceae > Brevibacillus > Brevibacillus laterosporus. Next base: position 2,268,021 of record NZ_CP007806.1, read on the forward strand.
TAAAAGTAATACGATTTAAAAGCCTCGCCTTTTGATAATGAAACATCGATTGAGACAGCTCAAATATTGTTCCATTTACAAGGTATACAGTATTTTCAATAAGAAGGGCTGGATCGTGTTCATGTACTTCTAATAATTGTGCACTCTCTTTATCTATCTTTTCACAATGAATCACCTTATCTGCAAAACCGATATGGAGCTGTAAGTCCTCAATTAAATAACTATATATGGAGCTCGCTGCTATTTCGTTATTTAAATAGGGAACAACGTCTTTTTTAAAGTGGCTTATTTCAATTGAAAATGCTTTACCGTCTACAATTCGTAATCGTTTCACAAAATATAGTTTTGTCCCTGCCTGACATTGCATTCGTTCTGCTAATGTCTCGTCGGCTTCCATTACATGTAGATCTACTACCTTGGTTTCAATATTTTGGGAAGCAAGATCTTTCGTTAACCCTCGTAGACTTGCTAAATTAATATAATCGGTAATAGGGGCTTCGCGTAAAAACATTCCACTGCCCTGCACTTGAAAAATATATCCTCGATTGACAAGCTGACTTACAACCTTACGTATGGTATTGCGGCTAACTTGGAAGATATTCATCAGCTCTTCTTCCGTTGGTAGCTTTTTTGTCTCATTGAATTTCCCATCTCGGATATCTTTTTCTAAGATGTCGGCAATTTTTTTATACTTTACACTCATATTACGTCTCCTAAAATTAACTTTTCCTCATTATAATTCTTCACCCCTCGTTTCAATGATGTGCTTATACCAGTGAAACGAAAGCTTCTTTTTACGCTTTAAATTGTCATTATGGTCGACAAAAATAAAACCATACTGTTTTTTATAACCATTTAACCAACTTAACAGGTCAATCACAGACCATGCATAGTATCCTTTTAGGTGAATTCCTTCCTGGATCGCGCGCTTTACAGCTTTTAAATGTTCTTCGATATATTTAATTCGCGGAACATCTACAATTTCTCCATCAATGATTGGATCTTCATCACCAAGCCCGTTTTCCGTCACATACATTTTAATGTTACCATATCTTTCTTTTAACAGATGCAATCCATCTAAAAAACCTTTCGGAGATATTTCCCATCCCCATTTTGTATAGGTTTTGTCTTCCATACGCACTGTTCGATAAAATCCATCAAAAGAAGGATTGCCTGGAGCAAGAGTAGATGTTTCTCTAGAATGCTTTTCATTTCTGATATCCTTATCATATCGTTCTACTCGTATAGGCTGGTAATAGTTTAAACCGATAAAATCGTTTTTTTCAGCGTTTTGTTTGATAATCTCTAATTCTTCACTTGTCCAGTTAGGCATCCATCCCTTTTCTTTTAATTGCTCAATTACATAAGAAGGATATTCTCCCTTCAGAACTGGGTCATAAAACCAGAATGTCTCATATTCATTCGCATGGCGTTCCGCTAGTTTATTACTTGGTTGATCATCTACGCTATAGGCAGGTAAGAAAACATGGGTAATGCCAATTTCTCCATATTGCTTTAACTGTTTGTACAATTGAACTGTTTTAGCATGGGCATAAAACACATAATGAGTAGCCTGAAAATAACGTGGAACATCATTTTGAATGCCCGGTGGATGGGCTCCTTTTACATAACCTAATCCGCAAAACATAACTGTCTCATTAAATGTAATCCAATGCTTTACTCGATCACCAAATGCATGAAAACAAATTTCGGCATACTTTACAAATGCCTCGGCGGTTCGCTTATTCGTCCATCCACCATCTTCTTCTAGTGTTAATGGTAAGTCCCAATGGTACAAAGTAACAAACGGAACGATCCCATATTGTAAGCATTCATCAATGACTCGATTATAAAATTCAATGCCTTTTTCGTTTATTTCACCATCTCCGGTTGGTAAAATACGTGCCCACGAAATGGAAAAACGATATGATTCTAATCCCATTTCAGCCATTAATCGGATATCTTCTTCAAAGCGATGATAATGATCAATAGCTACATCACCATTAGTCTGATTGTATGTTTTACCAGGAATTTTTGAAAAAACATCCCAATTGGTAACGCCTTTTCCGTCTTCATTCCAAGCACCTTCTATTTGATAGGATGCTGAAGCAGCTCCAAACAAAAAATCATGTGGAAATTTCAATGTATATACCTCCATTTTTATCATGATGAATTTCATTTATATCTACTTGTTAGATTGGTAGGTACAAATATCTAATCAAAATTATACTCTAAACGACAACCTATTTCTAGATAAGATCATGAATGAACCAAGGCTTGTAATTTTGGCATGAATTCATAAGTGAAATTGAATTACTACAAAAAATCAAACCAAGTCAGGGCTACATGAAGAGCGTAGGTAGATTATTATGCAGGATGGTATAAAATATGGAGATTTAAACGTTTTAAAAGACAAAACATGATCTCTATTGCACGTAAATGAGATTCAGGATAGACCGCCATGTAATGTAAACGTGAGAGCAACAGTGACGTATTTTTAGGTAAATGCGTCTTCTAATAGGCTTCAGTTACGATTAAGCAGGTGTATGACTAGCGGCTAACGGCTAGCAAACGGTTGAGTAAAAAAGCGAAACGGCTCTGATGTAGACAGAGCCGTTTGATTCATTGTTCCACAAGATGAACATAGACAACTTAGGGAAATTAAAAAATGATTGAAGAGACTTGTAGACACGAGATTTATAGGCTACAGATGAGTAGGAAGTGGAACTGTCAAGAAATTTTTCGATCAAAGGGGAGAGGGGAGACTAGCAATAAATTATTGCTTGCCCTCTGTATATATTTGGAAGGTAACTCCAAACTCATCTGTTATGATACCGTAAGCAGGACTAAAATGAGTTTCCTGCAGTGGCATATTGACTTGGCCACCCTCCTGAAGAGCTTCATAAATTTGTGTAGACTCTTCCTTATTACTTGTTGCAATACAGATAGTGACTTGATTACCTTTCTGATGCGGTTGACCTGGAAATGTATCTGAAAACATCAGGTCAGTTTCGCCAACTTTAACCATCGCATGTGCCACACGATCTTTTGCATTTGCAGGGATAGGGAATTCAGGATTCTCGGGCATCTCACCAAACGTTTGGTTAAAAAGGACTTTGGCATGTAAAGCTTTTTCATAAAATTGGATAGCCTCCTTGGCATTCCCGTCCATCACTAGATAAGGGATCAACTTCAATGTCATTTCGAACCGCTCCTTTGGTGTTACATGTTTGATCGTTTCTACAATGCTGCTTGCTGCATTGATCAGGCTTTTTTCTGAGTGCTGTTAACCAGAGAAACCAACCCTATATCTCATTATTAACATTAATGTGATTATAAAACAAAGAACATACGTTTGTGAATTAGGCGTGAGAATGAAAATGCTGCGGTTAGATCATTTCGAAAAAATCGGAAGTAAATTTCAGCTCAACAGGGGGGAAAGTGAGTAGTAGGTTAACATGTTCCTATATTTGCTCCATAGGCACTTTCGCGGTACTCCATAGCTGATATGGCAAACCAGTAAGCTGTACTTGATTGTCTAACTCGCTTTGAATTTTTACTTGAGTTGGAAACACACCTGGTATTCTTTCATCTGGAAACCACAGGCGGCTTGTTTCAATGAGAATAAATAATCCTTCTACATCTCCAACGGCAGCAAATTGTTTCTCATCCTTTCGCCATATTTCCTGTTCAAACGCTTCACAGATATGCTTGGAGCTTTCGGCAACATGAGGTACAGGCAGGCCAATTTCACTGATATAAAGGATACTGTTTTCACTGAATGGAGCCTCAGAGGGGTTGTGTAAGGAGTGATGTGCAATAAACTCGACTAGATTACCGTCTGGATCATAAAAGTACGCTGCAGTTGCGTTCCAGGCAGGGAAAAAGAACTGATTCTGTCTGTCAGTAGAAAAGCAGGAGATTCCTTTGTGTTGAAGCCATTGTATTGATTCAGTCAGTTTATTTGAAGGGATCGTAAAAGCAAAATGATAATAGGCACCTAGATCAGTAACGTTTTTTTGAAATGTTATTTTAGACTCACCAGTTGCAATAGTAAATGCTTCAGCAGATGCTTGTTTGATACAAAAACCTAGCAATTCACTATAAAAAGACTTCATTTCGTCTAATCGATTCGATTGTAGTACGATTTCCATGATACGCATGAAAACACATCCTTTTTGGGGTTTGTGTCTTTGGAAAGCTAATCTGATTCAAGTTTAATCGATTCGCATCGTTTTTCATATCTTTTTCGAATTCCCAGTACTTCCAGATCCATGAATGATAATATTTGTAGATCAATCATCGTTTTCTCAGGATGCTTTATGATTGAAAAGATGTAACAAGGTAGTCTTCTCCCACAAAAGAGCAGGACTACCATTTTAGTTATTTGTTTTGTACTTTTTGCCCCTGCTGATTAAGGTGGTTTTTTTTTATGTAGGTTCTTTTTGTTAAGATCGCTGTAATTTCAACCTTTAGCTCAACAAAGCAGGATCATTACGTAACATCGTCGAATATCGCTTAGCTAATATTTATCAGAAAAAGGAGACAAGTGCCATGCAGGGCTATAATGTTGTTCCCGTATTGAAGCGGGTTTTGATAGTTCTGGTAGCTACACCTGAATTCCTTTTTGTAATGAGTATAATCTCCATAGAGTTTTTATATGTTGAGGTTCACTTGTCAATCAAAGTACCGTCGAATATCTTCCAAAAAGGCTTGGACCGCGGGAGACAAATAACGATTTTTCATAAACGTTAAATAAACAGTCCTCTCCAATGCTGATGAATCAATCGTTTTTGATACGATGCACTCATCCATTGGCTCAGATAAATAATTTTCGGGGATAATCGTAATTCCTAGATTTTCTCTGACTAGTGTTAAGGCTGTTTCAAAGCGTTCAATTTCAAATTTGATTTTCGGTGTTATTTGTTCAAGTGTAAAGGCTGTTAAAATATCTTCTCTTGTCTGAAATCCCTCCGTACTAATGATAAAAGGCTCTCTTTCTAACTCTTCTAAAAGAATAGATCCCCGCTTCTGTGCCAGAGGGTGATCTTTGTGGAGAACAAGCACTAATCTTTCATCGTATAAAGGCAATGATTCAATATCCGGTTCATTTATATACTGATTTGTAATAAGTAGATGTGTATCATACTTTCTCAATGATTCCTTCACAGCTTTTCCACTCAGGACTTCGATCAGCTTAATGTTTATGGTAGGAAAACGATCCTGATACTTACGGATCACTTTTGGAATCCAATGCTTCACTGACTCAATGATGCCGATGATTAGATCACCACTGCCGGTCAGTTTTACCTCCTCCATCTCTTTTTTCAACATGTTCATTTGGGAAAGGAGGAGAATTGATTTTTTATATAAAATTTTACCAGCGTCAGTTAGTTCTACTTTTCTTGTATTTCGCTCAAGGAGTGGGGAGCCAATCTCTTGTTCCAAATTTTTAATAGCATTGCTTAACGAAGGCTGTGAAATATGCAGTTTTTGTGCGGCTTTGGAGTAGCTCAAGTGATTGGAAACCGTCACAAAATAATGCAATTGTTTGATGTCCAAAAGAAACCCCCTCCTTATTTATAGCTTAAAGCTATTAAATTATTTGAATTATATATTAGAAATAATAAGTTTGTCATTATATAATCAAAAAACAAATCTACTTCAGAAATTTCAGAAAGGGTGAATAAATTGGCAACGAATATTCTAGCTGATTTATGGACCGGGCGAACTGATCATACGGAAAGAAGAAGCAGCTTTCGCTATCATCAAATTGTGGAATTGGTAGACTTGGAGAATTTGCAGCCCTCCAAGGATAGCACATGTGCAATTATTGGCTTTGAATGTGAAGAAGGAGTTAGACGCAATCAAGGCCGATTAGGTGCAGTCAAAGCTCCAAATGCTATTAGGCAAGCGCTTGCGAGTCTTCCTTGGAAACTGGAGGAAGGTAAACGTATTATCGATGTGGGCAATATTCAGTGCCAAAACGAAAAACTCGAAGATGCTCAGGAAGAATTGGGTCTGGCAGTCTCGAAAATTTTTTCAAAATCGGCTACTCCTATTATTTTAGGAGGAGGACACGAAACGTTGTATGGACATTATTTAGGTGTCCGAAAACATATAGGCAACGATGCTTCGCTTGGCATCGTCAATATTGATGCTCATTTCGATTTACGTTCGTATGAAAATCAGCCTTCATCTGGTACGATGTTTCGACAAATATTAGAAAATGACCAAAATAGCCAATATTTTGTACTTGGTATCCAACGTTTCGGGAATACGCAGGAATTATTTGATAAAGCGGACGAACTCGGTGCCCAGTATATTTATGAAGAAGATATGACTGAAGAACGGATGGAAGACATCATTACTGCATTAGACGAATTCATCGAGAAGCAGGATTATGTCATGCTTACGCTTTGTACAGATGTTTTAAATGCGGCATTTGCCCCAGGAGTCAGTGCGCCATCTCCATTTGGATTAACACCAATGGTTGTTCGTACCTTGATTCGCAGAGTGACAGCTCACAAGAAAACGCTTTCTTTTGATATTTGTGAAGTGAATCCTGTCTTAGATGAAAACGGAAGAACCGTAAAGTTAGGTGCTTATTTGACGAATGAAGCTATCACGAGATTTCTAGGGGGAGACAACTATGACTTTAGCACTTAATCAAGTAAATACGATTTTTCTCGCGGTTGCATTACTAGTAGTAGGATCATACCTAGTAAAAAAAGCAGGGTTTCTGCAAAAATTTTATATCCCGGCACCAGTTGTTGGAGGGCTATTGTTTGCAATCATTGCAACGACCGTGAAAGCGATGGGACTTTTGGAAATTACATTGGATACCTCACTTCAAAGCTTGTTCATGCTCACCTTCTTCACAACTGTAGGTTTGGGAGCAAGCTTTAAACTCATCAAGCTAGGCGGCAAGCTACTTGTCATTTACTGGATTGCATGCGGATTCTTGGCTTTAGCACAAAATGTGATTGGGGTTTCCTTGGCTTCATTGTTCGGGATTCATCCACTAATTGGTATGATGGCAGGCTCAGTATCTATGGAAGGTGGACATGGAGCGGCAGGCGCATTTGGACAAACCCTTGAAGATATGGGAATTCAATCAGCGTTGGCCATTGGGATCGCGGCGGCCACCTTTGGTCTTGTGGCGGGGGGCTTAGTTGGCGGACCGACTGTAAAATATTTAATTTCAAAATACGATCTAAAGCCGACTGAAATAGAAGATGAGATAGAGACAGTTGAAGAAAAAGCACAGCCCATTACGACAAACTCCTTCTTCATCCAGGTCTTGCTCATTACATTTTGTATGGCAGTTGGTACGTATTTAGGTGAGCTGTTTACATCAGCAACAGGCTTTGTTCTACCTAGTTATGTAGGAGCCATGTTCGTGGCAGTTATTGCCCGCAACATTGTAGATAAATGGAATCCGAATGCAATTGACATGAAGAGTATCAACCTGATTAGTGATGTGACACTCGGAATCTTCCTGTCTATGGCACTCATGAGCATAAAATTATGGGAAGTAGCTGATCTTGCACTTCCAATGCTATTGATCGTGTTTGTACAAGTTGTATTTATCGTCCTGTTTGGGATTTTCATTTTATTCCGATTGCTTGGTAAAAACTATGATGCCGCAGTAATGGTCGCAGGTTTTACAGGTCATGGCCTTGGCGCTACACCAAATGCTATGGCGAATATGGCTGCAGTGACTGAGCGATTTGGACCTTCGCGTAAAGCCTACCTGGTCGTTCCAGTTGTCGGTGCCTTTCTCATTGATGTGTTTGGTATGCCGATCATTATTACAACAATAAATTTATTTAAATAACAGGATGAAGAATGATCCTTATCTTATTCAGACGGATAAAAGTTGCGGTATTTCAGATTATTTCAAGTATGGTCATATATGGTTCAGATTAATTTTAAGCAAAAAACAGACCGTGGGAGGGGGAGCCCACGGTCTGTTTGTGAATTAGAACCAAGTTATATGGATCCTATAAGTCGTTTTACTTTTATGATCATGAATTAACGCAGGCTCAAATGGGGTAGGATTAAGAGCTATAACTTTTGTTCGGTTATTTGCAATATCCGGTTCAAGTCGAATCGTACCTGGTGCTCCTTCTACAAAAAATCCTGTATTTGGAATATAAAGATGATTGTCGACTACAAGGTTTTTCGTAACGATGCTATAACCAGGATACACAATGCTTGGTTGAATTGCATGTGCTGGGTCAGGGGATCGTTCAACAGTAGAGTGTGCACTAACAGCTTGTGCTCCAAACATCAAAGAAACTGCTATTAGTGAGGAAGCAAGAATGTTTACTTTCTTCATCATTACCACTCCTTCAAATTTAGGCACCCACAATGAGAATCAATAATATGTATTTTTTGAATATGAATATGAATATTGCTACACAAAGGGTTATGTTTGAATTATATGCATTTTTTACCATATGTACATACAGAACAGAAGTCGAACAAACAATTAATTTTAGGCGGCTATTAACAAGAATAACACGAGCATATTCGTAGATTCCGATTAGAGATTTTTCTAAATAATCACTATCTGAATATCGGACCAAACTGATATAATATGCTTACATGTAGCACGAAAAAGTGGTTCCCATACATCAACGACAGATAAAGCCTAATAGGGAGATATAATGAAAAAAGAATTCCTTTATTTCACCTGTAAAATAACAAATGATGATTCCTTTAACGAATTAAAAAGCTTGTTCCATAAACTAAAAACAGCAAAAGAATCTGGTAAACTGCATGACGGTGACTATGTACTTTGGAAGTCATTTTTTAAGAAAGAGCAATTGGTAAAGTTTTGGAACCCGTCACAGCAGGAATTGAATGAGCATTGGAGCCTGTATAATTCGTTATCCGTTGACGAGAGAAATACAGATCCTAGATTAAAAGTACCATGGGATTTTGAATCATGGTTAGATGCAATCGCCAGTGCTGAATATACGCTTATAAGCTGTGAACGTATAGACCAAAATAGAGGGAACTTTGAATATGACCCATGGGCATTTCCTTATGGAAGCGCTGATGCTCTTCGATTCTTACTTCACATATTTGACTGTGACATTATTGAAGAAGAAACTGGATATTGAAAATGGTAGGGACTGGAAGCTGCTTTACATAATACAATGACAAACATTGAAATAGGAAGTGTAGAATATGAATTATCAAAAATTGAGTAAAGAAATTTCATATGCTTTGCGTCATGCACCACATGAATATGAATTAGAATTAGATGAATATGGATGGGTTCAAACTGAGCAATTATTGCATTCCCTACATGAACAACCAGTATGGCGTAATGTGAGTGAAAAGGACCTGCAAGTTATGATTTCACAATTTGATAAGAAACGATTTGAAATGGAAAATGGAAAAATGAGAGCCCTCTATGGCCACTCAACAGCGAAAAGAGTTTTGAAAGAGGAAAGTGAACCGCCAGAGTTTCTTTATCATGGTACACCAAAACGATTTGTTTCATTGATATTGGAACAAGGGCTATTACCTAAAGGAAGACAATATGTTCATCTATCAGAAGAAATTCAGACTGCAAAACAAGTGGGGAAAAGAAGGGATACGCATCCGACTATTTTAAAGATAGAGGCAAAAAAAGCATGGGCGAATAAAGTTACCTTTTATCATGGAAACGAAATGGTTTGGCTGGCGGATAAAATAGATAGGCAGTATATTTCAATCCTTGAATAAGGAGTAAATAGAAGGATACTGTTATTCCGTTTTTTTGGACTTGAAGGATAAGTATACTTTTAGGTAGATCATTTGGAAGTAGGCTTCAAAATGCTGTAAGGAAGCTGTTTTTTACAGAAATTAGCGGAATTGGTAAGAGAGAATTACCCCTATAAACAAGGAAAGGAGGGTCAAAAAAAGTTCATGTAATGGACTAGGTGTATAAATATGCAATTCTACATTGCGTTGTGTCCTTTTATTGCTTATAATCATCAGCGAGGTGGTTAATATATGTCATTAACAGTTAAAATTACCATAAAGGACGACAAAGGAAAAGAAGCTGAAATAGAGCTACAAGAAACGGATAATCTAGCAAAATTAGTTATTGTTCAAAATGTATTTAACTTATTTGGTGTTGATAAAGATATACTGGACACAGTGAACGAATTTGAAAAGATTGGCAAGGCTTACAGTCATTTTTTTGACAATATGAAACAAGAAGAAGAGCAGTTGGAAGAAAAGGATATAAGGGAAAAACGCATTGTTAATAATGAACAAATTAGGGAACAAATGATCAAAAGCTTTCAGGAGATCGAAGAGACGAAAGAGGCTGAAGCTAAGCCAGTTGATGAGTCAGATTACTTAACTACAGGTATCAAGGAAGACTCAAATGGCAAAAAACGTTATAAATTAAGATATGAATGTCCAATCTGTATGAATAAGGGCGTACATTATATTTACAAAAATTCGACTGAGACATGGTGCCATTCCTGTGGAAGTAAGATGCCTATCAAAGCAGCACACAAGGATGGATTCCCAAATAGAGATTCACACGGGAATTTTTATCGAGCAGGAGATTACTATGATTACACCTGTTAACAGTGATTACTCATAGTTGAATCGAAATTACTTTGGATGAGATGTATAAAAGTGACATGAATCTGATGACCCCCAGAAGGTTTCTGGGGGTTTAATGAAGTGCTTGGTTTTCAGTCGCTTTTAGCTAGTAGGCAAATAAGAGGATTATGCCAGTATAAGCAGTGAAAGCATCATAAAACGAGTATTTTATAGGCTACTAATGGCTCTGACATTTTGTTTACGATATATTTTCCATGTAATAAACAGAGTAATCAGTAATATGCAAGCAGTTAGATAGCTCCCCTCAGCACCAAAAGCTCCTCCAGAAAGCATGGCATCCCCGATCGGTTGAACCTTTATAAGGGAAGGCGCCCCTGATTCGCCACCCGAAACTGCAAATCCAAAAGCAGATTGTAAGAAATTCCATATAAAATGAGCACCAATAGGAAGCCATAGCTTGCCAGTCATCTCTCTCATTACACCTAGAAATAAGCCATCGAGAAAGAGGAACAGCATTGGGAGAAGTGACTCGGTAGAACCTGTGTTAAATAAATGAATAGATGCAAACAAAAGAGAGGTAAGCAGAATTGAAGCTTTCATGCCAAATGACTCCTTTACAAGTCCCTGAATGTATCCTCTCACCAGTCCTTCTTCAACGATGGCAACCGCTATCCACTTGGGAATGGTAGACAGAATAGCCACCAGAAGATAGACATCTATTTGAACGCTTGTAAGCTGTACCCCACCGAATAACCAAATAAGTGCACAGGAAAGGAAAATTGTGCAGGCTCCTATTCCAATACCCATTATGAGCTGCTTCCAGCTTTCCTCTCTTCCAAATCCTAGAGGCCAAAGAGATTTTCTTTCAAATAGCCGATAGGTAATCCATACGCCAATCAGCATTCCTATTTGAGACAAATATTTGAGTGAGGCAGGCAATAGTGCATGGAGGAGAAATGAAGTGAGGAAGCCTATTAGGATTGTAAGTGCTATTTTTGCGATGACTTGTAGGGAGAGTACGATGGTTTTCATTGAAGAGGCCTCCTAGATCTTTTACCTATCATATCTTTCCATTTTAAGCTATTGGATGAGTATATGAAAGACTCATTACCTTATTTTCACAAATATTCCACCACTCGATTGAAACATTATCATAGAAAGCTACTGCTGCCAAATAACTGATCCATAACGTGATTGTTCTACATTTAGAAGCAGGGAGCATTAACAGATCGGAGTAGTTTTTAACTTTGATGAATGGTAGATATAACTCATCGTACAGTGCATTTATTGATAATGATAACTATTATCATATATAATGAAGGATGCATAATGATACAAGCTAGGATGACGAAAGCAACAATCCTATCGGTAACCATCCGGTGGGATTGTATGCGGTGTGCGGCAGTGCTTCCTGACAACTTGATGTCATAATTTTTGCATGATGGCAAGGGGAGCTCATAGTTTGTTCAGGTAGTCGTGATATGTACGTGCTTTAAGGAGATGAATGACAGTTATGCAAATGAACGACTATTTTGTGTTGTGGAATCATGCTTTCATTCGGGTGTTGGATATCCGTCATGCGATCCTGAGGGTAGGAGAAGAGCTTGGCTCATATCGACTCCCCACAAGCAGTTTTTTGTATGCAACTCGTGGTGTTGCCCAAATACTGCTTGACGGGGAAGTTCATCGATCAGAGAGATTCCATGTACTCCATAGCGGGAAGGGGACATGCTTAGAGATTATAGGGATAGAAGACGAGTTTGAATACTATATGATTCTATATAAGGCTACACTTCCACGTCCATGTAGCCAGGACATTCTGGCACTGTTGGAAACTAGCAATCCTTTTCAAATACAGTACAGCTTTTCACCAAATGACCCAATCTCACTATTCCATAAAATGAAAGCTATGAATCAAGAATGGAAACAACCAAGGTCAATTGAACGTTTTTATGTTAAATCAGAGTTTTATCCATTTGTCTACAGTATTCTGCGGCAGCTCCAAGGTCAAGAGATTGATGTGAAAGAGCCGGGAATTGCTACACAAGTGATTATGTATATGCAAAAGCATTACTCGGAATCGATCACTCTCGAATCCCTTGCAGAGACTTTGAATTACAGTGTTCCCCACTTATCCGCTTTGTTCAAAAAGGAGACCGGGCACAGTCTGATTCATTATCTGATTCGGATAAGAATGGATAAGGCAGCAAGTCTACTAGTAGAAACGGATGCAACATTACGTGAAATAGCTGTCAGTGTAGGTTATGAGGACCCGTATTATTTTGGGCGTCTATTCAAAAAGTACAAGGGTGTTTCGCCTGCCCGTTATAGAGTTAGAGAGCTACAGCATCAAACAGAAGAAAGTCCTTCTAACTTCATTCGATCCTCCATTGAAGTTCAAAAGGGTCCGCGCTATATTGAGGGTGATATTCATGATCAATATAAGAGAGAGGGACTTACACCGATGTACAAACAATCTAGGTCAACTACTACGGCAACATTACTCCTTTGCTTTGCGTTGCTTCTCAGTGCGTGTTCTGTTGGCACTTCAAACACGAATACAGCAACTTCGGGAAATCAATCGTCATCTGCTGGCTCAGTATCGCACAATTCTACTCAAACGAATTCCGGTCAGGCTTCTGAAAGCGCACCAACCAAAATAATATCGACGGTTAGCGGTGACATAAGAATTCCCGTTAACCCCCAAAGGATTATAGCTGACCAGTATCTGGGCAGTTTTATTGCGCTTGGTATTACCCCCATTGGAACTCCCGGACTGCACCGGAAAAATCCGTATTTTGCCGAAGCACTCAAGGAAGTGGAGGATATTGGTGATGTGGAGGGTTCATTGGAAAAGGTGATTGATTTACAACCAGACCTGATCGTAACAGGGTCGGCAGAAGATCATAGCAGATATCAGCAATTATCCAAGATTGCCCCTACCATATCAATTCCTTATGGCGAATTAAAAAATGCCCATGAAGAGCTGACTTACTTTGGCAAGCTACTAGGTAAGGAAAAAGAAGCTGAAAAATGGCTTGCGGAGTACGATCATCGTATTTCTGTAGCAAGAGAAAAAGCAAGGAAAGCAGTGCCTTCTAATGCTACCTTTTCTATATTTGAGCTTACACCCAAGGGGACCTATGCTTACGGGGACAATTTTGGACGAGGTGGTCAAGCTGTATATCAAGCATTGGGATTCAAGCCTCCAGCACCGATAGCAGCCGAAATTAGTAAAAAACAGTGGGTTGAGCTGTCTAATGAGTTACTACAACAATATGCAGGCGATTATATCATCCTGACCTCTGACGACCGTACCTTAGAGGACTTGAAAGCCGATCCGATCTGGGCTTCTCTTGATGCAGTCAAAAACAATCGTGTATACATATGGAAAGAAGAGCGATCCTGGTACTTTGACCCAATCGCAGTATTGTCACAAACAGAGGAAATCGCGGATTGGCTGGCAGGTCAGCGCTAAGTGTGTATAGAAACATTATTTATAAATGAAATTTGAATAAACAAAGCAATCACTCAGTGAAGTGTCCCGTATACATGTTAGGGAGCCTAGAGCTTTTCCATAGTCGATGTAAGAGGATGCTTCACTGTTTTGCTAGATATGAGCTTTATGGATGTTCTTGTTTCATATTTCACAATTTAACTCGTTATAATTATGAAAGAGGAATTTCCCGTTATTTACGAAAAGAATGCTTATAATACGCTATCCTAATTGCTTTCTATCCATTTATTGCTTATAATCATTTTCGAGGTGGTCTAAAATGTCATTATTAGTCAAAATTTCCATTAAAGATGATAAGGGCAAAGAAGCGGGAATCGAGCTTCAGGAAAACGACTATTTAGCTAAATTAGTGATTATTCAGAACGTATTTAATCTTTTTGGTGTGGACAAGGATATTCTGAAAACAGTAAACGAGTTCGAAAAGATAGGTAAGGCCTATAGTAATTTCTTTGAAAATATGCAGCAAGAAGAGGAGCAGAAGATAGAACAGCATCTAGACAATAACGATGAGAACCAAGAACAAGTAAGTGCGGATTTGCTGGAGGATAAGAAGTCAAATGAAAGTCATGAAAATGTTGTTCATGTTGCAGATTATCTTACAACAGGAATTAAAGAAGATGCAAACGGAACAAAACGCTACAAATTAAGATATGAATGTCCCATTTGCATGAATAAGGGCGTTCATTATATTTACAAAAATTCGACTGAGACCTGGTGTCATGCCTGTGGAAGTAAAATGCCAATAAAATCAGCACATAAAGATGGATTTCCCAACAGAGATTCACATGGGAATTTTTATCGAGCAGGAGACTATTACGATTACTCAAGCTAACATTTCTCCCAAAACTAGCAGGATATCTTACAACTTATGATAAAATAGGGTATGACCAAAATTTATAGATAAACTTCATAGTGGGAGAAAAAGATGAAAGAAGCTATACAATATGAAATCAAAAAATTGGAACAAGAACACAATATCAGAATTTTATTTGCCGTAGAATCCGGAAGCCGGGCATGGGGATTCCCATCACAAGATAGCGATTATGACGTGCGCTTTGTCTATATCAGACGTCCTGAATGGTATCTTTCAATCGATGAAAAACGCGATGTAATTGAAGTACCCATTACTAATTTGCTAGACATTAACGGATGGGATATTAAAAAGGCGCTCAGACTGTTTAGAAAGTCAAATCCTTCCTTGATGGAATGGCTGAGTTCGGAAATCGTTTACCACGATGCTTATGGATTTAAGGATGAGATGATAAAGCTGAGGGAGCGTGTTTTTTCTCCAAAAATTTCGATTCATCACTATCTTGGCATGGCGAAGGGGAATTATAGAGATTACCTCAAGGGAGAACAGGTAAAAATAAAAAAATACTTCTATGTTCTTCGGCCTTTGCTAGCTTGCATGTGGATTGAGAGATACAAGGTGAATCCACCCATACTGTTTCAAGAATTGGTAAATAAATTAGTAGCTGATGCAGCGGTAAAAAGCGCAATTGAGAAGCTGCTTAAAAGCAAAATGGCTGGAAAAGAAATTGCCCTTGAAAAGCGTATTGATGTGTTAAATGACTTTATTGAAGAGGGGTTTGCACATCTTAGCGACATTTCGCCTACGTATAGTCGTGAAATGAACGATCCAACTGCCCAACTTGATGATGTATATCGTAAATACCTAAGGCTAGTCTGGGATTTCGAATAAGAGATTTATCGAAGCGTCTCTTTTTCATCGGGTGACGGATTGTTTACAGACATCTGATCTCGATCATTTTTTCGTTTAGTGATACATAATAGAATTGATTCTTGTTACTCTTGTGATCATTTCAGACACTACAGTCAATTACTTTACTAGGACAAGTTTGAATAATTTGAATAGCCGGCCTTAATGGTCGGCTATTTTTACATTTCTAAATGAAGGAGCATAATTACCTGAAACTAGGTGGGTGCAATAAGTACGCTGTATATTTTTCTTACAAAAATTTATTAATAACCGCAATCAACGCTGATCCAGGGCATTGATCAGCTTTCTATTAAAGGAACGCTATTATGCATATAGCGTTCTTTTTTAGTGGAATTTGATCTTATTTTCGAAATCAAACACGATCTTTCAGATGGAGCGAAATGATGGGTCTATGTCCCATTAAGAAGGGAAGTTATAAGGATTTTTGGGGAGGCAAAATTGTTCAAAGGCATGCGTGGATATTCCTTTTGAAATATATACCAAATAAGTTGCGTAAGGCAAAAATATTTGGTTGTATACAAAATATTTTATATCGTGTAAACTAAGGATGTAATCAATCAAGATAGGAGGAAATAATTGAATGGAGCCATTTTCTTTACCGAAGCTGCAATACAATTATGACGAGTTAGAACCTTATCTCGATGCCAGAACCATGGAAATCCATCATGGTAAGCACCATGCAACCTATGTGACGAATTTGAACAAGGCAATCGAGAACTATCCACAGTTCAAGAATGCTACTGTAGAAGAATTGATCAGCAATTTGAACGATGTACCGGAAGAAATTCGTACAGCGGTTCGAAATCATGGAGGTGGACATTATAGTCATAGCCTGTACTGGTCCATCATGAGCCCAACTGGGGGCGGGAATCCTGATGGTGATATAGCGAAGGGAATTGAAAAGCATTTTGGTAGCTTTGCACAGGTGAAGGATGAGCTAACAAAAGCTGCTGTAAGCCGATTCGGAGCGGGATGGGGATGGCTGGTTGTCAATGGGGACAAGTTGGAAGTTACCAGTACGCCCAATCAGGATACTCCTTTTATGGAAAATAAAACGCCGATTCTGGTCGTCGATGTTTGGGAGCATGCTTATTATTTACAGTATCAGAATAAAAGGCCAGATTTTGTCTCCTCCTGGTGGAATGTCGTTAACTGGGAGGAAGTTAATCGTCGTTATAACGAAGCGATTCGTTAATTTTGAATTTTCTAAACTTTGCAGAAGAGACAGATATACTTCTGCAAAGTTTTTTACTATAAATCTCTTATCTTGCTCAGAGAGGAAGGGTGTCCATGAACAAACACGCGGTTCGATTACGAGAACAATCAACAAGAAATGAGATATTGCTGTTGCTCAAGAAGCGTGGTTCAGTAAGTGTCCAGGAAATGTCGGAGCATTTGGGAGTAACGAGGATGTCTGTTCGCAAGCATTTATATGCGTTAGAGAAGGACAGTTATATCCAATCTAGTATTCTGCGTCAGCATGTAGGAAGACCAACTTATTCCTATCGACTTACGGTTTTATCCGAAGAATTATTTCCGAATGAATACGATAGTCTGGCCATGGAATTGATTCAGGAGATCAATGACATGTTCGGGGAATCGTTAGTGAATAGCTTATTTGAACGGAGAATGGCAAAGATCGAGAAAAAGTACCGTGAAGCGATGTCAGGACAAAATTTTGAGGAAAGAGTAGCAACTCTGGCAAAAATTCAGGATCAAGAGGGATACATGGTCAAATTAGAAAAAAAACAAGATGATACATATTTATTGGATGAAGCAAACTGTCCTGTTGTAGAAATTGCAATCCGCAATCGCCAAGCATGTCAATGTGAGGTTGCTCTATTCGCAGCGTTGCTTGACGCCGATGTGCAGCGTACGGAATGTATTGCAGACGGGAATATGAGATGTCGTTATTTGATAAAGGAGAGGGGCAAGAGCTAAGGCTAGTGGGGGAGAAAAAGATGAATCGCAGCTGAAAACGGAAATGATCAATGAATAGGGAGGAGAGAGTCAGGGTTTTACATTAGCAACGATTTTATTTATGGTTGGGGAGTCAATACTAAACTTGGTATAAAATATATCCTTACATAAGAAGAACGGTTTTTAAAGTCAATGTTTGAAAAGGAGAATTACAATCTATTGAGTTTGATACGTGATCATATAAAACAGGACAAAAAGGTAGTTTAATCTTTTTGTCCTGTTGATTTATTTTCTACAACTGGTAGGTCTGTCTATGATAACTAAAAGTGTGCCAGTAGGTATGTTTCTTTCAGTCTTTGAAAGTTTACACTTGATTTTGCAAGATTGTTATTCAATCTTTCTATCTTTTGAATGAAATCGCCTGTTTTCGTTTTAAGTTCAGAAAGAAATTGTGCTTTATTTATAATCTCATTTTCCCATCCAGTATCATAGATGGAACAAAGCGGAACGGGAGTTACAAATTCCTTAGGAACCCTATCTGTTGCCAGCACGAAATCAATCAATACATTTTCATTCCTATTTTTAATTACGATCCAGTTATCGGGTTCTTCTATGGTTTTAATAGCAGCATACCCCTCCTTTTTTAACATGATTAGAGCCTCATTTAGCATTTGAAACCATGATATGATCCATTCTTCGAAAAAGTTGAATTCATGGATCGTCGCATCTTCAGAATAATATCCATATTCCTGCTCATTAAAAGAAAAGAGTATCAATCCTAAGAAATCATCACCGTACTCTTCTATAAGCTCTTCATGAGTAAGGGAGGAAATTTCTGATTCAGACAAAGCAAGTTGATAATTAATACGAAACATATTAACTCCTTCCTAATAACCAAAATCTTTTAATGTGTATCTATGTGGACCATAAGCAGTACTAAAGTCGAAATATCAGTAAACTAGGTTATTTTTTAACCCTTATTAAATTGTATTTGAATAATAGCGTAATTCCTAAGTTCATTAGAAAATGCACAACAAATGGTACTAAAATATTGTTGGTTTCAAAATATAACCAGCCAAAAGTAAAACTTGGTATGCTTATATTTATTAGCATGATAGGCTTTTTGAAGTATTGAGTATGAAAACCTAAGAAAAATAAAGTAGTTGCTATAATTGCAATCCATTGGTTCTCTATAAAGATGAAAAGTAAATTTTGAATAATTCCTCTAAACAAAAGTTCTTCAAATAACGCTCCTAAAAGCATAAAGACAAAAATAGGTAACAGTGAATAATTTTGATAACTCTTGTTTGTATCGTCAATGTATTTCGAGGGTATGTAAAGCGTTAAGATTACACCATACAAAAGTAGAGCAAACGAAGCACTACATATATGCATTATCATTCTGATTGGTTTTTCGAACGATAGGAAATTATGAATTGTGAGTACATCATAAACGATAAGAATAAAAATGATGGCCACGCAAATGAATGTAAAAGAAGAGAATACGAAAACAGCGTCTTTTGGGTTGAAATCCTTTTTTGTTTTCTTGGTTTTGTCTTTCATAGCTTACCTTCTTTTCTGTGACTTTAAAATAATGAAAATACCTTATATTCCTATTTTATCAGAAGGTATAATATCTACAAATAATGATGTAAAAAGCAACAATCTTTTAGAAAACAACCTAAAGAAAAAGGCAAACAAAAAGTCAGAAGGAGGAACTAGATCAAAATTTCTTTCAGTATGTAGCTGTAGATACGAAAAGAATTGAAGCAATTTTCCTACGATTTTCTAAACAAACATCTATTAACAAATATACTGTATACTAAAGACTTCTATTAGCAAATGGTATAACCCGATTTGTGATGAGGAAATTGATATTACGTAAGGGAGCATTAACAATGGGTAAAATGGATGAACAAATTTTAGTGGTAAAACGAACGGAACTATTTGATAATGAGCGGTTGGCTTTCCAAGGAATTGAAAAGGAACCTGACAGAATCACGAGGCTAATGAGTAATATTTCATCTCATTATTCTGTTATGAGACGCGGAGATGCTGAGGAAGATCAGGGCTTTAAGCAACCAATTCCATATGTAGTAATTCGCAAGGGCAATGAGCTGTTCATGTACAAACGTCTATCAGGCGGTGGAGAAGCACGCCTGCATGACAAGCTGTCATTAGGTACAGGGGGTCACATGAATGACGAAAATAGCAGCAGCTTCGAGGAAGTTTTAGAGATTAATTTACTTAGAGAGCTAGAGGAAGAGCTGGACATACAAGCAGCAGATCGAGAGTTTAACACGATTGGCTTTATCAATGATGACGTAGAAGAAGTAGGTAAAGTACATATTGGACTTCTTGTAACACTTGATTTAGATGAAGATGCGACTGTGAGTGTAAGAGAAATTGATCAGTTGGAAGGCAAGTGGACAACCATCGAGGAGTTGTTGCAGCCGGATATATATGGAAGATTAGAAAGCTGGTCAAAATTCGTAGTAGATGTATTGAAGTAGAACGCAGCGGGGGAGCTGACTCCCCCAGTTGTTAAAATGAACAGATAACGTGGTATGCCGGCAAGGGTTTTACATTTTTTCTAAAGAAAAACAGCGAGCATTTTACGAAAAAAAGATGATATTCTTCCGTGAATTGGTTTTTGAGGGTAGATGAGACATCTATATAAGCGAAATCAAGTGAAGTTTCACAGATAAGACATTAGCTATAATTGACGTCAACCTGAGGCGTTGTTAAAATTATCTAGGTAATATTGTGAAAAAAATCACGATATTGATTCTCATTGCTTCAAAATAGTGAAAAGGGGTTGTACATCATGAAAAGAATCGTAACATTGAGCACGCGTAAATTGCAGGATACCGCAAAGTTTGGTGGATGTGGCGCATGCCAGACATCCTGTCAGTCAGCTTGCAAAACTTCCTGTGGAATTGCTAATCAGCAATGTGAAAACAAATTGAACAGATAGGTAATGGAAATGTACCGCCCAACTGCTTTGCGGATGGGCGGCAATTTTTATGGGCAAAAGGAGCTTGATTATCAAGTATGATCCATCAATATAAACTAAACGGATACAACATTGTGCTTGACACCTACAGTGGATCGGTACATGTTGTCGATGATCTCGCTTATGAAATCATCGCACTTTACGAAAATACTTCTACAGAAAAAATAGTGGCAATGATGCTGGAAAAGTATGCACATGATTGTGCTATTACTGAGCTGGACATCCGTGAAACCATAGCAGATGTCGAGGAGCTAAAAAAAGACGGGCAACTCTTTACTGAGGATGAATTTAAGGATCTCTCTATTGATCTGAGAAATCGTCAGACCTATGTAAAGGCTCTATGCTTCAATGTTGCGCATACCTGTAATCTGTCATGTGAATATTGTTTTGCTAGTCAGGGGAAATACCACGGAGACAGAGCGATCATGAGCTATGAGGTTGGGCAAAGAGCTATCGATTACCTATTGGAAAACTCGGGTCACCACCGAAATCTCGATATCGATTTCTTCGGCGGAGAACCGCTTATGGCTTGGAAGGTTGTCAAGCAGATTGTCGCTTACGCAAGAAGTAAAGAAAAAGAGTACAAAAAGACTTTTCGGTTCACCTTTACTACGAATGGTATGTTACTTAACGATGAGGTTACCGATTTCTTAAATCAAGAAATGTATAATGTTGTATTAAGCCTTGATGGCAGAAAAGAGGTTCATGATCGACTTCGTAAAACAGTCACTGGAGAGGGAAGCTACGATTTTATTGTTCGGAAGTTCCAGGATTTTGTCAAGAAGCGTGGAGACAAAGAATACTATGTACGTGGAACCTACACCCAGAACAATCTCGATTTTACCAATGACATTTTTCATATTGCAGACCTTGGATTTGATAAACTCTCGATGGAGCCTGTTATCTGTGATCCGAGCGAGCCCTATGCGCTAACCGAGAATGACCTCCAAGAGATTTATAACCAATATGAAATTCTCGCGAAGGAAATGCTTCAACGTAAGGAAAAGGGCAATGGGTTTACCTTCTACCATTATATGCTTGACCTCTCAGAAGGCCCTTGTATTCAGAAAAGAATCGCTGGCTGTGGTTCAGGAACCGAATACCTTGCTGTCACTCCATGGGGTGATCTTTTCCCTTGCCATCAATTTGTAGGGAATGAGAATTATTGTATGGGAAACATTTGGGATGGGATTACCAAACCAGAGTTGCAATACAAGTTTAAAGAAAGCAACTGCTATTCGAAGCCGGAATGTCAGGACTGCTGGGCAAAACTGTACTGTAGTGGTGGTTGTCCTGCTAATGCGCTTCATGTGACAGGCTCCCTCAATGGAACCTACGACTTCAGTTGTGATATTTTCCGGAAGAGAATTGAATGTTCCATGATGGTTAAGGTAGCCGAATCGATCAGCGCTATGGAGGAGCAAGTCGTGGACTGGGATCACTAATGTGTAATGTTTTAAAAATAAATAACCCATATGTTGTCAGTAGAGAAGAGTTCCTTTAGTAATATGGGACTCTTTTTTTATATACATCAATAGTAAGGTGATAACTAAGGGATAAAATGTGAAGTGGTACAGGAAAAGGTGGGAAGGTTTCCTTATGCAAATGAGGAACAGTATTCTAGATATAGGGATTGGAAGGATAAAAGCTACTTGCCATGTCACATTAGTTCTTGCAAGTTGCATTGTAGGTATTTATATCGTGTATAAGATATATTCTTGATGAGCGAAAAGTAATTCTTAAACTTACTGACGTGGTAAATGAGACTTTGCACCGTCATTTCAGTCTAGATGAGGAAAAGCTTGAACACCTTCTTTTTGAAAAAATGACTGCTGAAGAGAGGCACTTCGTTTTAAAAGACTTTACTTTAATGAAGGAGAGGACAGAAGATGTTCACACTAAGTAAAATTATCGTATCGGCAATTATTATTGGAATAATCACTGAGGTCTCGCGCAGTTTTCCCACTCAGGGTGGGAATCATTGCCGCTTTACCTACCGTTAGTATTTTGAGCATTTTTTGGCTTTATGTGCAGGGTGAGCATATGGAGATTCGATAGGAATTAAAAAGCCTTATATATATAAAGGTTGAGGGAAACAATCAATTAAAGATCAGTGACTCTCATAAGAAGGGCACAGGAGATTTAGGTAACATATGTCAGTAGGAGTCAAGAAACCTATTTGTGTGAGTGACATAGAGAGGTTAATAACAACGGCTAAAGTAGTTATATAATCCTTATCAGGAAACATTATTTTTTAAGTTATTTTAAGAAGAAATTGATAAAGTATCTAAGATAGTCACTATAGAAAATAAAATTAGCCATTTCCAAATAAGTGTTAAGGAAATGTTTCGTGTACTAATCATATAAGGGACACTGGCAATAATGATATGATTGTCCATATAAGTATTTTTTTGGGTATTTTTAAATATATTTACTTTCTATAGGTTCCTCTCATTTCTCGTTTATAATACTATAACTACGATGAAAAAATTTATTTAATTTGTTTAGACCCTGATATTCATTTAACTCACCAACTGGTAATACATGTAAAATCCATGCGGAGGTATGGGCATCTCTACATAACTGAAAGTTTAATACATAATTCTATCAATAAGCTTCTCACCCTTCTAATTACTTTAAAAATTTTGTAGTAAAACCAATGTAGGTAAACTTAAAAAAATCATTATGACACCGTTCGAAGACGCTTAGTTCCTTAGAATATTCAAGATTTTTAACATAACAATAGAAGCTTATTGCCCTTCATCAAAAAAACGGTCCTAACAGTATAGGATTTTTGAAAAGAATCTCTTTACAAACATTTCAATTTTAAAGATGGATATTCATTCTTTTAGGATAATTTTATGCTTAACGAGCAGTCTAATAAGGAAATCGAAAAAACTTTAAATTTACCTATCTATAGAAGGAGAGATTTTTATAGCACTTTTAGTCACATTTGTTGGTACTTCACCAATCCCAACGCCAGGGGCTAGTGCCTCGTACAAGATTTGGTCATACAAAATCGAAGGTAACGGACAAGAGATATCAACGGGGCAGCGGTGGGCTCTCGCCCTTCCAGGTAACGTAAATGTACAAGATCCAAGCCTCTTCCCTGATGTATCTGAACTGGTTGGAACATTTGTTACACCTGATCCATCGTCAGGTATTCAGTATATAGGGCGTACAGCGAGCTCTACCAATAGTCTAACTATCGCGTTCGTTGCACCGGCCCGTACATCCTCCGGTAAGGTGCTCCTTTACAAGTCCACCCCCGGCGAAAACTGGGTATCTGTGGCCTTCTCTGCCATGCCAAACGGTACGACAAGCCATGGACAAAACATAACACTTCCTGCTCCTGGTGCCCCAGTATACACAGGCCGGCCTGTGTATGACTTCTCGGGTACCCTGCCGTATGCCAGTGAGTTATTCGGCGTATACCAGCCCTTAGCTGGGTGGTTCAGCTTGCTATCAGCACTTTCGACCGCTGCATTGTATCCTAAGTCAGTGTTATCGAAGCTAAGTCCGGAGCAGTTTCACGGAGAAAGCGCTCAGACTCTGAATAATGAGGCATTGGCTACACTTGCAGAGCAATACGAGGCCGCTCCAACCGGCGTGCTGTCTCCGGTGGGATTAGTAAACCTTTTTCGGGAGTACTTTTTCGAATTTGATACCTTCCTTGGAAAACCTGCGGGTCATATCTGGGTCAGCCCCGGTGGTACCGTAGAGGTGGTCGAAACCAGTACCCGACGGACGTTAGTTGAAAAGTTGGCCGAGCAGTCAGAGGAGATTTCCCGTAAGACAGAGGAGAGCTTCACTGAACAGGACGATGTCGCGGACGCGGTCAAAGAAGAAAACTCCAACGACACTAAACTTGGTGTCAGCGCTACTGGGGGTGTGAACGCTAAGATCTACCATGCTGATGTGAGTGCAAGTTTTAGTACCCAAAACACCGTAAAGCGGGCCTCGGAGGCAATGCACAAACGTACTAGGACACAAACTGCCAAGGTTACCAGTGAAATCAAGCGAAATTTCAGGACCAGTTTCAAAACGGTAACCGAAACTATGGACACCTCCAGCCGACGTTATATCCTCCAGAACAATACCCCCGATCTAGTTAACTACGAACTCAGGCGAAAGATGCGCAAGGTGGGCGTACAACTACAACATGTCGGTACGCGTTTTTGTTGGCAGGTGTACATTGGCGATCCAGGTAAAAGCCTTGGACTTGGAGATATGGTTCATGTGGTGGAAGCTCCGGATCTTACCGCTATTAGAAAACCGGAGAAATTACCGTATCCAGTGAACAAAGAGATTCCCTTCCACTTCGAAATCCCATTCCTTCATGACAAAGGACCGGACGATGAAGCTGAGGAAACGTATACACCACATCCTGACAATCCCTGCCGTGGAGTGAATCCCAGTACGACAGGTCATGACGATACGATTCAGTTCTGCTTCGAGAAGCAACTGCCCCCACCGCCGCCAGGTTATGTACATAGTAAAATTGTTTCTGTAGACCATCATGGAGCTCAGGTTCAATATTTTTATCAATTAGTCCCTTCTTCTGATCCGGTAAAGCCCCTTATCAAGGTGCAATTTACTTACGCGAATTTTCAGGGCAGGAAGTCTCTTCCTTTCGATTTTGTCCTGCTCTACATTCCAACGGACGAGGCGAAGGCGGAGGTGGATAAACTCAACTTAGAAGCAGAGACTGCTTATAAGAAGGAGGTTGCACGATTACAACACGAAGCTTATGGCAAGGCTGTCCGCGAACGACTTCGGCTGGTTAGTTCAATACGCCCCCGTCCTCCCGAGGATCTTCGTAGCGAGGAGCGCCGATCCGTGTTTCGCAATCTTATTCGAAGGCTGGAGGAACTTGGGCATTACCCCCAGAATCCTCAACAACTTCCTTTCCTGGAATCGGAGCAAATTCAACAGTTTTTTGATGTGGACGAGATGCTATATTTCGTCGCCCCTGATTATTGGCAGCCCGGTCCAGTATCTCCCCCTCCACCTACTCAAAACAGCGTAGGCAGATATCCAGTTCCGCCTTTTGAGGAGGAGCCGCCGGCAGGAACTACGTCTCTGCCTCTCGCTGGACAGACCGTGGCAGGATGGTACTCCAGAGCAGAGGAATACAAAGTAATAAATGGACAGGAGTTTCCTCCATCTGAGTGGCGGGTGGATTACCTTATCACCGAGCAGACACAGCCTGCACCGATGGGAAGTTCGCTTGGGTGGCTGATTCAAATAGACGGTGATGAGCGACGGAATGAATTTCTCAACTCTGCATGGGTAAAAGCCATTCTTCCAATTCGGCCTGGACAAGAAATAGCCGCTCTTTCTTGGCTTACTAAGGTTGAAGGAGTGACTGCACTTGGCCTTCCTTACCCATACCAACCAGGAGACCCAGACATTTTCCAAGGAAAGAAAGTCGGCGAGGTTCTAAAAATCCTTGCAGAACAACTTCAAGTAGCAAATACGGACGTATCCAAGACTTTGGCATCGGAAAAGGTCTTCGAAACCGGTTTTGACCCCTTAGCCGGTGGCTTTCGGCCAGCTGAGCCCTACGAGGTATTTGACCAATGGATAGAGATTCTGCCAACCGATCAGGTGGCTGCCGTGGCTGTTCGCTACGACCCTAAGACTGGACAGCAAATTTAAAGAAAAGGTGTTGGAACTATGACATCGCGCAATACACCTGGATCACTGATCTTGGATGCCTTTTATGTCGACGAGTTCGGCGTTCAAAATGCTTCCCACAACATAGATTCTAGAATGCCTAGAGGCACTCCGCTTCTACATAAGAATAAATTTACTTCGGTTCATCCACTACGTGGAGGGGGAGTTATAGAGTTCGCTGAGTCAGTACGAATGCCCGATGTTACCAACAAGGCTAACCCTAGGCACAATCCTAGTCTTACAGGTCAATGGGTGCAGACCAACATCCCCAGTGGCCATCGAGACACTCATCCAGTGTGGCTTTTCCTCTCAGCATCGACTCTGATACGCGCCAGGGAGCTAAGAAGCGACCAGCCATGGGATACACCAATCCGAGTCTCCATTCTGTATGCAGTCGGTTTCGAGATGAACCGTCACGGGCTTCGGTCCGCAATAGCCACTCATCCCGAGCCATCAGCGCTGGTCGTGGTGCCTGGCATTGAACCCCCCTTACCTCGTTGGGGGGTTGGTATTAACGATTCGGATCTGATGAATCTGCTTAAATCTGCAGTCAGTCGACCTGTGACATACAATACAAAGGTGATGGCTGCCTATAGTACCGGTGCCAACGGCCTCAATCAGACTCTGTTGCACAATTTGATTGACGTGAGCCAGGTTGAGCGGATTATCTTCTATGACTGCCTATATGAAAAGGTTAGTGGAAACACAGCGGAGGCGCTTAATGCTGCGAGGCGCAGGGCAGGTCCAAGCTTGAAAATTATTGCTTATAAATGCACCAAGAATGGAAATAGCCTAGACAGTAGTTTCAATCTTTCTGTGGTCAGGAAAAACCCCGGACTTATTCGCTCGGATGGAGTTGTCGACCTATCCTATATGACTGCTAGTGTCTTCCCAGCTTACTCCGCCCTAATTACTTTTCGGGCCCTCGAGAGTGGCATCGCCGATGGCCTAATTACTCTCACTTCTTCGCTTCATACCGCTTTCGACGAGATGAAGCGAATTGTACCGGCGAGAGGTAAGGTAGTAAGCCAGTCCAACACTTGGAGTTACGTCTTCGGGGGCTCTCCGCCATCGGACAAGGTGCTTCTTTCTAGTTGGTACAAAGATAACGAGAGGGTTATAAAGCAATTTTATAGTCATCTGGGCTCAATAACGAAATCGGGTAGTATTCGTGAATTAATCTGGGGCAACCAGTTGCCCGGTTGGTCTGGAGGAGACGGAGAAGAAAACCACGACCTGCTACTTCCTGACTTTGCTTGGGAATACTTGACACCATGACAACCCTGGCTCTGGAATCCTGAGAAACGTATTACATAAGAAGAGTTTGTCCACAGTCTGTGAGGGATGGAAGATACCGTCCCTCTTTTGCTTTTAAGATTAGTGTTTGAAATTACCCCCCAAAAAAATAAATTCAAAAACAAAACATTCTAATATTACCAGTGATTAGAATAACCTAAAATACAACTAGCTTATCGATTCCTAGAAACCATTTATTGGAGAGGTTTTATTTTGAAATTATCTATTCTTGGAATTTCTTCTTCAGCGTTTGCTTACGGTGACGCTAGAGAGCCAGACAGCCAGACAGCTCCTCTTCACCTAATATCTTTTATGGGATTGGAGATAGTTTGAAGGTACAATTTCAAAGCAAGAAAGCGGAATGGATTTTGATTATTTCAAATGGACTAATTATACTGGGGAAGGAAAGAGTTTTTATGTCAATTTTGATACCTACCAAAACCGTAGCCTAGACTATTTTATTAGTGAATTAGACATTGCAGGTGGAAGTGCTAATAGATTTATAAAGACACTGGACGTGAAATGTGGTATGTTTATCTGCCTTCTAATGTGTATATCAAAGCAAAAGTTACTGCCCAGGATGCAATACGTGTTGACCCGAATGTAAAATACATCATAAGTTTGAGTGAAAGACCTAGGTTCTGGATTTTTCACAAACTAACTAGGATTAACCTCGCAAGATTGACGAAAAACTCCTTTTGAAAACCCCTGAACTTTTATGAAGTGCACCCCTTAAAGTAGACATTGGAAAAAGCCCTGAGGTTATCCGATGAACTTTAGGGGGTGTATTTTTCATGGCGGTTAAAGGACAAAAATTTAAAAGTTATCCAGAATCATTGAAAATAGAAGCCATTCGTTTACACATTGAGGAAAGCTGGACGTACAAACAAATTGTAGAGCATTTGGAAATTCAAGACAAAGATCGCTTAAAAAAGTGGATGAGAAAGTACAGACAACAGGGTGAGTTTGGACTTCTAGATCGACGCGGACGTCGTGAGGCCTATATTGATCAGGCTAGATATATCCAAAAACTGAAGCGCGAGAATGAAATCCTAAAAAAGTGTTTGGAAATCTGGATGCGGGAGGTGTAAGGAAGAAGTATCGAATTGTGGAGAGCTTGTCTACAATATATCCGATTACTGATGTTTGTAAGTTGTTAGGGGTTTCGAGAAGTGGCTATTACAAGTACCTCTCTACTAGAAACTTGAATAGAGATAAAACAATAAAAAAACGGATCAGAACGATCTATGAACAAAGGAAAGGGATATACGGATATCGCCGAATTCAGGCTGAACTGTTACGCCAATTTGGTTGTAGAGTTAATCATAAGAAAGTATTACGCATCATGCAAAATCTGGGACTTAAATCCATCATTCGCCGTAAACGTGCCTATATGACTACCTATCAAGCAAAGGTATCGGATGGACGTGTTGCAGATAATTTACTCAAGCGTGATTTTACCGCTCAAGAGCCTAATCAAAAATGGGTAACTGACGTTACCCAATATCGAATTGGTGAGGAACGTATCTACCTTTCCGCAATCAAAGATTTATGTACTCATGAGATCATCGCTCATCATATCAGTACTCGAAATGACAATGCGCTTGTACTAGAAACTTTTAGAAAAGCATTTGAAATGCAAAAAGACGTGACTGGTTTGATCGTTCACAGCGACCAAGGTTCCCAGTACACGTCCCATGCATACCACGACATGCTGCCTACGGTTAGCGCCCAAATCAGCATGTCCCGACGAGGAAATTGTCTAGACAATGCCTCGATTGAAAGCTTCTTTTCTCATTTGAAAACCGAAGCCCTATATCCCTATGATATACGAGATCTTCAAGATGCTCAAAGGAGAATTGAAAATTACATTTATTTTTATAACGAAGAACGTCTTCAACTGAAGCTAAATAAACTGACGCCTAGCGAATTTAGGCGTCAGTTAACGGCCTAACGGCCGGGGTTTTTCTTACTGTCTACAAAACGGGGGCTTGACCATTAAAATTCAGGGGTTTTTCAAAAGGATAATTCCAGCTCACTGAGAGTGGGGAGGAATTGAGTTCCTAAAAAATGAATTATCTATGATTGAAAAGTAGCAAAACAGGTCAGTGACACTTCTAAAATTTCCATAATGATTATTAAGTTAATAGCTCCAGTAATCTTACAAGCCCATTTTTAATTGCTATCTTGTTACACGATCAACCGCAGCTTTTTGTTGCTCTTCTGATGTGTGGGTATATGTTTGAGTTGTCGTTATTGCACTATGCCCAAGTTGAGTTTGTAGTGAGGGGAGAGTAGAGTCTGGATTTTCAATATACTTGGAAGCAAAACTATGCCGTAATCCATGTGGAGTTAATCCAGGTTTACCATAGTGCTAGTAAAGTCATTACGCTTATGGTTGAGGAGGAAAATTGGTATGCAATCTCTTCTGCTTGCTCTTGTGTAATAATTTCAAATGAATACCCCATAATGAGCCTCCTTTTATCACCTAGAACATTTCTTAGTTTAACAAGCTGAGTTTATCATAAGTGTTTATAAGAATGTAAAAAAGCAACTGCTCATAAAGTCAGTTGCTTCCATTATAAAGGTTTTTGCAGATATACCGTAATAGTCTTACAAAAGAAAATAGCAGCTTTTAAATAATTAGCTCTCATGTAAAAGCCTCGTCATCTTGTCCATAAAATCCTCATAGTCCTTGGCTTTAATTAGCTCATTGACATTTTTCCATTCCGATAGAATATTGATTACGCCTTCGAAAAAGGGGCTGAATAATTCGCGCTGATGTTTGTTGATTGAAATCATCACAATGGCTTGCACCTTCTCTTTTCCCCAATTTACCGGGCGGTCCAGAATCATAATGCAAATACCTGTCTTTTCAGCATCCATATGCATAGAATGTGGAACAGCTACATTGTTGTTAAAGGCAGTGGAGGACATTCGCTCTCTCTCTAATACAGACTTTCCGTAGTCTTGGGACACATAGCCTTTCTCATAAAGCAGATTCGACATGAATGCAATGTAGGCTTCATCACTGTCGAGATATACATTCTTCATAAATAAATCTTTATCAAAATATAAGTCAAGATATTGCTTTAGGCTGCGTATCTTTTTTTGCTTATTTAGTTTGTTTATTTGACTTTGAATATATTCATAATCTTCTTCTGTCAGGTAAGGATGAACAAATACAGATGGGACTTGTTCCTTCTGTAAAGGCAGTGTGCTGATGATTAAGTCTATTTCCTCGAATAAAGCAACCTCACTGGAGTCAGATGAAACTTTAATAATCTCTAAAGAATCATGAAATTTCTTTTCTAGCTTTTGAATCAGTTGTACTTGCATATCATAGTAGTTAGGACAAATAACTGCACATAAAATCTTCTTTTCTAGGCTTACCTTTCGTTCAAAGTAAGACCCGATATGAAAAGCAATATAAGAAATCTCATCCTCCTTAATATGGATGTTTTCCATCAGCTGAATTTGATTGGATATAAAGACAGCCAATTCATAAATGAGAGGATAGGAATGCTTTAATTTATGCGTTAAAGGATTTTTAGCCATTTGCTCATTCTTTGCCCGAAAAATTAAATTGCGTATATGGAGCGTGAAATTGACAAAAAATTCATCATCAAGGATTTCAATAAAATAACGTTCATGTACCTTCTCTAGCAATTTTTTAGAGAGGTTCACATAATGCTCATCGACATAATGATTTAAAGAGCTAGGCGTCAATGACTGATAATTAAGCAATGTCGTTTTACTTGATAAAAGCAAAATAAAATTATAGCGCTCCGATTCGTTAAAACGGATACTGTACTGTGCTTCCAGAAAATCAGCGATTTTATTGGCGGCTTTTGTTTCAAGATTGCTTTTTAATTTATGGAGATTAGTTGCTTGAATAACCGAGTTGTTATTTTTTATTCGGTCCACGGTAATAACAAGGTGGAGGAGGATATTATTCATAATATAATCGTTCACATACAAATTATGTTCGCTTAGAATGGAAACGATTTCATTTTTTAGTAAAGAAACATCATAATCCGGAAAGGAATCTTGAACAGCTTTTAAGCTTAAAAATTCGTTGGAGGTTTCTTGGGAAATAATAAAGCTCATTAATTTCCGCTTATCGCTCTCTTCACCTGTTAAAATGAGCATGTCTTTTCTATGGCGGATTTTTAATTGATAGGGCTTAATAATTTTATTTGCATGAACGATGTCATTTTCGATTGAAGAAACACTTAAAAAAAGTCTATCACCAAGATCAAAGATATTTACCCCTTCCGAGTGTAAAATTAATTCCTTCAATATGACTTTCATACGATCCATGGGAGAAGTAGGATTATCGTCTGTTTTTACTTGGTTCCTACTTACAAGCTGATATCCTTGGGGAGAGGAAGCGATAATGATTTGATCCTGATTAATTTCGTTAGCATATTTTCTGATGGTTCTTGTGGACACTTTAAAATAATTCGCCAAGCTTGTCGCTGTACACCAATCATTTTTAGATGCTAGGTATTGAATGAAAGCCTCTTTACGATCATTTTTCATAACAGAGCTCCTTATATGAAAGATATAGGGTTCCTCATTTTATTATAAAAAAAGAATAATATGCATTCGAATAAAAAAAGTTCCTACAGATAGGAACTTTTTTTAGTTGGTTCCTTCAGAGGAAAGATGAAATACTTTCATACAAATGAACGCTAAATGAGGGAACTATGAAAATGAGTCAAAAAATGATGAATTATACACTTGTTGTCATTAGCACAGTTGTGACAGCCTTTGGGATTTCACTGGTTTTGCTTGCGGAATTAGGGGTTGATCCGATTAGTACGTTCTTATTGGGCGGACTACATTTTATTCCGATTCGATTTGGGACAGCAAGTCAGATCTTTAGTCTGACCTGTTTAGTCATTAATTATTTTCTTAACCGAAAGTTTTTCGGGGTGGGAAGTCTTATTTTCAGTATTGGATGCGGTTATTTCATTAACTTATTCCTTGCAGTGGATGGAATGACTTCATTATTCCTGCAATCTATACCAAGTATATGTATTGCATTGATTGGTATCTTGATTTACGGATGTGGAACAGGTCTCTTTTTATCTACAAAAACAGGAATGGGACCGTTAGAAGGCCTTATGTTCTTTTTCTCCACGCGATTAAACGTGACCCTAAAGGTAACAAGAATGACCATTGATGGAATTTTAGTCGTTACGGGGATTTTATTAGGTGGTTTATACGGTATCGGAACCATTCTTTGTATCTTTTTAGTTGGACCTGTTATTGAACTTTCATTAAAGGTTTTCACATCGCTATCAAAAAAAGTTGGAAAACGATCTGTGTAGAAAGGATAGTATATTTGCTTTTTTGAAAGGTAGAGAATAGAAATATGAGGTCAATTATCGTTCCTATGGGTAGGAACTTTTATTGTTGGTTTTAAAAATCGACCAATGCAATACTAAGCATGTAAGCGAAACCAAAAAATGATTCAGGGGGAATTTCAAATGACAAGAGTATTGTTAATCTGTGGAGCAGGTGCTTCTAGTGGTTTTATGGCAAACGCTATTCGTAAAGCAGGCAAAAAAAGAGGAATGGAAATGTCTGTACAAGCACGAAGCGAGTCACAATTATCGGAGTATCTAAATGAAATCGATGTTTTGTTAATTGGTCCTCACTTGAAATATATGGAGGATGAATTGAAAGAGAAAGTAAGAGACTATCAGATTAAAGTATCTGTTATCCCGCAAATCATTTATGGTACTTTAGATGGCAATAAAGCGTGCGACCTTATTACTAACCTACTTGAATCGGGTGAATAACATGATGGAGAAAATAATGACTTTTATGAACGAATCGTTTAGTCCAAGGGTTAATAAAATCACGAAAAACCCGTGGGTATCATCGATCCAGGATGCGGTTATGACTATTCTGCCTCTAATCCTTGTCGGTTCGCTAATTACGATTGTCAGTCTATTAAATAGTGTATTTTCGTGGCTCCCTGATTTTTCTTTAATTAATACATTTACATTCGGTCTGCTGGGCTTATTCGTTTCCTTCTTAATCCCATATTTCATTATGGAGAAAAAGAAACTCGATAATAAAAAGCTAATAGCAGGCTCAACAGGTTTGGCTCTTTATCTGTTCTTATTGTCGCCAGTCATCTTGGAGAACGGACAAATTCAGTTCATGCTAGATCGATTTGGAGCAACTGGTATGTTCCTGTCATTGATAGTCGGCTTGTTTGTTGGATTTGTACTTGTTCAATTCTCCAAATTCTCGTTTTTCTCAGAGGATTCATCAATTCCGGACTTTATCGTTGTTTGGTTTGACACACTTATTCCGATTACGCTGATTATGCTGACTGGATGGCTGATTGGTGTTCAAGCAAAAATTGATTTCTTTGAAGTAATCCTAGCGATCTTTAAACCATTATCAAATATTGTTCAAAGTTATCCTGGATTTGTTTTATCTGTCTTCATTCCAGCGTTTCTGTACACTTTTGGTATTAGCGGCTGGGTGATGATGCCAGTTATTTATCCCGTTTATTTATCAGGTCTTGCCGAAAATGCACAAGTAGCAGCATCTGGAGGAACCCCATCCAATATCGCAGTTATGGAAACGCTTTATGCCTTTACAAGCATGGGTGGAATCGGAACAACCTTACCTCTCGTTATCATGATGTTCTTCCTAGGAAAATCAATGCGTATGAAAGCTATTGGACAGGCAACGATCGTTCCCTCTATCTTTAATATCAATGAACCATTAATGTTTGGGGCGCCAATAGTCTTTAACCCATTTTTAATGATTCCGATGTGGATCACTGCAATTGTTATTCCGAGTATTACGTACTGGGTGCTGCATGCAGGCTGGGTAAGTATCCCGACGAAGACTTTCATGCTTTGGTATTTGCCAATGCCGATTTCATCATATTTGGCAACTCAAGATTGGAGAGCTATCGTTTTAGCAATGATATTATTTGTCGTAGCATTTATGATCTTCTTCCCGTTCTTTAAAGCTTACGATATTCAAGAGAGGAAGAAAGAATTAGAAGTAAGCGAATATGAACAGTAATTCGTTATAGCATTCCAAAACAACAATAAAGGAGATTGTACCATGATTGATAGAGAACAAGAACTAGAAGCGCTGTATTTAATATCAATGCAAATGATTTTACATGCAGGTGATGCACGCAATGATGTCATGGAAGCGTTAAAATGCTGCGAAGAGGAGGAATACGACCGTGCTGAAAAAGTATTAGAAAAAGCAAATAAAGATATCGTTGCATCTCATAAGCTGCAAACAGAAACCGTACAAAAAGAAGCACAGGGAGAGGAAGCCATTTTCTCACTGCTGTTTGCCCATGCCCAAGATACGTTAATGACTGTAAAGAGCGAATATGAAATTGCCAAACGGTTAGTTCGCGTTTTTAGAAGAATTGATGAAAAAATTGATGGAAAGAAGGCATAACCATGAGAACGTTTGAAGGTACTTTTCCAAAAGATTTTCTATGGGGCGGTGCGGTTGCGGCTAACCAATGCGAAGGTGCTTTTGGGATTGGCGGAAAAGGATTTAGCCTTGCTGATGTTCACCGGTATCGTAGTGATCAAGATATTACAAGTCATGATTCTGATATGACTCTTGCGAAAGTGAAAGAAGCAATTGAAGACAAAGTCGGTTATTATCCGAAAAGACATGGAATCGACTTTTATCACACTTATAAAGAAGATTTACAGCTTCTGGCCGAAATGGGCTTTAAAACTTTTCGAACATCTATTGATTGGTCCCGTATTTTTCCGAATGGTGATGACCAAGAGCCGAACGAAGAAGGGCTTGCTTTCTATGATAAGTTAATTGATGAAATCAGAAGTCTTGGTATGGAGCCAATTATTACAATGCTTCACTACGAAACACCGTTAAACATTACACTTCAATATGGAGGATGGAATAATCGCAAAGTAATTGATTTTTTCGTCCGGTATGGAGAAGTATTGCTTGATCGTTACAAAGACAAAGTGAAGTATTGGATTGTGATCAATCAAATCAATTTAATGTATCATGAATCCTTTAACTCGGTTGCGATTTGCAAAGATCAGGTGGATCATTTAGACGAGGCTAAGTACCAGGCTATTCACAATCAGATGGTTGCATCGGCTCGTATTGTTAAAAAGGCGCGAGAATTGAGTTCTTCTCTTCATATGGGCACTATGCTGGCCGATTGTACAGCCTATCCAGAGAGCTGCCATCCGGATGATATTGTACTGGCGCTGAAAAGAAATCGCCTACAATATTACTTTACCGATGTTCAATTTAGAGGCGAATACCCTGGCTATATGAGACGTTTCTTTCATGAAAATGATATTTCAATTAACGAACAGCCAGAGGATGCAACTATTTTAAAACAAAACACTATGGACTTTCTGGCCATCTCATACTACTATTCTTCCATGGTTTCAGCAAAAAGGAATGGTATGAACCCCATTGATTTAAGTAAAAACCCGCATCTTAGGGCAAATCCATGGGGCTGGGCTGTCGATCCTAAAGGCTTATATAACGCATTATGCCAATATTATGATCGCTATCAAGTGCCAATCATGATCGCTGAAAATGGTTTTGGCATGTATGACAAGCCAGAAGATGGGATGGTTCATGATGATTACCGTATCACGTATCTATCTGAGCATATCACCCAAGTTAAGGAAGCTGTTAAAGATGGTGTGGAAATTTTCGCGTATTGTGCTTGGGGACCGATTGATATTGTCAGCTGTTCTTCGGCTGAAATGGAAAAACGCTATGGCTTCATTTATGTTGATATAGACAATGAAGGGAATGGCTCGCGAAAACGTATTAAAAAAGACAGCTTTTACTGGTATAAAAAAGTGATTGAAACGAACGGAGAGTTTATTTAACGGAATATTCAATCGGATCACCTGTGCATACCAGTTAAAGTTGGAAGAGTTTGTATATAAATAAAATTATGCTGCATCCAGCAAAATGTATTGACAAGACAATAAAGGGAGGCAAGCAACTTGAGAAAAAATCCGGCTACATTTCCTAAAAACTTTTTATGGGGAGGCGCCATTGCGGCAAATCAAGCAGAGGGTGCTTATTTAGAAGGCGGAAAAGGACTTTGTGTAGCAGATATCAATAAGTTTACTGATGACGTGAGTATTAAGGAAAAAGGCAATTATGAATTGACAACAAAAGACATTCAGTTTGCTCTAGAAGATAAAGAAGGTCATTATCCAAAACGGACATCGATTGATTTCTATCACCGTTATAAAGAAGATTTAAAAATGCTTGCAGAAACGGGAATGAATTCGTTTCGTACATCTATCAACTGGGCACGCATTTTTCCGAAAGGCGATGAGACAGAACCGAATGAAGAAGGATTGAGATTTTACGATGATCTTATTGATGAGATTATTAAAAATGGAATGGAACCTCTCATTACCGTTTCCCATTATGAAATGCCATTGCATTTAGCAACCGAATATAATGGATGGTATAACCGAAAAATGATCGATTTTTTTGTCCACTACTGTGAAGTATTATTTAACAGATATAAAGATAAAGTGAGATACTGGATTCTTGTAAACCAAATTAACTTAATTACGTTTGAATCATTCAATCACCTCGGTATTCCGGCAGATCGTGTGGAAAACTTGTTGGAAGCCAAATACCAAGGTGCACACAATGAGCTTGTTGCTTGTGCGAGAGCAACAAAAATAGCAAAAGAAATCAATCCTAAGATACAAATCGGAATGATGCTCTTTGATGCAATTTCTCATCCCGCAACATGTAAGCCGGAAGATGTACTGGCAACGGTAAAACGCAACCAAATGGAGTATTATTTCTCTGATATTCTCATGCGTGGTAAATATCCAAATTATGCGTTCCGCTTCTTTGAGGAGAATAATATTACGATTCAATTCGGAGAACATGATGAAGAAGATTTTAAAAATACAGCAGATTTCTTTAGCTTCTCATACTACTACACGCGAATTTCTGATGCAGAAAGTGCAAAGAAGCTTAACTCTGCATACTTAAATCCGGAGCTGAAAGCAAGCGATTGGGGCTGGTCCATTGATCCGATCGGTTTAAGAACTGCTTTAAATCTGTACTATGATCGCTACCAAAAACCGATCATGATTACTGAAAACGGTATTGGTGCATATGACAAGGTCGATGAGAACGGCGAAATTCATGACCCGTATCGCATTGAATTCCTTAAACGCCACATTGAACAAATAAAAGAAGCAATTAAAGACGGTGTGGAAGTAATCGGCTACTATCCGTGGGGACCAATCGATATTGTCAGCTGCTCATCATCCGAAATGTCTAAACGCTACGGTTTCATCTACGTCGAAAAAGATGATTATGGCAATGGAACACTCGAAAGAAAGAAAAAAGAGAGCTTTTATTGGTATCAGAGGGTTGTTCAGTCGAACGGAGAAGAGTTGTCATAAAAGAATCTTACAAAAAAGTTTACCTGATATTTTTACGAATCCCGAAAGATAATTGGTTAACCGGTGAAGCATGTAACGATGTCCTTACATGTAAGAACGAAAATGCCACCTGCTATACATGCGAGTCGTTTCATTTACTGATCAGGAAACTGTAACGAATTCCCTCAAAACTATGTAGGAAATACCGTTTTCCTACGTTGGTTTTGGGGGACTATGCTTATATCGGTGATAATGTCCATATTGTCTTTGAGAAATGGTATGCCGTTTAAATATTTCTTTTCGTGGAAATGACTATGTGTGACAATCTGTTATGGAGGCGATTAAGAATTGAAATAAAGCATTAAGCTGTGCATAGTTTGCTATGATAAAAAATGAATACAAAACATTATGTAAGTTTGCTTTAGGAGTGGGATGGGGTATATTTTTATATGCTCAAGACTTACTTGTAAAGCAATTTTTATAATGCGGATAGGTTGAAGAATGATGGTCTGAAGGAGGGCAGGAGTAGCTCTCTTTTTTATTTTTCATAAAGTTGATTGCCTATCTGCTTAGTATAATAGGAATTTACTTGTTTTCAAAAAAACGAAACTAGATGAGAAAGTGTGCCATATAAGTGTGGAAAGGGTATAATAAATTGGCAAAAGTAGACACTAAAAGGGATTGGCTAGTACTGGAATTGAGATAGAGTTAGCCAAAAGTACATAGAATATCAATGATTTTTGTGTAAAGGAAAAGTAAAGATACAAAAAACATAAATAAGAAAAGGGGAAATGGAGATCCGATGACGCAGAGAAAGGCAATGCAAGAAGCAGGATGGAACTTTGACAACAGTTATGCACGTTTGCCAGAATCATTTTTTTCAAGTCTCAACTTAAACCCTGTACGCTCACCAAAGCTAATTATTCTTAATAAAAAGCTGGCAGAAGCACTTGGGTTAAACATGGAGGCACTTCAAAGCGAAGATGGAGTAGAAGTGCTTGCTGGCAATCGAATCCCCGAAGGTGCTTTTCCTATTGCTCAAGCTTATGCGGGTCATCAATTTGGGCATTTTACGATGCTAGGAGATGGACGGGCTCTGCTGCTTGGAGAGCAGATCACCCCTCTAGGTAAACGTTTTGATATACAACTAAAGGGTTCAGGAAAAACATCATACTCTCGCCGGGGCGATGGTCGAGCGGCACTTGGGCCGATGCTACGTGAATATATCATCAGCGAAGCAATGCATGCGCTTGGTATTCCTACTACCCGCAGTCTAGCGGTGGTGACAACCGGTGAGACAGTCATTCGTGAAACTGACCTGCCTGGTGCAATTCTAACACGAGTGGCTGACAGTCATATTCGTGTCGGCACCTTTCAATACGTTTTAAAATGGGGCACGATTGATGAACTCCGAGTCCTAGCGGATTATACATTGCAAAGACATTTTCCAGAGGCTGAGGCTGGTGATAATCCCTATCTTTCATTACTTAAGGAAGTCATCAAGCGTCAGGCCACACTGATTGCTAAGTGGCAACTAGTAGGCTTTATTCACGGGGTGATGAATACCGATAACATGGCCATTAGTGGAGAAACCATTGATTATGGTCCTTGCGCTTTCATGGATGCCTATGATCCGGCAACAGTATTTAGTTCCATTGACATTCAGGGGCGTTATGCCTATGGCAATCAGCCGCGTATTGCTGCATGGAATCTCTCGCGATTCGCTGAAACCCTCTTGCCTCTGCTCCATGACGATCATGAGCAGGCGGTCAAACTGGCCCAGGATGCCATTTCAGATTTTACTGAGTTATATCGCAGTAATTGGATTGCGGGAATGAGAGCAAAGCTTGGAATCGGTAATGAGGAGAAACAGGATGAATCCCTTATTGAAGATCTCCTCACTATAATGCAGAAGTATCGTGCGGACTATACCAATACCTTCCTTGCATTAACCTTTGGTAGGCTAGAGGATACGGTTCTGTCTGGAACCCCAGAGTTTGCCCAGTGGCATGAAATGTGGCAGGCTCGCCGAGGCAGACAGCAGGGATCGAAATCAACCTCGTATCAATTGATGCAAAACAGCAATCCTGCGCTAATTCCACGGAATCATCGGGTAGAAGAAGCTTTAGAAAGCGCAGTACAACAAGGAGATTACAGCGTGATGGAGCGGCTTCTTATTGCTCTTTCCAATCCTTACACTCACTCTCTCGAACAGGCTGAATATTGTACACTCCCTCCGCAGTCAGCTATTCCTTACCGAACCTATTGCGGTACATGATTATATAGAGCCGTTTTAGAATGAGATGACTACATCCATTGTTTGTACTATCTTGGCTTACCAAGCACCTGTTTTATTTATTGAAGCTTTGCAGAAGTAAATCATTAGGCAGTCAGGATATGTGAATTATTTCATGAAAAAAAGCTCGTGCTTCCTCTTGGAGTACCGAGCTTTTTTGTGTTAATACGAATTGCTTTTGGACTCAGCTTTTGGTAAAGCTTGCATGGGAGAGCGGCTGTCCACTTTTCCGAAATGGAGAATTCTCCATACTTCAAAGATAAGATGATGGGTCACGTGATCCAATTCTTCCGTACGAGAAATAATTTTGTAAATTCGATCCATCATGACCTGATATTCTTCTTCGCTTAAATGCACGTGGGGCATGTTGCAATCACCTTCCAATTTATGTGTTGTATCCTTATTGTCACCTTACTACCAGCGGTTTTAATCAGTGCTCAACTTTCTTTTTTTTCTTCCTTATGTCATCATGGAAGCAGATTTGTTTCAGAGAGGAGCAGCAGATGTATGAAGCCAAATACGAAAGCTATGCAACGTGGTATACAAAGCGCTATTAAGCAATTGGAAGGGCGTTTTTTAGAGCGGGAGGAATTGATTCGTCTGCTGTTTTTAGCGGTCATGAGCGGTGAGAATGCTTTGTTAGTAGGCCCGCCAGGAACTGCAAAATCACAGCTAGCTCGTGCTTTCTCACAATTATTTGGTACCAATCATTGGTTTGAATATTTATTAACACGCTTTAGCACACCTGATGAATTATTCGGTCCCATTTCCATACAGCAATTAAAGCAGGATCAATATGTGCGCAAAACAAAAGGATACTTACCAACGGCACAATTTGCATTTTTGGATGAAATTTTTAAGGCAAACAGCGCTATCTTAAACGCCTTGTTATCTATCTTGAATGAACGCGTCTTCTTTAATGGTCAAGAGAAGGAGGAAGTACCATTATTGTTTGTGATGGCGGCCTCTAACGAGCTGCCTGACGATCAGGAGCAATTAGCGGCGTTATATGATCGGTTTCTTATTCGGTATGAAGTTGGCTATTTGAAGCTTGCCTCCAGTTATGAGAAGATGTTTCAGCTTGATTTTGAACCTCTTCCTACCTTATTTAACATGTACGAAGTAAAAGATGTACAAGAGGCGGCTTCTAAGGTGCATATACCGGAATCACTTGTTTACTTCTTATACAGATTAAAGCAGCAAATGGAAGATAAAGAGTTCGTTATATCTGATCGTCGTTTGCGTAAAATTGCACTAGTATGGCAAACCTCCGCTGTATTGAATGGACGGGATGAGGTTTC
The DNA here is from genome assembly GCF_000219535.2 of Brevibacillus laterosporus LMG 15441. Taxonomy (NCBI): domain Bacteria; kingdom Bacillati; phylum Bacillota; class Bacilli; order Caryophanales; family Paenibacillaceae; genus Brevibacillus; species Brevibacillus laterosporus. The sequence continues at coordinate 2,309,807 of NZ_CP007806.1, forward strand.
TCTCTGGGATACGGTGTTTACTCCACATATGCTTTGGGATGTACCTGAGGATTTACCAGTACTGACTGAGCTGTACCAAGAGAGATTTATGGAATCCTTGAAGATAGAGCTAGAGAAGGAGCTTCCCTTGCGCTATTATGAACAGATTTCAAGCAAATGGATGGAAAAAGAGGATGAGCTTCATGCTTTCCAATTTAAAAAGGAAATTGGCTCCAAAATGACTAAGGAAGCTTCAGAGCAAGCAAAAAGAATGCTGGAGCAGTGCCGGATAGAACTGGAAGAAACAGGACGTCATCTACAGCAAAAGCTGACGGACTGGCTTAAGCAGGAGGCGGACTTATCTGGTTATCTTTTGGAGAAAAATTTCATGCTATTACATGTGGAGTCTTATACGTGAAGTTTGCGCACCTGCGTCTGGAGGGAGAACGACATTTGCAAATCCTACAGGGCTTGTATCGCACGCTGTTTGACCGAGAGCTTCCCGGAGTCGAGTACGACTATACTTTGTAATGGTGGTGACGGGAGATGTTTGTACGACACCAGCGTGTAGATCGCTTTGTGTTTGATGCTTATTTTCGTTCTTCTCGTATTGCAAAGGAATGGGTCGAGGAAACGATGCGTAAATCGCCATGGTTTAGTGAGGCCCTGTTGTTTGATTTCTTCTTAGCTTTTTATTTGAAGCAGCCAGAGGTAAATGAAGTTAGTGATGCTGTTCCTTTTCATCGTTGGATGGTTCGTTCTTTGTTGCGTCAGCATTTTTACCAAAGTATTCATCCAAGAACCATAGCTAGCGAGAGCGCCTCCTTTAAAACGGCGAGTAAGGCACTTATGTGGCTAGTCTCTAGCTTTGAAGAAGAGGTACAGCGGCGTAAAAAAATGGACAAGATACTAGGTGTTTCAGACCAATCACAGCAAGGGCAAAATATTGACCAGCAATCGAGTGATCCTGAGCAAACGGATCAGCTACTAGAACGCTTGACCCAAAAACAGCAGGAGCAATTACGGTTGGTAGGCTACACCTTACAGCAGGGGAAGCAAATGGTAGAGGATAAGGAAGAATCTCAATCTGCTCGTCCGCTGGCAGAAGAAGAGGTGCAATTACTGCGCAGTCGAATCATAGAGATGCAAGAAGAGATGAAAACGAATTATATAAAGCGTCCCAAGCTGTTGCAGAAGGTAAAAAAGCTGGAAGCAGAATTGATGCAGAGACAAAAGCAGGTAGAGCGTCTCATAAAGCAAGAAAAGTCGGCAATACAGCACCTAGAACAGGAATTGGGTGACTGGTTACAGCAATCTTTAAAGAAGTCATTACAGACAGAAGAGCAGGATACCTCATATTTGTTTGCCTTGGTAGAGGCGAGTCAACGTTTCTCGAATCGACGGTGGGGAAGTGATCTGGGGAAACTCAGAAGGGAAACATATGAAAAGTATTTAAAATGGGTGGAGCAGCTTTCCAAGCATCCAGACCTACTACACTTTTTGCAGGAAGTGGGACGTAATGTTCACGAATTTTCTATGCGTAAAAAAAAGCGTAAAGAACGACGTATGCCGGAAGAATATGATGATTTAAGGCAGAGTGGAGATTTGTCTCATTTATTGGCGAGTGAAGCATTGTTACTTGCTGATCCTGATTTAGAAACCTATTTTATGGTTAAGGCGTTGGAACAAAAATTACTAACATACGATACGATAGGCTGGCGCGATGAGCCTCCTAGTGGACCTGTAATTTGCATGTTGGACAGTTCTCATTCTATGCGAGGTGCAAAGCTTCGGTTAGCCCAAATTTTTGTTATGACCTTTGCAGCTATCTCTTTATTGGAAAAACGTGATTTTATGCTTATGCTATTTGGCACAAAGGGCGAGGTTATTGAACGACCCTTGTATTATAAAAAGCCGGATTGGATGGGGTTTTATGAGCTAGCTCAGCAGGCTTTTGGTGGAGGCACTAATTTCGATGAGCCAATAAAGCGGGGCATACAGATATTGTATGAGAATCCCAAGTTCGAAGCTGCTGATTTCGTTATGATAACTGATGGGATTGGAGAAATATCTCCGCCGGTGCGTCAATTATTGGGCCAGATGGCTGTGGATAAGCAGGTTAAATTGCATTCCTTAATCATGGGAACGGCACGACAGCATCTCGTTCAGACCTATGACCTGATTGGGATTTCCCATCAGGTACGCTTTGCTACCTCATGGGAAACCAATGACCCACAGAACAGCGGACTCTTCCTTGATGTGTTTGCTCCATAGCGGAGTGCTACAGTTTCATTAGTATGTCCAAAATAAAAAACTATATATCGAAAAGAGCTGTAGACCGATTAGGTTCCACAGCTCTTTTTGGTTTACTCTTCTTCTTATCCAATCCGCGCAAGCATCGTTTTACTAAATTCTAATTCATTCATTTTTTCTAAAACCAATACTGGATCATATTCCCAGCTTGCTTCTTCTAACATCAACTCCACAGGAGCATCAGATAGAATGGTTGCTAATTTTTGACTTAGATATACTTGTTCTTTATTCTCTGTCAATTTGGCTCGCATTTTAGGTGTTAGCGAATCTACATTAGCATACAGATTATCTAGGGTACCATGCTCTGTTATTAATTTCACTGCTGTTTTTTCCCCAATGCCAGGACAACCGGGGATACAATCAGAGGTATCTCCTTGCAGGGCTTTTACATCAATAACCTGAGCAGATGTAATACCTTTTTGTTCGAGTAAGGACTGCGGGCAGTAATGCTCATGTTTCCCGCCGTTTTTCAAAATTTTAACATGTACCTGATCACAGACAAGCTGCAGGCTGTCATAGTCACCCGAGCATATGATTACTTCATGACCTTCTTCAGCAAATCGTTTGGATAACGTACCTAAGATATCGTCCCCTTCATAACCTGACAAGCCTACATTAGGTATAGAGAAAGCCTGGGTAACCTCCTTCACCAGCGAGAACTGAGGAATTAACTCGGCAGGTGGTTCGACTCGATTCGATTTATACCCATCGTACCATTGACTACGCAATAAGGACTCGCGTGAAGCAACATCCCAAGCAACGATCAAATGAGTTGGTTGAATGAGGTCTGCATAATCAAGCATCATTTTGGTAAAACCATAGACAGCATTTGTGTACAAGCCGCTTTTGGTTTGACGAATACTGCCTGTCCATGAGGAGGCATAAAATGCACGGAAAAGAAAGCTCATGCCATCCAATAGTAAAATTTTATTCTTCAAAGCAAATAACTCCTCCCATAATAAACGCCAACTGTCTCTGTTTCGCTATTATAGCATGAAAGGCGGGGATTGGCTGATTTCTAGAAAATAGTAAAAAAAAGCAGGAATGAAAAAAATGAAATGATACATCATATAGATACACCTCCATAAACAGTAAAGAAATAGCGTAGCCGTCAGCATTGAGCCTATCCAAAGTGGATCGGTTGAATGCTGAAGGCCACATTAGCCTCAGCAAAAATCCAAATAGAATGGAGATGAAAGGTTATGGCAGCTAACAACAATTCTAGCAACAACCTTTTAGTTCCTCAAGCTAACCAAGCTCTTGACCAATTGAAATACGAAATCGCTACTGAATTCGGCGTACAATTGGGACCAGACACTACTTCTCGCCAAAACGGATCTGTTGGTGGAGAAATCACGAAGCGCCTTGTTTCTTTCGCTGAGCAACAACTAGCTCGCTAATTAAACAACAGCATACGTGGATGATGAGGGATGAAACCCCCTCATACGAAAAGGAGGGTCGGTTGCTTTAAGCACCGATCCTCCTTTACTTTTTGCAGAGATGTTAGGAAGAAAGATGAATCGTTTTAATATGCTGTACATTCCAATTGGTTCGATCACCCGTCATATTGATAAGTTCTAACAGATTGTATTCTAAACGGCTAACTATTCCAATCTTGTGAGGATCATCACCTGTATCAAGGATAATAAGTTCTCCTTCCAGCCGTTTCATCTGTTCTTCAAAAGAACGAGAAAGCGGAATTTGAGATGCTTTAATTTGTAGATGATGATTACTAAGAGAGAAGGGGGTAAAGCTTCGGCAATAGGGGATCAGCCATTTTACATGATGGAGGGAAATAAACATAGTCTTAAAGACCGGGGAATAGAACACTAGATAATTGTTTAGTATAGTCGTCACATATCCGTGCAAAGAGTGTGAACCTGTTACATTAATTTCTAGAAACAAGCCCTTCGCTTTGTTCAGAATATTGCGATAAGATAAAGCTTCTTTATTTAAAAGAATTGGACTTTCTTGTAGCTCAAAGGTATTGACTAGATCAGAGCTTATCTGTTTGATTGATTTTACATGAATCCAGGGTACATAGATGTAACGTGTACCTTCATATAGAACGAGGATATCAATCCCCTGATCCATCACTTGGCCTACTACGTTATTATTCTCAGATAATGTTACTTCAACAAACTGATTTAAAAAAGGAGAGATGGGTTCCAAGAGGAGTTTCCTCCTTTCCTAGGAGAACGGGAAAGTAACATCTATCTGTTCCATTTTGGATAAGACATACCTGGCAATTTTATGGTAACCGATTGGAGCGAATTTCCTCTTTGATTGAAAGGATATGGTGTTTTTAACGAAATTTGATGCTTTGAGGGCTTCTTTTTTGGATGAATTCTTACTGCAGGCGGTGTGGAGAAGTACTTTTGTTTCTGTCTATCGCGTTTTTTAACACGCAGACAGAAAACTTCTCGATTACCTACATGTCTAGCATTCTGATTAGCAGGGGAGACAGTGTCAGATGAAGAAGATGATGATGAAGATGATGATGAAGATGATGATGAAGATGATGATGTTGTTGTTGTTAAACTAGCAATAGTTGCTTTTGAAATCCAGACGAGTTCTTTATTATGGACTAAGGCAATTTGATTTTGATCAGCTTCGGTCAAAATTCCTGAGATGGGTTCATAACTAGGAAAATGAACGTGAACGAATGTATTTCGTAATTTGTCTAATAAAGCGGAGAAATTAGGTGCATCATGAAGTTGATATAAAGGGCTTTTCGTTCTAATTTTGGAATGAGTTCCATTCTTTTGAGAACGCCCATGTGTTTTGTCTAGAATACCAATGCACTTGATTTCACTTAGCTGATAATATACAAATGTCCCTTTTTCGGTTTGCAGGGCAACATAGTCAGTGCCAGCGAAACGAAGTAATCCCGTGTATGAATCTTTCCCAGTTCGATTAATTCGTACTCTTTTATTAACTAGCGATTTTAATAGCTGTTCGTATGATTCAGCTTCGATAACCTCCTGAGGGATTCCTTTTTTAATTTCAAAAGGCGGGTTTCGAAAATCCTCTTCAATACTAGTGAGCGGCGGCAAATAATAATACAAGACTTGGCTATCTTCTGTTAATTGAACGAGGTAGTTTGATTTGGTAGCCAGTAGGATTCCACGTATTGTTTCAGCTCTACCTCTATAGAGGCGCACAGTCTTGCCGACCAGAGACTGTAAAGTGGTGATATCGAACATGTTATACATAGCCCCTTTCATTTGACCAATCAGGATATTTACAATGCATGTATATGTATCCCCTGACATTCTTGCTGTAAACAAGAGCCCTTTTCTGGAATAATTCCACATTTGCCCTAGATTTTAGCCCTTTCTTGTTGCACTGGTTATTCACACAAACGGCAAGAGCGGACTAGTCATATGTTAGTAGGGAAATCATGTGCTTTTCAATCATGCACAGGAGAGGGGAAATAGTCAGTGAAAAAAAGTACCGCGAAACGAATTTTGCGTGATTATCCTGAATTTGAAGCGTGGCTAAAGCAACAGCCAACACGTGTTGCCAGAGTGTTAAGCAATCCTGCGACGATGGATAAATATTTAGAGCAATGGGAAAAAGAAAAAAAGAGACAACAGCGAACCTCTCTCGCATCCCTTGTTAATTTACAAAGTATTTCCGAAAAGACACGTAAAGTAAATGAGAAGCTGACCAGTTTGCAAAGTATTTTAGACGTTATTTCAGATAACAAAAAAATATAAGTGAATAATTTGTGGATTTTGTGGGGTGGTGGTGAGGAAGCCAACCCTTTTTTCTTTTATTCTGCTATACTAGAAAAGTAAGATATTTATTCTAAACGGGCAATCGACCTAGACATCTGAGGAGGAATTTGACATGAGCTTTAGCGATAAATTATCTGGGGTAATACATACGATACCAGCAATAGATATGGTAGCAGCCGAGCAAGCAAAAAAAGAACTAAAACGTTTGACTAAACCTGTTGGAAGTCTAGGTGTTTTAGAAGATATAGTTGTTCAGTTAGCAGGTATTACAGGACAAGCTAAACCGCGTATCGGGCGTAAGGATGTCGTGGTCATGTGTGGTGATCATGGTATTGTGGACGAGGGTGTAAGCGCATTCCCTCAGGAAGTAACTCAACTCATGATGGTTAACTTCATCAATGCTGGAGCAGCAGTAAACGTGTTAGCTAGACAAGTGGGTGCCGAGGTAACAGTAGTTGACATTGGCTCTAAAGCACCCGAAGTACCTGAGAATGTAATCAATAAGAAAGTGAAAGCAGGAACAAACAACTTTGCTAAAGGCCCAGCAATGAGTAGAGAAGAAGCTGCACAAGCGATCTTGGTTGGAATTGAAACAGCGCAGGAACTGGCGAAAAAGGGTAGTAATGTCATCGCTCTGGGTGAGATGGGAATCGGAAATACAACGCCTAGCGCGGCGCTTACCAGTGTATTATTAGGCCGTCCGCTGGAAGAAGGTCTGGTAGGACGAGGTTCGGGTATAAATGACAAATCTCTTTTAATCAAACGTGAAGCAATTCAACGCGGGATTGAGGTAAATAAGCCTCAGGCAGACGATGCGTTGGATGTACTTGCTAAGGTAGGTGGCTTAGAGATTGCCGGGATGGCTGGGGTAACGCTTGGTGCTGCTCTTTCTCGCATTCCTGTACTATTAGATGGGGTGATTGCTTCTGCGGCGGCATTGGTAGCTGCACGTCTTCAACCAGCAATTATTCCTTATCTTATGGCCACTCATTTATCAGTGGAACCTGCCCATCAATATATTCTGGAAGACTTAGGAATTCGTCCATCTCTTCACTTAAATATGCGTTTAGGGGAAGGAACTGGAGCTACATTATTTATGCCAATGATGGATTCTGCTTGTCGTGTACTGCAAGAAATGGCTACCTTCTCTGATTTAGGTCTACCTGATTCAGAGTAATTGATCTAAAGATCGTTCAACTGAGATTAGGTGAGGCATTAAAGAAGAGGAGCATGATTATGATAGAGCGTTTTGGACATGGTGGCGACATATGGACGGCTGCAGAATCCTTTGGGCTAGAGGCGGATCGTATTCTTGATTATAGTTCAAATATTAATCCATTTGGACCTCCTGAGCAGCTTTTTTCAATATTGAATCAAGCGCTACCACAGGTCCTTCGATATCCTGATCCTACATGCCGTAATCTTCGCAAAGCGTTAGCAAGTTCGCTTGGATCTCATATACAACCGGAAAATATTTTGGTAGGGAATGGAGCTGCTGAGTGCTTGCACTTGGCGGTTTCTGCTCTCAAGCCACGGATTGTAGGGATTATTTGTCCCTCTTTCTCGGAATATGAAGCGATTGCCAAGCAAGCTGACTGTGAGATTCGCATGTTATTTACAACGAAAGAACAGCAGTTTTTACCTGATGTTGAGGAGCTATGCGGCTTTGTGCAACAGGTGGATATGCTGTTTATTGGACATCCTAACAATCCAACGGGGAATTTTTTACCACGTAACGAATTACTTAAGGTGGCTGTTGCTTGTGAACAACACAATACCTACCTTTGTGTGGACGAAGCATTTCTGGATTTTGTAAATCATACTGAGGAGCATTCTTTAGTAACTGACTTACACAAGCTTCCCCATGTGCTTTTATTTCGCTCTATGACTAAAATGTACGCGATTGCAGGGCTGCGACTCGGTTACGTCATTGGGCAAGAGCAAGTGATCGAATGTCTAAAAGCTAAACAAATCTCGTGGAGTGTGAACCATTTGGCCCAAGTGGCAGGTGAATTCTTACTTCAGCAGCATGATTACGTACTGCGAACACAGGAATATGTTGCTGCGCAAAGAGAGAGCTTGCTAAAATCTCTTGAAGCACTACAGGGGGTTACAACTTTTAGGAGCGAAACCAATTACTTATTAGTTCATATAGACTCTACTCCATCTCATCTTCTTCAGGAAGAGATGGCGAAAAGAGGCATCTTAATTCGAAATTGTAGTATGTATCCAGGTTTAGGTGAAGGATATATACGACTTGCGATAAAAACACAGGAAGAGAATGAACGAATGGTAAGCGTGTTCCGTGAATCCCTACAAATCCTGTCAACTAGGAGATAAAAGGAGCGAAGGTATCATGAGGATCATTCTTATTACAGGTGGCGTTCGATCGGGGAAAAGTGCTTTTGCTGAAAGGCTGGCCAAACAACAGAAGCAGGAGCATGGAGGAACCCTCGTGTATCTTGCAACAGGGCAAGCTTGGGATGAAGAGATGCAGAATCGGATTCATTTGCACAGGGAACGAAGAGTGAATAATTGGGAGACGGTGGAAGAGCCGTATGAATTAGAGTCAGCGGTCCGGACCATGGCTGAAGCCGATACGCATGAAGCAGCTTCAGAGTCATCGATTGTTTTATTGGACACATTCTCAGGCTGGATTGCGAACATATTAATGCAAATTCCTGAAGATCAACTAAGTAAGTCTACCATCCGGCAAGCTTGTCAACAAGAAGTCATCTCTTGTGTATCTGCTATGCGCTCCTTAGATCGGACATGGATAGTGGTAAGTGATGAAGTGGGATTAGGTGGGGTAGCGTTATCTAAATTAGGCAGGGCATTTCAGGATATTACTGGTTTTGCGAATCAGATCGTAGCACAATATGCTGATGAAGTATATCTAGTAGTGGCTGGTATCCCGATGAAGATCAAGGGGAGCGAGGCGAGTGACAAATGAATGCGTTTTGGAGCGCCTTAACCTTTCTTACGCGCATTCCGGTACGCTTTCAAGCGACAGAGCAGGATTGGTATCAAAGCGTAAAGTATTATCCTTATGTAGGAATGGTAATAGGAATTTTTTTAGCGGGAATCGCAGGAATTACGCAGTGGCTTTTTCCTGATATTCTCCTTTCACTTGTAGTGATAGCTTCTTGGGTCTATATCACTGGCGGTTTGCATTTAGATGGTTGGATGGATACCGCAGATGGGCTCGGTTCTGCTCGTTCACGTGAACGGATGCTAGAAATCATGAAAGACAGCCGAGTGGGAGCAATGGGAGTCCTTGCTTGTGTTCTTTTATTGGCAGTAAAGGTGGTGTCTCTATACTGGATCACAACTAGCGTACCTTTGCTGTCACTTATTTACTTATTGATTATCATTCCATTTGCAGCTCGTGTTTCTTTGCTTGGATGCGTTTATTTTTGGCCTTATTTGCATAAGGGAAAGGGATTGGCGTCTGGATTTAGAGAGCATGTGTGTATGAAGCACATTATCATTTCAATCGTTATCTCATGTCTTGTCGCTATCGTTTTAGTTGGATACCAATTAGCGATCATTTTTTTCGTACTCACGGTGGTCACGCACTATCTGTTTAACCGAATGATTGTCAAACAGCTGGGCGGCTTAACGGGCGATACCTATGGGGCACAAATTGAATGCATTGAAATGGTATTGCTTCTTGGGGCGGTCAGCTACCTGTATCACGGAGGTTTTGTCGGATGGTAAAAGTTATTTGGTTACGTCATGCTGTAACGGCTGAAAATCTGGCAAAACAATATATTGGACACTATGATGCACCTTTATCGAACAAAGGAGTGTCACAGGCGCAGCAGGTCGCAAAATTCTTAGCGAATCAACCGCTCACAGCTATTTTTTCAAGTGATTTAATGAGAGCAAAGGAAACAGCGGCGATCGTGGCAGAATTTCATCCAACGCTTCCGGTCCAAACCAGTAGTGACTTACGCGAGGTGTTTTTCGGTGAATGGGAAGGCTTGACGTACCAGGAGATCGAGCGAATGGATCGGGAGAGAATTTATCAATTTTATGATAACCCATGGAATGTTGCCCCTCCTGGCGGGGAGAAATTACTCGAATTACAAAAGCGGCTAGAGCAATTCGTAAATAAAGAAATCAGCCCTTATTGTACCCAGACAAAATGTTATTCGAGTGGTGCTGAAGAGAGGCTTCAGAAAGAACCAATTTTATTGGTGGTTACTCATGGTGGAATGCTGCGCTTGGTTTCTGCTCTTTTATTAGAAAATGATCCAGGTCGTTATTTTGATTCGTCCATTGGACATGGGCAATTTCTGGTTACGTGTTGTGGAGAAGACGGAGAGTGGGAAACATGCAATTTATAAAAGATTGGTATTTGGATGTAAACGAGAAACGGGTGCTTATTCACTATCCGAAAGGCTTTCGTGCCTGCTCTAGTGCTGTGTTTGGTGGTGGAATTAGCGAGGCGAAGTGGGTCCTAAACCAGTATGTGGGAAAGAGCTACTTATCAGATAATCCCGAGGAGGATATTAGAAGGTTTGTATTGCAAAATCAAGCCATACCTGAACAAACTATTGGATTGTTGACAGCAGCTTGTGTGGAGGATGTAGGAGTCTCTACGTTAAAGGGAGACGAATTTGAACTTTGTGCAATTGTGACAACCGGTGTCGGCAATGCAGCTAGAGCAGGTACCGTAGAACAGCGCTATAATGCCTATGCAGCAGGTACGATTAATACTGTCGTATTCATTGATGGGAATTTGACAGACGGGGCTCTTGTAAATGCTGTTATTACAGCAACAGAGGCCAAAACGATTGCATTGGCAGAAATGGGAATTAGCGATGGAGAGGGCAGGGGTGCGACAGGAACCACCACAGATGCTATTGTAGTAGCGGCTACATGTGACCAATCACATTATCAGTCCGTCCATCCCTATGCTGGAACTGCTACGAACTTGGGCCATGCAATCGCATGTGCAGTAAGGGATGCAACTCGCATGGCGCTTACCCATGAGCTAAATCGAAAAGAGCGTAGGAGTGCAGAATAATTATGGAAATAATGCTAGGAACTAGCTTGTTATGTGCCTATCTATTAGATCTCATTATTGGTGATCCACGTTGGATTCCACACCCCGTGATTGGCATGGGAAAAGTGATAAGCTGGTTGGATCGTCGTATTCGACCGGTATATCATTCCCTTGTCAACCGCGGGCGTTCGGCCTTTCTCTCAGGTCGATTGCTGGGTCTTTTGTTTCCAGTGATAGTCGTTGGCTTGGCTTTTTTTGTTCCCTATTATTTGCTAAAGGGGCTCGCTAGCATTCATCCGTGGCTGTCTTATATCGCCGAGGTTGTGTTGATTGCTACCACAATTGCTACGAAAGGACTGGCTCAGGCTGGGCAAAAGATTTATGCGGCTTTACAGAAGGGCGATCTAGGAGAAGCTCGATTTCAATTGTCCATGGTAGTAGGGCGTGATACAGAGCAGTTGGATGAGAAAGAAATTTCACGTGGCACTGTGGAAACAGTAGCGGAAAACATTGTGGATGCAGTAACCTCCCCCTTATTTTTTGCCATGCTAGGTGGGGCCCCGCTCGCTATGGCATATAGGGCGGTTAATACGCTAGATTCAATGGTAGGCTATAAAAATGAGAAATACTTACACCTTGGCTGGGCTTCCGCGCGGCTAGATGATATCTGTAACTATATTCCCGCTCGGATCACCTTTATCTTTTTAATCCTAGCAGCGTTCTTACTGGGAAAGGATTGGAAAGACGCCTGGAAAACAGGAATTCGTGATGCAAGCAAGCATCCAAGTCCAAATAGTGGCTGGAGTGAAGCGGCTGTTGCCGGTGCCCTACACATTCAACTAGGCGGAACCAATACCTATCAAGGGGTTGTTTCTCACCGTGCACTCATGGGGACACCAAAGGTGGAGCTTCAGGCAAAACATATTAAACAAACCATTCAGATTCTGTATGCAACCACTTTTTGCTATGCCTTATGCGCTTTCATTTTAAGAGGCTTGCTCTTATACTAAAAGAAGGATCGGTCCGAATAAGGTTGGAGTTTGCAGGATTTCGACACGAAAACGGCAGGATTTCTTGCTGCTACGTCGAAATACTATAAAAGAAATGCTAGACTATCGTGTCATCCGAGATTGATGGGGGTTCTTAACCTATGAGCGAAATTAAAAACATAAAAGCTCGCATACCCAAAAAAGTATTAAACCGACTCGTCACTATTTTAAATCCGTATGAGCAGGTTGTTGACGAATTAAAGCTAAAGGTAAAAGGAATAAAATATGGTTTTCTAAAAGGCGGACGCTACTCTCCAATTGAATTTGTAGTTGGGCGAGTCAAGAAAACAGATAGTCTAATACGAAAAGCCCTTCTTAGAGGCATTGATTTTGCCCAAGATGATTGGGAAAAAAGATTGTGTGAGGAAATTACCGACATCGCTGGTATCCGTGTCGTTTGTCGCTATATTGATGATGTGCGGGAAGTGCAGAATCTGTTGATGGAACGGGAAGATTTTGTGGTACATGACGTTAAAGACTATATTACCAATCCGAAAGAATCTGGCTATCGTAGTATTCATATGATTGGTGATTATACGGTGTATCATGGCAGTGAAAAGAAAATCTTGCCTTGTGAGGTACAAATCCGGACGTTGGGCATGAACTTTTGGGCAACAAATGAGCATGAATTACGCTATAAATATGACGGAAATATTCCTTCTGACGTATTAGAGCAACTGCATATTGCTTCAACTGTCACTAATCAGTTAGATGAGCTGATGAACAGTTTACGTCAGGAAATTATGACCCCGCCAGAGCTTGACACTGATATGGAAGAAAAATTGGAAGAAATCTTCTCACTTTATGTCAAACAAGATTTTGAATCTGCTGAAGCGTTATACAAGGAACACTTTATTGGGTATGAAGAAGCTTTTCTGGATAATCCAAAATTCCGTATGATCAATGAACTGTTAAGTAAACGGTTTGGAAAATAACAGATGTAGGTATAACAAAAAATAGCCTCAGTCTACGTGACGAGGCTATTTTACTATCAATAAAGCTTAGATTAATGTTTGTCGATAAGCTACTGGTTTGGTTTGGGTTAGACGAGCCGTTCAGGATTTAATAACTCATTGATTTCGCTTATTGTCAATTCGGTGTCTCTCGCAACGATTTCTCTGACCGTTTTATTCTCTTGATAAGCAGTCTTGGCGATTTTGGCGGCTTTCTCATAGCCAATTACAGGATTAAGGGATGTTGCAAGCGCCGTACTTTGCTCAACATAGTACTGACAACGCTCTGCATTAGCTTGTAGCCCCTCTATACATTTTGCACGGAATACTTCCATTGCGTTCGTCAAAATTTGAATGGAATGTAACAGATTATATGCAATAACTGGCATCATCACATTAATCTCCAATTGAGCACCCATCGTAGCGGCTGTGATTGTGGCATCGTTACCAATTACTTGGGCACAAACCATATACATCATCTCAGCCATCACAGGATTTACTTTGCCTGGCATAATAGATGATCCAGGCTGAACAGCAGGCAGGATCAGCTCGCCAAGTCCAGTGCGTGGCCCTGAGCCAAGTAAGCGTAAGTCGCTTGAGATTTTTAATAGATGAATCGCGAGCTCCTTAACAGCATGGCTTGCTTGAATCGCTCCTAAGGTGTTTTGCATAAAAGCGAACCGATCACGCGGCTTTTTAAACGGCAGGTCTGTTCGAAGCACAATCTCGCGTAATGTTCGATCAGCGTACTCAGGATGAGCGTTAATCCCGGTACCTACCGCATTTCCTCCGATACCAATCACGTATAGCTCCAACAGAGCATGTCGAATACTTTTTTCAGCCGTTACGAGTGCTGCTGCATAGCCACCAAATTCCTGCCCGAGTCGAATGGGAACAGCATCCTGTAAATGGGTTCGTCCTGATTTGATAATGGGATCGAATTGTCTGGCCTTCTGTTTTAGAGCGTAATGAAGTCGCTGAAGAGATGGCAGCAATTCTTTTTTTATCATCTCGACAGCACTAATATTGATGGCGACATGTATCGTGTCATTCGTTGATTGTGCCATATTCACATGATCGTTAGGATGGACAAGTGTGAAGTCTCCTTTTTGACCGCCTAATATTTCAATCGCGCGGTTTGCGATAACCTCATTAGCATTCATATTTTGAGAGGTACCCGCACCAGCTTGATAGACATCTACTACAAATTGATCGTCCCATTTGCCATTAATCACTTCTTCTGCGGCTGTTACAATAGCGCCAGAAATATGTTCGGGTAAATTCCCCACCTCTGTATTTGCAACAGCCGCAGAGGCCTTGATGATTCCTTGTGCTTTAATAAAGGCTCGTGGTAAACGAAGGCCGCTAATGGGGAAGTTATGGGTAGCGCGTGTGGTTTGCGCATCGTAATATACAGATCGTGGGATATATACCTCACCTAATGTGTCTTTGCTGATGCGTTCATCCATTTGTAACACCCTTTCCATAAAAAAATTATGTTAATAATGAAAAGCCAGAAATGCCGTCAATACAACATTTTTACCCATTTTCCCCAGCATTTTATCGATAGAATGTCCAAATTTGTACTTGTTCAATGCCTTTTCCATTTGATAGAGTGGTGAGGTAACTTGTTCGTAGAAAGGATTTTACAAGCATGAAAAAATGGATGAAAACGTTCTTGGCAATCGGTATTTCTCTAATTACGTTTGGAATTCAGCCAAGTTACGCTGCGCAGCCACCAGCCCTGCCGCTTGAAGAAATAAAAGGGGAAGGTGCTATTCTCATGGATGGCTCGTCAGGAACCGTGCTATTTGAGAAAAATCCCCAGCAGTATTTATTTCCTGCTAGTATTACCAAAATCGCCACCGCTATTTATGCTATTGAGAACGGAAATAGTAATGATATAGCGACCGTTTCTAATAAGGCGAGAACAGTAGAAGGTTCCCGGGTTTATCTAGCAGAGGGTGAACAAGTATCCATGCGGAATTTACTCTTTGGATTGATTTTAAATTCAGGTAATGATGCTGCCATTGTGATTGCCGAACATATGGCTGGTTCCACAGAAGCATTTGCTGAAAAAGTGAATGCCTATTTAAAAGAAAAAGTGGGAGTGAAACATACTCATTTTACAAATCCACATGGGTTGCATGATGAGAATCACTACACAACTGCTGCTGACATGGCTAAGATTGCGCAGTATGCTATGAAGAATCCCTTCTTACGTGAAATTGCGGGTACAAAACGTTATGAATGGCACCAAAAAGAATGGGATACCGTGCTGGTCAATCATAATAAAATGCTAACCACCTATGAGGGAACGACAGGTTTAAAAAATGGCTTCACGGATCAAGCACGAAATACTTTGGTGGTTACAGCTAAACGCGGTGATACAGAACTGATCGCCGTTACCATGAAGGCACCATCTAATGTGGTTAGCTATCAGGATGTCCACAAAATGCTCGATTTTGGCTTTGCAAATTATGAATCAAAAAAGATCGTAAATGCAGGACAGTATCTGGTGTATCAACCCCAGAATGATACAGAGAAAGCAGCAAACTTTTATACGGATAAGGATTTATTCATCACGGTTCCCAAACAGACTACATACGAACAAAAGCTACTTAGCAACGGGGACCTTGTATTGACTTTATCCAACGGAGAAGAGAGAAGGCTACATCTGCAACCTGAAGTACTCCCGACAGCAGTGTCTACTACAGAGGCGGGCGAGCAGGCTCCTACTCATAATCCAATTGCTCTTTATGGTGTTGTCGTATTCTGGGCGTTACTTAACTTGTTTTTCATCCTTTTCTTCATTCGTTTATTACGCGCGAAACGACGTACGAGGCGTACGAATAATGTGGTGCTGAGAAAACGAGCGAACTAAAAATAAGCCAGCTCTATGAGCGATAGATGCGACAGAACAACCGGACATGCCGGTTGTTCTTTTTTTGTGGAAAAAAGTTATAATAGAAAAATAAGTATGATTATTTAAAATATAAACAGATACATTGAAGAATGTAGGAGGGTACTATAATGAGAATGGAAACGTTTACTAGCAAGGGTATCGGCTTTTTAAATGAAGATACGTTGATTGTTCATCCAACCCTCCCTCTATTTGGTGTGGTTGATGGTGTTACTTCATTACATGGTTTCATGAATGATCGTAAACAGACCGGCGGATACTTGGCTTCAACAACCATTGCTCGTTATTTTACACAGATACATCGTCTTATTCCGTTACAAGAGCATATATCGACTGCTAATTTGCTCATACGCCTACATATGCAGGAGGCTGGAATTGATCTTTCTTCCAAACAGAATCTTTGGGGAGCCGCAGTTGGAATCGTGACAATCGAAAAGAACGGTATATCTTATGCTCAGACGGGAGATTGCATGATTTTTGCTGTATATGAAAATGACAATGTACGTATATTAACTCGTCCACAAGTGGAAGTTGTAGAAGAACGCACCTTGCAAAAATGGTGCGAGGGTATTGAGAATGGTTTACTATCTCGCACGGAATTAAGCCTATTCATTCGAGATTTGATGATTCAAAATCGTGAATTGCAAAATGAACCACATGGTTACGGCGTACTAAACGGAGAGAAACAAGCCATAGAATATGTGGAATATGGCAGAATAAATCGTGCGGGAGTAAAGCATGTGGTCATTATTACAGACGGATTGTTTTGGCCATTAGCCAATCAGGAAAAGCAGGATTGGTCAAGGATGGTTCATAAAATAATAGAGATGGGACTCGAAAACTATGCAAAAGCCTTAACAAAGCTAGAAGGAAGCGATCCAGAATGTGTGAAATACCCAAGATTTAAAACGTCTGATGACAAAACGGGTATTATTCTTACACTATAAGCGAAGATTGGTATAATAGGGGAATGAACCAAATGAAAAGGTGGTAATCAGCATGAAGTTATTTTTTCTCTCAGACATCCACGGTTCTTTGACCTATGCGAAAGCAGCCCTAGAAGCATTTGAACGTGAGCAAGCAACCCATATCATCCTAGTAGGAGATGTGATGTATCATGGACCACGCAATGCTTTGCCAGATGGATACAATCCGTCAGAAGTAGCCAATCTGCTAAATAGGTATGCTGACAGCATTGTAGCTGTGCGTGGAAATTGTGATTCAGAAGTAGATCAAATGCTTCTTCATTTCCCGATTATGAGTGATTCTCATACAATAGTTATGGATAAACGGCGTATTTTTGTGACACATGGACATATTTATCATGAGGATCATCATCCAGCATTATCTGCTGGAGATGTGTTAATTCATGGTCACACACATATCCCGGTGGCCAAGAAAAAAGGAGATCTGTTTATACTAAATCCTGGTTCTGTAGCTATTCCTAAAGAGAATCATCCGCATACATATGGAGTGATTGAGGGGGATCAGTTCTGGATTAAAAGGTTGAATGGAGAAGTGTATATGGAGACTTCACTTATCTAGCACTGATTTGAAAATGAATACTACTATTGACATATCGGAAAATATCGATATAATCAACGTTATGGATTATGTTATGATTTTTAAAGCTTTATCAAATGAAACCAGATTGCAAATGTTACATTGGTTAAAGGAGCCAGAGCTGCACTTTCCGCCATCTTCCTGTAACTACGAGAATTTTCCAGGGGGAATCTGTGTAGGACAAATTCAAGAAAAAGCAGGTCTTTCTCAATCAACCACGTCACAATACCTAGCGATTATGCAACGGGCGGGGTTATTAGAAGCTAGACGCTTTGGCCAATGGACGTACTACCGCAGAAATGAAGAAATGCTGCATAAGCTGGCTACATACTTCCGAGAGGAGTTGTAAAAGAAGAGTGGAACACCGTTTCATTTTTCTTTTTTTAAGCCAATATCGAAAATTTCCGATATACCGATTTAGATTACTGTCGCGATTTCACATGAAGCATTTGCAAAAGGAGAGACCCATGAAAATTAGTGTACTGGATCAATCGTATGTAATAGAGGGTGGAACCCCAGAGCTAGCTTTGGAGCAAACGACTGAGCTAGCGCAGTACGTAGATGAAATTGGGTATCACAGGTATTGGGTGTCTGAGCATCATCATTCCGAAGCACTGGCTGGTTCTTCACCAGAAGTTCTTATCGCTTATTTAGCGGCAAAAACAAAAAGAATCCGTGTCGGGTCGGGGGGTGTAATGCTTCCTCATTACAGTGCATATAAAGTGGCGGAAAATTTTAATGTTTTAAGTGCTTTGGCTCCAGGTCGTATTGACGTAGGAATTGGCCGTGCGCCAGGGGGAATGCCGCTTTCAACTAGAGCCCTACAGGATTTACAGGCGCGCGATATTGATACCTTTCCAGAGCAAGTCCAGCATCTGACTAGCTATATTGATGACAAATGGAGTGAAAAGCAGCCTTTTCCAGGATTGAAAGCTACCCCAGTCCCATCGCATAAGCCTGAAATCTGGATGCTTGGATCTAGTGACAATAGTGGAATTGTAGCTGGACAATTGGGATTGCCATATGCATTTGCACATTTTATCAATTCCCAGCCAGGGGCGATGGATCAAGCTATCAGCCATTATCTACGTACGTTTACTGCATCATCACGTCTTCTGCAACCGAAAGTACTTGCTGCCATGAAAATTATTATGGCGGATACGGATGAGGAGGCGAATGAACTCGCGTTAAGCGCGTTACATCTTACGCATTTATTGTATCGAGGGCGGTTGCAACCGCTTGCTAGTCCAAAGACGGTAAGCACCTATCCATATACAGCAAATGAATTAACTGAGTTAGAAGCGATGAAGCATTCTATTCTAATCGGATCTGTAAAAACCATTGCCCTCAAAATCAGAGCGCTACAAGAGCGATATCCGATTGAAGAATTGATGGCCGTTTCCCCTATTTATGATATAAATGCCCGTAAACGATCCTATGCTTTATTACAGCAGGCTATTGCTGAAGCCGATACGGGTAAACCATACCGCTAAAAAAACATTCAAATATATGTAAAAAAACAAAATCGAGGAGGAAGTAAGATGACTGTTAAATTATTTCAACCCTATCAATTAAAAGAGGTTACATTGAAAAATCGGATTGTCATGGCCCCTATGTGCATGTATTCTGTAACTGAAAAGGACGGAAAAGCTACTGACTTTCATATTACGCACTATACAACGCGCGCAGTTGGACAGGTAGGTCTTATAATTGTGGAAGCAACTGCTGTTGAAGAACAGGGACGGATTTCGGAATTTGACCTGGGAATATGGAATGATGACCACATAGCCGGATTACATAAAATTGTCGAGCAAGCACATCAGTACGGAGCTAAAATGGGAATTCAATTAGCCCATGCTGGGCGTAAAGCAGAGGTTCCTGGTTCCATCTATGGCCCATCTGCAATTGCATTTGATGAGAGCAGCCGTGTTCCAGAAGAAATGTCAGTTGAAAAAATCAAACAGACAATAGAAGCATTTAAGCAAGGTGCGGTGAGAGCTAAACAAGCGGGCTTTGATGTTCTTGAAATCCATGCGGCTCACGGGTATTTATTACATGAATTTTTATCCCCGCTCTCTAATCAACGAACAGACGAATACGGGGGCTCTCAGGAAAATAGATACCGCATGTTATCCGAAGTGATAGCAGAGGTGAAAAGTGTTTGGGAAGGGCCATTGATGGTACGTGTCTCCGCTACCGATTATACAGAAGGAGGCTTAACGATCGAGGATCACGTACAATTCGCAGTTTGGATGAAAGAGCAGGGCGTGGATCTCATTGACGTTAGCTCTGGTGCACTTGTACGGGCAGCTATTAATGTGTATCCAGGCTATCAAGTAAAGTTATCAGAACAGATCAAAGAAGAAGCGAACATCCCCACTGGTGCTGTAGGGTTAATTACCTCTCCGTTACAGGCTGAGGAGATTTTACAAAATAATCGTGCAGATATAATCATCTTAGGCCGCGAGCTGTTGCGAAATCCATATTGGGCTAGAGGTGCGGCAGATGAATTACAAGTAGAAATTGAGGCACCTAGACAGTATCAAAGGGGCTGGTAAGCTACAATTGTGACCACATCAATTTCTTACAAGATGTAAATAGATTAACCCTTTAGAAGCTAGTAATCCTTTTAGCATATAGGATACTAGCTTTTTTGTGTAAAATCATTCCTAAAAGGCCTATGCTACTTTAGAAATGTATAGAAAACCAGCAATTCGTTTGACCTTATAGATAAAATGTTATAAATTATAGTATATATATGAAATATATTTCTGATAATTTAAATAAAACCAAAATGATTTCATAAAGAGGGGTTACTATGCCAATTCCTAAGAATTACACTTCTTCTATTCGATTAACTGCGAAAGAAAAAGCTTTTCGTCAGCTACAAAGCTGGATTATCGATGGAACCTTAGAGCCAGGGGAGAAGCTATATGATGCTGAAATTGCAGAAGCGATCGGTGTGAGCAGGACTCCTGTGAGGGAAGCCTTTCAGCTACTTGAGGTCCAAGGCTTTATTGAAACATATCGAGGACGGGATACAAGAGTTACTACTGTTTCAAAGGAAGATGTACAGACAATGTATTTACCGCTTGCTTCACTTCAAGCATTAGCGGCCCAATTAGCTGCGACTGCAATTACAGAAGAGCAAATTGCTACATTAAACGAGATCAATGCCAGCTATAAACAGGCAATCTACGATAAAGATGTACCAAAAATTGTAGAAATGGATAGTCAATTTCATACATTTATTTTAGAAATTGTGGACAATCCCTATATCATAAATTTTACATCTGTTCTTCAGCTACATATTCAACGCTTAGAATATATCTTTTTTAAGCAACAGCACATTCCTAAGGAAGAATCTATTGATGAACATGAGAGAATCGTACAAGCCTTTGTCCAGAAAAATGGAAAATTAGCTGCAGAGATTATGGAACAAAATTGGCTGCGTCCTATGAAAGAAGTATATCAGCTGATGTAATGATATAAATAATTTTGAAGATGAACAGATCAGTGAGGAGACCATATGAAAACGGAACAGATTGTCATGTCGAGAAAATTCGGAGTTACCCTCGTACTAACAGGGGCTATGCTGTGGGGAATATCTGGGACTGTTGCTCAATATTTGTTTCAGCAACAAGGCTTCAGTCCTGAGTGGTTAGTCGTTATACGTCTTTTACTGTCGGGTATTATTCTATTAGCAGTTGCCTATAGAAAAGAGAAACAAAATATCTGGGGCATATGGAAAAACACCAAAGAGCGACTCAGCCTTATCTTGTTTGGTATTTTAGGAATGTTGGCTGTTCAATATACTTATTTTGCAGCTATTAAGCATGGAAATGCAGCAACAGCTACTATTCTTCAATATTTGGCCCCTGTGCTAATTACATGCTATGTGGCGATTCGTCTAAAAAGGCTACCCATGTTAAAAGAATTACTAGCTGTCGTTCTAGCTCTCTTAGGAACGTTCTTACTGGTTACACATGGAAGCATCAATAGCCTCTCTATTTCTGGCTTAGCATTATTCTGGGGGCTAGCCTCGGCGGTAGCATTGGCTTTCTATACATTACATCCACACAAGCTTCTTGCTAAATGGGGAGCAGCTATCGTTGTAGGCTGGGCGATGCTAATCGGAGGTATCGGCTTTAGTTTTGTTCATCCCCCTTGGAGGCTGGAGGGACAATGGTCGATGTCTTCCACTTTAGCCGTAATGTTTATTGTACTATTTGGAACACTGATTGCCTTTTACTGTTATTTGGAAAGTCTTAAGTACCTTAGTGCCCCCGAAACTAGTTTATTAGCTTGTGTCGAGCCTGTTTCTGCCGCCGTCCTATCAGTGATTTGGCTACAGATACCCTTTGGTTTAACGGATTGGTTGGGTACCCTGTGTATTCTTATTACCATTGCCATCCTATCCTTGGGCGGGCATAAGGAGACAGCTAAGACCAATTAGCTTCTCCAACTTATCGAAACGAAAAATAAATAAATAGAGCAATACAAGGAAAAGGCCGGTATCCCGATAGGGAATACTGGCTTCGTGTTTTTGTGAATAAGAAAGAAAAGCTGTTCTCTGTAGGGGCAAATTCCTGAATACCTCCATTTTTGACTCCACTAAGCTATAACACTGATGAACAGTTCATCTGATACGGCTATACAGCTAGGCTAATAGAGAAATCTCCACAAATAAAAGGTGGCATAGGCTTCCCAATTTGTCCATGTCGCAGAAAGCTTTACAATTTCTGCTTTCGTGGGCTTTTGTGGGGTGCCCTGAAGATATTTAATCGCATTGTGTAAACCTACATCATCTATTGGAAAAGCGGAGGGCATCCTCAGGCAACGCATTAAAACGTAATTAGCAGTCCATGGTCCAATGCCACGGATTTTGACAAGCATGTTTTCCGCTTTTTTATAATCTCCGCAGTTCCCTAATTGCTCTTTGGTTATTTTACCTTCCACCATAAGCTGAGCTACACCAATTAAATACTCACATTTTTTCCCTGTCATTTGTAATCGCTTCAAGTCTTCTATTGTCAGAGCGGCAATATCATGCGGGGAGGGGAATATCCAATACGTTTCATCATCACATTCAATGCTTCGGCCAAAGGCCTTCACCAGTCGTCTTTTCAGCGTATAAGCGAAGGGCAGATTGATTTGCTGCCCGATAATTCCCCAGCAGATTGCTTCGAACAGATCAGGAATTCCAATGTTTCGGAGACCACTAAAAGTAGTAACTGCTCTTTGTAGCAATGCATCTGATTTAGCCAAGTCGTAAAAAGGGCGCAAGTCTGTATCCAAATCAAACCAATCTCTTACATAACGGGCGACCTCGGCTCGTATCCATTTGCAGGATGGCATTGTAGTTCCTAGAAAACGAATGTGTAGCATGTTATCCTGATCCGAACGTATTTCTACTACAGGTGTTTCCGCTTCAATAGGAATAGCTCTGTAAATTCGGTGGTTTTTACAATAAAATAAGCATTCATTAGGCTCTTTGGACAAATATTTCATATTTTCGTTAAAGCTGAATTCCTTTGGCACGACCAGTGTTAGCTCACTTTGTTTATCCGTCCAAGCGCCTATAGGAAGAGTGGAACAGCATTTTCTACAAGGCCGGTATCCTGCCTGTTCAGCATTCGCCCGCGACTGAAATCGAATCGTGTTTTCTGGATGAAACTTTTCCGTACACCATGGGAAACAATATATCTTCTCTATTTTTTTACCAGTGAAATAAGGAGCATCCCACTTCGGATAACTTGTTGTTTTTTCCATAAAAAATCCTCCATTCCATGCAATACAAGCACACTACTAGTTGTAACATAAAAGGCCTCTATAAAATTTCACTATCTTGCTATTCCAATCATAAAATCGTACATAGGTTCGTTCTGGAGGGTATACTGTGGATGGAGGTGAACCAGATGAGAGATATCCAAAGGCAAGGAGAGAAGAATAATTATCTAACTGATGAAAAGTGGCAAGCAATCATTACTAACGATGCATCGTACAATGATACATTTTTTTATGCGGTGAAAACTACAGGTATCTTTTGCAGACCTTCTTGCAGGTCTAGAGAGCCTAAAAAGGAAAATGTTCGAATATTTTGTAGCGCAGAAGAGGCGCTGTCAGAAAATTTCCGACCTTGTAAGCGATGTAAGCCAACAGGACAACGTTTGCCTGATGTTGAATGGGTGGCACAGATTACGGATTATATCAAAAAGAATTACAGTGAAGAATTAACGCTAGAGCTTTTAGCAGATATATGTCATGGAAGTCCTTATCATATGCATCGAACATTTAAACGCATTAAGGGAATGACCCCAATTGAATATATTCAACAGACGAGAATAAAGAAAGCCATGGATTATCTCATCCAATCTGATATGACGATTACCGACATCGCAATGACTGTGGGGATGCCCAACACACCGTACTTCATCACTTTGTTTAAGAAGATAACAGGACAGACGCCTAAAAAATTTCGTCAATTAAATAAGAATACACAAGCCATGGAGGTGTTGCAAAGTGACAGCAAAAAGTAAACAGATCATTTATTATTCAAGGCTGGTCCATTCGGATTGGAACCTATACATTGCTGCTACAGGGGCGGGACTTTGTTATGTAGGTTCGCAAAATCATCCTTTTGAGGAATTGGAAAATTGGGTAAGGAATCGGTTTCCGAAAGGTGAATTGGTGCAGGATCATGAAAAATTACAAGGCTATGCAGCAGAATTGGTTGCGTATTTTCAAGGCACACGTAAAGACTTCTCTATTGACTTTGATTTATATGGTACGCCATTTCAGCTCGCGGTGTGGAATGCTCTTTGTGAAATACCATATGGGCAAACCCGTTCCTACTCTGATATTGCGCTTCAAATACAAAAACCAAATGCGGTACGTGCTGTTGGAACAGCAATTGGTGCTAATCCCGTTTTAATTACGGTTCCCTGCCATCGGGTGATTGGGAAAAATGGCTCACTAACGGGCTACCGGGGTGGATTGGAAATGAAAACCAAGCTTCTGCGCTTCGAAAATGAAAATAGTTTGGTAGAGGGGAGTAAGCTATATGCCTGATTGCCTCACAGAACGGAGTGCCGCCATAGATTGGAATAAAGTGCAACAGACGATGGATGAGCAGGGCTATGCTACAATTCCAGCATTCTTAACGAAGAAGGAATGTAACGAAATAATAAACACGTATGAAAAAGAAGAGTATTTTCGGAACACGATTGATATGGCTAGATTTCGATTCGGCATCGGGGAGTATAAATATTATCAAGCTCCCCTTCCTACTATGTTGCAACAGCTTCGTGAAGGCTTCTATCCTGAATTGGCTAAAACGGCTAACCGATGGCTGAAGCAGCTTGATGATGGGGCATGTTACCCACCTTTGCTCTCAGAATTTCTCACGGAATGCCATCAGCAGGGACAGACAAGATCAACACCCTTACTCCTTAAATACGAAGCTGGAGGTTATAATTGTCTGCATCAGGATTTGTATGGAGATGTCTACTTTCCATTTCAAGTAGTATTCGCCCTCTCTCAAAAAGAGATAGATTATACAGGCGGTGAGTTTTTGTTGCTGGAACAACGGCCAAGGGCGCAAAGCCGAGGGCATGTGATAACCCTAGAACAAGGATCAGGACTCATTTTTCCTACTAACAATCGGCCTGTACTAGGTTCACGCGGGTATTATAGAACCAAGATAAGGCATGGTGTCAGCACGATTACTTCTGGTACAAGATATACGCTTGGTATTATTTTTCATGATGCAAAGTGATCTACGCCTGACAAATATACACTAAAACAAACGAATATGCAGCAAAGGGGCGACTGAGATGAAGAGTGAGTTTTTTTATAAATATCCCAAAACACTGCTAAATAAAGGGACAGGCTTTCTTTCCGATTACACTCATTCGTTGAATCCTTATACGGGTTGTTCCTTTGGATGTTCCTATTGCTATGTACGACAAATGCCTGTATCGATTTTTCGTAGGGAGGAGTGGGGAACCTGGGTGGACATCAAACGGGACGCGGCAAATGTATTACGTAAGGAGCTCAGAAGGGAAAAAAGCAAAGGAAAGGTAACAATATTCATGTCATCAAGCACAGATCCGTACCAACCAATTGAACATAAAGAAAAGGTGACAAGATCTCTTTTGGAGGTCATGCTGGAGAACCCTCCTGATTTTTTATTTATCCAGACCCGTAGTCCTCTTGTTAGTCGAGACATTGATTTATTATTACGCTTGGAGAAGAAGGTTCGAGTAAGCATGACCATAGAGACGGATCGAGAGGATATCCGTAAGCATTTTACACCTCATGCACCCCCTATTCCTGCCAGATTAGAGGCACTTCAGCGTTTAGCAGATGCAGGTGTACCCACCCAGGCAACCATCGCTCCACTATTGCCCAGCAGTGAAGAATTCCCTGATAAGCTACGAACGCTAGTTGATCGCATCTGTATAGATGATTATTTTATGGGGGACGGTAGTGGAGGAAGACGAACTAGGAATCTGGGGATCGACTCATTCTATCATAAGCTAAATGCAGTCGAATGGTATCATCCCTCTGCCTATCAATTGGTGTATGAGCGATTTACACGTGTTTTTCCCACTGATCAGGTATTTGTAAGTCAGAAGGGATTTGCTCCTTACTGAAAAATCCAAACGATTAGTAGCATGTAGCGTCCTGTAAGGGAGGCTATTTTTTTGTGTAAAAATGAATAATCAATTGGAGTGCGGCTCGAAACTTTCTTAAATAGTTTTCTAAATTGAGTTGTAGCAGGTGTAGTTTCCATTAAAAGTAAGTTGCCTTTCATCCAATTTGAAAACGATAGGATTGTCATCGTGTCTTAAAGAATATGAGAGCAATTTTTTATTAACATAGGTAGCAAGAAATCAAAAATAAAATATAGTTTATTTTTCGAATTTTCAATAAACATTTTATGCAAAACAATCATTTGGTTAACAATATTCTATATTTCGACACAATTTAGATAAAAAAAGGCATTAGGGAATATTTCCAATTTTGGATTTTTAGCCGATACTATTGTATGGAAATAAAATTCCAATTTAAAAAAGGAGTCGATTAAAAAAATGAATTACAAGTGGCTAAGTATGATGACGGCAAGTGCAGTTTTACTCTCCAATGGTGCATTATGGCTACCTACACCTGCCAATGCAGCAACAAACACAGTAAACAAATCCGTATTTTCACTAAGTAAGCAGCCTCCTTTACCTCAGTTCAAAACAGGTGCAGGGGTACTCGGAGCTGAGGTGACTCCACTGGGAGAAGAGGAGCTCCGTACTGAAACTTTTTCCCAGCTAGAGAAAAAAAGCAAGCGAGCTAAGCGACAAGCCCTTCAAGCAACTCATGCTGAACAACAAACGTACAGTATGTCGGACTTAAATCGACTTAGCTATGACGAGCTAGTAGAAGTTCTACGTAAGATAGAATGGAAGAATATCCCTGATTTATTCAAATTTAATTCAGATTCAGTTGAATTCTATTCAGACCGCGATCGGGTCCAGGCCGTTATCAATGCCCTTCAGGACAGTGGAAGATCCTTTACTGATCAGGATGCACGCGGAATTTCGACATTGGTAGAGGTTTTGCGTTCAGGTTATTATCTGGGCTACTACCATAAAGAGTTAAAATACCTTGATCAGTCAGATTATAAGGAAAAGGTACTACCTGCTGTTAAAACCATCACGGCAAACAAGTATTTTGCATGGGGAAATAATACACAACAGGAAGTTATCGGTGCTACGGGGAAACTTATCTCAAACACTACGGTAGATGTTGAGATCATAACGAAGATGACTGGACTAGTATCAGACTTTATTGATCATTTTGATGAATATGGAAAAGATCGAGAGATGAGCAGTTCCTTTTATTCTGTAATTCAAGGGATTGGATACGTACTCATGTGGCAAGTGCGTGAACCAGAGGATCAAAAAGCGTTCAATGGTAGTATTGATAATTACTTGGAACAAATGTTCCGCATCGCCCACAAGGATCGGGCATCTAGTGATCTTTCGTGGCTAGTTAGCAACGGTTTGTATTACACCGGTTCTTTAGGGCATTACCACAATACCCCGGAGAAAGGTAATAAAATTTTGACGGAAGCAATGCATTTGTATCCAAAGTATAGCGAATTGTATTTTGTGGCAGCAGAGCAGATTACTTATCACTATAATGAAAAGAATTACTATGGTAACCAAATTGATCTGAAGCAATTAAAAGAAGAAGGAAAAAAGAAATATTTGCCAAACCGCTATGAATTTGATGGAGGAAAATTTATCTTCCGTACAGGGGATCAGCTAACGGAGGAACAGCTACAGCGACTTTATTGGGCTGCGAAAGAAGTAAAAGCTCAATTTCACCGTGTCGTAGGTAATGACCAGGAGCTAGAAAAGGGTAATCCTGATGATGTGCTAACTGTGGTCATCTACAATAGCCCTGATGAATACAGAATGAACAAATCTTTATACGGTTATGAAACGGAAAATGGTGGAATTTACATTGAAGGGGATGGGACATTCTTTACCTATGACAGAACCCCAGAGCAAAGCATTTATTCACTGGAGGAATTGTTCCGTCATGAGTTTACCCATTACTTACAAGGTCGATATGTGGTTCCAGGATTGTTCGGTCGAGGAGAGATGTATCAAAATGGACGCTTGCCTTGGTTTGAAGAAGGTGGGGCAGAATTTTTTGCCGGCGCTACTAGAACAGATGGCATTCATCCACGCAAATCTGTTGTAGGTAACATAAGATATGATGATCGATCTAGCCGTATGTCTGTGTCAGATACTCTGCATGCTCAATATGGTTCCTGGAATTTTTATAATTATGGATTTGCCATGCAGTATCATTTGTTCCAAAACGATTTTTCAATGATGGACCGCATTCATAATGCGATTATGAAAAACGACGTGGCCCAATTTGATCGATATATTGAGCAGTTGAGTAGGGACAAGTGGGTAAATGACGCATATCAACAGACGATTGATGAGCTGGTGCAAAATTATGAAGATTGGGATGTGCCACTGGTATCGGATGATTATCTAAAGGATGTGGAGCCAAAGCAGAAGGAAGAAATTTATGCGGAAATTTCTGAAGTTACAGGCTTGCGTGACATAGAGACCGCAGAGCACGAATCAGAATTTTTCAATACCTTCACCTTACACGGAACCTATATTGGCGACAGATCAGCAGGAGAAGAGCAAGACTGGAAAAAAATGAATCAAGTAACAGATGACTTCTTGAAAGAATTAAGTAAAAAGTCTTGGAATGGTTATCGAACCGCAACCGCTTACTTTGTGAATTATAAGATAACGAAGGATGGAAGATTCTCCTATGATGTAGTGTTCCACGGCAAATTGCCAAAAGGTAGTTATAGCGGGAACCTAGCCCCTGTAGTAGAAATAAATGGTCCGTATACAGGAGTTGTAGCTGAGTCGGTTTCGTTTAGTAGCAAAGGAACACGCGATAAAGACGGAAAGATTATGTCTTACCAATGGGATTTTGGCGATGGTCAGACAAGCCAAGAAGAGAATCCAACACACGTGTATGCTGAAGCGGGAACCTACGAGATAAGCTTGCAGGTAACCGATGATGCTAAACAAAAAGTGACCAAAAAGACAACAGTAACCATTAGTGAAAAAGCGAATAAACCGTCAGATAACTCTAATGATTCTTTCGAAAATGCCAGCAAGCTAGAAGCATTTGGTAAACAAATAAAGGCTGAGCTGAACCAAAAGAAAGAAGAGGATGTATTCTATTTTGATGTGAAAAAAACTGATAACATTGAAGTTTCAGTAGAAGTAAAGAATGGACAAGGAGTGGCGTGGCAATTATTCCACGAGGATGATCTGAAAAATTATATTGCCTATCCAAATCAAGGCGAAGGCGATCAGTTAATGGCGACTCTTGAAGCAAAACCAGGACGATATTATCTTTATGTGTATTCAATAACAGAGGAGCCCGTTTCCTACAAGTATCAAGTAAGTCTGGCTGGTGGTTCGAAGGATTTTGCAGAAAGTGAGCCTAACAATCGATTCGAAGATGCGAATGGTCCATTGCCGCTAGGTGAACCTGTTAAAGGAATACTAGATGAGGGCGACAATGCAGATGTATACCGTTTTGAACTGAAAAAAGAAAGTGATTTAGAAATTATTCTGAAGCATACGAAAAAAGAGGGAATTAACTGGTTGCTCTACCATGAGGATGATTTGAAGAACCCCGTTTCGTATCCAGTAGAGCTTGACAAGGGAAGAATGAGCGCTACTTATACAGCCGAACCTGGTCTATACTATCTATTTGTCTATAAATATGAAGATGAGGTAATCCCATATACCGTATCGGTAAATAAGTAGGATTATAAAGCAGTAAGAAGCAATTATATTTATAATTATGCACCCCTTACAGTAAGCATTGATATCCTTTCTATGGATATCGAACAGTGTGGCTGTAAGGGGTTTTCATGTTTATCTAGCAGTGAGGAGACTTTACATCATGAAATTCGATCCATATAATTGAGTGTGTCAACTATTAACTAACTCAAGTGTGGTGATCACATGAACAGCAAACGGGATTGGATTGAAATTCGGGGAGCCAGACAAAATAATTTAAAGAATATTAGCGTCAAATTTCCAAGAAATAAGTTATCAGTGGTAACAGGTGTATCTGGATCAGGTAAATCTACCTTACTGTTTGATATTTTGTGTCAGGAGGGAGAGCGAAAGTTTATTGGTGCAACTGGTAGAGTACCGGATCATGTACAGAGACCTGATTATGACGAAATTTATGGATTATCTCCCATTATTAGTGTGAGTCAGCAGCAATTTAATAAAAATCCCCGGTCAACGGTCGGAACCTACAGTGAAATTTATACATACCTCCGGCTTCTGTATACGGCAATAGGAGAGAGGGCATGTCCGCATTGTGCCAAAACAATAGAATATTCAATTTTGCGCTCGTCTCCCGTTCATACAATTAAAAACGGTCATGAGGTCTTGGAGGTGTATGCTTGTCCTTTTTGTCGTAGGCCTGTAGAAAATATTACAATGGCCCACTTTTCTTTTAACACCGTAGCAGGGGCTTGTTCAAAATGCTTCGGCTTAGGGAAAATCGTCGAACCAAATTTTGAAACGATTCTTGATGCTTCTCTTTCTATTAAAGAAGGCGGGATTAAGGTTTGGAAGAAAGGCTTTGTTTGGCATTTCGGTCCTTTGCTTGTCCGGGCGGCCAATTACTATGGGATTCCTTTTCGAGAGGAGGATTTACATACTCCGATCGGTGAGCTTGATGAGATCATGAAAACATTGCTTTTCTATGGTACGGAGGATGAGCGAATCAGAGTCTTGAAACCAGATAAACCAGCACCTAAAGATATGAAAGAAGGAAAATATGAGGGTGCTGTTAATAGTCTGATGAGGCGTTATTTTGAAGAATCACAGCAAGATGAAAGCGTTGAAAGAGAAGAGTACATGCCGTTCCTACAACATGTAGTCTGCCCCGAATGCCAAGGGACTCGATTGAAGAAGGCTAGCCTAGAAGTAAAAGTGAACAACACACCTATCCACCAGCTCTTTTCAAAATCAATCGAAACGCTGAACGAATGGATTGATGCTTTGAAAAATCATTTGTCTATCTCCAATTATGAAGCCGTTCATCCTATTTTGGCAGATCTGAAGGAGAGAGTCGAGAGTCTTTGTAAAGTTGGATTAGGATATTTATCTCTCGATCGAACTTTTACGACGCTATCAGGTGGTGAGACACAGAGATTACGACTGTCAGCTTTGTTAAACTCTAATTTAACTGGCATGGTTTGCGTGCTGGACGAGCCGACTACAGGACTACATCCGCAAGATACCGATAAATTGATCACCTCCTTGCAATTACTGCGTGATCTTGGCAATACAGTGATTGTGATTGAGCATGATTTAGAGCTCGTCAAGCACGCAGATTACGTTGTAGATATCGGTCCTGAGGCGGGAAGTGAAGGCGGTTTTCTAGTTGTACAAGGAACACCTGATGAGTTACAAAATACAGGAAACTCCGTAACAGGCAAATGTTTGAGACAGAATAGAGAAGCGATCAGGCAAACAACGCGGAGATGTCAGGCTGGCTTACCAATCAAACAAGCGAATAGCCATAATTTAAAGAATGTGGACGTGCATATCCCATTACATGTGATGACGGCTATTGTCGGTGTTTCAGGCTCTGGAAAGTCAACGTTACTCTTTGATGAGCTGCTAAAGAAGTGGGATCGTAACATGGAAGAAAGAGAAAAAATCAATCGAATAGTAGTAGTCGATCAATCCTCAATGGGCAGAATCGAACGTTCTAATGCGGCTACCTATACCAAGGTGTTCGATGATATTCGTCAGGCTTATAAAGAAACAGCACACCAACAGGGTATAAAAATGACAGCATCTGATTTTTCCTTTAATGTGGCAGGAGGTAGATGCGAGCACTGTAAAGGCACAGGAAAAATAAAGCTACAGATGCATTTTATGTCCCCACGCTATCTGGTTTGTCCTACTTGTGAGGGAAAGCGTTATAATGAAAAAGTACTGCAAGTAAAAATAGATGGATATAACATTGCTGATGTATTAGAGATGACTGTCAAGCAAGCACTAGCTTTATTTTCGGAGATGGATAAAATCAAACAAAAGCTTGTCTACTTAGATAAAATTGGCTTAGGATATATAAAATTGGGTCAACCAGCGAATACCTTGTCTGGTGGAGAGGCACAAAGAATCAAATTGGCTTCGGAGCTAGCTACTGCTGCTGGACGAAACACACTGTATATTTTAGACGAACCTTCAGTGGGATTACATGAAAGAGATACGGATAAACTCATTCAGGTTCTCCATGAATTGGTTGATAGAGGAAACAGTGTTGTTGTCATCGAACATCATTTGAGCTTGATCCGTCAGGCTGATTGGATTATCGAGATGGGGCCAGGCGGTGGGGAAGACGGGGGGCGTGTAATCGCCCAAGGAACTCCTCAACAACTGAAGGCCAATCCGAATTCTGTTATCAAACCATATTTATAGAGCTTTGAAGGAAGGTGCCTTTTTGACAAAATCATTGGAAGACAGCTTTATTCCGTTTCAATGTGAAATAGTAAGCCGTCATAATAAATTTAATATCGAGGGAATTACGTCTGCTCAGTACAATGTTTTAGAGCTTGTCCAAACACAAGGTCCAAAAACAACAAATGAACTGGCAAGTGCACTAGGGATAACGGTATCAGGTATCTCAAAATTAACCAAAAAACTTTTGCAGAAAGGATTGATTGAACAACAACGCAGTCAAGCAGATAGGCGGTATTACCATATTGTCTTGACAGAAGCGGGAGTGGATTTTCTCAGGAAAGCAGAAAACTCACGCAAGGAGATCCTTCAATTAATCGGAAAAGCACTTTCAAAAGAAGAAATCGAAGCCTTTAGCCGAATTTGTTCCAAGTTGCATACATATTTGACTGATCATAAAGCAAAGTAGGTGACTGACCCTATGAATGGGCTAGAAAATGTAATATCCCCGATAACAAAATTTGAAGAGTCTGATATTCCAGGATTAGTAGAGCTCTCGTCTTCGGTAGGTTGGGATTATGACCAAAATGAAATCAACACCATTATGTTATCTGGCAACGTTTATGGACATAAAAACAAAGACGGGAGAATTGTCTCAAGTGCAGCCATTATTCCATACGGCGTGAAACTAGCCTCTATTGGCATGGTTATTGTAAGTCAGGAATATCGAGGACTGGGCTTAGGAAGAAAAGCTACACAAAAATGCTTAGAATCGATTCCTGATCATATGCCAGCTATGCTTATTGCCACAGAGGATGGGAAACCCATGTATGAAAAGATGGGCTTTCATTCTACAGACTGTGTTCATAAATATCTTTGCTCAACCTATCGTTTTACCCCTTCAAGTAGGAATATAGTAGCTCATATACAGCCGATGCATATAGAAGATTTCCCACAGGTCATAAAAATAGATAAAGATGCCTTTGGTGTAGAGAGAGGAGCTTTTCTTCGCCATAGATATAATCAGGCAAAAGAGGCAGTGGTTGTGAAAAGTCCTGACGGTCAGGTAGTAGGCTATGGTTTATCTATACTTGGGCCCATTAATCTCATAGTAGGCCCTATCGTCGCTCCGAATGCTGATATAGCATTCGCAATAGTGAATCAATTAGCTAAGCAACATTCAGGTAAGGTAAGAATTGACGTACCCTCAGACAATGAGCGGTTTATGTCTTATCTTGAAGCATGCGGGTTTGTAAAGGCGAATCAGCCACCTATCATGATTACAAAAGCAAATCATTTACCTGCTCGTAACAAAACATTATTCGGAATTGCAGCGCAGATATTTGGATGAAGCATTCCAATCTGAATGAAGCACCCGTTTGTTGCAATAGCAGGTAAACACATAAGACCCTGACATTCTCCTGTCAGGGTCTACTTAATTCTGCAATGAAAAAGCAGTTACTCGCAAATGAAAGACTATCAGATTTTGTCCCCGGATCTTCAAGTTCAAATGACAGCTTACGGAGCTGATTTGAAGGTTATGGCTAACGTTTCAAAGCAGGATTTCACTCACAAAGGTAAACTCATAAAAGCCGGTTCGCTAATCATAATAGCTGGGGATAAGCAGATCGTGTTTCAGTAGATAAAAGTGTAAGAAGATATACAATTTCAATTCTAATGGGAGGATAAAGCGTTATAATAGGAAAAAGAGAGAGTACTAACTGACAATCTCATTTCGCTATTAAAATCGTGAGGTGACCGCATCCATGTTTCAAGCAGAGGGATATACAGGCAATAAACAAGAGAACTATGAGCTTCTTATAAAACAGCTAGATGCATTAGTAGATGGGGAACCCAATGTGCTCGCTAATCTGAGTAATGCAACTGCTTTATTAAATCAATTTTTGACGGAAGTAAACTGGGTAGGGTTCTACCTATATGACAAGGAGCAAGATTCACTAACTCTTGGTCCATTCCAAGGACTGCCGGCTTGCACACGTATTCCAACAGGGAGGGGTGTGTGTGGAGCAGCAGTTTCGAAACGATGCACGATGAGAGTAGCAGATGTCCATGCTTTTCCTGGCCATATTGCTTGCGATGCGGCATCTCGCTCTGAAATTGTTATTCCTATTTTTAAAGGGGAAGAAATCTTTGGGGTACTCGATATCGATAGCCCGATTACAGATCGTTTTGACGAAATAGACGAGAAGTATTTAGAAGAATTTGTCCTACGTGTAGCAAAGTGTGTGTAGAATAGAACAAAACAGAATTGATAGCAGAATAGAAATGACTAACAACCAGGCGTCTCACGAATAAGGGCGCTTGGTTTCTTTTTGCTACATAACAATTAGTGGGTATTATGACCTTTCATTATTTATGCAGAGGTGTAGTGGGTCTGGTTGCAGTGCCAGTACTTGCTGTCTTCTCTTTAGGAATGTACATTTGCTGCTTTGTCTCAGTGATTGGCGGAGTGCTGTATATAGCGGGGATTGACATACATATAAGCCTTTGGAAGTTTGGTCAGGTATCACAGCTATCTAGTTTTTTTATTGCAGTAATGTTTGGTGGGATTTTATTACTACTAGCTGTTGGAAGCTGGGGCTGTTTCAAGTATCTTGTCACTATGTTAAGAAAGGCTGAAATATACCGAATGGTTCATGTTGTAAGAAAAAAGAACCTGTATAATGAATAACAGGAAATCTGAATTCATTTTTATGCTGATCGTATCATTTTTTTCTCCAACCTGTTTGGGAATCTCTTCTTTTTTACTAGTATATATTGATCACTTTTGAGGAGGAAACGAGGAATGATTAATCTAGGGACATTTCAAGTTGCATCTGGGGCATTAGTGGTATCAGATCCTTGTTATAATTATGAACAAGGCATTTCAGGAGTTGTAGAGGAAGCAGTAGTCGGTACGTGGATTGGCGTCATTGATCGAATAGACACAGGAGATTGGGGAGAGCGATGTGCCTTAGTATGTGCTTATCACGAGTCAATTGACCTTGAACAGGTGACGAATTGGGAAGTATGTGACTTTATTGTAGGAGTAGACAGTGGTCAAGCGGGAATCTTTGAGCGTCAAATCTATCGAGTGGATGAGTCTGTAATTGGAGAAACGAAATTCATGCCTGAGCAAAGATGGTATTCTTCCTGCTGCGACCAGACATTGAGTGAACTCCAAGCTGGAGTGATTAATGGTGGTGTCGTATCTAGCTCAGGATTTGGTGACGGTGGCTATGAGGCATTTATCGCGAAAAATGCTGAAGGAAAAATAATAGCGGTACAGATCGTATTTATTACTGAAGAGGATTTACTTGAAGAGGAGGAAGATGAGGAAGACGAGGAAGACGAGAAGTAGCCTGACATCCAAAGGGACCTGGACGGTTCCTTTTTTTGGTGGTAGGGATACGTCCATGAAGGGAGAAGCCCATGAAGAAAAAATTTACATACAAATTAGATAAATTTATAGATATCGGCACCTATACAAAGAATGATAAGATAGTAACCTCACCTTTTGTTGTCTTCTCTCTTTGGAAAGACATGCAACATAAAGGTTTTTTATTTTTAGGAATTCGTGAAAGTAATGATATATAGCAATGGTAGCGAAATTGTACGACTGGATATCCTACATTTAGTTGATAACTTAAATACAATTTTATGCGGGTAATAAAAATGTTTATTTTTTGAAAAAATATAATTTTCAGTCGACATCTGTTATATATTTTTGTTTTAATTTACAATATATGTTAGGTTTTATTAAAACATAAATATTAGTGAGGTGTTATCGTTGCAACAGCACACAGAGATACCGATAGTGACAATTAACCATTTGCTAGCGTATCTTAAAGAAGAAATTCACTTTGTTCAGCCTTTTTTTCATAATCCTCATTTCTTCATTGTTACCAATAAGGATGCGAACAGCATAGATTTCATGTGCTCAGATGGAAAGACGATGAATGAGGAGCTGGATGACTCTTTTAAGAAGAAAATGATAGCGTTCTCAATGGAAACGATCCAAGAGGCAAGTTCTACAAGAAATCCCGCAATTTGCTATGGAAATGAAATGTTTCCAAATGAACTGCCAGGATGGATCAGTATTGGAAGTCCGATCTTTATTAATAATACAAAAAAGGGATATATTAGCTTAAACTATCAATCAGAAGAGCATATCTCCTACATAGTGAATATTTTTTGCTACATCATAAAAACAGTAGAATGGCGATTAAACAATGTAAGTACTTCTCACAAAGAGCAGGAACTGGAGAAAAAATGTAAAGATTTTCAGTTAACCAAGAAAGAATGCGAGATTGTCCATAGTCTTCTTGAAAATATTTCAATTAAAGATATTTCGAAACATCATTTTATATCGGTAGAGACGGTTCGAACCCATGTAAAAAATATATACAATAAGGTTGGAGTAAATAATAGAGTGGACTTAGTTAGAAGATTTGTATAACTACAGTAGAAAAATCCCCCCTGAAGGTGATTTTAAATGAAATTGGATATAATATAATAAAAGTGTAAAAGTTACCACATTGAATCACCTGATAGTTTTACCTCAGTATTCATTACTGGTAATTTTTCGAAGTGGTTCGCAGGTCTTTATATCTCTAGTGCGCTTTTTCCATGGAATAGAGTATGAAGTCTGTACCACAAAACAAAATTAATTAAATTCAAAAAATTCAAACATTTGAATGGAGGATGAAGAATATGGCTTGCCAATGTCCAGATGCGATCTCAGGTTGGACGCATACAGATTACCAGTGTCACGGTTTGGAGAATAAAATGTATAGACATGTTTATGCAATTTGCATGAACGGTACTCAAGTATATTGCAGAACAGAGTGGGGTAGCAGCTGCTAAGTTCTACACATTAATAAGGGAAGAAAAGGAACACTCTATATTCATATAGAGTGTTCCTAGTCCTTTATGTAAAGGAGAGGATAAAAGAATGGAAACAGATAATCATAAAAAATTTCTCAAAAACCCCAATCGTTTTTTGGAAAAGATCGGGACTTATTTTCCGGAAGAAATGAATGTAATGAAGGATGGACCGGCCATAGATTTTACATGGGTTCGTAAAGAGGCTTGCGGAACCGTTATTTACATCATGAGTGAAACATGCAATTTTTGTAAATATGATGCGATAAAAGAATTCGCTGATAAATATAATAAGTTTAATCATCTGATTTTCTTATATGGATCAGAGGAATATAAAGAGCAGATAAAAGAAGAGTATGGAATCTCTATTCCGATCGAGTTAACGGATCTAAAAGAGATAGGGGAAAAATTATTTATAGAGTTGGTTCCCACTATGATTGCTATGAATCGTGTAGGCCAAATTATCACTTGCGGTAGTTTTCGCAATGAAGTGGAGTCACTTGAGATGAGAATGGAACCGTTTCTGGATGTCTATTACTCCTTGGAGAATATTTAAAAATGAGCCTAAATGGCAAGGGTTCTGTACATAGCTCGAGCAACCGAGAGCATTTGGGATTTTTTCAAAAGATGCGACACAGACAACAATTATTCCTGTATGCATGTAAAATCATCTGGAATTTTAACAAAACCTATATGCTTTTGGTCTGCTCCTTAAGTATTATTCTTGCTCTACAATCAAACGCTATTATTGTTGCGAATAAATATACAATCGACAATCTTGTCAGTTCACAAATCTATCTTGCACTACTTGGAATTGGAATAATGCTGTTCCTCGAATTGCTTCAGGAGACGTTTGAACTTTTCTTGCGATTTTATAATACGAAATGTGATGAACAATTTGGAATTTACAGGGAACAAATCTTATTTGACAAGCTAGCAGGTATGCAATTGCTAGAGCGTGAGCATCCCAGCTTTTTAGGAAAGATACAGGTATGGTCGCTTGGACTGATGAAAATACAAGCTACCTTTCAATCCGGAATACAATGTGTAAAAGCATTACTGACGGGGGGAATTTCCATTTATGTGCTGGTAAGTGGGTATTGGCTTATCGGTGCTATTATTATTGGGTTTTCCATTGTAAAAAGTGTATTTGTATTTAAGGTTATCGATCCGCTGGTTTCTATGAATTTACAAATGGCGCGGGCCCATAACCTATCTACATATTTTCGCGATCTGCTAGTTCGAAAAGAGGCACAAAAAGAGTTTCTCTTATTTCAGGCTTTCTCCTTTTTTAAAGAAAAATGGCTCGATGCAAAAACAAACATCATGAACATGAATATAGAAATCACGAAATTAAATGTAAGACCAGAATTTATAAGTAATTTGTTAACTGTATGCAGCAGATTAATGATTATGGTGATGATGGTCTTCCTTGTGGTAGAGAAGAGGATGACTATCGGAGATTTCGTTGCAATATCTTTGGCTGCCTCGTTGGCTGAACGAAATATCCTGTCTTTATTTCTCCAATGCAAAAATCTATTAGAAAACCTGCGCTATGTAGATGAGTATCAGAAATTAGATTTGATTACTCCGAGCAAGGGAGAAAATCAAGCGGCGATAACAGATTTTCAGCTAAAGCAGGGGATAGAGGTAATCGATTTAACCTTCACCTATCCGAATAGGGAGGAACCCGCACTTCATAAGATCAATCTCTCGATAAAAAAAGGGGAGAAGATTGCTATTATTGGGGATAATGCAGCAGGAAAATCTACGCTGATCAAGCTATTGCTAGGCTTATATCAGGCACCGGATAATACGATTTTTTATGATGGTGTGGAGCAAAAGCAATTAGATGTTGCAGGTTTATGGAAAAGCTGTGGGGCAATCTTTCAGGATTTTATGAAATATAAGGTATCGATTCAGGATAATATCTGCTTGGGAAATGAAAGGAAAGATGATCAGGAGCTGTATCATTTGCTTGAACATCTGAATATACAAGATTTTTATCGGTTAAAAAACGGTTTGTCTACCAAGCTTGGAGACATTCATGAGGATTCGGTAGACCTATCCGGTGGTCAATGGCAAAGAATCGCACTTGCTAGATTATTACATCGCAATCTGGATCTGATGGTTTTAGATGAACCCACTTCAGCATTAGATCCAAACAGTGAAGTGAAGGTATTTGACGATATCCTAGAGCTAGCGAAGGATAAGACACTCTTCATCATTTCTCATCGAATTGGAATCGGGAAAAAGGTAGATCGCATCTATTATATGAGGCAAGGAAGTATTATCGAGCAAGGAACTCACCAGCAATTAATGGATGCAAAGGGTGAATACTATCGAACCTGGGAACGTCAAAGCGAGTGGTACAATTCAGAATTAGTCTACGAAAATAGGGGGTCATAATACCATGTCAAAAAAACTAGTTCGTGATACCGGTTTAGAAATAGGTACACCCATTCCACACATTCACTTCACAAATTGGGATTCATCACAACTAGAGCTGAAATTTTTGCCTAAAGGGGCTGCTTTAGTTTTCGTCTCCGTCTTTTGCTCCTATTGTATCGATTTATTACCCCACCTTGGATCGATAAGTCAGAGTCAGGATATGCAGCTTTATCTCTTTTCGGATGGAGAAATCGAGGATCACGCAGAAATGGCAGATTATTTTGGATGGAATTTCCCCGTGATTCAACTAAAACATCAGGAAATGAACGAAACCTTTAAGGTTAGCTACCACCCTTTTCTCCTTCTTACTGATTCAAAGGGTGTGATTATTAGCAAAGGAGATATCTACAAGGCAGAAGATTTTCATAAAATTCTAGAAAGTGTAACACTCCAATGATGTCATATCTGCTCTTACTCCCGTATGGTTTTGCGTTCATGTTCTTTGTTTCCACTATTACAAAGTGCTTTTCAATGTTTGAATTCAGACAATCGATTGTACACTTTGATGTTATATCGAGAAAATATGTGATGCTCAGCTCCTATCTGGTTATTCTTATGGAATTTGTCTTAGCGATTTGTTTTGCCCAGCTTGCTTTTTTACATGCGGCTTTTATCCTAACTGGCTTGCTGATGATTTTTTTTACCGGACTTTTCATACGAGCAAGTAAGCAGAAAAAAAGCTTTGCCTGTAGCTGTTTTGGGGGTAGTACCAAAAAGACAAACATAAAACTTGCCATCCTGCGAAATTGCTTGTTATTGCTTGGAGCGAGCGGAGGTTTTTGGATAGCTAACCAGCTAGAGGGGATACCCAATCCCCCTGAGCAGATCATGCCGTGCCTCATTGTAGCAGCGTTTTTCATACCTATTTACAAGGAATTGACCATTTTATCTAAACTGAGAAAGAAAATGAGGATGCTGGTGCCATGATGGGTTTCTTGTTAAGTGTTGGGGGCATCATACTTGTTTTGATCATCGGGATGAAGATAACCAAAGCCTTCTATTATAAAAGGTATCTTCAAATCTATGTTTCTGGCAGTAAGGAGATTACGGATCTGCATGACAAAAGTATTTTTCTCTTTCTATCTTATACAGATCCTAGCAATCCTGAATATCTTGCGGAAATCAGCCGTCGCTTCCCTGATTATCAGATCTATATCATCTATAAGGCGCCTGAATGGAAAGCAAGGGTGTTTTCTCGCCAAATCAATGAACATACGAAGCTACGGGTTGATGAACAGGGGATCGTGTCTGATGATTTAGGGATTTCAGCTTTTCCTGCTTTTCTTACTTACCAGGAGGTTTTCAAGAAAATATCGATTGTACGCTTTCATACGTATTAAAATTACAAGCGAGGTGTTTGTTATACATGCATAGTCAATTGGTAGTAGTAGATAACATCGAATTTAGCAAGGAACATAAAAAACACGACATAGGGCAAATCCTTCATGACATCACGATTCCAGCATTGCCCTGCGTGTATACTTTTCAGATGTTTATCGCTCTGAAAGAATTACCTGATCAAGCAACCTTTGAGCTTCAATTGAAAATCAAAGATCGGAATGGAAAAGATGTTGGGATTTCGAGTCCCATCACAATGTATCATGAACGCAAGGATGAGCAATCCTCTGAAATGGAAACATCGTTAAAAATGTCTACGGTACTTAGCTTGGAAGGAACATATAAAGCAGAACTATATTATGATGGAGAAGTGATTACAACTCATCCAGTTCATGTACGGCTGGAGCAAGCGTCATAGGAACAGGAAGCCTGCTTTTTATTGCAATAGATAGTGAATGATCATTTTATGAAGCTACCTAAGCTTCGTTATTCATTAGGGCTTTTCGGAATTGCAAAAAGACAACTAAATGTGAAAGGCGCTGACAAAGCGGTATAGCAAGAAAAAATTGTATTTTTTTTAAGACTTATGGTATTCTGAAACAAATTTATTGAACGGAGGGTTTTCTCATGGCATACATAAGATTCCGATTTACTACTTTGTCCCACTAATTTAATAGTGATCAAAGGCTCTGCCTGTGTGTAGAGTAATCGGGATTAGTCTGCCTTTTTATAAGAAAACTCTATGAGAACGATATAAAAAAGGGATAGACATTCGCTGTCTGTCTTTTTTTGTATCGTAAATTTATGTAAGCCAGGAGACGCGTGTAATGGTAAGATCATCATTTTGGGATAGAAGCACGCTGTTTTACTACCCTGATAGCTAGTAAATAGTAGGTTTGCACCTACTATTTACATGTTCTCTTATATCGCGCCGTCTCACACGAACAACGTAAATGGCACCCGACTTATTTTTGGTGTTCTTTTCCCGTTACTCAAGCACAGGTAGCAATGCCTGTGTATTTTGTTTTGACACAGTTTCGGGTGTAAAAATACTAAAATAAAGGACGTGCAGCATATGATGATAAAAACAGACGAACAAATTCTGGCGGATGCGAAGAAGCATGGACTGCTACTAAAAGAGGATTCGTTACAGAGAAATGATTCTGGAATAGATTTTCAGGTTGTTATGTCGCGCGATCTGAATGGAGTACAATGGGTGTTACGGTATCCAAGACGAATAGACGTGCTACCCTCGGCAAAAAAAGAGAGACAGATTCTAACCCTGATAGAATCGCGAGTGTTGGTACAAGTACCGATTTGGAGAATTTACTCAGAAGAGCTGATTGCCTATCAGTTGTTAAAAGGTGTACCAGCAGGAACGATTGATCCAGAAGCAAAGGCATATATTTGGCAAATTGACGAAAAAAATGTACCAGATGTCTTTCATGAAACGCTTGCCCTTGCAATCGCCTCCCTACATCGGATTAATCCGAACACTTGCAGAGAGGCGGGGA
Organism: Brevibacillus laterosporus LMG 15441; assembly: GCF_000219535.2. Classification (NCBI taxonomy): domain Bacteria; kingdom Bacillati; phylum Bacillota; class Bacilli; order Caryophanales; family Paenibacillaceae; genus Brevibacillus; species Brevibacillus laterosporus. The sequence continues at coordinate 2,352,578 of NZ_CP007806.1, forward strand.
TAGAACTAGAGACTGCTGAAGAAGCAAGGGCCTCGATGAGAGCGAGGATGGATAAAATCAAAATGACATTTGGAGTAAGTAATGATCTCTGGAATCGCTGGCAAAATTGGCTTGCAAATGATACGCTTTGGCCCACGAAAACGGTACTCGTTCATGGGGATCTGCATGCGGGACATATCCTAGTTGATGAAGCATCACGAGTAACAGGCTTGATTGATTGGACAGAGGCAAGGGTAACTGATCCTGCCCATGATTTTGTGGCTCATTATCGGACTTTTGGAGAAGAAGCTCTGCAAAGATTAATCTATCACTATGAGCAAGCAGGTGGAAACGTTTGGCCGAATATGACTGATCATGTTATTGAATTAGCTGCTAGTTATCCTGTTGCCATTGCTGAATTTGCCGAAAAATCAGGGCTAGAAGAGTACAAGCAGATGGCCAAACAAGTGCTGGGTGTATAATTCCTTGATAAAGAGAGAAGGCTCAGATTGAAAATGTATGGATTGAAAAAGCTGCCCCTCCGAAAAAGCATGATATTATCCCCTTCGAGTAGACAGTGTAAAAAGCTCACCAACCTGACGGAGGGTGGTACACTCTACTTGAAGGGGCCTTTTTTACTTCCACCAGTCATCGAATGGAGTTACTGGTAAGCGGCGCTTGTGCTCGGTTTTATCATACTTTTCTTCGATTTTTTCCACGATTTCATCAGATACAGGCTTCAGGGTTAAATAGTTATCTAAATCATCATAAGAAAAGCCAAGGGCGGTTTCATCAGGTAATTGAGGATGGTCATCTTCAAGATCGGCTGTAGGAACTTTTAAATATAAAATTTCAGGTGTTCCTAGATATTGCAGAATTTGTCTTACTTGCCCCTTGGTCAGACCGGAAAGGGGGACAACGTCAGCTCCTCCATCTCCATATTTAGTGAAAAATCCGGTAGTTGCCTCGACTGCCTGATCAGTCCCAAGAACTAATAGTCCTAAGTGGCCGGCAATATCATATTGAACCTTCATGCGTTCTCTTGCCTTTGCATTACCCTTGTGAAAATCTGACAGTTCAATCCCCGTTGATTGTTTAAGCTGTTCAAGAGAAGTATCAACGGCCGGCTTGATATTAACCAGCATATTTTCATGTGGCTTGATGAATTGAAGTGCCTTCTGGGCGTCAGCTTCATCTATTTGAGTTCCGTAGGGAAGACGAACAGCCACGAAATAATATCGTTTATCCGTCGCATGCGTAAGCTCATCGCAAGCAACCCGGGCCATGATACCCGTTAAGGTAGAATCAATTCCGCCGCTTACTCCCACAATGTATCCATTAGCTCCAGAGATAAGAAGGTATTGCTTTAAAAAATCTACCCTGTCGCGAAATTCACGTTTGGGCTGCGCATCTACATGAACATGTAGCTTTTTGATTATTTCTGTTTGTTTTGCCATCTCAACGGACCTCACTCACATATAATTGATGTTCCTTGATGTAATCCAAAACCTCCTCAGGCAGGAGAAAACTAGCTTCACCATCATTGCGAAGCTCACCGCGAATGTAGCTAGAGCTAATTCCCATACTGATTCCTTTTGACATCGTCAGGAAATTTTCATCATTATTGCGTAACAAGGGGTCCTTAGCGATTAAATCATCAGAATGATAGCCTTCTCTTGCCATGACAATAAACTTGTTGTTTTTTACCAATTTTTCAGCATTCCCCCAGGAGGATATGCCTTCTAAAAGATCTGCTCCCATGATAAAAAAGATTTCATCTTGCGGATACAGATTTTTGAAATGATTCATTGTGTCAAAGGTATATGTTTCACCGGGTAACGCGTTCATTTCAACGGTAGAGATTTCAAATAAAGGTTCCCCAAAACGATTTTTCTTGTTTTTGCACGTTTCTAAGGCAAGCTGAAGCATATGTAAGCGGTGGTGATCTTCAGTCTGAAGTATCTTATCTCTACGCAGGGAAGAGCAAGGAATAAAAAACACTTTGTCCAGACGTTTACGTTTAGCCACAGCAGCAGCTGTAAAAAGATGTGAATAGGTAATAGGATCAAAGCTACTTCCGTAAATACCATATCGCATGAAGGGTTCCTCCTTTAAGATTCTATGAGAGCAAGCTCGCGTATTTCGTTAATCATTTTATCTTTCAGCTCCCGTAATTCATCAGATAGAGTAACGGGATATACCTCTGGATTGTCTAAGCGAAGATATTCCTCCCAGAATGTATTCTTTTGGGCTTGATGGAACTGCTTGATTTCTTCCAGAGTTGGTTGATCATAAACCAGCTTTCCTTCTTCAAAGATAGGAACTAATAGCTGGACTGCTGTAAAATGGCTTACACGCTTCATTTTTAATGGATTCACTGGATGCTTCAGTTGAATCTCCTTGAGGCCTTGAATATTCTCATGCTCAAGGCAAATATAATCACCTTTTGCCATACCATCCTGATCGTATATCCGATAGGTTTTTTTACAACCAGGATTAATAATCTTGTCTATATTTTCAGAGACTTTAATTAGAGCCACCCAGTCCTTTTCGGTTCTTCTTGCAACAATTTTGTGTACACCACCTAGGGCAGGAGTATCATAGGCAGTGATAAATTTGGTTCCAATGCCCCAAATATCAATTTTAGCTCCTTGATGCTTCAGAGAGGTAATCGTGTGCTCATCTAGGTCACTGGAAGCGGCAATTTTTACATAGGGAAAACCTGCATGATCTAGCATTTTTCGAGCTCGTTTAGATAAGAAGGCTAAATCGCCACTATCTAAACGAATGCCAGTAAGCTTCTGACCATGTTCCTCCATCCGTTTAGCCACCTTAATGGCATTGGGAATACCTGAACCTAAAACATCAAAGGTATCGACAAGAAGAATACTTTTAGCGGGAAAAACCTCAGCAAAGGCGAGAAAGGCATCTAGTTCATTTGGGAAAAATTGAACAAATAAATGAGCATGTGTACCTGTAGTAGGAACACCATATTTTTTCCCAGCTTTCAGATTAGAGGTGTAGTCAAATCCAGCGATATAGGCTGATCTAGCTCCCTGTACGGATGCGTCACGTCCCTGAGCACGTCTTTTTCCCATTTCAATTACACTTTGCCCATCTGCTGCTGTCACAATTCGAGACGCTTTTGTCATGAGCAGGGATTCACTGTTCACTGTATTAAGCAATTGTGCTTCGATCCAGATACATTCCATGATAGGGGCAATCATTCGTATGTAAGGAGTGTTTGGAAAGACGATTTGACCTTCTTTCATTGCTTGCAAGCTCCCGGTAAAACGTAGTGAGCGAAGTTCTGACAGGAAAGCTTCCTCATACATGCCCTTGGACCGCAGATATTCAATGTCACTTTCATTAAAGTATAAATTCTCTACAATATCAATTAACTGGTCAAGTCCCCCAAAAGCAACGTATCCCCCTAGCTCACCAGTAAAATCACTGCTTGGCTTAACAAAAGGAGCTTTACGATAAAAATCATCAAAGACAACTATCGTGCGGTGTAGATTCTTTTTGTATAAAGCATACATCATCGTAATCGCATATTCATCCACATCAAGACCGTAATCTCTGGAGGGATCATAAAAGGGAAGGATTTCTAATTCTTGTTTTCCGCAAAGAGGGCAGGGAGTTTCTTCAGACGTCATTCTAAAAGCAGGTTGTTTACAGAAGAGGCACATATGAATATAGCGATATATTTTCGGATCAACAATATCAAAGATTGTTTTTGTCATTTTCGGCCAGTCCCCTCGTTATATCTTTTTGAGTGAAAAGCATACATAATTAGTCAATAATGATTAACAACCTGTATTCCCATTTGGTTTTTAAAATGCTGTAATGCCCAATCGTGTCCTACAGGGTTGAAACTTGCAACTGCATCCTCATGAATAATCACCTCGAAGCCAAGATACCAAGCAGATACGGCCGTATGGAGAATACATATATCCGTGCATGTGCCGACAAGATGAATTTGGCGAATACCGCGCGTATGCAGTTGTAGTGCTAAGTCAGTTCCTTCAAATGCACTGTATCTTGTTTTATCCATCCAATAAATGGACGCTTCCTTTTGTTTATAGAGGCTATGTAGTTCGCCATATAATTCGCGTCCTTCACTTCCGATGATATTGTGGGGCGGATAGAGCTTCGATTCAGGATGAAATGGATCAATTTCTTTGTGTGCATCTACAGCCATTACCACAAATTCACCATTCTGAAGAAAGTGATTGGTAAGATGAACAATCCGCTTTTCGATTTTTTGGGCAGGCTCTCCGCATGTTAAAGCGCCATTGGTTGCAACGAAATCATTTGTGTAATCGATGATCAGGATAGCTTTTTGACTCATAAATATATACCTCCATTTTAATTGTTTGATTTAACATAGTTAATATGACTATATAAATGAGTAAAAAAAGAAGGATTAATAGATGCTCACAAATGGCACGTAGTCAGTAAATTTATATAATTTGGCTGGATTTTGTGAGTATTTATTCGAGTATTTAGCAGAACCTTCCGCATCTCTGACTTCTTCAATAATCCCTTTTCTATTTATGGTAGACACCAAGCGTCTGCTAAAGTTAGAGCGATCTACTTTAAAATCAGGTACGACTGTCTCAATGACCTGAAGCAGCTCAGATAAGGTAAACTCTTCGGGTAGAAATTCTTTCGCGATATTAGTCTGAACCATAATCTCTTGGATTTTTTGTAGAGCATCCTTTAAGATTTCGTTGTGATCAAACGCCAAATTCATGGACATTGCTTCCTCAACCGTGAACAAACACGCATCTACAGCATCGTCATCAGCCTTAAATCCAGACAGTGCCTGCTCATTAACAAGGGCATAATAGGCAACGGTTGGAATCCATCCACCTGGATCACGGCCTGGAGTATAGTAGGCTTTTAGCTGCTTAATATGTACCTTCTCATTTAAGATGTGTGTTTCCTCACGCAGCTCACGTTCAGCACATTGATCAAGTGTTTCGTGTTCATTGAGAAAACCACCTGGAAAAGCCCAATACCCTGGAAAGCGATCGCTTTGTGGATCACGCTGAATCAGCAATATTTTTAGCTTACGATCGGGAAGGGATTTGTGCTTGGTATCTTTTCTAGGCTCCGATGTAATCGTAAATATACAAATGTCGGTAGGTAAGCCATCAGGAGATCGATAGACTGGCTTTTCCTTTGGAGGAATTTGCAAAGTGTGAAGCTCCTTTCTACGTGTTCTTGAGGTTATTTTATATAGTTATTTTCATATTGTCAATACGACTATATTAAATTCAGGACTTTTTACATACATTCTTTGCTTATGGGAAAGGAGCTGTATTTAATTATATATGTAGCTAAGGCTATATCTAAATACTTGTGCAAAAATTAGGGAAGCGGAAAGGTCAATCGGTCTTTTTAAGAAGTTGGAATGGAAGTGAAAGTTTGATCAATAATATAAATGGATAAATGCACAAATTCGTTCCATTTTGGTATATTCTCCGTGTTCAGCTTGAATTTATCTTAGAGGAAAGGGAATTTCAATGAAAATTAAACTAACAAGTATATTTGTCAACGATCAGGATAGAGCTCTTTCATTTTATACAGAGGTTTTAGGCTTTGTGAAAAAAAGCGACTTTCCAGTAGGAGATTTTAAATGGATAACGGTTGTTTCGCCGGAAGGCCCGGAAGATATTGAATTGCTTTTGGAACCACTGGGGCATCCTGCTGCGAAAACATTTCAAAAAGAAATGTTTGAGGCAGGAATTCCTTTAATGACGTTTGCTGTTGACGATATTCACAAAGAGTATGACAGACTGCTAAAACTGGGTGTAGTGTTTAAGAGTAAGCCTGTAGATATAGAAGGGACATCCATTGCTGTGTTTCATGATACATGCGGTAATCTTATCCAACTTTTTCAGGGATGATACACAAGCATGAAGGAAAAGCGGCTTGGGAGATTAGCAGACAGACATTACTAATTCTCCTTTTCAACATAAATGAACGTATTCTCCATGATGAAGATGTCGGCATTAGACGTTGGACAAGCAGTGACAATCAGGATAGTAGGACGTAGGTTTTTAGTGTAAACACAAAATTTTTCCCGTTACTAGGAAGACCAAGCTGTAGCTTATTATCCAACAAAATACAAAGCGATTGACAAGAAGTCAGAAAAGTAGCCGTTCCCATGTATGGATACTTGTGTTATACTACAGGCAATTGCATAACCACCTTCAGGGCAGGGTGAAATTCCCGACCGGCGGTAATGACGATTATGTCTGAGCCCGCGACTCGCAAACCGTTTTTGCGACTGACTTGGTGAAAATCCAAGGCCGACGGTATAGTCCGGATGGGAGAAGGTACAAGGCTTATCACATTTTTCAATGAGGATACATGACTTAGATTGTGGTGGCCATCGCAGACTGTTTTTTCATAAATGAGAAGACGGTTTATTTAGATGTATTCAAAATATGTCAGTCAAGGCATGATCTATTTGCGGTGGTGTAACACTTTATGTATCCATTTTTTGAAAAATCCGATGGTAGGCTGTATTTCTCTATGCCCTTTTACTGAAAAGGGCATTTTTTTATTGTAAAAAATAGGTTATGAAAGTAACCAAGGTGCGTTTGCAAGAGTAAAAGCAAGATACACAGAACAAAAAAACACAGAAAGGAGGAACGCTTATGAATGAGCTTCAAGAATGGAAGAGGAGCGAATGTGAGAATCAAGTGCTGTTGGATCAAGCTTTTATGAAGATAGCAATTCAATTGGCAGAAGGAGCGAGTCATCAGACATCTCCTAATCCTACAGTGGGTGCTGTTATTGCGAAAAATGGGAGCATTGTTGGTCTAGGAGCCCATCTGCGGGCAGGTGAGTCTCACGCTGAAATTCATGCCTTACGAATGGCTGGGGAAAAGGCAGCGGGGGCGACTGTATACGTAACCTTGGAGCCATGCAGTCATTATGGGAAAACACCACCCTGCGTTCAAGCGCTACTAGATGCAGGAGTGGCACGGGTTGTCATTGCCATAGAAGACCCTAATCCACTGGTGGCAGGTAAAGGTGTAGCAACTTTAAAACATGCTGGTATAGATGTGCAGGTCGGTGTATTAGAAAAGGAAGCCCGAGAATGCAATGAATCGTTTTTTCATTATATTCATACGAAAAGGCCGTTTGTTACGCTGAAGACGGCCAGTACATTAGATGGGAAGCTGGCTACAGCAACCGGCGATAGCAAATGGATAACGAGTGAATTGGCACGCAGGGAAGTTCATGCGGAACGGGCTAAATCTGACGCAATTTTAGTGGGTATAAACACGGTGATAAAAGATGATCCCTTACTGACAGCCCGGTTGTATGAAAAGGGAAGGCAGCCGATACGAGTCGTTCTTGATCAAACTCTCCGTATTCCAAAGACAGCTACGATTCTTAAAGATACTACATCGCCAGTTTGGATTTTTACCACAAGAAGAGCTTCTCAACAAAAAGTAGATTTCCTGCGTGCAAAAGGAATTCGAATCACGGTGCAACAAGAGGATCAAGTAACGATACCATTTGTCCTCCAAACCTTGGGAGAGGCAGAAATTGTATCGGTACTTGTAGAAGGTGGCAGCAAGATAAGCGGGGCGTTTTTAGAGGCACAAGCGATTCAAAAGGTAATAGCCTATGTCGCTTTTACACTTGTGGGTGGAGTGGAATCTCCAGTCGCCTACGGAGGAAACGGTATTCCTTTGATGAAAGATGCGATTCAACTCAGAGATGTAGCAGTAGAGAAGGTGAGTGAACAGGAAGTAAAGATAACGGGTTACCCACTTTGGACGGATCATAGCAATTCATAAGGAGTGAGGACGATCATGTTCACGGGGATTATTGAGGAAGTAGGTACGACCACTGGATTTTTAGTCAGTCAAAAGGCTGGCAACCTGCATATTAACGCCAGGCTGGTTGTAGAGGGAAGTAAAATAGGTGATTCCATTGCAGTAAATGGAGTTTGTTTAACGGTTACCGAGTTTAGCGCTAACGGCTTTGTAGTTGATGTTATGCCAGAGACGCTGAAGAGAACGAATTTGGGTGAGCTCCGGAATGGTGAGCTAGTAAATTTGGAGCGGGCGATGTCTATTGGCGACAGATTAGGTGGCCATCTGGTATCAGGGCATATTGATGGGAAAGGAAGAATTTTATCGAAAAGGCAAAATGAAAATGCCATACTATTCGAAATAGAAGCGGGAGCAGATATCCAGCGTTATCTCATTCCCCAAGGCTCTATTACAGTAGATGGAATAAGCTTAACAGTGGTTGCCATCAAAGCCACCTCCTTTTCCGTCTCGGTCATTCCTCATACCGCAGCAGTTACTACGCTCGGAAAGAAACAGGTGGGGGATTGCGTAAATCTTGAAAATGATGTGATTGGTAAATATGTGGAAAGGCTACTAGCTTCTCAAGGAAGCTTACTCCATTCTTTGCATTCTGCTCGCAACAAGCAACATTCTGTAACAGAAAGCTTTTTACGTGACAATGGGTTTGTCTAATACCAATGGCTAGGAGGGAATCTACATGCTTCACACGATAGAAGAGGCGCTAGAGGAATTGCGTCAGGGAAAGCCCATTATTGTGGTCGATGACGAGAATCGGGAAAATGAAGGAGATTTTCTGTGCATGGCGGAGAAGGCAACACCTGAGATGATTAATTTCATGGTTACCCATGGAAGAGGGCTGGTTTGCGTTTCGATTGAGGATAAAAGAGCTCGTGAGCTACAGCTAAGACAGATGGTGGAAAATAATACAGATCATCATGGAACAGCTTTTACAGTGTCCATAGATGAAAGGGATACGCATACAGGGATATCGGCGCATGAGCGTTCACAAACGATCATGGCAATGCTTGACCCGCAAGCAGAAGCTGATCGTTTCCGGCGCCCTGGACATATTTTTCCATTGGTTGCCAAGGAGGGCGGAGTATTAAAGCGGGCAGGACATACAGAAGCGGCGGTAGATCTGGCAAGGCTTGCTGGTGGTTATCCTGCTGGGGTAATTTGCGAAATCATGCAAGAGGATGGAAGCATGGCACGTTTACCTGCTCTATTAGAAATAGCGAAGCGTTTAGATGTAAAAATTGTTTCGATCGAACAACTGATTCATTATCGTATGCAAAGCGAATCGCTGGTGAAGAAGGAGGCGGAGACCATTCTGCCTACAGAATACGGAGATTTTCGCATCTTTGCCTACTCGAATACGTTGGATGGAAAGGAACATGTAGCTCTTGTTAAGGGAGATATTCGCCCTTATCAACCTGTTTTAGTGCGTGTGCATTCTGAATGCTTAACAGGCGATATATTTGGTTCTCTTCGTTGCGATTGCGGACCACAATTGCATGCTGCCCTGCAACAAATCGACGAGGTAGGAGCCGGAATTCTGCTATATATGAGACAGGAAGGGCGCGGAATTGGCTTAATAAACAAATTAAAAGCATATCAGCTACAGGAAGAAGGCTTAGACACTGTTGAAGCCAATGAACGGCTAGGCTTCCCCGCTGATTTACGTGAATATGGAATTGGTGCACAAATCTTGCGTGATCTGGGGGCTAAGAAATTGCGTCTTTTAACCAATAATCCTAGAAAAATCGTGGCACTCAATGGATATGGTCTAAAAGTAGCAGAACGAGTACCGCTTCAAATGAAAAGTCATCAGCATAATTACCATTACCTGCATACCAAGCAACAGAAACTAGGACATATGCTAACTATATTATAATGAAGAAATGAGGATGAATATGAAAATCTGGGAAGGCAAGCTCGTCGGTTCAGGATTGCGTATAGGAGTTGTTGCTGGTCGTTTTAACGAATTAATTGTCAGTAAACTAGTAAGTGGGGCTTTAGATACATTAAAACGGCATGGTGTGGAAGAAGCCCAAATTGAAATGGCATGGGTTCCGGGGGCCTTCGAGATTCCACTTATGGCGAAAAAAATGGCCGAAACAGCGCGTTTTGACGCGATTATTACATTAGGAGCAGTGATTCGCGGATCGACTCCCCATTTTGATTATGTTTGCAATGAATGTGCAAAAGGAGTAGCAGCTCTTTCTATGAGCAGTGGAGTACCTATTATTTTTGGTGTCCTAACGACTGATAATATTGAACAAGCTATCGAACGTGCCGGGACAAAGGCTGGAAATAAAGGATGTGAAGCGGCCGCTTCCGCTATTGAAATGGCGAATTTGGCACGTAGCTTTGAACAAACTTGCTAAATGGTATTAAAATGTGAGCTACCGATAGATTCGGTAGCTCTTTTCTACAAAAAATAGAACGTTGTAATTGTTAATGAAAGAATACGAATAAAGCAGATTTATGTTTGGATTTTTAATAATTTTAAATCTGTTTACGAACAGACTGAAGCTTTCTTACAAAATCTATAAATGCTATTGAGATTGTAACTAAGCCAAGGAGCTTACAATCCGAAGATGCTTGAAGGGTAGAACTTTTACGGGATGACTACAGTGATAGGCAGATAAGTGGAAGTAATCATCTGATAATGGCAAAAAAATGAACAATAGTTCTTTAGTTGCTAATATTTAGATTTTTTAAGCTGGAAAGTATTTCAACACCAAGATCGACCAATTTCTCTGAACCCATAAATTTTATGAGTACTTTAGCGCGTTTTTTGTGTCGATCTACTTTTTTAATCTGTCCTTCCATTCCTTTTAAGGGACCCGAATTAACATAGACCTCTGAATTTTCTAAGTGAATTTTTGAATACGTAATGATGTCTGTATTGCCTAATAATCGTAAGAGCGGGGACATTTCTTCATCATCAATAGCTGAAAAATTCGTGATTGAAATATCCTTCTTAGCATGATTGCTGCTTGTTAATTTTGAATATATGGGACCTATATTAACAAATTTGTATAGGTTAGGTATTTCTTTGATTTTGTAAAAGATACTTGAAGTCATATCCGTTTTAATTAAGACATAGCCAGGGAATAAAATTTTAATATTGTGAAAAATGGCTCCGTTCTTTTTCTCAGGAACTTTTCTCTTAGGTATGAGAGCATACAAAGTTTGTTCATCAAAATAATAGTTCAAATGATCTTTAACTATTTCTTCGCCGCCTGATCTTACGTAAAGAGCATACCATTTCAAAGTAATTATTCCTTTCAAAAAGTTTTTTTACGTACATCTTTCAGTAGTCAAAATGTCTAAGGTGATATGTAAAGATTTTTATTTATGTTGAATATAATTATAGGATAGTTGAAAAGTAAATCAACCATAATTTTTTCAAACTTTTGTTAATTAATAACCATAAAATGTTATTCAATTCTATTGTATAAAATAACAAATTGACAATTATCGACATTCCACAGTATTATTTGTATAATACCACTAATTATAAAATTAAGAATTTTTTCTTGATCATATAGGCAAAGCATTTTCACTGTAACGACTATTCATTCTCTAGTGGAAATTAATCGTTGTTTCGGCACGTTAGGGGAAACTAGGGTACATACATGAAATGATAAGTAGTGTACATATTTGTAGACGATATGGAGAAGGTATGTCTGCAAGCTTACATAAGCTGCAAAATGTAACCGCAATCAGCTCAATTTACATACATAAAAAAATGTAAGAGGGGAGTAATTCCTCTTTTTTGTTTTTAGATAAACAACTTTGAAAGGAGATATGCGGATCATATGAATGATACGTATCGTTTATACAAACTCAAAGTTGGTTTCAACTACAGTTATATCATCATGGATCAAGCTACAGGGAAGGCAGCAATTGTGGACCCTGCATGGGATTTGGAACGTATTACGATCATGCTTGCTGACCTCGGTGCAGAGGTAACGATGATACTGCTTACTCATTCACATTACGATCACGTTCATTTGGTAGAACCGTTAGTGAATCGGTATCAGCCAAAGGTATACATGTCTTCCAAAGAAATCGACTATTATCAGTATCATTCTCCTCATTTGCATTCCTTTGCCGATGAAGATGAGATTATGCTGGGAGAGACAAAAATCATTTGTCTTCTAACACCGGGACATACGGCAGGAAGTTCCTGTTTTCTCTTATCTGCTGCATTGTTAACAGGGGATACCATCTTCGTGGAAGGCTGTGGAATTTGCGATACGCCGGGAGGATGCCCAGATCAAATGTATGAAAGCGTACAAAAAATTCGAAATAGGGTCGACCCAAATGTTCGCGTATATCCGGGGCACTCATATGGGAAAGAGCCAGGATATCCCTTGGGCTATCTTTTGAAAAATAATATTTATTTCCAAATCGAAAATAAAGAACAATTCATCAAGTTTCGGATGCGTAAAAATCAGAAAAATTTATTTGATTTTAAATAAGGGTACTGGCTGTATGAGAACGGAGGAGCGTGGATGGAAAAACCGATGATTACAGTCGTTTTTATAATAAATCAGCTACTTCAACGCTCGATCTTAGATACCCCCAGATATAACAAAATGAGGATGATAATTCACTCCCACAAGCTCTTGAGACCTGTCCTTTTCTGGCGGGTCTCTTTTTTTTTTCAGATTTATTTGGCGGATTCACAAAATTTATTGCTCCAAACGAGCAAAAGAAAAACTAGGAATAGGAGAGGAGAGCAACCCTATCTTTTTTTATTGATGGTGTAACAATATCTGTTTTGCTGGATCAAATAAGTGATTAACAAACAGAAAGGATGTCATACGATGAAAAAACAAGCGCTTTTAGCGGTATGCACACTTACTCTATTGGTACAGACCGTACCATCTTTTTCTGGGGTGATATCATCCGGGTATGCAGCAGAGAATGCTTTACCGGCTACACAAATGAAACTACCATCTCTTACAGAACTAGACAAAAATGTGATTGAAACAATGAAGAAGGCCATGCAATCTATAGCAGAAGGGGTTGAAATTGAATTAGACGAAATTGTTGGGCAAAATCCGAGCTCCTGGGTCGTTAAAGCCAAAGGTAATCGAGGCAATATCCTTGTCGATAAAAAAACGGGCGAGGTAAAGCATGTGAATGTCAGATTTTCATTTGAAGAAGTGAAACCCAGCTTACAAGAATCCGTTATGAGAACATTAAAGGGGCTAGATGAAAAACGAATTTTTAAGATTACTAGCGTAGAAAGAACGAAATGGGAGAAGGAGGATGTCTGGTTGTTTCGATCAGATAATGACTCAGCTTCTGTCTTACTTGATGCACTGACAGAACAGGTAATTTCTGCTGGAGCCTCGTATAAGACTGAACAAATTGATCCAAGCAAAGTAAAAATCGCCGAGAAAGCGATAAAAGAGCTGGCGAAAACTCAATCGGTTCAACTTCTACCAACTGCCAGAATCTATACTAGTCCGAAAGAAAGCATCGATAAAGTGTGGTCTTTTGGGGACAAACAGCACGGTTACTGTGTATATGTAGGTGCTAAAACAGGTAAATTGGTGTCAGTATCCTCAAGCAAAGAGGTTGACTATGTGTCCGATGAGGAACGCCGAAAGGTATTTGCAAAACCTTTCTATACCAAAGAAAAAGCGATACTCGCGGCCAGTCCAATGGTAAAAAAGTGGTTTCAATTAGACCTCAAAGGCTACGATGTTTCCGTTCATGATAATGAGTATACTTTTACTAAAAAAGGGATGCCAACGATCAAGGCTAGCATCAATAAGAAAGGAACCTTTTGGGCTTTTTCTATTAAACCGGAACAAGGGTTGATGAACTAAATTGATGATAGACTGTCCATCACTTATAGGGTTACTTCCTGTTAGAGAGAAGGATACAGTATCTACCCCGCCATGTAATTGTCTGGCGGGGATGCTACCAATTGTCTTTTTGATCTGATTTTTCCATGGCAAGTTCAGCACGATCTAGATCAGCCAGCTCTTGCACGAACAGATAAAGAGCGAGTCTTTTCGCTACATTCTGCTACTTCTGACCGAACTCGATTCTTCTGTAAAAAGATAGTCTCAACGCTGGTATTCCGTCATGTAATCAAAGCTTTCTTTGCAGATTTTTGAAACTCTTCTGCCTAAATGAAAAGGATCGAAATCGCACTATATAATAACAATAAAGCCATAACTACGTTACATTGATTTCTATACTTAGATAAGACTGTTTTAAAAATCGAACCAAATACACTCCAACTGAAAGTTCCCATAAAGCCAATAAAAGCTAGAAGCAATGAATTATATAATAAGCTAAGATGTAAAGTGTGATAGGGAATGATAAAAGTTGATATTACGGTTATGCCATATAAAATACCTTTTGGATTCACAAATTGTAAAAGCATACCTGCTAAAAAACTGTTACTTTTATCTCTATCAGTATCTTGATCATGATTTGTACTAGTAATGATTTTGATAGCCAAATATATCATATAGGCGGCACCTAGAATGGACATAATCAATTCAATTTTTGGAATAAAATTTTTAAGCACAAGATTAAAATAACAGCTCATTACGATGATGACGAAAAAACCAGCCCCTACTCCTAAACAAAATCGCAATGTCTGTTTAAAGCCGTATTTATTCGCGAATAACATAGCCATTATGTTATTTGGACCTGGTGTAAAACTAGAAATAAAAGCATACAGCAGCATTGATAAGAAAGGCATATCAGAACCTCCTTTGTGGTGTATGTTATAATGTACAGAACGAACAATATAACGGTTTACTTCTTATTGTACGAAACGAACGTTATCTTGTACAGAAAGGTAGGAGTGTTTTTATGGAGGAGATACATCTTATCATTGCAAAAAACGTAAAAGCCTTTCGTGAAAGTAAGAAATTAAGTCTTGAAAGAGTTGCTGAACTAACTGGAGTAAGCAAAACGATGATCGGTCAAATCGAAAGAGGGGAATCGAGCCCTACGATTACAACTATCTGGAAAATCGCAAATGGATTAAAGATTTCCTTTACTTCACTCATAAATAATCCACAGCCAGATACTCAAGTTGTTTTGAGAAATGAAATTAAAACATTATCTGAAGACAATGGAAAATATCGAGTCTTTCCCAATTTTTTGTTTGATGATGACAGACGCTTTGAAGTGTACTCAGTCGAGATAGAAAAGGGTGGTTTTCTAAGCTCTGATGCGCATATGGAGGGAACGGAAGAGTTTCTCACTATTTTTGAAGGGGAGCTAACTGTATGTGTAAATAACAATGAGTATACGATTAGAAGTGGTGATTCTATTAGATTTAAGGCAGATAGCCCCCATACCTATCATAATGCAGGAAGGACATTAACCCGATTGAGTATGATTTTGTATTATCCAACTTAATTCCTACTGTTAGGGGTATTTCATCATCTTTAGGCTAAACTTATATAAGTTTTGTGTTAGCGGAATTTTTTTAATCACTTTGAAATTTTCTGAAAGGCTTAACAAGGGACTTCTATACACAGAAGTCCCTAATTCTTCTTTAAATTCCCCATTATCCATTCACAATACCTAATAGAAAAAGTTCTTTGAAGGAAGTATCTCTTCTAAGGACTTTTCTATTTTACCCCGAAATTTCCCAAATGACTTTCTCTCCATATGATTTTGAAGCAAAATTCTACGTTTTACTTCTAGGAGAATACTATTCCCTCCATACACGTATTAAAGGATTTCTGATTCTTTTCATTAAGCTCCTCAAATTGATAAATTAATTTATCGCAATTATATGTCAAATGCATACGGCTTGGGGATTAGAGGTAGTTTATGTTTTTTTGGCCTCTTTACCTAGAATCTTATTTTGGAACCTTTATACATGAGCAACTCGACAACAAACTTAATCATATTTCTAATTCTGTTACAACTGTCATGTTTTATACTGTTTTTGCCTTTTAAAAGAACTAATTGGAGAAATAGTCCAATCGGACATTATCTCTGTAGCATACGATTTAGTAACGTATGTTAAAAGGAGGAATTTCATTATGGGTAACCATGAAAAATGCTGGCAATGTGGACATAAAAAATGCAGATGCAAGAAAAATAATAGCAAGTGCAAAGTAAAGAATAAGATCAAGATTAATGTACCAACCGGAGCACAAGGAGCAACAGGGGCAACGGGAGCAACAGGGGCAACGGGAGCAACAGGGGCAACAGGGACAACAGGAGGAACAGGAGGAGCAGGAGCAACAGGAGCAACAGGGGCAACAGGAGCAACAGGGGCAACAGGGGCAACAGGGTCAACCGGAGCAAGCGGAGGTCTTTTAGGTTTCGCAAATATATTTGACACAACACAACAAACCTTAGCATTAAATACTGCGGTCACTTTTAATACGAATGGAATCATCTCGCCTCCAACTTTAGTTACCCATACTCCAGGCACTGCTCCCATCACGATAAATCAAACAGGTACTTATCTCATTACTTATGAGGTATTTCCACAACAGGGTACTTCCGCATTTGCTTTATTCAATGGTCTAGTACAAATACCAGGCTCAAATTTTGGAGCTGGTTCAGGTAACCAAACTTATAGCGGGCAAGTGATCACCACTTTTACAGCAGGGGATATTCTTACCTTACGTAACATTGATGGGAATACCGTATTACAAAATAGTGTATCAGGTGCGGGTCCTGCAGTTGTAAGTGCCTCTTTAGTAATTGAAAAAATTGCCTAACATACAAAATATTCAGTGATTACTCTGTTTGAAGGCTGTTGAAAAAATTCGATGGCCTCTTTTTTTTGTAATTTTGCCTAACATCATAAATGATAAATCCATTTTTTCTTGAGAAAAATCACCATAATAGAAGAAAGCCCCACTAAAAAGCGGGGCTTTCTCAACAATCTAAGGCCTCTCTTGCAGGGGCTCGTTTTTTCCTTGATCAAAAAGGAATTCGTTCTGAATGAATCACATAATGATGTTCCGCTACCCAGGCTATGAGGCCATTCCAAAAATCTTCGCAGGCGACAATTATTTTGGACGGTTCTGCTAAGTTTCCAGACATCACCAGTCTAGCTACCTCGTCAAACCCTGCCGGACGATTCGCGAGTTCCAATGATTCGGGCAAAACCATGGCCCCAGTCGAGTAGAGTTTTTGATTGTGCAACCCGATCACCATGGCACCGTATTGGGCAAATTGCATGGTCAAATAGGGCAGATAGGTAAGATGGCCGTTTAGACGTGCATTTCTAAGCTTCCCGATAAATTCATACATTTCTCCTACAAGAACTCCATTGATTGCCTGTGTAAAATCTTCCTTTGTTGGTGAATCTGCCGCATTTTTTAGCGTTGAAAAAAAGTCCTTAGGATCATACAGACTAAGCAGGGCAAAGAAGGGGCCATGTGTAAGTGGCCAATCTCCTTCCACAGTAGCGGCTGTTTTCAGAAGGACATTTGCACTGTATACATTCACTTCAGCTTTCCAAGGTCCCGCTGACCATTCATAACTAAATTCTACGTCTTCGCTGGATTCTTCTAATACACAAAACATCTCAATGTCTGAAAAAGGGCCGTCTGTACCTCGGGAAACAGATCCATAGATTCCTATGGCCAGGACTTTATCTTTGTATACCTCATGTAACCTCGCGGCAATTTCTTGGCAGTTTTGAAGTCTTTCACTTCGAGAAATTTTTACAGGTCCATTCATATTCTCATACATCTCCCTTTGTAAATTTTGGGGTGAGGTTGATACGAATACATGAATGGAGGACCTCGGGATTAACGGGGGCCAATTTTTTGATGCATAAGAACTCCTCCCCATACATTATGGGGATTATACCCAATCAGACTCAATTTCCTGCATGGGACAATTGAAAAGGGAAATCTTTCTCTGCCCATTTCTTACCTAGGTACCATCCCTCTTACTATATACATTACGATAGACAGAAGGTGTTATCCTTTCGAATTTCTTGAATGTTTTAATAAAATAGCTAGGCTCACTGAATCCTAATTCATTGCTGATTTGAGAAATGGAGAGATCGGTTGTCTCTAAAATTTGTTTAGCCCACTCTATCTTCAAGCGTGGAATGAACACAGAAAAATTCTCCCCGGTTTCCTTGGTGAACAAACGACTGAAATAGCTAGGGCTAACATGGCAAATATCAGCCATATCCGCTAATGTAAAGTTTTCATTTTTATGAGCATAAATATAATCAAAGGCCGGTTGAAGAATGGTGCTGGTGGAAATTCTTTTATGGGTAGACATGTTTATGATCTGACTATCAATAAGCGTATTTTCCAGCTCTTTTTTTATGGTTTGGATATTGCGGTACGAGTGATCGGCAATGGCATCAATAACAGGTTTGTCCGATGTGAACGCATGACGATACATATCAATAGTTGAATTTTTCGTGATGGCTTCTTCCACAATGTAATTGCATAAGTGATACAGCATTTCAGAAATGGTTGTTATTTCATCATAGGACAAGACGGGAAGGGAGGCATAGTCTTGTTCCAAGCCAAGGAGCTTTTTATGGGTATCGACATTGGTTGGCCGGGTTACTATTTGTTCCAGCTCCAATGGATTATCACGTAATTTTACCTGACCTGCCATAATAGCTCCAATATACTGATTGTTGACAATAATAGGGATGGCGATATCTATAATATGGAAATGGCACAGATAGATATACGGCCTATTCAGTCGCACAGCCTCCAATCCGCCTCTTGCATCGCATTTTTGGCAGTATTCGGACAATGCAGCGTCTTTTCGTATCGCCTGACAGAAGCTCTGGCATTGGCTGTGCTGCGTCACGGGTACACCCTTATAATCAGTTGTGATAATCGCCATTTTAGTGACTAGAGAGAGTGAGTCTTGCAGTTTCTGCCACTTTGTTAGATCTATAATTTTGTCCAATTTAACATGCAAGGTCATGAGATCTACTCTCCTTTCGTACCTTCGCATTATTATAGCATAATAGTCTGATGGCAGGACAAGATAATCCTATTTTGGGACATGCAGGACAAGATAATACGATGAGAAAGCGCTTTATTTGGAGTAAATCGTTCGATGATCTTCGGACAAGGTAGCTCTATAATGGGAATATAATCGCACAGAGGAGGATTATTCAAATGAGAAAAGCTTTTATTAGCCCAACTAAGTATGTTCAAGGTGAAAATGAATTAGTCCATCTAGGGTATTTCATCAAGACATTTGGTGATTCTGCTCTTCTAATTGCTCATCAGGATGACATAAATCGTGTAAAAGATAAGCTTGAACATACCATGGCACAATTTGGCGTAACGATAATTGAAAGCGATTTCAATGGAGAGTGTTCTCGTAATGAAGTTCATAGATTACAACAACTTGCGAAGGAACACGCTTGTTCCTGCACGATTGGATTGGGTGGAGGAAAAGCGATCGATACCGCGAAATGCGTAGCAGAGGGCGAGGCGTTAATTATCGTTCCGACCATTGCTGCGACGGACGCTCCAACAAGCCATTCTGCTGTCCTTTATACACCAGAAGGGGAATTTGATGACTATGCCTACTTTAAACAAAGTCCAAGCGTAGTGCTGATCGATACAACTGTTATTGCCCATGCACCTACGCGTTTTCTTGTCTCGGGCATGGGAGATGCGCTTTCTACTTACTTTGAAGCTAGAGCAACTTCTAACTCTTATTCCAATGTGAATGCAGGAATTCCTTGTGGAGCAATATCTGGAGTAGGTCAGCCAGCTAAAGGAACAAAAGCTGCTCTTGCCCTTGCAAAGCTCTGCTATGAAACACTGCTTCAAGACGGACTTAAAGCTAAAATCTCTTGTGATTCTAATATTGTTACTCCTGCGCTTGAAAACATAATTGAAACCAACATTCTTTTATCAGGTCTAGGGTTTGAAAGCGGAGGTCTGGCGGCGGCACATGCCATTCATAATGGGTTAACCGCATTGGAAGGAACCCATTCGTATTATCATGGTGAAAAGGTCGCATTTTCAACGCTTGTTCAATTGGTGCTTGAAAATGCAGATAGAAAAGAAATAAACGAGGTATTGAATTTCTGCGTAAGTGTAGGACTTCCGGTGTGTCTTTCTGATATCGGTGTAACGAGTGTCACTAGAGCCGAGCTGATGAATGTCGCAAAGAAAGCTTGTATACTAGAAGAGTCTATTCATTCTATGCCTTTTCCTGTAAGTGAAGAAGATGTAGTAGCCGCCATTATGGTAGCGGATCAAATCGGGCAGGAATTTAAGAAAAAGGGTGAGTAATGTGAAGAAAATCATGAACAAGCCGGAAACGCTGGTAAGAGAAATGTGTAGTGGAATGGTACTTGCACATCCGGATTTAGAATTTATAAGTAAACATAAGATAATGAAGAAAAGAGAAATCAATACAGATAAGGTTACGCTTATTAGCGGTGGAGGCAGCGGGCACGAGCCTGCACATGCAGGATTTGTTGGGAGCGGAATGTTAGATGTTGCTGTCTGTGGAGATGTATTTGCTTCGCCATCTCAGATTCAGGTCTATCAAGCGATCAAAGCCTCTGCCAGTAAGAAAGGTACGTTGCTGATCATTAAAAATTACAGCGGAGATATCATGAATTTTAAAAATGCGGCACATCTTGCAGGCGAAGACGGGTTGCTAGTCGATTATATCAAAGTTGATGATGATATCGCTGTGGAAGACAGTCTGTACACTGTTGGAAGAAGGGGCGTTGCCGGAACCGTATTGGTTCATAAAATTGCCGGAGCAGCAGCAGAAGAAGGAAAGGAATTAAGTGAAGTAAAGGAAATAGCTCAAAAGGCTATAGATCGCACCAGAAGCATTGGCTTTGCACTTACATCTTGTACAGTTCCTGCTAAAGGGACACCTACCTTCGAATTGAGTGAGGATGAGATTGAGTACGGTGTAGGCATCCACGGAGAGCCAGGAATCCGCAGAGAAAAGCTTGTGTCTGCTAATGAATTAGCCAAGAAAATGGTAGCAGATTTATTCCGAGATATGAACATCAAAGACAATTCACAACAAGAAATTGGCGTATTGATTAATGGATTCGGCGGATCACCATTACAGGAATTGTATTTGCTGGCAAATGCAGTTGTTCGTGAAATCAATAAGAGCAACGTATCGATCTTTAAGGTATTCGTTGGCAACTATATGACAAGCATAGATATGGCAGGTGCTTCGGTGTCGTTCATCTCACTAGATGATCAACTTAAGCGTTATTTAGAGGCAAGCTGCGATACCCCAGCACTACAAATTAACCAGCCATTTAGCCCGTTGCGTGCAGACGAAGTAGTATTGGAATCGCAACAACTGAATCACACCGTTTCTTATCAGTGTGAGACGGATAAGCAATATGCAAAGATTGAGAAGAATGTATTCTCGCTATACAACCTAATATATTTGATTGACAAAATGAGTGAGGTCATTATCGAAAATGAGGTTGCTTTCTGCGAGCTAGATTCTCATGCAGGCGATGGTGACTTTGGCATGAGCGTGGCGAAAGGCTTCAAGCAATTGAAAAATGAGTGGCAGGAAATTACCCAACATCATGTCGCCGATATAGGAGATTTTCTGAATGCCTGCTCCTTGGTCATTATGGAGCATTGTGGCGGGGCTTCTGGGCCGATTTGGGGATCAGCCTTCCGAGCCGCAAGTAAATTTGCCAAAAACAAGACCGAATTATCCGTTTCTGAGTTCGCTGGCATGATGAAGGCTGTTGTCAAAGGCATTCAGGATACGGGTGAAAGGTCCTTTGGAAGAGGAGCAGTGGTCGGCGATAAGACCTTGATTGATGCGCTTGTACCTTTTTCCGATTCCTGGGAGCAAAGTGCTAAAGAGGGCGATGATAGTAAGACAGCAGCTACCAAAGCGGCAGAAGCTGCAGTACTCGGAGCTAAGAAGACCGAGTCCATTGTCGCTAGAATGGGCCGAGCAGGAACAGTCGGTGAAAGAAGTCTCGGGTATCCAGATGCAGGAGCTTTTGCATTGGGAGTTATTTTCACACAGCTAGCTCAAGCTCTAGAGTAAACGGATTAAAGAAACTCCTAGATTAATGCAACTCCCTAAATGTAAGATAGGGCTGTCCCTGAGTCGTAAGAGATGACAAAGGACAGCCCTATTATTGTTACTCGTAATCATGTAACTCTTAGACTCCTCTTTTCATTCTTTGAATAAAATCATTCAAATTACTTCCGATTGCATTACGTAATTTAATTAGTAATTCAGTTAGTAATTCAATAAAGGCTCTTCCGCGTATTTATCCCCTCTAATTCCAACCCACTAGCGTTCACCTTCCGCTTTTTATAAGGATCATCCTAAAATATATCGCATTTTTTGCTTGTAAGTTAGGTCAATAATATTTATTGGTTCTCTGGTAGCCCTGTTTGTCTTTCTGTCAGGTGGGGATTAATCAATGACTGATCTCTTTTTCCCTGCGACAGAGAGTACTTCCGATCTCTTTGTTACAATAACATTCCAGGGTTACCAACATAGCAGGATAGTTCAAGATTATTTGCAGTAGACCTTATCACAAATAGTGGTAAAGTGGAGAGAGGATGCAGTTCTAAATTGTAAGCTCCATTACATGAATGTGGGGGCTATGAGGTTAGGTCATGCTTTATCAATCTATGACAACAGCTTCTCAAAATAATGTATAGATGTCGGAATATGATATAAATAAGAGATGAGATTACCCATAATTCCTTCATGTAAGAGAGAAAAGGAGAGAAAAATGAAAAGCATATTGTTCAAGTATATGTCTAAATTTACATCTCTTAGTGAAGAGGAACAAAAGGCTATCGCTGAAGATATCCTAATTGAGGAATATAAAAAGGGAACAGTGCTCCTTAGACAAGGGGATGTCCCCACAAAATGTTATTTCGTATTACAGGGATGTGTAAGGCAATATACTGATCACTTTAGGAATGCTGTCTGATTGGAGGGCCACAAAGCCAACCATCAACAGGTGCCCGCCAAAAACAATCAAACCAATAGACCAAATAGATTCGAATGTTTCAAGAAATAGCATCATAAGTGGCTGAATTTGCTCGATTTTAAAAGAGGATAAATAATTTGGATATCTTGAGAGTAGCAGCACAAATACCAAGTTTAGTATGGCAATTCCCAATATTGTCGAATAGATTAGACGGAAGCATGCACCGAGCAATGAAAGGTTTTTATGAATGGGCTTTAGGAAAATATACAGGGCCCATGCTACTATAGTGTCACTTATCAGGATGATGACCCACCCAAAAATTTCGGCTTTGAATAGGCTATTTGATGACATGATGATATGAAATGTGGCGCTGGCATCGCCCTTTATCACAAGGCTTTCATGGACAAAACCATAGGAAAAAAATGCAGCAAGTGCCATGATAATAATTGATGTGCCAGCAGTTATGGCGGCTTTTCGCTCATTTGATAACGCTTTTACTGAGGTAACCATAAGATAGCCTCCTATATGACAATGTTTATTTTTATGTTAATAGGAGGAGCTTGACTGGTCATTGACGTAAATCAAGAGAACATACTTATTTGTTCGTTTTCAAATTTTTTACTATTGGATAAGGAGCAGGAGCATAAACAATGATAGATGTGGATAAATTAGCCGAGATATTTGCTAGTGGTTCCTATGATGTAGAAGGTGCCTACCGGTTAGTCATCCAGCCGAAAAGTATATTGCGGGAATTTAGAACCGAAAGGCATGGATTTCTTTTTACCATTCGTGGAGAAGCTAGAATGTGCGTGAATGGAACTGCCTACGAATTACATCCAGGAACAGTATTACATGCGGCTCCAGGCATGCAACTGGACTCGCAGGTTTTAGGCCAATCTGAGTACGAGTACTATTTGCTTTTTTATAGATTGGAGAAGCTAGGTGATGAAAATAGCGGTCATGTATGCGACTCTCACTTCAAGCTGGAACCGGGAGCAAATCCGAGAGTGATAGAATTGCTGATCATGATGCATCAGAATGCCTATACACTTGGCGGGATTGAGAAACTTCGTGTCAAGGAATTATTCTTAAGCATCATGCATCAAGTTCTGGTAGGTTGCAAGCATCGAGAGAGTGGCTGTTCACCGAGTAAAAGGGTGATAGAGGAAGCCATTGCATACATTAACAGACATTATATGAATCCGCTGACACTCGACGAATTGGCTGAGTTGCATGGGATGAGTCCCAAACGCTTCTCCTACTACTTTCACAAATATACTGGGTTCCGTCCGATCGACTATGTCATTCATTATCGTATGGAAAGAGCGAGCGAATTACTGAAAGTGGGTAATTTTCCTATCAGCGACATTGCGGTCAGTGTAGGGTATGCCAATCCGCTATATTTCAGTAGAGTCTTTAAAAAGAAATTCGGTGTGTCTCCCACCGCATACCTAACAAGTAGATGATCACATATCTAGAGTTAGTGAAAGCAGGATTCCATTGAAGAAAGCAAGCCAAATCTTGGCTATGCTGTATTCGAGCGTGCCTTGAATCGACGAGTGAGTGCGTCATCAGGCTGCAACGGCTGGTGATGAATCTGGAGGGCAGGCTACTTCCTGTTTACCTCAGTATTCCTTTCCTGTACCGTCGTTGCCCTGTTCTGAATATCAGCTACTTAATCATTTAGCATACCTAGATTAGATAATGATACATATGACATTCGTGATTTGTGCATTTGCTTTTGATTCAGTTCTTGCTACACTATTCACTGATAATGATAATCATTTTTAATTTTTGGAGGTGAATAAGTAAAGGTAAGGGCGTGCCCGTCAATGGTCGATTTGACCATGAATACCTAGGACAGGCTCGACCGCGATAACGCTTTTGCCGAGCTTGGCTCAAATCCAGGCGGTTCTCATCATAATCATCGCGATGTTGCCATGGAGTGGCGATGTTGCTGAATGTTCAATCGGTCGACTTCGCTTTCTAAAGTATGTCTCTGATCGAATTATTTAGTCTGAAAGGGTGATAAAATGACGGAAAATAGACAATTGTGCATCGGATTATCTCTGTCTGCAACTTGGATGAAAGGTGACGGATGGCGGCGCCCAGACAGCGGTGTGGAAAAAATGGGTTCTATAGATTATTACATTGATTTGGCAAAAATAGCGGAGAAGGCAAAGCTCGATTTTCTTTTCAGGGCGGATTATCTTTATGTGAGCCCACAGATGTTGGGCGATTCCGCTAATTTCGGTAGCCCTGACCCTACGATGATATTCGCAGCGATTGCTCGTGAAACCGAGCGGATTGGGCTGGTTACGACTATTTCTACGACTTTTAATCCACCGTATGTTGTTGCTAGGCAGCTTCAGTCTTTGCATTGGCTGAGCAATGGACGTGCTGGCTGGAATATTGTCACTTCTATCGAAGGCGCCGAAAATTTCGGTGATTTCCCTATGCCTTCACCGGAAGTAAGATATGCGAAAGCAATGGAATTTACAGATGTTGTACGTAAGCTCTGGGAAAGCTTTCCGAATGAAGCAATTATAATGGACCGGGAGTCAGGCATGTTTTCTGAAAGGGATAAGGTTTCCTCAATTGATCATTCAGGTGAGTTCTTCAGTGTCAAGGGACCGCTTACTATGCCCGCCCATAAATCGGGATCCATTCCTTTTTTTCAAGCAGGTGCGTCGGATACAGGACGGAATTTTGCCTCTACAGTAGCGGATGCTATATTTGCGGCGATGCCAGACCTTGAATCCGGAGTGGAATTGCGAACAGATCTGAGAAAAAGAGCCAAGGAACAAGGACGAAATCCGGACGCCATCAAAGTTTTGCCTGGATTATATTTTTTCTTGGCCGATACTCGCGAGGAAGCGAATGAATTACATAAGACTGCACATGCACATTTGAGTATGGAGCGCAGACATGCATCGCTCCAATCAGTGCTCGGTCTTGATTTAAGCAGCTTTGCTTTGGATCATCGTGTCACTGCCGATATGCTGCCTGATCCCAATCAGCCAGTCCGTAGCCGAACCCATGCTGAGCTGTTGCGCCGGTATATTACTAACAATCAGCCTACAGCCGAAGAGGTGTTAGCAAGGCCGGAGGTTGTCGGATCTGCCCACTGGGTTTCTGTTGGAACGGTTGATGACGTGGTAAGCGATATTATGGAGCGGTTTGAGGCTGGAGCGATTGACGGATTTATAGCTCTTCCGGGCGGTTCAGAAAAATCAATGGAATTATTTTTTGAAAAACTGATGCCAAAGTTAGTTGAACGAGGCTTGTTCAGAAGCCAATATACGGGTGTCACCTTGCGTGAGCATTTGGGGATTACATAAGCTATCGCTTTGAGACAGGGATTCAAGAATGGAACTAGATATAGATCATCAAAATTTCTATTTCGAGATTTTTTTAAAAGGGGCTCAGCTGAAAAATGAATAAAAAGCTTATGCTGGTTGGATTGATAGCATTATTCATGCTGGTTTTGGCTGCATGTGGAGGAGCAAAACAAAAAGAAGCAAGTTCAACCTCTATGAACAACAAAGAAACAGCACGAGCCGAAGTGGACAATGCAGGAGCGAGCAAAACAAGAACGATCGAGTATCTCGGTGAAAAGTATACCGTTCCACAAAAGGTAGAAAAAATTGTGATTACTGGGGCTATGGAAGCGATGGAGGATGCGGTAGTGCTTGACGTTCACCCAGTAGGGGCAATATCGATAGGTGGAAAGTTTCCAGAAATGTTTGCTTCGGTAACGGGCAAGTCGGAATCAATTGGTGAAAAACAGGAACCCAACTTTGAGAAAATATTGCTATTAAAGCCAGACGTTATTTTAGGTTCATCCAAGTTCCAAAAAGAAGCAGTGGAGAAATTGCAAAAAATCGCTCCCACTATTTTGGTATCGCATATTGCTACAGACTGGAAATCTAATTTGAAGCTAATGGCAGAATTAACAGGAAAGCAAACAGAGGCAGACAAGATTCTATCTCAATATGAAACAGATACACAAGCAGTAAAAGCATTGTTGAAAGAAAAGCTTCAAGGCAAAAAAGTAGCCGCTGTTCGCATTCGTGGGTCACAAGCTTTCGTTTACCCGATAGATGTTTACTTTAACCCTGTCTTATACGACGAAATTGGTTTGGAGGTTCCGCAACAGATAAGCATGGCGAAAACGCAAGAAGCGATCTCTATCGAGCAACTGGCGGAAATGAACCCGGATTATTTATTTGTGCAATTCTCTACGAGTGAAACGCAAGAAGCGAAACATGCATTTGAAGACTTGAAAAAGAATCCCGTCATACAAAACCTGAATGCCTTTCAACAAGATCACGTATATGTTAACGTGGTTGATCCGCTTATGGAAGGAGGTCCCGCTTATAGTCGAATCAGGTTTCTAGAAGGTGTGCAAAAGCATCTAGATAAATAATGGAAAGGAGAAAAATTGCAGCAAATGGATCCGATGCTCATGAAAGGGACGATATCATTTGCGGTTGTTGGATGGTGCTTGCTTTTGTTGTCCCTCGTGGACATCGATCAAAGAGGCATGGCTGGAATCTATAGATCATCAAAGATTAAAAAAGAGGTGTTTCACTTAAAGAAACCACTTCCTTATCAGAGTGATTGTCTTTAGATACTGATGTGTATGTTGTGGTTAAATTGTATTTTTTGTTTAAAGATAGTTCGATGAACCGTATCATAAGTAACGGATAAGTTGTTGAACTAACGGGTTCGATAGGTAATAAAAAGAGGCAGTCAGAAGAATGTTTTTTCGTTCCTGACTGCCTCTTTCATTTTGATATCAAAGTACATATACGATTTACATGTAGCTCTTACCATTTGTAATAAAGAACGACAGAACCACACTATTTTGTGTTTTTTATTGGTTTTATTTATTTCGAAAAAAGAATTAATAGGTAGATAGTCATGTCGCTGGGAGTAGAAATCAGTAACTAGTTAGAATTACAAAAAAATACTTTTTTTATCGGTTTTTAAGTCAAATGACAATACAGAAAGTCAAGCACTTGAGCAAACGCACGCTGGACGTTTTCTTTCTCTGGTTGTCGATCAAATAAGTGGTCTTCACCAGGGAGGGTAAGGAGTGTATGCTCGATTCCAGCGCCTTTTAACCGTTCGGCCATAGATATAGATTCCTCGCAAGGAACATCATGATCTGTTTCCCCATGTAGGAGCATAATAGGAGGGAGCGAGGGATTTACGTACTCAATCGGACAAAGTAGTCTCAGCTCTTCCTGATTTCGTATTGGGTCCAGTCCTGTTGTTTCCCGAATCCAACTACCTTGCTGACGATAATATAAATAAAGACCGAATCTTTGCTGGATGGAGCTTTCTGTAAGTACTTCTTTCGTAATTAATTGATCGGCTAACTTCTTGGGGACAAGCGTTTTCTGTAAGTAAAAGGGACTCGGCTCTGACGCCCAATTCCCCCGAATATCCCCATACCCGTAAAAAGAGACGATTGCTTTTACATACGACTCTTTAGAGCCTGCAAGTAAAGCGAGATAACCTCCCGCAGAAGAGCCTATTACAGCAATCGCTGATGGCTTGATGCCAAGCATGCCCGGGGCTTGGTCACGAACCCATCGTAGAGCATCTTGAACATCTTCGGCTATAGCAGGCAGCTTGGTTTCGGGAGCCAATCGATAATCGATAGAGAAAACATGGAATCCAGCCTGATTATATTGCGTGATGTGTTCCGGCAAAATATCTTTTCTCGATCCAAAAATAAATCCGCCACCATGGATATAGACAATAACAGGGGCATTCGTTTTGCTAGCGCTATAAAAATCCCCGAGCAAATGAATCCCATTAACGGTTTTATAACAAATTGTTCTCACTTTATTTCTCCCTTTTAAGTCTGTCTTTTCTGTTACGATGTATCTTAACGAAGACTTCTAGTGATAGTATTGGTATGCTTATAGTACTGTCTTCTGTCATCAGACTCAATAGCTGGCATGGGAACACATAAGAAAATGGAGCCTTTTCTCTATATAAAGACAGCTAAGATTATTTCGAATGAAGGGGTTGGAGTTAAGGATATGGAGTTCAGGGTAGAGCATATACTGAGAATGCAGAGATTACAGGATGCGAAGGTATTGGGTGGCGAGAATGGGCTTTCCAATGTGATTAAAGGGATCACCATAATGGAAGCACCCGATATTGCAGATTGGCTGAAGGGTGGCGAGATGCTACTGACTAGCTTATATCCGATCCGTAATTATACAGAGGACGAGCAACGAGAATTTGTCTTACGTCTTGCTGAAAAGAAAGTCAGTGCTTTGATGATCAAAAACCACCGATTCGTCCAAAAAATCCCGGATGCGATCGTGGAGGCGGGTGAACAGGTAGCTTTGCCCATTATCCAGATTCCTCAAGACATTCCTTATGTGGACGTGCTTTATCCAGTTATGGAAGAGCTGTTTAATAATCAGGTGATGAAGCTTAAATACTTTATCGAAGTCCATGACCGCTTCACGGCGCTTTCCCTAACGGATGCCGGTCTGGAATCCATTATTACTACATTAGGTGAATTGATTGGAAACCCTGTCGCCATTTATGACCGGAATTTTGTTTGTATGACGGCTACATCCTCATACACGATGCCTATCGAACAACGGGACAGTTTAGTAGAACGTGAGAAAGAAGTTGAAACCAAATTCCCTTATTACTGGTTGACGGCGCAGATTTTAGAAGGTGAATCGCAGCCTCAATTTGTCGAGCAGGTAGTCGTACCCATTCGGACGATCAATCATATTAAAGTGCATCTAGTCATCACGGAAGCCCATAAGCGGCTGGAAGAGCTAGATTTTATTGCGATGGAAAATGCTGCTACTGCCCTATCTCTTGAGCTAGTCAAGCAATTTGCCGTAGCAGAAGTGGAGCGGGAATTTAAAAATGACATTATTGACGATCTTTTAGCGGGTAAAAGCCAAATGCTAGAGACGGTTTATCATCGAGCTAATTTGATCGGTTGGGATTTAGATCGTTCCTATTCTGTGCTTTTGTTTCATGTAAAAGAAGAGTTTACGTCATTGAGCCAAAATGAAATGGATAAGCTGCGAAGCTCACGGAGCTTGCAAACAAAAACCTTCAGCGATTTACATGAAGCTGTGCGCTCTCATTTTGTGAATGGTATTTTGCGAAGACGAGGAGATACAATTATCCTGCTCTTGCCAGTTAACGAGCAGGAAGGAAAGGGGAAAAGCGGGCTATCTGCTGTGAAGGAGAGGGCACGTGAGATTCAAGAGAAGATCCGTGCTAAAGCCAAAGACATTGTTGTACAGGTCGGCATCGGTAATGTAGCAGAAACGGTAATGGATATTTCTCGAAGTTATCAAGAGGCACAGGATGCATTGGATTTAGGTGAAAAGCTCTATGGAAAAGAATCGATTACCGCCTTTGCCGAGCTTGGACTGTTCCGTTTGCTCTGTCAATTTCCAGACACTGCTGTCCTAACTTCCTTCATACCTCCTTCTTTAAATAGATTGGTTGAAAGTAAGAGTGCTATTAAAAATGATCTTCTGCATACGCTTGAGGTATTTTTAGAGCATAACCAAAATGCTGCAAAAGCAGCCCATGATTTATTTGTCCATTATAAAACGGTCATGTATAGACTAGAACGGATTAGAGAAATAACGAGCATGGATTTTGAGGACTCGGAGGAGATGCTAGGAGTCCGGGTAGGCCTTAAGATTCTAAATCTGGTAAAAACTGAAAAATAAAATAACAAAAGCAAGATAAACGGGCCTATGCCCGTCTTTTTTTTACCCAAGATGGATAAATACCTAGCTGGACTTTTATCCACTCCTGTTAATGACTCTATGATAGTAAGCGCTTACAATGAGAGTGCAAGTTAGGAAAACGTCATACGAATCAATTCATCTTCAGAGAAAGGAACAGTGAGTATGGGAGAGTTAAGTAAAGAGATTGTACAGCATTTAGAGTGGCTGGGCCATTTTGGAAAAGAACCTGAAGGGGGCATTTCCCGATTTCTCTACTCGAAAGAGTGGTTAGAAGCTCAAAAAGCTTTAGAAGATTGGATGAATAAAGAAGGCTTTGACTTCCATTTTGACGAGGTAGGTAATCTATTTGGAGGCCTACGAGGAACAAAGTATCAGGATGAAACTATTTTAACCGGTTCTCATGTGGATACGGTAGGCAATGGTGGATTCTACGATGGCCAATACGGTATTATCGCAGGATTGCTTGCGATTAAATACCTAAAGGAAAAATACGGAAGTCCACTGCGTAATCTACAAGTGGTATCCATGGCTGAGGAAGAAGGTAGTCGTTTCCCTTATGCATTCTGGGGTTCCAAAAATATCGTCTGCACAGCCAAGCGCGAAGAAGTAGAAAACATAGCAGACTTTGATGGCATAGCCTTTGTGGATGCGATGAGAGAATGCGGCTTTGGTTTTCGGAAAGAATCCACTGAGATTCGTAAAGATCTGAAAACATTTGTAGAAATCCATATCGAGCAAGGCAGTGTTCTGGAAAATGAGAAAAAATCTGTAGGTGTAGTCCATAGTATTGTTGGCCAACGCAGATTTACCGTAGAAGTGACAGGGGAAGCTAACCATGCTGGTACGACCCCGATGGGTTATCGCAAGGATACTGTTCATGCCGCTAGTACCATGATCTGTGACGTGATGAACAGAACGAAAAAGCACGGAGATCCATTAGTAGCAACGGTAGGCAAAATTGAAGTTAAACCAAACGTGGTTAACGTGGTTCCGGGCTATACCCTATTTACAATGGACATTCGCCATACTGAGAAAGAAGCGCTTGTTCAATTTACGGAAGAAATTATGGCTTCTATGAATGCCATTGCAGAAGAAATGGGCGTAGGCTTGAAGGTTGATATGTGGATGGATGCTGACCCAGTTCCTATGGATAAGCGTGTAGTTGAAGTAATCGAAAAACAGTGTAAGGAAAAAGGTTTGAATTATAAGCTAATGCACAGCGGAGCAGGACATGATGCTCAAATTCTAGCGCCGTTTGTTCCATCAGCAATGATTTTTGTACCAAGTAGAAAGGGAATTAGCCACAACCCGGCTGAGTATACTGAGCCTCATGATTTAGCCGAGGGCGTAAAAGCTCTGATCGGTACACTTTATGAGCTAGCCTATAAAGAATAGGTGACATCTTGGCGTATTGTTTGCCCATAACCTCATCGTAAGGAGCAGAAAAGAGATGAACGAACATACACCAGCAGCTAAACAAGGTGGTCTTGAGTATTGGAAAAAGGTCGTCATTCTGTTTTGTCTTGGGTGGACTGTCATCTGGATTTACAGAACTGTACTGAACCCGATTTTACCAGAAATTAAAGTGCAGCTTGGTGTGGAATCAGATGCTAGCATGGGTCTAATCTCCAGTATGTTTTTTCTGGCGTATACCTCTATGCAGATTCCATCCGGCTTTCTCGCTGATAAATTTGGAAGAAAAATAATGCTGATCCCGGGCTTCTTAATCTTTGCTTTTGGAGCCTTTACAGTAGGGATTGCACCATCTTTGGCTTTCCTGTTAGTGGGAAGCTTTCTAGCAGGACTTGGACAAGGTACTTATTATGGGCCAGCTTATTCAATCTCATCCTCCGCAATTCCAAATGAGAAGCGAGGCTTTTCAACTGCTATTATTAACAGCGGCTCGGCGCTCGGAATGGCCCTAGGATACATCGGTTCCTCTTATATGGTAAAGGGACTCGGCTGGGACTGGAGACCTCTCATTTATGTTACAGGTGCTTTAATTATTATTGTTGTTATTGCCTTTGCTAAAGTGATTAAGGAAAAACCAGCAGAAAAAGCTGTTGAAGGAACAAAGGAAAAAGATCCGAATGATAAAGCAACAATGAAAACGCTTTTTGGCGATATTCGCATGGTTTCTGCTTATGTCATTTACTTTTCCGTGTGTTACGGGTATTACATGATTGTAACCTGGCTTCCTAGTTACCTGCAAATGGAAAGAGGCTTTCAAGGTGCTGCTATCGGCTTTGCTTCTGCTTTGGTTGCCTTTGCTTCAGTACCAGGGGCCCTATTGTTCAGCCGTTTGTCTGACAAGTTCAAGCATAAAAAGATAATGGTTGTTATTTTGCTACAAATTATAGCCGCAGTTACCTTGTATCTAACGGTGGCGGTGCAAAACAACGAATTACTGATTTTGTTCCTAATCATGTATGGATTCTTCGGTAAACTAGCCGTAGATCCAATTATGATCTCTTACGTGGCAGATATTGCTCCGAAACAAGGATATAGCACAACGTTTGGTGTGTTTAACTTTTTTGGAATGATGTCATCTGTAGTTGCTCCGTTTGTAACCGGTTTAATTTCAGACGCTACAGGAAGCAAAATCTTGGGCTTTTACCTCGCAATCGGTATTATTATAGTATGTACCGCATTCCTGTTCTTTGTGAATGTAAAATCCTCACGCAGGAAAAAGGTAGAAGCCAACGAACAAGACTTCAAATTTAGCAAATGATTTCGTTAGTCTTGTACTGACGGAATCATGGCCCAAAAAAATAGAGAATTGGAGAGAAATGACAATGGGTTATCCAACTGACTTACTATCCAGCCGTTCCATCATCAAACATGGCAAGTATGCTTTGATTGCTCCGGAGGGCTTGGTTAATAACGTGGTTCCGGGTTTTGACAACTGCTCGATTTCTATTTTGGCAACTCCGAAGCTTGGAGCAAGCTTTGTCGATTATGTGATTACGATGCATAAGGGTGGCAAAAATACAGATGGCTTTGGTGGACAAGACCTTGTCGAAACCTTCGTATATGTTCTTGAAGGTGAAGTAAAGGCATCAGCTGATGAACAGGCTTACACATTGACAAGTGGCGGATACCTATACTGCCCACCAGGAACAACCATGTATTTGGAAAACCTAAAGGATGGTGACAGCAAGCTATTCTTGTACAAGCAGAAACATAAACCGTTAAAAGACTTGAAACCATGGGTCGTTTCCGGTAACTCAAATGATATCCCGGAAGAAGATTATGATGGCATGACTGATATGCGAATTCAGGATCTTCTACCAAAGGAAATAGCTTTTGATATGAATTTCCACATTTTGACCTTTGATCCGGGTGCATGCCATCCATTCATCGAAACGCACGTTCAGGAGCATGGGGCATACTTACTCTCTGGTGAAGGAGTGTACAACCTCGATAACGAGTGGATTCCTGTGAAAAAAGGCGATTATATCTTTATGGGTCCATATGTGCAGCAGGCTTGCTACGCTGTCGGTCGAGAGAAGCTTGCTTATGTTTACTCGAAAGACTGCAACCGAGACGCGGATCTCTAAGAGAAGTGCCTCAGCAGACGAGGAAGATGGTAAAAGGTGACTGCTTTTTACCATTCTCCTTGTTATAGCTAAGGAGCAATCACAGTATTGCTGAAATCCAATGTAATAGAGGTGTCGGAATTGAGAGTATCCAGACAAGAGTTAAAAGATCTGATTACCAATAAACTGCACAAAGCAGGTTTGACCCAAGAGCATGCAGAAGGTGTGGCGGAGGTTCTGGTCCATGCCGACATTAGAGGCATTCATTCCCATGGAGCCATGCGCGTAGAATACTATGCAGAACGGATTGCAAAAGGCGGACTAAATACTGATCCTTCGTTTACATTTGAAAAAACAGGCTCTAGCACAGCGGTATTTGACGGGGATAATGGAGTAGGTCATGTAGCCGCTAAGCAGGCGATGGACGAAGCTATCAAGATGGCCAAAGAAAACGGGGTAGCTGTTGTTGGCGTCAGAAGAATTGGACATAGCGGAGCTCTTTCTTATTTTGTACGTCAGGCTGCAAAATCAGGGATGATTGGTATTTCTCTGTGCCAATCTGATCCGATGGTCGTTCCTTTCGGAGGTTCTGAGCCGTACTACGGTACCAATCCAATTGCTTTTGCTGCCCCTAGCAATGATAAGCGCATCATGACACTGGACATGGCGACAACTGTACAGGCTTGGGGAAAAATTCTTCATGCTCGATCTAAACAGGAATCCATCCCGAATACTTGGGCGGTGGATAAAGAAGGCCATCCAACTACAGATCCTTTCAAGGTAAATGCCCTGCTTCCGATCGCGGGTCCTAAGGGCTATGGCTTGATGATGATGGTGGACGTGCTTTCAGGTATTCTGCTTAATCTTCCATTTGGGAATAAAGTTTCCTCCATGTACCATGATTTGACGGAGTATAGGAACCTTGGTCAGCTTCATCTTGTAATTAATCCAGCTTTCTTTACAGATGCAGATATGTTTAAACAACATATTTCTGCTACAATGGACGACCTGAATCAAATTAAGCCGGCACCCGGTTTTAAACAGGTGCTTTTCCCAGGTCAAAACAACGACATGATTCAGGAAGAATACGAAAAAAATGGCATTGAAGTTGTCGATGATGTCTATGAATACCTAGTTTCGGATATCGTCCATCGAAATGCCTATGATCATAAAGACCCCTTTGCTAAATAAAATAGGCGGTTGTAGTGTGAAAAGGAAGGTGGCATAAATGAGAGTAAGCAAACAAGAGCTAACGGAGTTAATCACTCGCAAACTCCATAAAGCCGGATTGACAGAAGAGCATGCAGAAGGAGTAGCTGACGTTCTGGTTCATGCGGATGCAAGGGGTGTTCATTCTCATGGTGCCATGCGTGTAGAATACTACGCCGAACGGATTGCTAAGGGTGGTACCAATGCGTATCCTGCGTTTACCTTTGAAAAAACGGGTCCTTGCACTGCTATTTTTGATGGTGACAATGGGGCAGGGCATGTAGCGGCTAAGGTAGCAATGGATGAAGCTATCGCAATGGCCAAAGAGAACGGTCTTGCAGTTGTAGGTGTTCGCAGAATCGGCCATAGTGGAGCCCTCTCTTACTTTGTTCAGCAGGCAGCAAAAGAGAAGATGATTGGAATCTCTTTGTGCCAATCTGATCCGATGGTCGTACCATTTGGGGGCTCAGAGCCGTATTATGGTACAAATCCAATCGCCTTTGCTGCACCTGGGGATGGGGACGACATGATTACTTTCGATATGGCGACAACCGTACAGGCTTGGGGAAAAATCTTACATGCGAGATCAAAAAATGAAACCATTCCAGATACATGGGCGGTAGATAAAGAGGGTCATCCAACCACAGATCCATTCCAGGTGAACGCTTTGGTACCAATCGCTGGACCTAAAGGATACGGATTAATGATGATGGTAGATGTACTTTCCGGTATTTTACTCGGATTGCCGTTTGGAAATAAAGTGTCATCGATGTATCATGACCTGACAGAATACCGGAATCTGGGACAGCTTCATATCGTAATTAATCCTGCTTATTTTACAAGCATGTCTGGATTTTTACAAAACATTACCAATACAATGCAGGATTTGAATCAGATAAAACCAGCTCCTGGGTTTAAAGAAGTATCTTATCCGGGACAACGTAGTAAAATTCGCGAGGAAGAGAGCGAGAGCAACGGGATCGAAATCGTGGATGATGTGTATGCCTATTTAGTGTCGGACGTTGTTCATAAAAACCAATACGACAAGAAAGATCCTTTTGCAAAGTAAGTTCATAGCTAGCCTAGAAAGAGATGTCATCCTATAGCAGCATCCCTATTCTTTAATCAATTGACGCTGTGATGCTTTAATGAATAAATCAACTTATCTGACGGAAGAGGTGCTCGTACTAATGCTACATTCCATCATTAAAGAAAATTCCTATCAAGATTCGGTTAATCTCATGCTCCTAACAAACAAGATTTCCACGATGGATGGAGTCAAACAAGCCTCCATTATGATGGGAACACCTGCGAATAAAGAGATTTTCCAAAATACGGGTATGTTTACCGATGAGCTAGAAAAAGCAGGACCGAACGACATGTGCATCGTGATTGATACAGACGATGAAGACAAAGTAGCTCAGGTGCTGACCACCATTGAAGAAGAGCTGAAAAACCAAGCTATCAGCAGTAGCAAACAGGAATTCGAATCCGTTCGAACTTGGGATAAAGCGATGCAGGCTCTGCCAAATGCAAATCTTGCTTTGATCTCTGTACCTGGTCAATATGCAGCCGAAGAAGCAGAAAAAGCCCTTGATCGCGGGCTACATGCTTTTATCTTTAGTGATAACGTTACGATTGAGGATGAACTACGACTCAAACAAAAAGCCCATGAAAAAGGCTTACTGGTTATGGGGCCTGACTGCGGAACAGGGATTTTGTCCGGTGTTCCGGTAGCTTTCGCTAACGTGGTAAAAGAAGGCAACATTGGTGTCGTGGGAGCATCAGGTACTGGTATTCAGGAAGTTACCACTCTGATTGACCGTTTGGGTGGAGGCGTAAGCCATGCAATCGGAACAGGTGGTCGAGACCTTTCTGAAACGATCGGTGCAATTACAATGTTAGATGCTATTGCAGGACTTGAGAAGCATCAAGCTACCGAGGTAATCGTAGTTATTTCAAAACCTCCTGCAAAAGAAGTTCGTAACCAGGTGGTTCAGCTTTTACAGCGCATTTCAAAACCAGTAGTTGCTATTTTTGTAGGTGAAGAGCCTGAAGCACATGAAGGTAGCGTATATTATGCTCACACATTGGAAGAGACTGCCATGATTGCCGTGGATCTGTCTAAAGGAAAAGAAATCAAGGCCAACTACAATATGCTAAGTACAGAGGCTCCGAAAGTTGAGCTGAAACCAGAACAAACCGCCATTAAAGGTCTGTACTCAGGTGGTACGCTTGCTTATGAAACCGCTATCCTGATGTCGAAAGGACTTGAATTAGGACAACTCATTCATGAAGACGGCTATATGCTAAAAGCCAAAGGACATGAGGTAATCGACTTAGGGGATGACAAGTATACACAAGGCAAGCCTCATCCAATGATTGATCCGGAGACAAGAATCCATTACATTGAGCAGGCAGCTTTGGATGAATCCACAGCGATCATTTTACTAGATGTTGTTTTAGGTTACGGTGCCCATGATGATATGGCTAGCGCATTGTTGCCTGTCATAGAGAAAGCTCAACGTAATGCTAGAGAAAAAGGCAAGAACCTGTATTTCGTAGCAACGGTGTGTGGAACTGAAAAAGATCCACAAGATTACCACGAGCAAAAGCAAAAGCTTGAGCAAGCTGGCGTTATCGTAAAAGAAAGCAATAATCAGGCTGTTCGGACAGCTCTCGCCATGATGGGAATCCAGCTTAAGGACAAGGAAAAATCACTGGTTGCTAGTAAGCAGAATGAACAAGAAGATAACAAGGTTTCTGAATCCATTGTTAAACTTTTGAGTGGAAAGCCGGTAGTGATTAATGTGGGACTCAAAAAATTTGTAAACGCAGTAACTAGCTACGGTGGAAGTGCTGTACATTTTGATTGGCGCCCGGTAGCTGGAGGAAATGAAAGAATGCGTAAGATTTTGAGCTTATTGAAGTAAGCTGACATTTAGAACATAAACAATTCGTTATTATTAAAACGCTTACAAAGCATATATATAAGAACATACAAATAAACTAATATCCAATTAGGAGGATGTAGCATGTACGGACCTTATCAAACAATTGATGAAGCAAATCAGGCAGTTATTCAAAAAATTGTAGCTGGTGCTCCTTTTCTAGTAGATGTAGTTCCTGCCAAATCCGTAGTAGAGGAATTAAACGGTCGGGTGCTTCTCCACGCAGGTCCACCTATTCAATTCGAGGACATGACAGGACCAATGCAAGGGGCTTGCGTCGGAGCATGCTTATTCGAAGGGTGGGCAGCGAATGAAAAAGAAGCGATGACCATGTTAAAACAAGGGGACATCACATTCATTCCGTGCCATCATGTCAAAGCTGTAGGACCTATGGGCGGTATTACATCAGCCAACATGCCACTATTGGTTGTGGAAAATCAGACAGATAGAAATCGTGCCTATTGTACGATGAATGAAGGAATCGGAAAAGTACTACGATTCGGAGCCTATTCTGAGGAGGTTATCCAGCGTCTAAGATGGATGAGAGATGTTCTGGCGCCTACTCTCTCTAAGGCTTTGCATCAAACTGAGAACGGCTTAAATATTAACGTCATGATGGCAAAGGCAATTACGATGGGAGACGAATTCCATCAACGCAACATCGCAGCCTCTCTTGTATTTTTAAAAGAAATCAGTCCTTATATCCTGCAAACCGATGCATCTGAAAAAGACAAATTCGATGTAGTGAAATTCCTAGCAGATACTGACCAGTTTTTCCTGAACGTTGCGATGGCAACCTCGAAAGCGGTGTTAGATGCTGCAAGAACAATTCAGCACGGCACAGTGGTAACAGCTATGTCTAGAAATGGAAAAAACTTCGGAATACGTATCAGCGGTATGGGAGACGAGTGGTTTACAGCGCCAGTTAATACGCCTCAGGGATTATTCTTTACAGGCTATTCCCAGGAAATGGCGAATCCTGATATCGGTGATAGCGCTATTACAGAAGCATTTGGCGTTGGCGGTATGGCTATGGTTGCAGCTCCAGGTGTTACTCGTTTCGTCGGTGCGGGCGGATTTGAAGATGCGCTAGCAACCAGCAATGAGATGACAGAAATTTGCATTGATCATAACCCTAACTTCACGATTCCAACTTGGAACTTCCAAGGTATCTGCCTCGGAATCGATGCACGAAAAGTAGTAGAAACAGGCATCACACCAGTCATCAATACTGGAATTGCCCACAAGGAGCCTGGTGTAGGTCAAATTGGTGCAGGTACGGTTCGTGCACCTCTCGCTTGCTTTGAAAAAGCACTGGAAGCTTATGCACAAAAACTGGGATTAATTTAACAAAACGCAGAAAAGGGGAGAGCGACATGAAAGAATTACTGCAGATAAACGGGATGTACAGCCAGTCTGTACACCCTCTCCTCCAGACCGGCACCCCCGGCTATATCCATAGTGTGTTTCAGAACGGATTTAATATCGGAATGGAAGATGGGCTTATTTTTATCGGGGGAACAAAGAACGGACTGCTTCCTTTTGGCATTCACGTGGAGGATAGTCTGGTACCCAAGCTTGTTTCTTTGATCAAGCAAGGGGAAATCGTTCGCTATGACAGCGGCATGTCGGCTCTTCTCTTTTCCACGTTTTATATAAAATTGAACCCTAAACATGCTTATCATCTCTATGTAGAACCGATGACGGAGCATCCTGCATCTTTGCTTCGACATTTGAAGGCGTTTGTAGTTGAGCTAATAGAGGATAATCGACCTACAGGAGCTGATATTTCCGTAGAGCATTTCATCCACTGCTTCATGAAGGAATCCTTTGGGTTTTGTTCGGAAAGCGAACGGAAGGTGTTACAACTGATGGATGCTGCTTCAACCGAGAGCTTCTCACAGATCGATGAAGTTCTCAGGTACTGGATTGGTCGAGGAAAAGGCCTCACTCCTTCTGGAGACGACATGCTGGTGGGACTGCTTGCAGTGGATGCGGTAACGGAAGTGCTGACGGACTCCTTCCGCTTGCACGTAACCAGTCTGGTGGAGAACGAAGCACTGACAACAGATATCAGTCGAGAATATCTGAAGTATGCGCTGAAGCGGGACTTTAGCTCGGTGGTGACAGATGTTTTACATTCTCTACTACAAAAGGATACAGACAGCTTGGATGAGAGGATTAGAGATTTGTTACGCGTAGGTCATAGCTCAGGTCTGGATACAGCATTTGGCATACTGATCGGTATGCTGATAATAAGGAGGAATTCAAATTGTCACAAAAAGTTGTAATTGCTCTTGGGGGCAACGCTATCTTACAACCCAAACAGCAGGCTACTTATGAAAATCAACTGGAGAATATCCAGAAAAGCTGCGAGGTAATCGCACGTATTGTGAAGCAGGGCTACGAGGTAATTATCACACATGGGAACGGTCCGCAGGTCGGAAATATTTTGCGTCAACAGGACGAAGCAAAAGAAGTAGTTCCGCCATTCCCTCTTGATGTGTGCAGTGCAGAATCCCAAGGCTTTATCGGGTATATGATGAATCAATGTCTATTAAATGAGCTACAAAAGCTCGGACTAACTAATTCCGTAATAAGCATGCTGACACAAACGGAAGTATCAAAGGAAGATCCAGCATTCCAAAACCCGACAAAACCGATAGGCGTTTTTTACAGTGAAGAAGAAGCCAAGCGCCTTACTGAGGAAAAAGGTTGGATTGTGAAGGAGGACGCAGGCAGAGGCTGGCGTCGTGTAGTTCCGTCTCCAATGCCAAAAGCGATTATCGGAGCTGACTTAATCCAATCCCTGACCGATCAAGAGAACATCGTTATTGCTGCGGGTGGAGGAGGCATACCTGTATCCCGT
This sequence comes from Brevibacillus laterosporus LMG 15441, assembly GCF_000219535.2. Classification (NCBI taxonomy): domain Bacteria; kingdom Bacillati; phylum Bacillota; class Bacilli; order Caryophanales; family Paenibacillaceae; genus Brevibacillus; species Brevibacillus laterosporus. Next base: position 2,393,673 of record NZ_CP007806.1, read on the forward strand.
CAATCGGACGGAACTCTTGTAGGGGTGGAAGCTGTAATCGATAAAGATCGAAGTGGTTACCAGCTTGCTCAAGATGTGAATGCCGATATATTTATGATCTTGACAGATGTTGAGAATGTGTATGTGAACTATGGCAAACCAAATCAAAAATCACTCGAAACGATATCGCTGGAAGAAGCTAAGCAGTATGCTGATGAAGGTCAGTTCAGTGCCGGAAGCATGGGACCTAAAATGGAATCAGCCATAGGCTTTGCCGAAAAAGGTGGGACTGCTATCATTTGTTCCTTGGATCAGGCGGATTTAGCTTTGGCAGGAAAAGCAGGTACCCGCATCACTCAAGCTATATCTAGCGCAAAGTAAATAATAGAAGAGCTAATTTCGATACGAGCAGTTCTATAGTCATGGAAATGACAATAGGACTGCTCTATTCTACTTTATGGCAAAGAAAACTATTCCAACTAACAATCAACTACAAATTTGTTATTTTTATATGAGTAAAATGTCATCTCAGCATCATTGTAAAACCAATCAGATCAGTTATAGTATGTAAAAGGATGAATGTAATAAACACAACGTGAGCTATCAACAAGAGATGGAACAGGAGAAACCAATGAACATGATAAAGAAACTATTGAAACGAAAAATCGTCTGGATATGTCTTGTCCTATTTGTATTTATTTATGGTAACAACAGTTCTTTGTTTGCCCATCGACCCGATGGATCACCTCTGTTGCTTGCCCATCGAGGACTTGCTCAGACCTTTAGCATGGAAAATATCACGAATGATACCTGTACAGCCGAGCGAATAATGATGCCAGAGCATCCTTATTTAGAAAATACCATCCTTTCTATGGATGCCGCTTTTAAAGCTGGTGCGGATATAGTAGAATTCGATGTTCAATGGACAAAAGATAACAATTTTGTTGTTTTCCACGATTGGACTCTTGAGTGTCGTACGAATGGGAAGGGTGTTACAAGAGATTTTACAACCAAAGAGCTGCAAGCACTCGATATTGGATACGGCTACACGGCAGATGGCGGTAAAACCTTTCCATTCCGAGGGAAAGGAATCAATCTAATGCCAACTCTGGATGAGGTGCTAAACCATTTTCCTGATCGTTCCTTTCTGATTCATATCAAAAGCAATGATGCCAATGAAGGAATTCAAATGGCAGCTTATCTGCAAAAACTACCCGCTAGCCGTCTGGACCAATTAACTGTGTATGGCGGGGATAAGCCGATAGCCGAGATAAAAGAGCGAATTCCTAGCCTGAGAACCATGTCAAAGGCTTCGTTGAAAAAAGATCTTCTTACTTATATGGCAATAGGGTGGACCGGCTACGTTCCCGCTAGTCTAAAGCATGCCCAGTTACATATACCTGATCAGTTTGCTCCTTGGTTATGGGGATGGCCAAATCGTTTTCTGAATCGGATGGATGAAATGGACACACGAGTCATTATTGTTGGTGGAGATGGAGAAGGATTTTCAAGTGGATTTGACTCTCCTGAGGATATCAAACGCCTACCAAACAATTACAGCGGTGGGATATGGACAAATCGGATTGATAAAATAGCTCCTTTATATAAACAGTAGACTATCCTTTTAGGGGAAATAGATTTTTCTCGGTAGTACTTTCTATAGAATAGGCAGAAAGATAATAAGAGACGAGGCACATTTAAATAGGAAGGAATCGGTATAAAAATAATACACATAATATTTATTATGTAAAGTCAGTCTTTTTTTCATGAGGTTAGCATCCTTTCTGCTAGGGTTCAGAGATATAAAACTACAACACTTCCCACACAAAATTGGCAAGAAACATTTTTAGATCACACAAATTTCTCAACTTACGAAACAAAAGCAAAAGTGTTTTTTGTAAACAGATAAGGACTAAAGATAGAAGCTCATTTATCTTAGTCTTTATCTGTTTTATTTATTTTAAGGTTATATACAATTGATGATTATGTAATACAAACAGCAACTCTGTAAGGTACGTGAAAGATCAGTTTCCTACCGCAATTGCCTCTACTTCAATTAATAGTTCATCTTTTATCAGTTTTCTAACTTCTACTGCTGAACTAGCTGGAGGATTCATTGTATTAATGTACTGATCCCGAATATCTCTAACAACTGGCATTTGCGAGAAATCTGTCAAGAAAAAAGTTAATTTCACTACATCATGAAAGTTTAATTCCGAAGCCTCCAAAGCTATTCTGATATTTTCAAATACTTGTTTTGTTTGTAAAGCTAAATCTCCCAATTCCTACTATATTACCCTCTACGTTAATTGCAACCTGTCCAGAAAAATAAATTGTTCTACGGGCATTGCTAACATCTACTACATGGGAGTAACCAAAAGTCGCTGGCATTGCTTCAGGATTTATAAATTTTTTTTGCAAGGTGCTTCTCCTCCTTGTTTTATCAAACAAATTTTAGAGTGACACACTCACCTTGTAGATGAGAACCACCAAATCTAAATCTAAAAATTAGGATTCATATGGGGGTATAATTATGTCATTTCCCGTAAGATTGGTACAATTATTTCACATAAAATGACAAAAATCTACCTACTTAAGCCCTTTATGAATTGCTATACAAGGAACACAGGTCGCTATTCAAAAGGAAAATAGATAGAGAATAAAAATGTAAAATGTATCCAAAGACTCTTGTAAAATATAAATTAATCAGAATAATGCGGTTAGTTCCTAAATGCCCATGACTTTCTGCTTAATTATTCACAACTTATATATCATTTACCATTATTAAATCAATTGTTAAGATTACGTTTGTATATCATACTAATTTTGACAATGGAGGCATCTAGGTGAAATCGAAAAGCATTTATTCCGTCATTCTTGTATTACTTATTGCCGTTTTTACCACTTCTGTCTATGCAGCAGAAAATCTAAAGTGGGTGAAAGGGGGGACAACCGTTCATGTAGGAGATCGTTTAGCTACTTTTAAAATCCCTGATAAGCTTGCTTATTTGAACAAAGAAGATACAATCATGGTCCAAAAACAATTCGGTAACTCTACATCGTCACGTGAGATTGGAAGTGTATATCCTACTTCGGATCAGGAAAATTGGTTCGTAGTAATGGAATATGATGAAGTAGGACACATCATGGACGATGAGCAAAACAATATTGATCAAGATGCAATTCTGAAGAGTTATAAAGAAGGAACAGAAGAGCATAACAAAGAACGTAAGCCAGAAGAACAAATTCATGTAGTAGGCTGGGATGTACCCCCTTCCTATGATGCAAAAACACATACCCTTCAATGGTCAATGCTTGCCGAGGATAATAACAAAAATCCGATTATCAACTACAATTTGCAAATGTTAACAAGAAAAGGATATGTTTCGTTTATTCTTGTATCTGATCCAGCAACACTAGCGAAGGATAAAAAGACCTTAACGGAGCAAATTGTGCCTCAGTTCAAGTTGGTAGAAGGAAATCGATACGACGATTATGATGCGTCTACAGACAAGCTAGCTGACTATGGCTTGACTGGACTCGTTCTAGGTGGTTTAGGCTTAGCTGTCGCTAAAAAAGTAGGTTTTCTTGCACTTATTTTAGTATTTTTGAAAAAAGCATGGATTGTTGTAGTTCTTGTATTAGGTGGTATCTTTAAAATGGTCATGAACATCTTCAAAAAGAAAAAGAACCATATGGACACATCCAGTGATATGAATGCGGAGGCTAATCCTACTTCTTCAATTGAGCAAGCTCCAGTAGTAGAATCAACTGAATCATCGGCTCCTTCTAATCAAACTGATTCGACATCTGCTTCAAACGATAATTCTAAAACGCTATAAATAGTGAAACCATCTTGGGTAACCGAGGTGGTTTTTTACTTGTTTGACTGGGGGACAGTTAGCCGATTTTTGGCTAATTTGTCCCTAAAATAAATACGGCAGCTTGTTCAAAAAAATAAAAGAATAAGTAGAAGGCGAGAAGGAGAATCTATTGATGAAAAAAATGAGCTATTAAGGAGGGACCGACAGGATGCTGTGGAATAAAATCTGGCAAGCTGATATGGCTAACAATGGGATACTACCGTTAATCAAAAATGTAAGTGAGGATCAAAAGGATGATTCTAAAGGATATGTGATTGTAGATGAAAACCCCCGTTTAGGATGTAATAACCCTAATCACGAGCCTAGCGAGAATCGAGAAGTGAACGTTCTTACTAATGTTGTTATTCCTTCCCATAAAAAGAAATCCTATGAATTATTTGAAAAGCTGACTGATAAGTATAATATGAAGCTTGGGGAAAAAGAGCAATTTGATCCTATCAAACTTGATGAAATCAATACATTTTTACAATACGTGATCAGTACAGAACCTATGAAAATAGCAAGAGAATACGTAATGAATCATAACGGCAATCATACTATTTCATCTGATGCTGAATGGATAAAATTATTGTATGATATATGGTTTGAACCCCGTCGAAGAGGCACTACATCTGCTTTTGAGCATATTTTTCTTGGTGAGGAAGGACTAGATCATGGAGAAATAATCTTAGATGGTCATCATTTCTGGTATCATTATTATCTAAAGGATGGTCCCTTTGAAATCACGCATCAGGAAGATGTCATTTACTTCCTTCATTATTTTGAACTGCAACGATCAGAAAAAAGTAAGCTGGGAGAGGTTATTACTATTACTTATAAATATCTGGAAAAAACGTCGGAAACTGATGGACGAGTTTTATATAAAAGAACTGGGGGATTCTTTGTAGGATTGAGTCCAGAAGGATTATTAGCGATGGGTACAGTCGCCTATATCAATGGAGACGAAGAGCAAATGATCACCATTAACGATGAAACATATAAACTAATCACGGCTATAAAAACAGAAGAAGGTGTTACTTTTTTCAGAACCTTCTATCCTAAGCTTCAAAATGCGATTCGGGTTAGCTGTTAGTTCCATCAACAGAACAAGGTGAACTAGGGAATTGTCCAGTACACATGGACCAAAAATACAACTGAAAAAAGACCTGTCCTTTTCTGTATCCATGGGGGAGGGTGGCTAACTGGTGGGTGGGCTTTGCCATGGGAACGGACCTGACCTGGCTTTAAATGGCGATATCGTTGTAGTTACAGTCAATTACCGGTTAGAAGCTTTAGGAAATCTATTTTTACCAGGCATATCCGAGGGAAACCTTTGCATTAAGGGATTTGATTGCTGCCTTGCATTGGGTAAAGAATAACATTGAGGTTTTCGGTGACGACCCAACCCAGATCACGGTACCTGGACAATCGGCTGGTGCGTGGTATTCTGTTGCATTAATGGCTACCTTATTTACTGGGTAATATTTTTAACGGTCTCATCATTTCATTATCCTCATGGGCAATCATATGGCAATGCCAGACATATCCCGGACCAATGCTAGGATCAAAAGGATAGGGACTGCCATCTTGTGACGCGAACCTAATCCTTATTGTCGTTACTTCTCCAGGATTCATTTGTATTGTATCCTTCCAGCCTTTCTCATTGCCTGCAGGCTTAATGGGCTTACCTTGCAAATATGGTTTTGTCGGCAGTTTCTTTGGCTTAACATAAAAAGGTGGGGTTCCAGGCGGTGTTGCTTTATTTCGTTTCTCCCAGTCTACTAAATAGTCGGCAGTTCGGAGCTTTTGGCGGTTAACAAGTAGGAACTGAACGAGATGAATATGGATTGGATGAGTGTCATTGGTAAGATTTACAATTTGCCAATCCTCTGTAGTTCCCGCCTGAGGCAGTTCTGAAACAAGATTTTGCCACAGTTGGCCATCTAATGTGACCTGCAGGGGACGATTAGGACCTTCCAGCTCGTATAATGTTAAGGTTCGCGTTTTGGTTGGCTTTAATTTCGGAATCTTCTGGAGGATGGATGGTAATTTCTTTGGCGATAATACTTTTTTCTTTATGACTGTAAATTGCATAATTTGACCGACTGTTTGCGGGTCCGCCATTGTTCCATCAGGGAACGGAGCACTAGCAGTTAGAGCAGAGAAATCAATCAGAATATCTGCTCGTTCATCATTCGTAGAAAATATGATACAGACAGCAAACTACTTACAGCCCAAAATGGCTTGTATTACATGAAAGTGCAGTAGCATTATCATCTCGGACAGATGTGTTTCCTAAAACCGTGATATTTTACTTGATGACGTGACTGAGGGGCAGAATGAACAAACGAGAATCATTACCAACCTTACATTATTTCTTATTTAAGAAGAATGGATTTTTATGCCTTCATACTTCTCATAGATGAAAGATGACTATGAATAGGAGTTCTTGCACAATATGGATTCAAAGTCGAATTCATCATTTTATAGGTCTTCAGCTTGCAGATCCCCAATACCTCCTGTTCTTTTATCTCCACGTTGTAGAACGCTATTGACTTAGTGTTCTTTTTTATTGTCAAAAGCAGTTTATTTTTGTCGAAAAATTTAATGCCGTTGCGAATAAAGTTAAAAAACTGAAATCGTAGAACAGCGTGGTAAAATATTGCTCTAAAGGAAGGGCGAGGGGAATGTCATTAAGATTTTTTATAATGGAATAAATTAACTTCATGAATACCCTTGTTACGATCCAGCTTTCATTATAAGATAACTATGTTTTGCCAATTTGGAAATGGGAGGTAACTATCTCGTATGTACAACACGATTAAAAAGTGGACAGCAATGATATGGATTATCACGCTGTGTATCAGTATCTTGCCAGGAGGTGAAGTCATTGCTTTAAGCAATACCGTTAGAACAAACGACAAGCCAGACGTTGGAACAGAGGGAAACAGAGGGGATTTTACAAACTGCGAAGGAAAAGACGCCCAGCTCTGATTCTTCCTCTCTAGCTACACCAGAAACGACAGCGCTCTCAGAAAACACGGCTTCAACCGTTGAACAAAAATCTGAGAAAGAATCTGGGATAGAACCGGATCATGAAAAACAAGAAAATCAGGGAAACCAGGGAAACCAGCAAAAACAACAGACCCAAGAGCCTCAAACAAACTCCGAACTCATTTCTATACCGGGATATGAATCTTCCGTTTCCTCTCAGCTTACTCAAGAAAATGAGGTAACGCTTGAAAAAGAGACCGTGGAAAAAATTCTGCAAGAACAAGAGACAAAACAAGCCGTTACCATTTCTCTTACGTCTGAACGAACATTACCACAAGAAGAGCTTGATCCAAGTAAACTTATCGAAATAGAGAAGTTGATGTATGAAGCTGCTGCGCCAGAGATTACTTATAACGACAATCAGTATAGGGGTCAACTGGTTAAAGGAAAATACTTCGCTACTGTACTAGATAAAGACGATCAAAAAACAGTGATTCTCAGCATTGAATACAGTGGGAACATTGAGCGTTCCCCGCTTACCCTTGAGCATTTTGAACTAGGAGACGAGCAGCCTACAAATCAACCTAAGGTCTCGCTTCGCAAGAAAAGATCGATTTTAGAAGAGGAAGAGCCGCCAACAAGACCCGGTCTTTTGAAAGCATTTGAAACGGATGATCAAAAAATGGTCATCAACTGGACTGGTTCGAAAAGCAATGTTGCTTTAGCAGGCTATGAAATCTATCGAAATGGAAAGCGTATTGCTATGACAAAAACGACTACGTTTACGGATAGTGATCAAGACCCCTTGGTTTACAGCTATGTGGTTCGAGCGATCGATATAGCAGGTAGACGTTCCGAGCCAAGTAATGTCGCGGTTCCCATTCCCTATAAAAAATCGGTCCAAATCTATAAGAAAGAACGGTTTTATGATGATACATCCTGTGCAATTAGAGAGGAATCTGCTTTCAGAGAGGCACCTAGCCGAATTACCTATCAGGATAAAGATAACTACAGTGGATATGTAAAGAAGGATAGTTATATTCTCATCGGTTGTGGCGGAAAAAATGAGGATAAGTATGCTGATATCGATGTGATTTACAAGGGTGAGGTTTATCGAAGCTTACATGAACTTTCCACGAAGCCGGTTAATCTCGTAGCATCATCTGTTAGCGAAAACGAAGTTACGTTAACATGGGACCCTGTCGTAAAACCAAACGATCCGATTCTATCGTATACCGTGATCCGAAATGGGGAGAATCCCAAAAATGTAAGCCAGAATAAGTATATTGATAAGAATGTACAGCCTGGCATGCAATATCATTATCAGGTTGTTGTCATTTTTGAATCCTTAACCGTCTCGCTACTCAGCGATGAGTTAAAAGTCCAGATACCTGGTACCGTTACGAATCCGCAACTAATCCTATCTACGAATGTACTTCAGGAGTCAAGTCAAAACGATGGCAGCATAGCTATGCCTTTAAGCGTTTATCTCAAGCAGGGAGTTTTTGCAAAAGATCTCTCGAGCGGAATCACGATTGAAAATTTGCCAGAAGGTTTAATCGTATCGACAAAGCGTGATTCAGACAATCAGATAACCATTCAATTGAATGGCAAAGCCAAGATCCATGATAAGCCAGTGGACAACCTGATGGTGAAAATAGAGAAGAATTGTATTGTTGGTGCAACTGCTGAAGTAAAAAGCGATGCCTTCTCGATTGCTTTTCGAGAGAACCATATCGCAGCCTTGTATGAATACGAATACAATGAGCAGAATCAATTAATCGCTATTAAAAAAGACGGAACAGTTATCCTTCGTTATTTATACGATGAAAATGGAAATCTACTAACGAAAAAAACCGTACAGGAGTAAAATAAAGGGTTTGGGAGGAATTTATGTATAGAAAATGGGTTTCCTCTTTTTTATGTGTTGCCATTCTTTGGACAGGGTTATTTACAAACGCATTTGTTGTTGGGGCAACAGATGCGCCAGAGAAAAACGAGGAAATAAGAAAGACAAATGAAAAGGATACAAAAGATTGGATTATAGAGGAACAGAAAAAAGTAGAACAGCAGGAAAAAGAACCAACATCTACGAAAGGGGACGTAACTAAAGAACAAATAGCCCAAATGAAGTGGGAACAGCTTCCGCTTGCGTCTGTTCAACAGCTTTTTGATCAGGGGGATCGCACACTTTTACAAATCGTTGCCTATTATTATACCGATGTGCATCAGCTTTTGACAGAAGAAGAGATCAATCAGCTGTACACGTGGAATGACGAACAGGTCATGGACCAGATTGCCAACTTATCAGCCGAAAAAGTACAGCTGTTAGAGCAAAAAGCCCCTAGTGTCGTTCAGGCTCTACAGGATTGGAGAGACAAGGACAAACCAAAAGCTAGAGTAAAGCGCATGGCATCGGCTCCTGCACCAAGTCCAAGTATGCACTTTACAGAAAAGGAACAGCCTATTCGTCATTTTACCAATCATGTGGAAAATCCCGTAGATGATATCTATCTTACCTCGAACATGCTGGAAACAGATTTGACCCTTGAAGGAAAGCATGGAATGGATTTGGTTATCCAGCGCCGATATAACTCGCTATCTAGTAAAATTACGGCCCCTGGTTTCGAATATAGTGAAACGGCGAAAGAGAATAGAACCACGATCGTAAGAGAAGAATCCGGTACCTTGCCCCATACGGTAGGAACAGGCTGGAGCTTTAATCTTCCAACCTTTGATGAGATAACAAAGGAATTAGGGATTAACGTACATGATTATAGTAATCAGCAATTTTATGAGGCAAAAAATACAAAACACCCTGTTTCCCAATTTATCATGTCCGGTGATGATTGGAGTACGATTGATAGTAGTAAAAAGCTTCCCTACCAGAATATTAAATTGCCTTCTCTTATGACAAACAGAGAGTTAGGTTTTGCAAAAGATGGTTATTCCTATTCCATTGAATATAGGGAAAAAGGTAGTACGTATATTGTTGAAAAGCAAAATATCTATGGAGATAAAATTACGTACAAGATTCCAGATTATAAAAGTACGATCGAAATTATTGATACCGTTGGAAGAAGAGTGGAGATTGGGTATGGGAAGGAAGGAACGATCGATTTCCTTAAGGTGTATAACCAAAAAAATAACCTGATCAAAGAGCTTAGATACCATTATGGAGATCTGAACAATACACAGCGGCTGGAGAGTGTAGAAGAAGTAAAGGATGGAAAATCTACTACAATTGCTAGATACAGCTATAAAACAGCAACTGCGGAATATAACTACATCAAGTCATACGAATTACCAAAAGAAAATAACGAGGCTGTGAAGCCAGATCAGCTTGAATCGGAAGCCTATCTAGCAAAAGACAAACAAAAACGGCAGTTTATTGAATACTTATTGCTGCAAAAGGTAGAGTATCCTACACAGGGCTTAACAGTCGATTATACCTATAGCACCTTTAATCCTGAATCTGCCAATCCGTTTGAACGCGGAGTCATTAGGCTTTATCAGGATAACCAAGCGATATCCTACTATACGTATCATCCGGTCACTTCGGTTCGATTTAGCTATGATCAAACCTCTTCCTTGTTTGGGAATTCCGAAAGAAAAAGCTTTATCTATTACTACAAATTCACTAATCAAGGAAAGCCAACAAAAGAGATTTGGAAGACACCTAAGTCTGGTATTACGCGTTTGAGTAACCATCCGCTTCGTCAGGGAGACATTGTGACCATTGAAGAAACTAATAGTTTTTCCTCGCAATCGACGGAAAGAACCTATCGGGTTAATGAAAACGAACATTTTAATCTGGTTCTTGAAAAGAAGACAAGTCCCAAAGAGCAATCCGAGTCGGTAGCAGCAGATGGGAAAGCTTATCGATATAACCCGGTGAGCTATACCAGCTACGCCTACGAAGGGATTAAAACGAAGCCATCGTATGTCTATCATTTTGTAGATAACTTGCCAGAGGGAGAGGCTAAGCAGTATTTATTGGCACCTCAGATCGATAAGCGCGACAAGATCGAAAACCTCTCCTCCTTAGCAAATGAGGCGATCTATGAGTATGACCAAAATGGAGATGTGACAGAGCAAAAGGACCCGAATGGTTTAACAACCCATTACAGCTACAAAGAAGTAGGGACCTTGCGACTGCCTGTTCTCGTGGAACAAGTTGCTGAAAATGGACATTCCAAAAAGCAAGAGTATGTTTACAATCGGGACAATTTACTGGAAACAGAAACCATTACAGCCAAATACCCAGGGCAGGAATATGAGGATAAGCTGCTTCGTACATACAAGTATGGGGACAAAAAGCTTCCAATTTCCTTAACAGAGGTTCAATTTGGGGCAAGTGATGAATTCTCCCATTTCTCGAAGTCCTTTACCTATGACCAGAATGATCTGCATGTCTCAACGGAACAAATTACGGTCTATAACGGAGAAAACTCCCTAGAAACGTATGCATTTACCTATAGGTATGACGATTTAGATTTCTTAGTAACTAAACAATTTCCTGATGAGAGCATAGTAGGGTATTTCTACGATGAACTTGGAAGGATTCAAAAGGAAATGTTTATTTCCTCAGATGGCGATAATCGGGAAACAAAATATTCGTATACAAACAGGGATCGTACAGTGATGAAATCGTTGCCTAACAAAACAGGTCTGATCACTTCATATACACCTGCTGGGGAAGTCGTGTTCTCCGTAGAGGTAGATAGTCAGGGCAATCGACGTACTCTTGTAGAAAATAGCTATGCAGAGGATGGAAAACGATTAGTAGCAACATATCCGTATGGGAAAAAGGAAAAAGGAACCACATACAGCTATCACAGTGATGGAACCCTAAAGACTGTCACAGACGCGCTGAAACGCACGACCACCATGCAATACGCTAATCAGGCCGAGGATAGCAGTTTGATAATTCCGGTAGAAAAAACGATTGCTCCCAATGGATTAGAAACCACAGAGCTTTATGATCGCTATGGACAAATGATTACCAGTAGGGTTCATACGGCAGACGGCACGTTATCAACGGAAACTCAGATGCAGTATGACCGCTTTGGCAATCCAACGCATAAGCAGATCACAAACGAAGAGGGAGAAAAGCGTAAATGGGACTATAAGTATGATTTACGAGGAGAACCCATCTATGTAAAAGACCCGGAAAAGAACATATACAAATTCCAATATGATGCGAACGGGAACCTGATGAGTACCTTTGAAAATGACAAGGAGACGGCCCGTTACGTATACAATGGACTTTCATGGAAGCTGCGTGAAATTGATCCAGCTACCAAAAAGGTCAAAGAGAATTACGAATATGATCAGAGTGGAAATCTAACCAGCTTTACGGATCAGAAGGGAAATACTCGTAAATATACCTATACACCATTCTATGAGCTTGATACAATGCAGGTCTTGTCAGGTAAAAAAGTAGTAGAGACGGAGAAGAATACCTACGATCCAACGACACGCCAGCTAGTCACCCAGCAAAACAACGATACAAGGGTTTCCTATACGTATGACAGCTTTTTACGTCCGACTTCCATGACCACATTTGGACGTACGTACGAACAAAGATACGAGGATGAAGATGACACCCCGGATTCGATTGTATATCCAGATGGAGCTATCACAGCTTACAACTATGATGAGCTAGGACGCATCTTATCCGTCAAACATCCAGGAATGGACAAAATCACCTATGAGTACGATACATCTACGACAGGGGATACCGTGCATGTCCAGTATCCAAACGGTACCAAAATCGAGAAAGGCTTCAACTCATTTGGCCAGACAACAGACGTACAGCATTTCCAAGACAACAACAAAGCATGGATAGAGAAAAACCAATATAATGGCTTTGGAAATCTAGTAGAAACAACGGTAAACCAATCTGCGTCTACTTTCGGCTATGATAAACTGGATCGGATTCGCAAGGAAACAACACCGACAAGAGAACAAACGTATACGTACGACGAACGGGGCAACCGCCAAAGTATTTTGACGGCAAAATCTCCAATGATTGCAGATAGTTCTTACACCTACGATGCTCTTAACCGTCTTAACACCTATACAAAGAACGGAAAGGAAAGCACCTACACATACTATCCGGGTGAACTTAGGGCAAGTAAGGAAATAGACGGCAAAACAACTCACTATGTCTATCTAAATGGCAACGTGATTGAGGAGTTAGATGAAAAGAACAACCTCCAAGCCCGTAACATCTGGGGGAATGAGCTTCTCTACCGGGATGATGTAAAAGGTGACAAACAAGGCTATTACTATACAAATGCCCACGGAGATATTGTAGAAATAAAGGACAAAGCTGGGCAGACCCTGAATAAGTATGAGTACGACCTCTGGGGAAATATAGAGAGCAAGCAGGAAACGATGTCCAATCCGTTCTTGTATGCGGGAGAGCTATATGACGAAGAATCCGGCTTGATTTATCTGCGTGCCAGGTATTATGATCCAAATGATGGAAGGTTTATAACAGAGGATACGTATAAGGGGCAAGTGGATAATCCGCTTAGTTTGAACCGGTATACGTATGTTTACAATAATCCATTAATTCATTCTGACCCGACAGGGAATGTTGCTTTTCCGGTTTCTCCGTCTTTAACATGTGCTGTTGATATGGCGAATTGCAAGACAAATCTTGATGCACAAGTATCGTCAGGTAAGAAGATAGCAACTGAAGGAGCAAATTTCTTAATAGTAGACGATATAAATACGCTTTTGGATCCGACTAAATCATTGGGTGAAAAAGCTTTTACTGCCGCTAGCCTTTTCCCATTTGCAAAAGTTCTAAAAGCAGCTAAAGTTAATGTTAAAATTAATAAAGCTGTCAAAGCAATTGTAAAATGTAATTGCTTTACAGCAGGTACAAAGGTATTGACTGACGAAGGGGAGAAACCTATTGAGGAAATTGAGGTAGGGGATAAAGTTCTCTCTAAATCAGATGAAACTGGAGTAGTGGCATATAAAGAAGTCGTGGGGCTGTTTCAAAAACAGTCTGATCAAATCTATAATGTACACGTCGGGGATGAAGTTTTAGAGGCTACTGCGGAACATCCTTTTTGGGTGGATGGCAAGGGTTGGACGTTTGTTAAAGACCTAAAAGTTGGAGACTTACTTGTTTCGAGTAGTGGGACTACATTGGCAATAGAAAAGATTGAGAAAGCACCAAGAGAAACGACAGTATACAACTTTGAAGTTAAGGACTTTAATTCTTACTTTGTTTCAAACCTAGGCATTTGGGTGCATAACTGTGAAATTCTCAAAGCTCAAAATATGTCTCAGTTTTTCAAGCTTGATTTTGGTGGTTCTTTAAAGAATGTCTCGCAAAAAACTAGCACAGTGGTTAAAGGTTCTACAGTCTACAAGATAAATGGAAAAACAGGGAATAATTATTTAAAAAAAGGTGATGGATACTACTTAGACACATTGCATTATGACCACATAGAAGTATTCGATAGCCGAGGAAAGGTCAAAGCGGTACTGAATTTGGATGGTTCGTTTAATTCTAAGAAAACAGAAGCGGCTCTAAAAGAAGGTCGTAGAATTAACTTGTAAGGGGTAGATTTTATGCAAGAAGAGCTTATTAAAACAATCGGTATTCTTTCTCGGCTGAACGACTCTTGTCGTAAAAAGATTATTTCCCAAGAAGAATTAGAAGAACAAATGGCGAATTTAGAAGAGTTCACAAATTTGGTTGTAGAACTTAGGACGGTCTTATCTAAACTGGACGGGGATAAACATTCAGTGGGGGATGTGGTTGAGAACCTGTTACAATTACACTTGAAATACTCGGATTATATATGGCATATTGACCAAATCCATGAGTTAATAAAAAAAATGGCAGGGAATTATCGAGATTCCTATTAGTATCTTAAGACCTTGAGAACGAAAGTTCTCAAGGGTTTTCTTTTTTAACCCCATCTAGTACACCATTCTATGAGCTTGATACGATGCAGGTCTTGTCAGGTAAAAAAGTAGTAGAGACAGAGAAGAATACCTACGATCCAACGACACGCCAGCTCCTCACACAGCAAAATAACGATACAAGGGTTTCCTATACGTATGACAGCTTTTTACGTCCGACTTCCATGACCACATTTGGACGTACGTACGAACAAAGATACGAGGATGAAGATGATACCCCGGACTCGATTGTGTATCCAGATGGAACTGCAACAGCTTACACCTATGATGAGCTAGGACGCATCTTATCCGTTAAATATCCAGGAATGGGCAAAATCACCTATGAGTACGACACGTCTACGACAGGGGATACCGTGCATGTCCAGTATCCAAACGGTACCCAAATCGAGAAAGGCTTCAACTCATTTGGCCAGACAACAGACGTGCAGCATTTCCAAGCTAACAACAAAGCATGGGAAGAACAAAACCAATATAATGGTTTTGGAAATCTAGTGGAAACAACAGTAAACCAATCTGCTTCCACGTTCGGCTACGATAAACTGGATCGGATTCGTAAGGAAACAACACCGACAAGAAAACAAACGTACACGTATGATGAACGGGGCAATCGTCAAAGCGTTGTAACAGCAAAATCTCCAATGATTGCAGATAGTTCTTACACCTACGATGCTCTTAACCGTCTTAACACCTATACAAAGAACGGAAAGGAAAGCACCTACACATACTATCCGGGTGAACTTAGGGCAAGTAAGGAAATAGACGGCAAAACAACTCACTATGTCTATCTAAATAGCAACGTGATTGAGGAGTTAGATGAAAAGAACAACCTCCAAGCCCGTAACATCTGGGGGAATGAACTACTCTACCGCGATGATGTGAAAGATGACAAACAAGGCTATTACTATACAAATACCCATGGTGACATTGTAGAAATAAAGGATAAGGCCGGGCAGACCCTGAATAAGTATGAGTATGATCTCTGGGGAAATGTAGAGAGCAAGCAGGAAACGATGTCCAATCCGTTCTTGTATGCAGGTGAGATATATGATGAAGAATCGGGCTTGATTTATCTGCGTGCCAGGTATTATGATCCAAATGATGGAAGGTTTATAACAGAGGATACGTATAAGGGGCAAGTGGATAATCCGCTTAGTTTGAATCGGTATGCATATGTGCATAACAATCCTGTGAGTAATGTTGATCCTACTGGGAATTGGTGTGAATCTAAGGATGGAAGGTGGGCACATCCTGGCGGATGTAGTAGTAAATCCAGCAAAAAGTCTCATGATAATGATCATAGTGGTGACTTTATCATTGAAAACGGTAAAGTTATTGGGGCTTTCAAATATGATGATGGTAGTGGGGCCAGAGAATTAGAAGGATTTGAAGATCCATTTACTTACATTACAGGTGTTGGTGGGCTACTAAAAGGGGCAATCAAGGCTGGAGCTAAAAAAGCTTCACAAGAAGCTACAGCTACTTTTATCAAAATGGATTTGCAGTTTTTTTCTAAAATTAATTTAAGTATTAAGCCTGCTGTAAGTAATAAAAAATTACAAAACATTGTAAATGAATTGTATAAAGGGCAAAATATGCCTAAATTAATCGGAAATGGAACTACTATGGATGCTATTCGTTTTGAGCTGAAAGCAGGTATACCAGTTGGTGGAAAATTCCATAGTCAAAAAGGTCGAGACTATAGCAGAGCATTAGAAAAATTAGTGAATAATAATACATTAAATCATCAGGAGAAACAGATTGCGCAGGCGTTATTAAATGATCTGAGAAATGCTTTAGCTGGTAAATAAAGATATTGGGAGTGAATTAAACATGGAGTACAATGATTTAGTTCAAACATTGTTAGTAGAAATACCAGAACTTAACCCTGTGTATGAAGAAGAAATTGAGTGGTTAAAGGAAGATTTACCTCATGTAATTTTTGGTATTGTTTTTAATCCGTATTTAATTGAAATTCTGAATTTACATGACCAAGAGAAAAAACTAAAAGCGATTTTTATATTCTTAGAAAAAATGGCAATGAGTTCTGATGAAAAAGTAAAGGAGGTATTAGTTACCACTATTCTTGAATCGTTAATAACGGAAAGGAACATTATTGTTAAAGCAAAGCATTATATGGGGAGTGTAACAAAGAAATTGTGTGAACAGCTAGAAATAGCATATGGATACTAAATAAATTTATTCGACACCTCATTGGGCCGTTATTCTCGGTGAGGTATTGATTTAAATTATAGTGATAGTGGTAGAAGACATCCTAAAATGGGTGGATGAAAACCAATACAATGATTAACGACGCTTTACTTTCGGGTAATTACTTAAAAAACTATGAATAAAGCTAAAGATATGAAGTTGGAGGATTTATCTGGCTGTCTAGCTTCATCCTTGTTAAACCATCTATTACGTCATATTGACGGAGCTTATAAGTCGGCTTTATTTCATAGTAGGAGAGCATTAGAGTTATCTCCTAACATTATTAGTTTGAAAGAAAATTTGTTGTTTTTTCATACCGTTCCAGATCGATTGATATGTAAAGAGGAGGCTATAAAGTATATATTTTACCCCAACGAGTAATCTCGTTTGGGGTTTCTTTTTGCTTTGAAACCGCCATTCAAAAGATGAAGAATCGGGCTTGATTTATCTGCGAGCAAGGTATTATGGGTATTATGATCCAAATGATGGAAGGTTTATAACAGAGGATACGTATAAGGTGCAAGTGGATAATCCACTGTCGTTGAATCGGTATACGTATGTGCATAACAATCCTGTGAGTAATGTTGATCTTACTGGGAATTGGTACGAATCTAAGGATGGAAAATGGGCACACCCAAATACGACTAAACATATGGTTGATTACCTGACTAAAAACCCTCAAGTGAAAGAACTCAGCCCGAAGAGTAAACAGATGATAGAACAGGCAATGTTGACTAGTTTTAGGACGGCTGTGGAGAAGGCTGTACCAAACCTTAAATCTGGAAAAAATTTTATGAATATAGGACAGTGGGAAATTGGAATAAATGTCTCTGAGACTGAGGTCGTGATTTATCACGCCTTATTCAAATAATTGGGGAGGTATGTATATATGAAGTTACGTTATTCGTCTGTCACTGATAGTATTACTTCTACTTCTCGCAGTATTGAATATATGGGAGATAAGTTCGTACTCGTAACTATTACTATAGATGCCCCTACACCTGAAAAGTCATATTTCTTTAAAGGGGGCTTTCAGTGGAGGCTGTATGATAAAGCAGAACCTTTAATAGCTTCATTGGATATAAGAGATGATATAGATGTTAGCAATGGGATTTTTACAGAAATTAGATTTTTTATTAGTGAACCCTTTATTCAAAAATCTGTTAGGATGCTCAACCAAGAAAAAATACAAGGTGTACCTATATTAGGGTTAGACTGTAAAGAAACTAATGATGGATATTATCATGAGCAAATGGGAAATTACACCTTCTATCTTATTGATAACTTTTTATATTGTTTATTTGGTGATATTGAGGTGGCAACAGTGATACAAATAAATGAGGAGTTTGGTTGTTTACTTGACTGTCAGAAGGAACTTTCAGGTTTTTTTATTAGCAACCTTAGCGATCAAGAGATAAAAGTGTTTCATAATGCTAACTTAGTGTAATCTCATATTAATTGCCCCAACTAGTAATCACAGTTGGGGTTTCTTTTTTCCTATAGAAAAAGCTAGATAAAAGAACAACCTCCAAGCCCGGAACATCTGGGGGAATGAGCTTCTCTACCGGGATGATGTAAAGGATGAAAAACAAGGCTATTACTATACAAATGCCCATGGGACAATCGTAGAAATAAAGGATAAAGCCGGGCAGACCCTAATAAATATGAGTACGACCTATGGGGAAATGTAAAGAGAAACAGGAAACGATGTCCAATCCGTTCTTGTATGTATGATGAAGAATCGGGCTTGATTGATCTGCGTGTCAGGTATTATGATCCAAATGATGGAAGGTTTATTACAGAAGATACGTATAGGAGGCAAGTGGATAATCCGCTTAGTTTGAAATCGGTATACGTATGTGCATAACAATCCTGTGAGCAATGTTGATCCTACTGGGAATTGGTGTGAATCTAAGGATGGAAAGTGGGCACATCCTGGCGGATGTAGTAGTAAATCTAGCAAAAAGTCTCATGATAATGATCATAGTGGTGACTTTATCATTGAAAACGGTAAAGTTATTGGGGCTTTCAAATATGATGATGGTAGTGGGGCCAGAGAATTAGAAGGATTTGAAGATCCATTTACTTACATTACAGGTGTTGGTGGGCTACTAAAAGGGGCAATCAAGGCTGGAGCTAAAAAAGCTTCACAAGAAGCTACTGCTACTTTTATCAAAATGGATTTGCAGTTTTTTTCTAAGAATATAGGACAGGGTTGGATTAAACATGAGGTTTATAATGAGGTAAGGAATAGATTTGGTAAAGAAGGTATAGGGGTATTTCTTAAGGCAATGCAAAAGGGAATTGTTGGCCCTGAAAGTATGAGCGGCATTAAAAGACTATCGGGTAATGGGATAAAATTTGGTAAGAAAACATATCAATACCAAATTAAAGTTTTAGATAAGAGATATGGTGATTGGAGAGTTTATGGTAACTATGATAAAAAATCTGGTCATATCATATTCGATTACTTTGATAAAGGTAAGCATTAGAAGGGGGTGACATAATGGATATAAAAGCACTTAAAGAGTGGGTTCTAACAAATAACCTAGAAGATCGTGCTATAAAAGGCTTCTGGAATACATTTAGTAATTACAAAGAAGAAAATTTTGATGCATTTGAAAAAGATTATAAGAACTATGAAAGTAAGCATATATCATTGTTTGTAGATACAGTTTCTCTTACCATTACAAATTGGCCTGATGAAGACTACAATCATGTTGTTATTTCCGTGCGGTTTCAGTATAAGGGGAAAGCATCGGGCATATACAAAATGGTCTTTAAATTAACAGGAGAGGTAGAAGACGACTACTTAACTATTTACTAGATTTATCTGTTTTCCACTCCAAACGAGCAAACAACTCGTCTGGGGTTCTTTTTGTTCGAATTTCGTACTGAGGATAATACGTATCCAGATGACGGTTATTGAAGCGAGAGAATTAGAAGGATTTGAATATCCATTTACTTACATCACAGGTGTTGGTGGCCTGCTAAAAGGTGCTGTAAAAACAGGAGCCAAAAAGGCTACACAAGAAGTTACCAACTTATTAAGATGGATTTACAATTTTTTTCAAAGGAACAAGTAAATATACTGAGCCTTGGATTCAAAAAAATGCTTATAAAGCTATTACAGACAAATTTGAAAAAAAAAGGCTTGTAAATTTGCAGAAGCAATGAAAAAAGGTTTGGTAGGTCCAAAGGGACAAGAAGGAATAAAACCACTTAAAGGATCTCTTAAAAAAAATGGAGTAATATATACACATGAAATAAAGGTTCTTGACAAACAACTGGGAGACTATCGAATTTATGGACGCTTCGATAAAGAACGTTCACAATTTATCTTTGATTGGTTTGATAAAGGATTGCATAATTAAAATTTTAATTTGGGAGTGATAGTATTTGACTTTTGATGAATTAAGAGAATGGTCTATACAACATAATGTTGAAAAAAGGACAAAAGAAGGGTTTTTAGATGTTATTACGAACTAGGAAATGATTCTCCTAATAGGATTGATGAATATTTTGGAGACAAATTCAATCCTGAATATCTGGAAATCAATATTTATAAAGTTGCTTTTACAATTGCAAATTGGCCAGTCGTTAAGTTGCAACAAGCAGGCGTTACGAATAAGAAGATATTTTATTTAATTCACATCCTTCGTCTTCAGGCATCATAGGATTTATTATTGAGTCTGTGATATTACTGCTGTTAAGGGAAGATATTGGTGCTGAAGTGTATTACGAGAATGTGATGAGACTCTTTATTTGGATATGATTATCTGATGGTTATCCATACACACAATCTATCGAACCCATAATTCCTAATATTGAAAAGATGGGGATGTTGTGGAACTCCAAAAAGACCTTTTGGGTGGTACACTCTACTTGGCGGGATTTTCCCATTGAACTACTACTTCTGGTGACACCTCCTTTCCCACTCCTTGTACTTTTTTTAAACATCAAGTTGTTGTTTTAAGAGCCTATTTTCTTGTTTCAATTTCTCCAACTCTGATGTAAATTCCACCCCTTTCTCATACGTGTACTGTTTACCTACAGACTGCTCAAAACGATGTGTCTCGCCATTTCTATACCATCGCATTTATGTTTTAAGTTGTGTTTTGTTTTTAATACAAAACTGATCCATCACTTCTTTCACGGGGATACCAGCCAATCTCATCTCAACAGCCTTCATCTTAATTTCCATAGGGTAACTCACTCTCGTTGCCAAATCAAAACACCTCCAGGCTACTTCCATATCGTAAGATGTGGAAGTAACCTGGAGGTGTTTTGATTTGTCTCACGTTATGGGGTCAGTCCCCTAAGAGTAGCTAAGGTAGAGAACGATCTTTTTTTATGCACTTCGTGCAACAAGACAATCAAATACTGCTTAAGGTTAACTAATAAATTGGATTTCTCGACAACCTGCTATTAAATTGTTAAATTTCCAAAATATACATTTTTACTTTCAATTGTATGTATAGTATTTTTTATAGGTATTTGCATCTTATATCTAAAAGAGGGGATAATCTCATGAAACCTGAATTGAATCCCATTAACCCCCATACAGGACATACCTATAAGAAAACGTATATCCCAGTAATAACAAAATTCTGGATCAGTCACGCAGCTGCTTTGCTTTGGATGTGCTTTTCTATTTACTTGGCGCTTCCATGGTTAGAAGACCTTGCGCATATTGTATCCTTTCCTTTAGCTTTATTAATTATCGGAGGTATATCATACATTCCTGGCTATATGAATGCCTTTTTAGTAATAAGTTTAATTCTTGATCGTCAGCCTGCTTTCAAAAATGAATTTCCTCATGATGAGATTATCGTTCTTATAGCTGCCTATAACGAAGAGAGACAAATCTATCAAACTTTGCAATATATAAATAAACAAGATTATCACGGGAAAATTAAGGTATTTGTTATTAATAATTGTTCTACAGATCAAACAGTTCACGAAGTCATAAAAGCAAAAAAAGAATTAGGTATTGAAATTACATTACTTCATGAAGAAATGCCGGGAAAATTCCATGCCTTGAACCATGCTCTAAAATTTGTTGAAACTCCTTATGTCATTACGATCGATGCAGATACACTGCTTCCTAAATCCTCTATACGTTATCTTGTAGCACGTATGAAATCTAGCCCAGAAAATGTTTGTGCTGTTGCTGGCTCGGTTCTGACCAAAAACAGCAGAGAAAACTTTTGGACAAAAATTCAAGAATGGGATTACTTTTTGGGTATTGCGTCTATTAAAAGACTTCAAGGCCTATATCAAGGAACTTTAGTTGCTCAAGGAGCCTTTAGTATATATAAAACACAATGTGTAAAAGAAGTCGGTGGTTGGCCAGATGCTATAGGTGAAGATATTGTTTTAACATGGCGTTTACTTGAGAAAAAGTGGAAAGTTTATTTTGAGCCATTGGCAGTTTCATTTACTGAAGTACCTAGTTCCCTTAAGCACTTTGTCAGACAGAGAGCAAGATGGGCAAGAGGTATGATAGAAGGTTTAAATGAAATAAAGCCATGGAACCAGCCTCAAGTATTTGTTAAATACTTAACTGGAATTAATTTAATCATGCCGTATTTAGATCTTACTTATACACTATTTTGGCTTCCTGGGCTGATATTGACTTTTTTCGGTTATTACTGGATTGTTGGCCCAATGACACTTCTTGTTTTACCTTTAACCCTAATCAGTTATAGTATTCTTTATTTTTATCAAAGAAATTTTGTATTTAAACCTTTAAATCTTAGAATTAGAAAAAACTTTATAGGCTTTATTTTCTTTATTCTTGGCTATCAAATGATTATGTCACCTATCTCTGTGTATGGTTATATACAAGAATTTCTTAAATTTAAAAGAAACTGGAAGTAAGAGAGTTATCGAAGAATAAACGATTAGCTTAGGGTGTATTAGTTCAGCAAGCTAAAGTAGCAGTCAAATATTTGTATTCCCGTCTACATAAAATTTTAATGGAACGTAACGAGTTTCTGGATAGTAATTTGTTCAAATCTATCTTATCAGCATGTAAACGTATGACTGATTTAAATTACACCAAGCAAGATGCAATAAAAATCTCTGCTAAAAAATTTAAGGTAACTCAAAAAGAAATTAAAAAATATGTAGATTTACTTGGTATAGAAAGTAAGCGGTATATTGAATCTAAGAAAACTTTTTTAACAAAAGACAACGCCAACTTTGGCCACAGAGAGCAGGAAGTAACACAAGATATAAATGTGTCGTAACTAAGTGCGATGTTATTGTTTATTGTATTCCTCTGAAAGTCCATACCTTTTCATTTTGTTATAGAGTGTGCCGCGTGACATTCCTAATAGTTGTGCGGCTGCTTTTTTATTTCCATTTGTGCGCTCTAATGGCTGCAATATTTTTGTTTTTTCCACATTGCCTTCTCTTCCGTACCGGGCTGGCACATATTCATTGGAAGAACAAATTGTTATGATACGTTGAAAAAGCTGGATGATGCGTCCACTATTAAATGATGGGGTGTTTGTGCTAATAAATCTTCAATTTAGTTTTTGATATATGAAAAACAAAACATTATTCTAACCAACCAACATGTTATTAACTATTTGATAATTTGTTTACCCCTTTGAATTTTAATATTGCTGAGACTACATATAGGAAACAACATAAAGCAAACCAGATACCAGTACTTGAAAACATATAGTAGATGCTTAATGGTAGTGACCAGACGAATGAAATAATGATTATTGGTGGAGAAACGAATGACGATACTAATCGAAAAATAGCAGGAAATAGTATAAAGAACAAAAATACTAAGAATAGCGCTTTAATTGTTTCATCACGAATTATTGATACATACCATAAATAAATGCTCATTACTGAAGCAATAAAACCACATAAAAAACCGAAAAATAAATAAGGATTTCTTTTCATATTACTCATCTCTTATACAGTTCTCGGTATATGTTTACCGAACGTGCGTACGTATATTCTAAATTTGGCAAATATTGAAATTTATTAATTTAGATTATATAATCGATTCTGTCCATATAAATAGTTTGAAAAGGAGAGTATTTTAACAAAAAAAACTCAAAGATTACCTATAGGGGTTATGCTAATTAATATAATGATGATTTTGGTCTTAAGAACTAGAGAACGCATGTAAATCATGAACTTAAGATGATAGCTTTGCCTTTCGGTGACGGTGATGGAGGATTTATTATTCATGGGATTATGATGCTAGTGGAGATTCTAGTGCATTGGTAAGCTTCACTTTAACCACTAGCATGGATTGATATCTAAAATTATTTCCAATGATTTATTCATTACTTTCAAAATAGTGAATTTTATCTATTGCCATTCCTATTATAAATGAGTTACATAAATACCCCTACCATTAATTTAATTAACGGCAGGGGTATTTGTATCCTTGTTTCTATAGGTACCATGTTCTATGTAAAAAAGGTACAGAATAACAGAAAGTAAAATTGACAATTGATCGTATTAAGTAATTATGAGGATTTTGAAACTTACAAGTATGCTTATAAAATGGCAGAAATCCTTCTAGGAAAAAGCTTGCAAGAGTAAAGGGTAAAGAATAGATAGCATTGAATGAATTTGTTTTTTTCAGCAGGTTGATTGTGTTGTTTGTCTTGTACACTTTATTCGTTAGAGTAAACAAATGAGATGGAGGTATAAAACAATGGATTTTTTGAAATTGGCTGCTGAAGCGGCGATCGAAGGTATGGATAATCAAGCGGGAGGGCCGTTTGGCGCAACCATTGTTAGAGGAGATGAAGTTATTGCCGCTGTAGCCAACACAATGATCAGGGATACGGATCCTACTGCACATGCGGAAATGGTAGCAATCAGAGAAGCTTGTAAAAAATTAAGCACAATGGACTTGTCTGATTGCGTAATTTATGCAACATGCGAACCATGCCCGATGTGTGTAGGGGCAATCATTTGGTCTGGCATAAAAAAAGTGTACTATTGCAACACCGCAGAAGACGCGGATAAGCACGGTTTTTCCGATATACATCTTCGTAAATATTTGACAGGAGAGGATAAGAGCATTCTGAACATGGTCAAGGTCGAGAAAAGAGAAGATTGCGATTATTTATTTGAGCATTTCCACAACCTGAACAAAAAATAGTTCATGTGGAGAAACAGATCCGGACCGTCCCTCTATTGTCAAACCCCAAGAAGCTGAACCTTTGTAAAATGGAAGCGACGAGCAGGAGGATGAGCTTTATATGCTACTGGACCGCCTAGTGACCATCCCATAATGCAAGGAGGAGTATGTGTTGACAGTGTCTAAGGAGGCATCCGCTGGCTAACCGGACCTGCATTGATCTGGATGAACTGAGAGACCTTCCCATAGTCCTGTATCCCGAAGGTTTTCTGGGGCGTGATATCGTTGAAGAGATTGTCTGTCAATGTGGATGTAAGCTCCATTCCGTTCTTGAAACCAGCTCAGTAACTTCTTCGATTATGAATCTGATGAAAGCCAATATTGGTGCAACCGTACAGCCACATTCGTTAATACGGCAAATTTGTGATCCGGTTTTGCACACGATACGCATCAAGGATGGCGCGCTCAGCCGCAGCTTGTCAATTATTTACCACTCCGACCGTTATCTGAGCCGAGCAGCCAAAGCATTTATTGAACAAATACAAGAGAGTACTTTCAAAGCTAGTCCAGGAGTTATAGTCAAAAAACGATGGTATTTTCTATTCCCCTATTCGAACGAGGTGAGCTATGTCCATTAGAGTCAAACTATTGCTGTCTTATACAGGTATGCTTATCATTAGCCTTTCGGTCTTTTTCTTGACTGCCAGTCTGGTCACGATCGCAGCGACAGGTGACATTAACAGTATTCGGGATCTCTATAAAGTCCATTACCAGCTTAATCCGCTGACTGAACAAGAGGAATCGATCTTTCTCGAATTAAAATATCTCGCCAAAAACGAACCAGATCAATTGCAAAATGAAGAGCTTTTGCTGGACTACGATTTCAAGCTTAAAACCGTGAGGGCAGGTCTCTTTGTCCGCCGGGAAAACCATCAGGTATTTGCGTCGCGAACCTTTAACCAGCCTGCATTGGAGGAGAATCTCCCTTCCTATGATCTGGACAACAATCAGATTCGCAATACCTTTAACATTGGCGAAAGATTTTATGCCTACGCTAAATACGACTTCCGCTTTTCGAATGGCGCCAAAGGTGGCGTCTTCGTTATACGCGAGCGAAGCCCTTTTGGTGAAGTGATACGCAGGCTGTTACCCATCCTCATTCTGATTCTCATCGGCGTCGTCGTGGTTGCGAATATGTTGTTATACCGCTGGATTACCAGAAGCGTCGTCAAACCCCTTAATTTACTTCGGACCTCAGCTGATCACATCAAAGAGGGTAATCTCCAATTTTCACTTGATCTGCGTTCAAAGGACGAAATCGGTCAATTGAACGCGGCGTTTGAAAATATGCGAAAGAGACTGCTTGAATCGGTTCAGCTTCGATTGAAAGACGAGGAGAATCGGAAAGAACTAATCTCCAACATCTCCCATGATTTGCGAACGCCTATTACTAATATAAAAGGCTATATCGAAGGAATTCGAGATGGGGTCGCAGATACTCCTGAGAAAATGAACAAGTACGTGAACATCATTTATTCCAAAGCCGTTGATTTGGATAAACTCGTAGACGAACTATTTCTCTACTCCAAGCTTGATTTAAAGCAAGTATCGTTCTTCTTTGAGCATGTTGATATTGTTGGTTTTTTGGATGAGTGTATTGATGAACTGTATTATGAATTGGAGGAAAAAGGAATCCTGCTTGAGTGGGGGAATCGTCCAGATCATAGCATTCAAGTAATTGCCGATGTAGAGAAATTAAAACGTATAGTACTTAATATTATTGGTAATGCTCAGAATTTTATGGACAAAGAACAAAAAATGATTCTCGTCTCCGTACAAGTTTCCCCAGTATGGGTCACCATTGAGATACGCGATAATGGGAAAGGTATCCCATCTGAAGCCATACCCCATGTTTTCGAACGATTTTATCGTGTAGAGCAATCCCGCAATTCTTCAACAGGCGGAAGCGGACTGGGACTTGCCATTGCGAATCAAATCATAGAAGGACACGGAGGCTCCATCTGGGTAAGCAGCGAGCTAGGCATCGGCACGAGCCTGTTCTTTACCCTGAAACGAATAACGAACCAAGGAGGTATCCAAGCCTATGACGACACGAATCCTCATCATTGAAGATGAAACTACGATCGCTGAGCTGCAGCGGGATTATTTTGAACTAAATGGTTTTCTCGTTGATTTATGTTATTCAGGCAATGAGGGTTTACTGCTTGCACTTCAGGGGAATTACAATCTTATTATTGTGGACTTGCAGCTTCCTGTGATGAACGGCTTTGAATTATGCAATCAAATCAGACAAAGCAAGGAAGTGCCGATTCTGATTGTCTCTGCGAAAAAAGAAGAGATTGATAAAATTCGGGCCTTTAATCTTGGCGCCGACGATTACATTACCAAACCATTCAGCCCTAGTGAGCTAGTGGCGAGAGCCAGGGCTCATCTAGCGAGATATGAACGGCTATTGGGCAAACAGGAGACCGATCATAAGTCCAAAATTCATATTCGCGGTCTGGTCATTGATAAAGCTGCCCACAGAGTCTACGTACGAAATCAAGAAGTAATATTTACAACCCGTGAATTTAACCTGCTTGAGTTTTTTGCAAGCCATCCCAATCGTGTCTTTAGCAAAAATGAGTTATTTGAACGAATATGGGGCATGGATTCCAGTGGGGATATTGCAACCGTTACCGTACATGTTCGCAAGTTGAGGGAAAAGATAGAAGTCGATCCTTCCAACCCGCAGTATATCGAAACGGTCTGGGGTGCCGGATACCGATTTTCCGTGTGATCGTTTTTATAATTTGTTAAGAAAGATTTTAGAATCGGTTTATCCGGTGTTTCTTTGGGGTTTATATCCCTCCTTTATCATACAGTTATGACGAACTACTACCATGCCTAATATCTGAAGGAGGAGTTACCGATGATTAAATATTCTAATAAACTGGCTGTCATGATGCTGATATCGGCCTTGGGAACGGCATCCGTTCCATTTACGGCTCTGCATGTAGAAGCTGCATCAACGAGTCTCTCATCACAGGAAATTCAACAAGCAGTCAATAATCTCGCTGAGCTTCGCGTGATGCATGGCTACGAAAAAGGCTCCATACGGATTGAGAACCAAATCACTCGCGCCGAACTGGCGAAAATGGTCGTCCTCGTGTTTGGTCTCCAAGGGAAAGGGGGCAATTTACCTAGCTTCACGGATGTAAATCAGGATGATTTGTACTACAAGTATGCCGCTGAACTGGTAGCACAAGAAATCATGCAGGCGGAAGAAGGACGCTTTAATCCATATGGAACTGTGACACATGCGGAGTTAGTACAAATCGTGTCCAAAGCGTTGAAACGTGATATGAAATCTGTGAATTACTGGATGGAGCGTTTTTATCGAGCCGATAACAATGCCACTCGCGGCGAGACAGCGTACTTGCTGAATATCGCTCGTCAGGCGATTCCTTCGGCAAATGCGAAAATTACGAGCGTTCGTCCGTTGAATACCATTACCTTGATTGTGACTTTTGACGCTCCTTTGACAGCCGAGAATGAAGTCTTTGCCAAGACAAAAGAAGACTTTGTATTTAACGATGGATTGACATTGAATAATATGCCGCGGTTAAAAACGGGTTCGATTGCTACGTATATCGTACCAACAACCGTACAAAAACTAGGCACAACGTATACCCTGACCTACAGAGGCAAAAAAGTGAGTACATTTATAGGAAACGCAACGAAACTTGACATGACGGAAGCTAGACAGGTTTCGAACGATACTTTCGAATTGGAAGCTCTCAAGGCTAATGGAGTTGTAGACTACGGATATGTTATCAGCGCATACAGCGGTGGCCGCGGAGCGAGTGCATTCGTCCTGGATGAGGACAACAGAGCGGATGGAAGAACCTATCAGATCATCTCCTCCGGTCAAGGTAGAGAAGTCATGATTACACCGGAAGGCGATCAACCGATCGTAGCTAAATACGTCCCGTTCACCCAATCAATGGATGGTAAGCAAGAACCAAAATTCCGTTTGCCGGAAGGTCAGGTGCTGACACCCGGAGTTAAGTATACCGTTACCTCGAATTGGACGGAAATCGCCAATCCGACATTCGTAGCCGAGAATATCCCACCGCTAAATATTGTCAAAGCGGAGGCAATCAGTGAAACATCTATAGCCATTACTTTGGCGGAGGACCCGGGAGATGAGCTATTCTCCGGCCGCAGTGTGGAATTGACCGATGGAGAGGGTAATAAACTGACCGGTACTTATAAATATTCCAGTCGCAAGGGTGCAGTGGGCGTGTTCGATCTTGTGCAGGACAGCAAACTGACTAAAGGAGTAACTTATACCGTTACACCCATTGGTGACTGGGCCGACCAGTCCAAGGTTGAGCTGACGGTCAAATAACAAATCTGTAGATGAAGCTTTAGAAATCAAAGGAAAGGTGTGGGTTCGCTTTGCTACGCGGAATTAGTCTTTTGATCTTGGCTATCACTCTTTCGGGGAGCGAGATAAATATGGACTCTTTGTTATCAAGCGGAAAGCGGCAAACAACCCAAGTGGTGAACGAAGAAATGGACAAGTTGAATCGCGCTCTGTTGAAAGCTGCAAATCAGGGAGACAAGGAAGCCATTTCGAAACTTCTGACGGATGGCGCTGATATTGACGCTACGGATGAAAGAGGCCGAACCTCTGTTATGATTGCCGTACACACGAACCAATTAGAGCTGTTTACGTTTCTAATCGAGAAGGGGGCCGATATTAACATCAGGGACAATCAACTTGACAATCCTTTACTCTATGCAGGAGCGGAAGGTAAGTTGGATTTTTTGAAAGCAGCCATTGCAGCAGGCGCTGACACGACGATTACCAACCGTTATGGAGGTACCGCCCTTATTCCAGCGGCTGATCGCGGGCATGTTGAGATTGTTCGAGAGCTGCTCACGAACTCCGATGTAGATGTGAATCACGTCAACAATCTGGGCTGGACCGTTCTGCTGGAAGCCATTATTCTTGGAGATGGCGGCAAAAATCATCAGGAGATCGTAAATCTGCTGATTGAGTACGGAGCCGATGTAAATCTGGCTGACAGAAGTGGAGTAACACCTTTGCAGCATGCCAAAAAACACGGCTATCAGGAAATGGTTGACGTTTTGACGAGCGCTGGTGGGAAATAATCACTCAAAAAGGATACAGCCCTGATGATTTCAGTGTGGTTCTATCCTTTTTTGCTAGCATCGCCGATCTTGAATCGAAACGTGAATCTTGTTTGCAGTGATGCTTGATGAAAAGTAATGTCTAATAATCTTTTTTGTTTTCTTTGGAGATATCATTGTGTAGGGCATAGCCCAATGAGTAAGTGGGGGATAAATGTCGGTAGGCGTTAGCTTACTCCGTTGGTATAATCATAGGTTAGTAATACTAAAAAGCTGAGGTGAGAACAGTGATTGTAAACAAGGCGTATAAGTTTCGTATCTATCCGAATAAAGAACAAGAAATTTTAATCGCTAAAACAATCGGTTGTTCTCGCTTTGTTTTCAATCATTTTTTTGCGCAATGAAACAGCACATACAAGAGAACGGGTAAAGGATTAACATACATTACGTGCTCTGCCGATCTGACTCAATTGAAAAAAGAATTCGTATGGCTAAAAGAAGTGGACAGCATTTCCACAATTGGAACAAGCAGCGTGTGAAGGTGGATACTTTTTTAATTTCCCTTCTGCTGCACCTCCTACGGCTGAAAGAAGAGCTTTGGTTACTTTAAGGGGTGCACTTCATTCTAAGATGGGTGTATATTTCTTGATGTTCCTATGATCGTTTCGAATGAGCGAACCTTTCTCATTGATTCTACGTGTACGCTAAACCTACAAAGAAGAATTACAACGGTCAATGGACTTCAATCACCGCTCATAACACAAATGGGAGTCTATTGCGATCATTTCAAACTAATCTTAAATGGTACAAGAGACAAGCCTAAGGGTAATCACAGGAGCCGCAGAATAAGTAATATTTCTTTGATGAAAAAGGAATATATAATGATAATAAAAGAACAAACGTCCGAATTTAGGTTCGGACGTTTGTTTACGTAATGCTTATATTCGGAATCAAACCTAGGGTTAACCTTTAAATAAGGAACTTGGTTGATTACACTAATTCACTAAATATATCATCTTCTATTTATAGTTTTTAAAATAACTATTTACACACAATCAGTATTAGTGTATTATTCATCTAGTACACTGATACTGAGGAGGAAAGAAATGAAAACTGAGTTTTCTCCTAATATCCCGATTTATATTCAGGTAATGGAGTGTATCAAAAAGGAAATTGTAACAGGATGTTTAGCCCCGGGGGATAAAATTCCTGCCGTACGTGAATTAGCGGCTGAATTACAAGTAAATCCAAATACAATTCAACGTACATTTCAGGAGTTAGAACGAGAAGGTATTGCTGAGACACGCAGAGGAACAGGGAGATTTGTAACAACTAATGAAGAAAAAATTACAGAGCTACGTAAAGAAATGGCAAAAGAGTTGCTCGATAATTTTATAAATGGAATGAACAACTTAGGATTTACGGAAGAAGAAATTCTCTCAATACTCCTGTCCTCTTTGGAAAAGAAAAGGGAGGAAAACGAATGAAAGAGTTATTAAAAATTGAAAATCTATGGAAAAGATACGATTTAAAAACAGTGATTCAAGATGTAAGCGTAACAATATCAGAAGGAAAAATTATCGGTCTTGTTGGTAATAATGGCAGTGGAAAAACGACATTTTTAAAAATGATTTCTGGTTTACGCTTCCCTTCTAAAGGAAGTATTACCATTGAAGGTAAGAAGGTGGGCTTAGTAACGAAAGAAATCGTTTCATTTATGCCTGATAGTCCTGTTTTTGAAAAGTGGATGACAGTAAAAGATGCTATGTTTTTCTATCGAGATTTTTATACTGATTTTGATTTACAACAAGCAATGGATTTAATATCCGAGTTTAAGATACCGCTAGAAGAGAACATAATCACCTTATCAAAAGGGACAACAGGAATATTACAGCTTATATTAACTTTCTCAAGGAAAGCAAAGTTATATGTATTAGACGAACCATTAGGTGGAATTGATCTTATTTCTAGAAAGCATGTATTAGATTTAATTCTTAACTTTTATCGTGAAAATAGTACCATTCTTATTTCAACTCATTTAATAGAGGAAATTGAAAATATATTTGATGAGGTGATCTTTTTGAAAGACGGCACTATTGTATTGCATGAAAATGTAGAAGAAATTCGTTTTCACCATGGAAAAGCAGTACATGAGTTATTTAAGGAGGTTTTTGAGAAGTGAATCCACTTTTTCGCTATTTATTTAAGTGTAATAGAAAAAAGATAGTCGTCCTTTATTTTGGATTTATTACTATTTCTTTACTTCTGTCATTTTTAAAAGTAAAAGATACAACATTACTATGTATAGCTGCATTTTCTATTCTTTTAATAGCACTGTCGTCTTTCAATAAAACGATTAACAATTCTATGATTCGCTATACAGATATCTCAGCTCAAAGAAATATATATGCAAATTTATTTTTCTTCACATCTATGTTTATTTTTTTGTTAGTAATAGGTCTAATTTTTTTAAATTATGACCATGGAATCTTCCAACATGTACTCGCTGTTTTTTTATGGGGAACTGATTTCATGAGTATATTAGTCACTTGTTATTTCATCATAGTAATTACAAAACTGATTCCTATAAAGTCATCAATGAGTAAAATAATTTTATTCATCATTTTCTTTGCTATATTTTTAATAATCCAAAAATATGTAATAGATGTTTTAAGTAATGTAATTACTATAAGGAGTACTGGGTTTATAGATGAAAATGGATTTATTGATGCATCATTGTATCCTAGTGAAGGATTCACTATTTCAGGTTTATGTTTTAATTGCTTGTTCATAATTATCCTAGCAGCTATTACAGGTCGTATCATCGATAAAAAATTAGAAATATAAAGCTTTCACTTTAAAAGTAGAATGTATGTAGGAGGAAAAATGATAACATCTAATCCAATGCTAAAAAAAGACAATTTTCATAGAGGGGTGTTTTTGCCCATCCCCAGAAAAGGAGGAATAAGAACCTTATAAGGCTCACCTCGTTCAGTCAGGGTAACCCTCACAACCCTAGAGTGTATTTTTACAGTATTATGTTCTCAAAATTGCAATAGTCATACTGGCAGTTGGAAAAATATTGGCATTCATATATTATAATGCGTGCAAAAAAATGTAAGGAGTAAGAATATGAATAATTTTTTAAAATGGGAGCCCAAAGAATCTGATATTCCCTTTTATAATGGCACACCAGTTGAATTGACACAAAAAAATTGGTTGTTGATGTTTGGAGCATTAATCTTCAGTTTTTTATTTTTAACAATAATCATCCTATTTGTTGAAAATGAACAATTGGCAGAATGGTTGCAAGTTATTTTATTTCCACTGGTTTTATTTTGTGGATGGAGAATGGCAGCAGGGCGCCAGGCATATGCTCTTTTTAGAAAGATAACTTTGAGAGATTTAGGAATGGTACTAGTTTTTCTACCTGTATCTGTAATTGGTTCCGGACTTTTAGCAGTTGTCGTAAAGCTATTCTTTCCAGTGAGTGATCATCCGGCAATTACGGCAAGTGCTGATGAAGCTAGAACAGCAGTTTCAGCAGCAGTCTCAGAATTATTGATTAATAACGGTGTTCACAATTTATTACAGTTGTTTGGGGAAGAACTTCTTGCGATTTTACCCTTTATTGCTGTAATGCAATTTTTCTATAAAAAAACAAAATTTAGTCGTAAGAAGGCCATGCTCGTTGCCTTGCTATTATCATCTATTTTATTTGGATTATTACATCTCTCAACGTATGAGTGGAATTTAGTTCAAGTAATTGTTGTTATTGGGTTCGTACGTATTATTCATACTCTTGCGTATATTGTAACGCGAAATTTGTGGGTATCGTTTATTCTTCACTTCTTGCACGATATGATTGGATTCTTATTGGTATTTTTGGTTGTATAATATGCACTGTATACTATGAAAATAAACGTTAATAAGGTAAAGAGAATAAATTAAAAATACCTTGATGGAACCCGCTGAGTTACGGTTTTCGTCACCACTTGACTTGGGATCAGGAGTTGGCAAGAGCTTAAGTCAGAAATATGATAAAATGAAGGGATTGTTTCATCTTTGAATAGTTTTTTTTATGAAGAAAGTGAGACAAGCCCATATACCCGTTATTTTCTGTTCAACATTCTTTCTTGGATTACATTTCAAAAAATTGGGGTTATTGAAAAATACAAAAAGCATTTTAACGAACAAATAGAAACTGGGAGAAGTATCAGGTAGTAGAATGCTATAGTAATTCATATCTGAGGATATCTTTTGAAAAAATAAAACACTCTCATTTCCGTAGTGAACTGACTTCATAAAAAACGACCCTGCTGTAAGATGGTCAAGCCCCCGTTTTGTAGACAGTAAGAAAAGCCCCGGTCGTTAGGCCGCTAACTGACGCCTAAATTCGCTAGGCGTCAGTTTATTTAGCTTCAGTTGAAGACGTTCTTCGTTATAAAAATAAATGTAATTTTCAATTCTCCTTTGATCACCTTGAAGATCTCGTATATCATAGGGATATAGGGCTTCGGTTTTCAAATGAGAAAAGAAGCTTTCAATCGAGGCATTGTCTAGGCAATTGCCCTGTCGGGAAATGCTGATTTGGGCGCCAACCGTAGGAAGCATGTTGTGGTATGCATGGGACGTGTACTGGGAACCTTGGTCGCTGTGAACGATCAAACCAGTCACGTCTTTTTGCATTTCAAATGCTTTCCTAAAAGTTTCTAGTACAAGCGCATTGTCATTTCGAGTACTGATATGATGAGCGATGATCTCATACGTACATAAATCTTTGATTGCGGAAAGGTAGATAGGTTCCTCACCAATTCGATATTAGGTAACGTCAGTCAGTTACCCATTTTTGATTAGGCTCTTGAGCGGTAAAATCACGCTTGAGTAAATTATCTGCAACACGTCCATCCGAACCTTTGCTTGATAGGTAGTCATATAGACACGTTTACGGCGAATGATGGATTTAAGTCCCAGATTTTGCATGATGCGTAATACTTTCTTATGATTAACTCTACAACCAAATTGGCGTAACAGTTCAGCCTGAATTCGGCGATATCCGTATATCCCTTTCCTTTGTTCATAGATCGTTCTGATCCGTTTTTTCATTGATTTATCCCTATTTAAGTTTCTAGTAGAGAAGTACTTGTAATAGCCACTTCTCGAAACCCCTAACAACTTACAAACATCAGTAATCGGATATATTGTAGACAAGCTCTCCACAATTCGATACTTCTTCCTTACACCCCCCGCATCCAAATTTCCAAACACTATTTTAGGATTTCATTCTGTAAACGAATGGCTTCCATTTTCAATGATTCTGGATAACTTTTAAATTTTTGTCCTTTAACCGCCATGAAAAATACATCCCCTAAAGTTCATCGGATAACCTCAGGGCTTTTTCCAATGTCTACTTTAAGGGGTGCACCTCAAAACCCTACATGGAGCCGCTGGGCGGTCTTTCAGTATTCCGATTGTGGGAAAGTGGCTGGTATTAACGGTAATGTGGACATGAACTGTATGGAAAAAGACTTTTGGACTGGAATTTTGAAGGTGGGAAACAACTGTGGATAGAATGTTAGCAAATGAACTCATTTTGGTATTGAAAACACAATGGAAGGTTAGTGACGCAATGGGGATGAAGGAGCAAGCGAAATACCTTGGGGAGCTTACCGATCGGGGAAGGGTTGCAAGTGGGCAGGAGCCACAGAATAAAACGGTGAAACCTGTTGAGAAAATCTGTTATAATATCGAAACTAAGATGAGGAGTGAATTTACTCTAACGTAAGGATGATCTGCATTGAAAATTTTATTAGTCGAAGATGATAAGACGATCGCGTCGGGACTGGAATATTCGCTGCAGCAGGATGGTTATTCAACCGTTCTCTGCCATGATTTCGCTTCAGCCAAAAAGGTGCTCGCCGAAGACATCGATCAGTTCGCTTTATGCCTGTTCGATTTACAACTTCCGGACGGAAGCGGTTATGAATTGTGCAAGATGGTGAAAGAGCGACGAGACATTCCGGTCATCTTCTTAACGGTGATCGACGATGAGGTTAACGTCGTGATGGGGCTCGACATGGGAGCCGACGATTACATTACCAAACCTTTTCGAGTTCGTGAGCTTCTCTCCCGGATCAAGTCCGTCTTGCGGAGATACCAGAAGCCGTCCCATGCCAGAGCGATCATCGACATCGACAATGTTCGAATCAATACGCTGGAAGGCAAAGTGCATAAAAACGGCGCCGAAATTCCGCTGACCGCCTTAGAATATCGCTTATTGCTGATCTTCGGCAACCACGTTGGACAGGTCCTCACAAGGAATCAGCTCTTAGAGCAAATCTGGGACGTGGCCGGCGAATTCGTGAACGACAATACATTAACGGTGTATATCAAAAGGCTGAGGGAAAAGTTGGAGGATGATCCAGGACATCCGACTTTGATCAAAACGGTACGCGGTTTAGGCTATAAGGTTGGTGATTAGATGCTGCGGAATCGGGAATTTCAAATGTTATTGCTCGTCATGGGTTCGATCAGCATAACGGCGACCGCCGTTTCTGCTTTCTTTTCATCCGTCGCAGCGATATTCGTTTTCATTGTATCCATGCTGCTTATTGGTACGAGTTTGTTATTCACGAGATGGAGATATCGCGAGCTAGCGAAGCTGTCCGAGTATTTGAGGGAAATAAGCAACGGTAATGATTCCCTCGACGTTCGCGATAACCAAGAAGGCGAGCTAAGTATTTTAAAGAATGATATTTACAAAGTGACGCTCATGCTATCGGAACACCGGTCGCTCTTGCAGCGCGACAAAATTCAACTGACGGATGCCATATCTGATATTTCGCATCAGCTCAAAACACCGCTCACCTCCATGACGGTGATGGCGGATTTGTTAAGTGCCCCTGACCTGCCTCCGGCTAAAAGAACGGAATTCACCAATCATATTCGCATCCAGCTTGAACGCATCGACTGGCTTGTTTCTTCTTTATTAAAGCTATCGAAAATGGACGCGAAGACCATCCAATTCAAAAAAGATCGAATCCCCATGAAAAGCCTGATCCAAAAGGCATTAGAGCCGGTTATGATTCCGATGGATATTAAGGGACAGACGTTTTCCATCGCGGGCGATGACAACGTCTCTTTTGTCGGAGATTTCAATTGGACTGCTGAGGCGGTCATCAATATTTTGAAGAACGGCGTGGAGCATACGCCTGAAGGCGGAGCGATCGACATCGCATTTTCCGAAAACGCGCTATTTACGGAAATCGTCATTGCTGACAACGGAAAAGGCATTCCGAAAGTAGATTTGCCTTATATTTTCAAACGTTTTTACAAAGGAAAGAACGCTAGCGATGGGAGCATTGGTATAGGGCTTGCGATGGCTCACAGCATCATTGCCAGCCAGAACGGCGTGATCGATGTGACGAGCGACAGCGAGAATGGTACGCAGTTTCGGATTAAATTTTATAAGCACGTGATTTAACGGCACTCCGTAAGTGACTGAATTGTCACCTCCATTGTCACTGGAAAGTCATTTTAGACAGATAAAATGATATTCATCAGATGAACGATGGAGGTAAGACAATGCATTTGAAGCAACAGCGTAAGATTATTTTTGCAATTACTATATTCTATACCCTTTTGATTCTTTATTTTTTGTTTTTCGCTTTCGGCAGAGTAGGTAAGGTAGATCAAATCACCAAGTACACCTTTATTTTTTTACCGGACAGTTTTTTTAGGCTGCCAGGTCTATCCGATCTTCTACACCCTACGCTGATGGATTTAATAGATTTCGGGAACATCGCAGCCTTCATCCCTTTTGGTATATTGATTCCATTGTTATATCGAACCAACTTTGTAAGCTTGATGACTTTGTTTATCCTGTCCATTCTCGTGCTGGAGACTATTCAGGCACTAACATTCCTCGGCAGCTTTGACATTAACGACGTCATACCAAACTCATTGGGTGCGGCAGTCGGATTCGGGGCGTACAAACTTGGCTTTCGTACAAAAAACAACTGGAGAAATATTGCTACTACGGGTATTTCCAGTGTTGTCTTGATGCTTGGGGTGTGTGGGGTCTTCGGGATGCTTGACCAAGCGTTCACCAAAGAAATGGGCCCCTTTGTGGCGATAAACGAATTGAAGGATAGTACCGGGAATCCATCAACGGGAACCAAACAGTCCAGTCTTAAGATTGGCGGTCAAGACGTGGAACCCAAATATAATGTGTATAGCATCGAAGGTAAAAACAAGGAAACGTACACGTATACGTTAGGCAATAAGAAGGAGTTGTATCTTTTCTTGAATTATGGAATTCCCGATCAAAAGGATTTCCAGGGCAGCATCAAGCTTACCGTTGATGGACATGAGTTCCTGTCCGTATCTGCAGAAGATCAACGCCATGAACCGGATACGAGCTTAATTTTTCTCCCACAAGCAAATGAGCTTACGATAACCATTGAGGGGAATGAAACCCTATGGGATGTTGGATTTAAAGAGATGGTATATACCTGGAATTGAGCATTTAGGGAAGGAGGTATGGCCATGGAAATTTTAAAAATCGAGCATCTGTCTAAAGAATACGGCACAGGCGAATCGGCGGTGAAGGCGCTTGACGATGTTTCTTTTTCGGTCCAAAAGGGCGAATTCGTGGCGATTATCGGCCCGTCCGGCTCGGGGAAATCGACGCTACTTCATATGCTGGGCGGTGTGGATCGGCCGACTGGCGGTAAAGTTTATGTTCAGGATACGGACATGTATGCCTTGAACGAGACGCAGCTGGCCATCTTCAGGCGCAGGCAAATCGGCCTGATCTACCAGTTTTTCAATCTGATTCCCGTCCTGACGGTAGAAGAGAATATTACGTTGCCGCTCTTGCTAGATAAACAAAAGGTAGATCAAAAGCAGTTGAATGGTCTTGTGAATACGTTGAATTTGCAGCATCGATTAAACCACCTGCCGAATCAGCTATCCGGCGGACAGCAGCAACGGGTCTCGATCGGCAGAGCACTCATCGGCAATCCTGCCATTATGCTGGCTGACGAACCGACCGGGAATCTGGACAGCAAGAATAGCAGCGAGATCATTGACTTATTAAAAATGCTGAATAAGACCTATCATCAGACGCTGATCGTTATCACGCACGACGAACGGATCGCCTTGCAAGCCGACAGGATCATTTCGATTGAAGACGGGAGGATTGCTAAAGACGAGGTGATCCGACGATGAATATTGTCAATACATTAACCATCCGGCATCTGAAGCAGAACAAGAGACGAACGCTCGTAACCATCATCGGCGTCATCATTTCGGTTGCCATGGTGACCGCTGTCGCTACGCTTGTTTTTTCTTTTTCGGATTTAATGATCAGGCAAGCCATCGCGGATACAGGGGAGTGGCATGTCCAATATCAAGCTGTAACCAAGGAACAGCTTGCGGCGATACAGGGAGATGACGCAACCAAAACCGTTGCGATCTCAAGAGACCTTGGCTATGCCCCATTAGAAGGGGGGCAAAATCCCAATAAACCGTATTTGTTCATCAAGGAATATGATGCGCAGGGTTTCGCGCAATTTCCGGTTGACCTAAGCAAGGGGCGTCTTCCGCATACGGACAAGGAAGTCGTTATCTCCGAACCCATTGCAACGAACGCCAAAGTGAAGTACGAAATCGGCGATCGTCTAACCCTTCGTGTCGGCGAACGATTCGAACAAGGGGGCGATCATCCCTTGGATCAGACCGAACCGTTGCGTAGGGAAGACGGCACATTGACCGAGACGTTGCAGCATATCAAGACAAGGGATTATACGGTGGTTGGCTTCATCAAGCGTCCCGTATGGGAAACGGCTTGGGCCCCGGGCTATACGATCATTAGCTATGTCGATGACAATATCATCGGGGCAAACGATCGAGTCGATGCGGCGGTGGTCTTGCAGAAAGTTAATCCGTCCTTGTTCGCTAATGCAGAGGATTTGGCTAAGCAAAACCAAATTGAAACGGTCCAATATAATAACGGATTGCTACGTTATTACGGCTTGTCCAAAAGCGAAGCCTCGTACAGCATGATGTTCTCCTTATCGGCCATTATTATGGGGGTTATTATGATTGGCTCGGTTTCGCTTATCTATAACGCTTTTGCGATATCCGTCTCGGAACGTTCCCGCCATTTAGGGATGCTCGCGAGCGTGGGGGCTACGAAAAGGCAGAAGCGAAATTCAGTGCTTTTTGAAGGTATCGTCATTGGCTTGATCAGCATTCCCATTGGCATCCTATGCGGTATTGCCGGGATCGGGATCACTTTTTGGTTCATGAACGCGATGATTGAAGGGGCATTATGGACCAGTGAAAAGCTGAGGCTCATCGTCACGCCGTTATCACTCTTGATTGCTTGTCTTGTTTCGATGCTGACGATTTTCGTTTCGACGTATCTCCCGGCGATCAAAGCATCCAAGGTATCTGCTATGGACGCGATTCGCCAAACTACCGACGTAAAGCTTACGGCCAAAGCAGTGAAAACGTCGAAGTTCATTCGCAAGTTCTTCGGGATCGAAGCGGAAATCGGGCTGAAAAACTTAAAAAGGAACAAACGGAGATATCATGCCATCGTCTTTTCGCTTGTCATCAGCATCGTTTTGTTTTTGACGGTATCGTTTTTTACGGCCGGCATGACACAATCCCTGGAACTGTCACGGGAAGGCGTCAATTACGATATTGAAGTGTCGTACAGCAATGGAAAAAGAATAGATGAAGGGTTGATGCGATCGATTGTATCCCTGGATGGCGTCACTGAATACAACGTGATTCATGAGTTATATGGGAACGCTTGGGTCGATGTAGCGATTATCGCCGATGAATTGCAAGAGAAGGTTAAGAAAGATAAGAGTATGCTGCAAGACGGGAAATACCCTTACGATATTAAAATTCATGCATTGAACGATTCGAGTCTGCAAGCCTATGCCAAAGAGGTTGGAGCAGATTACGAACAGCTTACGGATCCGGATCATCCCGCAGCGATCGTGATGGATACGATTCATTACAAAGATATGGGCACGGGGAAATATGTTCAGACGAAGGCCATGTATACGAATGTCGGTCAAAGTATCGAGCTAACGAACTTCTATAAAGAGAATGGGGAAGAAACGAAGGCAAACAAAGTGAGCGTTGCCGCATTGACGGATCAAGCCCCTATGGGGATGAACCCGACAGGCGTAGGCGGGTTAAATATGATCGTGTCGGAACGCGTCATGAATCGACTGGCAGACGACGAGGATCTAGTTAACGTTTCGACGTACCTCCACTTGAAAAGTACGGAACCGATGAGAACGCAGCAGGAAATTGAAGAGATGCATGAGACCAATCTGAATGTCTACAATGTATATCAATCCAGAAAAAGCGAAGAACAACAGATTCTATTGATGTCCGTCTTTTCTTACGGTTTTATAGTATTAATCTCTGCGATTTCCATTGCGAACATTTTTAATACGATCTCGACGGGGTTGTCTCTTCGCAAACGAGAATTTGCGATGCTGAAATCCGTAGGCCTGACGCCAAAAGGCTTTGCGAAAATGATGAACTATGAAAGTATTTTTTATGGGGTCAAATCGCTGTTGTTCGGGCTTCCCATTAGTTTCGTCGTGATGTATCTGACCTATAGAGCATTTTCGAACAAATTCAGCTACGGGTTCACTCTCCCTTGGATGAGCATTCTGTCTGTCATTGTCGCCGTATTTGTCATTGTCAGTTTCGCGATTGTTTATTCCGGCGCGAAAGTAAAAAAGGAAAATATTATTGATGCATTAAAGCAAGAGAATATCTGATAGCCATCGGCCCTGACTTGGTTGAAGTCAGGGCTGGTTGTGTCAGCTCCTCTTTCATTTCTTTTTATCCAACTCCGCCTTTAATCTTGCATTCTCTTCCAACAGCTTTTGAACGTCCGGGACATCTTTGCCGGAAACCCAGCCATACAAATTGTCTCTTGCTGCATACTTCGGCAATTGATCACGAAGTACCATTTTAATGTGCCGTACATCTTCAAGATAATAGATAGGGACTTGTTCCATGACCGATTGCTTAAACTCTTAAACTTCTGATTGTATTCAATTGCTGCAAAGTCGTATGGCTTTTGTCTTAATGCTTCATTTGTGACAACATAAGCAAATCTAGGCTTGCCCGCTTTTCCGGCATACTCATATTCCCAATGCGTATAGCTCTTGGATTCATCAGGAAGCGTTAAACCATAGAATCCTCCGAGAATCCGGATATATACATCGGACTTGTCGATCCATCTCTTCCTAATTTTCATTGGACTTTCCTTGAAAAATTGCTCGATTCCAGCAGGAATATGACCGGCTTGAAGTACGGCTTCAACAGAGGTATGTCTATCAGAATCATATGAATTCCTTTATAAAAAACACTCCTTTCATATGCCTCTCACTTATAGTGGAGTTTGGTAGAAACATTTCCATAAAAAACTGATCAAGCAATGAAAACTAAAGCCGGCCGATAAGATTCGTCAGTGCATAATATTCGAAATTCTATTTCTTTTGTTCCTTGCAATCTATTACACTTGGAACTATACAGCATATAATATTATGATTATACTTGCTAGTTGTATACTGGTTTACTATGGAATCAAATTTTATAGATCGTGCTATCATATTATATTCTGTGTATCCTTATCAGTGATTATGGCTATTTTATGGACGGTATTTGGCTATACTAGACTATCTAAGGATTATGGGCTATTAACAAGTGTAATCGTTGGATTGATAAGGCATGATCTTTACACAAATGAAGGGGTTAAGAATAAAAGAGAACGGAAAGAAAGAATAAACGAGGTAATCGATTTAATTGAAGATGCAATTCAAGACCTTCAAGAAGATATTGAGCGTTATGAAACGGTAGTTAAAAAACTTGAGCAATTAGAAGCTAATGAAAGGAAAGAAGTAGAGTCTAATTTTTTACAATCATTAGTTGAAAACTGCGGTATTGAAGACGCGAGGGATTTATTAGAAGATTTTAAGATAGACTTAGAAGATTATATGAGTAAATTATCTAATTCCAAAAGAGAGTCCTTAGAAGAAAAATACAGTGTTCTTGATGATATTATTGAGGCATTAGATGTCTACGAAGATGATAGGATTCAAGAATATATTGATCGATTAGAAT
The DNA here is from genome assembly GCF_000219535.2 of Brevibacillus laterosporus LMG 15441. Taxonomy (NCBI): domain Bacteria; kingdom Bacillati; phylum Bacillota; class Bacilli; order Caryophanales; family Paenibacillaceae; genus Brevibacillus; species Brevibacillus laterosporus. The sequence continues at coordinate 2,437,134 of NZ_CP007806.1, forward strand.
ATTGCATTCAAGAATTAGAATATACAACTAATTGACCGTTATAAGCGGTCTTTTTTTGTATTTTTGATATTATAAAATTCAGAATTCATTGTATAAGTAGGAAGTAAGAATATATGAAACAACTTAATTTATTAAAAAAGATGGACAGGCTATCTAACATACGTCATCATTGAGTCAGATAGCTCAAGGAAAGAATTGTTTTGCTTCTTTAACAAAAAATCGCTGGAATTTGCTTCAAGTTTTTGAATCATGGTTGCTACGACTTGTCTGGTAATCGGAGTCGTACGGTCATACCTAGTTTACCCGCTAGTACTATAATCATAAAAGAATAAAGGCAAGGCATGAGCCATGAGCCCGGTACAATACCGGGCCCATGCCCAAGAAAGCTGCCTAATGAAATAACGTGTCTAACTTTTGGGTGTCACTTCAAGGGCATCGGCTGTTGTTTTTATTCTTTTACTTAATCAATCATTTTTTGACATGAAACTTATAGAACTACATGTTTCAAAAAGTAATAAAATTACCTATATTAAATATACATTTTAAAGAATTATTTAGGCACTAATATTTTGGTTATGTGCCACTTCACCCTTATGGGAAACATAACTATGTGCTATCATTCCTAACATTATTACAAACATACCGAACCAAGATAAAATAGAAGGAAATGAAGAATGTAATAAAACTAATTCTCCGATAACAGCAAACAGTACCTCCATGGATTGTGTCGCTTCCACAGTAGCTAATTTTTGCATATCTCCTTTAACTATATCAGTTGCTTTAAAAAATAAAATAGTTGCAATTACACCTGAACAAATAGCAACTAAGATAGATTGCATAGCTTGTTCTTTACTAGGTACTCCTGTTGTAAAAAGACCATACAAGGATAGTAAAAACCAGAATGGTAAGCTAGCTAATGTCATTCCAAGTACACGTTGATAAGCATCCAAACGATCTCCACAAACCTCCATCATCTTACGATTACCGAGCGGGTAAGCAAAAGAAGCCACAATAACAGGGATAATACCTAACAAAATATCTTTTACGTCAAGCGATTTTGCTTGTTCCATTTGCATAAGGAAAATACCAAGAAGAATAATCAATGACATTCCCATACCCTTCATTGGGATTTTTCCTCTTTTCTTAAGAATTCCATCTGGTGTTTGAATGGCTTGAATAAAAAGAGGAGCTAACAAAGATCCTGATATAATAGTAATTTGCCATGTCCCAGCAATTATCCATCCTGGTGCATGTGCAGCGGCAAAGCATAATGGAGCATAAAATAGACCAAAACCTACGAAACTCCATAAAAACCATGCTCTTAAATCCTCTCTCATAACTTGTAATAATACTTTTAATTTTTTCCTACTCATAACAAGAAGTAAAAGGAATGGAAGCATGAAAATAAACCTTAATGAGGCACTCCATATCCAGCTACCACCTGATAATTCCATTGCTCGATTCAATATAAATGTGAAAGCAAAAAAGAAAGCAGCACATATACCTAAAAAAATAGGGCGCAAATTTCTCACCTCAATCTGTCTCATAAGTCAGCAATTTCCCCAGACTTAACCAGTTTTGTTCTACAAGATGTGCTGTTGTTTCTTTATCTTTATTTTTGCACGCTTCTATAATTTGCTGATGTTGTTCTACTGATTTTAAACCATTTATAGAAGTGAACTGAGAAATTTCGAGGCGTTGAATCTTAAATATACTTCGTTCTAACGCACGAATGATTTCAGGATTTCCCGCCACATCTAAAAAAACATTGTGGAATAACTCATCAGCTTCAATTGCTTTTATAATATCTTTTTTCTCAATAGATAGTAGTAAGGCTTTATTACTGAACTCTAATTCTTGAATATCTGCCTCTTTGAGTAATGGTACTGCTAAACGAGCAGCTAATGAATGTAAAGCTGCTACTACAGTAAATGCGTGTTTCGCCTCCTCAAGATTTAATGGTGCAACACGAGTTACTGAACCAGGAATAGATTCAACAAGTCCTTCATCTTCAAGACGTTTTAAAGCTTCTCTAACCGGAGTACGGCTAATTCCGAATTCTTCTGCTAACTCTTGGTCATTTAAGCGTTGCTCCGGTTGCATCTCTAATGTAACGATTGCTTTTTTCAAAGTTAGATATACTTCATCTCTAAATGACATACGTTTAATGGGTTTAATAATATTTTTTTTCATAAAACCAATATATCGGATATTGGTTTTATGATCAACTGTAATTTTTCAATGAAATACATTCAATTAACAAGTTCTAAAAACAGACGTTTATGGAACATACATGATCGGATGCCTGTAATCCTCAAGCGAGAAGACGAAGCATTGTGGTTAGACAGAGAGGTGCAAGAAGGGGAATTATTGGAATCTTTATTATTGCCGTAATGATGAAAGTCAAATGAAAGTATATTCTGTTTCGAAAATGGTTGGTAATGTTAGATATGATATTTATCAAGACCTAACTTTATAGAATCGATTAAAATAAGCTGCTTGACATATTGTACATGACTAATATGTTAAGTAGCTTATTTTCTTAAATAGGGATATGTAAGTAGAATACATTCTTTTATGTTTTACAGAATATTACATTTGACTTATAATCGTGTAATGAGAACAAAGAAGAGGGAGCTATATTAATTAGCTACGGAAATTGGTACCGGCATATCGGATTATATTTATGGGGAGAGATGGTGCGGCTAATCAGAGGCGTTATGCAAAAGAAGATAATAGTTGGTTGAATCTATCACGCTCCTCCAAAAAAGGGCAATGGCCGCTGTATTGGAATGGAACTAATCGCGAATTTTTAATCAGCTTATTTGTTTCCTGAGCTTGGGTAAACGGAACGACTTTATCATGAATTCCATGAATAATTAATGTGGGCACATCGATCTGTCCAAGATCGTTGTAAACATTCTCGTCTCTTAGCGTGACCATAATGGCGGAAGTCGACCAATTCGCAGCTTGTAAACCCATTAGAAAGAACCATTCGGATTTCGGTTCAGAAATGTACTGAAAGAAAAAAATCCCCGTTTGGTTTTGCAGCATTTTCGGACGGTCATTGTTTGTTTCTTCGATGATTTTATTCGTAAATTCTTTTGGAACGCTTGATGGAGACGCAGCGTCGATCAGGACGAGTTTAGATACCCCGTACCCTTTGTAACGAGCCATATAACGAATCGAGATCGCGCCTCCGGTAGAGTGTCCTGCCAGTGTTATGTTTTTTAGCTGTAACGCTTCGATGACCATACGAAGATCATCTGCTAATCTGTCAAAACCGTAACCGTCGAATGGTTTATCCGAATTGCCGTATCCTCTCCAGTCCATTCCGATACAACGATATCCGAGCTTAGGAAGGAAATTGAACTGATATTCGAACTGGTTATGGTTTAGCGGCCATCCATGAATAAAAAGTATCGTTTTATTTCCCTTCGGATTGATGTCCTCTATAAATACTTTTACGCCCAGTTCCACAGTAACGAAGTATCCCAAGTGTATCACCTCAATTCTAAAAAATGTACTTCCCCATTAAGATATTCGCCTTAGGCAAGGTGAATGCCTAATTTCTGCGTCAAATTGGGTTTAGATAGTGCGTAGAGATTTCTGAGGAATAGCTTGAGTGAAACAATTTCTTCAGATCATTGAGCTAACGGGACACGAGAGAACAATGACAGCAGGCTGCCAGCATTTTCTCAGGCAGTCTGTTCAACTAAAGGACAGGTTTGTTTGGAAAGGAAATTTTATCCGTGGCGAATGAAATGGTGTACACCACTGTAAGGAGAATTAAACCACCTCTAAGCGAAGGGGATATTATTGATATTGCATTTCCTGATGAAAAGCCAGAATTGTGTAGAATAACATATATCCATCGAGTTGAGCATTTAGAAATAGACCAGAAGAGTAACAAATTTCAAAAAAAAAAGGACATTCAATTTACTAAAGATCTAAAATCAGTTGAATTAAATTTAGAAGGAAAGCACGTACTTATTGTTGGGAACGATCCTAATAAGGTGCACTATAAAGAAAAAATTGAATCGAGAGGGGGCATTTTTTTATCGGTTGATGATAAAGATTCAATAGCATCCATTGAAGCTTGTGTCAAAAAAGCCGATGTTGTTATCTTGCTAGTGAATGCCAAACGAATGACAAAGCTAATAAGTAAAATGCAGCCCGTGTCCTAACCGGATACGCGCTGCATTTTTAATGTACACCTATGAGGCCCCCTTCACCGAAGAGCCCTTCTCAAAATACAAGGCTTTTGCAGTACTCTCCACAGACTAAACACCTTTTTTCTAAGTGTCTAGTCTATGGAACTAGTTTAAAGCGATCGTCTTTTCTTAGTTTTAACATAACGCAAGAATACTCTCACTTCTAGATTTAATATAAGAAAGGTTTATACTTGATATTGTGGTCGCTCACAAAACCAAAGTGTACCAATCCACTTTTCCCCACTCTGTAAAATTTTTGATCCATGTAACGATCGTAGGTCAGGAATGGATGTATCTGGTTGGCAGTTTTCAAAAACTAATAACGTTCCCGTTGTAGGAGAAACTTCGATTTTTAAATTCGGAAAATATGTTTCTCCTCCAGACACAACATCATTCAAATAAAGGATCGCAGTATATAACCGTTGACCTGAATGCTCGAGAAATGGTTTGTTTGCTTCTTGCGAATCATAACAATCCAAATGAGCCTCAAATTTCCCGCCTGCTCCATAATGAGCAACTTGTAATTTTTCCGCGTAGTGAATTGGTTGCTCAACAATTTCTGCGATTTGCTTACATATGCTTTGTACAACTTCATTGTAATTATGGCAAAACCAAGCCAATTCTGAAATCCTTACATGAGAAACTTCTAACCCGGATTGACCGACCACGGTTGCCGGTGTTAACTGGCCACGTGCTAAATTAATCAAGGATTGACAAGCTTCTGAAGAGATCAACGAAGGATAGCACCCGATAAACGGTTGTTGATTCAGTAGCTGTGTAGGTTCTTGCATAGAAATTCATCTCCCACCAAGTAAATTTAGTTAAGTTAATTTATGTATAGGACTTTTTTTGGTGATATTTCGCTCCTCCACGCATATATATTTTTCACCCTTATATATCACATCACTAGCGTGTTTTGCAGAATTTCGCAAGAAACACGTAGGAGCTTCTTCTTCTATTTCCGAATTCCTACCAGCAAAAAAAGCCTGTTGCAGTGGCTTTTCTTTAGCTGCGTCTACAAGGGTGTGTATCTGTATCCAAAGTATCTAGAGTAAACTGTATTTTCTCTGCTTCTGCATTCATAATATGCGCCAATCAAGTTCTTCACTTAATTCACCGATAACCTCTTGCACTTAGCTGTTTGCGATAGAGAGACAATATAGTGTGTAAGCTACTTACTCAGGAGGGCCGGTGATCAACAGGCGTTTCATACGATGTATGATGCCACTATCAGGACGTCTACCGGACAGTCTCCTTTCTGGTGGATCATCAGCAGGATCGGGAAGATGTCATGAATGAGATCTATATGAAATGTGGACCTCACTTGCTAACTACGATACGAACCGTCCTTTCCAATTCTGGCTACACGGCTTGGTAATCCATCAAGTGCAGAGATTTCGGATCAAGAGTTGGAGGAAATTCCAAATTTTTGAACGCATCCGTATCTTCACTCGGGAAGAGTCTTATTGGGATCAACGTACTACGTTGATGGATGGGATGAACCAGGAGATATCGCAGTCAATACGAAAACTAACCGACAAACAGCGGACAGTGTTATTTTCCGCTTTTTTCACGACTATACTCTTGTAGAAATTGCGACTTTGCTCGATATTCCGTTGGGTACAGTCAAGTCCAGATATTATGCTGGCCTCCAGACGCTTCGAAAAAACTTAAGGGATCTCCCCACGGAAAGGATGGAAAAGATCAATGACTATTGAACGAAAAATCCGTGAACATCGACACAAAGAAGCAGAAACGATGGAGTGTCCTCCAGCCATTTCCAAACGAATAGAACGATCCTATTCTCAATATTTGCAACAAAAAAGGAGCAAAGTAACATGAGAAAACGATTAATTGGTGGAATAGTTGCTGCTTCGATTTTGATTCCAACCGCAGTAGCATTTGCGATTGACATGCTTACTAGAACACCAATGACTGCAAGGGTACACTCAAGATTGAAACAAGTATGATTAGTAGGAGCGTCTGTTACCTCTTACAGATACTGCTACAATTTGCAAAACCAATTTCTATTGTCATTGTAGGAAAGGGCACTAGAAAGAAGGGGAGTAGCTTGAATACAGATGTCATTATGGTTATAGTCCTTAATCCTAAAGATAAGAAAATCACAATGGTCTCTATCCCACGTGATACAAAGGTAAAAATACAGGATATGAGTGTTCTATAAAGTTAACTCTGTTATGATAGAGTAGAAATTGCCCGTATTAAGGGGAACAAGAAAAAAGATATCACAACTACGGGATCTGATTTATTGAAAAAGACTTTACAAGATTTATCAGGGATACCAATTTACCACTATGTTTTGGTGGATTTTGAGGGATTCCAAAGAATTAAAGATCAAGTAAATGGTATTGATATCGTAGTTGATAAACGAATGAACTATACTGATCCCTCAGATGGAACCAATATAAACTCACAACCAGGAAACCATCATTTGGATGGGAAATAAGCGTTAGATTTTGTAAGGTACCCGGCATGATGCTCTAGGATTAAATTACTTTTCTAGTGGCATGGATAGGAATAAACGAAAGAAGTAGTAAAGGTACTTATTAATAAAATGGCTCTGTTAAACTTTACTATTGAAATTTATATAAATAATTAAGGAAACCTATTTATCAAAGGTTTCCCTTATTCTTGCAGATAGTTTAAGTTCAAAATTTCACAATCCTTTTAAAGTCTCTTTATTAATTAATTCTGTACCATATGAGTTATCAATTGCACAAAGCCATTCGCCTTGTCGATTTTTCTTAAACACATATGTTGCCCTTCTATCTATTGAATATTCCGAATCCTCTTTATCAGCATCAAGTAGCGTTTGGGATAAAACTAAAGCGGTATCTCCTGCTTCTAAAATAATCATTTCCCCTTGTGTTGGTACAATACTGTTATTAAAGTATTTTGCAATTGCAATAAATGCTTTTTTGATTTCCTCTTTGCCTCGTGCAATCATTCCAGGTTTTACAACTAAAATTGCATCATCTGTATAGTAATTCATCAATGTATCAAAATCTTCTTGCTTTATTGCAAGGTCACACTTTTTAATTAGCTCTTTTAATTCGTATTCCATAAAATATTCCTCCCCTAAATAGTATATTAGATAAATTTTACATCATAAATATCTATTGAACTATCTTTCTATTAATGCTTCTGGTTGTGTGCTAATCTGACCCTTTGAATAGGGACTACACATTGAATTTTGACAATCGTAGGCTATCATAAGTATATGTCATTTCAAATACAAATGATGTTAGCAGAAATTCATTAATATGCTGTATCGTGCTTTCATTATAATCCGGATCTAATCCGATTCGAGCTGGCAAGCGATAACCTTGAATGGGAACGCGGGGATCGTTATTGTAAACCGTTTTTCTTTTTCGATAGTCCTGAATTTAAAAGACTAAAAGTGGAAATACCACGTAACACATAAGATCTTTTTCTTATGTGTTTTTTAATGTAGGAGGTATTTCAAAAATATTTCTTCTAATATTGATGTTTGAAGCATAGGGGTACAACCCGTTTTTTTTTTGCATGGTTGCTCGTCACTTCCATGATATCAAACAAGAAAGGGGGGGGCTTTATCAATCGCGGAATTTTCGCGTTATTTCCCATGAGTCTCCAGAGGTTGCACCGAATTTTATGATGCGAAAGTTGAGTTCATAATTAAAGCTCTAAATAATTTTTTTAAGCTTGCAACATTTTTCACTGCTCATTTGTATTTAGGATAGAAGTTCACATTCAAAACAATTCATACAAAGAAAGGACTGTTTTAAAAATGAAAAAAATACTTGTCGGTTTATGTGCTGCAACAATGATGTCAGTTCCTGCTTTTGCCGCTGAGCCAAGCAATGTATTCTCTCCGAAACACACTTCTGTAGTGACGCAGATATCTCCTGTAGCGCAGTATACTCTTACAATCAACAACAAGACGGTGGGGCTTGGAACTGAAAAAATTGTTGTAATAGAAGACCAAATTATGGTTCCGCTCAAAATTACGTCAGAAGCACTTGGATTCACCTTGACGTTGGATGAACAGAAGCAAACCATCCATATGGATAATGGTACCATGCAAACCGATTTAAGCATGGGTAATGCTACCTATTTTGCATACAGCAGCAAAGCGATCGGAATGACAGCACCTCTAAGCTTGGGTGTGGCTCCGGCAATCATTGAAGGATCAATTTATGTGCCTGTTGACCTCTACAAGGTATTATTGACTGATCTGAATTGTGTTAGTATAAAAGATCGTGTTATCAACATATCAAACGACTCGATGAAACCGAAAAAACCAGCTTCCATCGGACTACCCAACCCTTTGGTAAACTACAGCACGTTGGATGAAGCTCAAAAAGCGGTAGGATTTACGTTCGCGGTACCTGAAACCCTGCCTGATGGTTATCAAATGAAAGAGATTATCGTGATAAGTAACAATATGGCCAAAATTTCCTATTTGAATGGTGACAATCAAATTACATACCGCACTGCCAAGGGAAATGCTGATATCAGCGGTGATTATAATGTTTATGATAAAGTTAAAACGATTCCTGTTGGAAATACCCAAATTACTGTAAAAGGTAAAGATGACAGTATCAATCTTGCTACATGGACAAAGGACGGAACAAGCTTCTCTCTATCCTTTGACGTACCTGTCAATGAGAAAACACTATCAACAATCATTGACGGGATCAAATAATAAGTTTATCTAATGAGAAAGGAGCTTAGGGTGTTTCTCTTTGCTCCTTTCTTAGATTCCATAGATTTTATACTTGTAGGCGAAAGGAGTGTAAGCAAGGTGCCCGATGTTTCATTGTGTACGGATGAGACAGTCGCACACGCATTGAAATTCTACGGCAATACGATAGTAAGATTATCTTATTCGTATTTACATAATCTTTCTGATGCAGAGGATGTTCTGCAGGATACTTTGCTCAGTTTGATGAGGAATAAGCCTGCTTTTTCCAGTCCTGAACATGAAAAAGCTTGGCTGATGCGCGTCGCTATCAACCTATGTAAAAATAAACTAAAATCTTCATGGTTTAAAACCATTGCAATTCCCGAAAATCTTCAAATAGAAAGTATGACAGAAAAAGAATCAGAGGTGTTGGAAGCAGTTCATACCCTGCCGGTAAAGTACCGCGAAGTCGTCCACCTCTATTATTACGAGGGTTATTCCACATTTGAAATATCTTGTCTTCTCCAAAAGAAAGAATCTACGGTACGTTCCCTTCTGTATAGGGCAAGAGATATGCTCAAAAAAAACCTGAAAGGAGCATATGATTTTGAAGAATAAATATCGTTCCGCAATGGAAAAAATCGAAGTTACTCCTCAAATGGAGGAAAGAATTCTAAGTAATGTGTCAAGGAAAAGAGAAGCGAGTACCGTGATAAAAAAACAACAGTATCTCAAATGGATCAGGCCAGCGAGCACTATTGCTGCCTGTTGTGCCGTTGTACTTGGTGCTATGGCCATTTATCCATCATTGATAAATAACAACGGGGACAATAAACAGATTCAAACATCTCCACATGCAGATAATGAGAAGGGAATGGGCGCCCAAACGGGAACGAATCGGGTTTTCGTTACTAGCCCGATTGAGAATATGAAAGGGATTGACGAGCTTAAAAACGCTGTTCCCTTTGAACTGTTTGTACCGGGAAAACTCCCAACTGGATATAAATTGGATAACTCTTCCGTTATTTCAGGAAAACTAGCACAAATTATTTATTCTGACGGTAGTAAAAAAATCACATATAGAGTAGCAAAGGGAGCAGAGGATATCAGTGGTAACTATACATCCTATGAAGAAAACGATGTTGAAAAAATTGGCGATATTGAGGTAACACTCAAGGGAAGTAACTCGCTTATCAACCTCGCCACTTGGATAAAGGATGGTTGTTCCTACTCCTTGTCTTTTTCAAGAGGAATAGAAAAAAATGCAGTGATTTTGATTATAGAAAGTATGGAAAAAGCATGACCGATGCGAAAAGAAATCCTACTGCTAGGACGTTTGCATATGTAAAAAGCCGATTTTTTCCTACGCTAAGGTATTTTGAACAGCAATAAAGCCGGTATTCACTTCGCTAAGGTGTAACCAGCTTTATTGTTATCCAAGATAGGGGATAAAGAAGCTCTATATGCGATCATTAGGAGCAAACATATATCAGTTCAAAGATTAATGATTCCTCCTAATCAAAGCGCTCAAATATTAATACCGTTTAATGAGAAAGTTACATCAGATCATCTAGAATTAATGGAATTCTATAGAAGTTAGTCAAGGAGAGGGTACTTATGACAAAACCTGAATGGGTTTTTGATTCAAGTTGGCGTGATGATCCCAGATATCATCTAAGTGAGGACATACTTATGGCAGAGCCTGATTGGTCGATTCAATACACATGTATTACAAGTGACCCCGGTTGGTCCGATGATCCTGGTTATTAATCCTTTCAAAGGTCAACCGCTTGTATAACTTTAAGGACTGGCAATCCTAGATTCAGTATCTGAGCCCTGAGATATCAAGGAATACACAACCTTGTTAAAGTATAGTCGCCATTTACGGCGGCTTTTTCTATTTATGGAAAACAGTTGTTATTGGTGGATATATCTTAACATGGCTGAAAGTTTAACTTTCACATCACCAAATATATAGCCAAGGGACTATATCAAAAGTACCTTATCGAGAGAGAGGACTTAAAACGGTTGGAGGAATTGTTTTAGTAGGAGAAGAAGGTTTACATTAAATTGATTTTCTATCTGACGACGAGAAAAACGTTTTACTTCAGAATGTCACTACATGCTCATAACATTAAGAAATACTTTGAATGTATTGAACTATGTGAGGCTGGGGTTCCTTTAGAAGAAAATAATACAGAGCTAAAAGCTAGAGGCATACTTAGCAATGATTAATTCATATTCTGAGCAACATAACTATGACAATGTTGAAAGTCATCTGGAGGTCTTTAGGGAATTTGAACATCACAGATTCAACAGATGAAATAATCAGCAAGGAAGAATGTGATGAATGGAGCAGGTCAACTCGTTAAAGAGAGTTGGCCTGCTCAGTGAATTGTAGTTATATCTGCTTATGATCAAGCGTAATAACAACCAATTCCGGTCGATTGTTGATTCGCACAGGGATAATGCTGTTACCTAAGCCTCGGCTGACAATCATTTTAGTTTGCTCTTTTTCATGCACGCCTTCAGAATATTTAGGAAAGAAGCCCTGATTCGGCGCTACAAGCCCTCCGATAAAGGGCAAGCGAACCTGCCCGCCATGAGCGTGACCGCTTAAAACCAGATCAATACTGTTTTCCGCATAGATGTCGAACAATTCCGGCCTGTGTGACAACAGAATCGTGTATTCATTGTTCTTACTCAGCCTAGCTTTTAATTTCGTATCAACCATGGCTACGCTTTCGTATGCATCATCAGTTGCCGTGAAGTTTGGATCATTAAGCCCAAACAACCGGATGGAAGCTCCCTCGCGTTTGATTGTAGTGCCTTCATCCTCTAACATGATAACGCCAGCTTCAAGTATTTGCTGTTTCAACTTAGCATACTGATCAGACCGTGCTTCATGGTTGCCTGTAACGTAATACACCGGGGCAATTTCAATAGCTCCATTGATGAATTCCATCGCCTTCGCAACATCCGTATGATTTGAATCAATCAAATCTCCGGTAACGGCAATGAAGTCTGGGGATACAGCTTTGATTGCATTAAGCAGTGTGCTTTGATTGTTTCCAAACTCTGCATTGTGCAAATCAGATACCTGCACAATGGTAAATCCATCAAAGGATTCCGGGATTTTTTCACTGTTGATGTTAATTTTTGTTGTTTGAATGGCAGTGTTTCCCCAATATACCCAACCAGAAAAGGCAAATAGACTTACAAGTAAAATTGTTACTATTTTTTTTCGTTTTTCCTTTTTTATATTTTTCATATATGTAGCTCCCTCGTTAAATTTTAATTGTTATCATAGTACGCGTCGCTACTTTTTTCCATCACATTTCCCTCACATTTTCATGTGTATTCAATAGATTTTAGAAATGTAAAAAAGGTAAGCATCACGAAAAGTACCCCATTTAGAGATGAGCAAAACGCAAAACAAAGGGAGCGTTGGGCAAGAAAAGTATGGAACAGCGATGAGGGATTCCCACAAAAGGTAAAGCAAACAGACCGCAAGCAGTCAAGAGCAGAAATATAAAGGGACATTAATGAAGCGATGCGCATAAGGGATTTTGTGCAGCGGTAAGAGGAATCTGTGTGAGTGAGAACAGCGGCCAAAGCGATGGCCAACAGAGAAATATGGGCAATAGAATTGAGATTCTGGGCGCTGAATTGGTTGCGAACCCAAAACAGCTGCTGCCCGGTGGATTTGAAGCGGAAGTTGTAACGTTCGCATTCGGTGCGCAGAGCATAGATAGATTTGAAGTGTATGCTCTGTCGGTCAATAGAAAGGCGGTAATCATCGAGGATGGTAACATATTTGGTGCAGCCGGGATGATTCCTGCCATTGTACCAGCTTGGATGATCACAGGGGGAGTAAGCAGTTTTGGATAGTTTGAAGGGGTAGTAGAATTTCTGGCGGGTGGGATTTGATGAGTAATTTTTCCGTCCTGGTTCATGGCAAGGCCAGCTTCGCAGATGGGAACGCAAGAAGGCAGCTTCTTGGGTTTTTTGGTTCCTCTGGGAATGACGGGGTTGAAACACTCGCCGTATAGAAACATATTTCTACTTGCAAATTCTTAAGGAATTAGATATTGAACCTACTAACAAAGAATCTATTGCTAATTATATATTTATTCTTGGAGTACCAAGTGGGGGATACACTTTTCAAAAAGGTGGAAATGCTTCTTTACAAGCAACTTATTATTCAATAGAGAGTTTGAAACTTCTCAATATAACAGAGTAAAAATGTTAATTAAGATTTCTTCAATGTAGACTATTTACTAGATTATTCTCATCTATATTTCTCTAGATTAATGGAAAATCAAAATGGCATAAAGAAGATTTCTTTATATTATGAAAGGAATTTCAGTCTAGAAATTTCATAGATCGTATTGTCTTTGTTGTTTTAATAACTTATACTAATTACAAACATATAATTACCAACAGTAATGCTCAATTGGAAAAACCAAGAGCACACAAGATTATTCTTGTGTGCTCTTTTTGTTTTTCAAGATGTAAAATCATAAAACTATAAATGTTAGAGGAGGATATTTTTTATGAGTGAACAACATATTTTTTGGACGAATGATCCTTTAGACTTTGTAAAACAAGCAAAAAAGAGCAAAGAGGTATTACAAGCAGTAGTTTGGAAAATTGAATCAAAAGATATCCCTTTAAGACTAGAAGGAGAAACGAAAATTGAACGAAGAAGGAAACATTAAAAGAACTTTATACAAGTTTTCATGAATGGATTTTGGATTATGATAGAGAAAAAATAGATCGTATTTTTCTATAAATTTTCTTTTGTGTCTAAACCTTAATTGGCCAATTTTTTGTGGCTTCAAAGTATAACAAGCAAAAGTGAAGATTGAGATCGTGCATTTTGGTGAGGTTCTCTTATGATCTTGTTCCATTTAAGCTTGGTAAAGAACTTGTTTAATACCAAAACGGTTACATGACAAAAGCTTTTACATCTCACCATCACAAAAGAACATGTATAATCGAAGCAATTTTCAATACTTTGATGTAGACCTTAAGAGAGCTACCCTAAGGTCTTTTCTTTTCCCAAAAAAGTGCCTAATGATTTGGGCGCATAATTCATAACTTTTCGGTATGGAATAAGGGGAGTTTCGATACGGTAGTAGGTTCTGCTGAATAAGTGGGGTTCGGAAAATCGAGTTTTTGGAGGATTGATATGAAAAAGATTACTGAAATTGAAGCCATAAAAAACCTTGAAGGCAATTTCTTTAAGTTGTTTAAGAATAAAGCCCCCTTTTCAGACCTCAAGGTTGAGGGGGGACTGACCCCATAACGTGAGACAAATCAAAACACCTTCAAGAGAATGCAACCATGTCGTAAGATATGGAAGTAACCTGGAGGTGTTTTTTCTTTGGCAATGAGAGTGAGTTACCCTATGGATGCGATGGTACAGAAATGGCGAGACACATCGTTTTGAGCAGCATGTAGGTAAACAGTACACGTATGGGAAAGGAGGTGTTACCAGAAGTAGTAGTTCAATGGATGAACGAGATAAAGGGAGAAGTATCAACGCAATTAGCATGCCAATGTCTCGGATTCCTCGCTCTACGTACTATCGATGGAGAAAACAAGTAGACGTACAGGTTGGTGAATCCTTTGGTTGTCCATATCCGAAGATTTGTGTCAGGAACATCGCTTTCGTTATGGATACCGTAAAATCACTGCACTTTTGCGACGAGTGATGCAAATTAACCATAAGCGGGTGCAACGAATTATGAGAGAAGAAGGATTGCAATGTCGAGTCAAAGTAAAAAAAGCGAAAGAGAATCGGACAACCGATACAGGTTGCGGATCATCTTTTGAAACGGGATTTTCAGGCGAATCATCCGCTACAGAAGCTGGTCACAGACATTACTTACCTGCCTTACGGCGGAAAAATGTTGTACTTATCCATACAATGGCGAGATCATCGCCTACAATATTGGAGACAAGCAAGATACTACCAAGCCTCCGTTACTTTAAATAATTAATTCATAATATTATTAAGTAAATTCCCTTTTACTTTCAGTAATGTACTAAAATCCATACAGTAAAAACTCCTTACAAAACAAATGAACAGAAATTTGACCTACAAATGCATTGAGTAATTTAAATAATTTTAAATTTCCATTTCAATATCCGCATAGAACGTACCAAAAACGGACCAATATTAAACGGAAAATTCCCCAACTCCCTGGCCCTAATTTAATACTAATAGAACAGTTCTAATCATATTCTTATAATAGAAAACAATAAAAAGGGGTGTAAAGTTAGGTGATAAAAGTAAAGGTTAGTTTACGACCCATTGTAAGTAAGATAAATTTACCCACCGTTTTGAAAACAACTTTACTTCCAGGTGACTCAATTGAAAGATTATTTATTGCAACCCAAGTAGGAGAGATCTTTTACATAGGAAACGGAGTTATAAGGACTTTTTTAGATATTCGCCCGCGAATTATAAAATTAGGTAAGTCTGAACAAGGTGTTTCTGGTATTGGATATGACGAACGGGGATTGCTAGGGCTAGCGTTTCATCCAGAATTTTATTATAACGGTTTGTTTTATCTTCATTATTCAGTAGCGGGGACACAGGGGCCAGGGGCTCTTTCTGAATCTTTTAAGCCTAATCCGTGTGATCCCAAAACTTTAAACCTAAGATGGATAAATAGAGAAACTCAATATGATCATATAGATACAGTTGAAGAATGGATTTTACAATCGAATGGTCAACCTCAAAAGCGACGGACATTACTTAATATAAGAAGACCATTTTTTAATCATAACGGTGTTAATAGCTTAAACTTTTCACCTGAAACAGGAAAACTTGTTTTAACAACTGGAGATGGTGGATCAGGCTATGATCCATTTAATTTAAGTCAGGATGATATGGAGATAGCTGGTAAAATAATTGAAATTGATGTAGTTAAGAATACATTTATCAATAATCCACCCGTAGTCACGCGCTTTAATGAACTTCCCTCATCTATTCAGGAAACGCTTACGGTAATTGCTAAAGGAGTTCGCAATATAACAGGCATTTCATTTCAAAGGTTTTATAATCAGTATATCAAATATGTGGGAAATGTCGGACAGGATTTGGTAGAGTCGATTTTTTCATTCGTTCATTATAAACCAATATCGGTTACTCAGCTTATTCAAGCTTCTTTAATGAGATCTAATCCTGACCAAGAAGGATTTATTAACTTTGGTTGGCGAGGGTGGGAAGGTGATTTTCCTACTTCGTTTATAAGGGGCTGTTCTGAGAATTCGACTTTGGATGAGAAAACAATGGCTTATTACAATGAAACAGTCAAAACTTCAGTGAGGCGTCTTCAGCCTTTAACTAGTTATTTTCATAAAGATCCCCGACCCGATAAGTTTGGAGGAACTGCACTTACAGGAGTCCAGCCATATATGGGGAATGGAATCCCAAATTTAACGGGAAGCGTTGTGTTTACCGATCTTGCCCAGAAGGAACAATCTCGACCTCTGGTTAGAGGGGTTTTAGCTTATACTAGGGCAAGTACAGATGGTAAACTAAATGATTTTAGTGTTATTGAAACCGATTATAATTTTGGATCTCAATCAGCTTATTATGTTAGTTTGGGAAGGAATCTGGATCAAACCAGATTATATTTAGGGGTTTATGGCTCTATGAAGGTGACTGATTTTAACCAAGGTACTATTTTTGAAATTGTTCCATGATTTGTAACTATAGAATTCGACGGTTGGCGTATTTATCGTACATTTACTACATTTGTGACGATAAATCCAAAAAAGGAGAAAATTTCAAAATAGGGCTAATTGTAGCTTTGAAATAAGGTTTGTTCAACAATACCTTGCAAACCCTATGCCCATCAACTTATGGAATTCTTTGTTCCTTAAAATGAAAAATAAGAAGGAACACCAAAGGGAGAGAATGCGCCTGTCCATACTTGCTCACTTGAAACACCGGATAAATAATTTTTTGTTCTAAAGTTTTGTCCAACTAGCAGAATAAAGGAGCAGGAATGGTCATGAAAAAAGGATTCCAGCATCTTATTAGCATTTCCCATCAATCTATAACGTTGGCAATACCGCATAAAATTACAAGGGAATGAATAGTATAGAAAGTGACTAGTTGGATATTTTTAGGAGGTTGTTTTAATAAAACGGTTTGTTCGTTATTGGTATCAATCGATGATAGAGATAGATGGAGACTATGTTCATTTGAAAAAGATGTCTCTTGCAGCCAAGTTGGTTATTACAGCCTTACTGAGTACATTTGCCACTATGGTTTCAATCAGCAGGGGCTTTATGCTTGGTATAGGCTATCTGATTAGTTTTCTAGCCACATTACCAATCTTTTTAGTTACTTGCTTTCTACCCCCAAGGAATCCTCTCTTATATCCTTACAATTTTCCTTTTATTTATCATTCAGCCGAGTGAACTAATCATCTTTCCCTTTACAACAGGTTTATTAGGTATAGCGATGGTGTGGCCTTTTTACAATTGAAGAGGAGAATTGTGGTTGTTCTTTTTCATCAATATGTCTACTTACGGGTATTATGGTGATTCTGTATTTTATTCCTTTTTCCCGTGCTAGGCCCTACTGTTGATACAACTATGGATTCAAAGGTTATTGCAATAATATTTATATTGAGTTTTCTTTACTGCCGGCTCTTCGCGGAACTTTGTAGAATACTCATGAATGGATTATGTCGGGCATTGCTTAACAGTTGAGTGAAATCCTTTTGAACAAATAAGCGTTGTAATGCCACATATATTTCAAAAGAAGGAGGGGACTAGATGAAGCTGGCATTTAGTACAAATGCATTTACTAGATACACATTGCCCGAATCTATTTCAGAGATTGGACGTTTGGGGTATAAGGGTGTGGAAATTCTAGCGGATGTTCCTCATGCTTTCCCACCTTTGCATACTGCCCCTTGGGTAAGTGATGTGCAAAAAAAAATAGAACAATATGATCTCGAGATATCAAATATAAACGGAAATACGGCAGCCGGATTTTTTTCACATTCTACTGGAGAACCTACATTTGAGCCGTCCCTATGTAACGCGAGAGAAGAGGTGAGAAATCAGAGAATTAGATACACGAAGCAATTAATAGATTTAGCTGCAAAAGTAAATGCAAAAAACATCAGTATTACAAGTGGTAGGTGTCTTTCTGAAAACCCACCAAATCAGGCAATTAACCACCTGATAAACTCATTAATGGAAATTATGGACTATGCGGAACGACGTGAAATCAACGTAGGGATTGAATACGAACCTGGTCTTCTAATAGAAAACGGCAAGGAATTAAATGAACTGATTGAAATAGTAGGGTCAAATAGGCTGGGAGCAAACCTAGATCTCGGGCATGCAGACGTAATAGGAGAAGATATTCCTACTCTGTTATCAAGTCTAACGTCACGAATTTGGAATATCCATTTAGAAGATATTGCAGATCACAAACACTATCATCTTATACCTGGTAAGGGAAACATTGACTTTAATCAATTGTTTAATCATGTAAAGCAAATCGAATATACAGGATTCATTACAGTAGAATTATATACCTACAGTGACAATCCGGTTATGGCAGCAAAGGAGTCTATCGAATACCTTACACCATACTTTAAGAATAGCCATTTATGAGGGGAGAAAACCTATGAAATATTTTGATCCGCACATCCATTGTTACTCTCGCACAACAGATGATTATGAAAATATGAGTCTGGCTGGTGTACGCGCTGTTGTGGAACCAGCATTTTGGCTTGGAAGTGAACGCCGATATCCTGAGACCTATTTTGATTACTTCCAACATTTGCTTACCTTTGAGCCGCAGCGTGCTAAGCAATATGGAATCGATCATTATTGTTGTTTAGCTATGAATCCAAAAGAAGCAAATAACCTTGATATTGCCTATCAAGTAATCGATGGACTGTCCGAGTACTTGCAACATGAGCGGTGTCTTGGGATTGGGGAGATTGGATTTGATAGAATCACTGTAGAGGAAGAAGACGTGATGCGCAGACAACTGAAATTGGCTAAGAATCTCCATATGTTGGTTATGGTACATACTCCTCACCAAAATAAGCGGGAGGGAACAAGAAGAACGATAGAAATCCTAAGGGAAGAAGGGCTTGAACCTGACAGGGTATTAATAGATCATAATAATTCAGATACTATTGATCTTTCCGTCGAATATGGCGGCTGGAGCGGGATGACAATTTATCCGACGAAAGTTTCAACTGGCGAAGCAATCGAAATAATCGAACATTACAGCACAAATAAGGTCATGATCAATACGGCAGCAGACTGGGGCCCGTCTAATCCCCTTAATGTAGTAAAAACTGCGCTTGAGATTCGAAAGAAAGGGTATGCGGAAAATATCATTCAAGAGCTAGTTTGGAATAATCCGGTCCGTTTTTATGAGCAATCCGGAAAATTGAAACTAGATTCATAAGGGGTGAAAAGATCATGAAACTCGCATATAGCAGTAATGGATTTAAAAGATATGACCTGTTAAAAACAATCGACTTATTGGCTGAAATCGGATATGAAGGAATAGAAATCTTACTAGATATCCCGCATGCTTTTCCACCTGAAGTGACCAATGAGAAGTTAGAAATGATTAAAGACAGGTTGAAGCGACGAAACATGACTATATCAAATTTGAATGCGTTCATGCTGTATGGAATAAAAGATAATTGGCACCCGTCTTTTGTTGAGGCAGATGAAGTAGAAAGAAGACAGCGTATAGAACATACACATAACTGCATTGACTTGGCTCAAAAACTTGGTGCAAAGACATTGTCTACCGAACCCGGGGGACCACTCATCAATGTAGGAAGAGAATGGGCAAATAAAGTTTTTATTTCGGCAATGGAGGAATTGGCTGACCATGCCGAAAAATCTGGTGTGACAATTCTTGTTGAACCGGAGCCGGACTTACTGATTGAAACATCTGATCAATTTATTGAATTCAAGAAAGCTGTTCCTTCCCAGGCGATTGGATTAAATTTTGACATAGGACATTTCTTTTGTGTCGGAGAGGATCCGGCTACATTAGTTCATAAGTTGCTACCCTATACAAAGCATTATCATCTGGAGGATATTGCCGGGGACCGTGTTCACGAACATCTCATACCAGGGCATGGTGCTATTCCTATTCTAGAAGTTTTACAATCTATAAAGAAAACGGGTTATGATGGTTTTGTTACCATTGAATTATACCCCTATGAAAGTCAGGCGATACAGGCTGCCAAAGAATCTTATGACTATGTGAAAAGTATCCTTAACAGCCTATGAGAAAGATTCGCACCTATTTTGAGCTCATACGATTCCCGAATACCTTTACAGCTATGGCAGATATATTGGCAGGTATTTGGATTGCAGGGGTAGTTTTGGATCAGAGTCACTTCATTCAGATTATCCTTCTCATATTTGCAAGTGCATGTATATATGCGACAGGAATTATTTTAAATGACTTTTTTGATTTTGAAATAGATAAAAAAGAGCGGCCTGAGAGACCCTTGACATCTGGCCGTATCTCACTTCGTTCAGCGCTCCGTTTTGGTCTTGTACTCCTTACGGCTGGTATTGTATCTGTAAGCTTTGTGTCCAAAATAAGTTTTTTGATTGCGTGCATTCTCATTGTTTTAGTATTCATTTATAATCGCTATTCAAAGCATCATGACGTTTTTGGACCGTTGACAATGGGAATTTGTAGAGGAGTCAATTTGTTATTAGGGTTGAGTGTGGCACCAGATAAATTAGCGCAATTTTGGTGGATAGCGGGATTAGGATTTTTATATATTTTCACTGTTACTGTGATGTCCAAAGGCGAGGTTGGAAACGGCATTCATCCGAATCGAGTAAGAATGATGGCAGGGGCGGTTTTAACGTGTGCTATTGTTATTCTGTTCTTGCAATTCGACCGTACATGGGGAGCAACAGTTATTGCAGTAATCTTTTTTTTGTTATGGACTTTTTCAGGAATTATACCGGCACTAGCAAAGCCGACATCACCTAACATTAGAAAGGCTGTCGGAACATGTATACTAGGTCTTCCATTATTGGATGGGGCGGTTGCCGCTTCGTTCGGAGGATGGCCAGCTTTTTTTTCCGTATCCTCTTTCCTAATTCTGAGTTATATCATGTCTCGTATCTTTCCGGTCACATAGATGAAAGGATGGTATCTTTGGAGAAAAAAAACGTGGTTGTATTAGATATTATCAGTTTAACAACAGAACATCTGAACGATGCTGAATTAACTCCGAATATTCGAAAATTATTAGAAAGTGGGCAACACGCAAGAATTAAGCCTGTATTTCCCGCTGTAACTGGATCAATACAGGCTACTTATATCACTGGAATTCCGCCAGCTGAACATGGAGTTATTTGTAACGGACTCCCCAATTTGGATACTAAAGAGATTACAATGTGGAATCAGACGATGGTTCCAATTCAAGGCGAAAAAATCTGGGAGAAGCTGAAGAAAGAAGACCCGACAGCTGAAACGGCAGTGCTATTTTGGCAGTTCAGCAAGCTGAGCACAGCGGACTATGTAGTTACACCTGCCCCTATCCATCTCGATAAAAAAATGATTTTGTGGTGTGATTCGAAGCCGAGGGACTTATACGGGAAATTGAGGGAGAAATATGGGGAATTTGATCTGAAATATTTCTGGGGTCCACTCTCTTCTGTCAAGTCCAGTGAATGGATCTTAGATGCAGCAATAGATGTTTTAGAAGAATACAAACCAAGATTATCACTTGTATATTTACCCAATATCGATTATAACGCGCAAAGGTTCGGACCTGAAAGTGAAGCAGCAAGGAGATCGATTAAAGAAATTGATAATTTGATTGGAAACTTTATCGGGCAACTGGAAGAGCGCGGATTGAGGGAGCACACACGTCTTGTTATTTTGTCAGAATATAACTTTAAGTCAGTTAATAGACCTATCCTTATCAATCAAACGCTGAATAAAGAGGGCTATGTGGCTATCAAGCATGTTGAAAATATGGATTTTCTCGATTTAGAGATGTCGAGAGCCTTTACTTTAGCAGACCATCAATTGGCCCACGTGTATATTCAAGACCCACATGATATTGGGGCAGTTAAAGCAATTCTCGAAAAAATCCCAGGTATAGCCGAGGTATGGGGAGAAGAGGAGAAACGAGCTCATAAGATTGATCATAAGCTTTCGGGTCAGTTAGTTGCAATTGCAGAACCCGACAGTTGGTTTGTGTACTACTGGTGGCTAAACAACGAACAGGCACCAGAATTTGCATACAATGTGGATATTCATAGGAAGCCCGGTTATGATCCAGTTGAGCTGTTTGTAAATCCAAAAACATTCCAAATCCCACTAGAACCGGAGCGAATCAAAGGATCTCACGGTTTACCGCCAAAGGACGAAGGTGACTATGTATCACTTGTAGTAACAGGGAAAGATTTTGAACTTCCAGAAACATTAGAAGCGACCGAAGTCCATGACTTATTGTTACAACTTTCCAGAAAAAAAGAAGAGGTGAAAAAGTGACATATCAAACGGGTGTGTTATTTGTGGGGATGCTAGGGGCAGTTGCAACAACAACGATTTCCGGACTCTTTGCAGTCAATCAAAATCTAGCCCCATTAAGGGGAGTTATTTCTTCAGAGAAGGAATTTGAGACGCTGCAGCTAACTCCGCTTGACCAGATTGCTTTTGGTGGATGGGATATACAAAAAGATTCATTGATAGAAGCGGTAAAAAGACATGGCATCATTCAGGAACCTATTTTGCAGAAGATTGAAATGAATCTCAATGATGTTCCTGTTTGGCAAGCGCCACTGGCTAATGTGAATGATTTTGTCAAAGGAGTATATAAATTGAAAGGAGAGCCTGAGACTTTAGAGAGTGCAGTGGATAAGATCCAAGAAGACATCGAGGCATTTAGGAAAAAATATGATCTTGAGAGAATTGTTGTGATAAACACCGCTTCAACAGAAGAAAAAACAAAAACTCATTCATTATATCAATCATTAAAAGCATTTGAGACCGGGTTAAAGGAAAATTCACCGGATATTCGACCAGGTATGCTTTATGCTTATGCAGCAATGAAGGCAAAATGTGCTTATGTGAACTTTACGCCGAGTGTGACATCTGAGATACCGGCGCTGCAAAAGCTTGCAGAAACTCAGGGTGTCCCGACAGCAGGGAAAGATGGAAGGACAGGACAGACTTTATATAAACATGTTTTAGGGAAAATGTTCAAACAGCGAGGGTTGAATATTGTTGGTTGGTACAGCACGAATATCCTAGGGAATCAGGATGGTGCAATTTTGGATCATCCGAGGCATTCTTCAACAAAGATTGATTCAAAGTCCATTGGATTAGAACGTATATTAGGGTACAGTCATTTTGATCATAAAGTTAGGATTGATTACTTTCCTGTTCGAGGAGATAGAAAAGAAGCATGGGATACGGTTGACTTTGAAGGGTGGTTAGGTGAGAGGATGACAATGAAAATCAATTGGCTAGGCATTGATTCTATTTTAGCTGCTCCCCTTATAATTGACCTTTCCCGGTTTATGGATCATGCACTTCAGAAGGGGAAGACAGGAATAATGGAACATCTATCACTTTTCTTTAAATCCCCAATTGGAACAGATGAATATGCCCTTGATCAACAATACCAAATGTTATTGAAGTATGTGAAACATTTTGAATACAATGCTTAATCTCCTTGGTGGCCTTGACTATTTTGGAAGTCACAGCAAATAAGCTGTTTTCATTCATCCGTACTCATCTCCTATAAGTTCATTGTAAGAACTTAACCGACAAAACATCCAATACTCTTTGCAAAGGATATTCCTTTAGATGAAGGGCATGGGAAATACCGTAAATGGAAGGTGAATTTCCATTTCGTTTGGAATATGAAATTAAAGGGAAACAGAGTGTTATTCAAGATACTTTACTATGTGAATATGATGGTATTGGAATTAACGAGGGACAGGGTAAATATCGGGAATGGAAGAAGCATTTAGCCAGCGGAAAACAACAACTATTGTTGTTGAAGATTGATGATTCGAAAGAAATATATTATGATCCGGGTCCTGCTCAATATTATATGGATGATATGAATGAAGGAGTAACGTATATACATGGTTTTCCTAATGCAAGATATTTCGAAAAATATGAGGATGGAAGCACCATGGATGGTATTATACCTGCAGATGAATTACTTACTAAATACAATATTAAATTGATAAGTTGGGATTATACCCAACCAATAAAAAATAATTTTTCAACAACAAAAAAATAAGAGACGATATAGAATGTAACCACAATACGGCTAATCATCGTGTTGTGGTTCTTGTTTATTGATAGGTGCTTTCCGCCTTTGCATCACTTGCAACAAACCGTTCAGAAAAATGGATAGATTCGAACTTAACATTGATATTTTAGGAAATATCCATTTAGTATCCCAATACCTATACCTTGACCTCATTTACCCGAGGTAGATTGAAAGGAGTGTTTGAAAATGAATTTTGATACAACTGTACAAAAAATGGTAAGAAATCGACTACAGGATATTGGTTTCTTGACGGACAAAAAATATACTGATACAGATTCATGGAGATTTTCTCCCCAACATTTAAACAAATTATGTAAAAAAACGATGAAGGATTTCTGGTGGATACCTGTTAAGAATGTGGCTAGTGTAGAAGCCTGACGGATTGGTTACGTGCAAGAAGGACGGAGTCTTACATGATGTATGTGTCCAATATTTTTTGTAATACTTTTGTAAATACTTTCTTGTTGTGAATCTTTATATTTAAAGATATAAGAAGAAAATTTACGAGAGGAATGGCAAAGAGTTGAAAAAAAATCGAGTAATTATAGTAGGAACACTTTTGGGAATTATAACAAGTAGCATAGGAGTTGCGTATGCAGTATCCTTAACTCCTAATTCCATTTCAACTCCTGCAAATCAGGTAAAGAAAGTAGATAGTGTAACAATAGATTCCAAAAATATAAGGTCAGAGAATAATTTGTTACGTATTGATTTGAGGATTCCCCTTGTATATGGGCTCAAGGACAAGCATTTTGAAACAGAGTTAAACATTCGTCTTCTGGGGAATGCAATGAAATACAAAAGTAATATCGAAGACGAGATGAACCAACAATCCAAAGAAGGAAAGAATATCGGTCCAGAAGCTTTTTCAGGCGAGCTGATTATTGATCATCAGATTGCATCAACGGGTGATATTGTCTCTTTTGCTATGGAGACCTCCAAGTTTACTGGGGGAGCGAATGCTGAAAATTTTGTAGATACATATAACGTAAACACACTCCTATCTTATCAATTTCTCAGGAAGTCAATCAACGCTGTAACGTTAAAGGAGGATGACCTGACCAGATGTAGCTAATTTTTGACTTAGAAGTTGGGGTACGATCCGCTGTAAAAATTGCTCAACTGTTAGATATTGTGCTCGATACTTACGTTCTTGTTTAGAAAGCCCAATGGTACTTGAAAATAGACAACACTGAAGTTCCTTTGTCAAATGCGCTATCCTTCCTAGAAGCGCATTTTATGTTTTAGGAATATTGGTTACTCCTAGCTAGATAACAATGTGCTCAGACCCCACAAAGAAAAACTAAAACATTCATTACAAAGATTCCAAAAACTGCTATAGGTGTTTCGATGATACTTCTTATTAAAATAATAATTGTTAAGGCGTCAGTCTTTATAATCGTTATGCCAATTTTATTTAGTCAATATCATACAATAGAAGTTGAAAAATATATGCTACACTTACTTTCATAATAGTGAAAAGAGGTGTTCATATGATACAGGAAGAAAGAACAGTTTGCTTTGATCATGATTTACAAATTGAAGCCTATCATTTTCACGGAATCATGCAAAAATTCCCAAATCACTTCCATGAATATTATGTAATTGGGTATATAGAAAGTGGTCAAAGACGATTATCTTGCAAAAACAAAGAGTATGTTATAGGTAAAGGTGATCTAATATTTTTTAATCCTCTAGATAACCATGCTTGTGAACAGATTGACAACAAAACTTTACATTATCGTTGTTTGAATATTAAGCCTGAAGTTATGCGAAAAGTGACAAAAGAGATTGACGGAAAAGATTATCTTCCTCATTTCACGAATCCAGTAGCTTATCGAAGTGAACATACGATTTTATTGCATAATCTTCATCAGATGATTATGAACAAATCATCCAATTTTAAGAAGGAAGAAACGTTTTATTTCCTTATTGAACAATTAATTGAGGAATATGCCAAGACACCCAAAGAAAAAGAAGATGGAACGAACGAACAAAAAATCAGAAATATATGTGATTATCTGGAAGAACATTATAAAGAGCGTATTTCCTTAGATGATTTAGCAAGAATTTCAAATATGAATAAATATTCTTTGTTGCGTTCATTTACTCGATTTCGAGGAATTACCCCGTATCGGTATCTGCAAACAATACGTATCAATGAAGCAAAAAAACTATTGGAACAAGGAGTAAAGCCGCTAGACGCCGCCCTAAAAAGCGGTTTTGTAGATCAAAGCCATTTTAGCCATTTCTTCATGGAGTTTATCGGACTGACACCTGGACAATACCAAAATATTTTTATTGAACATGTTAAATAATTAACTACAGGAAAGGATTAGAGAATGAAAAACAAAAATACTGCTGGTCATTTATCAGCACTAATCACCATTTTGATTTGGGGTATAACATTTGTTTCTACAAAAACTTTATTAAATAACTTTTCTCCTATCGATATCCTATTTTTTCGTTTTGTAATAGGTTTTATGGTGTTAATAGTTGTATACCCATACCGGCTAAAAGTAACTAATAAAAAACATGAACTCACTTTTGCATGTGCTGGCTTATGTGGTGTCACTTTGTATTACCTTATAGAAAACATTGCCCTAACTTTTACAATGGCTTCTAATGTAGGAATAATAAGTTCCATTGTCCCATTTTTTACAGTTATTCTGTCATATCTGTTTTTAAAAGAGGAGCCATTACGGATCAATTTTTTCATTGGATTTGTTATTGCAATTACGGGTATCTCTCTCATCAGCCTTAACGGAACTTCCAATTTCCAGCTAAACCCATTGGGAGATTTATTAGCAGTACTGGCTACTCTAATTTGGGCTATTTATTCTGTATTGACTAGAAAAATCAGTAGTTACGGATATCATACGATTCAAACAACAAGAAGGATGTTTTTTTATGGAATTTTATTTATGCTCCCTGCTTTATTTTTGTTTAACTTTCAATTGAAACTGGAACGTTTTACAAATCCTGTTTCCTTATTCAATATATTATTCTTAGGTCTTGGTGCTTCTGCTCTTTGTTTTATAACATGGAATTATGCCGTTAAAGTGTTAGGGGTTGTTAAAACTAGTGTCTATATTTACGTAGTACCTATCGTTACATTAGTTACCTCTATCATTGTTTTACATGAACAAATAACATATCTGACTTCCTTTGGGACCATTCTTACATTAGCTGGACTTTTTATTTCAGAAAGTAAAATTAATTTAAAGAAAAAGCGAACTAGCAAATGAATAAAAAGTGCGTAATGGTAATTTATGCCGAATCTCCTATTGGATTGATTGCCAATACATCGGCTGTACTTGCTTTAACATTAGGGGATAAAATAGAGGGAATCATTGGATCAAGTGTAGTTGATGGTGAAGGGCATTCTCAGAAGGAATTACAAATACACCTAATCCCAATACAGCGGAACTTTGACTTAGCGTTTTTAACGAAAACAGCATTAAGACAAAAACCTGATTACATGATTTATGGTGAGGTTCGTGATAAAGCTGCTTATGATATGTTAAACGGTGCAAATACGGGACATAAGGTTTGGTCGACACTACATGCTCGTTCAGCTGAAAAGGCCGTTCAACGATTAGTAAACATGGTTTTCAAAGAGATTATCGAACTTATTGATTTTGAAAACGGAAAACCTATCTATAACACTCTCTTTAAATTTGTTGTTGAGGGGAAAAATCCCGATGGGACTATCCGTGGAAGACATTATAGAGTAGGGAAACTATCGCAGGACCGTGCGGAATTTCTAGTGGATGAATTTGCTTAGACGTTTCACTCAAAATCCTGAAGAGGCTCCAAAAATCAACTTTGGATTAGACAACTATTCCAAAAAGCAAACTTAATAAATGTTGACCGCTTTTCAGTTTAAAATAGTAGTAAAAGGAGCTATCCAAGTGAAGTTTTCAAAAGAAGAACTAGAAACAATCATAGATGGTAATCCAGTTGGCAGCTTTCATCCCTATAATTTGTACGAGTATGATTATGATCAAACCGATAAGTATATTAAGAGTGTAGTCGAATCGATACAAAAAATTAAGGGTTTATCTTTTGAAGTAGATTTTGATAGTCATGGAAGTGGATATGCATCATATGTAAGCGTATTTTGCTGGAAGAATGAGGAGAGTTTAGCACGACAAGCGGGTGGCCTCCGATATTATACCGGGATTAGGTTGTATATTTGTAGATTAGCACCAGTTGCAGTGTTCGGAAAAGGTCAAATCTCAATACATAGAAGTAATATAGGTCATGATTTTCTTACCATTAATCAAATCTATGAGATACCTGAAGGAAATTGGAAGAACGAAGTAGAGAATATTGTAAGGATACTAAAGGATTATTCTTATGAATTGTTAGATAAGGATTACTTGAAAGAAACACTTTGCTTTGAAGCCTATATTCCAACAATTTTAGTAGATAAGCCATACAAAGTTTACGATGCGCTCTTTTATTGGGAAGACTAGGGGGAGTTAAGACGATTCTTGATAATTGGAAGGGAGAACATTTTATTTTGATCTATTTCATTATAGGTACATTCCTACTTTTCTTGGTATTTACTGAAATAGCCAATCGATTAAAAAAGAAGCCATTATCTATCCTTATTTCTCAGAGAGAAGAGTCAGAAAGGCATATAAGTGCCGAAGAAAAGAAGAAAAAGATAAACAGCAGTTTTTCTGTAAGAGCGCAACGCGTAAATTGGCAGATTTCTAAGGGTTATCAACAGGGATGGTTTATCATAGGAACCATATCCGGATCTGTCGGATATGCGATATGTAGTAATGTTCTCGTTTTACTTGCAGGAATTACATTGGGAATTATGATTCCCTATATACTTCTTCGATCTAAAGAAGAAAAATTTGCAGACGAGCTTCCACTTAGAGCGGAACAAGCAATAAATGCAATTGAACAACAGATGCAAGCAGATATTCCTATCTTTCATGCTATAAAGGCAGCCATTCCATTTATGCAATCTCCTCTTAAAGAAGAGTATCAGAAAGCTATTAATAAGGTCGAGCAGGCAAGTATCCCATTAAAAAAAGCTTTGGAAGATATCCCACATCGATTAGATATTAATCAATTGGAGTATTTTCATATGATTGTTGAGATAGCTGAAGAAACGGAAGAAAAGGCAAGGGACATCGTTCGGGATGCTTCGGATATGCTAAGAAGGCAGCAAAAGCACACTGTACGATATCATAGAGAAGTTAATGGATCTAAAAAAGAAAGTTTGTATATGTTCTATCTCATTGTGGTAATGGTTGCTTCATTACACTTCATGTTGCCCGATAATAATCCAATGGCCGGGGGACCCATTCAAATGATTATGAATGTCGTTGTCATAGGAATCACCGGTTGGACAACCTGGACATATAGAAAGAAGCTACAAGCTAAAAATCTATTTTAATACTGATTTTTCTTGAAAAACTAACAAAATTATTATACAATATACGGTAATTGAATGAAATTTCTCATGGGTGCGTAGGCACAGTGAGGTCCAACCATAATTTCTACGGTATTGCTTTTTTAGCAAATTGGACTCACTGTGCTTTTTTGATTTCTAAAAAGGGGGAGAAGAAGTGAGCATAAATATTGGGGCTCTTTCTATTGCAACAGGAGCTGCTTTTTTTTGGGCCTTTTATCAAATTTACAATCCCACTTCTAAAAAACCAGCTAGTAATGATTTTATAAAATCAGAGTCGATGGCTAACAAAGAACGGGAGATTATATCAAAATCATCTGTTCACAAAATATTTTACCCGTTATATCAACGAATACAGCAAATAAATCCATTATCAAAAAATTCATATGAGCAGTTAAAATTTGAGTTAGAAAAGTCCGGGGAATTTAATACAAGGCCAGAAGATATACAGATCGCGCAAATTGCTAATGCCTGTATTTACCCACTTTTCTTTTTAATTTTGTCTTTGTTTATTGCTGGGAACTATAAACCATTTTTTATTAGTTTTGGAGTTTTGGCAGGCTACTACATGTATCGAGCACCTATAAGAAATTTAAAACAAAAAAAAGCAAAGTTTGAGGAAAATAAAATACAGGACTTCACTCGTTTTGTCACGATCTATTTAATGCAGTCTTCCGGTAACAAAACAGTCTATGATGCTTTAACTGATGTAAACCCGTCCTCTTTTCTTTTAAACCCATGCTTTGTTGCAAATGATTTAATTTCTCTATTTCATAGCACTTTCCAACTCAATGATCTCATATCCATCTGCAACCAAACAAGAGAAAACAGGGGGAAATGAGAAAAGTGGCTAAGAAAACTACTCAAGAAACTAAAAGGCTTTTCTAGAAGCTTACTGAAGAAGCTCGCCATGAGTTTGAAGTTGAGAAAGCAGAACAAGCGGCGGCACCAGCTGCCAATCCTATTTGGCTCTTTCGATTTCCTGTAACACCGCCAATTTCTCTTGCGCACTCCATTTTTTATGCATGAAAAAACTCCCCTTAGAGCAGCAGATTTTATTATTTCACCTGTCTACTTTAAGGAAGCTTATCATCCTTCCTCACTGTTTTCAATAAACTATCCTTCAAATCATTGGAAAGATAGTTTTTCGGACGGTCTTTTACCTATTACATACAGTAATCTATTCCTGTAAGCTCCTTCAAAGCAGGTTCGCCTTCCCGCCAAAATGGGTTATTTGGGTAGCCGAGCCTACGCAAATGAGCAGGAGGTATTGCGGAAGTTCAAAAAATGGGATTCGAATTGTAAAAGAGAAAGCAGGTAAAGAAGAACTATTCGTGATCTGGACACACCGTGGAATTATGGATCTTCCCTGGATTTAGGGAGACTCTGAGAGCTTTATGTGGGATTGGATTTAGAAATTAAAATTCAGGTGTGCCGATCCGAGGCGTGAGATTTGTGAAAATAATATGGTCAATTCTGTTGGTGACAGGTCGAGATCTCGCTGTATCCAGAAGTGAATGGTTCCCACATAGGCAGAGGCAAGGTAGGCAAATAAATATTGCTGTTTGACGGGGATCTCACTCAAGTTTTCGGTTTTGAAATAGCGATATGAACCATGAAACTGCTCACGTATTAATTGGGTCAATCGAGATCCGAAGGACGTGTCTCCATTTGGTCTCATGAATACCTGAAAGAATCGTTTGTGTTCAACCACGTATTCAAAGGGGCGAACATAGCCATAAGGTGGCGGGGGACCAAAAGGCTCTTTCCGATCGATGTCGTGACCAAGCTTTTTAATTATTGAATAGAAGCCTTCCAGTATTTCGTTCTTAAATTGTTCAACAAAATCTTGTATATCCTGATAATGCAAATAAAAGGTGCCCCTGTTCAAACCAGCTCTATCGGTCAGTTCTTTTACGGTAATGTTGTCTATACCGTTTTCTAACGCCAGATCAAGAAACACTTCGCGTAACAGTTGACGAGTCCTGAGAATTCGGCGATCAATTCTATTTGTCATATTATTTTCCTCCAAAATTTCAGTAACTTACTGATCATTTTTCTAGTTGCCGTTGATTAATGAACACAAGGATAGCGGATGAACATTGGATATCCGAGTCAATCAATTATAATTTTATTATCAATGTTAATCAACACCTTGTTCATTATATCAATATGAATTGGAGAGAGGTACATGTTTAAAAGAGACGCATCTGCTGCAACTTCAAATATGAATACTGTAGTTACGTTAAATCGTAAATCGTTTATTTATGCCATGATTGCAATTATTCCTGGCATGATGATGGTTATGCTCAATAGTACAGCGATGAATGTAGCTATTCCAAGCCTGACACAGGATTTTCAGGTTTCATTTGAGACATTACAGTGGGTCATCAACGGTTATATGCTGGCGATGGCAGCTACCGTTCCAATATCAGGGTGGTTTTCTGACAGAATTGGCGCAGGCCGGGCTTATTTAATGACGATTATGTTATTTATCTTTGGTTCACTGCTATGCTCGATGGCACAAAATTCGGAACAGCTTATCGCTTTCCGTATCATTCAGGGACTGGGTGGGGGGATGGTTCAGCCGATTGGCATGGCAATGATTTATAGGCTGGCGCCTCCAGACAAAAAAGGACAGATTATGGGGATGATTGGTATACCTATGCTGATTGCACCAGCAACAGGACCGATTTTATCCGGTTGGTTTCTTGAGGCTATGGGTTGGCAATGGATCTTTCTGATCAATCTTCCGATCGGAACGATTGCTGTTTGGCTTGGCTTGCGCCATCTGTGTAAACATGTACATCTTCAAAAAACTCACAATAAACAGCAGCCGTTTGATCGACTTGGGGCTATGTTAGCACCAACAGCTTTTGTACTTCTTGCTTTGAGTATAAATCAGCATAGTACCAATAAGTGGGGATCCATTCTGATGGGGGGGACAGGAACTTTATTGCTGATTTGGTTGTGTATCCATGAGCTCCGTCATGAAAACCCTATTCTAGAATTAAGGGCATTTCGTGCCTATCGCTTTCGCAGGGGCATGATTGTCAGTACAATTCAATATGCAGCTCTAAATGGATCGCTAGTATTTATTCCGATATTTTTGCAAAAATATCGTTCTTACAGCCCTTTCGATGCGGGAATAATTATGAGCATGCTTGCTATAACCTCTGGTTTGTTGATGCCAGTAGGTGGGAAAATATACGACCGCTTCGGGATCCGGCTATTAGCTTGCTCTGGTATGGGAACGATTGCTGTGGCTTTATTACTACTTTCCCGGATAAGTGACATAACACATTATCTACAAATTGCAGGAATAGTCGGTTTGCTTGGGATTGGAATGGGATTATGCATGATGTCATTAAACACATATATTCTACAATCAGCTCCGGCTTCGATGATCAGTAGAATCACACCTTTAACTGCAGCAGGAGCTAATCTAATCATACCGGTGGCGATTGCCTGCTTGAGTAACTTTCAAGCAATGCGTACCTTTAGTCATACAGTAAATGAATATAAGGATAATCCGGTTGCTGCTGAAATGATTGCTTATTCTGACACCTTTTTACTGACAGCATGCTTTGCTTTAGGCGGAGCATTTGTCAGTCTGCTGTTGAAGCCACCTCAAGATCCTACCTAACGAGTCACTATTATGACCATTAGGGATGGAAACATTATGAATCGATTGAAAAATGGAAAAGGAAACAAAAGCAGATATGATTCTACCATATTAGTTACGTGTATGACGAAGTTGCTCCATATACAGTTTCTGAAAGTAGTCCTTATTTAGGGCAGTCTATTTTGCAATATTATAAAAATAAGGATTGGATATTGAAAAAACTAAATTCGGACATGCCGGTTGTTCACGTTCGTAACAAGGAAAATAAAATATTTT
Organism: Brevibacillus laterosporus LMG 15441; assembly: GCF_000219535.2. Taxonomy (NCBI): domain Bacteria; kingdom Bacillati; phylum Bacillota; class Bacilli; order Caryophanales; family Paenibacillaceae; genus Brevibacillus; species Brevibacillus laterosporus. The sequence goes on from NZ_CP007806.1 coordinate 2,470,723, forward strand.
CTTATGCACCTGTTCTTCTTAAAAAAGAATGTTCGTTATATAGTTTTCATCTGAAGCAGCAAATGCTTGAAACGGTGTTAAAATGGTTTGACTAACTAAGCTGAGTAAAAGTACAAATGTAAGTAATCTAAAATTCACTTTCCAAATCCCGCCAATTTAATAGTTCCGTTATATTATAAGATCGTTAACAATTAATGTAAATAAAAGGATAATAAAGTAATTCATATAATCGTAAAATATTGATTTGGTGGACCAATCTTTTTAACTGATTTTGGTCTGTTTGATTGCACAAGATTACCTTATAAACAACCGGATTAAGTCTAAAATTATCTTTGTCAATTTTGGATGATTCTATATCCAATTTGGTTAAAATCGTTTACTAAATTACACCTATTTACTTCTTGAAATGGTCTAGATTAGAGACCTTAACATTTATAATTTGATTCTAGAATTTTCATAGATCGTATTGTCTTTTTTGTTTTTTTCAAGATGTAAGATCATAAAACTATAAATGCTAGAGGAGGATATTTTTTATGAGTGAACAACATATTTTTTGGACGAGTGATCCTTTAGACTTTGTAAAACAAGCAAAAAAGAGCAAAGAGATATTACAAGCAGTAGTTTAGAAAATTGAATCAAAAGATATCCCTTTAAGACTAGAAGGAGAAACGAAAATTGAACGAAGAGAAATTGTTCACTTAGACCTTGGTGGTGTTAAGGCGACTTGCTCAGATGAAGGGTTTTCTGAACATGATTTTATTTCATTGAAGGGATTCGTTAGGCATACCGATAACGTTATTGTTTTAGATGTAATTCAAGGTGATTCTCCAGATGAATTTATTGTAATTGTTTCTCGGAAAAAAGCAGAAACCATTCTAGCTGAATTTATTACCTCATTCCAAACTACGAAGAAGGGAGGAATGAGGTTTTTTACTACAATAAACAACTGGAGGATTTATTTTGGAATCATTGAATTGGTTGGATCAATTGGAACCCTCGAACGAGGCAGAATGGTTAGTATCGGAACTAAAGCAGGGTGGAAATGTAGATCAAAACTACCTTTTTTTAAACTTAATCTCTAAAAATCTGCGTTATTTCATTTACCAAATTAAAAACGAAACTTTTGTGATGGAATCTATAGGATTGATGCTCTTCACTAGAAAAATCAACGATATAAAAAAGCCCCCTCTGATACAGGTTATGATATTTCACCTGTCTATCTGGAGGGGAGCATATATTTTTTTTATTTTTTAGGGTTGCGTTCTTTACATTTACAGTTTTCATCGTCCTCATGACAACATTGGGTGAATGAATCGTCCCGGCATACACCTCGAATAGGGATGCATGGATCAAAATCGTGGTTTTTGAGTACTTCGTATGGTCGCATCATATCATGATCTTCATGTTCAAGGATATGGCAATGCCAAACATAAGTTCCGGTAAACGGCCCAAAACGTGCAATGATACGGGTAACTTCACCAGGGTTTGCACGTACCGTATCTTTCCAACCCATTTCATTCGGATCAGGTTCCTTTGCTTTTCCTACATCAATGATATTCCCATTTTCATCCACGGTAATTGGTGCTCGATTGAGAATCTGGAATTGAATCAGATGCAAATGAATCGGATGGGTATCAGGGGTTACATTATAAAGTTCCCAAATTTCGATTGTTCCATTATATGGTGTTTCTGTAATTAAATCGAACCACCTCATGTTATTGAGTAAGAGCAACGGTCGTCCAAATTGATCGGTACTTTCAACTAAAAAGTTTTTTCGGACAGTTATAGCATCTTTAGGATCAAGTTTCTCCAAGCAACTTAGTCTTTTGGGAACTTTACTGTTATCCTTCTTGAACCCTTTTTGTTTAACGCGAAATTCCATAATTTGCGAAATGTCTGGTGACGGAGGAGTTCCATCAGGAAAAGGTGCTGGTGCATCATTTGTCAGTATGATATTCTCCCCTTTATGTCTGGAGAAATCGATGATTACATCTGCTCGTTCTGCCGGAGCCAGTATAATTTCAGAAATCGGTACAGGTTTTTTCAATAACCCACCATCCGTACCGATTTGGATGAAATCTTGACCTGAACTCAATCGCATACGGTAAAAACGGGAATTGGAACCATTGAGGATTCGAAATCGGTATTTTCGCGGTTGGACTTCAAGATAGGGCCACACTTTTCCATTGACGAGAATCGTATTTCCGAAAAATTCCGGAACAACCGATGGATTCGGGAGGTCTGGATCGGTTGGAGGAGGTGGCTGTGGTGCAGGTGGTGGTTCTTGGCCGGGCTGGGATGGATAGAAGAGCTGACCGTCAGGATAGAAGGAACGATCCTGGATCACTAAGGGAATTTCATATTTTCCTCGCGGGAGATTCAGTTTTTCCTCTTTCTGATCTCGAATAAGATAAAACCCTGCTAACCCGGCATACACATTTAATCGAGTGATCCCAAGGGCATGATCATGATACCAGAGAGTAGTCGGACGCTGACAATTCGGATAGTAGTAAACTTCATGCAAGAATTTGCTGCCGACGTTTTCGTAGTTTTTGGTAAACCAGGCTTCTGGATATCCGTCATTTTCCGGGCGAACACGCCCCCCATGCAAGTGGGTCACCGTTCTGACAGAAGGTTGACTAGGATCGGCACCATGAACGGTCGTATCTACTGGCAGAAGGTGTTGATAAGGTAGTTTATTTTCCCACTTCACAAGAATGGGACGATTCCTGCGAACATTAAATGTCGGACCTGGGTACATATCGTTATAGCCCCAAACGGTAGTCGGCGGTAGATCTCGATGTAGTTTTTGTTGGATTTGCCTCATCTTTACCTCATAAAAAGGTATGCCATCACGTTTACCTTTTGGTTCAATAACAGGAGGAATAGGTAATGCATCTACAAATTTCTTTAGAGACACTTCGTTCTCACTCCTTTAAACCAATTTAATATTGTTTTAGCTTGTTTATATTATGAGGGAATATATAAATAGGATTTGGCTAATGGTAGGGGGCCCACTAACATTTCGCAAAAATATATGTTAGCCCCGAACATATCCGATTTGGCGTTTTTTATACTCTGAGCTGGTCTGGAATATACCATTTAAGAATGGACAAGAATGGACAAGAATGGGCAATCTAGTACCAAAAATCGAACATGTCTCTAGATACTTTGATTAGACGAAGAGAAAATATACGCAAAAGCAGATATTAAAGACATATAGATTGTTGGAGAAAATCTCGCTAAGATTCAAAAGGATGACTCAGTAAATTTTAAAAGGATTAGTCAAGAATTGATAAGCGAAAAGCTTCCCTTGAAAGAAATTGCATTCTTCCATTAAATCCTACAACTATGAAGGTAGAAATTTATTGAATATCTGCAAGAGTAACGCAAGAAAATATAGGTCATACATGCACTTTTATGACTTAGAAAAGATAGAGTTTAATTTGATAGGGGGAATCATTTGGCTATTGAGATGTTATAGACTTTGAAGGAATAAATGATAACTTTGTTCACAGAACAATTACAATAGCAAATAGGACAGAAAAAATCCATTCTTAGAAATACGGCCTGAAATAACCGTTAACCAAAAATGGATTTTTTCTGTCTTTTGCTTGATTTATCTGCGTGCACTTTTATTGAATGCGGAAGGCGCTCCAGGAATAGCATTTCATAACAAAAAAACATGAAGCTAAGTAGTATATTATGAACCAAGACTGGTTTGGTATTATATGGGCGATTATGAACGTGGTAACGGATAGAATATGGTTTTCCAAATGCTTCGTTTTCAGAACAGTATCAGGATGGAAGTGGTGCGAATGGTAGTATACAAGAAGATGAATTGATTAAAAAATACAATAGTAGATTGATAGTTGGGATTATACCCAACCAATAAAAAATAATTTTTCAGTAACCCAAAAATAAGAGGAGCTAAAGAATTTCCTCACGATACGGCTAATCATTGTGTTGTGGTTCTTGTTTATTGGTATGTGCCTTCCGCCTAGCATCACCTTCAATCGCCAGAATATTTAAAAAGTGATTTTTAAACTTGGTGGCGTTAGCTACAAGATTAGTAGAGCGGATTGCGTAGATCAAACCGCAGAAAAAAGACCATCATCACTTTGAAAGGATAACGGTCTTTTATGCTTTTTCTGTTTCAATTTTTCCGCTTTTGTTTTTGTTCGACGCTGGGTCATATCGACCAGGGCAAAAATGCTCCTGTTAAGTTCGGGATTCCGTTTCCCTTCGCGGATCATTTTATCCCGGTGCTTGCGTGCGCTGCTCTTTGCCATTTAATTCACTCCTTTGTGATGTACGGCTGTGTTTACTGTTATCATAATCCGGTTTGAGAGACAATGCAAACAAAACAGGCTTGCCAAGCCTTGATAATTGTCCATTCCAATCGGCAGGGCATGCATATGATGATACTGACGGGAGGTGACATTCTGCATGCTCAAAAAAACAGCAACCCGCAAAGTCGAGAACCAAGTCTATTCCAACCGTGTCGCCAGATCCGAGTTCGACCGGAAATGGAGAACCATTGTGTCAAAAAGCGGCTACGTGATCTATATTGCAACAGCCAATCGCGCGAAAGTGACCGTCTTGTTAACTAACGGTTCGAGCAAGCTGCTCATTTTCAACAAGGGCGGACGAGTATTGGTTGGCGGCGGCGGAACGAGCCATTACAGCAAGCCGCATATAGCTAAGAATTTGTAGATAGAATGTAAAAGAGAATGGTCCTGCTTAAACCTTTGTGGAGAGCAGGACTTCTTCTAGATGGACCAATCACTAGTCTTGCTGGCTGACCATTTCGGTCATTATTGGGCATGTATTTATCTGTGGGAACGAAATTAGATTTGAAACAAAAAGCGTAAAATTATAATGGAAATAATACCTCCCAGTACGGTTCCCAGTAAACTACGTGTTTTTATCGCAATATAAAAAGTCGGTATGGCTGCTAAAAATTCAATGTTATTTGTAAGGGATGCAATCTTTCCATCATGTATAAATATCTCTTGACCAATCAAAGCAGCTATAACAGAAATGGGGACATAATTTAACCATCGCATTCCCCATTCTGGTAATTCGAAACGACTTAGTACCATGAGGGGAACGACCCTTGGAATGAACGTTACAAAAGCTGACCCTAGAATAATCAAAAAAACTTCCCATCTTACTTCCATTTTTCCACCACCATTCCTATTGTTGAAGCAATAATTGTAGCAACAATAACACCCATACTGCTGGACAACAAGAAAGTACTTCCCACAGCAATGACAACTGCTATAATTGCGACAACTATATCAAGTTTGATTTTACTTCGTCCTAACATTGTTAGTATAAGAATTCCAATAAACATGGCTGGCAAGGCAAATCCTAGACCGAATTTTTCAGGATTTGAAATCCATTGCGCCAAAAATGCTCCTGCTAAATTAGCAACAAACCAATTTAGATAAGCTGTTATGTTGAGGCCATGCATCCATTTTTCACTGATTTGGTTTTTTTTCGCAGTCTCACTAATAGCGACACCGAATGTCTCATCGGTGAGGAGAGAACCTACTAGCATGTTCCTAAGTGGAGAAAGATGCCGAAAATAAGGTGCTAGGGCTGCACTAAGTAAAATATGACGAAGATTAACAAATAAAATAGTAATAATAATGGCAGTAAGAGAACTACCTGTTGCCATCATTCCTGCAGCAATAAACTGAGCTGAGCCAGCATAGAGAATTAAACTGATCAGAGCTATCTCAGCTATGCTAAGTCCTGCAGCCTTTTGAATAACACCAGCAGCTATTCCGATACTTAAATAACCCAGTAATGTAGGGATACAATCTTTTACTCCTTTGATAAAGCTATCTTCATACCTCTGAGACGAATTCATTTGGACGTTCGATAGGCTCATTTCATTCCCTCCTTATTTTTGGAAATTAGAAGCTAACACAATAACTACTACGAAAAAATGAAAGAAAATACGGTTCAAGTTATTTGAACCGTTTTCCAGTAACAACATGAAATAGGTTAGGGTCGTTTTTCCAGAGAGCTTCTGTTTTCTCTGGACCAATTTCTTTAACTAATTCTGAAAACATAATGTCATGCCTGATGTATTCCATTGCGATTAATACAAGTGCTGGATCTTCTGTTTTTATCGCCCATGCAGGTGTATTTGGAGAAAAATTTGCAATTAATACTTCTTTATTGTCGCGCGCAACAATCGTTAATCGACCATTCATACGTTCCTCAGCTACTTCTGGAGCCATGTAATTGTGGTGAGTAGTTACACCAAGCTGAATCTCAGGTGCTCCAAAAAGAATAGAAAAAACATGGATTTCATCATTTACACGCCTATCTATAGCACTTTTTATACAAGAGACCTGTGGTTCCCAAATCGACAACCATAGTTCTTCTTCTGCTTTATCTATCATGTCAATCATTTCGGCATCAACATATTCATCACTGCTGATGCGTCGAATGACATCTACTTCCTGTTCACTTTCTAAAGCAGATAAATTCTTTTCAAGATAATCCATAGAATTTTCGAAGTTATTACGCAATCGGCGGATTAATTCTTTTGCTGGTAAGGGTGCATAGGTCACAGGGTCAGAAGGTACTACATAAACCGCACCTTTATCTATTAATTTTGCCAATACTTCATAGATCGTTGAACGAGGTACACTTGATCTTTTACTTATTTCATATCCTGTTATGGGGTAATTTTTTAAAAGTCCGATATATGCTTTACATTCATATTGCGAAAAGCCCCATTTCTGAAGTTCTTTGTAGAGTTCTTCCATGATAACTCCTTTAGTAGTTAGTGTAGTACTTACTATAATTTAAAATGAATTATCTGTCAAAGCTATTCACTAATCCTAGTTGCTTATCTTCAACTAAACTGCCCCATTTGTTTAAAAGAAAATCTTCACCATTTTGATGCTATATTTTCGTATTATTCTTCAATTGTATTGAAACGATCCTCAACAATTTTGATTATTCATAAGATTATGATGATAGTGGAGATTCTAGTGCATTGGTAAGCTTCACTTTAACCACTAGCATGGATTGATATCTAAAATTATTTTCATCAAATTAGTCGATATATTCAAAGGAATAAACTCTATCTGTTGCCATTTTTATTATAAATGAGTTACATAAATCCCCCTACCATTATATTAATGAATGGCAGGGGGATTTGTATCCTTGTTTCTATAGGCACCTACGATACATCCACAGCAGGGGATACCGTACATGTCCAGTATCTAAACGGAACCAAAATCGAGAAAGCTTTCAACTCATTGGTTCCTTTTTTGTTTTGAAAAAATATTTGGTTGAACCCCATTATTGTTAAGGGGCTTCTTCTGATAAATGAGTGATCCATAGATGAAATTTCCAAACAAGCCACATAAATAAGATATAACCGAAAAAGGAATAAAAATGCTGCCATTCGCTGCTGTGGGCAAACCATCCCAGTTGTTCCGATATCTGTTCAATTCCTGCCGCTATTATGCCGGAAAACAGGATGAGTCCCTTTCTTTGCCATGAGTTCATCGACTGCAAGCAATGTAGAAAGATAGCTGTAACAATCGGCAATATACACAGAGTAAACATAATATTGATTTTAAAAATATCGGAAAACGGCCGCACTGGAAAAGAATACAATTGCTTCTCCACGAAGATGAGATCCAGATAAGTTCCCAACCAAGAAACAAATATCATTGTTGGAACATAAGATTTAAGTTTCTCTCTAAAAGATGGCTGTTTTGGCCATGACCGCAAGTTCGATTTTCTCCAGTGTTTTACAGTATTTATGATAGATCTCCCCATTTACATTTTTTTCTTGATTGATAAAGTAGGTTAAGATTTGCCAATCCTCAAACCAATCCTCGATTTCCGCTTCACCATGCTCTATATTTTTCCAAGCGTACTGTAATTTTGGGCTGAATAATCGATTAGCTCCAGCTTTCAATTGACAATCATCCGTTCGCCTCTTATAGGGAGTTCTAGGCGTAGATGGCACAGATTCGTTTACGTCGTTAAACAGATGGGGCCAGTAATCTTTACGGGAACCCGTATGCGGATGATCCGCCGCCCAGTTTATTACGCCCTGTAGAATTTCAGAAGAGCCAAAAAGCACTGAATATAATCGTTTACCCAATAATATGCGTTCTTGAAGGGAAGCAAAATGATGAAGCGTTTGTCCGATAAGGTCAGGTACCTGCCCGGGAACCTTGTTCATATTGTTACAACATGGGAAAAGAATTTGATTTAAACTCAATAAATCCTGAACTTTGAACTCTTTCGTTTCCAGAACCGTTTTTTGATAATGGGGATTCTGAATCACCCTTTTTTCCAGATAGCTCTGCTCGTTGATGACTAGGGCAATCGCCAGAAGATAGCGGTCTCCATTCTTCCAGAAATGATCCCACATAACCTCCATAAAGATGGATACATGAAAAAAAGAAAGCAGATAGAACAAGCTCGTCTCTCTTTTCAAACTTTCCTCATACAGCAGTAATTGAGGATAGACATCTTGGAAAATCAACCAATTGCCGCGCTCCAGAAACAGAAAATAATCCTTCTGTTCCGAGTCGGAAAGTAATTTGGACAGAAGCTCTCCCTTCAAATCCGTCATATTCCAGCCGCCATTTCGCGACACCATGTGACCCAACAAGGCCCAGTGTATCTCTGGATGTTTTCGATAGTAGTCAAAATACGCCGTAGTCCGCGTTACATTGTTCAAGTTTAGCCGGCGTGTGGATTCTTTAATTTGACGAATCAATATTTGATCTTGTTCGGGTAATTCCGCTTCTTTCATGAGAGGCTTGTTGACTTCTTTCAATCTCTTCTTCAATTCTTTGTTTATTTTAAGAAGAGGCGGAAATTGACTTTGTTTAAACCAGTCAAAATTCTTCTTCAGAATCCGGATTCCCATACTTTTTCCTCTCCCTTGTAAGAACCCTTCGTCTGAAAATGAATAGAGTGGATATAGGCATTACACTTGGGTTTTAGAAAGGTATGTTTGAAATATGAAAGAAAAAGCTGAATCAGAAATTAAACGCATAATCCATCTATTGCAAAAAGCTCAATCAGCTGACGGCGCCTGGCATTATTGTTCGGAAAGCGGACCACTAACCGATGCATATATGATAATCCTATTACGCACCTTAATGATTGATGACGAGGAGTTAATTAGAAGTTTGGCCGATCGCATTACGATAAGGCAGGAGAAAAACGGAGCCTGGAAGCTGTTTCATGATGAAGAGGAAGGAAATTTGTCTGCAACCATTGAAGCATACTATGCCTTGCTTTTTTCAGGGTACAGCCAGAAAACGGATGAGCACATGCAATTAGCAAAGAAGTTTATATTAACCAAAGGCGGAATTTCGGAGGCAAGTATGCTAACAAAACTCCTTCTTGCCTTGACAGGGCAGTATCCTTGGTCGGGATACTTTCAAATCCCGGTTGAAATCATCCTGCTGCCGCACTGGCTCCCCATCAATTTCTTCGATTTTGTCGGATATGCTAGAGTACACATCGCACCCATATTGGTCGTTGCAGACCGCAAGTTCGTAATGAAAACAAGAAGAACACCAGACATGTCCGATCTTCGAAAAAACGACCTTCCAACAGCATTGGGCAACCATCCCTATCTGACAAATCAACGATCCCATCAATACCGTGCGTTTCTTAACACAATCTTGGATGGTCTCAAGAATCTTCCTTACCTTCCGTCGCAAATCCATAATACGGCGCTACGTCAGGCTGAACGCTATATACTGGAAAGAATTGAACCGGATGGAACCTTGTACAGCTATTTCACTTCCACGTTTCTTATGATATTCGCTCTACTATCCCTTGGATATTCGGCCAATCATCCAGTGATCACCCGTGCGATTTCAGGGCTGAAAGCAATGACTTGCCTGACCAATGGACATTTACATATTCAGATTGCGACTTCAACGGTCTGGAATACCGCTTTATTGGCTCATGCTATGCAAGGAACCGGGGTTTCTGCATCTGAGCCTACAATTCAAAACGCTGGCCGCTATTTACTCTCTCGCCAGCATCATAAATATGGTGATTGGATGATGAAAAATCCTTTTGTTTTACCAGGGGGATGGGGCTTTTCCGATATTAATACCATCAATCCCGACGTCGATGACACAACGGCTGCATTAAGAGCAATAAGCAAATTAAGAGAAACAGACCCGACCTTCCACCATTCATGGGATCGAGGTCTCAATTGGCTGTTATCGATGCAAAATGCCGATGGAGGTTGGCCGGCATTTGAGAAAAATACGGATAAAAGAATAGGAAATTGGCTTCCCTTCGATGCGGCAGACGCAGTTAGTACAGACCCTTCTACGGCAGATTTAACAGGTAGGACTTTGGAGTTTCTCGGCAACAATGCGGGATTTACCATCGGCCATCCCCAGATTCAAAAGGGGGTGAAGTGGCTTCTAAGCAATCAAGAAGCCAATGGCTCTTGGTACGGGAGATGGGGCATTTCTTACATTTACGGCACATGGGCCGCTATTACCGGCCTAATGGCTGTCGGAGTCTCGTATGAACATCCTGCAATTCAAAAAGCTGTACAGTGGTTAATAAAAATCCAGAATGAAGACGGGGGATGGGGAGAGTCATGTAAGAGCGATATTGTTAAAACATATGTTTCTTTAGGTGCCAGTACACCTTCTCAAACTGCGTGGGGAGTGGATGCCCTCATTTCAGTGTTCCAAAAGCCAATTCCGGCAATTGAACGTGGAATTCAATTTTTAATTGATTCCGAAAAAAATCAGGACTGGACGCACTCCTATCCGACAGGAGGAGGATTACCCGGCGGTTTTTACTTTCACTACCACAGCTACCGGTACATTTGGCCTTTGCTTGCTTTAGGTAATTATAAAAAGAAATATTAAATATCTCTTTATGTTTTTTGTTTCACACGGGTATATGGATAAGGTTTACACTCTGGATGAAAATGGACATTTTATGGTTTTGCTGAGGCTTATACCACTAATGAATTTCAATCTTGATGGGAGAATCAACGGCTCATTTAGAGATCCCACCCACATTTCAGTAACATCAGGGAAGTTGCACCGAATAAAAGAGCAGATTATGACTGCTCTTTTATTTTTGTGAAAAAGGGTGTTATTGACATTTAAACTACGAGGGCAACCTTTCGTTCCGGAGCCGCCCGGTCCTAAATAAAAAAAACTCCATTCCAAGAAGAAGGTCCGAAGGGAGGATTACAACCTTTCGATTAGGTTCAAATTGTTGAAACAGGTCAAACTAGCTTCATGCCCCGTGTTGGCTATAATGCCATATGGTTAATTTGATTTGCTGAATGCTAATTAAGAAACAGTATTCAAGGAGAATCTTTATAAGTAACTTTCCACGAATGAAAAACCATCCCTACTACCATCGGGGATTTTAAGCATTTTCACGAATAAGTGCTGACCAAACATTCATTTCCTTTTTGTGATAGGGTAGATTTGTTATACAGCAATCAAAAATTACTATGGAACCGTCTAAAAACACTAGCGAGTGTAGGTGAAAGCTACTAATTTATAGTACCAACTATTAGTATGAAGTGATAAAATTGGGATAATCGGTAATTATTCAGGGGGAATAATGATGGTAGATACTCAACAGATTATGGATGTTATTAGACATCGTTATCCATTTCTTTTAGTGGACAAGATAGTGGAGTTAGAAAAAGGGAGGAGAGCAGTTGGTATAAAAAATGTTACAGCGAATGAGGAATTTTTTACAGGATATTTTCCGAATGATCCGATTATGCCAGGTGTGTTAATTATAGAAGCATTAGCTCAGGTAGGAGCCATTGTGATGCTGACTAAGGCAGAAAATAAAGGGCGCTTAGGGCTTTTAGCCGGTATAGATCATTGTTGTTTTAAACATCAAGTAAAACCTGGAGACCAGATTCGTCTAGAGGTTGAGATTACTCGATTAAAGGGTGCTATTGGGAAAGGCAAAGGTATTGCTACAGTTGATGGAGAACTAGCTTGTGAGGCGGAAATAATATTTGCATTTGGGGATTAAAGGACACTGTTTAAATTGAAGAAAGAGATATGGCATAAACTATTCAGAAGACCATAGGAGGTAGGTAAAGTTAAACTTAACGTAATTATTATTATGTAAACTAAATTTGAATGAAGTACAGATAATACTTAAAGTAGTCTGGTTACAAGCCCATAAGAAAGGCACCATAGCTACTAAATAGGGAATCTTCATTATTTTCTGGAGCAATAACGCCTTCAAAAATATAGAATATGATCATAAAAAAGCTCTCACAAACTCGAACCACTATTTATTTTTAATTGCTTAAGAATGAGTCAATAGCCTGAACCGCTTAAGGAGGGTGAATCGCTATACAGGCTAGGATTCAACCTCCTTCGAAAACGGTCAAGGTAATTCGTGACAATCCCAAGCTTAGGAGAGTATTCGTTTTTCGCCTTCAATTTCTTGAATAGGACTAATATTTTGTGTAAACTCAAGGGTGCCCATATACTCACCATCTTCACTTCTTATAGCGAAATAGCGAATGTATACATATTTGTCCTGAAACTTAATCCAGAAATCTTCACAATCTTTATTACCAGCTTTAAAATCTTCTAAGAGTTTTTCAACGATATGAACACTTTTCGGAGGATGGCAGTTTTGAACTGTTCTGCCTATTACTGCTTTCGTGCGAGCAAAAATCCGCTCTTTTCCATGGGAGAAGTAACGTACCACATCATCCTGATCAATGAATGTAATATCCACGGGTAAGTGATTCATGAGCAGCTCTAATTGCTTTAAAGAGAGAATGCCTGTTTCCAAACGAATAAAACCTTCAGATATAGACTGTTGTGCGATAGCTTGTCTTTCAGGCTTCCATACACCGGCAGGACTTGTTAAGCAAAAGCCAATCTCAGCACTTTCATGAGCAATTTTAATCCATTCGTCTTCCGTAAGATTTTGTAATGCCATAGGAAATAAGATATTTTCCTCTTTAAAAATCATTTCATTGACTTCACGGATAACAAAAGAAAGGCCATCTAAGACTGCTTTATTGTCTCCAGTGTAGTTTGTTAATTTTTGTTTAACATTTTTAATGCCATTGCGAATGCCATCATCGACGCCCCACATGACTTTTGTTGGCCCATAGATGCCATACTTCTCTAAGAAAGGGAAAAGTAAATTCTCTTTTCGGCTGTAATGTTTATCGATATCCAGCAACAGATTTAAATCTTCCATAAGCAAATAGACGTTTTCTTGCTTATCTTCTTTTTCAAAATGCTCATAATGCTGCTTCAGTTTGAAGTTCACAAGATGATTTATTTCTTTATTCTCAAGCTTAAAGGTATGAATCGGATGGCCAGGTTGGTCTTCTGGTTTGTCTGATCTATGGATTTCCTCAATGGAACCTTTAAAAATGGCAGCATGAACCGAGCATAAGCGCTGTACCTCTTCAACTGGAATTCCTTCTTCCTCCATGAGAGCTTGTTCTAATTGAGAAATTTCTGCAACCGTAATATTCCCAACAGCTTCTTCAAATTGAGCCTTCACATCTTCTACACTTTTCCCTTGATGAAGATTTTTTATAATTTTTTTTAAGATAGCTTGCCTTTCAAATGAATTCATGCTTTTTTGTTCACGATTATTAATTATTTCACTCATAGGAATTCTCCTTTACTATTTGCTTGTGCTTATCATTTGATAAAGAACCAACGCGATCTATTTACCTAAAACCATCAATTTGCCAGTTTGCTCACTTTTAGCAATGAGTGATAGTGATTCTCATTGAAAGTGTAGCATAGGGAGAATGAAAAGTTTGTGAGTGAAATCACAAACTTTTTGAAGGCTTTACTAGAATTTGTGTAAGGAAGCTAATGGGGGATAGCACTTAGGCTATGAAAAGGTGCAGCTAATCAAACTTGAATGATGAGCTTCTTATTTTGAAAGATAAGGCGGGAGAGGTTTCCATTATGCGATTTCTTCCTGCAATCTTTCTGGAGTCAGAATAAAGAATCCGTTTTCATCAATATCAATCAGCTTTTTTCTTTTTAACCGATTAATTGTGCGGTTAATTGTTTCCCGAGAAGTGCCAATCATACTCGCGAGTTCACGATTCGTAAATTGAGTCGTTATTTTGTATTTATCCTGAATCTGGATGCCATTTGATTTACATAAGCGCAGCAATAGCATAATAATTTGTTCATAGGTATCATGAAGAATTTTTTCCTCTAATCTATTCTGGAGATCCACAATCTTTTCTTCTAGAGTTTTAAACAATGTAATACATAATCGAGGATACTGAAGTAAAACATTCTCAAAATCAACGATTGGTATAACAATTAATTCTGCAAGCTCTAGTATCTCGGCATTTGCTGGGAAAGTACCTTTTTTGAAGAATCCCGCATGCGGAAACATTTCTCCAGCTTGGAGTACAGAAACAATCTGTTCTCTTCCGGTTTTATCTGTTTTTTGAATTTTCACCTTACCCGAATGGATAAAAAATATACGATCAAGTGAATCACCCTGTAAAAATACAAAAGACCTTGCTTTATACGTTCGAACCTGAGAAATATCCACAATAGTTTGAAGCTCTTCATCCAAAAGTTCGTTAAAAAGGGGGATATTTCGCACATACTTCTGAATTAAATCTTCTTTCATATAGACAACTCCTTACCCAATCTAGGCATATTCTTTCTATATAATATCAATGGCTACATGTAGCAAAAGACTGGTCTAGAAGGAAGGTTAGAGGGTTTTGCCATTGTATTTGCAAATTGGGACATTGCATGCTTCATGAAATCTTATACTCAACCCATAAAATATAGAAGAAATGGGATATGAGCGACTTTTTACTCATGTCCCATTTCTTAGGAAGAGGCTTAGGTTCGTGCTATTGCACGTGGGAACAACACATTATTTTCTAGATGGATATGCTGGAATAAATCGGCTTCAAGTGCCTCAAGGCGTTGGTAGACCAGACGATAAGTACCGCAAGCTCCTTCTGGTGGGGTAAAGTCATTTGTAATGGTCCGAAGCTCTTTGATAATAGTGCCGGCGTGGCTATGCTCATTCTCCAATTCTTCCACTACCTTGCAGAGTTTTGTATAATTTTCATCTGTTGCATGCTGCTCAAATGCTAAAATCAATGGGAAATCCTCAGTCTCCTCTTTTATTAAATGCTGTTCCAATTCTGTTTTTAACTCATGAAATAACGTATGAATTCGAGCTAAATGTGGTTGTTGCGATCCATGAACGCGTAGCACTTTTGTTACATAAGGGCTTAGCTGTGGCAATTCTTCATTTAAGTAACGATGATGTTTATTCACAATATAGTCAATTAATTCGCTATAAGAGGCAGTTGTCCAATCAATTACAGATTCATGTAAAAGCTTTGTATCATGATACAGGGTGTTTAATTTTGTTATCACCTCATCAGCCAATAAATTTCTTTCTTGAATAGCGTCAATAAGGGGTCTATTACCACCGCAGCAAAAATCTATCTTATATAATTTGAAAAGGTCGCTTGCCTTTGGAAATTTTGTTACAATCTCACCAATAATAGAAGACTCGGTAAATGTATGTTCCATATGAATGCCTCCATAAAGTTTAAAATTTTGTATCTGGATTAAGAATATGAATAATTTTAAATTTATGTCGTGATTTCAATCACTTAAAATGTGTTAATTTTGTCATCACTTGTTTTAAACATCCATTCTTTTTATAAAGGGAAGATAAAGTACGTATTAAAAAATAGGTAGTAGGTGAACGTATTTTAGCTGGAGAGCTTTTAGAGAACCAGGGGGTATTTTTGGGGTTTGCTTGTAGGCGAAGGGCAGAAGTAAGGGATTTCTTACATTACACAAAAGAGACTAAATGGTTGTGTCCCCAATCTGTTACCTAACATAAAAACACCTCTTAAAGGTGGCAGTCCATCACACAGGAAAGACAAGCAACTACGGTAAGAGGTGTTTTTCAGGCTATTAAACGTAACTTTTAATGGGTGATGGGAGTACCATCAGGAATGGTATTTTGCAAGGAATCGGGAAGCGTAATTATTTTATTCCAATCAAAGCTGTATTTGTTAAATGCCGCCTCGCTAACAAATCCGCGTTTCACAGTTCTTCCGTTCTCATGATCTATTAAATATACCGTTGGATTGTTTTGATATTTGATCAATTGTGTATTTTCGTTAATAACGGGTCCATCAGGGATGCCATCAAGTGATAAGAATGATTGAATGCCGTCCCATGAACGGAATAATCTGAAGTACACGGCCTCGCTAACAATTCCTCTTTTCTTTCCATCCATAATAAGAAACACGGTAGGTTCATCGACTACCTTAACACGTAAACCGTTGAATCGATTCGGATCAGAAACCGTTGCATCCAATGATTTTACATTTGTAATCGATTTGGAGTCAACTCCTGTTGCTTTTGTTGCAGCATAAGCTGGAGAAAAATACATGCTGGCTAAAAGTGTGCTGACCATCAGAGCGGCAAGACTTTTTTTCATTTGAACCCTCTCCTTGAATGAAATGTAGAAACATATATTTATTTCTATAAATTGGGATTCAATCCTTTTATTTCTTTAAAATTTATGTGTAATAAAAGTATTCAGATTTGATTGACATTTCAAGGCGGAATTAGGATAATTTAGTAAAGTATTGGTTAAATAATAAATATATACCATAAAAATTTATCTTTTATGACTACAGGAGGAATGCCTAAAAATCTTTTCGCCATGTGTTACTTACTAAATAGTGATCTATAGTTCGTTGTATAAAGGATAAGTATTTATACAATGCTTCTTTTTTATGTGGAGGTAAGGTTTTATGTCGTGTCGTTAAAATTTTACATATGGGAGGGCAGCATTTATGCACGTAGAAGCAGTTTCGTCCTATCCATTGACCAATGCCCAAAAGCGAATTTGGTTTGTGGAAAATATCTATCCAAATGTAGGGGCAACGAATCTAGCTACTTCGTTTGTTTTTTCTTCAAGCCTACAACATGATTTTTTGATTAAAGCAATTCATCATTTTATTAGTGAAAATGACTCAATTCGCCTCACAACGATCTTCAGCCAATCCGATACAAATAAGTTTCCCATGCAAATGATTTCCGAAGACACCCATCCAAGTATACCCATAATTGATTTTCGTTTTCATGAACAGAGAGAGCAGGCAATTCAAGAATGGCTTAGTCAAACCACGAAACAGCCTTTTTCCTTCTCGGAAGGGCCATTGTATTCCTTTGCCATATTACAAAAAACAGATACCGAGACAATTCTCTATATGAAATTTAGTCATCTGATCGCTGATGGTGTAGCCATGCTATATGCCATTAAAGAAATCGTTGCTTGCTATCAGCAGCTAGTCAAAGGGGAAGAGCGGGAGAAGCAAGTAAAGCCTTCCTATATAGAGATGCTCGATAGAGAAAGGGAATATCTAGAGTCTAGGCGCTTTTCATTGGATGAGGCCTATTGGAGTAGTCAGTTCGAAAAGGTTCCAGAATTAGTAAGTCTTAGTGATCAAGATGAGTTGTCTCGCAATATCGCTAGTGAACGGCATAGCCTGTTTATACAACATGATCTTCGTAATCAAATTGAATGCTTTTGTGATACATATGGGATCAGCCCTAATGTATTTTTTCTAGGTACCTTCTACTTATACCTCTATCGGATCACGGGTAAGAAAGATGTTACCGTAGGACATATTATTAGCAATCGCTCAAATGCTCGTGATAAACATACATTTGGGATGTTTGCAAGCACGCTCCCGTTTCGCCATCTGATCAATCCTGATTTGGATTTTGTTAGTCATTGTCAAGAGATCGCGAAACAGCAAAGGCAAATGCTTCGGCATCAGAAATATCCCTATCAAACATTGTTGTCCAAGGTGAGAGAGCAGCACCCAGACGTCCAGCAGCTCTTTTCAATAGCAATGGAATTTCAGGTGTTAGAATTCGATATGCAGGATGATTTACGTTATACATCTGACATACAATTCAGTGGATACGAGGCACAGGAGTTAGTTCTACATATTAAAGATCGACGTGAGATGAAAAGCTATCAGCTAGATTTTGATCACCATCTGGAGATATTTACTCAAGAAGAGATTAGGGAATGGAGCGAGCGGTACCGAACAATCATTGAAAGCGCTTTGAGAGACCCGAAGAAGTGCATCAAAGAATTGGACCTGCTTTCAGTAGAAGAAAAAACAAAGATTTTAGTTGATTGGAATCGAACAGAAAAGGAATTTCCGCTAGAGAAAACCTTTGTCGATTTATTTGCAGAACAGGTAAGTAAGATACCAGAGCATTCTGCGGTAGAGTTTGGGGAGAAGGCACTAAGCTATCAGGAATTAGATGAGTTGTCTACTTGTATGGCACATACATTACGAGAAAAAGCCGGTAGAGAAAGCATAATCGCGATCATGGTTCCGCGTAGCATCGAGATGATTGTCAGCCTGCTGGCTGTAAGTAAAGCTGGTGCTGCTTATCTGCCTATTGACCCTGATTACCCACCGGAACGAATTGCGTACATGCTAAAGGATAGTGCCGCATCTATTTTGCTTACAACGGGGGAGCTTGCTCTATCGGATATTGGCTTTTTGGGAGAGAGGATCGACGTTTTGCAGTTTGTAGCGGACATAGAGCGCGCTCCAAGAGTAAAAAGTCACTTGGAAACATTATGTTCTCCCCATCCGAATGATTTGGCTTACGTCATCTATACCTCTGGTTCGACTGGCAGGCCAAAGGGTGTCATGATTGAACACAAAAGTCTCAGTAATTTAATCTTTGCAAGACGCGATTTGCATAAATTATCGCCTGAAACCAGGATGGTACAATTCTGTTCCTTTAGCTTTGACGCCTCAGTCTGTGAAATTATTCCGACACTTGCTAGCGGCGGTACAATATGCATGGATACGAAAGACCGCTTATTTCCAGGCAAACAATTGATTGATTGGTTGCATGAGAAAAGAATTACTATAGCATCAGTCCCAACCTCGGTAATGACTATCCTTCCTGATGCAGAGCTTTCGCATCTTCAAACCTTGGAGGTAGGTGGAGAAGTTTGTCCTGCTACTGTTGCTGTTCGTTGGGGAAAAAACCGTCGTTTTTTTAATTCGTACGGACCTACGGAAGCAACGGTATGTTCAACTAGTGGCGAGTATGTATGTTCAAATAGACAAGAAGAGCTGAACAACCCGGTACCACCGGACATTGGACAGCCTATTTCAAATGCAAAAATATTTATATTAGATGAAAACCAGCAGCCTGTTCCTGTTGGCGTGATTGGTGAGGTGTATATCGGTGGTACTGGTTTGGCACGTGGATATTTGAATCGAGAGGACTTGACTAGAGAAAGATTCATCTATGTTGAGTTTGAAGAGCTTGGGCAGGGGGCGATTCGACTTTATCGCACTGGAGATTTAGCTCGATTTTTACCGAATGGACGTATTGCATACGTAGGTCGAATTGATGATCAGGTGAAGATACGCGGGCATCGAATTGAAATCAGAGAAATCGAACATGTTTTATGTGAGCAT
The DNA here is from genome assembly GCF_000219535.2 of Brevibacillus laterosporus LMG 15441. Taxonomy (NCBI): domain Bacteria; kingdom Bacillati; phylum Bacillota; class Bacilli; order Caryophanales; family Paenibacillaceae; genus Brevibacillus; species Brevibacillus laterosporus. The sequence goes on from NZ_CP007806.1 coordinate 2,490,284, forward strand.
CCAGTAGTCAAACAGTGCGTGACAGTAGTAGAAGATGATGAGAAGTACGGTAAAAAATTAGTCGCATATGTTGTGCCTATTTCTCAAGAAGAAGGAGCTTCTCTTTCTCTAGAAAAAGAATTGCGAGAATTTTTACAGGGAAAGCTTCCTTTCTTTATGATACCAAACGCAATCAGGTTACTCGATAATATTCCATTGACTCCAAATGGCAAAATTAATCGCAAAAAAATTAATTTTATTGAAACAAATCCGTCCAACCGTAAAGACGAGCAGACGGTAAATCTGGCTCCTATCTCAGAAATAGAAAGAACGTTGACAAAAATTTGGCAGCAGGCACTAAGTGTTGAACAGGTGGGTATTCATGATCATTTTTTCCATATTGGCGGAGATTCCTATCGATTACTTCATGTTCATCAAGAAATTAATGAAATATTCAGAAGAGAATTGCCGGTTATTGATATGTTTCGTTACCCCACCATCCATACATTGGCACATAGACTGAGTCAGGAGATAAGCAGTGTGCCAACGGTGACTGTAAATAGGGAAATAGCTTTAAAACGTAAGGAAGCAATGCAGAAACAAAAACAGATCAGAAAACGTGGGAGGTAAAAAAAGATGCATGAGTTGATAAGCGAGGATATGCAATCCTCAATTGCCATTATCGGTATGTCAGGGAGATTCCCGGGTGCTAGTAACATAGAGGAATTTTGGCAAAACCTTCGTCAAGGGAAAGAATCCATTCATTTTTTTGAGCCGAAAAATGAAAAAAAGATCCCAGCAATGGGCATTTTGGAAAATAGGGCCGAATTCGATGCAGCGTTTTTTGAAATGACTCCACGGGAAGCAGAGATCACTGATCCTCAGCAACGCTTGTTCCTCGAAACAGCATATGAGGCCTTGGAGCATGCAGGGTATGATCCGGAGAAGTACAGTGGGAGAATTGGGGTTTACGCAGGCAGTGGACAATCCGGATACTTAGCTCATGTCCATAGTCATCCTGCAATTGTAGATTCGCTTGGAAGCTTTCAGATCATGCTTGGTACACAACCTGATTTTCTTTCAACGCGTGTATCATACAAGCTAGATTTAAAGGGTCCTAGTATAGCGGTGCAGACAGCTTGCTCTAGCTCCTTGGTAAGCGTACATATGGCATGCCAAAGCTTACTGACATACGAATGCGACATGGCTTTAGCAGGTGGAGTATCAGTTAAGGCAGATCAAAGTAATGATCTTGAATTACAAGAAGGCAGCATTTTGTCCCCAGACGGGCATTGTCGTGCCTTCGATTCGAATGCCCAAGGAACAGTAATTGGAAATGGGGTTGGAGTTGTTTTGCTTAAACGTTTAGTGGACGCTTTGGCTGACAACGATCATATCCTAGCAGTGGTAAGGGGAACCGCTATTAATAATGACGGTAAGCAAAAGGTGGGCTTTACAGCTCCAAGCATTACTCATCAAGCTGAGGTAATCAAAGAAGCTCTTAGCATTGCTGATATGAATCCAGAAACGATTAGCTATATAGAGGCACATGGAACAGGTACAACACTTGGAGATCCTATTGAAATAGCGGCACTAACAGAGGCGTATCGTGAGCATACATCCAAGACCGGCTATTGTGCGATAGGGTCTGTAAAAACCAATATTGGACATCTTGATAATGCATCAGGAGTGACAGGTTTAATTAAAACAGTGCTGGCTCTTTCCCATAAACAAATCCCTCCAAGTCTGCATTTTGTAGAAGCTAATCGGCAGATCGACTTTGAACAAAGTCCCTTTTATGTAAACACGCAGCTTACAGAGTGGAAGACGGGTGACTATCCTCGCCGTGCCGGAGTTAGCTCGTTTGGCATAGGGGGAACAAATGCACATGTAATCCTAGAAGAGGCACCTGTATCTGCGAAAAGAGAAGCGGTTTCACCTAGCGAGTGGAATGTACTGCCTCTCTCTGCCAAGACTCCAACTGCCCTTATGCAGGCAAAAGAAAATCTAGCTGAATTCTTTGACAAAAATCCGGAGGTAAATCTAGGGGATGTCGCATATACGCTCCAAGCAGGAAGAAAGGAGTTTTCTCATCGAAGCGCTGTGATTGCTCGTGAAGCGACATCTGCGAAAATGCTTTTCCAAAACGAGTTTATTCCCTTTGCTCACTACCAGGGCACCTCAAAGGAACTGATCGTAGAAGGAAAAGTGGTCCAAAGTCCTTCCGTCGTATTCATGTTTTCGGGTCAAGGCTCTCAATATGTGAATATGGGGCGAGAGCTATATGAGACCGAGAAAATATTTAGAGAAACAATAGATTATTGCGCCCTACAAGTAACAAAACACATTGGCATGGATATACGTGAGCTGATGTATCCAGCTAAGGAGCTGGAAGAACAAGCAAAAGAACAATTACAAGAAACCATCTATGCCCAACCTGCGCTTTTTATCATTGAATACGCTATAGCCAAATTGTTGGAATCATGGGGTGTTCGCCCACATGCCATGATCGGCCACAGTATTGGCGAGTATGTCGCAGCTTGCCTTTCCAGCGTACTGTCATTGGAAGAAGCTCTGTCTTTGGTTTCAACACGAGGTGTCTTGATGCAAAAGATGGAGAAAGGCGCAATGCTAGCAGTTTCACTAGGAGATTTACAGGTTCGTGAATTATTGCAGGAACATGGTGGAGAGCTTTCAATAGCAGCTGTGAATAGTCCGATATCTACTGTTATTGCAGGTACATATGCAGATATTTGTAGCCTAGAGAAGGTAATGGAGGAAAAAGGCATTACATCGAAACGATTGATTACCTCTCATGCTTATCATTCGATGATGATGGAGCCTATGCTAGAAGAGTTTTATGAAGCGCTTCAGCAGAAGACCTTCCATGAACCGCTAATACCGTACATTTCTAATCTTACAGGGGAAAAAATTACTGCTTCACAAGCAACAGACCCTCTTTATTGGCAAAAACATCTCAGAGAGACCGTTCACTTCTCTACAGGAGTCCGCACTCTGATGGAAGAGCCAAATTGCATTTTTATGGAGGTAGGACCGGGCCAGTCGCTTGTCTCTCTTGTACGACAGCATAGAGAAACGCATCAGGCTGAACAAGCGGTCACCATCACTACCCTTCCATCCGCAAAAAAGGAACACTCAGACGTGGCTAGCTTACGATTAGCGGTTGCGGGCTTGTGGTGCCACGGAGTAGAGATGGATCAGTCTGCTTTAGGGAATCATGAAAACGCTCGTCGCGTTCATCTTCCAACGTACCCTTTTGAAAGAAAGACCTACTTCCTAGAGAAAAAGGAGAATCCAATAAGTAATCACGTCGATGCACTCGATCGAAAGAGAAGGGAAATGGCTGATTGGTTCTATATTCCTGTGTGGAATCAATCGAGCACAGCTTACTCTATCGAAGACGCAGAAAACGTTACTACCAATCAAAGATGGTTGATTTTTCAAGATAAGCAAGGCTTAGGCAAGCAAGTAGGGGGTTATGCTGAAAGGCTTGGGCTTGAGGTAGTGACAGTCGTTCCTGGTCAGACGTTTTCTAAAATTGATGAAAAAGTTTTTACCATCGATATCATGAGTGAAGAATCCTACCAAGAGTTGTTTAAAACATTGGATATGGACAATTTATTGCCAGATAAAATCATTCACATGTGGAGCATTCAGCATACAGACGAGCAAGAATCAGAGCAGGGGGATGAACTGCTAGAGCATTATGGCTTATACAGCATGCTATACATCGCTAAACAATTAGGAATATATGCTTTCCAACAAAAAATGGAAATCATTGCATTGTCGAATAATCTTCAGGAAATATCCAATGAAGAGATTCATATGCCAGTACGATCAACCATACTCGGACCTCTACGTGTCATAGCACAAGAATATCCACAGATAAAAACACGTTATATTGATGTTCAACTGACAGATATATTACCTAAAAAATCAGATCGCTTGCTCAAAAAAGTTTTGGATGAGATTTTGAGTACTACTTCTGATTTTATGGTCGCTATTCGCGGCACTCACCGATTTGTGCAAAAATTTGAACAAACAAGATTACCAGAGAAGAAATCCCATACCAATTCCCCTTCTTTCCGTGATAAAGGCATATACCTGATTACAGGTGCGACTCAGGAAATAGGATTGTCGGTCAGTGAAGAGATAGCCAACGCAGTAAAAGCTTCCCTCATTTTAATAGGCGACCCGGATTTTCCAGCTATGGAGCAATGGGATAGCTACCTGCAAGCTCATGATGCAGAGGACGAGATTGCGAGTAAAATCAAACGAATCCGTCTTCTTCAGCAAAATTGTGAACAGGTACGTTATCACTCGGCTCATTTAACAGACGAAGAGGAAATGAGACAGGTGATTCGTTCAGCGGAAGATAGCGTGGGAAGGATTACAGGTATCGTTTATGCAGCAGAACGGTTTAGCTCTGGCTTCATCCCGTTGAAAAGTAAAGATTCCTGCTATCAAAATATTGCACAGCAAGTGTATGGCCCACTCGTCTTAGAAAAGCTTATTGATCATATGAACATAGAGTTTATGCTGCTATTCTCGCGTACATTCTCACTTACAGGCGGGGTAGGTCAAATGGACAATTGTGTAGCAAATGTCTTTTTGGATACATTCGCGAGGTATCAAACTGCAAAAGGAATACCTACGATTGCGATTAACTGGGGCATGTGGAAAAACGATAATTGGATTCGTAGCCAGACAGGGATGCCATTAGAAATGCAGTTGCATATGGAACAATTGCAAGAACAATACGGAATTACAGCCAAAGAAGGCACCCATGTCATGAACCGTATTCTTACAAGCGACTACTCTCAAGTGATTGTTTCTACACAGGACATTCATTCTGCGATTCATGAATTCAATCAATACGATACCTTACAATCAAGCACTCATTCTCACCGTGCTAATGATCATCGCAAGCAAGCAGCTGATACATATGTTGCACCACGTGATGAGACAGAAAGAAAAATAGCGGATATTTGGCAAGATCTATTCGGTATCCCTGCAATCAGTACGAAAGCTAACTTTTTTGAATTAGGTGGTAACTCTTTACTATCCATTCAGCTTGTTACGCGTTTGAGAAATACATTCTATAACGATATACCGATGGATATTCTTTTCCAATCTCCAACTATTGTTGAGTTAGCTCAAGCGATAACGATGTCTCAGATCGGGCAAGAGGAGATGGATGAGATCGAGCGTATGCTGAGTGAAATCGAGAAAATGTCACCAGAGGAGCTGTCACTCAAGCTTGTTAACGAAGTATAAAGGCGAGAACAATTAAGGAGAGAATAAAGAATGAATCAGTTAGATAAAAGGTTAGCAGCACTTTCTCCTGAACAACGGGTTTTATTTGAACAACGCCTCAAACAAAAAGGCATTCAACCCCCGTTTCCTACTAGATTAGCTAAGCAGGAAGTGAAAAATCGAAACAGCGCTGAAAGTAGCTTTGTGCCGAAGCGAAAAAGAGAAGTGGATAAGATGGAATTTAGTCTCTTCTTTTTCTCAGGTGATGGTTCTACGCAGGATCAGAATAAGTATGCTTTGCTCTTGGAGAGTACAGCTTATGCTGATCAGCATGGATTTGCAGGTGTTTGGACACCTGAGCGACATTTTGAGGACTTTGGGGGATTATATCCAAATCCTTCGGTGCTAAATGCTGCTCTAGCTACGATTACAGAACGAATTGAGCTTAGGGCGGGAAGCGTTGTACTACCATTGCATCACCCAATTCGCTTTGTTGAGGAATGGTCTGTGGTGGACAATCTTTCAAAAGGACGCGTTTCGGTTGCCTTTGCGACGGGCTGGCATCCTGCTGATTTTGTGATTGCCCCTGTCCAAACCCCCGATTACTACGAGTCCAGAAAAGACGAGATGTTCAACTCTATAGAATTGGTAAAAAGGCTTTGGGCTGGTGAGCAAATTCCTTTTACAGATGCCAATGGAGCTGTTCACGAAATACGCACTTTACCTAGACCGTTGCAAAATGAACTAAATATCTGGATTGCGACGAACGGTAGTGCTGATACTTATGAGCGTGCGGCCAAAATCGGGGCTAATATTCTCACAGGAATTACGGCTGGTGATTTAGCGGATTTAGAAGCAAAAATTGAGTTGTATCGGAAGACTTTATCCCAAAGTGGATTTTCGCCTGAATCTCGCAAAGTAGCGGTGATGCTTCATACTTGCTTAGGAACAAGTGATGAAGAGGTCAAGGCGAAGGTAGAAAAGCCGATGAAGGAATATTTAAAAACCTTTATGAAGCAACAGAAGAACATCCTGACAGATTATGCATCCATGGCTGCCTCTGACTTTGATGTCATTGTTGATCATGCGTTTGAATCTTATTTCCAAGAAAGTGCATTATTTGGAAGCCACGACAAATGTAAAAAGCTGATCGAGACGCTCGGTGACATTGGTGTAGACGAGGTGGCCTGCTTAATGGACTTTGGCATTGATAATGAGACGATTATGAATAGCATCAGAATGCTGACTGATCTGAAGCAATCATGCAATCAAAAGGAGCTGACTTTATGAAAAGCTTGACGGACCGTATCAATTCACTTTCTGACGAACAACGTGAATTACTAGAAAAGCAATTGAAGAAGAAAAATGTAGATGTGAACAAAATTGGGATTAATAAAGAAATGATTAATCCTCGTGGGCACACAAAGGCAAGTCCCCTTTCGTATGATCAGGAACGCTTGTGGTTTTTCAATCGAATGCATCCAGAAAGTCACACCTATAACGTATATGGAGCCGCTAGATTAACAGGCACTGTGCATCATTGGGCTTTAGAGAAGAGCATCAATGAGATTGTAAAGCGTCATGAAGCATGGCGTACCGTGTTTGACAGCGTAGATGGACAAGCACGTCAAATTGTCTTGCCAGAACTCCAAGTAACGGTGCCAGAGGTTGATCTTCGTCTTGTTCCAAATGAAACCCGGAATGAAGAACTACAAAGACAAATGAAAGAAGAGGTCCAGCGGCTTTTTGATTTGAAAAAAGGTCCGCTCATCCGCTTTAAGCTATTTCACGTAAGTAATACAGAATCAATGTTAGTCATGACTGTACATCACATTGTAATTGACCGTATTACTTTCTCTATCTTTTTCAAAGAGCTATCTTTGCACTATCAATCCATACTTACTGGCATCCCTGTACAGTTGCCGGAGCTTGCCATCCAATTTGCAGATTATGCTGAATGGCAACGAAATTATTTACAGGGTGAGACGAAAGCTAAATTACTAACATTTTGGAAAGAACAGCTAGAAAACTGTGACTATGTCTTGGATATCAGTACAGATTTTCCGCGTCCACCGGCTATTACCTACCGTGGTGCCAGATGCTTTATTCATACACCGCTCGAAGTATTGAATGGTCTAAAAGCGATCGCCCAAAAGGAAAACGCGTCTGCTTTCATGATTATACTAGCCGCTTTTAAATTGCTTTTATATCGATACACAGGTCAATCAGATATTTTGGTCGGTACTCCCCTTGCCAATCGCAGCCGAGTAGAGCTAGAGGAGGTAATGGGTTATTTCCTAACACTGGGTACACTCCGCACACGAATGTCTAAGGATATGACATTTATTCAATTATTACATAGTGTAAGGGAAACAGCTCTCGCGGTATACAAGCATCAGGATATGCCGATTGGTTTATTAATTGATGAATTGAAAGTACCTGCGGATATTAGCCGAAGCCCGTTAGTTCAAGCTATATTTGTGTATGTTGATGTGCCAGAGGAAAAATTACAGTTGCCAGATCTTACCGTAGAATTTGAGATGATTGATGGTGAAACAGCCAAGTATGATATTACAGTAGGTTTTTCTGAAACGGAAAAAGGGCTAGAAGGATTTTTTGAATATTCACCTGATTTGTTCCGGCAAGACACGATCGAGCGGATGGGAGAGCATTGGCATCGCTTGCTTTACGCCATTTTAGAAAATCCACATGCCTCTATAAGTGATTTGGCTATGTTAACGGAGGGAGAAAAACAACAGCTGCTTATTGACTGGAATAGTAACAAGCAGCCATTCTCTGATCATGCTTGCATCCATGAATTATTTGAAGCCCAAGTAAAGAAAATTCCAGAGCAAATTGCCCTTACGTATAATGACCAAATCATTACCTATCAGGAATTAAACAATCGTGCGAATCAGGTGGCTCGTTTATTAAGAAAAAGAGGCGTAGAAGGTGAGACGCTCATTGGTTTGTATATGGAACGTTCGATTGAAATGATTGTGGGAGTCCTTGGCATTTTAAAAGCAGGGGGAGCCTATATTCCAATTGATCCTATCTATCCAATAGAAAGAGTTCGACATATTCTCCAGGACTCTGGTTTGCATATCGTTCTTACAAGCCAATCTTTACAAGAATTGATGGGCAAGGAAGGAATGCAGTGCATTTGTCTGGATAGTGACCAAGAGGCGATTTTAGGTGAAGATACTCAAAATCTTCCGTCACAAGCGAATGCTCACAGTCTTGCTTATATTATCTATACATCAGGCTCTACCGGGAATCCAAAAGGGGTCATGATTGAGCATCAAGGCTTATGTAACGTAATCGAAGACACCATTAACAGATTTCAGATTACTTTAGATAGTAAGCTGGCCCAGTTTTTTTCTATCGGGTTTGATGCGTCCGCTCATGAAATATTTTCCGCTCTATGTGCAGGGGCTACGTTATGCCTGACAAGTCCTGATGCTAGAGCGGGAGGAAAGAATTTTGTTGCCTTTTTACATGAAAAGCAGATTACCACTATGTTTATTACGCCTTCTGTTCTAGCAACGCTAACCCCAGATGAGATGCCAGATTCCTTGCAGACAATAGTAAGTGCAGGCGAGCTTTGCACCGTGGACATGGCTGAATGGAGTAAGGGATCACGTAAACTATATAATGGCTATGGTCAAACAGAGACCTCTATCATTAGCATCGTACATTTATGTACAAAGGATAGTCTACCGAGCCAAGTAGGTCGTCCATTTGCCAATATGCAGGCTTATATACTGGATGATTCTCTCAATCCTGTTCCAATCGGGGTAAAAGGGGAGATTTATATTGGTGGCGTCGGGGTAGCCAGAGGATATTTAAATCAGCCTGAATTAACAGCGGCCACATTTATACACCATCAATTTACGCCAGATCAGTCCGTCCGTTTATATCGAACAGGTGATCTTGGACGCTTTTTGGTGGATGGCACAATAGAATATCTTGGACGCCGGGACAATCAGATCAAAATCAGGGGATATCGAATTGAACTCGATGAAATCGGAAATGCCTTAGTTCAACATCCTAGTGTAATTCAAGCTAAGGTAAGTGTTCATCGCGACAAAAACAATAATGATTCCCTAGTCTCTTATGTCGTGATAGAAGAAGGGCAAGACATAAGCTCAGCGGAACTACGCACCTATTTGCAGCAAAAGCTACCTGAATATATGGTGCCTCTCTATTATGTTTTTGTCGATTCTCTCCCAAAAACTACGAATGGCAAATTCAATCGGGAGCTTTTGTCAGCTCCTGAGGAGAGCTTCTCGCAACAGATGATTGAATATGTGCCTCCAAAGAATGAATGGGAAAGTAAGTTGGCAAAAATTTGGGGACAAGTGCTTAATATTGAGCGAGTCAGCGTTGTAGGGAACTTTTTTGATCTAGGTGGTCATTCCTTGAAGACGGCGGAATTGGTTGACAAAATCAAAGAGACATTCCAAGTTGAACTTTTGCTTCGAAATGTATTTGAATACCCAACAGTACGGCAAATGGCTCATTTGCTTGAAAAGGGGAACGTGCAGAAGAGACCATTTATCTCCTTCCGTGATCAAGCAGAGCATGGGAAGGAAGTCATTTGCTTCCCACCGATGACAGGGCAGGGGGTACTTTATAAAGCGCTACATCAAAAATTATCAGGTTGTACGCTACATGCCTTTGATTTTATTAGAGGGGAAGATCGGATTGAGAAGTATATACAGCATATAAAGGTAGCTCAATCAGAAGGGCCGTATGTGGTATTAGGATATTCAGCCGGAGGTAATCTCGCTTTTGAAGTCACCAAGAAATTAGAAGAATGCGGGTTAGCAGTAAGCGATTTGATCATAATAGATTCACCTCTACGAGTAGAGGCTGTGGAATTGGATGGCGAAAAAATTCAAACGGAAGCACAGAAGCTAGTAAACCTAATGGCAGAGCATTTAGGTGAAAGTATTCGTACAGTGGCAGATCAAAACATCGATGTGATTAAGGAGTATTATGACTATACCAATAAAATGATCAATAAAGGCGTACTGAATGCAAATATTCATATCATCACTTCCAATGAGACAACTAAGGATGATATTCAATCCTGGGAAAGGTCCACTCTTCATCAGGTATATGTGTATAAAGGAGCGGGTGAACATATGAATATGCTTATTGACCCGAATAACCTGGCCGAAAATGCACGAATTATAGACTCAATTCTAAAAGGCACGAATAAATAAATGATGGGAGATTACAGAAAGCGGGACTTACAATCGAACAGTGTATTCGTTTGGCCCAACAAGCATTTACCTGTATGTATTAAAAGCCTAAGATTATAGACAAAAAATCTTTCCTGACTAGCTAATGATGCTAAAAGGAAAGATTTTTTTGTCAAAGAGACTATTTGATTATTTTCGTGCCGATTCCAAGTGGCGTAATCATGAACAAAGGAGAGGGTCTGTTGTAATTACTATTACTTTTATGTATGATATTGTAATTGGTACGAATTTAGTGAAATTTTCTGTTATTCAAAAATATTCTTAGGTGTACATGTGACACCTTGTCTTATTTCAGGAGGTTTACTTCGTGTTTAAGGATATGATTGCATTGACGAAACCACGGCTCCTTCTGCTTAATGTATTTGCAGTTGTAGCTGGTTTCTGGGTAGCTTCCAAATGGAGTGTAGACTGGCTAGAGCTGACTTGGGTGCTAATAGGTACTACGCTAATCATTGCATCAGCCTGCGTGACTAATAATTACTGGGATCGCGAGCTTGATCAAAAGATGGAACGTACGAAAAACCGAGTGATGGCTACTGATCGCATTACGCCTGGTTTTGCTCTTGGTTATGGAATATTGCTCGGCATTCTGGGAACAGGCTTGTTATTTACCTTTGTTAACGCTGTTGCCGGCTGGCTTGCGCTTCTTGGCTGGTTTGTCTACATTGTGATTTATACGATTTGGTTAAAGCGAAGTTCGACCTGGAGTACATCAATTGGTGGCATTTCCGGAGCCATGCCGCCTGTAATCGGCTATTGTGCAGTAACGAATCAGGTTGATATAGGAGCGTGGCTCTTGTTTGCTCTTTTGTTCTTCTGGCAGCCTGCTCACTTTTGGTCACTTGGCATTCGGAGAGTAGAGGAATACCGAGCAGCAGGATTTCCGCTACTACCGGTTGTAAAGGGAATAAAACGTACGAAGTTGCAAATGATTCCCTATGTAGTATTGGTGATACCGGCTACCATACTCATGTTTTATTATGGCTATGTCGGTGTTATTTTTCTGACTGTTTCTGTTTTCGGAGGAGTGATTTGGCTAATTCACACCCTACAGGGGCTCTATGTAAAAGATGATGAAAGCTGGGCGAAAACGAATTTTTTTATTTCGATTAATTATTTATCGATCGTCTTTATTCTTATGATTGTCAACACGACATAGTAGTATTGGCTTTTCTAATGGCTGTCTTACAGAGGAACATAATGAATCGGGTTGATGAAGAAAGAAGAGGCTCATACTTATAGCGTATGAGCCTCTTTTATTATTGAAACGATTACACGCGGGGAGTGGGCAAATGTTGATTGCTATCAAGCCTATTTTTCAGTAACGATAGCCTGAACAGTGTAAGTTTCTTCATCGATTGGTGTTAAAGCAGAAAAGTCCTTGTGAGCAGCATCTAAGCTAGAAACATCTCTCTTGCTTCTGCCACCTTTTCTGTTATTCTGAAGCTGTTCATATTCCTCAAGGGAGTACGTTTTCTTTTTAATGATAAATCTATCGCTATAAACAGATGAATCGGTTAAGATTTTACCATTTAGAATGACTTTTTTATTCTTTTCATCTAGAGTCACTGGATCGTCAGCCTTAAGTAAATCATTATTAGCTAATTCATCATATAAGTTAAATTTTTGTGTTCTTTCCTTTTCCGGCTTAATATCGCCAGTCTCGATTAGGTCAGTCAGAATGCCAATACATAGTGGATCAGGAATAAATTTATGGGCAGGAATAAAGTAGTACTTTTTCTCATATTCCCCAGATAACACGGCGTTTACATCTGTATACGCTTTCGCTTTATTCTCTTCTAAACTATATTCTAATACGACTACGGATTTCGCCGGAGCTGTAATTGTTTGCGAGGGTACTTAATCGTTTTGGAGGTAACGGTTGTATTACCTTCCTGATTTGTTCTATTGTACTCAGTGTTCAGCGTAACGTCTCCCTTGGTAAAGCCTAGGTCGAAGCTGCCTTTACGCTTGCTCCTGCTTTAAAGCCTTGTGTTATCGTTTTAGAGTGAGTATCGGATACATTTTCTACTAATTCTCTAGTTGGAAACGCTTGAGGCTCAGGGTCTTCATTTATAAACACATTCGCTGTCTTAAAGTTCGTTTTTTTCTTTAAGGAATCGGCAATGACTTCTTGTTCACCGAAGACTACATCTGCTTGTAAGGTATCTAAATTTAGTACCGTTCTAGTAGAAGTGCTTAGATCGGGAAGAGCCATATCATTTTTTGTATGCGTAAAAAGCAATGATTCTAAATCAAATACTTTGGAATCTATCTGATCTTGCAATACATAATTTTTTACGTGATCGGAGGCTAGGGCACTAACGGGGATGCCTGCTTCTAGTCCTGTTACTACGAGAGTCAATATGGCGGCGGTAGCGATAAGTTTTTTCTTCATAATAAAACCTCCCTAGATGCTCCTGTTGGGGATCAGTAATTTTTTAAATCCTCCTTTAATTGAGAACTTTTTCTTACAGTTAAATCGTATCAAAACTACACTAATCTTCACTATAGCAAAAACTATTTTTGACAAATGTTGTTTTCTATAAGAAATGATACAAAAATGAACATTGTAAAAAACCCCCCTCGGATAACTTGTTAGCTTCTCAACTGAAGAAGCATACGAGCTGTCTAGGGGGGCGTTTGCGGTTTCAGGCAGACAGGATGTTAGTCGTCTATAAAATCCCGTATGTTTTCAATATCACTTTGCGAAATAATAGGGTTGATACAAATTGTTGATATCCCTTCGATTTCCAGAGGTGTCGTCGTTATAATCAAATCGATACCCATTGATAGTAATTCATCTTTCGTAAAGTCATTCATATCTTTTTGCACACAGTGAAGCTTTCCGCCAAAACGCTGGATTAGAGCGGCTCTTATGTAAGCCTTCCAGCTTTCACCTTCTGCAATCACAAGCATTGCCTTTTTGTGAGCAGTTGCAGCCAGCATGTTAGAGGCCTCGATCCGCAAAGTAACCTTCGCAATTTCTTCCTCATAAGCATTACTAGCCAACCCGTATTTTTGGACAAAGGTATCAAAGGCGATTTTCACCTGTTCATACGTATTAGCATACTTTTCTTTAATATACTTTGTGGTTATTTTTTCTGGTCTTTTGATCATGGACAAGCGCTGGAAACGATAAGGAATTCTTCTTAAATAATTGCAGATGTCAAAAATGAACTCTTCATTTTCAGTTAAGCGTTGCCCGGTTTCTTGTTCTAGCATGCTAATAAATTCTTTCGCGTATTGATAGATGGCTATCTTTCCTTCTTTAAAATAGTGGAGGAACGTTTGTTTTGCAAGATTAATATCCTTAAAAGTGTACCGAGAAGCATTAATAGCAATGGTGATCAGCACGATATCATCAATTGTTAAAGAAATATTGAGTTCATCGCGTACTTTTTCACTTATTACTGACATCTTTTGATAAATACTTGTATGTACATAAGTATCTATTTTACAAGGCTCTAACTCTACTACATACCCTTGTTGCTTACGTTTAAAGAAAATAGTTAGAAAAAAAGATAATTTTCGTCTGGAACTCTGATGAAAATTTATACCAGCTAGCTCTTCAAAACGATGAATATAACGAAGAATAGCTTCTTGATTGATCTCAGTAAATGGCCATTCATGATCTGAATAGGCTTGCAGGTATAGATCATAAAACATCAAGATGATCTGTGATTCATTACCCACAATCCTCAAAGGCTTCTTTTCTAAATGCAAACCGTATAGCTGGATATGCTTCTGGATTTTTTTTAGATGGGTGTAGACAGAGCGGGGTTGCAAAAATAATTTCTCAGTCAAGTGACATACTGTCTTTACATCACCTTGCAGCAGCTCGTCAAATATTTCGAATGCCACCGATCGTCTGTATAACAAACAGAACAATTCATTATTAGAAGAGCTTGAGGGTTTTATTAATTGAATCCCTCTCCCTTTTTGACAAGTAAGCTCCCAGGATGGGGGTAAGACTTCATTTATAAATGAAATGTCTTTTCGAATGGTTTGATTTGAACCTCCTAATTTTTGCACCAGCTCCGAGATGGTAAACCATCTATTTTCACTTGTTATTAGCTTAGCAAGCTGAATACAGCGAAGAATTCCTTTTTCTAAATATAATGTTAGCATTATTTTGCATATTCCTCCTAGTCTTATATTTTTTATTTATATGATTTCCTGTAAGGTGTGTTGTAGTGTTTAGGATTTACGTTGCAGGTTAAAACGTAGGATATATTTTATCTTAAAATAAATAACAAATACAAAAAAATAATTAATATGTCATAAAAATTACAAATTTTCAGGAGGAGCGGGGTTAACTCGTGATTGCTTCAAAACATGTTAGTCTTTGATCGACAGTAACAGAAGCTTCATTATGATTTCTTAAATAGGGAGAACCTGTAATTTATATATCGGGAATTATTCCCAAGCTCCTTAACAAATCTAGGCAATAAGAGATTATTTCTTTGACAAAATAGAGAATGAAGCCTGAAGAGAATAGGGGTTTTATTGGTTGAAATTAAAATGTGAGCAAAGCGGGAGGGAAATGAAGGGGCTATGCGAGGCATCTACATTTAAGATAAATTTTATTTTTACCCTACTTTTTATTTAAATAGTTTTCTCTATTCTAGAAAAACAAGAGTAAGGAGGAAACTGAACAATGAAGAGGATTTTATTTTTCGCGATACTTTTGCTACTGGTCTATACAACTATTAACGTATACCAAAGCAATCGAGCGCAAACAGAGATTTCTGAAAAAAATAACCTAGCAATAGAAATTTCTAAGGAACAGGTTCATCAAGGGAATCTATTATTAGTTAATAAGGAGATTCCAGTTCATAAAGAAGGCGTTACATCCGATGTGGTCAATCTTTCGAAACATAAGGAACTGATAAGGGGATATAGATTATTTGACGAGCATATTTATTTATCGAAGAGTGTGGCTCAAATTTTTATGGAGCTGGTACGTGACGCTAAAAGGGATAACGTTGCGCATTTTATGATTAATAGTGGTTTTCGAAGCAGCGAAGAACAAAATGAGCTTTATCAAAAATTAGGCTCCGATTATGCTTTGCCTGATGGATATAGCGAACACAATTTAGGCTTGGCTCTTGATATTGGATCTACGCAAATGAAGATGGATCAAGCATCTGAGGGAAAGTGGCTTAAAAGGAACGCTTATAAATATGGTTTTATTTTACGTTATCCAAAAGAAAAAGCAGAGATTACGGGCACGCAATATGAGCCTTGGCATTACCGCTTTGTTGGGTGGCCACACAGCGCTATTATTCAGGAGTATGATTTTGTATTAGAAGAGTATTTGGATTATTTGAAAGCAGAAAAATCGATTTCATTTCATGATCATGGCGAAACGTATAATATTTACTATTATCCGGTTTCAAACGAACCAGATTTTACGATCAGCATACCAGAAAATCGGGACTATGAAATTTCAGGAAACAATATTGATGGGGTAATAGTGACCGTATACCCTAGAAAATCGTGATGACAAGAATGTACATATTTAGCTTTGGGCTATATTAAACACAGCAGTGAAAGAGCGATTGCTAAGTAGTAAGGCGAAAAAACAGAAGTGGAGTAGTGTGCTAGCGCAGCTGCTCCATTTTTATTGCTCACAAATACGGCAAATGTGGATTGATAATTCGTATTGGAAGCAATAAAAGAGGGTAAGATATGTAGGAATGTGATTTTATTACTTTCGTTGAAGGGGATATCTCGACAAATATCGCGTGTGGACACATGCATGATTTTCCCATGTTATTTGGAGATATCTACTTGAGTGTTAACAAAAACAGCTAAACGTTGTACACGATATTGAATAACTATCAAATAAAGTAGTGATGAAATGATGAAACGAAATTCACGATATCCTTCCTGTCGAGGCGTTGTAGCTACTTTTCTTAGTCTGATCATGGTTGCAGTAATCAATTGCCAGCCCGCTTATGCAGAACCATCGCTACCTATTGGAGTTAGTCAGGGGATTTTTTCTATTGAAATTAATCCTCAGCAACATCAACTAATTGTGCGGATACAGGATCAAAAAATTAAGACTTATACTGTTGCCGTGGGCAATCCATCTACCCCTACACCGGTTGGTGAATATAGAGTTATATACAAAGGGAAAAACTGGGGACCCTCTTTTGGTCCACGCTGGCTAGGATTAAACGTACCATGGGGAATTTATGGTATTCACGGCACGAACAAGCCACATTCCATTGGACAGCATCTGAGCCATGGTTGTATCCGTATGCGTAATAGAGACATCCTTGAATTGTTCGATATGATTCCCATCGGAACAAAAGTTACGATTCATGGGCATGTATTAGGGGATCCCAATCATAATCCGAGATATTTAGCTGAAGGGGATGTCGGTGGAGATGTGCAGCTGATTCAATCACGTTTGAAAAGCGCTGGATATTTCAATGGAGTATGTGACGGAAAGTTTCGCTCAAATACAACTGCGGCTCTCAAAAAATTTCAACGCGATCATCACTTGCCACAGGACGGTGTTGTTTCAAAAGGGGTTTACGAGGAATTTGGTTTGTTGGAGTAAGAAGCTGAAGCATCTGCTTTGAGAGGAACTGTACAGCAAAACAAAGGTGTGTTAGCTCGATAATGGGGAAGAAAAGCAGCGGCAATAGTTTAATGCTCAGAAGGCGAGTAGGGAAGCTGTTTCCTTATTGGAGTATACCAGCGTAGCTGTCATTAGGGGCAATGTAGATGGATATAAATGTACCAATTGCATTCTGTTCGTTGAACTATCTTGCCCGTTACTTGAATAATTCATTTCTGAATCTGACCATCGTCTGTTTGGAAAAATCCCCACAGAAAAAGCGCCGACTCACGATGTTATCATGAAACCGGCGCTTATTCGATCGATTCCATATATACGTTCAAATGGAGTCTCTGTTAGGAAGCCCCGTTAATTGTTGATGATATGGAGCTGCTTTAACAATCGTTCCAAGAGCACCGCCGCTTCCACCCGTGGTCTCGTATGCGCCAAGGGTGCAAATTGATCAGTGCTGCGCACCTGGACCTACTCAGCCCCATTGGGTACCGCGGGACTCCGGTTAGTTGCTATTCAGGAAGCGCGTGTCAATTGCGACGAGCCGTTCGCTCTATGCCATCAGCGATTACTTTGTACAGTTGGTGCGGCAAGTCGTGTCCCATGCCGTCAACCAACATTAGCTCGGCGCCCGGGATGGCAGAAGCCGTGTCCTCGCCACACGCCGGGACGAATAGGGGATCGTCCATCCCATGAATGACAAGTGCTGGTACTTTTATGGTCGCCAGCCGCGAACGACGGTCACCGGAGACAGCGATCGCAGCAATTTGTCGTCCGACACTACCTGGATCGTAGGCTCGCTGGACTTCTTCGAGAATGAGCGCTCGATAAGCGTCCTCTTCAAATGGGTTCGGCGCCGGTTTAGTCATCATCGCCATGACATCCGGGGAAGTTTGCGGAAGGGCGGGATTACCGGAACTGGACATAATGGAGGTGAGTGATAACACCCGTTCAGGGCACTCACTGGCTGCAATCTGGGCGATCATTCCGCCCATCGACCTGCCAACAAAATGTGCCCGGTCAATTGAAAGGGCGTCGAGCAGTCCGATAGCGTCGTTGGACATGTCATCGAGAGTGTAAGGGATGTCCGGTCGCTGTCCCGACATGAGAGCAGTCGCCAGTGCGTCAAAATCCAGCGCCTGATAATGGCTAAAGTGTGTCGAGCAACCTGCGTCGCGATTGTCAAAGCGGATCACGTGAAAGCCCCGCGCTGCTAATATCCGACAAAACGGAACCGTCCATCGATCATTTGGGTTCCAAGCCCGGCGATTAGGATAATAGCCTCGTCATTTTCGTTACCGAAACTGTCATAGGCCAAATCAACGCCGTTGACTTTCAGAATGTTCATGATCATGTTCTCCTCCAATTAATTCGGTATCGGAAGTTCTGCCATAGGCAGAAGGCGTGAATCTTCGATCGCTGCAGTCCGATGTCCGATACCGGCTAGGTAGTCTTGATGACTTGAAAAAGCAAGAAACGACTGCGCGCTGTTCTGGCGGATCAGCATGACAAGATCCCATCTTTCGTCTTCGGGTCCGATAAGAAACTCTCCGCCATCTCCAAGAAACATGACTTCACCTCCGCTTTCACGGAGAAATGGGAGGGTGTGCTCAATATAGCGGTTGAAAGCTTCGGCACCGCTGATTGGGACCTCCGGTGTTAGTTTAGGATTGGCTGTGTAATCGGCAACATCACGAAAACGCAGCAGGTTCAACATGACGATGCTGCCCTCAATGCCTCGCTGCATGAACCTCATGCCAGCGCGTTGCGATGGTTCGATGTAACGAATAGATCCAAACTCCGTCATAGCGGCTCCTTTCGTAGTTCCTTTTTTCATTCCAGATTCTTTACGCCTCCACATGCTTTCATTCATAAGTTCTCTTCAGGGAATGCATTAGCGGCTAATCTTTTGATATAGTTTCTGATATCAGGTGCCCAGTCATCGATGAAGTGGTAAAAACGATCCAAATCACCAGCATACATTGCCCGCAGAGCTTCTTCGTATTGATGGAAGTTCCCGGCCATAGCTGTCATAAAGTGATATGTTGCTTCTTGTGACTCTCGTATTTTGCTCTGTTTTCCACCAGCATGGCGAGCTTCATCAACGAGTTTTCGTAATGTTATCGACGCCCCTCCAGGTTGACTCTTGAGCCATTCCCAATGCCGTGGCAATAACGTAACCTCACCGGATACAACCCCCAGCTTGGGTCGACCGACCCGCCGTGTAGGCTGGTGATTCACTTCCGTACCAGGCAAGTCACCAAACTGTTCTCCTAATCGTTTGAACACTTCATCTGTCTTCCCACGAAAATCAACATCTATTTGCTTCCCCGTGGTATCGTCAAATATAAACAGCTGTGTGAGGTCTCTGTCATCCAGAGCATCCTTCACTGTAGAAACAACGTGCTGTAACGAACCACTGGCGACGACTCCCACACCCAAAAATGCCGTGCAGTAAAAGTGCGTTAGGTCATTTCTCATGCTACACCTCCTCCTCTGAATGTTTCACTAATTTTACCCGGATAAAAACAAAAAGTCAATATTACCCGGGTAAAACGTATTTTTGTCGTTCGTTATGGAGGGAATAAATGTAAAAGACGCGGTCTAAGAGGAACCGCGCTGTTGAGGGCTAGTGTTTGCTTTATGATGTACATGCTGTGTTTTGTCGCAAAACTTCCCGTTACTTAAGTCCCCGTTAATAAATTAAAGTTCCGATTTTGCTTTTGTAAATAGAACTTCAAAGTATTTGAGACTCATATAGTCTAAAATATACAGCTTGGATATACTTATTCAAGTAATAAGTTCCGATACTCACAGTAATAGGAAATTTCAATTGGAGGGAATACAGTGAAGCGAAATTGGGAACTGGACGAGCTGATTGAGCATTTTACTTTTCTTCCGAACGAAATGCAGCAAATAGGGGATAAGAGCGGCGAAACGAGGATCGGTTTCGCGGTCATGTTTAAGTTTTTCCAATAGGAGGCGCGATTTCCGTTCCACAAATTTGAAGTTCCTAAGGATGTCATTTCATACATCGCCAAGCAAATCGAAGCCGGCAGAACTGTATGCACAATACGATTGGAACGGTCGGATGATTAAATATCATCGTGCTCAAATCCGAGAATTTTTTGGCTTTCGAGAAAATACCGTTCAAGATTCACAAGAGATGTCGGAATGGCTATGCCAGCATATCTTGCATCATAGCCAGGAGTGGGAGCATGTAAAGGATACGGTTTTACGGACGATTCCGAGAACTGCGCCGACACCCCGATCCGATTCGCTAAGCGCTGTTATGCGCTTTTTTCTGGCTCAGAAGTCAGGAAATCACTGATAACCTCGTGGACTTGCTGGTGCAGATCATTCACCGGATCAGCGTTCGCGCCGAACGGAAAGTAGAGAAAGAAATACTGAATGATCTCAGGCGGGTAAGTAATAAATACGGTATTATTTGCGCGGCGAGCGGCCAGACTACGCCTACCTGAAAAGCTTGTTCCAGCACTTGAGAACGGAACTTGAAATCGAGGTTCCAAAGGCATCCAAGAAGCTGCCATACGTGCCAACAGAGGAAGAGCTCAAGCGTTATTACGAAGTAGTCTGGAAGTCGAAAAATTTCCAAGACATGATGATTGTCAAGACACTCATGTATACCGGTATCCGCGTTAGCGAACTAATCAATATTCGGTTGACGGATATTGATTTTCACTACTGCCAAGTTCGCATCAATAACGGAAAGGGGGGCAAAGATCGCATCGTTCCGTTCCCTCAGTCATTTAAAGAACTGCTGGCCATGCACGCTGACGCGATGAAGAAAAAGCATGCGGTCTATTTATTTGAATCATCATGGAAGAAGAAGTACACGGACCGGGGAATACGAAAGATTTTGGCCAAATATTCTGAGGAATCCGGTCTGGTGCAAAATCTGTCGCCACACAAGCTACGACATTCCCTGCTAACCTGGCTCAAGAAGCAGGGAATCGATGATGCGCTTATACAACCGTATTCCGGACATGAAAGCCGGAAGTCATTGGAAATCGATTCAAAACTTGCAATCACCGATGCCCAGCAGGAATATAACGAGGTTATCAATAAATTCCCCATTTAATTACATTTACTTTGCCCTTGGTGACAGCTACGCTGGTATTACCCCTTATTAAAAAACGTACTGGCATCTATTTCGAAAAGGGGAGATATATCAGGAGATTGTCAATATCTACAGAGATAATAAGTAACGCTGGGAATTTCCACCGAAACAAAAAATACAGATGTATGTTGCGTACCCTTTACTAGAATACTAAAGGCTATTATTTTAAGCCCTGAGCGAGAAAGCTACAGGGCTAATTCTTTTAACCATATAGTAAATTTAGACTGATGATCGCTGAATTAATACGTAAGGAATTTTAATTTTTTCCCTTGATTTGGTAATAGCAAGATCGAAAGCTTATATGGTCATTAGAGTCGGCTCAAAGCTTTTCCATCAAACCAACGTAGGAAAATGATATATGCTATGGGGGATTGAGGATTGAGTGGGTTAATAGATATTCTTCTTTTAATTCTCTTTATTTTTATTGAGTCCGATAATATATATTATGTAAACAAATAAAACAAAAAGAAAATACAATGAGGCAGACAATAAGACATTAGGTATCTGTGTCTGTATATGATAATACGACGAGTTGTATTCGATTGGAGGTTTTCATTACATACCTTGGGATGTTTACGTATCATAAGCGATAATTATAAGCCAAGTTTGCTGATATAAAATGGACTGTTTCTGATTACGTACAAACCGTCTAGATCAAATTGGTTATAAAATTAACAACGATCGTGGAAGCTAAATCTGTTAGTAAACATCAAATGGACAAGTTTTTTTCCTGTCGTTTCGTTTTTCACATGCTGAAACTAGATAAAAAGCACGTTGCCTCAACATACATAATTGAACAAACAGGAGAAACTAATGGGATAGTGTGGTAAAAGGAATCGAATTTATTATTCTAATTTCAGTTCATGAAATGGCTGTTTTAAGAACTGAAATTAGGAATTTTTTAAGGATTACAGATTTCCATCGTTTCTTGCTTCCTAATGACTTAGATATGGATATCATATATTGTATTTAGATTAGATATTTGAGTTACACTTTAATTTTTCAAATATGTCCTAAATGATCAGATTTTCTTTAATAACAAGGATTCAATCTTGCTTTTTTACATTCTTTCTGGAACCCAATCTTACTTATAAGATATCTTTTCACTCATCTGGATCGAATACCATTATCTTAGATCACGACTTCTTCCCCTTTTTATTATCCGGAAATACGTTTGTAGATATAACTTTTGGTGGTTTTATTTGTTTAAAAAAAGCTTACGCCATAGCTCTTCTCCATCCGTATTCAATATTAATTCTGATCGAATGGATCGTGAAATATACATGTGAACTAGTAAAAAACGTAGGTTACCCCCATTAGGCAATTTGTTAGAAAGCCGATTCCCTATTAAAAGGGAACCGACTTATCCATTACAGGGTAATACGGTGAGTATTTTACTAGAAAAAAGAGAGAGTCTTTGATATATTTCACAGCAAAGAAGAAATTGTTACTTACTATATACTGATTTCAGATTTACATTGACTCTTACATTTCTAGATCATTTTTTCAGCGCCGGAGTCTATCTCTACGAATCAAACGTTTATTTTCCTTAATTTTACGCAACGAAGATTTGTCTGAGAGCCGAGTAAACAACATATGACCAGGCTTCGAATTTACTTCAATAATCCAAATTCGGCCACTTTTTTCAATTCCAAGATCGATTCCCATTTCACGAAACGAATGATGTTTGCTCATCGTTCGAGCAATGAGATAAGATAGATTTTTTATTTTTTTTCGTGTTCTTTTCACTTTTTCTCTATCTTTGAAGAGCTTCCATAGCACCTTATCGAGTGGTACCCCATACCCCCCTTTTTGATAATTAGTCACAAAAAGATTCGGGGCGGCAACACGAGCAACAATACCAGAAATGACCCAATCTCTTTTCGGTTTCTGCATGTAGATTCTTATATCAAAAATAGAGCCTTTGTAAGTTGCCAATTTAATTCCTCTCTGTACAAGATAACACTTGGAGGCCTTCTGATAATACTGAATCTCCTTGTACACTGAACTAGCACCAACATAACTAACATAACGACCGCGTCGAATCTCATAACCACATGTAAGCTTTTTAGCTCTAATTATCCCCGATCCTCCGCTACCGTGGTTGGGTTTAATATAGATAGTTGAATGCGATTTCAAAAGCTTTAAAGCCTTTTTATTCGTAAGCCAGTGTGTCTCAGGTAAATGGTGTCGCAGTACGGAATGCTGTAACATTTCCTTATGCTTTCTCATTTTTCCAATTCCCACAGGTATCCTCTTTTCAATTTGACATGTTAAACATTTTATGAATCAGCATTTATTGAGACACGGCGTATATCTACATTTCCAAAATAACTTTTTACCGTGCATGGAAACAAAATAGAAAAAAAGTCTATTGCCTTTTCAAGCTCAATTCGCTATTGTCGACCACTAACAAACTTCGTATCGATTTGAACGCAAAAAAAGAGTCGCGATACCAAGCGACTCTTTTTGTATGCCAGATATGTTTTTTCATAGTTCTTATTTTTAAGGTTCCTTTCTCGCTTTGCTAGGTGAATCTATTGCTACAGGGATTACTACTCCCCCTATCTTTTCATTCGTATCCTTATGCAGAAGTCGAATCTGGATTCTTCGGTGCTGATGCATCATGTTCATATCCGGCAAGTGCAAATTTAATGTAAAGACTAAGAATGACACTGACAATAGCAGAAAGTACCATCGGGATATAGCTACTATCGGAAAAGCGATCAAACAGCAAACCATACATCAGTTGTCCAAGTGGTATTGCAGCCATTGTCATGGATGTAACCAGTGCCATTACACGACCAAGCATTTCATTTGGTGTATCGTTTTGTAGCATGGTCATCCCAACGATAGAAAGAATCGTAATAGAAGCCATGATACCAAATCCACATGTTGTAAATATCCAGAACGGAATTGTTGCATCTGTGAAAATACTTGTGAAAGATGGGAGAATGGAGCCACTAGTGGCTAATAGGAAAATACCTGATAGAAAAAGCATGGACACAAAAGCATTTTTTACCGTCAGTTTTTTCGTTAATAGACTCAAGGCGATCGGAGCCATGAGACTACCAGCCATGATTACTCCTTCGCTCAATCCGTACATTTGATCCGACATTTTCAAGTTTATTTTCGTGATATAAGCAATTCCAACTGTAAAAATCGGCGATATGAACACATTTGCAATAAGAGTTGCAAAGATTAATTTACCAAGATATTGGCTCTTCCCTACGAATTTGAGTCCTTCTTTTAAATCATTCCCAAAGTCCGAAACGATGCTGGAGGATTTGTCACGGATTGTTTGTGGGATAACCATAAACATTTCAAGAATTGCCGCCAATAAAAAACTAATTCCATTGATTAGCAGAAGAGCATCCAAGCCAAAGGTCCCATATAATATTCCTGCAAGAATTGGACCTGTCATATTAGCTAGCGTCATGAACAAGCTATTAAGCGAATTGGCATTAAGAAGCTGTTTCTCCTCTACTAATGAAGGTATAGATGCTTGTACAGCCGGTTCGTAAAAGGCAGTGAAAACCGATAGTAAAATTACCCCTATGTAGATTGCTGGCAGGTCTAGTAGTCCGTTTTTAGACAAGAGTAGCATCACACCGACGATAATCGCACAAAGAATGTCCAGTACAATCATGATATTTCGGCGACTAAACCGATCAGCGAATACACCAGCGATTGGTCCTAGTAGAATGGTTGGGATTAATGACATAACCAGAACAGAAGCAAATAACGTACCTGATCCAGTAATCCCAAGGACATACAAGGAAAGAGCAAAACGCTGGATGATACTGCCTGTAAACGAAATAACTTGACCAATCATGAGCAAGGTAAAATTTTTATTGGTAAACAACGATTTCATTTCTCCCATGCTTGTTCTCCTTACATTGAGATAGAAGAAAGGAACTGGGAGTATCCCATGTTATGAACCCCCAGTTCCATGTAAACGTTACTTCTTAATGGGATACCTTAACCTGATGCAGCAGCAATTCCAAAATTTCATGAATGAGATAAGCATGTTGTTTGGCATATTTCTTGTCAACCATTTCATGGTGCGTAGAAAAGCCCTGGTATTCCATGTAGGTACTCATCGTCGACTCCTTCCATTTAAGTTCCTCTTCCCGTTCAATCTCTTTTGCTAAAATGAGGTGAATGCTTGCCTCAACCATACCGTCATTGATGATAGTATTGAGCAATGCACCGTAATTCTCGATGTTTTGAACAATTTTGTTCCGTATGCTCGCTACCTTGAGTATTTCATTCTCTTCTGCTGCTTTATCAATCAGTGCTACATTTTCACGAATTTCTTCATCATTTACAAGCTGATACTCGGTCTGCCTTAGCGTATCTAAAAGAATGATTCCCTGAACGTGATGACCTTTTTCTTCTAGTACTTTGGCAACCTCGAACGCCAGATTTCCCCCTGCTGAATACCCCATCAGTAGATATGGCCCCTCTGGTTGGATATTCAAAATGTGGTCGACATATTCATTAATCAGATAGTCATGCGCGATAAAATCAAATGAATAGATCGAGTAATCAGGAAGCTCATTTGCAATTTCTTTAAATGCAGCACCTAAACCAGCGATTGGCGGGAATGCAAAGACGATTGGTTTTCCTCCTTCATTTAGCAAGGTAACAGGAATTTCTTCATCCACCTGCACATACTGCACGACAGTTAGCTTCTCGGCTAGTGGGCGAATGCTACGGTAGCGGAATACAAGCTGAAGTGGCATTTCTATTCCGATATCTCTACTAATAGCGGAGACAAGCTGAACTGCTTTGAGAGAGTGTCCACCTAGCTCAAAGAAATCCGACTCTACACTGATTTGTTTCATACCAAGCACTTCTTCCCAGATAACCGCAAGCTTCTCCTCCATCTCAGTCTGCGGAGCAATGTACTCATTACCGATAACCATATTTTCTTCAGGTGCCGGTAAAGCCTTTTTATCAATCTTACCGTTTACCATTAGCGGCATGTTCTCTAGTTGAATAAAATAAGAAGGAATCATATAGGCTGGTAGAGTTTTTGCCAGTTGCTCTCGCAGCTCGGAAACTGTAATTGTCCGTTTTGCTTCGAAGTATGCACATAATTGATTTTGACCTGTTAAATCCTGAGTAACAGTCACTACCGCCTCCACAATATCTTCAAGCTCTAGAATATGAGATTCAACTTCAAGCAACTCGATGCGGAATCCACGAACTTTGACTTGATCATCAATCCGGCCTAAAAACTCAATGTTTCCATCAGGAAGCCATCTAGCTAAATCACCTGTTTTGTATATCTTTTCACCTACAACAAATGGGTTCGTAATGAACTTCTCTGCTGTCAAATCAGGACGATTGAGATAACCGCGGGCAAGCCCTATTCCTCCAATGCATAACTCTCCTGGTACTCCAATAGGCTGGAGCTGATTTGTTTGATTTAAGATATAGATTTGTGTATTTGCTACTGGACGTCCGATCGGTAGTGCCCCATCGAGTCGTTCCTCTACAACCCACTCTGTTGATTGAATAGTAGTCTCTGTTGGTCCATATGCATTGATGAAACGAACATAATCTCTCCATGCTTTGGCTACTCCAGGTGTCAAGGCAGAGCCACCTGTTGAGACAAAGCGAAGTGAAATGAGTCTTTCTGGGTTGACTACACTAGCGAATGCTCCAGGTATTTCTGCTACTGTTATTAGGTGTTTATTGATAAATGTCTCATACAACGCAGGGTCTTGAGTTGTCTCCTTGGTAGGGATGTATAGCTGTGCCCCATTGTGTAATGCCAAGAAAATTTCCATGATGGATGGATCAAATGATTGGCTTGTATATTGAATGATACGGTCTTGCTCGCTCACACCATATTCTGCTTGGATATGATCTAATAGGTTAACCACTCCGCGATGCTCTAGCATGACACCTTTCGGCTTACCTGTTGTGCCGGATGTATAGATGATATAGGCAAGATTCCTTGGTGAAGCTGGCAATGCTAGATTTTGTGGTTCCCCTTGGAACAGAGACTGGTCATGTAAAGAAATAATTTCAAGGCTGTCTGAAATGTTAGCTTGTACGTCTACGGTTGTGTGTGTAAGCAGGATTTGTACTTGACTATCTTCGAGAATAAAGCGAATCCGCTCCATTGGATATGCGGGATCGATTGGGACATAAACACCATTCGCTTTGAGAACAGCTAAAATAGCGATATACATTTCAAGAGAGCGGTCAGCCATAATTGCTACGTTATCCTCCGCCTTTATCCCTTTTGCAACAAGTACACGCGCCAATTGATTTGCTTTTTCATTCAACTCCTGATAAGTCAAAGCTTGTCCTTCATAATAGAGAGCGCTATTAGCTGGGTGTAATTCTGCTTGAGCTTCAAAGAGCTGATGAATCGTCTTATCAGATCGGAAATCCCTATTTGTATCATTGAATTTTGTTACCAATTGATGTTTTTCCCTATCTGTCACCATGTCTATATCAGCTAAAATGACGTCAGGGCTCTTACTAATTGCTCGTAGTACCTGTGTAAAATGGTCTGCGAAACGCTCCATACTTTCACGCTTAAACAATTTCGTGCAATAGTTTAGATCAACACCAATTCCTTCTTCAGATTCATGAGCAGTCATAGTAAGGTCAAAGGTCGCCATATTTTGCTTGGTTTCATATAACGAGACCTTGGCTTCACCAAAGGCTAAACCGCTTTCTGGACCATCCATATTTTGTAGAGTGAACATGACATCAAAGAGTTGATTACGGCTCATGTCACGTTTGAGGTCTAGTTTTTCTATCAGCACTTCAAAAGGATAGTCTTGATTCTCATAGGCA
The DNA here is from genome assembly GCF_000219535.2 of Brevibacillus laterosporus LMG 15441. Taxonomy (NCBI): domain Bacteria; kingdom Bacillati; phylum Bacillota; class Bacilli; order Caryophanales; family Paenibacillaceae; genus Brevibacillus; species Brevibacillus laterosporus. The sequence goes on from NZ_CP007806.1 coordinate 2,518,362, forward strand.
TGAAGTGCTGTATCTTTTATCTCAGCTAAGAAGCTCGAAAAACGCTTCTCGGCTTCTGGGAACCCACGCATGACTAACGTTCCTACAAACATCCCGACAATTTGTTGTAAATCAGTGTGTGGACGTCCAGCGATCGGGCTACCGATAAGAATGTCATTTTGACCACTGTATTTGGCAAGCGTAACCTGTAATGCTGCTAGTAATACCATATACATAGTCGTACCAGTTTCCATGGCCAGTTGTCGTAGAGCGCTTGAAAGTTCCTTGTCCACAGTAAATGGAACATTATCACCATCATAGCTATAAACAGGCGGTCTTGGATAATCTGTTGGCATTTGGAGAACTGGCAAGTCGCCGGACAGATTCTCAAGCCAATACATCTCTTGCTTCTGCATTTCATCCGAAGTAAACATTTTTTGTTGCCAATTAGCAAAATCCTTATATTGGATTGATAATGCGGGTAGTTCTTCTCCTGCATAAATCTTAGCTAGCTCTGTGAGTATGATACTCATGGAAACCCCGTCAGAAATGCTATGGTGCATATCAAGCAATAAAAGATGTTCCTTATCCTTATAAGTGACAAGGTGCGCTCTCAAAAGCGGTGCTTGATTCAAATCAAATGGTTGTGTAAATGTCGAGACGATTTGATTGCACTCATCCTCTGACCCTACTGTATGAACCAAATGGAACATTGCAGATTCATGAACAATCTGTCTCATTTGTCCATCTGTCCAATCAAAAGATGTCCGCAAGCTTTCATGACGATTGATTAGTTCTCGGAATGAGCTTTCCAGTCGAGCAGCTTCAATATCACCTGAAAGCCTCAAGGCTATTGGCATATTGTAGCTCAGCTCAGCTCCTTCCAGCTGTGTTAGGATAAGTAAGCGTTTTTGAGCGGAAGAGACTGGATAACTTTCTGCTATCTCCACAGGGTGTATTTCCTCAAAGGCACTCTTCTGTCCTTGACTGATGAGTGTGGCCATTTCTTCGAGTTTTGTGTGTTTAAAAATCTCACGAAGAGATGCCTCTGTTTCGAATTCTTTATGAATCTTCGAGAGGAGTACAGTCGCTTTTAATGAATGTCCTCCCAGTGCAAAGAAGTCATCAAGGACACTAATTCGTTCTACACCCAATACCTCTTGCCAAATCGAAACCAGCTTAGATTCGATTTCATTGCGTGGGGCCACATAAACTGATCCTGTGTCAACATTTTTGTCTGGTTTTGGCAGACTACGCTTATCGATTTTCCCGTTTAGTGTCACTGGCATTTTCTCCAATTTAATGAAGAAGGCCGGAATCATATAGGAAGGAAGGCTCTGCTCAAGATAGTGACGCAATTGGGTAATGGCTATGCTAGTCGTGCTGACAAAATAAGCGCATAAATCAGTTTGTCCTCTCTCATCTGTAAGAGCAAGGACGACCGCTTCAGTAATGTCCTCATGTGATAGCAGGTGGGCTTCAATTTCTCCTAGCTCTATTCTAAAGCCACGAACCTTTACCTGATCATCTACGCGTCCAAGATACTCAATATTTCCATCAGGAAGCCATCTTGCTAAGTCACCTGTTCGATACATTTTTTCGTCAGGAACAAATGGATTGCCTACAAACTTTTCACGCGTTAGCTCAGGACGATTGAGATAGCCCCGTGCCAGCCCTACTCCACTTATGCAAAGTTCTCCTGGAATGCCAATCGGCTGTAATTGGTAATCGACTCCAACAATGTAGATCTGGGTATTATCAATTGGACGCCCGATCGGTAAGAGTCCATCTGCTCTTTCTTCTGTTACCCAGCCTGTTGCTTGAATAGACGCTTCAGTTGGCCCATAAGCATTGACGTATACTGTTCGGTCTTTCCATGCTTGAACCAGATCGGTAGTGATTGCAGACCCACCTGTAAATAAAAGCCGCAAAGATGTTATTTTATCAGGATTTACATGTACGAGGAAGACAGGTGGTAAGGCCGCCACAGTAATATGATGACGATTTACGTAATCTTCAAACAAGGCAGGGTCTTGAGTCGTCTCCTTCTTAGGCACGTACAACGTTGCTCCATGTAACAAGCAAGCAAAAATTTCTTTCACAGATGCATCAAAAGAAGGACTAACGTATTGTAATACGCGATCTTCCTGATACATGCCGTAATGATCAAAAATATGCTGTTTTAGTTTAACAACCCCGTGATGCTCCAGCATTACACCTTTTGGCTTTCCTGTTGTTCCAGATGTATAGATGACATATGCTAGATCAGCTGGTGTGATTGATAGCTTCAGATTAGTAGAATCTCCCTGATACAGCCTATCATCTGAAAGCTCTACAATTTTGCCCTGATACGTAGCGATATCCATATGAACAGATTCAAGTAAATGACTTTGTGTTAAAAGAACCTTAGCTTGGCTATCTTCTAAGACATATGCGATTCTCTCACCTGGATAAGCTGGATCAATTGGGACATAGGCTCCTCCAGCTTTTAGAACGGCCATAATCGCCACAATCATTTCGATGCTTTTGTCTGCCATAACTGCAACAATTTGGTCTGTTCCTATTCCAAGAGCAAGTAATTCTCGTGCCAACTGGTTTGCCTTATCATTTAACTCTTGATACGTTAGTTGATCACCCTCAAAGTAAACAGCAGGATGATGTGGATGTTTCATGACCAGCTCTTCAAAAATCTGCGGAATCGTCTTGTCTTGTTCAAACGGGACCTGCGTATGGTTAAATTTCACTAGTAATTTTTGTCTTTCTTCAGCAGAAACAATGTCTATTTCACTAACTTTACTAGATGGATCTGCTAGAATGCTTCGGGCGATTTGTTGCAGATTAGCCGCAATGCCCTCCATCATTTGCTTGTTGTAGACATGTGCGTTGTACATAAACTTAATATAAAGCTTCTCACCAGGTCCCACTGCTATATTGAAATCGTAGTTGGTTTGCTCATGTACCTCCATTTGCTGGAAGTCAATGTCTATCTTTTTAGCTAAATGAATATGGGTATCTTCTGCTGGAGTCGGATAATTCTCAAAAGCAATCAAATGGTCAAGCAAGCCCTGGCGTAATTCACTTGTGGATTGAATCTCGGCAAGTGAAAGATAGTCATAATCAGCAGAAGCAAGAGCATCTTCTTGTACCTGCTGCAATACTTGAGTAAATTGTGTCTCTGCATCTAGTTGGATACGAACAGGAATGGAATTGATAAATAAACCGACCATTTGCTCAATACCTGTAACATTAGCATTCCGACCAGAGACTACAGCGCCGAATACCACATCATTAGTACGATTATATCGAGCTAGCAATATCCCCCAGATCGTTTGGAATACACTGTTTAAAGTGGTTTGGTATTGCTTGGCTATCTGCTCTAAACCACTTGTCATCGCTTTATCGAAGCAAAACTCATACAATTCTGTCTTGTATTCTACAGCTTCAACCTTTCTTTCCTTTGGTATTGTAGCCAGTTGTTCGTATCCTGCCACATATTCCTTCCAATACGAGATTGCTTCTGCTTTATCTTGTTTTTCCAGCCAATTGATGTAGTCACTATACGGATAAACCGGACCAAGTGATAACGGAAGATCATTAAGCAGAGAATGGTACGTATGAATAAATTCTCCCATGATGATCGGTATGCTCCAACCATCTGTAAGAATATGATGGAAGCTTAAAATCATAAGATATTCCTCTGCTGCTGTTTGCAGGATAGCCAATCGAATGAGCCTATCACTAGATAGCTTAAACCCGCGTTCTTTATCCTGTTGTTTAAAGTCCTCCGTATAGTTCACTCGATCCTCTTGAGCTAAAGCAGAGATATCTTCAAAGTGAACAGTGGCTTTGCGCTCATTAAGAACTACTTGCAGTGGACGTGTTAGGTCTTTTTGTACAAATATGGAACGTAACACATCGTAGCGTTGGATGATCGAATTAAAGGCTTGTTCCATTTTAGAAAGATCCATATGCCCTGATATCGGCAAGCTGTATTGCTCCACATACATAGAGGTATTTGTATCTAGGTTTGCATGGAATAGCATTCCTTCTTGCATGGGAGAAAGTGGATATAATTTGCTGATTTCATTGGTTTCCAATTCAGATAGTACAAAGGTTCGAATTGTATCCCACTCTTCAATAGATAGACCTGCATAACCTAAGTCAGAAGGAGTTAATTCAGGTGTTGATTGGCTCGTGCAATGCGTGATGATGAGAAGGAGGTTTGATGTGAAGACTTCGATTAGCTTTTCAATACTCTCCTTCTGGAAGGCAAGATGGTTATATACAAATGACAATTGCAGCTTGCCTCCAACGGTTGCACCAGTAATATCGATTAATTGCTCCCGATTCATCTCTGGATTTACAAGGCAACCTCTCGACATGTTTGAAATGGTAAATACCGCTGTTGTTACCTCCTGGTCAAACTGGCCTAAGTAATTAAAACTTATCTCTGGTTGTATGGTAAACGACATATCTAGCTTTTGATCTTCTGGGGTCAAATACTTGAGTATTCCGTAACCAATCCCTTTATTAGGAATTTTGCGTAGGGTTTCTTTGACTTGCTTAATTCCGTATGAAATGTCTGACACCTTAGACATAGGTAGCAGGACTGGGAAAGCAGATGTGAACCATCCGATTGTTCGATTGATGTCTATCTCTTCCATGATATCCTCGCGACCGTGTCCCTCAAGTAAGATAGCTATATCATTATTTGACGTCCATTCTTTAAGCGTTATCCCAAGCGCTGTTAGCAGGATGTCGTTCATCTCAGTACGATATGCACGATGCACGTCTGTTAATAGAAGAGCTGTATCCGTCTCGGAAAGTTCCATAGATAGAGTAGAACTATCCTTCATACGGTTATGACTAGTTATGAAATCAGTTGGGATCGGATCAATGCTTGTTTGTTCTAGTTGATCCCAATAACTCTTCTCTCTAAGTAGCTCTTTACTTGTAGAGTAATCCTCTAATCGTTTTGCCCATTCTTGCAACGAAACGGTCTTCGCAGGGAAAACGATTGGCTCCCCATTTTGTGCTTGTTCATAACCTGTTGTAAAATCCTCCAGTAAGATGCGCCACGAAACACCGTCAATGACAAGATGATGAATGGCGATCAGAAGATGATCACCTTCTGTAGTTTTGAATAAGCCTAATTTGACCAACGGCCCTTGATGAAGCAAGCCCATACTGCTTTGAATACGGTTTGCCTCTTGCTCAATCCGTACAGCCACCTGTTCTTCGTTTGATTCCTCCAACAAATCAATAACTTCTATAGTAAAAGAGGCTTCCGTTTCATTGATTCCCCGATTTACTTGTTTTGCCATATCGTTTGGAGTAAAGGAATAAGCCATGCGTAATGCATCGTGATGATGGACAATTTGGGTAAATACCTGATGAACATGCTCTACGTTAAATCCTTCTGGTCGGTAGAGGAAGTTCGCCTGGTTAAAATGATGCAGGCTTGCACTGTGTTCCGTGAATAACCAGCGTTGGATTGGTGTAAGTGGTACGTTTCCTTCAACCGATCCTTGATCAAAGGCTTGAGTGCCTGCCTTTACATACGAACTTAGTTGTGCAATCGTCGGATTTTTAAACAAATCGCTAATTACTAGTCTTTGACCTTCCTTATGCAGGCGGGAGGAAATTTGAATCGCCTTGATTGAATCCCCACCTATTTCAAAGAAGTTATCATGAATACTGATCTGTTCTACTCCTAGAACAGCTTGCCAGATACTTGCAAGTGTTGCTTCGATTTCATTTCGTGGCGCTACATATTCTCTACCAGTTGAGTTTGATGTAGCTGGCTTTGGTAATCGTTTTTTATCAACTTTTCCGTTTACCGATACCGGTATGCTTTCTAGCTGCACAAAGTAAGCTGGAATCATGTAAGAAGGTAAATGCTGTCCAATTTGCTGTCTTATATCAGCTATATTAATTTCATGATCAGCAACGATATATGCACATAAATCGGGTTGTCCCTCTTCATTCGTAAAGGCTATTACTACTGCTGCGTGGATCTCATCAAGAGAAAGCAAATGTGCTTCAATCTCGCCTAATTCGATACGGTAGCCGCGTATTTTTACCTGATCGTCTATCCGTCCAAAGTATTCGATCATTCCGTCAGGTAGCCATCTTACTAAATCCCCTGTTTTGTACATGCGTTCGCCTTCTGCAAATGGATGCTCAACAAACACTTTTTCGGTAAGCTCTGGTTTATTGAGATAGCCACGGGCTAGGCCTGCTCCGCTAATGCATAATTCGCCTAAGACACCAATCGGTTGCAACTGGTTCTGCTTATTAAGAACATAGGCTTTCGTATTTGGAATGGGGCTACCAATCGGTAAAGCCTCATCTTCACGATCTGTACCAATCCATGTAGTAGCTATAACAGACGATTCAGTCGGTCCATAGGCATTCATATAGGTCGTTCGATTCTTCCAAGTAGCTACAATTTCATTATTCGATGCAGAACCACCCGTTAGTAGAAGACGCATCGCTGATAATTTGTTTGGCTCCACGTTGCCGATATATACAGGTGGTAGTAAGCCTATCGTAATTTGGTGGGCCTCTATATAGTCCCCAAAAGCAACCGGATCGTAAATTGTATCTTGGGTTGGAATGTATAATGTTGCTCCTGTTAGTAAGCTAATCATGATTTCCCAGATAGAAACATCGAAAGAAGAGCTTGCAAATTGCACCATACGATCGCCAATGCCAATGTCAAAGTCTGATTGGTAATAGGTTTTCAAGCTAATGATTCCGTGGTGCTCAACCATAACCCCTTTTGGTTTACCGGTAGTACCTGAAGTATAGATCACGTAAGCTAGGTCTGTTGGTGAAGCTTGTATGTCTACATTAGCTACTTCACCCTGATAGAGTTTTTCGTCATCTATATCGAGGATACTACCATCAAAAGGAACTTTGTCCATAAGATGCTTCTGTGTAAGGAGAACCTTTGCATTACTGTCCTCCAGCATATATTGAATCCGATCTGCCGGATAGACAGGATCAATTGGTACATACGCACCGCCAGCCTTGAGTACGGCTATAATCGATACAATCATCTCTATTGATCGATTTGTCATGATAGCGACAATCTTGTCTTTCGCTACCCCTTTGCTCATTAACAGGCGTGCCAGTTGATTGGCTTTTTCATTTAATTCCTGATAAGTGAGTGGTTTTCCCTCAAAATAAACAGCTACCTGCTCTGGTGACAAAGCTGCTTGTTTATCAAACAGCTGCTGGATCGTTACTTGGGTATCGAACTCTCTGTCAGTATCATTAAATGTGAAGAGAAGCTGTTCTTTTTCTGCTGGTGTGACCATGTCAATTTGAGAAATTTGAATATCGAGATTATTGACAATGGAACGCAATACTTGCACAAAATGTCCTGCTAAACGATCAATGGTGTCCTTTCTAAATAGTTTCGTACTGTAGTTTACGTAGCAATTGATCTCTTCTCCTACTTCAAATGCCGCTAATGTAATATCAAATTTAGCTAGATTGAAAATGGCTTCATAAGGAGTTGTTGCAACCCCATCTATTTTCAGCATTTCATTGCCGACGTTTTGTAAGGCAAACATAACGTCGAATAACGGATTGCGGCTCATGTCACGATTAACATTAAGCTTTTCCACGAGTTCTTCAAACGGATAATCTTGATTTTCAAACGCTTGCAAAGTGCTTTCTTTTACCTCTTTAAGATAGCTGGTAAATGTCTTTTCGAAAGCAGGGAATCCTCTCAGAGCAAGTGTTCCAACAAACATTCCGACCGTTTCCTCAACATCAGCATGTTGTCTGCCTGCCACAGGGCTTCCTACAATAATTTCTTCTTGTCCGCTGTATTTAGCAAGCAAGACCTGGAACGCCGCAAGAAGAACCATATACATTGTTGTTCCCGTTTGCGAGGTGATTTGATGAAGGCTCTTGGTCAAATCAGCATCGATGTCAAACGAAAGAATGTCTCCTTCAAAGTTTTGGATTGATGGTCTAGCATAATCTGTCGGCATTTGAAGTGTCGGTATTTCTCCTTCAAATGTTTTTAGCCAATAGGCCTCTTGCTTTTGCATCCTATCAGTCTGATATAGCTCTTGTTGCCATGCCGCAAAGTCCTTGTATTGAATTCGTTGACTTGGTAGCTGTTCCCCAGCATACAGCTTCGATAGCTCACGAAGTATGATGTTTGTGGAGACACCATCTGAGATGATATGGTGCATATCAATCATGAGGATATGCTCATCTTCTTTTATGGTGACTAATTCCACTCTAAATAACGGAGCTTGATTTAGATCAAAAGGTCTAATAAATGCCTGTACTGCACGAGCTATGGCTTTTTCATGAGTTGAATGATCAGTGGACAGCTCTTTGCAAGACATGTTGAAATCAACAGATGGATGAATAATTTGCACAGGCTCCCCATCAATCCAATCAAACGAAGTACGCAGACTTTCGTGACGTTGTACCAGATTTTTGCATGCTTCTTCCAATCGATCCCGGTCGATATAACCACTTAATTTGTATACAACAGGCATATTGTAGGCTAATTCTGCACCTTGCATTTGGGCAATAATTAACACGCGCTTCTGTGCAGAGGACACAGAATAATACTGGCTTGGCATAACCGGTTGTATTTCCGAATAATGAGTCTTCTGTGTATTTGTAATCAGTGTTGCCAGTGACTCTATGGTTTTATATTGGAACAGATCACGTAATGCAATTTGTACATCACATTCTTTATGCAATCTAGATGCAAGAATGGTAGCCTTGAGAGAATGTCCGCCGAGTTCAAAGAAATCATCATGTATCCCGATAGGACTGATGCCAAGCAATTCCTGCCATATTACAACCAGCTTTTCTTCTACTTTTGTGCGTGGAGCAATATATTCAGTAGTTTTTCCAATAAATTCGTCTTTGGGCAGTGCTTTTCTGTCAATTTTACCGTTTGGAGAAAGTGGCATTTTTTCAAGCTGAATAAACCGTGCTGGAATAAAGTAGCTAGGTAGATCATTTGCTAAAAAGTCCCGCAATTCAGCGGAGTCTATTTCTTTCGTACCTACAAAATAGGCACACAAATATTTTTCCCCTTGACTATCTTCACTTGCAATCACAACGGTTTCCTTTATACCTCCAAATGCCAATATCTGGGTTTCGATCTCGCCAAGCTCTATACGGAAGCCCCGAATCTTCACCTGATGATCGATACGACCCAAATATTCAATATTTCCATCCGGCATCCATCGTGCAAGGTCTCCGGTACGATACATTCGTTCGCCGTTTACATACGGATTCGAAACAAATTTTTCAATGGTTAGCTCCGGTCGATTCAAATAACCACGTGCTACTTGTACCCCGCCAATGCAAAGTTCACCTGCTACTCCTACAGGCTGGAGCTGATTTTCTTTACTGACAATGTATAACTGCGTATTATCAATCGGTTTTCCGATCGGTACAGTATCCATTCTCTCTTCTTCTACGGAGCATTCAAATACCGAAACGTCTACAGTAGCTTCTGTTGGTCCGTATAAATTCACTAATTTGGTCTGGTACGCATTGTGAAGAAGCGATTGGAAACGTTCTACATGTGCGACTTGCAATGCCTCTCCAGAAGCAAAGACCGTACGTAAGCTTGCCAGTCTTTCGATTTCCGCTACGTGTAAATGGACATGCTCGAGGAAGGCATGAAGCATCGACGGTACAAAATGCATGGTCGTCACACGCCTGTGTTCAATTGCATTTACAATAGTAGACGAATCCTTTTCTCCTTCTGGTATGAGGAAGCACACCTTGGCTCCTACAAATGCCCACCAGAACATTTCCCATACAGAAACATCGAAGGTAAACGGTGTCTTTTGCAGGATGACATCATTTTCAGTGAGCGGATATGCTTTTTGCATCCAGAGCAGTCGATTAAGTACAGACGTATGTTCAATCATCGCGCCTTTTGGTTTACCAGTCGAACCAGACGTATAGATAACATAAGCCAGATCGGTCGCTTTATTCACATGTTCTAGATTGGTGCTGTCTGTGTGATAGGCAGCAGGTTGATCTATCTCGATGACAAGACCATTAAAATCGACTCGTCCATTGTATGTTGATTGGGTTAATAAGATTTGTGCCTTACTGTCTTCTAGCGTAAATTCTAAACGATCCTGTGGATGCTTCGGATCTAGTGGCAGATAGGCTCCTCCTGCCTTCAGAATCCCCAAAATACCAATTATCATCTCAAAGGAACGATCAAGCATGATTCCTACAATACTGTTCGGTGTTACACCATTCGCTCGTAATGTTCGAGCTAGCTGATTCGTACGCTCATGTAACATCCGATAGGTCAATTCTTCATTCTCAAAATAAACAGCGGTATTGTCGGGAATTCTAGCAACAGTTTCTTCAAATAGCTGATGTATCGTCTTATGTCGTGGGTAATCTGCTGTTGTTTGATTAAATTCATAAAGGATCTGATGTTTCTCAGCCTCAGATAAGATATTGATATTGCCTAGCTTCATTTCTGGCTGGGAAACAACCGCACGTGCCAATTCTGTTAAGTGGGAAGCTATGCTTTCTACAAGCTGAGGCGCATAGATTTGTTCGTTGTATCTAAAATTTACATATAGCTGATCATAAGGGGCAACGAGCACATTGAAATCATAGTTTGTCTGCTCAAATACCTCCATCCTTGCAAACTCAAAATCCAATCTCTGCTGATGGGAGGAAGCTCGTTCTTTGTCAGGCGTTGGATAGTTTTCAAAGACGAGAAGATGGTCTAATAATCCTTGCTTTAAGGAGCTCATAGCCTGTATTTCGGCAAGTGATAAATAGTCGAATTGAGACGCAGCCGTTCCACGTTCTTTTACCTGTTGTAATAACTCAGTAAAGCTTAGTTCGGCAAAAGGCTGCACACGTACAGGTATCGTATTGATAAATAATCCCACGATTTGTTCAATACCTTGTATATCTGCGTTCCGGCCAGAGACAACAGCTCCAAAAACAACATCGTCTACTCCGTTATAGCGACCTAAAAGAATGCCCCATAGGCTTTGGAAAACATTGTTTAATGTAGTATGATGTTGTTTTGCCAATCGTTCTAGTCCAAGCGTCGTCTCGTTATCAAAATGGAAAAGATGGTTAGCTTGAACGTAGTTTCTTGTTTTCTGCGAGCGCCATTTTGGTAGAGTAGCTAGCTGCTCATATCCGAGAAGTTCATTTTTCCAATAAGAAAGAGCATCTTCTCTGTCCTGCTTCTCTAACCATTCAATATAGTCGCTATATGGATAAACAGCATGAAGCTGAATGGCTGTATTGTTCAGCAGGGAATGGTACGTTCGTATCAGTTCATCTAATACGAGAACGAAGCACCAGCCGTCCATAATAATATGATGGAAGCTTACGAGCAATTGATAGGTGTCCTCCCCTGTTTTTAACACCGTAAGTCGTAGGAGAACGTCCTTATGGATTGCAAACCCTTCCTGCTTATCCTTCTCTTTGTAGGAATTAAGATATGATTGCTGGTTGGCCACGTCTAAATGAGAAATGTCTTCAAACTGGATGGTTGTTTTCCGCTCTTGCAGAACAACCTGTACCGGGTGTTTCAATTCCTGATGGACAAACACAGTTCGTAATACATCATAGCGAGCTAGTACCGCATTTAAGCTTTGTTCAAGAAGAGCTAGATCAAGGGTGCCATGAAGCGGAATGCTATTTTGCTCAAAATAGGCGGGACTGTCAGGCTGTAATTCAGAATGAAAGAGCATACCTTCCTGCATAGGTGACAGTGGATATATTTTGCTAATGCTTGTCTGACCAATCATCTCTTGTAATACGGCTTGAATGCTTTCGAATTCCTCGATAGAGAGATTCTGGGCCCCTACATCGGATGGAGTCAGCTCGCTTGTTGTTTTTATCACGCAATGGTCAACAAGTTGGAGCAGATTTGTCTTAAACTGATCGGCAATGTGTTGAATCGTGGATTCATGATAGGCGTGATGATTGTAGGTGAAAATCATTTGAAGCTTACCATTGAAGATTCCACCATTGCATTCTAGCAATTGATTACGCACAAAGTATGGACTGATTGCTTCCCCGTTAGACATCTGCGAAGATGTGAACACATCTGTTGCAGTGTCTTGATCGAATTGCCCCAAATAGTTAAAGCTAATCTGTGGCTGTAACGTAAACGACATTGATTCAGTATGCTCTTTTGGGGTTATATATTGTAGGATACCGTAACCAATACCTTTATTTGGGATGCTTCTCAATGCTTCTTTCGTAAGCTTAATTTGTTTCGACAATTCATCTTCTTTGATAGGCAGAAGAACCGGATAGGCAGATGTAAACCAGCCGATCGTACGAGTAACATCCATATTCGCCATGATATCTTCACGACCATGCCCTTCGAGTAATAGGAGTACGTTCTCTTCTCCTGTCCAGTTTTTCACTGTGAGACCTAATGCAGTCAATAAGAGGTCATTGATTTCCGTGTGATAAGCATGGTGTACATCTTTTAATAGCTGTTTAGTTTGTTGTGGAGTAAGTTCTATGTGAATATCCGAGCTGTCCATTTTGAGATTATTTGTAATAGGTCCATCAGTTGGTAAAGGCTGAATTGTAGTTTGCTCCAACTGTCTCCAATAAGGTTTTTCTTTAAGAAACGCCTTACTTGCTGCATAGGATTGCAACTGATTCGACCATTCTTTAAACGAGACTGTTTTTGCTGGAAGCAAGAGAGCTTCTCCTCTAGCTGCTTGGCTATAACCTGTTGATAAGTCCTCCAATAAAATACGCCAGGAGACTCCATCGATAACCAAGTGATGAATCACGATCAATAAATGATCTCCTGAAGTAGTTTTAAACAAACCTATCTTAACCAACGGCCCTTGATTTTCGAGATCGATGCTTGTTTGAAGACGATCGGCATGCTGTTTCATTTGATCTTTTATGACTGATTCGTTTGTTTCATCGGTCAAATCAATTATTTCAAAATCAAAACGATCAGTAGTGAATGCTTGATTTACCTGCTGAATGCTTTCATTTTCTAGAGTAGAATAGGTCATTCGTAATGCATCATGGTGCTCGATGATGCGCTCAAACACCTGTCTAATTATTTCAGCATCAAATCCCTCTGCCCGATACAGCATATTAGCTTGATTAAAATGATGTCTATTGTTTCTTTGATTCTGGAAGAACCAATGCTGAATAGGAGTAAGCGGAATATCACCTACCACCATGCCCTGATCATAGGAGTTTTTCACTACCTTGACGTATTTGCTTAGCTCGGCAATAGATAGATGCTTAAATATATCGCGCATTTCTACTTTTAAGCCATCTTTATGCAGACGTGCTGAAATTTGAATTGCTTTAATCGAGTCTCCACCGATCTCGAAAAAGTTGTCCATAATACTGATGCGCTCTACGCCGAGCACTTTTTCCCATGCGCTGGCGAGTAATTCCTCGACCTCATTTCGCGGTGCCACATATGGCAAGCCAGTATGGAGCGTTCCCTCTGGTTTTGGAAGAGCCTTCTTGTCAATCTTGCCGTTTACAGTAAGCGGCATTTCGTCAAGCTGCATAAAAGTAGAAGGAATCATGTAAGCTGGTAGGTTTTTCCCAATAGATTGGCGCAGCTCCAGGACGCTCATTTCTCGTGTCGCCACAAAGTAGGCACATAGGTCAGTCTGTCCATTATCGTTGGTAAACGGGATGACGGTAGTTTGAACAACCTCTTCGATTTCTAGCATTTGTGCTTCGATCTCTAGTAATTCAATACGGTAACCACGAATTTTTACCTGATCGTCCATACGTCCCAGATATTCGATGTTGCCATCTGGCATCCACCTTACCAGGTCACCTGTTCTGTAGATTTTCTCACCAGTTTTAAATGGATGAGCGATAAATTTTTCTTGGGTTAACTCAGGGCGGTTAAGGTAACCACGCGCTAGTCCCACACCGCCTATGCATAGTTCTCCGGCTACACCTACAGGCTGTAGCTGATACTCGGAGTTAAGAACATACACCTGAACATTATCAATCGGCTTACCAATCGAGATCATGCCGTCTTCTCGCTCTTCAGCAAGCCATGCCGTTGCCTGAACGGATGCCTCTGTGGGACCGTATGCATTTACATACATCACACGATCTTTCCAAGTGCGTACCATTTCTAATGTCGTTGCAGATCCGCCCGTAAATAAGAGACGTAAGGAACGGAGCTTGTCTGCATTTACATGAACAGCAAAAACAGGCGGTAATACGGCCACTGTGATTTGATGATTACTTAAATAGCTTTCATATAGGGCTGGATCTTGTGTTGTTTCCTTGGTCGGAATATACAAGGTAGCACCGTGTAGCAAGCACATGAAGATTTCTTTTACAGATACGTCAAAAGAGGAGCTAGCGTATTGAACGACTCGATCCTGTTTGCAGAGCCCGTATTGTGTAGAAAGGAATTGTTGTAAATTGATAATTCCACGATGCTCAACCATAACCCCCTTTGGCTTACCTGTTGTTCCGGAAGTGTAGATGACATAAGCAAGATCAGTCGCTTGCACTGACCATGTAGGATTTGCAGTATCTCCAACGAAAAGCTTCTCATCCTCTAGCTCTAGGATGTGTCCGTCAAACGATATATCTTTTACAAATTGTTGTTGAGCCAACAGAATATTGGCCTCACTATCCTGTAGCATATAAGAAATACGCTCTGATGGATGTACAGGATCTATGGCAACATAGGCTCCTCCTGCCTTAAGAATAGCTAACATGGAAACAATCATTTCCACAGAACGATCTGCGAGTATGGCTACTAGCTGATCAGTAGTGACTCCCATATCACGAAGGCAATGGGATAGTTGGTTTGCCTTTTCATTTAATTCTTGGTACGTGAGCCTTGAACCCTCAAAGTAGACAGCTATCTGCTCAGGGTTCATTGCCACCTGCTCTTCAAAGAGTTGATGAATCGTTTTCTCTTGTGGGAATGGCTTCACAGTTTGATTGGATAAAGCAATAAGATTATGTTTTTCCCTTTCCGAGAGCATTTCTAGCTCAGCTATCTTCTTCTCAGGGAATGAGATTGAATCTTGGGTTATGCGTAATAGATGATCAGCCAGTCTATTGATCTCATCTTCTGTATACATTTCCGCTACATAATCTATTTCAATAGTTAATAAGTCCTTATCTTTATGTTCTTGAATATGTAAAGCGATCTCTTCTGTCATATGACCTACAAACAACTGTTCTACTGTATAACAAACCCCTGCTATTTGTTCAAAATCGAGGATTTGATACCCGGCAAAAAGGCGAAACAGACTATTTACATGAGGATGCTTGTCACGAACCTTTTGCATGACTTGATCATATGGATATTTCTGGTGACGAAATAATTTATTCTGCTTCTTGGCTACATCCCGAATAAACGTAAGAACATCTTGTGCGGGATTGCCTTGAAACCTAAACGGCATCGTACTAACTAGCATACCAACCATATCTTTTTCTTTACGCTGTGTCCGATTATTGCAGGTTGTACCGATGGTGATGTCTGTTTGTCCTGTCAAACGATACACATAGGCATGAAACATCGACATGAATAGTGTGAAAATACTAATATTATTTTCTGCGCAAAATTGTTGTGCCTGATCTCGTAATTCCTGTGGTACTATGATTCTTTTTCTTTTTGCTTTCGTACTTACAGAATAAGCGTCATAGGCTTTAAACCCAGTAAATTCTGGTAAAGTAGCAAACTCCTCATGCCAAAATTCTCGATCTTTTTGGAAACGCACTGAGCTTATGTACTTTTCCTCATCGTGAATAAAATCGATAAAAGAAGCTGGTATATGCATGTTTTGGGAGTTTAATACATCTGTACCGGCAAGCAATTCTGTATAAATGGAAATGATATGATTCACAATGTGAACATAAGCCATGCCGTCCGTAATGATGTGATGAGTTTTTAGGTAAATATACCCTTCCTGTTCATTACACTTAATGACGGAACATTCAAACAATTGTTTGTTTATAAGTTCAAATGGTATTGCAAATCTTTCATTAGCCCAAGAGTAGAGCTCATCCTCAGTCGTTTTGTCACTAAAATCTATGATGGGCAGTGCCTCTTTACGATAAGGTGCAATATACTGCCTTGGTTCATTGGTCTGAGAATCCACCATAATGCGTAGGCGAATCGAATCATTCATTTGAATAAATGTTTGGATTGCTTTTTGCAAAAGGGCATAGTCTAGCTTTTCTGCTTGTAGCCTAATAAGACCTCCAATGTTTGAAATACTGGTATTGGGAAAAAATTCCTCTGTAAACCAGATACGTTTCTGGGAGTGAGTGAGCGGGTAAATCTGTTCGTGGTTGAGCATCCCAATTTTTCCTCCTAATAGAATTTAGTGTAAGTATTTGTTAATAAGTTGTGTTTTTACAATTGTAGCATTATTTTTTAAAGTGAAATTATCAATATTCTGTCTTTTCATTCTGTTTTTTATTGCCATTTTATCAATTAAAAGTAATAAATAAAACCGAAAATAGCAGAAAAGTTAAAAAATAAAAATCTTAAAATACGAAATAACGAAGGTTAATTGTGCATGTTTACATTACAAATTTATAACTAGTAAAAGAGTTATTTGCTACTTTAGAGCATAAAACAATCAAAGTCCTCATTATATCTATCAATGTTTGTAAAGCTTACAAGCTAATTCTGATTCGATTCTCTCCCCCATCTTCTTGATTTGTAAATGATAGGGTTTTCTTTACAATAATCAAACAGGCTATGCTAATGAACCTTTTGCAAAATAGTAGACTAAAAAACAAGAATCCTATTTATTCTTGAAAATGTAAAATAGTTACATATAATTACATGTAAAAATTAACCAATAACAGACTGGCGAAGGAGATTTTTTCCTGATCAGATCCAAAGATGCTAGTTTGCAGCATTTACTGTTTCAAAGAAATAATATATAATACTTTAATTATTTAGATTTCAATGTATCCTCCAAACGATCCCTTGAGGCGTAAAACCGCAAAAAAGAAAAGCCAATTCCTTTTTAATGAAGGAATCGACTTATTGATTGCTCTCTTTTCTAAGAGACCTAATGTAATCTTTTTAAAGGAAGCTCTGCTGGACCCTCAAGAACTTCGCCCGTATGTGAAAATCTTGAGCCGTGGCAAGGACAATCCCAGGTCCGATCGCCATGATTCCACTCTGTTTCACATCCTAAATGTGTACATGTCGTATCTACGACGAATAATTGACCTTTTTCATTCTTATAAGCACCCGCACGTTCTCCATTATATAGAACAACACAGCCTTCCCCATCCGCTAAATCTTCTATTTTTCGATCAGGGACTTCAAGTTTCCCACTAATTAAATGCTTAGCGACATCAAGATTTACTGCAAAGAATTCCCTCAAACTAGGATTTATATAAAACCGTGAAGGACGATATAGCTCAAGAAAAGGGTTGTCTCTTTTTAGTACCATATCTCGAAGAAGCTGTGCTGCGGCAGTACTATTTGTCATTCCCCATTTTCTGTAGCCCGTTGCCACTAGAACATTGTGATGATTGGCAGTGATCTCTCCAATATATGGAACCTTATCTAAGGTGACGAGATCCTGAGTTGACCAGCGATAAAGGATTTCCTTTACATCAAATACTTCATGAGCAAATGCTTCTAATGCTTTGTAATGTTCAAGAGTGTCCTTTCCTTGCCCGGTTTTATGACCATCTCCTCCGATCAGCACAAGATCTTCTCCATTCATGCTTACGGATCGTAGAGATCGCGTTGGCTGATCTGCGCTAATATACATACCACCTGGAAACTCTTTTTTCGTTTTAATGGCAATTACATATGATCTTTGCGCTTGCAATCTTGTAAAATAAAAACCCATCCCATCGTAAAAAGGAAAATGGGAACACGAAAGAACATAATTTGCTGTGACGCGTTGACCTTCGCGGGTAATTACAGTTGGCTGATCGCCTTCTTCGAGATCGATGGCCATCGAATTTTCAAAAATGAGGCCTCCATTTTCAACAATCAATTGTACAAGCTTGTCTAAATAAGCTAAGGGATGGAATTGTGCTTGATCTTTCATTGATAACGCATTATGAATGTTAATATCAAAGGGGATGTCATTGACGAGCTCCCCAGGAATACGAAGCTGTTGATAGGCCGAATACTCTTGCTCCAGCTTATGGGCATACTCTTTGGTAGTAGCATAAATATAGGCATCCTGTTGACTAAAATCACAGTTGATTTGATGCTCCGAAACAGTCTGCTTAATAAATTGGAGTGCTTCTGAATTGGCTTCATAATACAGTCTTGCTTTTGTTTGTCCCATATGGCTGATTAATTCATCATAAATCAAATCGTGCTGGGCTGTAATTTTAGCTGTTGTATGCCCAGTAGTTCCATTTACTAACCGATTGGCTTCTAGTAATGCTACCTTCAAGCCTTCCTTTACGAGAAGATAGGCAGCTGTGATGCCAGTTATTCCTCCACCAATAATAACCACATCTACCTTTAGGTCTTCTTGCAAGGCCGGAAATGTCGGCAATTGAATGAAATCTTTCCAGTATGGGTCAGGAAAGCGTGGTAGGTCTTCCCTTCCTATGTCATTACGTGTCATTCGTTATCCTCCGTTTTTCAATCCTTGTTGAAAACAGTTGTTTCCAAAAACCATAGGTTCTTATACCTTGTAAGAGTATTTGGAAGTAATCTTTTTCACGTTTTGAATCTCTAGAAAGGAAATACAAGAAGAATAGCATGTTTCGTCATACTGGTTCGGTTGATTTGATTTTGACTTTTAAAGGTAATCATGTAAGAAGGCTCCTTTGGTTCAGTTCTTGGTCATGATCTTCTTAATAATTATCTGCAACTGCTTTTCGCAATATTTTGATACATCTGTCTAAATCCGTTTTTACGTTTGCCTTATAACGCATCGCTGCTTCATATCCGCCGTCCGAAACAAAATGATAATAAACAACTTCCTTATGCTTCGAATTCATATTAGGCTGAAGCTTTTTTACACGATACAAAATTCCATCCTCTACAAGATCATCAAGAGAACGATAAATCTCCGCGTGATTCGGTCGATAACCAAGATTTTTAAAGTCATGCTGTAAAATATCAAGCATTTGTAGGGCATATCCTTTTTTCATTTCCACCATAGTAATCAAATATAACTTAAGAAAGGCTCTTTGTTTCATTAAAAACCCAGTGCTTTCTCGTTCTGACATAGTGGAGTGTCACCTTCTTTCTATTATTGTACTATGTACTAATTGTACATAAAAGGAAAAAATATACAATGGTTTCTTTTTCTTTCCTCCTTTTGGTAAAAGGAATAAGTACTTTCGTTTAAACTGATAAGCAGTGAGCTATAAGAGGAAAAGGAGCTATTACAAACCACAATGTTTCTAAAATATATATGTACAATTAGTACATAGTACAATTTGTTTTTGATACTTTTTATTAACCATCAGACTCTATCTATGCCATTTATATGTACCTTCTATTTTCTACTCATCATAATACAAACACACTTGTTCTTGATCAAGAACAACTCTTACGTTTATATCTGAACAAGCCTCCCTGTTATTAATCAGTTAAAAAGTTTTATTCCCTATCCTCATTCCTCCTTTGCTCTTCTAGCATCTCTAGTTTTTGCAAGGTCAGTTGAACTGCAATCGCATCATCCAGATATCCAATGGGAAAGACATAATCAGGAATGATGTCAACTGACAAAATAAAATATAGCAGCGCACTGCCAATCACAGCCTTCTCTAGTGGTTGAATCTCCTCATGGCAAAATCGCCCATACATTTCTTTTAATTGCTCAATAAACGGCCCTTCTCCATTCACATTCTCCACTTTCTCTTGAAACTCTTCTTTAATGATTCTACTACCTTCATTCGTTTGTGCATGCTTTTCATATTTTTCTAATTCTTGTTGTACCTGCTTCGTTGTATATTTCCAGTCGAATAAACCTGATGATTCAAGAACCTTTTGGATGTGGTCAATGGAGGTATGAATATCAGATGGTAGAGGCTCTCTAGAGATTGTTAAAGGATATCCAGCCGCTACATATAAAAGGTCCATTGATACTTCAAGACACTTACTGATTTGCTCCAAATGCCTTGGGCGAGCAGCTTGTTTCCCATTTATAATTCGAGAAATGGTTGCCACATTGATTCTAGACTGCTTGCTTAGTTTGCGCATGGACATTGTCCGTTCTTGAAGTAATTTCTTAATGAGAATTCCTAATTCTGTCTCTTTTGACTGGTTTCCCATTACCCATCCTCCCCCATTTACATTTATGAATGCAAACCTGTTTAGATAAAGTAAACATTGGGCACTGGCAATACGCACATTTTCTAAACGTTTTCGTAACATACAAGTAAGAAAAAGCTTTTTCATGATATAGATAGCTTTCACGTAGGAAAAGTAACTAACAACTAAGTTCATTATCAAAAAGGAGTGTATTCCAATGAATGCATTGTTATTAGTTGGTCTTGCCTCATCATCTAGTCTGGATCAATTAAGTGCTACCTTAGCTCATAGCTTAAGAGAACTTCATAATTTAAATGTAACTGCGATATGGATCCCTCTGATCTATTTACTCGTTAGCTTAAGCAGCATTTATTTTGGTCAGTGGATTTCCCTTCTCGTCGTTGGCTTCTTAGTAAGTGTAATTGTTAGTCAAATTATTTTATTAGCGATCGATCGAAAAAATGTGATCGTTCTTGAAAACATTTTTTCCAAACAGCTTACACACATGCTAAGCACTGCTGAATGCTCCTATTGTCATAAATCTGCTCCACTAAAAATAGGAGAAGCAACGATTCTGCTACTTGCTTTTTCGATTCATGCCTTATCAAATAAAGTAATTGCTTTTTTTCATAAACTCCCAGCGATTACGATCACTTTCACAGTATCTCTCTCCAGCTTTTTCACTCTGTGGATGAGTCTAGCCTTTGGAGAAAAAGTAAGAAAGATCAAAATTTGCTCCTTTCATCTTGGCAAATTTGGGACCCTCATCAGCGGCACAATCATCCTATTATGCGTGCTTGAAATGTTTCTGTAAGTGAGATGTCTGTTCCACTCATCACCAACACGTAAATAGACCGGCTTCCCCTCTTACATCAAGGAGACGGTCTATTGTTAAAACAAACGGATGTAAAAATAGGATTGCTGTAACTTGCAAAAATCCAAAAACTATCATGAGGAGAAGAGGTCTTTTGGAAGATACTGTAGATAAAAGAAATCATCCTGAACCGTTTTTTCGTGCAGGCTTTGATAAGAATAGGAGTAATGGCCAAAGATATGCATACAGATCAGGACTTGAAAGGATTTAAAACCCTCGGGATTTTTTAGCCCTAAGGGTTTTTATTTGCTTTCTTATGATAGCTAAGCCTTTTTTCATGCTATGCCTTTTTCTCACCAGTCAATCATTCAGCAAGCTCTTCGGTCTATGACAAAGTGGCAATAGGATCAAAATACCAGGATTTATCGTGTTTTATGCTATTCAGCACACTTATATTGTGTTGAACTAACGGATACGATAGTTGAATACTATACATTGTTGAGCAGACTACCGCAGTCTGCTTATTTTATTGTTTTGTTGAACAAGTTGTAAATTTAACATTTTAAAGTAAGAGCATTTCTTTGTAATGAGAAATGCTTTTTATTTTTTTGCTTAAAATAAAAAGGATATTCCATTAACAATAACAATGTAATAAAAAACGATATAAATTTATTGTAAAACAATAAATTGCGTGTTAAAGTCATTTTATAATTAAATTAGCGAGGTGCTCTTTATGAAACGGGGAACAACACTCTTTTTGAAGATAGCTAATATTCTTATTGGAATCCCAGTTCTTGCATTCTGCATATTTTTGGTGCCTAAGATCGGGAATTTTGCTGGAGAATTGTATCCAGATATTGCTTATATGAAATCCCTCGTTTTAATCGATATGTACGCGGCAGCGATACCTTTTTACTTTGCTCTGTATCAAGCTTTTAAACTTTTAAGCTATATTGATAAGAACCAAGCGTTCTCGGAATTATCCGTAAAGGCTTTAAAGAATATAAAATACTGTGCCATCACAATCAGTACCTTGTATCTGCTAGGTATGCCACTCTACTATCTCATGGCGGAGAGAGTTGACCCTCCAAGTTTCAGACCAATCGGATTGGCTATTATTTTCGCCTCTATGGTGATCGCCGTTTTTGCTGCTGTTCTCCAAAGACTTTTACAAGAAGCTATTAATATAAAATCAGAAAATGATTTAACGATCTGAGGTGTATATCATGGCGATTATCATCAATCTTGATGTAATGTTGGCAAAAAGGAAAATGAGCGTAACAGAACTTTCGGAGAGGGTTGGAATTACTATGGCGAATCTTTCCATTCTGAAAAACAGGAAAGCAAAAGCGGTTCGTTTTTCAACATTAGAAGCGATATGTATGACTTTGGATTGTCAGCCGGGTGATATTTTGGAGTACAAAAGCGACGAAGACACTCAATAAAAACAGACAACAAATTTATTTAACTAACGGGTTCGATAGTATATTAAAAAGAGGTAATTCAGAAACATGTTATTTTGTTCCTGAATTACCTCTTTAGATTTTCCAATTAGATTTCTAAGCACATATGCGATAAACATGTAGTTCTTTAAATTTGTAATAAAGAGCTACAGAAGACTTTATTTTCAAGTTTTAGACTGCATTTATTTATATTAGTTAACACAGTTTAAAACATATTTATTAGAGACAGAAGCTATTAAAGTTTGAGAACCCGCACCAGTTTTGGAGTGCGAGTCTAAAACCTTATTTTTCGTGAACGTCTGATAAAACTTTAGTATAACGACAATTCATGTTATAAAAAACAAAGTTAATGACAAAATATATTATAATTCGTGTCAAAATTACACTAAATAAAGACGAAAAAAACAAGTATTTAGTGACAACAGTAAGTAAAACTCACAAACTCCCTTTCTTTTTCTCACCAGATTCTCAGGAATAGCCATGGATTTTCCACAACGATGAATGGATTGGAGAACACGGCGCTCAAACAGTTCCCTTATCCCGTTGATTACTAAAAACTCTGCATCGAGAATGTGATGCAGAGTTTTTAGTAGTGGTCACTATAACATTACCATAAGGATGCCAAGGAAAAACAGCCGTTCTCACCCTCATGCTCGTGAGATCGACTGTTTGCTTATGATTGTTCCACAGGGTAGCAATATTAAATAAGGATTGATATGGCACAGATGATATAGGGCGATTTATTCAGCAACGCCTTATCTATTTACTGGCTCTCCTCTATTTGTGAAAAGGAAGTATGGGATGTTTTCCCTAGCTGCAACTGATTTTCTTTTCCTTTCCCCCATAAAAATCCAATGCATGCACCAATTAAGGCTGGTAGCACCCACCCTATTCCTTGCTCATACAACGGAAGGTAACGATATATGTTTGTAATGAACGAAACATCTATGAATTTACTTTGCTGTAAGGCGTCTACTAAACTAATCATAGCCGTTCCCAGCAAGCTCATTTTATAAACTGACTTGTATCCTTTAAAAAGGGAATGTCCAAAGGATAAAATGATTAAAACAATTGTTAATGGGTAAATCACTAACAGAATGGGTACTGAAAAAACAATAATTTGATTAAGTCCCAAATTAGCAATAATCATACTCGTAAAGCACACGATTCCCGTCCACACCGTATAAGAAAAACGTGGCATAAGCTTTGCGAAATACTGTCCGCAGGAGGTTATCAGGCCAACCGATGTTGTAATACAAGCAAGAGTAAATACTGTTCCTAGTAAGATTGTTCCGTATTGTCCAAATAAATTGGTGGAAACAGCCGTCAAAATTTCTCCTCCATTTTGATAAGAAGGCAATAAGCTTTGGCTAACCGCCCCTAAATACCCCAGCATAAGATAGATTATAGCTAGTAGGAATCCAGCAAATACCCCTGTTCTCATCGTAAGACGGGCAATTTGCTTTTTATTCGAGATATTTTTTCTCTCAAAGGCTGCAACGATTACTCCTCCAAATAGTAATGCAGCTAATGTATCCATTGTCATATAGCCTTCCATAAAGCCTTTGAAGGTAGCGGACTGTTGGTACGCCTCAACTGCTTTCCCAAAATCACCAATCGGATAAAACTGGCTTTGTATAAAAATGATTGTAATCATGCTAAGTAAAATAGGGGTTAAAATTTTTCCAATACGTGCAAACATCTTAGAAGGATTGAGACAGAGCCAAAAATTGATGACAAAATAAATAACTGTATACACTGTTAATGTCAATGAATTAGCACGTAAAAAATCAGGTAAAAAGGGAACAACACCCATTTCAAATGCAACGTTACCTGCACGCGGTATAACTAAAAAGGGCCCCAAGCATAAGTAAGTCGTCAAGGTAAATACGATAGCAAAAATAGGATGCACCCGATTCGTTAAGACATCTAAGCCCCCACTTTTCGCAATCGCAGTTACCCCTAAGATTGGTAGGCCAACAGCAGTAATGAGAAAGCCAAGCATAGCCTGCCATAAATTTTCGCCTGCCGAAAAGCCCAGTGCAGGGGGAAATACTAGATTACCTGCTCCAAAAAATAAAGCGAATAACATAAGTCCAATATACAACTGTTCCTTCCATGATAGCTGTTTCATTTTTCTTCTCCTTTTTCTCAAAAAAATAAAACCTCTCGCCTTATCATCGTAAAAATGATGACTGAGGCGAGAGGTTCGCGGTACCACCCAGTTTTCTCTAATTCACTCACGAGAATTAGACATTATGAAGTCATAGACTTTCATCCTATAACGTGGATCACTCGGTGTATATTACTTGGGCATTTGCTTTTCACATACACTGCTCATAGGCGACTTCGGAAAAAGATAGTGACCGTTCTCTCAGCCGTGGAACGGATTTCTGTACATCTAGAGCTTCTTTCTACTACTCCTATTCATTGCAAGTAATGAAGATATGAAATTTTACATCATTTATAAAAAAATAAAAAACCTCAGAACGAAATGACATTTATCATCTCATTCTGAGGTGTATATTTTACACGGTACCACTCAGCTTTCTTGCTTTTTCACAAAAACAAGCTCTGTAAGTCAATTATCATGACTCGGGTCTATTAACGAGACCAACCGTTACTCACTACTCGATCTTACTCAATCTTTGGCGAGTAAAGCTCAAAGGTGACATTCGATAATCAGTCCGTCACCACCCTTCCAGCCAAGGGGCAGCTCTCTAATCACACACTTGATTATCTACTATCCTTTTCAATGCCTTTTATATGTAAATGTTAACAAGCAGGAAACATAGTTGCTTTTTATTAATTATAGTCAGCTTTTTGCTACTGTCAAGCGGTACGTTGTTATTTTTGCTATGAGAGAAAAAATGGTTAAACAGAAGATGCTTTAAGCCCATGCTCCTCTGAAAGGCTTGTTTGCATCTTATACAAGGTAGAGTAAAACCCATTTTTCGAAAGAAGTTCTTGATGGCGCCCGTTCTCAACCACCTTTCCTTGATCTACAACATAAATCATATCAGCTTCCTCTACTGTAGAAAGACGATGTGCGACGATTAAGGTTGTTCGATCTTTCATGAGTTCGGCTAAGGCTTTTTGCACCCAATATTCTGATCCAGAATCCAACGCTGAGGTGGCTTCATCCAATAAAAGGATAGGTGCATTTTTTATAATGGCCCGAGCAATCGCTATTCGTTGACGCTGACCACCAGACAGCATGGCGCCACGCTCCCCTACACGGGTTTCATAGCCATTTGGAAGACCCATGATAAAATCATGCGCGTATGCTGCTCTAGTAGCTTCAACGATTTCCTCATGAGTAGCGTCTAGCTTTCCATAGCGAATATTCTCTTCAATTGTTCCCTCAAATAAATAAGCATCCTGTGGAACATAAGCGATCAGGCTTCTCATTTCTTGAAGGCTATATTCTCCAATTGTTTTGCCAAACATGAGGATAGACCCGCTTTTAGCTGGATAGTACCCCAGTAATAATTTAATCACTGTGCTTTTTCCACTGCCACTGGCTCCTACAAGAGCAGCCGTTTCTCCTTCTACAATCGAGAATGAAAAATCATCTAATACTTTCGCGTCAGAATCATATTCAAAAACAATCTGATTCATTTCTAACACCTTATCCTTCTGATAAGGTAGCTCATCGGGTAAGGGGATATAACGTTCAGGTTCAGTTGGTTCTGAAAGGAGCTCAATAACACGAGAAGCACCTGAAAGAGAACTTTGTAGAATCGATAAAACCTGGCCCAGGTGAAGAAATCCTACTGTTACTAATAGTTGCTGTTGAATGATTGCTACAAGAGAGCCTACACCGATTACGTCTTGAGCAACCATGATAATCCCAAAAACCAGCATCCCACCAAAGCTTAAAAAGTTAATGAAAAAGTTGGTTCCTTCTAACAATGCATTCTTATGACCTTGTTTAATTGTTGAAGAGGTTACATGTTCATTCATCTCGATGTAGCGTTGTGTGACAACATGTTTTAAATGGAATATTTTAATAATAGGTAGCCCGGCTAAAAAATCATTCAATCTTTCCGTCAAAACTCCTTGTTGTAGTTGTGTTTTATCACTTATCTTACGCACTGATTTAGCAAATCGTGTATTAATATAAAGAGTTACTGCACTCAGGCCAACCAGTACTGAAGCAAATCTCCAATCTAATAAAAACATACCTGTCAAGGAACCTAGTAAAGAAATGAGAACGATCGCAATCGTCTTGATATGTTCTGAATACGTCCGCTCCATCGTCAGTAAATCATTACTCAATCTGGACATAATATCGCCGGAATGATGCTGTTCATAGTAGCGGGATGGCAATCTCCCTACTTGTTTAAATAAGATTAGCCTCACATCAGCCATTACCTCTTTGACCGTACGACGATACATATAGCTAAACGTTGGGGACAAGATACTCACTAGCAGCAGAGTTCCACTAATCATGAGTACCGCACGAATTAACAAAGCGGTATCCCTGCCGCTGCCGCTAGCAAAATCAGTTACATCTTTAAATACAAACGGTAAAACGATCACAATACCAGCTTGAATAAATCCGTCACCTAGCATACCAAAAATATATTTCTTCTTTCTAGAACCCATAAAAGATAGCAGATATACAAGTTCGTCGAGCCATTTTTTTAAGAACATGAGTATACCTCCTCGTCTGCCAACCTTTTATTTTCCCCCTCAATAAATTGCTTTTTATAAAGTCTCGCATATACTCCATGTTTCGTGAGTAATTCCGTATGTGTTCCACGCTCGACAATATGTCCCCTATCTAATACCAGCAATTCGTCGGCTTCCTTAATCGTTGAGAGACGGTGAGCAACAACAAGAACCGAACGATTTCTTATCATCTGTTCAAGTGCTTCTTGCACCAGTGCTTCGGATTGGGTGTCTAATGCGGAGGTTGGTTCGTCTAATAGCAGAATAGGTGCATCTTTTAAAATAGCCCGAGCAATTGCAATGCGTTGTTTTTGTCCCCCGGATAAGCGTGATCCTCTTTCCCCAGCGATAGTTTCGTAGCCTTCAGGAAGCTGCATAATGAATTGATGGGCATTTGCTGCCTTTGCTGCGGCAATGATCTCATCTCTTGTAGCATCTGTTTTTCCGAATCCTATATTTTCGGCAATAGATACGGGGAAAAGATAGGTGTCTTGAGATACTAGGGAAATATACTTACGCATGTCGCTTAGGTTCCATTCCTGTAGAGTGTGTCCATAAACAGTGATGCTGCTGCCTTCCTTCTCATCTGTCGCGGAGTAAAAACCACATAATAGTTTTAAGATTGTGCTTTTTCCACTTCCACTAGCCCCTACTAATGCAATTGTTTTGTTCTCAGATAAAGTAAAGCTAACCCGATCCAATATTTTTTCATGACCATCATAAGCAAATGATACGTTGTTAAAAACAACTGGTTGTGTGTTTGCTCCCATGTCCAAGCAAGGCTTGTCCTCTTGTTCAATTGGCTGCTCCAGAATATCGAACATACGTTTAGATGCACCCGAAACCTCTTGAACTTGTGCAAATAATACAGGCATGAGAGAAAGTGGCTCTATAATGTAGGTAAGCAAATAACTAAACAAGACCAAATTTCCTAAATCTAACTCCCCTGTTTGAATTAAATATCCTCCGTATGCGATAAAAAACACGATTGGTGCAGAGAAAAGCAACATACCAGGTGCAGTCATCCATGCCCGCTTCTTTTCTACCAAAATTCCTTTCTGCAAAACGAGAGCCATAGTAGAAGAATATTTCCCAAATAACACATCTGTTAAATTAAAAGCTTTGACCATATGTATCCCTGCCAGCGTATCTTGAGCGATGGAGTTAGCTTTCCCGAGGTTCTGTTGTAATTCTTCCGTATGTTTTTGTAAAGGTTTACTCAAAAAATTTATAATCAAAATTGCTACTGGCAAAATGGAGATGCTTAACACAACCAATTTCCAATTAGTAGAAACAAGTAAGCAAAGTGCTCCAATAAAAATAATTGGCATATAAAAAATTTGGTAGAAATGCTGCTGCAAAAAATTCTGTAATACCGTAGCATCGTTTGTTAAGCGAGAGGTAATATCTCCAGAGTGATATTTTTCAACCGCCGAAATAGGCATTTTTTCGATATGATCAGTAACATTATTTTTTAAATCTCGGAGAGCGTTTGCGCTAAATTTTACGGCTGAAAATTTTATGAAATATTTTGAAACAAAGCCGACAATCGTTAATCCGAAAATCAGGGTAGCAAAGCTTATTAGCTTCTGATAGTCATTTGTGCTTTCAACCATCGTTCTAATTAAGATGCCCATCCAAATTTCGACTGTCGCTACGATAAGAGAAGTAACGATACAGAGAAAAACCCAAAAACGATATGGTTTTACATGTGTTAATACCCACTGGAATACAGGTTTTTTTAGGGGTGCTTGCTCTTGTTTTTGAAAATTCATCTGCTGCTCCTCTCGAAAAGATAGATAGTGATTTCCCCTACAAATTCAAATTCTTTATAGGGGAAATCACGAAAACGAAACTTTCATCGGTACAACATTTACTTCAGGACAAAAATCTCTTGAAGAATACTTTCGAGCATGGAAGCATTTTTAGGAATCTGTTCACCGCTAAGCATTTTCGAATGTTCCCCATGGCCACGATAGTTTATAAATTGCTCAGATGCTTGTGCCCACACTTCCTCATTCCATTTCTCAGCCTCATAGGCCGCTATGTTTTCTGATTCATACTCGGATTGGATAAGATGAATGGGAGCCTTTATCCTGCCTTCATTTACCAATTGGTTGTAAAACATCAGATAGCTGAGCATGTTTTGAATAAAGCTTTGTTTGACAAAATCGTTGGTTACGAACAGCTCAAGATCCTCTCTTGTCATATTAAACATCTCGTTATGAGTTCCTATTTCTGTGAAGAAGGCTTCTATTTCTTTTCTTGCTTCAATAGCTGTTTGCTCGATTTCTTTCTCCTTCCAATAAGAATCAAATAGTATAATGCTTGACACCTGATGTCCTCGGTTTTCCAACTCTTTAGCTACTTCAAAAGCTAAGTTACCGCCAGAGGAATACCCCATCAACGTGTACGGGCCCTCAGAATCAATCTGTATCATGGCATTGATATACTGCTCGATGCGATTCTCGGCCTCTATGAAGTCAAAGCTATACAAAGAAACATCATGGATTTCTTTAGCAAGCTTTTGATAGAAGGTGCTGTGGGCTCCAATCGGTGTAAAGCTAAATACAGATCGAATTGTTTCGTTATTTAATAGAATGGGGTGACCCGCGTTTTGCTCGTACTGCTTATGCAAGATAAATTCTGCCATTTTTTGAATCGTTGGTTGCTGAAATACGAGATGCAAAGGCAACTCTTCCTGCATGTACTCATACACCTTTGATATGAGAAGCATTGCTTTTAAGGAATGTCCCCCGATTTCAAAGAAATGATCGGTGATGCCAATTTGCTCTACTTCTAATACTTCTTGCCAAATAGCGGCCAATTGTTCCTCTATCATGCTGCTAGGAGCAACATATTCTCTTCCTACAACGCCTACATTTTGAGGCATTGGCAATGCTCTCTTATCTACTTTTCCATTAGCAGTAGTCGGTAGATTCATAAGCTGTACGAAATAGGTAGGAACCATATATGCAGGCAGTGCCTTGGAAACAAATTTTCTCAAATCAGCCAGAACAACTTCCGTGTCAGCTACAAAGTATGCACATAAATATTGCTGTGCATGTTGATCCTC
Organism: Brevibacillus laterosporus LMG 15441; assembly: GCF_000219535.2. Lineage (NCBI taxonomy): Bacteria > Bacillati > Bacillota > Bacilli > Caryophanales > Paenibacillaceae > Brevibacillus > Brevibacillus laterosporus. The sequence continues at coordinate 2,548,616 of NZ_CP007806.1, forward strand.
TTGAGCAGTGACCACTACCTCTCCAACACCTTGATACTGGAGGATGGTAGATTCAATCTCTCCTATCTCAATGCGGAAACCTCGTACCTTGACTTGCTCATCTACACGGCCAACATACTCTATCGTTCCATCTGGACGCCATTTGGCTAAGTCACCTGTTTTGTACATGCGTTCCCCAGGTACGAATGGATTACGAACGAACTTCTCTTCTGTTAATTCTGGTCGATTTAAATAACCTCTGGCTAGGCCACGTCCTGCTATGCATAGCTCACCTACTACACCGATAGGCTGCAAATGATGCTCGGCATTAACAATATAGACAGCTACATTGGCAAGCGGACGACCAATTGTAATCGGTTGGTCTACTTCAATTGCTCTTTGAATAGTCGTAACTACACTATTCTCGGTAGGTCCATACTCATTGTTAATCTCTATAGCAGGATTTTTTTGTTTAATCTTTTGTACAAGTTGAAAAGATAATTTCTCTCCCCCAAGAGTGACACAACGTAACTTGCTAAGATCCTCTGTTATAGCGCTATCCACAATGGCATTAAATAGACTTGGAACGCCATAGTAATGAGTGATCGATTCAGAAGCAATCAATTTTCGCAGAGCAAATGGATCTTTTGCTTCTTCTTCTCTTGGTAAGATCGAAGTAGCTCCTCCAAGCATGGGGGCAAACAGACTGGCAACAAATCCATCAAAAGCAAATGAGAAGATCTGCAACGCTTTATCCTTTGGAGTAAAGGCATACTCGTCTCTTCTCCATTGCAGGCAGTTCACAATGGACCGATGTTCAATCATAACGCCTTTAGGCTGTCCCGTTGTACCTGAGGTATAGATTACGTAGGCCAGGTCTATTGGTTTGCTAATCGCTTTTACATTCGTCCCGTCGGATACATAATTCTTCTGCACGTCTAAATCCAGCCTCGTTATATTAGCTGATGAGCTATAGCTCAAATGGGACTGTGTCAGCAAGAGAGTTGCACCGCTATCCTGTAAGACATATTCAATCCGGTCAATAGGATAAGCTGGATCAATAGGAACATACGCCGCCCCAGCTTTCAAGATTCCCAATACACCAATAATCATTTCAACGGAACGTTCTGCCATAATCGCTACTAGCTGATTAGCAACGACTCCTTTATTGCGTAATGTACGCGCTAATTGATTGGCTTTTTCATTTAGCTTTTGATATGTTACTTTCTGCTTGTTCCAAATAAGTGCTACTTGATCAGGTGTTTTTCTTACCTGTTCTTCAAAAAGCTGATGAATTGTTGTATCCTGCTGGTCGTTTTTCTCTGTGTTAGTAAACTCTAGTAAAAGTCGGTTTTTCTCTTCATTCGTCAGCATTTCGATAGAAGCTAATTTCACATCAGGATTATCTATGATGGCTCTCATGATCTGGAGGAAATTAGTCAGGAATCGTTCAATCGTTTCCGACTGGTACAATTTCGTGCAATATTCCACACTAATCAGGATTTGGTCACTTTCTTCAGTAGCGATTAAGGTTAGATCGAATTTAGAGTGCTTTGATTTATTGTCTCCTTCATAGCCGACAAATCGTAGCTCGTCTACTTCTATTGCCTCTTCGCCTCTGTTTTGGAGAGTAAACATGGTATCAAACATTGGATTTCTACTTACTTCACGTTGTAGTTTCAGTTTCTCCACTAGCTCTTCAAATGGATAATCCTGATTCTCATAGGCTCGCAATGCATTTCGTTTTACTTCTAATAAAAACTCCCTAAAGGATTTTGATCTAACTGGTTTATTTCGCATGGCCAATGTATTGACAAACATCCCAACAGTGCTCTGTAAATCAACATGCGACCGGCCTGTAACCGGAGTACCCACAATCAGATCCTCTTGACCGGAATATTTGGAAAGCAGCACATTATATGCCGCTAACAAGACCATATAGAGAGTGGTACCTGTATCGGTAGCTATTTTATACAAGCCTTCCATGAGCTCTTTGCCTGTTCCCATTGTGATTAAATTACCTTCAAAGCTTTGTGTAGTAGGTCTTGGAAAATCTGTCGGTAAATTTAACACAGGGATTTCATCTGCAAATGTTTGCACCCAGTGCTCTTCCTGTTTTTTATACATAGCTGTCTGAGACTGTTCATGCTGCCATACAGAAAAGTCCTTATATTGAATCGCAAGCGCTGGTAACATATGCCCCTGATACAATTCGATTAATTCATTGATGATGATCCCAGATGATACTCCATCAGAAATGATGTGATGCGTATCTACCAGTAACAAATAACGATCCAATCGGGTTTGAACAAGCTTGACGCGAAGCAATGGTGCCATATTCAACTGGAATGGTTTAATAAACTCGTCAATGATCTCTTCCAGTTCTTCGTCAACAGCTACCTGATGGGTAATAGCAAAATCAACTGCTGTATGAATTTTCTGTACAGGAGAACCATTCACTAACTCGAAGGATGTGCGTAGGCTCTCATGACGGTTGATTAACCCTTTAAACGCTGTTTCTAGTTTTGCTAAATCGAGTTTTCCTTCCAGCAATATGATAGAAGGCATGTTATAGCTGATATCTACCCCATCAAACTGAGTAAGAATAAACATTCTTCGTTGTGCTGCTGAGACTGGATAGTAGTCTTGCTTTGTAGCAGGTGGGATCGAAATGATCTGCTTCGTGCGCTCTCTTTCTAAGTATTGCGCTATTTCTTCAATCGTTGGTTTTTCAAATAGAATACGTAAAGGAATATCGAGTTGATACTCTTTATGCATGTGAGAAATAACCATCATAGCACGTAGGGAATGACCACCAAGTGCGAAGAAATCATCCTTGCTTCCAACTCGTTCGATGCCTAAAACTTGTTGCCAAACCGTAGCAAGCTGTAATTCCAGTGGTGTTCGAGGAGCCACGTAAGTGCTAGTAAGTAAAGCATGATGTGGATCTGGTAAGGAACGCTTATCAATTTTTCCATTTGCGGTTAATGGCATCGCCTCAAGTGAAATAAACGTAGTAGGAATCATCGCGATCGGTAGCTGAGTTGTTAAATGGGCACGTATTTCCGCTGTACTTACCTCTCTATCTGTGACCATATATGCGCAGAGGAATTTTTCCTTTGCTTGATCTTCCTTCGCTACAACGACTACTTCTCTGAGGCCATCAAGCTTCCGCATTTGTGACTCAATCTCACCAAGCTCGATCCTAACTCCCCTGATCTTTACTTGATGATCGATTCGGCCAAGGAACTCTATATTTCCATCAGGTAACCACTTTGCTACATCTCCTGACCGATATAGCTTCTCTCTAGGTACAAACGGATTCTCCACAAATTTCTCAGCAGTAAGCTCTGGTCGATTTAGATATTCTCGGGCAACCCCCGCTCCTCCAATGCATAATTCCCCTACTACTCCGATTGGTACCAGCCCTCCATTGTGATCCATGATATACATTGTGGTGTTAGGAAGTGGTTTACCAATTGGTGCGGTTCCCACTGAAGGCAGAAGTTCTAACGGTTGTTCAAAATAACTAGAATCGATGCAGGCCTCTGTAACACCATAGCTGTTAATGATTCGAATGGAGTGACCAAATTTACCAAGTAGCGAGCTGTAATCCTCCATTGAGCAGCTATCTGCTCCGATAATTAAGAGTTTCATATGACTGATATCAAGCTTGTGTTCATAAATATATTCCATCAAAGGTACAGCTAGAGCTGGTGTTGATTCAAAAATTGTTATTTGGTATCTATTTAACATGTCATAAAGGGAAGCTGGATCAAATTTTACCTCATTTGGGCATATCACCAATTGTCCGCCATGAAGGAAAGCTCTAGCAAAATCGCCAGCAGATACGTCAAAAGAGAAGCTGGCCATCTGAAGCAACCGAACAGGGAATGTCTCTAGGTGATACTTCTCTCTCCATGCAAATGCTATGTTGATATAACTCTGATGCTCGATTACGACTCCTTTTGGTTTACCCGTTGTCCCAGAAGTATAAATAATGTAAGCCATATGATGTTTTTCAGTGACATTCAGTAAATTAGTATCATCACCTTGGTAATTTTCAGCTTGATCCAAATACAAGATCTCATTTGCAAATGCAAGCTGCTCTGCTAGATTTTGCAAGGTAAGCAACAGCATCGCATTGCTATCCTTGAGCATAAATTCCGTACGATCTTGAGGATAATCCATATCAATTGGGACATAAGCTCCACCTGCTTTTAATACGGCTAACATACCAACGACCATATGCAGCGATCGATCTACCATAATGCCTACAGTCCGCTCGGGCTTAACTCCCTTTTGTCGTAATACGCGTGCTAGTTGGTTTGCTTTCGTATTTAACTCCTGATAGGTTAGCTGTTCATTTTCACAAATAACAGCAAGATTGTTAGGAGTTTTCTCAACCTGCTCCTCGAATAACTGGTGGAACATTTTATTCATTGGATAAGACGCCTTGGTTGCATTGAAGTCAAAAATAATTTGATTTTTTTCTGACTCTGACAATATGCTGATTTCCGAAAGCTGTTTATCTGGATTCGTAACGATAGACTGTAAAATTTGAGTATAGTGGATTGCCCAACGCTCGATGGTATCTTTTCTGAATAATTTGGTGCAATAGCTAAATTGAAGCTGAATGTCATCCTGCATTTCAAAGGCATCCAATGAGATATCAAATTTAGCTATTTCTCCTTTCATTTTATAAGGGATATAGTGGAGTCCATCTAGCTCAAATCCAATTGAGTCTGTTTTACCCAAGCTAAACATAGTGTCAAACACTGGATTTCTACTTAAATCACGTCGGATTTGTAGCTTATCTACAAGGCTTTCAAAGGGATAATCTTGATTTTGGTAAGCCTCTAGTGCATTTTCTTTCACTTGGGCTATAAATTCACGGAATGTTAACTCACTGAATGGTCTGTTTTTCAGGGCTAACGTATTGACAAACATACCCACAATATTTTCTACATCTGCGTGTGATCTACCAGCAATCGGTGTACCAATGACAATCTCTTCTTGACCCGTGTATTTGGACAATAGCACGTTGTAAGCTGCCAACAAAAGCATATACAAGGTTGCTTTCGTCTCATTAGACAAATTCTGCAATTCAGCCATTAGCTGTTTTCCAGTGCCAAAAAGAATATGGTCACCTTCAAAGCTTTGCACGGAAGGTCTCTGGAAATCAGTTTCAAGATTTAGAATTGGCAATTCGCCTGCAAATGTATCGAGCCAAAACGCTTCTTGCTTCTGAATCACTCCAGATTGGAACAGCTCATTTTGCCATACAGCAAAGTCTTTATACTGAATCTTAGAGTCAGGCAGATGCTGTCCATTATACAACTGGGCGAATTCCTTGATGATAATCTGCATAGATACACCGTCAGAAATGATATGATGCATATCCATTAAGAAGAGATGTCGTTTTTCTGATAGACGAACAAGACTTATTCTAAATAATGGAGCTATTTCCAAATCAAATGGTTGAATAAATTCATCCACGATTTGTTCGACTTGATCCTCAGTCGCCTCTTGATAAGCAACGGAAAAGTCTACATGATCATGAATAATCTGAACAGGATCACCATTGATCGTTTTAAAGGATGTCCGCAGTGCCTCATGTCGGTCGACCAAACCTCTCATCGCATAGTCAAAACGCTTGTCATCCAAGCTACCCTCGATGAACAGCACGCCTGGAACGTTATAACTGATACCAGAGCCTTCAAATTGATGAAGGATATACATCCGTTTTTGTGCAGAGGAAACGGGATAAAAATCAGCTTTGACAGCTTGCTGAATGGCTACGTACTTTCCTTTTTCTACGCCAGTAATATAGGCGGCTAGTGCATAAATTGTCGGTGATTCAAAAAGAATTTTTAAAGGTAATTCAGCATGAAACACCTTATGCACAAAGGAAATTACGGTCATAGCTTTTAAGGAATGTCCTCCCAATTCAAAGAAATTGTCCATAACTCCGATCTTGGAGACACCTAATACATTTTTCCAAATCTCAACTAATTTTTCCTCGATCTGATTGCTTGGAGCTACATATTCTACCCCTGCACGTAGGTCACCATCTGGTATCGGTAATGCTCTGCGATCTACCTTTCCATTTCTTGTAAGCGGCATTTTCTCCAGATGGACAAAAAAAGTAGGAACCATATAGGATGGCAGCTCTTGAGCTAGCTCTTCACGCAATTGTGGTATAACAGCAGCATTCTCTGAAACGTAATAGGCACATAATACTTTTTGACCAAGCTTGTCCTCTACTACAGTTATGACAGACTCCTTCACCTTATCTTGTCTAGCAAGAACAGATTCAATCTCACCAATTTCAATTCGGAATCCTCTAATTTTTACCTGTTGATCAATTCGTCCTAAATATTCAATTGTTCCATTAGGCAACCATCTAGCCAAATCGCCTGTCCGATACATTCGCTCTCCTGGAACAAATGGGTTAGATACGAATTTTTCGGCTGTTAACTCAGGCTTGTTCATGTATCCCCTAGCAACGCCTTCTCCTCCTACACATAGCTCTCCTGGAACCCCGATTGGTTGCAGGTGATTATAGTTATCAAGGATATAGGCAGTCGAGTTGCTTATTGGTTTACCAATCGGTATGTTATCGAGGAATTCCTCATCAATTCTAAAGCATGTTGAGAAGGTGGTGTTCTCCGTTGGCCCATAGCCATTCCAAATTACAAGCTGGGGATTGATTTGTTTTACCTTGTTGATGTGTTTAGGCGATAGGACATCTCCCCCGACAATTAAATCTGTAAGACTGGCAAACATGCTCTCATTGTCTTGTGATAATTGATTGAATAACGGCGATGTAAGCCACATCGTTGTTATTTGATTAGCTTGTAGGAAGCCAGCTAATAACGCTGAATCCAACAAGATATCCTTATGAACAAGGTATAAACGCGCTCCATGCAGCAATGCTCCAAAAATTTCGAATGTCATAGCATCAAATCCTATAGCACCTGTTTGAATCATTCGATCTTCTGGTCTCACCTGAACATAATTAGCATGTATTACAAGACGAATTACATTTCGATGTTCGACCATTACACCTTTTGGCTTACCAGTCGAACCAGACGTGTACATGATATAAGCTAAATCACCTGGACGTGTAATATTTAGAAGATTAGTCAGCTTTCCTTGATACAAGCTCTCATCATCTAGTAAAATTATGTCCGCTTCTTCCTGAAGCCGCGAAGCCAGATGACGCAGGGAAAGAACAATGCTAACTTGGCAATCTTCCATCATGTAAGAAATTCGTTCAGATGGATACTCAGGATCAATGCCGAGATAAGCTCCTCCTGCTTTAAGGATTCCCATGATTCCTACAATCATCTCATGTGATCGGTCAGCTAAAAGACCGACAACGTCATTTGCCACAACACCCTTTTGGCGAAGTATACGTGCAATTTGATTAGCCCTATTATTCAATTCTCGATACGTTAATGTATTGCCCTCTGCTACAACAGCTATATGATCTGGATACTTCTCTACTTGCTCCTCGAACCATTGATGAATGGTGAGCATTCTCGGATAGTCTGTTGATGTTTCGTTAAATTCACCAAGAATTTGGTGCTTTTCTTCTTCAGATAACAAACTGACCTCTGACAAGGCTAATTCTGGTTGTTTCGTAATAGTATCGAGTATTTGCAGGAAATGACCAGCCATTCTTTCGATGCTTTCCTTCTTGAACAACCTCGTACTAAATACGAGCGAGAACTGTAAGCCAGATGACTCTTCGTTTGCTTCTAATGTCAAATCGAATTTTGAATAGCCCCTTTGTGTAACATGAGGTGTTATTTGTAGATCATCTAGTACAAACGCTTTTTTCTCCATATTTTGCAAAATAAACATAATGTCAAACAAAGGATTTCGCCCTAAGTCCCTTTGGATTTCTAATTTTTCGACAAGTGATTCAAATGGATAATCCTGATTTTCATAGGCTTCCAACGTATTTTGTTTTACTTCTGTTAAAAATGCTTTGAAAGACTTCTGAGCACTTGGATTGTTTTTCAACGCTAATGTATTTACGAACATACCCATTACTTTTTCTGTATCAGGATGAACTCTACCAGCAATGGGCGAACCTATCACGATTTCTTCTTGACCAGAGTACTTTGAGAGTAGGACATGAAATGCAGCTAACAGTACCATAAACAATGTTGTTGAAGTTTCATTCGCCAGCTTGTATAAATCCTCCGTTACTTTCTTACCGGTATGAAAAATAACTTGGTCCCCATCAAAGCTCTGTACAGTAGGTCTAGAATAATCGGTTGGTAAATGGAGAACAGGGATTTCACCTGCAAATGTGTTTGTCCAGTAGGATTCCTGTTTTTTGATGGCGTCCGACGCGAATAATTCATTTTGCCAAACAGCGAAGTCCTTATATTGAATCTGAAGTTCTGGCAAACTCTCCCTACGATATAGCGTTGCAAATTCCTCAAATAAGATTCCTGCTGATACCCCATCTGAGATAATATGGTGCATATCCATTACGAAAAGATGTTTTTCTTCCTCTAATTTGATGAGCCCAATCCGTAATAAAGGAGCTACTTCAAGATCAAACATTTGAATGAATTCATCTACAAGCTGATCTACTTGATCTATCGAGGCTTCGTTATAGAAAATGGGAAGTTCAACTGACTGATGTACACGTTGCATTGGTTCACCGTTTACAGGGTGGAAGGAGGTTCGCAATGCCTCATGTCGGTTTATTAATTGCTGTAGAGTCTCTTCAAAGCGTAAATAGTCTAGCTTGCCCTCCATGTAAAGCGCATTTGGCATGTTGTAAATGGTTCCTGCTCCATCAAACTGACGAAGGATATACATCCTTTTTTGCGCAGATGACACCGGGTAATACTCTTTTGGCGACACAGCTTGAATAGGGACATACCTACTTTTCGCAGCCTGATCAATGAATGTAGCTAATTGGGCAATTGTAGATTTTTCAAATAACACCTTCAAAGGCAATTCTACGCCACATTCCTTATGCACAAGCGACATCACTGTCATAGCTCTTAATGAATGACCGCCTATATCAAAAAAGCTATCATTCACACCAATTCTCGCAAGTCCCAGCACATTCTGCCAAATCTCTACTAACCTGGATTCAGTTGCATTTCTAGCAGCTACATAGATTGTCCCTAGTATCGGATCACCTTCTGGCTTGGGTAATCCCCTACGATCCATTTTTCCATTTGGAGTTGTAGGGAAAGCCTCTAGCTGCACAAAATAGGTTGGAATCATGTAATCAGGTAATTCCTTTGCTAGATGCGCTCTCAGTTCAGCTAATGTGATCTCCTCTTCTGCTGTAAAGTAGGCTATTAATAACTGTTGCTCGGTTGAATCCTCTGAAACGACAACAACTGCCTCATTGATCAGATCGAATGTCAGAATAGCATTTTCGATTTCGCCAATCTCAATTCGATAGCCCCTAATTTTAACCTGTTCATCCATCCTGCCAATATATTCAATCGTGCCATCTGGTAACCATTTCGCATAATCACCTGTTTTATACATTTGTTCACCTGGCACGAATGGATTAGGCACAAATTTTTCTTCTGTAAGGTCTGGGCGATTTAAATAACCTCTTGCTAAGCCTCGGCCGCCGATGCACAATTCACCGATTACCCCAACTGGCTGTAACAGATGATTGGTACCAAGAATATACACCGCTACATTGGCAATAGGGCAGCCAATTGTAATTGTTTCCCCTACCTCAATTGAGCGCTTAATTGTTGTGATAACACTATTCTCTGTTGGACCATATTCATTATTAATTTCGATTGCAGGATTTATTTGCTGGACCTTTTGTACAAGCTGAGGAGTTATTTTTTCTCCCCCTAGCGAAACGTTACCCAACGAATCTAGATCCCCGGCTGTTGAGCAATCCAGAATGGCATGAAACAAACTAGGCACGCCATGGTAATGCGTTATATTTTCACCTGCTATTACATTTCTAAGAGCAAATGGGTCTTTGGCCTCTTCCTCTCTAGGTAAGACAGAAATCGCTCCTCCCATCATAGGAGGGAACAGACTAGCAACGAATCCATCAAAGGCAAATGAGAAAATCTGCAAAATCTTATCATTAGGGCTAAAATCATACTCCTCTTTTCGATACAGCAAGCAATTGATAACAGACTGGTGTTCTATCATAACTCCTTTTGGTTTGCCTGTCGTACCGGATGTGTAAATGAGATAAGCCAGGTCAGATGCTTGATTTACGTTGAATAGATTCTCGCCACTTCCTACATAAATGTGCTCATCCCCAAGGTCTATCCATTCGATATCAGTTGGGAGTTGTTTCATCAGATGCGATTGAATCAAAAGTATGGAAGCACCGCTATCCTCAAGCAAATATTGGATACGATCTTGTGGATAAGCTGGATCAATAGGCAAATAAGCTGCTCCTGCTTTTAACACCCCATAAATCGCGAAAATCATTTCAAAGGATCGTTCTGCCATGATCCCTACAATTTGATTAGGTTGTACTCCTTTATTTCGCAAAAACATTGCCAGTTGGTTAGCTTTCTCATTTAACTGACGATATGTCAATGTTTGGCCTGCATAACAAAGTGCGATATGGTCAGGTGTTCGTTCTACCTGTTCTTCAAAGAAGCTCTGAATTGTTCCTGTAGGATATGACACGTGATTATCATTAAAATCAACAAGTACCTGTTGTTGTTCTTCTAATGAAAGCATATTGATTTCAGATAAAGTGACCTCTGGATTCTCAGTTACTGCTCGTATAATTTGTAAGAAATGAGACGCCATACGTTCAATGGTTTCCCTCTTGAAGAGCTTAGAGCAATATTCGAGGCAGAATACGATTTCCCTATTCTCTTCTGTTGCTTCTAAAGTGAGATCGAATTTTGCTTGGGTAACATCTGTAATATAGGGATGGAAAGTTAACTTATCAATCTCAAAGATCTTTTTGTCCGTATTTTGTAAAATGAAAAGCGTGTCAAATAATGGGTTTCGACCCAATTCACGATGTACATCCAATTTTTCGACTAACACCTCAAATGGGTAGTCCTGATTTTCATAGGCCTGTAAGGTATTATGCTTTACTTCCTCGATAAATTCTCTAAACGTTTTTGTTCCAACCGGATAATTTCGTAAAGCCAAAGTATTTACAAACATTCCTACTATTTGATCTACATCAGCATGAGTTCTGCCGGCAATAGGCGAACCAACAATAATATCCTCTTGACCAGAATACCTAGAAAGGAAGATGTTATAGGCTGCTAATAAGACCATGTACAGAGTTGTCCCTGTCTCATTTGCAACTCGATATAAATCCTGCATCAGGTTCGTGTCTGTACCAAAAATAAATCGATCCCCCTCAAAGCTTTTCACAAGCGGACGAGGAAAATCAGTCGACAAATTCAGAAGAGGGACTTCTCCTGCAAAAGTAGTAAGCCAATACGTCTCCTGTTTATTTAATACACCTGTTTCAAACCATTCATTCTGCCAAGCAGCAAAATCCTTATACTGCAAACGAAGCTCCGTCAATTCCTCTCCTTGGTATAGTTGAACAAATTCCTTGATAAAAATTCCTAAGGAAACACCGTCCGCTATAATATGATGCATATCTACTAAGAAAAGATGACGTTCTTCTGTTAATTTAACTAGTTCAGCACGTAATAGCGGTGCAAGTGAAAGTTCGAATGGCTGCATAAAGTTTGTAATCAGGGTATCTAGTTGATCTTCAGTTGATGACGAGTAAGACATGGAAAAGTCGATCTCTTCATGTATACGTTGAACAATTTCACCATTAACGGAGTGGAAGGAAGTTCGTAGCGATTCATGCCGTTGAACGAGTGCCTTCATTGCTAGCTCAAGCCGTTGTACATCCAGTTTCCCGTCAATATACATTACACCTGGCATATTATAGCTAAGATCAGCTCCGGCTAACTGACGAAGGATATACATTCTCTTTTGGGCCGAAGATACAGGATAATATTCTTGCAGCGGAGCCGGTTGAATATCCACATAATCGCTTTTTTCAGCTTGGGAAATGTATGTAGCCAATGTAGCAATTGTCGGATTTTCAAAAATTGTTTTAAACGGTACCTCTATCTGAAATGCCTTGTTTAATTTAGAAATCATGCTCATTGCTTTTAACGAATGTCCGCCTAATGCAAAAAAGTTATCTTCTACCCCAAATTTGGTAACAGAAAGGACTTCACCCCAAATGTCACTTATTTTCATTTCTATATGATTTCTCGGAGCTACGAATTCTGCGCCTGTAATAATGGTTCCTGTAGGCTTCGGAAGAGCTTTGCGGTCTACCTTGCCATTTGGTGTAAGTGGAATTTTATCCATGCGAACAAAATAAGAAGGAATCATATAGGTGGGTAACATGCTACCCACATGCTCTCGCAAATTAGATACTGTAATTTCTTGTTCAGAAACAAAGTAAGCATATAGTGAGTGAGACTCTTCTTCTTGCACAGCAATAACAACTGCCTCTTTGATGAATGTATGCTGTAATAATTGTTTTTCAATTTCACCCAGCTCAATGCGATACCCGGCAATTTTAACTTGCTGATCTGCTCTTCCTACAAATTCTATATTTCCATTTGAGAAATATCTCGCAAGATCACCTGTACGATACATAATCGTCCCGGGGTTAAATGGATTTGAAACAAATTTTTCATCTGTTAAACTAGGCTGGTTCAAATATCCTTTAGATACACCTTCACCACTAATACATAGCTCTCCAACAATGCCAGGCGGGACTATCTGAGATCTTCCGTCAAGAATGTATACCTGTGTATTAGCAATTGGACTACCTATAAACGGTCGATTTGCAAATTCCTTACAATTACCTGCATGCAATATAGAAGTGATGCACCCAATGGTTGTCTCTGTTGGACCATAGTGATTCATTATCTGTGCAGAAGGGTATTGATCAACATATGCCATCACATCGGTCACTCGAATTGGCTCTCCCCCCATTACAATCAAACGTAGGGAATCGCAATCTTTTGTCTTCATGAATGACTCGCTTTGAACGACTACACTAAAAAGAGAAGGAGTCAATTTAACATAAGTGATCTGATTTTCACTGATATACGATAGTAAGCGTTCGGTATTGATATATTCATCCTTTGTTAATAAATGTAATTGACTGCCTGACAAAAGAGCAGAGAAAATCCCTGTATAGCCTAAGTCAAATGCGTAGGAAGATACGAGCACTGTCTTGTCTTGCCATGTTACATTAGCCTGACGCGAAAATGCGAAAACATAGTTTATTACGTTACGATGAGTAATTTGCACTCCTTTTGGCATTCCGGTCGTACCGGATGTGTAGATTACATAAGCCAAATCCTCTGAACTCACCTTCGTTGTAGCAGGTAGCTGTAGCTCATGATCCAGCATCGCTTTATCCAGCGCAAGGGTGCTTACTGATGCTGGAAGAGCATTTGACAAATCGGTCAATGTTACAACAACGTCTACCTTGCTGTCTTCTAGCATATAAGTAATTCTCTCTATTGGAGCATCCGGATCGATTGGTAGGTAAGCTCCACCTGCTCTCCAAATCCCCATGATCCCAACCATCATTTCTAACGATGGAGGAGTCATAATTCCAACGATCTTATTGGGACGTACCCCTTTTGCCTGTAATAGAGCTGCAACATGGTTTGCCTTTTCATGTAGGTCCTGATAAGTCAGTTTATCGTTTCCGAACACGACAGCATTTTGTACAGGGTATTTCTTTACGCATGCTTTAAACAAATCATACATCGTTATATCACGTGGAGGATCTGCTTTTATTCTAGATGTTCTTGTCAGGAGGTCAGCTTGTTCTTCTTTTGTTAATAAAGGAATTTCGGCTAGCTTGATCCCGATATTTTCCGTAAAGACACGCATGATCATTCGGAAATGCTTGGCGAACTGCTCAATGGTCTCGCGCTTAAATAACGCTGTGCTGTATTGTAATTTACAATGAATTTCTCCGTCTGCCTCGGAAGCGAAGAGCGTCATATCTACTTTCGAAATGGAATGGACAAAATCATATGGTGTGATTCTTAATTGATCTAGCTCCAATGTGGTTTGGTCCATGTTTTGTAGGACAAGCATCGTATCAAATAACGGATTTCGACTAAAATCACGAGGTACATCTAATTTATCTACTAAGGCTTCAAATGGATAATCTTGATGCTCGAATGCACCCAATGTCATTTGCTTCACTTCAGCAATGAACTCGTCTACTGTCTTACCTGCCTCAGGATAGGTTCGCATCGCTAGCGTATTAATGAAGCTTCCCATCATTCGTTCAACATCAGCATGTCTTCGTCCAGCGATGGGTGAACCAATAACGATTTCTTCCTGTCCCGCATATTTGGATAAAAGAACACTATAAGCCGACAACAACACCATATACAGGGTAGCTCCTGATCTTGCTGCTATTTCATAGAGCCCTGAAGTCAACTGTTTTGAAATAACAAAGTCAACCCCATCCCCTTCAAAGTTCTGGGTAGCGGGTCTGGGTGAATCCGTAGGTAGCTGAAGTACCGGTATTTCACCTTTTAATGTGTTGATCCAATAGTTTTCTTGCTTTACAAACATCTCGGATCGGAACAGCTCATTTTGCCAAACTGCAAAATCCTTATAATGGATACGTAGCTCAGGCAAGCTCTCACCACGATAGAGCTTCATAAACTCCTCGATAAATACAGAAATAGATACTCCATCGGATACGATATGGTGGATATCTAACAGGAAGAGATGCTTTTGCTCTTCTAATGTAAGTAAGCCGACTCGAAGCAATGGTGCCATTGATAAATCAAATGGTTGAATAAAATCGCTAATAATTTGCTCTATTTGATCTGCCTTTGAATTCATTCTCATGATTTCTACTTGCACAGATGGATGTACCTTTTGTGAAGGTTCACCTTCTATCGAATGAAAGGAAGTGCGTAACGCTTCATGCCGGTCTACTATGCTTTGCATTGCATATTCAAAGCGTTGTATATCTAAATTCCCTTCCATGATGAGCGCACCTGGCATGTTATAGCTAACGCTCTCCTCATTAAGCTGATGAAGAATAAACATTCTCTTTTGAGCAGAGGAGACCGGATAATACTCCTGCAATGCCGCTGGTTCTATTGCTGAGTACATTCCGCTTTCTGTGTTAGCTATATAATGAGAAAGGGCAGCAATCGTAGGTGTATCAAATAATACTTTTAAAGGTAAATCAACATGGAATGCTTTCGAGATTTGAGAAATAACCGTCATTGCCTTCAGAGAATGTCCGCCTAACTCAAAAAAGTTATCTAAAACACTAATGTTATCTACGTTTAATATTCCCTTCCAGATCGTTACCAATTGGTCTTCGATAAGGTTGCGTGGTGCTACAAATTCAACTCCTGTACGGATTGAGCCATCAGGTTTTGGCAATTTTTTTCTCTCCACTTTACCATTGGCTGTTAAAGGGATTTCTTCCAGTCGAATAAAGTAAGAAGGGATCATATAAGATGGCAAAGTACTTCCTATATGTTCGCGCAGTTCAGATACAGACAGTTCAGCATCAGAGACAATGTAAGCATAGAGAACATTCTGCGCTGATTCATCTTTTTCGACAATGACGACAGCTTCTTTGATCATTTCATGCTGGACTAATTTTGCTTCAATTTCTCCCATCTCTATGCGATGACCCCGTATTTTTACCTGATGATCCACTCTTCCCATATATTCCATATTGCCATCTGGCAACCATCTCGCAAGGTCCCCGGTTCGATACATTCTCTCTTGGGGTTTAAAGGGATTTTCTATAAATTTTTCTGTAGTCAATTCAGCTCGATGTAAATAGCCTCTAGCAACACCATCACCAGCAATGTATATTTCTCCAATCGAACCAACTGGCACTGGCTGTAAGGCTGTGTCTAATAAGTAGATCTCTACATTGTCTGCTGGGACCCCGATTGGTACAGAATCTTGAAAGGTATGATTTGGATCAAATGTATAGAGCATGCAACCTACTACTGTTTCCGTAGGCCCATATTCATTCATAATTTGTACAGTTCCACCAAAATTGCGAGCTATTTTGCTAGCAAGCTGTGTTTGTAAATTTTCGCCTCCCACTATAAATCTCCTGATGTTACTATTCGTACCATCGAATTCTTCTATTAGTTTTAGATGTGTAGGGGTTAATTTTATGATTCCAACTTTATTATCTCTGAGGATGTCTTGAATAACCTGTACCTTATCTTCTCCTCCATAAATATAGATCGTATTGCCAGAAACTAATGGGGTAAAAATAGATGTGACGGTCAAATCAAACGAAATGGACGAGTAAAGCGGAAAATGAATGATTTCATTTTGTACATACACTTTTTTAGCCCACCAAATATAATTGACAAGCCCTTGATGAGTGATCATTGCTCCCTTCGGATTTCCAGTCGAGCCTGAGGTATAAATGATATAGGCCAGATCGTTCACGCTGCTTTTATTAATCAGATTAGCAGTACTTCCCTGATACAGCTCTTGATTGTCTAGATAGAGGCTCTCTATATTGTGGTCAACAATTTTATTGGAAAACGTTTGTTGGGTTAGCAATAAAGTGCTTTGACTATCCACTAGCAAATACCGAATTCGATCTTCTGGATAATCTGGATCAATCGGCAAATAAGCAGCTCCAGATTTTAAAATAGCGAGTATCCCTACAACTAATTCCAAGGAGTGCTCTGCCATGATGGAAACAACGCTACTAGCAGTAACCCCTCTCTCTCTTAGAACATGCGCGAGTTGATTGGCGGATTCGTTTACTTCCTGATAAGTTAGCTGTTTTTCTCGACATACGGCTGCTACTTGATGTGGCGTTTTAACAACCTGCTCCTCGAATAGCTCATAGATTGTTTTTGTTTTTGGATAGTCAGAAGCTGTGTTATTATACTCTACTACTAGCTGTTGTTTTTCCTGTTCTGTTAGAATTGTTATATCCTTGAGGAGTATATCAGGGGTGTTTATGACCTGTGCCACAATGTTTTGAAGATGATCTTGCATTCTAGTAATAAAAGCTGAGTCATAAACATTAGCATTATAGCTGAATTTAATCATCATCTCGTACCAAGGTGCTACCGCTACCACTACGTTTAAGTCATAGGTGGTTTGTTCTTCTCCATTATCAATACGGATACGAAATCCCAAGGCTTCCTCCAAAGAATCCATGTTGTTGTCTGGGTAATTTTCGAACGTAACCAGATGGTCAATTAGCTCTTGTTTTACCAATGACTGACTTTGTATCTCATATAAAGGAGCATAGTCATACTTCGTAGATTGAATTGCATTTTCTCGTGCCTTGTTTATTACTTCTTGAAAAGACAGCAAGGGGTTGACAGATAATCGAGTCGGAATGGTATTGATGAACAGGCCTACCATATTTTCAATGCCTTGGATTCCAGGAGGCCTACCTGAGACGACTGAACCAAATACAACATCTTCCGTATTTTTATATTTACTTACCAAAACGCTCCAAACGGCATGGAATACATTGCTTAACGTTGCCTGATTACGGTTCGCGATCTGTTGAAGATTTTTGGTTGTTTCCTGATCTAACGTAAAAAGTGTCTCCTTTAGCTCATAGCTTCTCTGACCAGTCTGAGGCTTGTTTTTAGGAAATTCCGTATGCAGTTCATAACCTTCCAAATACTGATTCCAATACTTTAGTGCCTCTTCTTTATTTTGCTTCTCTAGCCATTTTATATATTCGCTGTAAGGCTTAGACACTTCACGTGGAATTGATTTATTTGCCTTCAAGACAGCATAATAGCTAAGAAGCTTATGAATAAGAATTCCTAATCCCCAACCATCTATGATGATATGATGAAAAGCCCAAACAAATTGATAGCTGTGATCACCGGTTTTAAAAATGGCGGCCCTCATTAGCACGTCCTTCGTTACATGAAAGCCTTGGTCTTTCCCTTTGTTTTTATAAGTTTCAATATATTCTTTTTGTTCATCATCTGCAAAACGCGTGATATCCTCAAAATATACCTGCATTTTTCTCTCTTTAAACACTACTTGTCTAGCACGTTGTAAATTTTGATATACAAATGCTGTCCGGAGAACCTCATAGTTTTCGATTAGCTTATTCATGCTTTGTTGAAACAATGGAAGATCGAAATCACCCTGAATCGTGGCGGTCATCTGGAGATAATAGGCACTTGTTTGTTCATCCAAAATAGAATGAAATAACATGCCCTCTTGGAGCGGAGTTAATGGATACACTTTTGCAATATTATCTTGTTTTTTCATATTGGCACCTCAGCTATGTGATATGAAAAGAGAAAAATGTTGTTCCTCCAACGAAACTATAGCCTGTGATCCTCTATTGGAGGAACAATCGCATGAATCATGTATTAAATGAGCTCAAGTATGTTTTCTAAATCCTCAAATGAAAGATCATCATCGCCCAAATCACTTGGGGTTAATTCTCCTCCTTCCTTGGACATGCAATGCTCAATGATTAGCAACAAATACTTTTTATAGGTTTCTGCTAATGTGGCAATTGTCTCTTCCTTGTATTGGAGCTTATTGTATCCAATACTAATTTGCAATTTTCGTCCTTCAACAACAGATGAAATATCTAATAAAAATGGTCTTTCAGATTCTGGACTAAACAAATTGCCTGTATTGGTTTGCGAAAGTGCAAATACACCGTCTTTTCCATCAGAATCAAATTGCCCTAAATAATTAAAGCTGACCTCTGGTTGTAAACCAAACGATAGGGAAGGTCGCAACTCCTTAATCGTTAGATAACGCAGGATGTCATATCCGACCCCTTTCTTTGGAATATGCCGCAGGTTTTCTTTTACAAGCTTAATTTGAAGCGAAATGTCCTCCGACTCGTCCAAATCTAATACAACTGGATATTGGGAGGTGAACCAGCCTACGGTTCTAGAAATATTCATATCATTTCCAATATCCTCGCGTCCGTGTCCCTCTAGGTTAATAATCACTTGATTGGTATGAGCCCAGTCTTTAAAGGCTAATCCTACCGCAGTCAGTAAAATATCATTAACTTCCGTGTGATACGCATGATTTACATTTCTTAATAGATTCTCTGTTTGTTCGCTCGTAAGCTCAGTTTTAAGAAGATGGGTGTTCTTCTGCGTATTTTCTACTTCGTTAAAGTCTCTTGGGAGCATCGTCATCTTTGCTGTTTTCTCTAGATTCTCCCAGTACTCCATTTCTTTGATGATTGTTTCACTATTGGCATACTTTTGCATTTGAATAGCCCAGTCTTTCACTGAATCTGTTTTATCCGGCAAGGTAATGTCCTGATGTAAAAGTGCCTGCGAATAAGCGGTAGAAAAGTCTTCGAACAAAATTCTCCACGATACACCATCAATCACTAAATGATGGATAACAATCAGCAAATAATCTCCTGTGCCTGTTTGAAAAATCGCTACTTTCACCAATGGACCTTCTGTAAGATCAATACTGCTTTGAATCTCATTGGCTAACTCCAAGATTTTATTGTCTACATTGATTTCTTCTTCCAAATCAAACCTGTAAAGATCAAATAAATGATTCTCAATGCCCCGATTCCATTGAATGATTTTATTATTTTGACGTTTATACACCATACGTAGGGCATCGTGATGTTCTACTATTTTTTGGAATGCGAGTGCTACTGCCTCTTGATCAAAGCCTTTTTCTCTGTGTAGCATAACGGCTTGATTCCATTGATGCATACCCGTAAATTGATTTGTGAAGAACCAACTCTGGATCGGCGTGAGATCTATTTCTCCTTCTACTACACCCTGATCGCTTTTTTTACGGCTAGGTGTGACATAAGAAATGACATGCTCGATGGCTGGATTTTGGAACAAATCTTTCATTTCTAATTTCCAACCAGCAGTAGTCAGACGAGTCAGCACTTGAATGGCCTTAATTGAGTCTCCGCCTAATTCAAAGAAATTGTCTCGAATTCCAATTTTCTCTATACCTAAAACGTCTTGCCAAATCTCTGTTACCAATTGCTCTAATTCGTTTCGAGGAGCGTCGTATGCTTTTTTTGTATCAGAATTTTTATTTGGTTCAGGCAATGCTCTGCGGTCAATCTTATCGTTTGGTGTCAGCGGCATTTTAGCGAGCTGTACAACATAGGATGGAATCATATAGCTGGGCAAATCATCTGCTAGATATCCCCTTATCTCGGCTACAGACAATGCTTCGTCAGAAACCAAGTAGGCACATAAATAAGATTGTCCTTGCTCATCCTCACGCGCTAATACTGCTGCCTCTTTGATCTGATGATGCAATAACAGAAGACTTTCGATCTCACCAAGCTCTACTCGATGTCCACGTATCTTCACCTGATGATCGATTCTACCAAGATACTCGATGGTACCATCGGGAAGCCATCGTGCTAAATCCCCCGTTTTGTACATTTTTTGACTTGGGTTAAAAGGATTCGCAACAAATTTCTCAGCAGTTAGTTCTGGTCGGTTCCAATATCCTCTGGCTAGACCTACACCTGCTACACACATTTCTCCTGCTATACCAATGCCCTGTAGCTGATGGCGCTGATTTAGAATATAGACTTGTGCATTTTGAACAGGAGCACCTATCGGAACAGACTGAGCTATGCTTGATCTTTCAGAGGCTTTCCAGTACGTAGCACAAATAGATGTTTCAGTAGGGCCATACCCATTGATATAGGTTACCTTGTCTTTCCATTTATCGACCAGGCCAAACGATGTAGCAGAACCTGCCGTGATCAGTATTCGTAATGTAGAAAGATGTTCTGGATGAAGATGGATAGCATACGTTGGCGGTAAGGTAAGAACTGAAATCCTTTGTTGGTTCAGAAATTCCTCGAATTTGACAAAATCGTTAATGGTGTCCCTTGAAATGATAACGAGCCTTGCCCCGGTTACTAAAGCCATGAACATTTCCCAAACAGAGGCATCAAATGACTGGCTGGCAAACTGACCGATATGATCTTTTTTAGTTACGCCCAAATTCTCCTCAAAGAACGTTTTTAAATTTGCTATTCCGGTGTGCTCTAACATAACTCCTTTTGGTTTCCCTGTCGTACCAGAGGTATAAATTACATACGCTAAATCGGTTGGTTGACTGATAGAAACTAGATTGGTAGGAGCAATGGTAGCTGGTAGCTGCGTGGAGACATTGATAAATTCTGCATCTGAATCTACACCGTTCATCAAATGAGGCTGTGCAAGCACCCATCTCGTCCGACTATCTTCTAGCATGTACCGTATCCGATCCTTTGGATAATCTGGGTCGATTGGTAAGAAGGCCGCGCCTGATTTTAAAATCGCTAAGGTACCTATCACCATGTCTAGAGACCGTTCAACCATGATGCCCACTAATTGATTGGGTTGTACGCCCTTTTCTCGGAGTAGCCTTGCAAGCTGATTCGCTTTAGCGTTTAATTCCTGATACGTCAATTGGACCTGTTCATTAACAACAGCTATTTCATGCGGATGCTTTTCTACTTGCTCTTCAAACAATTGATGAATCGTTTGATCTGATGAGAACACGGCTGAATTGTCATTAAATTGGACTAGCAACAGTTGTTTTTCCTCTTCCGTTAGCATGTCAATATCAGACAAAGTAACCTCTGTGTTAGCAATAATGGTCCGTATAATTTGCAGGAAATGGCCTGCCATTCTCTCAACAGTCTTATGGGTAAATAGCTTTGTACTATACTCAATGCGGAATACAATCTCGTCTTGTCCTTCCGTCATATGAAACGCCATATCAAATTTTGATACTCCTAGGGTATCCCCTTGTTCATATGGGCGCATCACAAGCTGATCAAAGACTCTTGTTTCCACATCGCCATTTTGAAGAATAAACATCGTATCAAAAAGTGGATTTCTGCTTGGGTCTCTTTCCAAATGCAATTTTTCTACGAGCTCATCAAATGGATAATCCTGATTTTCGTAGGCTTGTAGGGCATTCTGTCTTACTTCTTTAAGAAAATCTTGAAAGGTTTTATTCCCTACCGGCTTATTTCTCATCGCCAGTGTATTAACAAACATCCCAACCATATTTTCTACATCAGCATGTGACCGACCAGCAATAGGGGTACCAACAATAATATCCTCCTGCTCAGAATACTTGGAGAGTAGAACATTATACGCTGCTAACAAAACCATATAACGCGTTGTACCTGCCCGAGCCGCTACCTTTTGCAGACCATCAAATATCTCTTTTCCCGTTCTCATCATGAACTGATCGCCATCGAAGCTTTTTACGGCTGGTCTGGTATAATCTGTCGGTACATTCACTACAGGTATCTCGCCAGCAAACCTGTTCAACCAATATTCTTCTTGTTTTTTTATGGCATCCGTTAAGAAAAATTCATTTTGCCAAGAAGAGAAGTCTTTATACGTTATAGGCAGTTGAGGAAGCTGTTTGCCCTCATAAATATCAGCAATCTCTCTCAGAATTATTCCAATCGAAGTACCATCTGAAGCAATATGGTGAACATCGAACAGGAACAAATGTCGTTCCTCTTCTAGCTTGACGAGACGGCTCCTACATAATGGGGAGACAACAAGATCAAATGGCCTTACAAACGATTGGAAAATTTCACTTATTTCCTGTTGTTGGGCTTGCATATACTCCATGTCAAACTCTACATGCTCCTGAATGCTCTGAACGATTTGATCTTGCACCACCCGATAGCTAGTTCTCAGGCTCTCATGCCGATTCATTACTTCTTGCAATGCCCGTTTGAAGCGATCCTTATCTAAAGCTCCTTCAATTACCATCATTCCGGGCATATTGTAGCTAATGCCTGTCCCCTCAAGCTGATGAAGAACGTACATCCGTTTCTGAGCTGACGATACGGGGTAGTATTCTTGGCGCGAAACAATTGGGATAGGCGTGTAGAGCTGTTTTTCAGATAAAGAGATATACTCTGAAAGAGCTTCAATTATTTGAGCTTCAAAAAAGATTTGTAAAGATAGCTCAATTTGGAATGCTTTATGGACTTGTGTGATCACCGACATTGCTTTGAGTGAGTCACCACCTAATTCAAAGAAATTATCCCTTATACCTATCTTTTCAATCCCTAAAACAGCTTGCCACATATCTACTAGTGATTCCTCTATCTTGTTTCGTGGGGCATCAAATGATTTTCCTGAATCCTGATTTTTATCAGGCTCGGGTAAAGCCCTACGATCAATCTTATCGTTTGGAGTTAACGGCATTTTATCTAGTTGCACAAAATAGGACGGGATCATATAGTTTGGCAATTCATTTGCTACATACTCCCTTACCTCAGTTACCGTGACTTGTTCCTTTGAAACGATATAAGCACATAAATATGATTGTCCTTGATGGTCATCACGTGCTAGAACAACAGCCTCTCGTATGGCAGGATGCTGTAATAAAAGACTCTCGATTTCACCTAGCTCTACTCGATGTCCACGTATTTTGACTTGATGGTCCATTCTCCCCAAGTATTCAATGTTTCCATCAGGTAGCCATTTTGCTAAATCTCCGGTTTTATACATTTTTTCGCCGGGTATAAATGGGTTATCCACAAATTTTTCAGCAGTTAGTTCTGGTCGATTCCAATATCCTCTCGCAAGCCCTACCCCACTAACGCACATCTCGCCTACCTCGCCAATACCCTGAAGCTGTAGATATTGATCTACGATATAAACGTGAGCGTTTTGCATAGGAATACCAATCGGAACTGATGTTCTTTCACTCTCTGCTTCTGCCTTCCAATATGTCGCGCAAACAGAGGTTTCAGTGGGACCGTATCCATTGATGTAGTTCACCTTATCCTTCCATTTATCCACTAAGCCAAATGAGGTAGCAGACCCTGCAGTGATAAGAGTACGTAGAGTAGGTAAATGTTTTGGTTCAAGATGAATGGCATAGGTTGGTGGTAAAGTAAGTATGCTAACTCCTTTGCAAGTAATATAATCTTCGAATCTCATAAAATCGGAAATCTTCTCTTTGGAAATGATTGCTAGTCTAGCACCTGTAGTTAGAGCCATGAACATTTCCCAAACAGAAGCATCAAATGAATGGCTAGCAAATTGGCCAATGCAATCCTGTTCACTGATGCCTAGGCTATTTTCAAAAAATGCTTGAAGGTTGGCTATACCAGTATGCTCTAGCATAACTCCTTTTGGTTTCCCTGTTGTACCTGACGTATAAATCACATATGCTAAATCAGTTGGTTGGCTGTTAGGAGGAAGGTTAGTGCTAGCGAAACCAGCTAAAATAGGTTCCGAGACATTAATATACGCAGCATCGCATGCAACCTTATTCATCAAGTGTGGTTGAGCAATCACCCATTTTGCCTGACTATCCTCAAGCATGTAGCGGATACGATCTTCTGGATATTCAGGGTCAATTGGTAGGAAAGCTGCTCCTGATTTTAAAATCGCTAACGTGCCTATCACCATATCAAATGATCGTTCAACCATAATGCCAACTAGTTGATTAGGCCGAACCCCTTTTTGGCATAGTAATCTCGCAAGCCGATTTGCTTTTTCATTTACTTCTTGATAGGTCAACTGATCCTGCTCGAAAATAACAGCCACCCCAGTAGATCGCCTTTCTACCTGGTGTTCAAATAGTTGTTGGATCGTATGCTCCGAAGAAAATACAGCTTGCGTATCATTAAATTGCTTGATCACTTTCTGTTTCTCGTCTTCTGTTAACATATCGATGTCAGACAGGCTAATCTCTGAATTCTGCACTACTGTACGGATGATTTGAAGCCAATGACCTGCCATTCTTTCTATTGTTTCTTTCTTATATAAACTCGTGGAGTACTCTAGGCAGCACTTCAATGTATTGTTACCTTCACTTACCTCTAAAGAGACATCAAATTTAGCGTGCTTTCCTTTTGGAACATATGGCGTACATTTTAGTTCGTCTAATTCAAAAATGGTATGCTCCGTGTTTTGCAGAATAAACATGGTATCAAACAAGGGATTTCGACTTAAATCCCTCGGGAGCTTTATTTTTTCTACCAGAAGCTCAAACGGATAATCAGCATGTTCAAAGGCAAGCAAAGCATTATTTTTTACGTCCGCTAGAAACTTAGAGAATGTTTTGCTTCCTACAGGCTTATTTCTCATCACCAATGTATTGACAAACATGCCTAACAGACTTTTCGTATCTGCATGTGATCTTCCCGCTATTGGCGTTCCTATCATAACCTCTTCTTGATCTGAATATTTTGAAACCAGCACATTATAAATCGCTAGTAAAACCATGTAGAGAGTTGTTTGCGTCTCTTGAGCAATTCGATACAAGCCATCTACTAGCTCCTTTTCCATTTCAAAAGAGTAGCGATCACCTTCAAAGCTTTGAATCATAGGCCTTGGATAATCTGTCGGTAAATTCAAAGGTGCTACTTCTCCTGAAAATCCAGTCAACCAGAACTCTTCTTGCTTGTGAAAAGCTTCCGTTTGGAAGAAGTCCTTTTCCCACACAGCATAATCCTTATATTGGATTCGTTGCTCAGGAAGTGTTTCAGCTTGATATAATTTGGTTAATTCATGTATAAAGATATTTGCAGATACACCATCTGAAATAATATGATGCATATCCACAAGTAAATAATGGCGCTCTTCCGTCACCTTAACTAAACCTACTCGTATTAACGGAGCTGATTCAAGAGGGAACGGCTGAATAAATTGCTCAATCATGAGGTCAATATGCTCTTCTTTTGACTCCAAAAACATTACTTTCATGTTGACAGTTGGATTCACTCGTTGGACAGACTCGCCATTTACGGTATGAAAAGAAGACCGTAGAATTTCATGGCGATCCACTAATCTCTCAACTGCCCATTCAAGACGTTTATATTGTAGAGGGCCCTCTATCATCATGACGGTTGGAATATTGTATCCCGTACCTTCCTTTGAGAGCTGGTGTAAAATAATCATACGCTTTTGTGCAGATGATACTGGATAAAATTCCCTGACTGAAACTGGTGGTATAGAAATATACCTCTCGTCTACCTCTTTACCGCCATTTTCCAAGTATCTAGCAATGGCTTGGATCGTTGGAGTTTTAAACAATATTTGTAACGGAAGATCAATCCCACACTCTTTCTGGATGAGAGAGATAAGACTCATTGCCTTTAAAGAATGGCCGCCGAGTGAAAAGAACTGATCATGGACGCCAATCCTGGGAACACCTAGTACACCCTGCCAAATAATAGCTAGCTTTTGTTCTAATTCAGTGGATGGAGCCACATAGGCTACATCTGCTCCAATCGTTCCCTCAGGTTTTGGCAAGGATCTTCTATCAATTTTTCCGTTAGGAGTTAGAGGAATTTTGTCTACTGACACAAAGAATGAAGGAACCATATAGTCAGGAAGAGTTTTCCCCATATAGTTGCGCAGATCCATAATACTTACTTTTTTGCTTAAAACAAGATATGCGACTATATGCTTTGTCAGTTTTTCATCCATTTGATCCATGACAACTGCTTCTTTAATATCCTTATGATTGAGCAGGTGGGACTCGATTTCGCCAAGCTCGATCCGATGACCGCGTATTTTTACTTGCTGATCGATTCGACCTAAATATTCAATATTGCCGTCTGGCAACCAACGGGCTAAATCTCCCGTTCGATACATCCTTTCCTTTGGTTTAAAAGGATTGGTACTAAATTTTTCAGCAGTCAGCTCCGAATTGTGAATATATCCTCGGCCTACATTGGCACCTGATATAAATAATTCCCCTGCGATACCGTGTGGCTGTAGCTTCTTTTCTTTATCTAAAATATAAACGCCAGTGTTTGAGATTGGTTTACCAATCGACGGGATTTCAGGAATCTCATGGTTAGGATCAATCGTATAGGTTGTTACAACATGGGTTTCTGAAGGGCCATAATGATTATGCAAATATACCTGATTGTTACGTAAATATCGCTTCAGCTCATGGGTCACTACTAATTGCTCACCGGCTGTAATGATATGTTTCACACAAGTTGGAAATATCTTAGAAAAGCTTTTATCGTTAAAAATGAATTTTAAAAAGGCGCCAGGCAGTGATAAAATACTTATTTTTTCCCGTTCAATAAAAGTGAACAGCTTCTCTACATTACGTCTGGTATCTTCGGTAATGAGATACAGCTCTCCCCCACTTAATAGTGTAGAGAATATTTCCTGATAGCATACATCAAAACTACAAGTCGTATATTGTAATACCTTTTCCTTATATGCAATATTGGTTGTTGCAAAGGTAAATTGCATTAAGTTAACCATATTCTTATGCTCTAGCATTACCCCTTTTGGTTTACCTGTTGTTCCAGATGTGTAGATAATATAAAACAGGTCATGAGAGGAATTCAGGTTTGCAACATCGTCCATGCTTTCTGACCAAATGCTACTAGCTTGGATATCTACTGTTTCTATTGAAGAAGGGTTTTTATGCATGAGATGTTGCTGTGTCAGAAGGATTTGCACGCCGCTATGCTCCAGCGTATAGCTAATTCTTTCGGCTGGATATGCAGGATCAATCGGTACAAATGCTCCTCCCGCCTTTAGAATTCCTAGTATACCGATCATCATCTCTATCGAGCGATCCATTATAAGTCCGACAAGCCGATCTGGACCAATTCCCTTGTTTCTCAAAAATCGAGCTAATTGGTTTGATTTTGCATCTAGCTGTCTATATGTGAGGCGTTTATTTTCCAAAACAACAGCAATCTGATCAGGGGTTTTCTCTACTTGTTCTGCAAACAACTCATGAATGGTCTTATCTGGATACGGAGTCTCTGTGTCGTTTAACTCAACAACTACTTGCTGATATTCCTCCTGCGTAAGCATCGTAATATCCTTTACAGCCACATTTGGATTATTTGCCACGCATGCTGCTATTTGCTTCAAATGTCCTTCCATTTTTTTTATAAACGCTGTAGTAAAAACGAAAGCATTATAATCTAATCGAACATGAAGTTCTTCTCTTGGCTGAACCATAATGGTTAAATCATAATTGGTTGGCTCAAACATTTCGACCGAAAGAATCGAAAAACCAATCTTTTGCATGATACTGTTCTTTTTCAATTCTTCCACTAATGGATAATTTTCAATAACAACAATATGATCAAACAGGTTTTGTTTTAATTCAGAATGATTTTGAATCTCGTACAGAGGAACATGTTCGTATTGTTGGAAGCTTAGCGTTCTTTGATGAACATCTTTTACTACTTCACAAAAGGCTTGCTCTGCACTTGTTTGAACGCGGAAAGGAAGAGTATTAATGAATAAACCAACCATTCTCTCGATTCCTTGTAAATCAGTTGGACGACCCGACACAACTGAGCCGAAAATTACATCGTTTGACGAATTATACCTTTGCAGTGCTAGTCCCCAAATGGTTTGAAAAATAACAGGTAGGGTCACCTGATTATTTTTAGCGATTTGCTGTAACTGCTGCGTTAGCACACGATCAAATGAAAAATGATATTGCTTTGGCAAAAACGCTGTCTTTTCTCCAGAAGAACCTTTTTTCGGCAATACAGCCTGATGCTCATAATCTTTTATATATTCCGCCCAATACTGAAGCGATGTCTCTTGATCTTGTTTCTCCAACCATGCAATAAAGGTGCTGTATGCTTGTACTGGTTGTAGTGACAAAGGCTTATTTTCGACTAAAGAATCATACATCTGGATGAGTTCATCAAAAATAATACTGAAGCACCAGCCATCCATAATAATATGATGAAAGCTCCAAATGACCTGATACTCATTTTCCTTCATTTGTAGGATGATCACTCTCATGAGTGGATCTTTGGTTATATGAAACGTAGCTTCTTGGTCTTTTCTTTTCATTTGATCCGCTTGTTCCATTTTTGTCCACTCGTCAAAGGAACTCAAATCATGAAATTGAATGGGAATGGCGCGTTCCTTCAAAACGACTTGGACTGGCTTTTTCATTTTCTCATGCAAAAACGTTGTTCGAAATACGTCATATCTGGATACCAGCATTTGTAAACTTTTTGCAAACAAATCAACATCCATTTTTCCTTGAATGTGGATCGTCATCTGTACCAAATGAGAGTTATTATCCCCGTTTAGTAAGGAATGAAACAGCATCCCTTCTTGCATAGGAGATAGTATATACATATCCTGAACCAGTTCTCTCCTAAAAGTACTCACCCAGCATTCCTCATTTCTATTTTTTACTTTTATTAAAAAAATAATAGCAGGAAAGTGTAAGTACACCTCGTTTCATTCGTCACCTATCCTTCTAAGGATTACTTCATGGATTCTTCTAGTAACCCAAAAATATCGTCCACATCTTCCAGTTCAAGACCTTTTATACTAAAATCACTGGGTGTACGTTCAGTTTCCTCCTTCTCCATACAGTGTCTAATCAAGCGTAGAAGGTGATATTTGTATTTATCGCCAAGCTGTTTAATCGACTCTTCCTTATATTGTTGGTCACTATATGAAAAAGATAGATTCATCCTGCCTTTCTCAATCACCCCAGTGATATGTAAAACCATATTGCTTTCCATTTCCGGACTGATATTGTTCTTCCCATCCGCACCAAGAGAATTTCCCTGACTATATGGTGAACGGGTAAAACCTTGACCCTCCAGATCAGAATCGAATTGTCCCAGATAATTGAAAGTAATCGAAGGTTGAAGAGAAAAGGAAAGAGAAGTGTTTATTTCTTTTGCAGTTTTATATTTTAAGATTTCATAACCGATCCCTTTGTTCGGAATCTTCCGCAAATTCTCTTTAACACTCTTTATGTGATAAGACAAATCATCTGATTTATCCATCTTTACTAGAACAGGATATTGGCAAGTAAACCAGCCTACTGTTCGTGCTATATTAGCTTGTTCGATAATATCCTCTCGTCCATGCCCCTCTACATTTATGAGGATTTGATCTACTTTAGCCCATTCCAGAAGTGCAAGACTTAACCCGGATAGTAAAATATCATTTATTTCTGTTTGATAAGCATGATTCACGTTTTTTAATAAATGTCCCGTGTCTTCCACTGACAATTCCATTTTCATATGCTGGATACTATTTTGTTTGACTAAGGAATTCTCAAAATCTTTGGGGAGAGGGGTAGGTTTTGCAATAGATTCGAGCGCTTGCCAATAAGGAATTTCATGTAAAAGCTCCTTACTAGTAGCATATTTCTCAATTTCCAAGGACCACTCCTGAAATGAATCCGTTTTTTCTGGTAAAGCTATCTCTTTTGATTCCAACACTTGCGCATAAGCTGTACTAATATCTTCAAATAATATTCGCCAGGAAATACCATCTACTATCAAATGATGAATAGCAATAAATAAATGGTCACCCTTTTGGGTATGAAATAATCCAAGCTTTACTAATGGGCCTTCATTTAGATTTATTTGGCTGTGTAAACGATAGGATTCCTCATAGATAGCTTGCTGTACATCTTGATTAGATCTTAGGTCGAATGTGAAAAAGTCGTATAGTGGACCTGTTTTCCCTCGATTGATCTGTTTAATCCTTCCATTTACTCGCTTATATACCATCCGAAGAGCATCATGATGCTCAATCATTTTGTCAAATACCTTTCGGATGAGTACCTCGTCAATTCCATTCGGGTGAGAAAGCACATATGATTGGTTATAATGATGCATGTTAGTAAATTGTTGATCAAAGAACCATTGCTGAATAGGAGTTAATCCTACTTCTCCCTCGACAATGCCTTGCTCACTCTTTTTACTTGTTTGCTTTAAAAGGGGGACAATTTCTGTAATGGTTGGATGCTTGAGCAAATCCTTTGTTTCAAGCTTTAGCTGATAGGCATACAATCGAGCAGCTACTTGGATCGCTTTAATTGAATCTCCTCCAAGAGCGTAAAAGTTATCATGAATACCAACTCTGTTATTCCCTAATACACTCTGCCAAATCTCTGCAAGGATGGCTTCTATTTCAGTAGTCGGTGCTTCAAATTCTGTTGTATCAAGTAGAGAGGCATGTGGTTCAGGCAGGGCTTTTCGATCAATTTTATCATTCGGAGTTAGTGGCATCTTATCCAAGCGTACAAAATAGGAAGGAATCATATATACGGGTAGGTCTTTTGCAACATGCTCTCTTAGTTCAGCAGGTGAGACTTGCTCTGTTTCGACAAAATAGGCGCATAAATAGGCTTGTTCCAGCTCATCTTTCTTAGCAATGACAGCGGCTTCTCTAATCTTGTGATACCGTAATAAAACAGTTTCTACTTCTCCCAATTCCACTCGGTGTCCCCTAATTTTTACTTGATGATCCATACGTCCTATATACTCAATGGTCCCGTCTGAACGCCACTTCGCCAAATCCCCTGTTTTGTACATTTTTTCACCGGGTAGATACGGATGAGTAATAAATTTCTCGGAAGTTAATTCTGGACGATTCCAATAGCCTCTTGCTAGTCCAATCCCACTGATACATAGTTCACCCGTTTCTCCAAAAGGTACTTCTTCTAAATTTGGATTGAGAATATAAATCTGTGTATTTTGAATAGGTGAACCAATGGGGACTGCCTGCTGCCCTGCGTCTTCTGTTTTTGCTATCCAGGTGGAAGCACAAATGCTCGATTCGGTTGGACCATATGCATTCATGTAGGTTACTCTATCTTTCCATTTATTCACTAGGGGAAAAGAGGTGGCTGAACCTGCTGTGATGAGTTTACGCAAATATAAAATGCGCTCTGGGTTCAAATGAATAAGATACGTGGGTGGCAGTGTGATAATCGAAATTTTATGCTGGTTCATAAATGTTTCAAAGCTTACAAAATCGTTTATCGTATCCTTAGAAATCATATATAAGCTAGCACCTGTTAGCAATGCCATAAAGAACTCTGATACAGATGCATCAAAGGAGATGCTGGCAAATTGCCCGACTCGGTCGTTTGGTGTAATTTCAAGTATTTTTTGAAAGTAATCGATTAGGTTTACAATACCTTTATGCTCCAGCATGGTTCCCTTTGGACTTCCTGTTGTACCAGATGTATAAATTACATAAGCTAAATCGGTATTCTTGCAGTCCAAATTAAGATTTAATTCCGCTTGCATCATAATTGCTGGATCTTCAAAAGTAATAACTTGACCTTGGAAATCAGCTTCGCGGATAAGACCAACAAGAGCATGCTGGGTTAAAACTATTTTGGTTTGACTATCTTTTAGCATGTATTGAATTCTCTCTTGCGGGTATTCAACGTCGATCGGGACATATGCCCCACCAGCTTTTAAAATCGCTAGAATGCTAATAACCATTTCTATCGATCGATCCATGAAAATACCAACTATTTGATCAGTCTGAACGCCTTTTTCAATCAATAATCGTGCGAGTTGATTTGCTTTGGAGTTAAGCTCTTGATAGGTAAGCTTTTCTTGTTCTAGGATAATGGCAGGATTGTCTGGGTTTTTTTCAGCTTGACTTTCAAAAAGCTGATGAATTGTCTTGTCAGATAGATAGGGTGTTGTGAGCGAATGACTGTGTATCATCACAGTTTAACCTCCTATGCTCGAAAAATATACAAATACTTCTTTTTCATATATTCGTGCCAATGATATTCAGCACCTAACACCCCCTTCTATTCGTAGATTTTACTCTGTGGGACTTCACTTTTTATGAAAGCAGAACAAAAGGAATTTGGATCGTAATTATAGTAATCAAGGAGTGTTTCATAGAGGAAAAAAGAATCATTGATCTTAGAGGTTATAAAAGGTCTCGCCATCTTTAAAAATAGATACATATGGTATTATCCAGCTACAACCTTATTTATACAATATCGAGCAAATCGACAGTCAACATCAATTTTTTGTAATTTTGTCTTACATTTCCATGATGGACGTGTAAGCATTACAGCCATACCATGCATTTCAGCAAATTGCTTTATTTTACAAATGTTCATCTTGGATTAAATTTACAATAAGTTACATAAAATTACAACATCCAAAACTAAATTCATTCATCATATAAAGATTTATTCCATAATATTTTGAGCTTGACAAGCGGTTCCATGATTACTTACTAAAAAAACCAGACCTTCTATTGAAAGCCTGGTTTTTCTTTATGAAGGATATAAGCTTCGTTTCTTATATTACATTTTTTAACAATCAGAAACTTTTACCAATTGCTTACCAGTGTTCTCTCCAGTAAATAGCCCAAGGAAAGCTTCCGGTACATTCTCCAAACCTTCTACAATATTCTCGGAATATTTTATTTTTCCTTCCTTGATCCACTGGGCCATCTGTGTCATTCCCTCATGATAACGATCTGTATATTGAGTCACCAAAAAACCTTTCATAGTAGCTGTTTTCTTGAGGAGCTGCACCTGAATCCTAGGTCCAATATCCTGCTTCTCTGAATTGTAGAGAGAAATCTGACCGCAGAGAGGAATTCGCGCTCCCTGATTAATCAAGCTCAGAACGGCATCTGATATCGGACCACCCACATTATCAAAATAAACGTCTACCCCGTTTGGGCAAGCTTTTTCTAATGCTAGTTGCATATTTGGTGTTGTTTTATAATTAATTGCGGCATCAAATCCGAGCTCTTCTGTTACATACTGAACTTTTTCTTCAGAACCAGCAATCCCTACAACACGTGCCCCTTTGATTTTTGCTATTTGCCCGACAAGCATTCCCACCGCTCCTGCGGCCCCTGAAACAACTACGGTTTCCCCTGCCTGTGGTTGGCCGATGTCCAATAGACCAAAATAAGCGGTCATTCCAGGCATTCCAAGTACACCCAATGCGGTTGTAATTGGTGCTATATTTGTATCGATTTTTTGTACTTCTCCAGCATCAACCACGGAGTAATTTTGCCATCCCAATAGACCAAGGACAACATCCCCGACTTGAAATTCTGAGGACTTCGTTTCTATTACTTCTCCAATTACCCCACCGGTTATCACTTGATCTAGCTGAAAGGGGGGTATATAAGATTTTTGATCATTCATTCTCCCCCTCATATAGGGATCAACAGATAGGTATAGAGTACGTATTAAAAGCTGATTGTCATTGACTTCAGGAATAGAGGATTTGATGAAGGTGAAATTATCTCTTGTTGGAACGCCAACTGGCCGACTAGAAAGTAAAATCTGATTATTAACTGCTTCACTCATTAGAATACCCTCCCTGCTTATTAGGAAACGTTACCTTTGCAACCTTATATTATCATACATAATGAATTAATTAAACTTTTTTCGTATATTTCGTTCAGTTAAATAGCAGTTATATGTGTAATATCTAATTTTACGTTATAATGTAATTTGATGTTTTAGATTGGGAGGCATTGAAGTGACAAACACTCGAGGCAGATCACGTAAAAATGAGCAAGAGACGAAAAAAGAATTGATTATTCGTCTACTTCCCTTTCTTAAAAAGCAAGGGATCAGCTCTTTGAAAATGGAAGACATTGCAAAATATATGGATATAAGCAAAGCAACGATGTATAAATATTTTTCTTCTCGAACAGAAATCTTAGAAGCGACAGTAGAAGTGTACGTTGATTATATCCTTGAGAACCTTCATGACTTATCTGATAACGAATCTGCTTCTTTCGTACGCCGCTTCCAAAAGGTTTTTGAAAACTCGGTGGTTCTGGCTATTTTTTTATCAGATTTATTATTACAGGAACTAAAAAGCATGTATCCTCATTTATACCAGCGAATTGTTGAGGCGCAAAAAGCTCGTAACGATCATATTAAAGCTTTTTATGAAGCTGGTCATAGAGAAGGTGTGTTCCTTTCTGTTAATCCTTCTTTATTAATTGCTCAGGACGAGCTACTCCTGCCAAGTTTACTTAGTCCTGTTTTTTTGATTCAAAATCACATGACTTTAGAACAAGCCTTATTTGATTACTATCAGATGAAAAAGCATCAACTGCTCAAACCAGAGCTTATTCCTGACGTAGATGACTCATTCATTCCCATGCAGGTAGGACAATGTATTCAAAAAATTACGTGGACAGAGTAGCTCATATAAAGCGTGTAAGCTACATTGCAAATCAGACTAACTGTGCTCAACTATCCCTATTCCATATAGGATATTCGTTGGTCTTTCCAAAAAGTAGTTACATCCTACCTCTCGCAAATACAAAAAACCAGTCAAAAGCACAATGGTAACGTATTGGACTGGTTTTTGTATGTAACCTTTTGTTTATGGGAATTGAATACAAATTAGAAAGCTTGCACTTCTTTTCAGACCATAATAGCCGGTGTTCTTGAATGTTTTCAGGAGTTGGATATTAAGATTCTGGTGTACTGATGAACATTATAATTTTCTCTTCTGGGCGGCAATCAGCTAAGTAATGATCGAGCATTCCCAGATGTACTCCGCATTCACTTTCTAGAGAATCAGCTCCTATCATAATACTAGCCTGATGGGGACTGTTCTCTGGAGAACTAGTTATCGTATAATATTTCGGCTGAAGCGGGGGCAAAAGCTCGATAACCCTTTCGAAGGGCATCTCGCAGGCTTCATATTTTTCAAGCAGTTCTAGCATCGACACCCCGGTCTTCTCTACCTGCTGTTCATAGACAACCTCATCTAATAAATCCTCCAATTCACGTTTATGTGGGGGACAAACCGTGTAAGCTGCAAGCTCATGTAGCTGTGCATGAGTTGCGGTTGCTTGCAGATCTACATTTTGACTCAGCAAATCATTAAGTCGTACTGGTCGATCCAGCGGAAGATGGGCTATGTTACGTCCATCTGCCCTCAAAATCAAGGGATCGTTCCCGTTCAAGCCAAAGCGTTGTAAAATTCGTTCGACATGCTCCTTCCTATTTTTCGGTAATACCCCGATTTGATCCCCCTCCTGATAGCTAAGACCATCTGGCAATGTGATTTCTACTTGCCGGATGCTTCGCCCACAATTAGCACTCTCCAGTTCCCGGTTTTCTGTTATATAGGCATAGACAGCATTATACTTGAGGGCGAGCGGTACATCTGACATGTCATTCATAAATTGAATCGTAAGGGTTCCGTGATCTTTTTCCTCAAGGTTTTCCTGTAGAATAAAAGTCTCCATAACGTCAAGCCACATACGCTTCTGCCAGTCTTCTAATTGTTTTTCGAAGTCTCCGCTAGTGTCAGCTTCGCCTCGCAACGAAAGCCTTTTCGCTCCTTTTAAAGTAAGCTGCTCATCAATAAATCTCGGGACGTCTTGATAGGTATTTGCCCAATTGCGGTCTCCACATCCAAAAACCGCATACGTAACTCCTTGAAGCGCACCTGCCTCTACTCCTTCCAACCATTGCACGAATTTTCGGGCATTATTAGGGGGCTTTCCATTATAAGAAGCGGTAACAATCAGTACGACTCCCTCTTTCGGTAACTTCCCTAGCCAATCATCAAGCGGTGCCATCTCACTTCTGATACCGAGCAAACCCGCATTAGTAGAAAGCTCTCGTGCGGTACGCTCTGCTGTGCCTAAATTTGACCCATAAAGGATTAGTAAAGATACATGGTTGACCCTAGCTATGGATGTTTTAATCTGTTCCCATCTACTATCTGTCCCTCGTATGTTTACAGCTCCTACTTCTGGCTCTTGGGTAGATTGGTCTAGCTTCTGTTTCTTTCGCTGTTTGACACGTATGTAAAATTCTTCTGGTTTGATCGTTAATGTTTGTTGAATGCTTAACTGATAGTTCGTATGATCAATTAATTCAAAGTTCTGGAGAATCATACCTAGAACTAAAGTGGCTTCATGCAGTGCAAATTGCATCCCAATGCAGGCTCGTTGACCATTTCCAAAAGGTTTATAGGCATGATGGGGGACTTTATCAGGGTCCTCAAATCGCTCGGGGCAAAATTCATCAGCATCATCTCCCCAAGCATCTTTATCTCGATGAAGTTGGGGTAAGAGTAATGCAACAACTTCGCCTTTTTTTATGGCATACTTCCCTCCAATGATTGTATCTGCCCGAGCGGTAAGTTCAAATCCCGGGGCTGTTGGCCATAAACGTAAGGATTCCTGTAAAATCATACGCACATATGTAAGTTGTAGAACCTGCTGATACGAAGGAGATACACCGGTTAATACCCGATCCACTTCCTGGTACGCTTTTTCTCGCACCTCTGGGTTTTTCAGCAAAAAATAGAGAGCAAATGATAATAAGCCGCTTGTTGTTTCATGTCCTGCTATTAAAAATGTGATGATTTGATACCGGATATTTTCGTCATCCAGTCTCTCTCCAGTTTGCGGGTCCTTCCCGTTAAGCATGCGGGTGAGCAAATCGATTTCACCCTGATCGCCATTCACCTTTCGTTCCTCGATGATTTTGTCTACTAATGAAAACATCGTTTCAATATCTTGGGTAAACTGACGTCTAGTTCCCACCATTAATGTATTTTGAATTTTCAATCTTCCACTCTGATGCATCGCTTCTTGAAGTGCGCGAACCATACTGTTGATAAAAGGGCTGTGTGTTTCTCTATAAAAACTATTAAAGCGATAATTAAAGCCGCATAACCCAATCGTATCCAATGTAAGTCGAGTCATATCGCCAGGAACATCTATACTTTCATTAGGATTAAGACGTGCCCATTTTTGGATCAACTGCAAGGCAATATCCACCATCATTGAATGGTATCCTTTCATTGCTTGTTGACTAAAAGTAGGTAGGAGGATATTATGGGCCTTTTGCCAATTAGGCTCCTCAATCCTGCTCGTAAATAAACCATCTCCACTAAAGGCACGAACATTTTCCAAATCACCTGTAATGTTTTTGAAGAAACGCGACTCGTCACAAACCTCAGCCGCTAGTTTATGACCAGAAATAACCAAGCTTGAACTTCCAGAAAGGGTTAATCGGTAGATTGGACCGAACTCTTCTGCAAGTTTACAGAGTGAAAGTGTCGGTGTATCTTTTTCTATTAAGGGGTAATTGCCAAGCGGACCATACGTTTTGGGTTGCGGAATATATCCTACTTCTTTCATCACAAACATCCTTTCAGATTTATTCGCGAAAGTGTAGTTGCCCTGCTACGCATCATCAAATCTGCTTATGATTTTTCTTGTTTAAAACCATGATAAAGTGTGTCTAAAAGAAGTGACGCGGCCGATCTTTTCGCAATATGACCTTCTTGAACCTGCTGCCATGTCATAAAGAGAAGTGAGTACAGGACATTCAAAATCCATTCGCTGTTCATATCGGCACGGAGGTAACCTTTGCGTTGCAATACCTGAATGGAGTGTCGAATAGGTTCCTTTACCTCCTCCTCAGCTTCCATCATCTCTTGACTGTAATACAGCGTAGATTCATGAGCTAGAAAATAAATCTTAGCCCCGAGTGGAATTAACGCCTCAATCAATTGTGAAATATAGGATTCGATGTTTTCCTCGTCTAACGGAATTTGCTTTATCGTCTCTCTGAACACCTGAGAAGATCTTAATCCTAGTTGCAGGATCAATTGATCCCTATTTTCGATGTATCTGTGCAGAGTCGCAATGCCGATACCAGCGTATTCGGCAATTTCATTCAAAGATGCAGTTGGCTTTTCGACTAGTAATTCTGTAGCCGCATCCAAAATGGCATTAAGCCTAGCCTCCTTTGTCGCTGATCTGGCATTTTTCATCTTGAAGGCCCCTCTTTCTTTTTGATCGGTTCATTTTTTGATAGATGAAACTATCACTTGATAGAATATTACACCAATTATTATATAAATTCAACTTTTCTGATAAAAAATTCCATCAACATAATCTGGTTTCCCTACTTGACCTTTTTCTACAGGCTATGTACGGTCTTCCCTGATAGCATTGTGTTACAGATTTTTCTCTCAAGCTGTCCGTTCCTGATTTTTTCCCGATATAAATATGTTCATGAGAGTGATTTCTCTCTAAAATGATGAAATTACCGAGGTGCGAACATTCGTTCTGTTTTATGGTTTTCTAGCTCCTGCTCCTCGGAAACAAAATAAACTATCTTCGTAAAAAGCTTATATTTATGGGCTTTTTGTGTTATCAGCAGGTGCTTTAAGACAAGAAAAGTATGATTATGCTGGTTATTCTTCATCCCTTTTACGATTGAACAACATGAAGATTTTCGGCCTAATAACTTGTAAATAACAGTATATAAATCCATTTATATACATGTAAACCTTTAAAATAATCCAGTTGTATCTAAGAAAAATGCCGTTTTCTCCGGTATAGGAACATTTGTTCTATTTGTTTGTTCACCGTTTTATGTAACCCTGAACGCCTATTCTGCTTTCACGTATAAATTTTTTTTGCTATCTCAAGAAGTAAATCTTCCTGCAAGGCTATACAAAAACAGAAAAAGGCCGCTATTTAGCGACCTCTTTCTTCCACTGCCTTATCTTCTGCTTCTACATAACGTTTCAACGCAGACAATTTATTTTCCCAGAATCGTTCATAGTATTCGAGCCACTTCTTCAATTCAAGTAATGGATCTGCTTTAAGTCGATACCTTGTTTCACGTCCCACTTTTCTTTCCGTGAGTAGCCCAGCCTCTGTTAATATCCGTAAATGCTTAGAAACCGCTGTCCGGGTCATCGGAAAATGGCTACTGATTGCGGTAACAGACAGCTCCTGATCACCTAACAATTCCAGTAGCTGCCGTCGCGTTGGGTCAGCAATGGCTTGAAACACATCATACTTGTGAGCTGGTGCACTCATATTACGCCTCGACGTGAGTACGTAATGCTTTCAGTAAGCCTACCCAGCCATTTGCCATTCTATCTCGCACGACGACATGGGTTTCACCAAACTCGGTGACTGTATCTGGGTCCCAGCCGCTGTGAATCAGCGTAAACTCTGTTGTTCCATCCTCTAAGGTAGTTAGTTCAAAAGTAACGGTCCAATCTTTTCCCCATGTAAAGGAAAGACGCTTAGGCGGATCAAGCTCCATTACCTTACAAGGAGACATACCAAAAGGGCCAGCATTCAACTGGAACTCATACCCCTTAATTGGCTTAAAATCATTAGGCATAAACCATGCAGCAATTCCTTCTGATGTCGCAACAGCTTCCCATACTCGTTCAATTGGTGCATTGCACACGATTGTTTGGCGAATCTCAGGAATCTTGTTAGATTGATTCGTTTGCATTTATTTACCTCCATCAATTTGTTACTTATCTGATATTTGTCGCCACGAAGATATAAAGCTGACCCATATCCATTTTTGGTCATACAACAAAATCTTCCACATCATGAATTATTTTGTTCGATTCGTGCCAAACTATCCCCGGTTGGCAGTCTTAAGGAGATAAATCTATAACACGTTTATTCGAAACGATTTGGTTTCACTTTGTGATTATATGACACCATTTGGTTTCGTGTCAAACCATCTTAACTAACAAATAATTCCTTCCTCCATCATCTTTGTTTATGTGAATACGTATTCCTCAACAACTCTTCCATTACGTCCCTTCGTTGTTCTGGCTTTAGATAATGAGTTAAGAATTGCTTCCTCTGTCGCATCACTTGCAGCAGTGAACAATTGATTCATTACAGGATGATCCTCACGTAGCTGCATTCGTTTTTCCACAAAATGATCACTATGATGTGGAATTTTATGTGCGGTTGAAAAAGCAATCACAATATCTCCGCTACCATGACCATAATAGCTACCTGTTCTCCCAAGTCCGATGGCACAACGCTTGGCCAAACGTAGCAATTGTCGCTCATTGACGGGGGCATCGGTAGCAAGGACAATCATGATTGAACCATCCGACGTATGTTCAATAGCAGTGGAGGAACGCTGAACATTTGCGAATTGTTGTTGATATTTATCTCTTTGAAATTCTTCTTTTTTTCCAAAATTGCTTAGCACAAGTACACCAACTGAATATTCCTTACCATCTATCTGGACGAGACGAGAAGAGCTCCCTATCCCGCCTTTATACCCAAAGCAAACCATACCTTTTCCAGCGCCGACAGCTCCCTCTTCGGATTGATTCTCCATCGCATTCATAATCGCTGCTCTAGCGTCTTCTGGTTGAATAACACATCTACGGATAGCATTGAGATAACCATCATTACATTCACCAACTACCACATTAATCGTACCTGTCGTATCACCAATCTCAGGATTTTGTGCTAGCATTTCCTGTAAGGTCCCTTGCGTAACAGCCGGCACCGAAAACGTATTAGTCAGCATGATTGGCGACTCCAGCACTCCTAATTCATTTATCTGTACAAGACCTGTTGTTTTGCCAAATCCGTTGATTACATAACTAGCTGCTGTCACTTTTTCCAAAAACAAATTGCCCCCATGAGGCAAAATGGCGGTAACACCGGTACATGCATAATCTTGCGTGCCATCATCTAGCGGTCGATCTATGGTGACATGACCAACTTTTACACCGCTAACATCTGTAATGCAATTTTTCCTTCCTGTTGGCAACGTTCCAATCACGATTCCTAGCTCACGAACTTTTTTTCTTGTAGGTTGACTCATGGATGCACATCTCCCCAGCATTCATCTAGCTTTTATTATTACATACAGCTTTCAGTATAAAAATTAACATCTTCCACAGTAACAAGTCTTTAGCAGCATCTGTTACTAGCATTTACACACCACTCTCTATTCAACATACAAATCAAACATGCTCACCTCATATCCTCGCAATTTTAAATAAGTAAATAACTGTGAGCGATGATGGAACATATGGGTAACGCTCTCCGTAAACCAGTGAGCCTGAGAAGCAGAGTGTTCATGATAAAAAGGAGTTGTTTTCTTGTTGAAAAACTCATCTTCTGACATAGCTAACAGATAAGAGATGCACATCTGGTATCCTTGTTCCATCTCTTGTGCCAGCGACTTGGCCGTATCCAATCTGTTGTATTTTTGTTCAATCTGTCTTATGGTATCCTCTCCTTTCTCCTGCATAATAAGAAGGTCTACTTCAGGAATTGCTACTAGATGACAGGCTAATTCGTGTAGAGTACGCATGTTCGGAGCAGGTCGATACCCCCAATCCTCTTCTTTAATCTTCTGAAGAAGTAAAATTGTACTTTTCATAGCTACGTTCATCTGATGAAATAACTCATCCCGTAACTTCACAACATTGGACATGCTTTACACCTCTTTAGTCTATTAGATTTCTCTTCTTGATTCTAACAGCTAATAGTGACAAACTCTGTCATAATGGAACGCATGAAAAAAGTTTATTTACCGATAATGCTCCGCCATTTTTGTAATCTTTTCCCTCACATAAGAAATAAGTTCTTGCGGCTCCTTCGCCATCGCCTCCATGCCTAGATTCCAAACAAGCTCAGCATAGAAGGGAATTTCAGCACGCGGAATCCTTGTATCGATCCAGCCTGTCCCATCGCTGCGCTCTTCAACCACCCGGACTAAATCTAATATCGATTTCGCTTGTCGTGTACCGTCTCTTGTCAGCTCGACGACAAAAGGAACGAGATTTTTCCCGTTTTGTTCACTGTTTATAAGCCAATCCATGATGGAGCAATAACGTAGTTTATCCTTTCCCGATTTATTCTGTATGGGGGCTCTTTTTTCACAATCTGCTTGCGATTGAACCTGCTTTAAAGTGGCTGTATCAGGATCGCTTATTTCTGCTTGCTTAATCCGATCTGTCCGAAACAGTCGATACGCTTGTCGCTGTAAACAATAAGCTGGGCAATACCAAAATCCATTGTAGCTATACAAGCCGATTGGTTGAATTCTTCTCTTGGTTATTCCCTTTTTACCATCGTATTGAATAGTCAGAATGGATTGATCCATGGCTGCTTCAAGCAAGACTTCTAAATGATGAGAAGATTGAGCGTACGTAGGATTCCAGAAAACAACTCTGTCTCGCATTTGGTCAATACGTTCCTTCACATCTTCTGGTAGATAGTGATAAAACTTTTTTAATGCTGCTTTCGTTTCTGTTTGAAAGGGGAGGGAATCAAAAAATTGCAACGATTGATAAGCAAAAAACATAGCAGTTGCTTCTGTTTCTTTAAAGAAAATAGGAGGTAGCATGCGATCCTGTAATAAATAATAGCCACCCCCTGCTCCCACCTCTGAATAAATAGGAACTCCCATTACACTTAGTTCATTTAAGTCACGTAAAATGGTGCGATACGAAACCTTGAATTCCTCTGCCAATTCCCGTGCCGTGAATTTTCTCTTCGCATTCATCGTCATCATAATTTCAATCAAACGTTGCGTTTTTGCCATTCTTTAGCCCCCATATTTCATCATATCTATTTCTTTTACTAGAATATAGCAAACTTTTAAAAGGAAAAACCAAAAAGACTGTGTAGCAACCTACAACAAAAAAAACAGCATTGAACCCCCTCTTTATCCAAGCTCGGTTCACACTGTTTTTATATCATTTCTCATTTTTTGTTTAACCGGTTACCTCTAACGGTAGAACGGTATTGTTTTCATCTACTTTTCCCTAAAAGCTCTTTTTCTCAGTATTTGGCATTTGCATTTCCTATATCAATGGTAGGTGGTTACATCCGTTTATTTACAACCATATGCAAGGCTTTTGGGGATAGAGTTATCGAAGCGTTTACCTCTAGCTTGTCCTGATTAACTGCTGTTAGCTTGTAGCGTTGAACAATGGTAGCCAAAATCAACACGGCCTCTGCCATTGCAAATCGCTGTCCAATGCACATGCGCGGTCCACCGCCAAAGGGAAAGTAGACAAACGTCGGTAATTTTTTTTCAAGCCCATCTGCCCAGCGTTCTGGACGAAATACCAATGGGTCTTCAAAATAACGGGGATCACGGTGCATGACATACTGACTAACTAACACAATCGAATCTTTTGGAATCATATATTCGCCAATCTGAATGTCTTCTGCAGCCTGACGAAGCAAGATATAAGCTGGAGAACGAAGCCGGAGGGTCTCATTTACCACCATTGTGGTATATTGTAGATTTGGTAAATCTTGAATATGGGGTAAATGACCATCAAGCACTTCACTAATTTCAGCCGCCAT
Source organism: Brevibacillus laterosporus LMG 15441 (assembly GCF_000219535.2). NCBI lineage: Bacteria > Bacillati > Bacillota > Bacilli > Caryophanales > Paenibacillaceae > Brevibacillus > Brevibacillus laterosporus. The sequence continues at coordinate 2,592,505 of NZ_CP007806.1, forward strand.
TTTCTCTGTAACATCAGGATTTTCAGATAGAAGATAAAAAGCAAACGCCAGCGCTGCGCTTGTTGTCTCATGTCCTGCAACAATCAAGGTCATCACTTCGTCGCGAATTTGACGATCATCAAGTCCTTCTCCATTTTCATCGCGCATGGAAAGAAGCATTCCTAACAAGTCATCTCCATATATACCTGATGATCTTCGTGAAGAAATTAACTGCAAAATCATGTCATCCATCTCTTTTGCACAGCGCTTATAGTTACTATAACCTGGAAGTGGTATAGGGAACATGACTGCCTTAGCGTAATACCTTAGAATCGTCTGCAAGGCCTGAATTAATTTTCCTTCGTCAATGGTGTTGTTATGTCCAAACAAACTTTTCATTACGACATCAAGTGCTAAATTGAGCATATCGATCTTGATTTCGCGCGTTTCGCCTTCTTGCCAGTTCTCAATGTAACGATTCGTTACTTCAATGATCGTCTTTCCATAGCTTTCTATCCGTTTTTGGTGGAATTCCGGGGCCATCATCCGTCGGTTCCGAAGCCAATGCTCTCCGTTAGCGGTGAATAAACCTTCGCCTAAAATATTTTTGATAAGCTTTGCTTGTAATCGATCATTCTTTATAAAACTCGATTGTTTTTTGATAAATACTTCTTCTATAAGCTCCTGCTTATTTAATTGATAAATGCGTTCATTGAGCAACGGATAATACACGACGTCTCCATACTTGTCTGCGTTTTCCTTAATGAAATCCAGAATATTGTGCAGAGTACGGAACACGTTGTACAGAGGTTTATTTGGTCCAGGCGGAAGTGTAAGAATCATAATGTCCTCCTCAAACGGAAATAGTTTGTTGCTCAAATTTTCCTTGTTCCAATGCCTTGTTCAAAAGACTATAATCCACTTTTGCATTGTGCCGCTTATCAACTGGAATCTGATCCATATAGATAATGGCATCGAGGTTTGCCCATTCTAGCATTTCAGCTAATTCAGCAGTCATGTAGCTCTTACTATTTCTTTCCACAATTAATACACGACGACCGCGATATTGTGTTAAAGCAGTTCGTCCGATCGACTCATCAAACGATAACACGCTCTCCACAGCAAAAGGGTACAAAACTCCCCTTTCATCTTTAATTCGTGCGGCTACTCTTCCCAGAAGCCATAATCTTCCCGATTGGTCAAAGTACCCAGCATCCCCGGTTCGATGCCAGACTGTTCCATCCACGCGGAATTTCGTCTCCTCATCTCCTCTTCCATGCAAATATCCGGAAAGTACATGTGGACCTGTGACCACAATCTCTCCCGCTTCCTCAGGAGTCAGGCAGATGTTTTCAAATTCTGCACTGGATAAAGAACCAATCGGTTTGCCCCACTGATGACGAACAATCCGTACCTGAATCTCCGGAACAGGGGTTCCTACTAAAAGACCTTTTCCTGACTTGATTGCGGTAAGATCATTTGTATGGATATCGTTCCAATCTACTTCTGCAATTGGCTCAGCCTCGGTGGACCCATATACGGCCATTATGCGAGCGTTTGGAGCAATCCGTTTTAATCTGGACATGAGTCGTGGGAATACTGGTCCACCGCCACTGAAGATATATGTAAGCTCAGTTAGAACGATGTCATGTTTTTCACAGTATCCCAACAGTTGTTCAAAAAACGCTGGTGAAGCTACGATTCTCTGAGCATGTTGTTTTTGGAGCTGAGAAATGACGGGACCCGGTTCAATCGCTCCTGGCCGGCGCAGGTCACCATTGGGAATAATGCTCCTCATCCCAGCCCCAAGATTGCACAGAGCAAAAATAGGTAGTGTTGTCATATCGATTGCTCCAGCTTGCATGTCAAGACTGCGCCGGAGCACCTCGTATTGATCAATTAAAAATCCATGAGTCCGCACGGTCGCCTTTGGCTCCCCAGTGCTACCGCTGGTAAAGGTGATGAGCGCCGGCGTGTCATGTTGACATGAGTGGTATTGACTGTACTCTGTTGCATTGGTTTGTGAAGTTAAAGAAATGGCTCCAGGCAATCTCCTCCCAATCACAAATTTTTGCGGAATTTTTCGAATAGCTGGGGATAACAGCCTCAATAGTTGGGCTTTTGGGCTTGCAATTAACGCTTTAGGTGGGTTTAATGTACAGCATCGTTCAATATGATTTTTACCAGCAGATGGATCAAGAAACATCGCAATCAATCCAAGTCTGAAGATTGCTACTAAGGTGATATACAACTCAATCGACATTGGATAAAAGAGTAGAACCGTATCGCCTGCCACTAACCCTTGTTTCTTGAAAATCCCTGCGACTTGAGCAGAACGTTTGTCCAGATCGGCAAAAGTTAGTTGACGGGTCTCTTTGTCTGGCATATCCTGTATCGCGATCGCATTGGGGCAATTTTGAATATGAGGTTTGACAATTTCAAAGATATTCATGCTTCCCTCTCCAATTTCTTAGCAAATAAGGTGTAATCACGAAGAATGTAGCCTTCATTCGCATTAAACCTTGTGGATCGATTTTCTTGGATCATTAACGCATTAATCGCACGTTGATAACCTAGCTTCTGAGCCAAATCGTAGACTGCCTTTACGAGGAAGGAGCCTATTTTATACCCTTGGTAATCTGGATCAACAGCCAGCGTCTTTAAGATTACCTGATCGACCGCCTTTCCCATTTGGGCTTGCATCACATCTGGTAAGGTGAACATAAAGCCGACCAGTCGATCATCATGCTCGGCTAACAAAACCAGTTCTGGCTTAATATATGGAACAATCTTTGTGTATTGTTTCAAGAATTCATTTTCACTTATCTCGGTGTACAAAAAATTTTGATGAAAAGCTCGTATCGAGAGTTCATAGATTCGTGTAAGCTCTTCATCGATTCGAGTCAAATCCAACTGCCGGATACGAATGCCGCGTTCATTCATATGCTGTGTCAGTTGCTTGTACCGTTTTTTCTCATACTCCTGCCCCGCTTCGCCCAAATCTCTATGATCGAGATCAACAATTCGCGAAATGTAGTGAGATAGCGGTTCAAAGCCATCCTGTGTAAAATGATCGGCCCATTCCAAGGGTGTATTTGGCTCAAGGAAGAAAGGAAGATCTCCTTTTGTTTTCGTAACCAATCGGTGTGTCCCCCACGTATTTCCATCCATTGGGCCTATCACGATTGTACATCCCTTTTTAGCCAATTCTCTTGAACACAGTTGTAGTAGCTCACTTGCTGCAGGAGCATTTCGCGCTGCATAGTGTCCTATTACACCAACCTGATGATCTTGATATGCTGGTACGTTTGACCACCATAGTGAACAGCGTGCGGCTACGCCTTCCTTGTCTAGTATCATCCAGTGAGTATCAGCATTCGATTCGTCCAGAGAATCGATCCGATTTGCAGAAGGCCCTGGTAGTGAGCAAAACTCTTCCTTCATCTTGGTATTCGTAACCTGTACTGCTTTTAACATGTCGAATATCCTCCCTACTCTTTTCGCTGATCATTAAAAAAGCAGAATTCCCAAAATAGAACCAACCGCTGCGCATATTGGTTGGATTAATACGGCTGCCTTCGACCTTTTAAAGACAAAGAGATAGTAAATACCGCTGGCCATAAGCATGCTTACGGCCGCCCAAATCGAATGGACAACCACTTCGCTGCTCAGACCTGAACGAAGCACTAAAGCCGTCAATGTCAGCCCCCAGTTTTTCAAAATGTTTAAAAAAAGATAAATTAACAGATGCCTTTTCTGAGACGATTGAAAGATTTCCGTGAGACTAAAACAAATGGATTGGGCCAATAGACCGATCAGAAATGCGAAGAAAAAAACTTCACTTTGTGTTTGCTGGTACAAAAATAACCATACAAAACTCATTGTATATGTGGCGATGAATAGACCTATTTTTTTGCTGGAAAACAGCTCAGTTGAACTCTTCAAAATAATCGGCGATGACACGGAATGCAGCAGCAATACCACTAGAAAGTCTATTCCACCAATAGCCCAGCTCACATACGAAATGACTGATATTCCCATTAAAGCCTGTGGACACACGACCTTCGTTCTTCTGCATGCTTCAAGCAAGATAAACAGTAAGAGTGCTAGAGTGAGCGCCAACAGCAAATGGGCATTGTCCTTTACGATGAGAAACTTGAGCATCATAAAGCTCACAATTGGTACAACTAAATTATCCTTCCCGCCCCAGGAAACGGACTCAGCTAAAGTGGCTAACAGTGACACTGTAATAGAAATCATTAAATTAGCCATTCCGTCCATCGGAAAAAACAAAAATAAGGTGATGTGAGTCGATAAAAAAGCAACTAAAAAGAAGGCAAATGACCCTTCTATGCTCTTCATACCCTCGGGAACTACGTATCTCACCTGACCGTAGCGAACGCCGACAAGAGCAGCGATCGCATCAGCTAACGTGAGAATGATGAGAGAAATACTGTACAAAACCCGTTCTTCTTGTTCCGTAAAAAGGAGAAGAATCGCAATACTCATCACAAAGTACATCTCACCAAATGAATAACGCGAAACATCAGATAAGATTTTTCCGGGTCCATTCTTTAGCCGAGTAACTCGGAAAAGAAATAGAACAATTGCGACAAACCCTAAAACAACCAATACAGGCCAATCCTGACCAAAAAGCCATGGAGCAACCAATGCGAATGTACCAGAGCTCATATGAAAAAGCTTACGAACCCATTCTGGATCAGGCTGGTACCTGACCTGGTAAAAACGCAATCCTGCAATCAACAATGCTATGGCGGCAAGCAGCAGCACAATACCGAACCATGGATGTAAGGGAATAATACCACTCATATGATTTCCTCCAGTACAAACGCACTGTAAAAGAAAGCCTTATCCTGCTTAAAAAGTTCCTGACTCAAGCTGGTGAGTGGACGAAGTGACTCCTCCATGCTCACAGGGCGACTTCGGGGAACCAGCATATTCCAGTAAGCCAATCGTCCTTTTTTCCTCCCCGCTTGTACCAAAACCTTCAGTAAATTTTCATATTGGTCTTCGGACATATATTCAAAAATGTCACTCAGATTGTACTTATCAAATGCGTTTTGGCCCACATGCTGTAAATACTCTTCAACTGATAAGCAATGCCATTCAATTCGATGCAGGTTGTTTCGTATAGCATCAAAATTTTCAGGTCTTAATGCATACGGTAATGCATGACTATGTCGTCCTTGTAAAATCCACTGGAGATAAGGATTTTGCATAGGATCAAGCTCAGTTAGGGCATATTGGGCTCTTTGTAAAATCCTTGCTGCCACACTGCCCTCTACATAGCGGAAAAAACGGGTATCACGCCCCAGCCTTCCCATGACAAATCGGGAAAAAAAGAACTGGAACATCAATCTCCAGCGTAACGTATTCCACTCTTTTTGATAAAATGTGCGGCGATCCTTTGGCGTGCGGTTCTGAAGAAGCTTTTCCACGCGAGAGCGAGAATGGACAAGAGGTAAGATTGAATCGCGAAACATTGAAAAATACTGCTCAAATTTCCCAATGCTTCCAATCCCAGATTCTATAGCGGTTGATTGAGAATCCCAATAGTTTTTTACTAGCGGTGTGAGCTGCTTGCGACATTTTTGGTATAGTTCATTTCGCCGATTACTTGGGATCGAGCCCATAAGTTCTAACAGTTCAGTATGTGTCAGAGCAGAATAGGCTGCCACGCGTAATTCCAAGCAGGCAAGCTGTGCATGGCTCAAATCTAGTGCAACAACACGCTCTGGCGACTTGCTTAGCATCGCTAGTGCATTGTCACCAGAAGAGGCGATAGCTAAACAGTTATCTCCAGGCTGAATATCTAGTGCCTCTAGGAGGATGTCAGCATCCTCCCAGCACTGGGCATAACGGATTAAGGAAAAGTCAACTTCGCTAGCTAGCTTGGGGCGCGCATCTATCGTTACTTTCTGGGCGAGATTTCCAATATTACTAGGCACTGATCGATCCCTCCTCCGGGGTGATCTTACGAATGACCCCTGTACTACCGTCAAATTCAACCCAATCTCCTGTTTTCAACCATCGAGTCAAACCAGTTACAGAAACGATTCCTGGAATACCAATCTCACGACAAACAATAGATACATGAGACAGCAGACTTCCTCGTTCGACCAACAATCCGGCTGCTGAGGAGAAAAGTACGATCCAGCCTGGATCAGTCCGCTCAGCTACAAGGATTTCTCCTGGAAGCAACGTCACATCACGGGGATCCGTAACCACACGAACCGGACCACGTACGACACCCGTCGCACAACCGATTCCTTTCATCACATCCCCTGTCAGTGGTTCTTTAGGGCTTTTCGCTTTAAACGTATTACCTTTATAAATGACGCCATACGTTTCAAAGCGATCCTCAGGCACATCCATTTCATGATATTTTTCAAATTCAGCTTTTCGCAATGCTACTAGTCCCTTTAGGTTGCTGCATGTTGCAGTTCCGTCTGCCATACCAAGCAATTCTCCCACTTCCAAATAGAATACATCGCGGGGATCGTCAAGCAGATCGAGTGCATAAAAGCGACGCCCCATTTCAAGAAAGATGGAACGGCAACGACCAAAGACTCGTGTTCGTTCGAATCGTAGGTTTTCCCGATCACGAACACGCAATCGCGCATTTTTAAGTACCCAGCGAAAAAGGACTCGACGAAACAGATTGAAGCCGATAGATTGAAATGCTTGCTCCTCTGCCATGCGTCTTATTTCTTCCTCGCTTGGTCCCATCTCAGTTGGGGCGGGACGGGATGCAAGATGGCCAATAGAGCGCAACAACGGAAGCGGGTTGTCAAACAGATTAACGCTCTCTAGCTTGAGTTCATCCAAACAACGATCTCCGAATTTGTCCAAATAAGCCTCGTACTCTTCTTTAAATGCAGGGAATCGATCCATTTCCTTCATGATTTCTGCTAGAGTGCCATTGCAGAGGATGTCGATGAAGGTGGCATCTTGGTTCGTTAGCTTCATCAGCTTTTTCATACGCATTGCTGGTTCTGCACTGATAATGCCACCTTCTGCTGCGAGCAGTGAATTCTGTAGGGTAGAATCTTCATCATTGCACCATTTAGTCGTCAGCTTTCGCAATAAACCGTAGTAGATCATAGCTCCAAAATCATTAATCAATGGGGCATCCCAACGAGTTAGAAGCTGACCTTGTAGCTTCAGATAGTAGTTGGCTAGCTCGACTGTACTGTATTGTTGCAGGTCTGGGCGTGTAATACCAAGCGCATTGTTTAAGCGTTGGTAAAAAACGTCGATCGTCTTTGGCAAACGTCTGAAATTGCCAATCAATTTAACAATTGTTTTACCAAGACGCATTGCATCCTTGAGTTTGTCTTGCATGCTCACCTGCTGTTGAACATTATCCGTCAGTTGCTGGGGAAGTGCTTCCTTAACCCCCATCATCTGTTCCATAAAACCTCGATTCATTTGATAACCAGGAAGCAGTGCCAGACAACGATACCAGTTCAGCAGGTTGTAATACACTCGTCCATTGACAAGGCCAATCATGCAACGGAACACGGAATCCCGATTAACAATCTCCTCAGCGGAAACCCCCATTATTCGGCAGAACGACTTGTATACCTCAGCATAAGCGTGACGGGCAAATGAAAATGTCAGGGGGGTTGTGATACCGCCATAGCTTTCTGAAATATTGCTGTTATCCCATAGATTAAACTCATCATCAGGGTCAATCATCTCCGCTAAGTTGGTGATTGGACGTGATTGCAAGAGATAGAGCTTTCCATCCTGAATGGCCCACTCAATATCCTGGGGTCGTCCGAAATGGCGTTCGCAACGGCGGGCTAGCTCTGCAACTGATCGCACTAGTTCATCTGTAAGGGCTGGCTGATTTGCCTTCTCAACCGCTACCTCTTCACTCTCCACGCCCTCATCGCTTTCCATTGAGAAACGATGCGCAATCAGCTTTGTCGCTATTTCACGCTCCACAATCTCCCCATTACGATTCACTTTATACGTGTCTGCATCGCATTCTCCTGATACTAGCGCTGTTCCAAGCCCGTACAAGGCCCCCACGATGGCAATTTTTCTTTGTCCCGTCAAGGAATCTGCACTGAATGCTACCCCGGCTGTTTCTGAGTCAACCATTCGTTGGATAAGAACTGCGGGTGGCTGGGGCAGCAAGCTAAGCCCCTTTTCTTTTCGATAGGTCAAGATTCGTTGACTAAAGCCAGATCGCCAGACCTGAAGCACCTTAGCTGGCACATCCTCTGGTTTGACAAACAAGTAGCTTTCTAGCTGTCCAGCAAAGGAGTGTTCAGCCCCATCCTCATCTAATGCAGAGGAACGGACAGCCACCAATTCATTATTTGCGCAAAGTATCTCAACTTCTTTTTTTAACATCGCCTCCACATTCGGTTCTAAAGTAATGTGCCTTAAAACCCGGGTGACTGCCTCTTCTGATTGAAGAACCGCTCCCTTTAACTCCTCCATAAGACTTTTTGGAACACTTTCCATAAAAGCCTCTGGTGTAAGAACAAACCACTCGGGAATCACCATACCTGCCTGTCCCAGCAAAGCGAGGGCACGAGCTTTACCGCCCATCTTTTGCAGCTCATTCTCCTCTGCACGGTTCATTTGTAAAATATACGTCATGTGCTATAACCTCCTTTTCACCTAAAATAAAAGTGGAACAAGTCCCAGGCTAAGATACAGCAAAATAATGAGTAGACCCGAAACTTTTTCTATAGCCTGTGCTACTTTCGTTGTCATAGATTTAAGAAACGTCACTGCCATCCAAACTGCGATCAGCACATTTAATCCAGCACACCACATCACGATTTGGCCAGCGCCCACTTGTACGGAAGCCATCCAAACCACGAAAGATGTCAAAAACACAACGGCCACCCATATCCAGGTTGCCCTTTTGTAGCCCCACAAAAAGCTGTAGGTCTCGACACCATATTCCTCATCCTCGGGGATTCGAATCTTGCGCCCGATCTCCAGAATGATTCCGTTTCCGTAGCTGGCTAGTAAAAGCCAAGGAAGCCCAGAAGGAATTGTATCTGAAGCTGTCACCCAGTCGCATGCCACGATATACATCACAATCATCGGCATCATTACCATATGGGACAGCAGGTAAATAATTGGGTGAGCTTTTAACCATTCCTTGACAAAAAATTCCTTACTCATTAAAGCTAGATAGCCCCATGCAAGCACTAACCAAAAAATAAGCTTTGGAGACAACCAATATGCCATACCAAGTTGAAGAAGTCCTATGAAAACACCAAGCACTCCGAGATGCTTCAGGGTTACAACCCCACGCGGAACAGCCCGATACGAACGAAATCGGGAGTCTTCCTCAAAGTCCTTAAATTCATCAGCAATGCGCAACAGCAAAAAGAACAAAAAAGTCGACAAGAAACCAATTACAAGCGACTGGAAACTGGGTGAAGACCCGTTTCTCAGAATAGAAGAGTAAAGCATCGTAGATATACTGAATACAGCGACCACGATTCCATTTTGAACAACGGGAAATCTCTCCCGCTGATAAATCCACCAACGTCTCGACCAAGAAAGCTGTTGATAGCTCACATTAGACATATTGCTTCACCATCCCTTGAGCTGTTCCATCTGTGCCACGAGAAAGCTTATGATGGGCTCTAGTAAAATCATCAGCGGCCAATGCCGCAATGATCGACAGTTCCCCGGCTAAAACTAGACCGGCACATACCTCCGCAAGCGCGTGTACATGTCCAGCACCTGAAAGTCCCATAATTTCAAGGCATGCCTTTTGACTCGGCAACCCTGTACCTCCGCCCACCGTACCCACAATAACATTCGGTAACGTTATCGATGCATACAGGTCCCCATTTTCTGTTAGTTCGAATCGTGTAACGCCAACGGACGATTCAGATACACAAGCAACGTCTTGTCCTGTTGCTAGATACAAGGCAGCCAAACCATTAGCTACGTGACCTTGGGAACCAATCATACCTTGCAGAACTCCACCTACAAATGCCATTCTCCAGTACTTTTCCATATTTTCAGGAGTAGTGTGGAAGCGTTGGCGAACCAATTTTGCAGGTAATACCACTTCAGCACAAACCTTTTTCCCTCTCACGGTCATGAAAGATTTTGCAGAAGCTTTCTTGTCTCCCGAAAAGTTCGCTTCAACAAAGCTATTCTTGAACGGAACTGGTGAATGCTGTCGAATATAGTTGCAGATTTCTTGTGTTGCGATCGTTACCATGTTTTGTCCAGATGCGTCTCCAGTTGAAAACTCGAAAATAAGATACACGTAGTTACCCTCGATCATATGATCCATTCTAATAAGCTGCCCAAAGTTTGTTGTACTCTGGGCAACCTCGCGGAAGGTATCAAATTCAAAAACCGCCCAGTTAGCAAATCGACTCGCCTCTACTACGCTCTCAAAGATAAAGCCAGGGGTCCTCCCAATCGCTTCTTTCAAAATCACTGTTCTGCATCCACCTGCTTGGCTAATGACCTGCGCACCACGACTATAAGAAGCTACGAGAGCAGCCTCGGTAGTAGCTAAAGGAATATAGTAATCACCTTGGGCATAAAGACCATTGATCCGTAAAGGACCAGCCAAGCCTACCGGGATACTGACAGTGCCAATCAGATTCTCAATGTTTTTTTGATACAACTCAAGTTGGTCTACGGTTTGATTGCCTAGTAATTGTTCCTTGGCCTCAGGTCGAACCGACAGTAATTCCCATCTAGACTCGATAGCTTTGGACGAAACTCTTGCTCCCCCGGGTACACGTTTTGGAAGGGGGCTATCGTTGGTAGCAAAATGCTCCTGATATAGATTGTCATCAACACTACGCAGCATGTGATTATCTACTTTTTTACTAGTTGAACATTTCATTGTTTTATCTCCTTTGCAATATGGTACTGGTATAGTTCTAGAATCATTTAAATGAGCCTCTCCCAAGCTTTTTTGCGAATGGAGAGCCTCTGGATGAAAGAGCTGCATAAAATTTTCAATATTAGCAAAATTCCTGTCATAAGAAACCAGTACCAAGCACAATTTATACTACTATCCAAATGAATAGCCTTGCTTTTTGTCTATCTTTGCCTATCAGATTCAATATGATTGTTTCTCTTGTTCAAAAAACTGGTGTTTTACGCTACATTTTTCTTATCCTAAGTGGGTTGTATGGGATTAGTTCGCTCCTTAAAAACCCAATTAAGAAATTTCTATTAATTCAAGCGACAACGATACAATTTTATAAACCTAGTAAGCAAATCTGACTCACAAAAAACGGACCGCTGAATCTGCTAGAAATGAGTGAATTACGCAATAACAAAAATCATTTTCCACACAAAAATGAGTTATTACAAAAAATTAAACAATGCGAAACTGCTAGAAAAGCTATTATTCCTCCTCTCTTTAGGGAATCTATTCTGAACACTTAAAATTACCCTTGCTGAATACTAGCACAATATGTCAAAAAATACAACTTTTTGTAATTCCCACTTCCTGAACATAGTAAGCCCACATTCTTATTCACAAGACATGCAATCCTAACCTTTTTCTTAGAACAAGATAAGCTCACAGCAATATATTGATACTGGGATTCTTTGCTTGTTTCTGGAAAAACGTTACACCTTAAATGTAAATCAAGTTTCTTTTTACATAATATATATTTTTTTACAATTTATTGACATTTAGTAACATTCTTTTTCACTTTTTTCACTTTCAAATGTAATTCGACTACAAGTAACAAGCAACAGTGCTTTCCCTGCCTATCTAAGAACAGGAAGAAAGAACTGATTTGTACAAAAAACAGGTTATCTTTTACTCGATAACCTGTCAGCTTGAAGAGTCTCCTATTTGGAGCCTCGTATACGTCTTTTAAAATGTATTATTGGTGGAAAACCTGTCTATGACTTCGATTTCATTAACAAATAAATAAAATAAGGAGCCCCTAAAGCAGATACTACAATTCCGACTGGTAATTCCGATGGAGCTAAGATATTGCGTCCAATCGTATCGGCAGAGAGTAAAAGAAGTGCTCCAAGCAGTGCAGCCGTAGGAATTAAAATTTGATGCTTCGGTCCTACCATTTTTTTAGCTAGATGAGGAGCAACCAAACCAAGGAACGATATTCCTCCTCCAACCGCCACGCAAGCACCTGCTAACGCAACAGCCGTTGCTAGTAACAATCTTCGTTCCCTCTCTACATTCGTCCCTAAACTCACAGCAATATCATCGCCTAGATGCAACACGTTTAAATAGCGTGCTTTATACATGGTATAAGGAATAAGAAAAACAATCCACGGAAGTGTAGCCAGTACATATGTCCAATTCGTACTCCAAATGCTCCCGGACAACCAGATCATAGCCTTCATAAAATCTGTATCGTTCATTTTAAGCTGGAACACAATTAGGAATGCACCCAATATCGCGTTCAAAGCAATCCCGACCAAAATCAGCCGTGTCGGAGTCACACCATTTTTCCATGCTAACAGATAAATGATAAAGGCAGATAGCGAAGCTCCTAGTAATGCTATTACTGGCAAAATAAAAATAGACATGGTGCCAATGGCTGTCATCGAGCCACTAAATAGATAAATATAGATGACGACAAACAAGCCTGCTCCAGAATTAATTCCGATAATTCCCGGTTCAGCCAATTCATTTTGCGAGACACTTTGCAAAATAGCTCCAGAAATAGCAAGACCAGCTCCAATTAATAAAGCAATAACCATCCGTGGTAGCCGAAACTCAAATAATATCAACTGATGATCCGCTGTTCCAAATCCAAACAAGGTTACTATGACATCCACGAGTGCAATGCGAATAACTCCTAAATGTAGACTGACAAAAAATACTACGATGATCAGCGATGTAATCAATCCAAGAACTACCCAGGGGCTTTTTCTTCCTTTTTGCAATACTTGCATTATAAGCCCCTCCCTTCACGTCTAGCCAAATATAGAAAGAACGGTGCTCCTAGAATGGCAGTCACAGCCCCCACTGGCGTTTCAAAAGGGGCATTTACTAAACGAGCACCAATATCAGATACAATGAGCAACAGTGCTCCTAGTAAAGCGGAGCAAGGAATAATCCAGCGATAATCTACTCCTACTAATGAACGTGTTATATGTGGAATTACCAGCCCCATAAATCCAATAAAACCAGCTACCGCTACAGATGCTCCTGTCAGTAGCAACACAACCAAGGTACAAATCACTTTAATGATAAAATTGCGTTGTCCTAAGCCTTTCGAAACATCTTCACCTAGACTAAGAATCGTAATAGAACGCGCTAATAGCAAAGCAATCGGAAGCCCGATAGCCCCCACAAGACATAACAATTCGACACTGATCCAGGGCGTATTTGCCACCCCTCCTGCAAACCAGAAGCTTATATCCTTAGCTACATGAAAATGAATCGCGATGGCAGAAGATAGCGAAGTAAGTAATGCGCCTACCGCTGCACCAGCCAGTGCTAATTTTACGGGAGTTAGCCCCCCTTTAGACAATGATCCAACAGCGAATACGAGACCAGCACCTAATCCTGCTCCCATAAAAGAAAAGGCCATCATGCTCATGTTTGACAGACCTGGAAAAAAGGCAAAGGCCAGCGCAATCGCAAACCCCGCTCCATTCGTTATGCCCATAATGGACGGGTCCCCTAGGGGATTTCGGGTCATGCCTTGCATAATAGCTCCCGATACAGCCAAAAAAGCCCCCACTAAACCTGCCGCTATTGACCGAGGCAAGCGTAATTCTTGAATAATCTGATGGGAGGTTAGGTCAGGATTAAAAGAAACAATGCTTGACCACACCGTCAAAAAATCAATATCTGCTGCTCCCAAAGAGATAGAAGCCACCATTACAAAAACAAGTGCTATGAACAAACCAATAATCATGATAAGAGCAATTGCGGGTCTAGATTTGTGCTTTAGCTGTTTCATTGCCCCGTCCTGCTCATTGTGTGATTCGTGGGATACCATTACTCTATCATTCCTTTGTAAAATTCATCCTGTTATCTATTGATTGCTATGAATAATCTGTCTGAAAAAAGATGCATCTGCCCCCTTGTCGTATGTATCATGGATTCCTTATAAACAGAAACAAGCCTCTTTTTCAGTCCAGTATCCTTGAAAAAGCGCCTCTTGTTACATCAATGATTATCATTCTCAAATGATAGTATCATACCTTCTACTACTTTTACATAGAAAAAATGAGGTCTAATCGAAGACCACAAGCGATTCAGTAATTCCCGTTCAAGCCGAAAAACCACCTTAGAACCAACAACTATAGATTCTTTCTACTAAAAAAAGCATCCCATTTTATCCATTTTATTCGGATATTGTGGAATGCTTTTTTCGTGACACGTAAAAATGACTTTTATTGTACTAATGTAGAAAATTGAGCTTCATGCAATCTACTATAAACTCCTTTTGCCGCAAGTAACTCCTGATGATTTCCTTGCTCTGTAATTCCGTCTTTTGTCACAACCACGATACGATCAGCATTTTTAATCGTTGCTAAACGGTGTGCAATGACAAGTGTCGTTCTTCCTTCAGACAGTTTTTCCAGTGATTTCTGGATCGCTAGCTCTGTCTCTGTATCCAAGGCAGATGTTGCTTCATCCAAAATAAGGATAGGCGGGTTCTTTAAGAACATACGCGCAATGGCTAAACGTTGCTTCTGCCCACCTGACAGCATGACACCTCTCTCACCAATAATCGTTTCCAATCCATCCTTTTGAGAGAGAATGAATTCTTCCAATTTAGCATGACGCGCAGCATCCCATATTTCCTCATCGCTAGCTTGTAAGTTTCCATATTTAATATTCTCTCGAAGTGTTCCTGAGAACAAGAAAACATCCTGCTGAACAATCCCAATCTGTTTACGTAAGGATTCCAGCTTCAAATCTCGAATATCCATTCCATCAATGGTAATTTTGCCTGAGGTAACATCATAAAAACGTGGCAATAAACTGCACAGCGTTGTTTTTCCAGCACCGGACGGCCCGACAAAGGCTACAGTTTCACCTGCACGAATGGTTAAATTGATACTGTTTAGGATATTTTCTTTATTTTGATAGCCAAAGGTAACATCGTGATATTCTATGTTTCCTTTTAAATGATCTACAGCGATCGCGTTAGTAGAGTCAGCTATATCTGGAGCAGTATCTAAAAGCTCCACATAGCGCTTAAAGCCAGCAATCCCTTTTGGATAAAGTTCAATAACTGCGTTAATTTTTTCAATAGGTTTAAACAATATATTTGTGAGCAATACAAAACCTACAAATTCACCTGCTGTCAAATGCCCCTTAATGACAAACCAAGTTCCACAAATCAAGACAAATAGTGTCACTAGCCGCATAAGCAGGTAGCTGATAGACATATTCATAGCCATGATCTTGTAAGAGAGCAGCTTGGTCAAACGAAAACGACCATTATTAATAGCAAATTGAGCTTTCTCATACTCCTCATTACCAAATGCTTGTACCACACGAATGCCACCAATGTTATTCTCTACTCTCGCATTAAAATCTGCAATATCGGAAAACATTCTTCGAAAAGCAACCGTCATTTTCTTGTTAAAGAAAACGGTTAGCCAAATCAAAAAAGGAATAACGAGGAATGTGAGCAAGGCTAATTGCCAATTAATATACAACATGACACCAAATGCACCGCAGAGGGTCATGATAGCAATGAACAAATCCTCTGGCCCATGGTGAGCTATCTCTCCAATTTCCATCAAATCATTTGACATACGAGACATTAAATGTCCTGTCTTGTTATTGTCAAAAAATCGGAATGACAGCTTCTGGATATGGTCAAACAGCTTTTTCCGCATATCCGTTTCGATATTAATACCAAGCATATGTCCCCAATATGTGACAACAAAATTAAGGGCTGTGTTTAAAACATAAATTCCCAACAAAGCAAAACAAGCCCCAATAATCAGCGACCAATTTTGCCCAGGAAGCAGTTTATCGACAAATTGATTAACTGCCAAAGGAAATACTAATTCTAGTAAGCCTGCAATAATGGCACATGAAAAATCCAAAATAAATAACCCTTTATAAGGGCGATAATAAGAAAAAAACCGGCGTAACACGAATCTATCACTCTTTTCTCTCTTGTCTACTAATGAAAACATTACTGCTAAGTATAAACGATCAAAAACTGAAAGTGAATATCTTTCTCAATTAGAAGTGTAGGTAAAAATTTTTTGCTCTTTTTTGTAAACTTGATACCTTTATTACTCTACTCACACGTTGACGTTACTCTCCAACAAAATGTTAGAAGGAAATGGTTGTATTTTCCACAATTCCAGCTTAAATTGTATCCTAGGGATCAAAAAATAACTAGAATGGAGCTAAATCTACGCCCTGACGGTTTTATTGCTTGGAACACTTCTGATGAATCTTCACTCATACCAAATATTGAAAAGACTCTGACTGCCATCATGCTGCCCTAGTTTCTGAGTCTGTAACTACCCATTTTCTTCTATTGTTCCTTGTGTAAGAAAACAACTATTTATCCCTTCTTATAGCACATGAATCTTCGTTATAGAACCTTGTATAAAATAGAATGGCAGCATTTCAGTGCTTAGGGTATCACCCCATTTAGAAATGCTGCCAATCAACCAACCCGGTTGTTTTTGATCTTTATATTCTCTGTCCTTTACTTATTTTCAGTATTGTATTGTGATGATTCGTATTGGGGAAACACAGGATCTGTGAAGGTATGTTTTGAATCTCGTACTCTTTTTGCTGGTACTTCCATTTCTCCCCTTCGACTGCCTTCCACTCTAGTAAATCCTAGGGAATAGCTGTTATGGTGTTACGAACTAATCGAGTAGCAGTCACCATATTTTCTAAGGAAGCGATCGTTTCCTTACGCCCCCTTGTTTTTAACCCGCAATCGGGATTAATCCAAAATTGTCTGGGTTCAAGGACATGTAGAGCATTCTCTATCATTTTTACCATTTCTTCTACAGCTGGAACGCGGGGACTATGAATATCATAGACACCTAGACCGATTCCTTTCAGATAGGAATGATTATGGAAAGCATGGATTAGCTCACCATGGCTGCGCGATGTCTCTATTGAAATAACATCTGCATCCAGTTCGCTAATAGAATCGATAAAATCATGAAACTCGCAGTAGCACATATGGGTATGAATTTGGGTCGTGTCTTTTACAGTAGAAGTCGTTAAGCGGAAGGCTTTTACAGCCCATTCTAAATATGCTTCCCATTCCGTTTTCTTTAACGGTAACCCTTCACGTAGTGCTGGTTCATCAACCTGAATCATCGTGATCCCACTAGCTTCTAGCGCCTCTACTTCTTTTTGTAAGGCAAGTGCAATTTGATAGGTTACCTGCTGTCTGGAAATATCGTCACGCACAAAGGACCAATTTAAAATCGTAACAGGTCCTGTAATCATTCCCTTGACCGGTTTCGTTGTAAGAGATTGTGCATAGATACTCTCCTTGACTGTCATCGGCTCAATAAACTCTACATCTCCATAAATAACTGGTGGTTTTACACAACGTGAGCCATAGGATTGCACCCATCCGTTTTTAGTAAAAGCGAATCCACCTAGTTTTTCGCCAAAAAATTCCACCATATCTGTCCGTTCAAATTCCCCATGAACCAACACATCAAGCCCAACCTTCTCTTGTATGTCAATCCATTCCCGGATTTCTGCTTGCAAAAATTGCTCATATTGCTCTACCGACCATTCCCCCTTCCGCCATTTATTTCTCGCCTGACGAACTTCTGTTGTTTGTGGAAAACTACCAATCGTTGTAGTAGGGAGAATTGGTAACTGTAATTGGTGCTGTTGTTGTTTTCGACGTTGTTCATAAACAGATGCACGGCCGATCTGATCTAGTTGCAAGCTGGCAACAGCCTCATGTATATGTGGGCGATTGCGAGCTACAGAGTTGGCTACCCGTTCTAAAATGGTTTGATTCTCAGCAAAAATCTCTTTAACGCTTTCCTCTCCGTTCTGCAACCAATCTGTAATATGCTTGATTTCAATTAGTTTTTCATCTGCAAACGCCAATGAATCTTTAACTAGTGGATCAAGCTGTATCTCTTGATTTAGACTGATTGGAACATGAAGTAGACTACTAGATGGCTGAATCCAAATACGGGATGCATCGACATGCTCTTTGATTGTAGCGAGAAGATTTGTCTTTTGAGTCAGATTTGCCCGCCAAATGTTTCTACCATCAATGATGCCCGCCCCAAGTACTTTATCCTGTGGGAAACCATTTGTTGTAATCTGCTCAAGGCTGCGTCCTCCATCATGGATAAAATCTAATCCAATTCCTGCTACAGATAGCTTACTCACTTCATTGTAAAATGTAACGGAACCAAAATAGGTTTGTAGCATGATTTGTAGTTGTGGAACAGCCTCATGAAGCTGTTCATAGATGTAGGAGATCGTCTTCATTTCGTCTTCGGATAAAGATGTTACTAGAATGGGCTCATCTATCTGAACCCATTCCACGCCTTCCTGCGCTAATTCTGTTAGAACCTGCACATAAAGAGGGACAAGCTGTAGGATAATCGCCGGTATCTGGAGCCGATCGAACCCTTTGGATAGCTTAATAAAGGTATACGGTCCTATTATGACAGGTTTTCCTTTAATCCCTAGCTCCTCTTTCGCCTCTTTATAAGCAAGAAGCGGTTTATTTTCGGTCAGGACGGGTTTGATGTCCTGAAACTCCGGCACGATGTAGTGATAATTGGTATTAAACCATTTGGTCATTTCGCAAGCAACTGCATGCTGATTTCCTCGTGCCATTGCAAAATAGATGGACAAAGGTACTAGCCCACCAGAATATTCATAGCGTTTTGGAACATATCCAAACATCACAGCCATATCCAACATGTGATCATACATAGTGAAATCATTAACCGGGATCAGATCAATCCCTATTTCCTTTTGTTTTTGCAGGTGCTGGAGTCTGCTTTGTTGCATTTGGGCAAGAAATTCCTTCTCTTCAATTGTCCCGGCCCAAAATGCTTCTAATCCCTTTTTCCATTCGCGATTTTCCCCAATGCGTGGATATCCTAAACTGCTACTTATTCCTTTATTCATGCTTGTTCGCCCTCCTAAACAGGTTATATTTTCGGTAAAAAACACAACTCAAACAAAAAAGCATCTCTCCCCGTTCAAAAGATGGTTAGAGATGCCCGAACAAGCAGTGAATATACTTGTACAACTGCCACAGCTATCTAACACCTCCCTATCTCCCGTAGGTCACACAGTGTTGTTGAAATAGGCAGGTCTCCTGACTTAAGAATCCACATCAGCACATACCTTCCCAATCCTTCGTTGATCAGTGGTTTTTTTGTACTGACTCCTCTTTTACAGTGGCGGGACCGTGACGGATTTACACCGTGCTTCCCTTTTCATCCTTGACACTCATTGTTCAAAGAACCTATTTCCACATATTTAATTCATCCATATCACCAAGATAATACCTAACCTTTATTCTAGGTATGCTTGCTATCATAATATAACTTCACATAAAATTCCATATTTTTATTTAATTCAGTTTCCTATTGTCGCAGGAAGACTTCTGCCACTTCCATGGCAAACTGAATTTTGCCCGCCCTTTGTACCACTGCTCGCCCTTTTTGTCAAATTGCACGGAAAAAGGGGAATTCCTTCTCTTTTTACCTATGTTTTCTGTTCTACTCTCCTTGTCCAATTGATAAGCATATAAGGACATCTACAGGAAAGGAGGCAATCATATGAGTCGAAATCGAAAAGCATACTTTCCTTTCATCGGTCCATGTGATCCTTGTCCGCCACAACGGGTTGTAACTTATGAGACACCACCACAGCTCTACTTAGGATTTCAACCCCCGAATTTACCGCAATTTGATCCATGCAAAGCTCTTTGCTTAGGAACCCTCTGGCCTGCTCTGTATGCGCCTTATGAAAATCCGTACAAGGGAGGCAAATAAAAGTGAGCGATCATGATACTTTTAAGGATGAACGCCAGCAACAATTTTATGAGCTGCTTCACCAAATTCAGACGATCGACTTTGTGTTAGTGGAGCTAAACCTGTATCTTGATACACATCCTACTGATATGACTGCTATTAGGCAATTCAACGATATGGCTCAGCAAAGTATGACACTAAAGCGCGAATATGAATCTTTATTCGGACCTCTGATGAATTTTGGCAATAGCTTTTCACAGTACCCTTGGTCGTGGAACGAAGTACCTTGGCCTTGGCAGGTCTAGAAAGGGGGAATTTTGAATGTGGATTTATGAGAAAAAGTTACAGTATCCTGTTCGCGTAAGCAAATGCGACCCGAAAATGGCAAAGTACTTGATGGAACAATACGGTGGAGCTGATGGAGAGTTAGCGGCCGCTCTACGTTATATGAATCAGCGCTATACGGTTCCTGATAAGGTCATTGGTCTTTTAAACGATATTTCCACAGAAGAATTTGCCCATCTCGAAATGATTGCAACAATGGTATATAAGCTAACGAAGGACGCTACTCCTGAACAGCTAGAGGAAGCTGGTCTTGGCGCACATTACGCAAGCCATGATAAGGCTTTGTTTTTTCATGATGCGGCCGGTGTTCCTTTCACAGCTACATATTTTCAAGCAAAGGGTGATCCTATTGCAGACTTGTATGAGGATATTGCTGCGGAAGAAAAGGCACGGGCTACTTATCAATGGTTGATTAATATGACTGATGATGTCGATTTAATCGATAGCCTTTCTTTCCTTCGTGAACGTGAAATTGTACATTCTCAACGGTTCCGTGAAGCAGTGGAAATTCTAAAAGCAGATCGGGAACAGAAGAAGATTTTCTAACTACGTAACGAATTAGACACTACAAGTGAATATGAAAGGCTAATTGACCAAATTTCTAGTAAGAGATTTGGTCAAATGTTTTTTGTACGCGCTATTTTCCTCAACGCTCATGTCCAGCCTTATGTCAAAAAGCTTTTCAAATGGGATTTGCAGAAATATGATTAATTCATACTTTACAGATCGGAATTATAAGAATATAATGAGTCTACATTTTCCCATTTATAAGGAGGAGCATCATGAGAAGAGCTTTTATACATTCATTCTTCACATTTCTATTAGGAGCTTCCTTATTAGTCGGTTGCAGTAGCGAAGGAGCAGCTCCATCCACCTCTAATACTCCAGCCGATGGTCAGGCAGATACTCAGGCTCAAACACTTCGGGTACAGAACGCAGGAGATGCTGTTATCGCTGCTACAGACAAATCGAAATCGCCTCAATCGGCGAAAAATCGAAAAGATACGGTTGTAGTAGCTTTAACTGAACCAGGCGGGGTTTTCAATCCATATTTTTATCACAATGGTTATGACGGTAACGTTACCTCCGTGATGTTTTCTCCACTGGTTGATATTGATAAGAGTGGCAAACCAGTTCCTAAATTGGCAGAAAAATGGGATATTTCCGATGATCAGCTTACGTACACCTTCCATCTACGTAAAAATGTAAAATTTAGCAATGGAGATCCCTTAACTGCTGATGATGTCGCCTTCACCCTCACCGTTTTGCATGATAAAACGTATGACGGAGAAACAGAAATCGCCGAAGCACACATTAAGGGCGGCAAAGCTTATAAAGAAGGAAAAGCAAAAACCATTGAGGGAATTACAGTCATCGACCCACAGACAATAAAGATAACCACTGAGAAAGTAAACGCTCGATCTCTTCTTCTGCTTGGTGGTCACGTTTTGTCCAAAGCTTATTATGGAAAAGGCTATGAACCAGGTAAGCTTGACTATCTGCGTACCTTGCATACAAAACCAGTCGGAGCTGGCCCATATAAATTTGAAAAGTTTATCCCCGGTCAAGAAGTGAGATTCGTAGCCAATGAGTATTATTACGAGGGAAAACCGGCCATTCCGCATTTTATTTATAAAACAACCGATGGAGATACTACGCAGTTTTTCCAAACAGGTGAGACTGATTATAGCTCCTTCCCTGCAAATGCCGATAATCTGGAGCTTTTAAAGAGCCTTGGTTTTGCAAACATCAATATTTATACTTCGACTGCCTACAGCTACCTTTCCTTTAACCATAGCAAGCCTTATTTAAAAGACAAGCGTGTTAGACAGGCGCTAATCTATGGGCTTGATCGTCAACAAATTGTGGATGCCGCCTATCAAGGTTATGCACAAGTAGCTAATGTCCCCATATCTCCAGTATCCTGGGCGTATACAGAAGATGTGAATCCCTACGATTATGATGTGAATAAGGCTAAACAGCTACTGGATGAATCAGGTTGGAAAGAAGGCTCGGATGGCATCCGTGAAAAGGACGGAAAAAAACTGGTTCTTCACTATCTGACAACGAAAAGTAAAGCAAGCGACATTCTTATTCCTATCGCGAAGGAAAACTACAAATTAATTGGCGTTCAACTAGAGGCAGAATTAATGGATTATCCAGCGCTTGTTGCAAGAACTGACAAAGGTGATCACGACCTTGCTTCCTTTTCTACTACCATGCTAGGTGATCCATCAGATGGTGTTGTTCAGTTTTCTTCTACAGGTGGCGGTAGTTTTACGAATACACATGGTTATTCCAATCCTAAGGTAGATGAACTGCTCGCAAAAAGTGTAGGGACACTTGATATTGAAAAACGTAAGGAAGCTTATAAGGAGCTTTATCAAGCATTAAGCGACGATCCTCCCTTTATTTTCCTGAACTATCGAAAGATTTTATCAGGCCATAATGCACGAGTGGAAGGATTTGAACCAAACGGTTACACCGGGATAAGCTCAAGCCTACCTAATCTGAAAATTGTGGAATAAAACGCCCATCGAACATGCTCAGTCCCTATGTACTTGATAGGTAGGACTGAGCATATTCCTTCATTATTCATTCGTTATATCAAATGAAAGGTACCCCTTCCATCTATGTTTTAGCTAGGAGGCGCTCTGTCCATGAAAACCTACATGTTCAAAAGACTGATGATTATGATCCCGACCTTAATCGGCTCTTCTCTCTTAATCTTTTTTCTCTTTGCGCTGACTCCCGGTGACTATGTTGATACCAATCCTAAGCTAAGTCCTGAGAGAAAAATAGAACTAAAAGCATTATACGGTTTAGATAAGCCGATTATAGAGCGTTATTTTGTTTGGGCAGGCAATGTATTACGAGGAGATTTGGGATATTCCCTTCAATATCAGCAGCCTGTAACGACCATCTTAGGTCAATATATCTGGAGTTCTTTCTTAATTGCTATCACCTCCACCACATTAACCTGGATCATTGCCATCTCGATTGGTGTATTTTCTGCAAGTCGACAATATTCATGGTTTGATTCGCTTGTAACAATCGGTGTTTTTGCGGCCATGGCCTTGCCGGCGTTTTTCGTAGGCTTGCTAGCGATTAAAATTTTCGCGGTTGACCTAAAAATACTGCCACCAGGCGGAATCCTGACAACGGGGAGCAATGCTACAGGTCTAGACTATGTGATTGAAGTTATGAAGCACATGATTTTGCCTGTCACAGTATTAACCATGCTGAGTGTCGGTTCCCTCACTCGCTATTTCCGTACCAATATATTAGAAGTGATTCGTCAGGACTTTATTCGAACAGCTCGCGCTAAAGGACTGAAGGAAAAAGTAATTACCTATAAGCATGCTCTGCGCAATGCTTTGCTACCAGCGATTACCCTGCTTGGGTTTGAACTGCCAGCTCTGTTTGGAGGAGCAATTATTACTGAGAAAATTTTTAACTGGCCCGGAGTAGGTCAGGTCTATATGCAAGCGTTATCACTTAGGGATTATCCCCTACTAATGGGATTTACTATGTTCATTGCATTACTTACCGTTGTCAGTAATTTGCTGGCTGACTTGTTATATGGTGTTGTTGACCCACGGGTGAGATTGAAATAGGAGGGGCACATATGAACGCGATTGGTAAAAATAACATAGAGACTGGCATTAATACGGCCTCCTCTTATTCGAAATCCTCACTATGGGGACAGTCCTTTAGGAAATTACAAAAGAACAAAATAGCAGTTATCGGTCTCTGTTTTCTCGTTGCCATCTTTCTCTTTTGTTTTCTGGGACCACTGCTTTCCCCTTATACATTAGGAAAAATTAATGCTGCAATGATCAACAAACCGCCAAGTATGTCTCATTGGCTTGGAACAGATGCTCTGGGGCGTGATATTTTAACTCGTCTGATGCAAGCTGGGCGAATCTCTTTGACGGTGGGGCTTGCTTCCATGGTTCTTTCTGTTTTTCTTGGAACCTTGCTTGGTGTTTTAGCTGGATATTTTCGCGGATGGGTCGACGCACTGATCATGCGTGCCTCGGATATCCTGATGACAATCCCTGAATTACCAATGCTGTTTATCCTAGCGGCTGTATTATCTGAGTGGAAAGTTCCTTCTAGTTACCGTCTATATATTGTTATGATTATGCTTAGCTTCGTAGGCTGGGCAGGTTTGGCCCGTCTGGTTCGTAGCCAGATTTTGAGTCTGCGCGAGCAAGAATATATTCAAGCAGCTAAGGTTCTAGGTCTTCGCAGTAGTCGAATTTTATTTCGCCATCTGCTTCCCAATGTTTTACCTTTGCTGATTGTTGTAGCAACCTTACGCGTTGGCGGAGCAATCCTGAGCGAGTCAACACTTAGTTATTTTGGACTTGGCGTCGTCCCCCCTACCGCAACCTGGGGTAACATGATTGATTCCGCTAACACTCTCATTGATTTTCAAAAAAGACCGTGGCTCTGGATTCCGCCTGGCTTAGCCATTTTTGTAACAGTCATCTCCATTAATCTATTAGGAGATGGATTGCGGGATGCGCTAGACCCGAAAATGAAAAAGTAGGTGGACGACATATGAATCATTCAAATAAACAGCCTTTTTCCTTACATCCAATTGAACATCGTGATGAGCTAGGCCCTATTTCTGGAACCGAAAAAACACATGTACACACTGAGGAGCCACCAGAGACAGTCTTGGATATTAAACATCTCTCCACCTATTTTTATACGGATGAAGGGATTGTAAAAGCCGTCGATGATGTAAGCTTTCAAATCAATGCGGGGCAAATCGTCTGTATTGTAGGTGAATCGGGATGTGGCAAGAGTGTTACAGCGATGTCTCTTATGGGGCTTATCACTGGGCCCATGGGCAAAATCGTTAATGGGGAGATCTGGTTTGATCATAGAGATCTTTTGAAGCTCAATTCATCGGACATGCAACAATTACGCGGAAATGAATTAGCCATGATTTTTCAGGAACCGATGACTTCTTTAAATCCTGTATTATCTATCGGTGAACAAATCATGGAACCCTTAATCGAACACCTTCACATAAGCAAAAAAATGGCGTTTGAAAAAGCAATCGAGTTAATCTCCCTAGTAGGAATTGCCCGCCCAGAGGAGATTGCTCATTCCTATCCTCATCAATTAAGTGGCGGGATGCTGCAAAGAATCATGATTGCCATTGCTCTTAGCTGCAACCCGCGTTTATTGATTGCTGACGAGCCTACTACGGCACTTGATGTAACAATTCAAGCCCAAATTTTAGACTTATTGCGGAAAATTAAGCAACAATCAAACACCGCTATCCTTCTGATTACACATGATTTAGGTGTCGTTGCAGAAATGGCTGATTATGTCATTGTTATGTATGCAGGCAAAGTGATAGAAGAAGGGCCTGTTATTGATTTGTTTCTCCAGCCAAAGCACCCTTATACACAGGGATTATTACGTTCCAAACCAGTGATGAACCAACGAACCACTCGGCTCTATTCAATACCGGGCCAGGTTCCGAATCCGATTGGGTTAGGTGATTCCTGCTACTTTGCAGAACGCTGTGAGCATCGTAAACCACAATGTGTAACGAAACAGCCCCACCTATCCCCCGTATCCAATAAACAGAAAGTAGCCTGCTGGTTGTATGAGGAGGAACACGCATGAATGAACTATTACTTGATGTACAGCATCTAAAAAAATATTTTCCTCTAGGGGACGGTCCCTTTCCGACTGGCAGAGGGCAGATAAAAGCAGTTGATGACCTCTCCTTTACGATCAGTAAGGGAGAAACCTTCGGACTGGTTGGTGAATCAGGCAGTGGAAAAAGTACGGCGGGACGCACAATCCTAAGAATGATTGAGAAGACTTCAGGAGATGTCTTTTACAAAGGCATTGATCTATCTACCCTCTCACCTAAAGAGCTACGAAGGCTGCGCCCTTCCATGCAATTTATTTTCCAGGACCCATACAGCTCTCTTAATCCTCGTATACGGATTGGAGATGCCATAGGAGAAGCACTGCTGGATCATGGGTTGGTAGCCAAGCGTGATCTACGTGAACGGGTTCAACAGGTAATGGACCTATGCGGTCTTGCCCCTTATCATTATGATCGATTTCCGCATGAATTTTCTGGCGGTCAACGACAACGTATCGGCATTGCTCGGGCTATTATTTTACAGCCTGATTTCATCGTTGCAGATGAACCTGTATCAGCACTTGATGTTTCCATTCAGGCCCAAATTATCAATTTATTTCAGGATTTACAGGAGAAGCATTCCCTTACCTATCTATTTATTTCACATGATTTAAGCGTGGTAGAACACCTTTGTACCACGATTGGAGTGATGTACTTAGGCTCCTTTATGGAGGTGGCACCGCGTGATGAATTATTTGCACATCCCCAGCATCCTTATACTCAGGCACTTTTATCTGCTGTGCCTATTCCGGATCCAACGGTTCGACGAGAAAGAATCGTATTAAAGGGCGAAATTCCAAGTCCAGCTAATCCTCCATCTGGCTGTAAATTTCATACTAGATGTCCATATGCAACGGCATTGTGCTTGGAGCAAGCTCCCCTTTATCGGGAAATCGGGACCAATCATTATGTCGCGTGTCATTTTGTTTCATGATTCTAAAAGCCTAAATCTGTCCTAGGTTATCAGAACAAAAAGCAGGCCTGATTTCATCCTCTTTGAAATCAGGCCAGTTGGCACAAGCTCAGTTCAGAGTATATTGTACATTACATTTAATAACCAAAATTCCCCTAGAAATGAATCAGCCTACAATCGGTATTGAGCGTTGAGTGGATCTTTTCGCGTGAAATATTGAGGCTGCTCATCTCCTCTTTTTTATATGATGTTGCATCAGGCATGCGAAAGAGTTTGCTGAGTTATAATTCGCCCGCTCTCCATTTTAACCACCTGATCAGCGAGGTCAAAGTAACGATCGTCATGGGTAATCGCAATTACACATTTTCCTTGCTTTTTCATTTCTGGTAACAAGGATTCGTAAAAGAAGTGCCGATACTCTGGATCTTGATCCGCTGCCCACTCATCGAAGAGAAGTATCGGTCTGTCTTTTATCTGACTTAGCATCAAGGCAAGGCGCTTTCGTTGACCTGTAGACAGCTTGGTCGTGCTAAACATCCCGGTTTGATCCACTTCGACTTTGTCAGCTATACGAAGCACCTCTAAATGCTTCCGTATCTCGTCTTGTTTAGCTTGGTAATCAACACCATACATTTTCTCGAATAGATAGAAATCACTGAAGATAACTGAGAAAAATTCACAACGTTGATCGGCATTCACTTTTTGCCCGTTTATGAAAAACTCGCCATCATCCTGCTCATACAATCCTGTAATCAGTTTGGCAAAGGTAGATTTCCCACTCCCATTCCCACCTACAATGAAGACGATTTCTCCTTTGCGACAGGAAAAATCGAGTGGTCCCACCGAAAACTCCTCACCTTCCTTGTTTTTGTACCTGAACTGCACCTGATCAGAGGTAAATGTCTCAAAATCTTGGACAGCAAGACCAGCTATATCTACATCATCCCTTCTCTTTTCCGAAGATAACGAATCTAACAAGGCATTTAACCGTTCCCAGCTAATCTTAATACGGATCAGCTCAGGTACCGCATTTAATATGCCGTGAACCGGCCCCGTCATATACAGGAAGACAAACACGTAGCTTACCAGCATATGCTTTGGGATCTGCGGGAAGAAAATGGGGAACAAAAAGGTAACGGTCCCGATTACCACTACAAACAGCAATTCTCCCACTAAATACACATTTACAAACTTGAATTGACCTGCAGATCGCTTGTGTCGATATTCATAACAGCTTCTATCCATGTGTTCTTCAAATTCCCTGCTTTGTGCGCGAGTAAGATATAGCTCCTTAAAGCCCCCTATCATATCGTTAATATAGGAGAAAAACACATTTTGGATGTCTCTGGTTTCCTCCCATACCTTGTTTGCCGAACGGCCTGCCAGTGTATATAAGCCGGCCGCTATTATTATGACAGCCAGACAAAACAAGAATCCGTAAAGGCTCATTGCAGCTAGATAGATAAAGCAAAATACCAGTGTAACCGTACTGGTCAGTGCTATAACGACAATATTAGAAATCGTACTGATGGTTTCCGTATCGTTGTTTAAACTCGCATAGATCTGGCCGTTATCAATCCGTTCATATTTTTGATAGGGAGTCCTAAAAATTCTGTGAACTAGCTCCATTCTTTTTTCATATACCACCTGATTCGTTATAACAATGAGGCGGCTGCGAATCATTTTCTCCCCAACAATATATAGCGAGATACCTAACAGAAAATACAAAAAGACAGAAACGTGAAACGTATTAATGGAAGTGAGCGCTATATTGATCATGAAAATAATCATCGCATTTCCAAATCCGCTGACAAGCCCTTGTATAACGATAGGGGTCAGGGAGGTTTCCTTGGATTTCGGAAATAAACGAATCATGGTTAGGTAGACGGTAAACAAAGTGACGGATGCTAGCAAGACGTACATTGCGTAAAAAATGGTTATCGGAAGCCAAACCTCAATAAACTGCCACGGTAAACCGAAGAAAAACACATCTGGCAAGAAGTATACAGCGGCTGACAAAACACCGCATGTTATCACAAAAGCAAACAAAGATGTCAGACAGATGCGCCCGGGATTTAAGGCAAGTTTACGATCACCTCGAAGGATCTGTACTATGGCCTGACCAATTGCAACAGTAAGGACCGCCACAAGGACACTAAGGATCACGAGAGTAATGCTTGCCAATCGATCTGTTTGTAGATTGGTGTCATCCACTACTTCTGGAACTTCTTTTCCTTGCAAGAGCTTGACGGCTCCCTCCGCCATAACGGACACATTCATCGAGTCAATATTCGTCAAAACGATGGCACCCAGCTTTTCCTCTGGACGAAACACCATGTATGAGGAGAAAGTAGGATTGTTGCCACCGTGTGCAATTTGTCCACCGCCATTTTGAAAAATCATCCAGCCTGAGGCATACGAGGAACCGTTTGCCGCAGGAGCTACAGATCGATCTGGCAGATGGGAGGCATGTATTAACTCAGCAGGAAACCCTGAAGCCTCCAACCCTAATTGAATATGTAACCAACGCTCCATGTCGTTGAGACTTGATACCACGTAAGCCGCCGGTGTGTTTCCACGATAATCCGGTGCATCATACACTCGTGGGGAAAAGAAACCGATTTTGTGCCCTCTTGCCATTTGCTCACTCGGTGCCTGTGCCTTCATAAAGGTGTTGGTTAGGCCCAATTGAGTAATAACTTGCTGTTGGACATACTGTTCATAGGATTGCCCGGTAACTTTTTCAACAATATAGCCTAGAATATCGTAGTTAACCGTTGCATATTCAAACTCTGTTCCTGGCTTGCGGGCTAATTCCCTGTTATTGAGCGCACGTACGTTTTCTTCAAGGGCCCGCTCACTGGATGAAATGGGGATAAAACCAATGCTTTCAAACGGAAAACCACTGGTATGATATAACAGATGCTTTATCAGGATCGTTTCCTGCTGTCCTTTATATGTAGCTGAAAACCAAGGTATGATGGACTGAACAGAATCGTCTAGCGAAAGACGTTTTTGCTCGATAAGCTGTTGGATGGCTAGTGCCGTAAATGCCTTGGTGTTCGAGTTGATTTCAAATAGTGTGTCAGCAGTTACGGGGGTTTGCTTTTGAATGTCAGTAACTCCAAATGATTGTTTGTAAATCGTTTTCCCCTCTTTGACGACAACAATGGCTGCACCCGGAATTTTCTCCGACTCCATCGTTTTATTGACCAGTTGTTCGATCGCCGCAGCGGCTTCCCCACTTCCCATTTCGGCATACACGGTGGTGCTCATTTGAAGTACGAGGATCAGGCACATTAGCATTACGAATCGTGCTTGTTTCACTACTTCTTTCATTAGAGGCAGAATTATCCTCTCCTTTTTTAGAAACTGTGTCTATGTCAGAGAAAGCGGGCAACCAGCCCTTCTACGCCGGCTGCCCCTTTTATCGTTCCATTACACAGGTGAATGATGATAGAAGGAAGTAATCTTTTTTGAACTTTCTTGCCATTGACCAACAATTTCTTCCCATTCTACTTGTGTTGGCAGGGTAAGATCGGCTATTGTTATCCGTTCATTTTCCGCTATTTGGCGCAAAAGATGAACAAAGCTCGCCGCAATGCGCTTCGCGGTATCCGTAGCGTACAGCTTAGTAGCATACACTAAGGAGAATTCCAATCCATCTGGTCTTTCTTCCGCAATCATTGATAGATCGAATTTGGCTAAAGGCTGATCAACCGGATACACCGAGATCGTAAGTCCGTCCAACTGTAGCTGGGGAGTTTCAAAATTGTTCAGGGTAAACATTGTGTCAAACAAAGGATTACGGCTCAGGTCAAGCTCAGGGTATATCTTATCGACTAGACTTTGGAATTGATAATCCTGATTATCGAATGCCTCCAGAACATTTTTCCTTACCTCTTCTAAAAAGGCCATGAATGTCTGAGAATCATCAACTTTTTGACGCAACACTAGTGTATTGATAAACGAACCTACTACATGTTCTAAGTCAGTATGAGGTCTTCCGGCGACAGATGTACCCACGCTAATATCTGATTGACCGGCAAGTTTGGAGAGCAGGATGTGATAAGCTGCCAATAAAGTCATAAACATGGTTGAGTTCGACTTCTCTGTAATAGTGCGGAAGGCACTCCACACCTGCTCATCTGCATGAAAGACAATCTGCGCCCCGTCAAAAGACTGGATAGGAGGTCTTGGGAAGTCCGGCGGAATGTTCAAAATAGGAATTTCACCCTCAAACCTGCTCAACCAGTATGTCTCTTGCTTTTTTACAGCCTCAGTTTGTAGCATCTTGTTTTGCCAAACGGTAAAATCCTTGTACTGAACAGGCAACCCCGGCAACTCTGCACCATGATATAGCTGCATGAAATCACGCAGGATGATACTAATTGACAGTCCATCAGAAATGATGTGATGCATATCAAACAGGAACAGATGAACATTCGGTGCGATCTGAATTAGACCTGCCCGAGCAAGCGGGGCCTGCGCAAGTTCAAATGGACGAATAAACAACTGCGCCGCTTCGCTTGCTTGCTCCTCCTCCATTTCTAAATAGGTGACATCTAGCTCTACTATGTCTGCGATGCGTTGAACGAGTTCGCCATTTACATATTCGAAAGAGGTTCGCAGGGATTCATGGCGATCTACAAGCTTTTGCAAAGCTGTAGCAAAGAGCTCTTTATTCAAATGTCCTTCGATTTTTAACACGCTTGGCATGTTATAGGCTGTCTCTGCTCCCTCTATTTCCCTTAGCAAATACATCATTTTCTGAGTCTCTGATGTAGGATAGTGCTCCTGTTTTGCAACTGGTTCAATAACTTTATAGCTCTCTTCCTCCGCTCCTATAATCAGCTTTGCGAGCTTACCGATGCTGTCATTCTGGAAGAAGATATCGAGCGGAATCACCTTTTGGAATGTCTTGTGAATCCGTGCCAACAGCATGATTGCGCTTAGGGAATTGCCGCCTATGCTAAAAAATGGATCATTCACTCCGATTTTCTCGATTTTCAATAGACTTTTCCAAATATCTGCTACTATTAATTCTGTTTCAGTTGTTGGTTCTTCAAAAACCCCTAGCTGTTCGTCCTGTCCATTCGGTTCAGGTAACGCTTTGAAATCAATTTTTCCATTCACTGTGACCGGAAACTTGTCTAGAGATACGAAATGGGAAGGAATCATGTACACAGGTAATGAGAGCGACAAATAATCGACTAGCTCATTTGTGTTCCATGTACGATCGGACACGATATAGGCGCACAAATATTGGTGCCCTTCGCCATCTTCTCGTGCTATGACGACTGCTTGGTCAATCTCTTCATGCTGTTGCAGATATGCCTCGATTTCACCGATTTCAATCCGATGTCCCCTGATTTTTACCTGATTGTCAATCCGACCTACATATTCAATAACACCGCCAGGTAGCCAGCGTCCCGTATCTCCTGTACGGTACATTTTCTCTCCTCGGATAAACGGATTTGCAACAAACCGCTCGTTAGTCAGTTCTGGCCTGTTGAGATATCCTCTAGCAACACCCGCTCCCGCGATAAAGATTTCTCCTGTTACCTCAGGCGGAAGAAGATTCGCGTTCTGATCAAGAATGTAAATCTGCTGATTTGCAAGTGGAGCCCCAATCGGTACGGATGTCCTTTCATTCAAGTGATCCGGGTTTACATGGTAGTAGGTAGAGTCGACGGTGCACTCCGTGGGTCCGTATACATTTGTAATTGCAAAGGATTCGCCCGCGAATTTGGTATACAGCCCTTTGACAACACTTTCTCGTAACGGCTCTCCGCCGACAACAAAGTGCTTAACCGTAAGCTTATGTTCAATTTCAGACACGGCATTCAGCAGCATCGACAGATGAGTTGGTGTACCATCAGCCATATCAATCTGGTTCTCTCTGTAAAAACGAAGCAGTCCTTCTCCGTCTACGCGAATATGCTCTGGCACGATGTACAAGGTATGACCAAGCAACAACGCACCGTAGATCGGCTTTACAGACATGTCGAAGATAAACGGGGCTATCTGCGCTATGCGCAAGCAACGATCGTAGGCGTTGTGCACAATATCATGTAAACTCATGACAAAATTTGTGACGTTTCGATGTTCCACCATGACCCCTTTTGGTTTACCTGTTGAGCCAGAGGTATAGATGATATAAGCGAGATCCTCAGGTTTAGCTGTATCCGGCAAGTTTGTGGCATCCCCATGATATAAATGGGAATCATCCAACAGGATCGTCTCGTATTCGCTGAGGGAAGGTTGTTTAGTGGAAGATAATGTAAGAAAAATTTTAGCTCCACTGTCCTCCAGCATGTAGCGAACCCTTTCCTCTGCAAATGTGTGGGAAATGGGCAAGTAAGCTCCTCCCGCTTTTAGTACAGCTAGCATGGCAATAATCATTTCTATGGAAGGCTCTGTCATGACTGCAACCAGATCATTGGTCTGCATCCCGCGTTCGCGTAATTTCCGCGCAACTTGATTTGCTTTTTCATTGAGTTGCTTGTAAGTAAGCTCGCTCCCTTGAAAAACAACTGCGCTACGCTCAGAATGCTCATCTACCATTTTTTCGAACATTCGGTGCATCACTACATCAGTCGGGTAGTCCGCTTTATTTTGATTCCAAGTACGTAGCAACAGATGCTTTTCCTTGTCGGCAAGAATTTGTTCCTTAGTGATGACGGCATTTGGTTCGTCGGCGATCAGTTGCAGGATGCGAAGATAATAATCTAGCAGGCGTTGCACATCTACGCTATCTAACACTGCTTCACTGTAGGCTATCTGAATTTCTGACTGTCGGCGGATATAAAACTCAAACACGCGATGATCGACAATGTGCTCCTCCAATTGCCATTCTTTCTCCTTCAGCGCGATTTGATCCTTGCCCTCCAACTGATCAAAAACATGGAAATCTATATAGCTAAAGGTAGAATCAAAAAATTCACTGCCAGCATCTACATCTGAGGCCATTTTCGTAATCTCAAACAATGGTAGACGTCCATACAGCTTTAGATCGATCATTTTTTGATTCATCTGTCTAAGCAAGTCTATCCATGTCATCTGTGTCTTTAGGTTGACTCTTACTGGTACAGTATTTAAGAAACAACCAAGGATTTGATCCGCCTTCTCACACTGTGGTCGATTGTGCTCCACCAAGCCCACCGCAATGTCATTCTCGTAGGATAGCATGTGAAGCATCATGCTATAGGCTGTAAAGCAGACCGTTTTCAGATTGGTCTGATTCGCCGCAGCAATACGCTCCAAACGCGTTACCAAATCAGGATCAAGTGGATGGATGAGCTGATGCATACGATTTGTTTCATCTTTGTTCAGCTTTTTTGGAAAACGGAAAAGCTGCATGTCGTTTAGTTCATTTTGCCAATAATCACGTACTTCTGGACTGTTTTTGACAATCATCTGATCTAGAATAAATGCCTCGTAGTCATGCGGTAACCATTCAGGAAGATAGCTGTCATCCACTCTTAGCTTCGTATAGGTATTAGAGAGCTCTGTGATAAAGGATGCCACACTCCAACCATCCAAAATCGCATGGTGGAAAATCATGCACAGAACATGCTCTTCGTTGCTGATCGTAAAAATTCTCAATTTCCACAGTGGTTTGTCTAAAGCGAATGGTACCTTTCGATCTTCAGACAAATAATGATTGATAGCCATTTCTTGATCGTGCTCATTCGTTATGTCCATATGTTGCAAATCAAGATGGAACGCTTCTTGCTTGTGAACGATTTGAATCGGCTCAGGAAAATCCTGTAGGTTAAAGGTGGTCCGTAAAATCGAATGTTTTTTCACAAGTAACGAAACAGCTTTTTGAAGCAGGTCGAGATTAAATTCACCATCTTTAAACGGATACAGCATTTGATCATGATAGACTGCCTTTTCCGCATTTTTTCCTGAGGCGTATAGCATTCCAAATTGGATATCACTCATCGGGCAGATGCTTTCAAAATCCTCCGGTAATTTCTCAGCCAATGGAAGCTTGTCCACTATTTCAGTCTGCCATTCCGTAAGCTTGGCTTTGGCCGTATTCCATTGATCACTCCAAGTAGGTGTCCCGTTTTGGCGAATCAATTCGGACTGTTTTCGAATAGTAGGGAACTTATACAGATCCTGTACGCTTACTGCCGTTTCCAGTTGGCTATTTACCGCTGTTAACAACCGAAGCACCTTGATGGAATCTCCTCCAAGTGCAAAAAAGTCCTGAGTTACACCAATTCGCTGATTCTCCAGATCAAGCACCTGTTGCCAGATGTTCTCCAGCTTTTCCTCCGTCTCATTTTCAGGAGGAATAATCTGAACATCGCTCTCCAGCTCCCAATCGAGCTGCAATAACGCGTTTCGATTCACCTTCCCGTTTACGGTTACGGGAATTTTTTCGATTTGTACAAAACGAGCTGGCATCATATATTCAGGAAGCTTTTGGCTGATGTGCTCGCGTAACTGAGCTGTTGTTACTCTTTGCTGAGCGGTGAAAAAGGCATGCAACTGGTTTTGTGCATGGCGATCTTGAATCGCCAACACGACAACATCTGTCACAGCAGGGTGTTTTAGTAACATGTTTTCAACTTCACCAAGTTCGATCCGATGTCCACGAATTTTGACCTGCAAGTCCATTCGTCCCAGATACTCCATATCACCTGAAGGTAGAAGCCGGACTAAATCTCCAGAGCGGTATAAACGTTCCTCAGGCTTATACGGATTCGGTACAAATCTACTCGCGGTCAACTCTGGCTTATTCAAATAGCCACGTGCAACACCCTCGCCTCCCACGTACAATTCTCCGGGCACACCGATTGGGACCAGCCGTTGCTTTTGATCCATCACGTAAGCTGTAAGCGTAGGGATCGGTTTACCGATGTTACTTGCATTTCGTTTCATTTCTTCCCTTTGAATTTCCTTGTAGGTAACGTGCACCGTGGTTTCTGTAATTCCGTACATGTTAACTAATTTGACGTCTGGATACATCTCATGCCAGCTTGTCAGCATTTGAGGTTTTAGTGCTTCCCCGCCGAAAATCACGTAGCGAAGTGCATCCAGTCCGTTCACCTGATTCTTGCAAACAAACTGAATGAGGTTAGCAAATGCAGAAGGCGTCTGGTTGAGGACGGTTACCTTTTCTGACTGAAGGAAGTGGCTACATTTTTCTGGATCGCGCACAGCTTCTTGGGATACCAAAACTAGCTTACCTCCATAAAGTAATGCTCCGTACATTTCCCACACGGCGAAGTCAAAGCTAAACGAATGGAATAAAGCCCACACATCATTATGGTCAAATTCAAATAGGTTTCGATCGTTATGCAAAAGGCGAACGACATTTTTATGTTCGATCATTACGCCTTTTGGCTCCCCTGTTGAACCCGATGTATAAATGATGTAAGCAAGCTGCTCTGGGCTGTCAAATCCATTCAAATTGGAGGTATCATAATGTTCTATTGCCTCATCGGAAATAGTAACCAGTTGCCAGGAATCCGAGAGTGCTCCCGCAAGAGCAGGATGAGTAATGATCACTTCCGGCTTGCTGTCCATGAGCAAATATGTAATTCTTTCCTGAGGATACTCTGGATTAATGGGTAAGTACGCACCCCCGGCTTTTAACACAGCCATAATGCTTACCACCATATCAATGGATCGATCCAGCATAATCCCTACTATACTTTCAGAAACTACACCCCTGCTTTGCAACAAACGTGCAAGCTGATTAGCTCGCTCGTTTAGTTCACGGTAGGTTATTGTTTGTTCACCACTTACTACAGCGATTCGCTCTGGATGCCTAGCTACTTGCTCCTCGAATAGCCCGTGGATTGTTTTTGTCGAAGGATAGCCTGCTTGTGTACGGTTGAATTCGGTTAACAGCCTGTCTCTCTCTGTTTGCGAAAGTAACTCGATTCCATCCACCACTGCATTCGGATTGTCTGCGATTTGTTGCAGGATGCGCAAGAAGTAGGTAGCAAGCTGATCTACGGTCTCCTCCTGATACACAAGGGCATTGTATTGCAATTTTAATGTCGCCATCTCATCAGGAATTACAACTGCCATGAAATCAAATTCTGTCTGTTCAGAGATTTCAACGTCTTTAATGGAAAAACCGAGCTTCGTCTCTTCCCCTGCCTGTGCGAAAGCTTGATCTGCTGGGTAGTTTTCGAAGACGAAGATATGTGAAAATAAATCTTTTTTCAATTCAGATTTCTTCTGAATCTCACTCAGCGCGAGATAACTGTGAGGATCACTTTCCAGAGTCGATCGTTGGACTTCTTGTAGTAGCTCTGCAATTGACTGATTCCCTTCTGACTTGATCCGTTTTGGAATTGTATTGATAAACAAGCCCACCATATCTTCGATGCCCGACACCTCGGCTGGACGCCCCGATACAACCGTTCCAAATACAACGTCATCCACATTATTCATTCTTTGTAATAGCAGTCCCCACGCCGTACTAAATACCGTGTTCAGTGTCACCTGTAGATGGTTGGCAAGCTCCTGTAGCTTTGCCGTAGGAATGGTGTAAGACTTTTCGTTACTTTCTCGTTTCTTCCCTTCTGAATCACTGCGATAAACAGGCAGGATAGCTTGATGCTCGTAATCATCTAGGTATTCACTCCAGAAAGTCGCGGCCTGCTGTTGATCTTGTTCCTGAAGCCACTGAATGTAATCTGTATAAGCAGGAGGTGTGTCATCTGGTAAAGGATGGCCATCACGCAGGGCAAGATAAATGCGGGCAAAATCGCGAAAAAGAATCCCAACGCACCAGCCATCCATCAGGATATGATGAAAGCTCCATATAATCGTATGAGCTTGTGGAGCATTTGTCAGAATAGCAACCCGCATAAGCACATCTTTGGAAAGGTCAAATTTTCTGTCGCGGTCTTGTTTTTTCCATGCCTCTATGTAGGCTATTTGCTCTGTCTCAAGCATCTGAGACAAATTCTTATGGATTACCTCAGCAGGTCGTTGTTGCAAAACGACCTGCAAAGGTTCCTCCACTTCCTCGTATATAAAGATGGTACGTAAAATATCATAACGTTCAACCAGTTTTTCCATACTTGCAGCAAATAGGGCGACATCTAGTTCGCCTACTACTGTCATTGTCATCTGCTCAACATACGCTTCTGAATCCCGATCCATTAAATAGTGTAGGAGCATTCCCTCTTGCATAGGAGCAAGAGGGGAAAGTTTGGTAATCTCTATGTTCTCATTCATCTGAAACCTCCGAATTCACAGTTTTCTTGAGAGCAAGTTTTGCAGCTTGGAAAGACCTTCGATCGACATTTTTGAATAGCCCAAATCTGATGGAGTGACAGTTGTTTCCTCTTTTTTCATACAATGCTCGATGATGCTTAGCACATTCTTGTTCAAGCTGGTCAGCAACTGCAATATCGTCTCCTCGTTATATTCCTTGCTGTTGTACGTAAGTGAGAGAGTAAATTGACCTCGTTCCACCATGCCGATAAATTCGAGTGAATGCTTTCTGGTATATTCTTTGCTGATCGCTTCTCCTGTGTAGTGAGGTGAGATTTGTACAAGATGCTCAGGCATGTCCTGATCGAATTGTCCCAGGTAGTTAAAGCTGATTGGCGCAGTGTAGTTAAGTGACTCATCCTCATTATCCTCTGATCCATATCTAAGAATTCCATAGCCAATCCCGTTTTTTGGAATTTGACGCAAACTCTGCTTAGCAAATTTGATCTGATATTCCAAATTCTCTGCCCGCTCTGTTGAAAGAAGCACCGGATATATGCTGGTAAACCAGCCTACTGTTCTGGAAATATCCAGCTCAGGCAGAATATCTTCTCTACCATGACCCTCTAGGTCAAGCAGAATTTTGTCCAGTCCGGACCACTCTTTGATAGCCAGACCAAGCGCCGCAAGAAGCACATCATTTACCTGCGTGTTATAGGCCTGATGAATGTGACGCAGTAGCTGGTCTGTTTTTTCAGGATCAAGCGTAAAGGACTGCGTCTTGGTGTCTATTATTCTGTTCTGGTGAACGACCACATCTACGGGAAGCGAGGAAACAGGCGTCTGTACCGTTTTTCTCCAATACGCATACTCTTTTTTCAGCCTTTGGTTTTTGTTATAGGCTGTAATCTGCTCCGCCCATTGCTTAAAGGAATCTGTTTTCTTTGGAAGCTTAATTTCCTCTCTCTGTTGTATCTGTTGGTACGCTTTGGCGAAATCCTCCAAAATAATTCTCCAGGAAACCCCGTCTACAACTAAGTGATGAATGACGAGCAACAAATGATCACCGTCCACACTTGTAAACAACCCTACTTTTACCAAAGGACCTGTTTGCAGCTCAATACTTCTTTGCAATCTATTCGCATGCTCCTCAACTTTTTGTGCAAAGTCAGGATCATCAGCAAGATCAACAACCTGAAACGTAAAGAGCTCCTCCTCCATGCCACGGTTATACGGGATTACCCGATTCTCCTCGAAGGTAAATACCATACGTAAGGCATCGTGATGTTGCAGTAACGTCGTAAGAACCTCTTCCACCATCCTCGGATCAAAGCCCTCTTTCCGATACAACATGATAGCGTGATTATAATGATGAACATCGTTTCGTTCACCAGCAAAGAACCAGTGCTGAATGGGAGTCAGCGGAGCATGTCCCGTGACGATGCCTTGTTCGCTTTTTTCACTCTTCTGTTTAATCAGTGGAGCTAATTCTGCAATTGTTTTTCGTTGAAAGAGATCCTTCACATCTAGGTGAAGCAGTCTTTCCTTTAGACGGGCGTTCATCTGAATCGCCTTAATGGAATCTCCTCCCAAAGCAAAAAAGCTATCATGAACACCAATCGTTTCAACTCCAAGCACTTGTCTCCAAATATCAGCAAGAATCTCTTCTTTTTCGGTGCGAGGTAATACTAAATTTGTGCCCGAAGATAAATGAGTATGCGGTTCCGGTAGCTTTCGTTTATCTACCTTACCATTTACTGTAAGCGGCAGCTTGTCCATCCGCACGATGTATGCCGGAACCAAATAATCCGCAGCGTTTTGCAGTACATGCTGTTTGATCTGAGCTGGTGCTACTTCGGAATCAGGTACATAGTAGGCGCAAAGCTCATTGTGTCCCTGAGCACTTGTTCTGACGACCACAACAGCATCGGAAATATTCGGATGTTCCAACAGTTTGGCTTCAACCTCCGCCAGTTCTACACGGTGTCCCCTGATTTTGACTTGTCCATCTGTTCGACCGATGTATAAGAGATTTCCGTCAGGCAACCGCCTTGCCAAATCGCCTGTCTTATACATCCGTGCTCCTGGAATATACGGATTAGACAGAAAACGCTCGGCTGTCAGGTCAGCACGGTTATAGTATCCTCGTGCTACTCCTTCTCCCGATATATACATCTCCCCAATACTTCCTACGGGAACGGGCTGAAGATATGGATCGAGTAAGTAAATCTGTACGTTATCGGCAGGCAATCCAATTGGGACAGAGCCTTTGCTATCTCTCTCTTGATTGAACACATAAATCATGCAGCCAACGACTGTTTCGGTTGGCCCGTATTCGTTGTAAATTTTCACTCCGCCGTTAAACCGCTGAACTGTTTTCGTTGCCAGCTCTGCTTTTAAATCCTCCCCGCCTACAATTAATTTTTTTATGCTAGAACGTGAGCAGTCTAATCCCTCTAGCGTATGCAGATGAGAAGGAGTCAATTTCACGATGTCCACCTGATTGTCCTCTACAATCTTGCGGATAACCATTGCTTTATTCTCTTCTGAATAAATGACGATTCTGTTTCCGGAAACCAATGGCGTATAAATCGAAGTAACGGTCAAATCGAACGCCGGAGACGAGTACAAGGCAAAATCGAGCTGTTCCCCTTCGAGATATACCTTTTCTGCCCAGCAAATATAATTGGTCAGACCTTGATGTGTAATCATGGTTCCTTTCGGTTTCCCAGTCGTCCCTGAAGTGTAAATAAGATAGGCGAGATGATCTGAATCCACCGATTTTTCCGGATTAGATGGGTCACCCTTATAGAGTGCAGGGTCATCGGCCATAATCAAACGTCCTGAAAAATCGGTCAAATTCGCCAAATTGGCTTGGGTAATGATGAGCTGTGCCTGACTGTCTTCCAACAGATAATTGATTTGCTCTCGTGGATATTGCGTATCTATAGGTAGATATGCTCCCCCCGCTTTCATTACGGCCAGCATGGAAATAACCAATTCAAAGGAGTGATCTAACAAAATCCCTACCACTACCTCTTTTGTTACACCAGCTTGTTGCAGGACCCTTGCCAGTTGGTTCGCTCTGTCGTTTAGTTCGCGATACGTAAGCTCTTGATCATGATGTACCAAGGCTACTCGATCTGGCCCCTGCTCTACCTGACCCTCAAACAAAAAGCTTACTGTTTGGTTTTTCGGATATGATATAGACGTTTGATTCCAGTCATAGATGATTTCGTCCAGCTCTTCACCCGCAAGCATTTCAATTTCACATAGCTTTTGATGTGGTTTTTCTGTCGCTTCACGCAGAATAGCTAGGAAATGCTTGTACATACGTTCCACCGACTCACGTTTAAATAGCTCGGTGCAATATTCCATGGTGACAGACAAATTCTGATTCCACTCTGAGACAAACATCGTTATATCAAATTTGGCTACCTGAAAATCGAAATCATAAGGAGTTACGCCATACGTGCCCTTTTGCAATCGTTGATCATCTATGCTCTGCATGACAAGCATGGTATCGAACAACGGATTTCTGCTGAGATCTCGATTGATCTGTAGCCGCTCTACTAAGCTTTCGAACGGATAATCCTGATTTTCATAGGCTTGCAGTACACTTTCCTTTACCTCATTCAAAAAATCGTAGAAGGTTTTATTTCCTCTAGGGTCATTTTTTATTGCTAGAGTATTCACAAACATACCGATAACCTTTTGCAGTTCCAGATGATGTCGTCTGGACACAGGTGTTCCTACGATGATCTGCTCATCTCCTGTGTATTTGGCTAACAGGATATTATAAATGGCCAGCATCACCATATAGGTTGTTGTTCCCGTTTCCTTGGCCAGCTTTTCAATTAATTGACGATCGGACTTGGAAATCTCAAACGAAATCCGATCACCTGCAAAGCTCTGCACTGCCACCCTCAGGTAATCTGTAGGCAACTGTAAAATCGGAATTTCATCCGAATATTGCTTCAGCCAATAGTCCTCCTGTTTTTTCATGTCGCCTGATTGCAAAAAGCCTTCATACCAAACAGCAAAATCTGTGAACTGAATGTCAGGAATCACCATCTCTTCCTCATGGTACAAAGAGAATAAATCCTGCATGAGTATCTGAAGGGACAAGCCATCAGCAATGATGTGATGGATGTCAAAAACCAGAAGATCTTCTTCCGACTGAGTACGGAACAATCCAACTCTCATCAGGGGAGCCTTAAACAAATGAAACGGGCGAATAAACGATTGAATTTGTTGATTCCATTCATTCTTCTCCACTTGTTCAATTGTAAGTGGAATTTTCACAGCTGGATGAACCCGCTGAATCGGTAGACCATCTCTGAAATCAAAGGATGTTCGTAGCATCTCGTGCCGTTCTGTCAATTTGACCAATGCTTGCTCTAATTTCTTTGCATCCAGTTTATCTTTGAGAACATAGGCACTCGGCAGATTATAGGTGATGCTACCGGCCTCCAATTCCTGAAGAAGATACAGCCTTCTTTGAGCTGGAGTAACAGGATAATGTGTCTTTTCATTCGATTTTTGAATAGACAGGCAGTTTCCGGTTTCTATAGCTTCAAGCTGTTTAGCGAATTCTTGTATTGTCGGTGCTTGGAAAATAACACTGATCGGAACCTTAATCTGAAGGCGTTGTTGAACCTGTCCTATCATCAGAGCTGCCTTAAGAGAGTGGCCTCCTTTTTCAAAGAAATGATCGGTTATACCCAGCTTCGTATCGCCAAGCACCTCTTGCCAAATCTCCACGAGCTGTTCCTCTAATTGGGTTGCTGGCGGCGTATATTCCCTTGAAGTAAATGAATCGGCTGTTGGCTTTGGAAGGGCTTTTCGATCAAGCTTTCCATTCATAGTCAACGGTAACGCATCCATAATAATGAAGCAGACCGGAATCATGTAATCGGGTAAATGACGTGATAAATACTCACTCAGTTCCGTAACGTCGAACGGCTGCTCCTGAACATAATAGGCACACAGATTTTTCTCTCCGGTGTTATCAGTGAAGTCGATGACAGCCGCTTCTTTTATCTTGGAGAAGCTTAGAATTCTCGCCTCAATTTCACTTGGTTCTATTCGATATCCACGAATCTTCATTTGATTGTCAACTCGTGCAAGATACTCTATATGCCCATTCGGTAACCATTTCACTAAATCTCCCGTACGGTACATGCTTCCTGAACCAAACAGATTTGAAACAAACCTCTCTGCCGTAAGCTCCGGCTGATTCACGTATCCTTTAGCTAAGCCCGAACCAGCGATACACAGCTCCCCAGAAACACCGATAGGTACAAGCTGGTCGTAGCGATCTACAACGTAATAGCTTACCCCTGGGATTGGTTTGCCAATATCCACCTTATCTGCTGTCGTCAGATCGCTTACAGACGCCCATACTGTCGCTTCCGTAGGTCCATACACATTGTAAATCTGAGCTTTAGACAGACCTTGTATCTGATGGAGCAACGTATCAGATAAGAATTCTCCGCCGATCAAAATGGTTTTAATCTGTGAAAGCACCTCTTTGCATTGCTCATTACTCAATAACAGGCTCATGCGAGACGGTGTTATTTGCAACAATTCTATCTGCTGCTCCATGATTAATTCACTCAACGCAAATGGGTCTGTTTGCTGTTGTTCATCAGCGATTACCACCTGAAGACCTTTTGTTAGCGGTACAAGTGTCTCCAAAACAAAGATGTCAAATGAAATGGTTGTCAACGCCAAAATATTTTTGTTTTGCTCCAAAGGAATCACTTCTGTCATTGCCTGTATAAAGTGAACGAATGCACGCTGTTCAATCATGACCCCTTTTGGATTACCAGTAGAGCCGGATGTATAGATTACA
Source organism: Brevibacillus laterosporus LMG 15441 (assembly GCF_000219535.2). Lineage (NCBI taxonomy): Bacteria > Bacillati > Bacillota > Bacilli > Caryophanales > Paenibacillaceae > Brevibacillus > Brevibacillus laterosporus. The sequence goes on from NZ_CP007806.1 coordinate 2,636,434, forward strand.
TACGCAAGGTCTTCCCCGCTTGCCTTTGAAACCACATTTTGCTCGCAAGTTTCTGATTGAACAGACAGCATGTTACTATCAACAGCTTCGCATGGCAGCTCAAATCGCTCGATAATAGGTGCTTGTGATAGGACGAGAGTCGCATTGCTGTCCTCTACCATAAAGCGAATTCGTTGGGCTGGAAAAGCCGGATCAAGAGGAAGATAGCATCCCCCACTATGCAAAATACCCAGCAGGCAGACGATCATATCTACCGAACGATCTGTCATTAGACCAACGACACTTCCTGGCCCGACGCCCTTTGCCTGTAGCATTGCCGCTACTTTCATCGCGCGTTGATGCAATTCTGCGTATGATACTTTTTCACCATTACATACAACTGCGATTCGATCTGGTGTTTTGTGCGCCTGAAGCGTTAGTAACTGTTGAACGGTCATTCCATCGTGATTACTAGTATTGCCTTTGTACTGAGTCTTCTCTACCAATAGATGTCTTTCTGTTTCCGTCAGCATTTGAATCCTATAAATTGGCACGGACGGGTTGGAAACAATGCTTTTTAGGATTTGCACAAAATGCGTACCCATTCGGTGAATTGTTTCCGGTTTAAAAAGCTTCAGCGCGTATTCCACGCTTACACCTAAACCATCGTCCTGATCAGAAATCATCATTGTGATATCATATTTTGCCTTCGTAGCATCAATCGGATAAGGCGTAACAGCGATCCCTGGGAGCTGTAATTCTTCTGTGTGAATGGTATGCATGATAAACATCGTATCAAACAACGGATTGCGGCTGATATCACGCTGTACGTTCACTTGTTCCACCAATTCTTCAAATGGATACTCCTGATGCTGTAATCCCGCGAGTACTTGGTCCCTAACTTCGGCAGCAAACTGATTAAACGGCTTGTCTCCCTGTGGACGATTTCGCAATGGCAACGAATTGACGAACATCCCTATCATTGTTTCCGTATCCTTGTGCAGTCTGCCCGCTACAGGAGAGCCAATGACGATATCCTCCTGCCCACTGTATTTAGATAGTAAGACATAATAGGCGGACAGTAGTAGGACATAGAGTGACACTCCTTGACTTGTGGCCAATTCCTTCAAAGCATTCTCTAAATCAGGAGGCAAATAAAACTCATGTACCTGTCCATCGTAGGACAAGATCGGAGGACGGGAATAATCCGTCGGTAATTGTAGAACGGGTATTTCTCCAGAAAACGTTTGTAGCCAGTACGCTTCGTGCTGTTTTTTGATTTGAGAGCTCTCGTTTCCTTTTTGCCAAGCAGCGTAATCCTTGTAATGAACACGCAGTTCAGGCAACGTTTGACCTTGATAAAGTGAACAGAATTCCCGGAGCATAAGATTAACTGATTCTCCGTCTGAGATGATGTGGTGCATGTCCACAAATAAGACATGCTGCTCCGCAGACAATTCAAACAGGCCTACCCGTAATAACGGTGCACGATTCAGATCAAAGGGTTGGCTATACTGATTGATTTGTTCTGATAGGCTTGCCTCATCTGAATGGAAGAAATCTACCTGGAACAACATTTCGTCATGAATTCGTTGTACAACGATATTTTCTCTCATTTCAAAAGAGGTTCGGAATGCCTCATGCCGGTTAACGATCGTCAGAAATGCTTGAGTGACCGCCTGTTTGTCAAGGGGCCCCTCCAATTCAACAGCCGCCGGCATGTGATAAGCTAGCTGTGCTCCCTCAAATTGACTGAGTAGGAAAATGCGTCCTTGCACGGACGATGCTGGATAAAACTCTTCCCTAGGAATGGGAGGAATAGATCGGGAGCTATCGCTTTGACTGCTTTTGCCCTCCTTTGCTTCCAGATAAGCAGAAAATTCTTCAATCGTCTGACACTCCAGCACCTTGCCAATCTCGACAGTGATTCCATAATTCATTTGGAATGTATTTACCACTCGCATGGCATGAAGAGAATCTCCACCAATCTCATAGAATCCTGCCGTAACCTCTATCTCCTCATATCCTAGAACCTCGCCCCATACATTGGCCGTTTTTTGTTCGGTTTGAGAATAAGAATTGTTGGCACGTCCAGCCAGCTTCACCTGTTTGCGGGCAGGGTCGATCGCAACAGCGGCTTCAGCTACTGCGCTACCTGCTGTTTTTTTACTGCTTACGATTTGAAGCTCATCGGCTAAGGCAAAGGGAAGCACTTGTTGCTGTAGCAGCACATGATCGAACCGAATCTTCCCAATAAATACACGACTGATCTTTTTGGACATCACCTTCTGAAAAGCAGCAACAGCCAATGCAGTTGAAAGAGGGACAAAGATCCCGTTCTCATCATTACCAGCCTCAAATGCCATTCCCGTTTCCTTCCAAGCAGACCAATTAATCGTGATTACCGGTTTGTTCTGTTTTCTTCGATAATCCGCAAAAGAATCCAGATAGGCATTCGCAGCCGTGTAGTCAGCCTGCCCCGCGGAGCCGAATAAGGAGGTTCCTGAAGAGAAAAGAACAAAAAAGTCTAGCTGATCCTGCTCTGTCAGCTTGTCTAACAGCCATGTTCCCTGAACCTTCGGGGCCAACACTGCCGAGAACTCCTCAGGTTCTTTGCGGATGATAAATCCGTCTCCTGGAAGGCCTGCGCTGTGGATGATTCCGTCAATTCGCCCAAAACGTGTCCGCAGGTCTTCCAGTACATATTGCAAATCAGCTTCTTTGGATACGTCCGCCTGATAGTACAAAATCTTGCTACCCATCCGCTCTATTTCCTGAATAGCTGTGAGCTTACGAATTGTTTTTTGGCAAACATCATTTCGAGTAAGCATACTGTCCCAGTCATCTTTTTCAGGTAAATCAGAACGACCGAGCAAAGCCAGCTTCACACTTTGCTGTCCAGCCAAATACTTGGCAATCGCAAGCCCTAAGCCGCCGGTACCACCCGTGATCAGGTAAACACCGTTTTCACGAACTGTCACATCACAATCGGCAGAAGCGGAAAGAGCCTTTCTGCGAAACTCTTCTACATATCGTTTTCCTCTACGATAGGCGACAACTTTACTTGTCTGCTCTTTCGTAGCTTCAAGCAGAAGTTCCTTTACACCCACCATCTCGTCAGCATCCACACACGTACTTACCAACTGAGGATACTCTTGCTGGATTACTTTTGCTAAACCAAAGAGTGTTGCATATTCCGGATTGAGTGTACTTTCCGCTCCTGTCACCTCATGCACATTGTGGGCGACTACTGTAATGCCAAGCTTTCTGGCTGCATTAGAATGAGCAACTAATTGTTTTGTTAACGAAAATAAACTATGAACGCCACGCATCTGTGCAAGCTCAAGCTCGGACAAAGCTTGTATACTCTTGTGATCCTTTACGCCAAACATATGGAAGACATGGCCGATATCACGTGAGTCAAGCTCCTCTAGCAAACGGCGATAATCCTCTTCCTTGGCGCTTAAAACAAACTGGTGTTCTGTGCATTTTTCAAAACATGTTCCAAATGAGACCTCAATGACATCATTTCCCATTTCACGAAGCTGTCGTGCCAACTGATCGCCTAATTCCCGTTCGTCCTTCAAGATCAAAACCGCTCCAGCTATGGTCTGTTGACTCGCTTCGTCAACCATCGCTTCCTTCCAGCCTACTTCATAGAACAAGGAATCCTTTAGTTCCTCAGCTTCATCCTTGACCTCTGGTATCTCAATCCAGCAACGCTTCGGTTCAAATGGATAAACGGGTAGGCGAATCTTCTTATACTCTGCACTAGAATAAAGCACATCCCAGTCTATAGAAGCTCCTTGCATATAAAGGAGGGCTAGCTGTAGATAGATTTCTCCCCGCTCCGATTTATCCGCTTGTGAAAGCTTTCCGAGCAACTCGACTGCTTTTCGCGTTGCCTCTTGATTTTCCTGTTTGGCATAGCCATACCCGGCAGTAGCGATATCTCCCTTTTGGACAGCATCCGCATCCAGTGAAGCAAGGGCCTCCTGAAATTCACCCGGATGGCTTAATACCAGTGCTATCCTGTATTCGTGGTGCCATCTTCCAGTATTGGCAGTGTAGCAGGCATCAGCTATCTCGTTTTCGTTTAACGTACGGCTAAAGCTCTGATGCCTCCTAATCAGTTCGGCCAAAGCAGCAGTAGATTTCGCAGATAATGTATAGAGGTGAGGCCATTCTAGAGCTGTTTCTATGGCTGAAGCAGTTGGGGCTTCCTCCAGCACCATGTGACAATTGGTTCCACTCATCCCAAACGAGCTAACGCCGCACCGTCTCGGCTGCCCATTTGTCTCCCAATCGCTAAGCATATCGTTTACATAAACAGGTGAGTTTTCAAACGCTATGTTTCGATTGGGCGTGGTAAAATGCAAGGATGGCGGTAGTTTTTTGTTATACAATGCCAATACCGCTTTTACAAAACCTGCTATACCCGCAGCATTGTCCAAATGACCCATGTTTGTCTTCAAGGAACCAATCGCACAAAACTGACTTTTCTTTGTAAACCTGCGGAATGCTCTGGTTATTCCGTCAATTTCGATCGGGTCTCCTAGCTTGGTACCTGTTCCATGTGCTTCGATATATTCAATGCTCTCCGGCTCGATTTTTGCTTGCTTCCAAGCGCGGAGAATCACATCCTCCTGAGCAAGGACATTTGGGGCCGTAATTCCCACAGAGGCACCATCCTGATTGACGGCACTACCTTTGATCACAGCATAAATATGATCGCCGTCACGCAGCGCCATTTTTAACGGCTTCAGCAAAACCGAGACAATCCCCTCGCCCGATCCAGTCCCATCTGAGCTGTCGTCAAAGCTTCGCGCTCGTCTATCTGAAGAGTCAATGTTTAAGTCAACACTTAGTGAGCTAAGCGGCAAAAGATCAATCTTCACGGCCCCAGCTAATGCCATATCGCACTCCTGATTGCGTAGTGCCTGGCAAGCCTGATGAACAGCGATCAATGAAGAGGAGCATGCTGTGTCAATCGCCATACTAGGCCCTCTAAAATCTAGTAAATACGCAATTCTACTGGCAATCATGGCCGGAATATTTCCGACCATTGCCATCTGTGCCAGTTCAGGATCAATTTCAGTGATCATTTGGTAATAATGATTAGCCTGAAAACTATTGATTCCAACAAACACACCCGTACGACTGCCTGTTATCCTACTTCCGCCATAACCAGCGTCCTCAATCGCCTCCCATGCACTTTGCAAGAACAAACGCTGAGAAGGATCGATTGCACTTGCCTCTTTAGGCGATATACCGAAAAATGAGTAGTCTAAGGTGTCCACTCGATCTAAATAAGCCGCCTCCAAATACTCGCCATCCTGCATCCCTGCATGCCGGACAAACGCCTCTGCATCGTTTCTCCTCGACTTGGGGAACGGACCGATACAATCGATTCCGTTTGCTATGGTTTGCCAAAACATATCTTGATTTTCTGCCAGGGGAGCCTTCACGGAAATGCCAATGACAGCAATCTCATCATGAGTGACGTTACTTTCTTCCTGCTTGATACGTTTCAACAGCTCAATAGCCGTCTGTTTTTCAATGCTACCTATCGTTGACTGCTCGATGACGTATTTCAAGAGATTATTCATTTTCGTTTAGATCACCTCTTTATTCTCCGCATGCAATGTTTTTTGAAAAAATGATCTTGTTTACGCCTTTACATATCGCCAGGTATTCTGAAAAGTAAGCATCATACCTTCTTCTTCTTCCGTAAACTCCATTAATCCAAATTCATCTACATAGAACAGATTATCCTTAAGAGGAACACAAACCGTCTCGGTGTCCTCATCAATTAAAACAGGGCCTCTATCATCCACTCGGAATGAAAAATTGAGAACGTTGTCCGTGTAATCCCCTTCAAACTTATACCACAGGGATGAATCAGATTGATACAGACGTTCGGTCGTTCTTTGGCATGCGGAACTGTTGACCATGATGTACGGAGCAGCTTCCCCGTCTTTAGGAATAAAACCGATATGATCGAGCGGTTCCTGTTCGTCATCGTAGGTGATAAAAAAATGCTCTCTGACGTAACATAGTTGTCTTTCTTCGCCATTCAAATTCAAATACAGCTCATTATCAGACATTCGCACCTGAGCCGCGCCCTTGAGAAAACCGATATACGTTCCTTCATAGCTTGACCATTGCGATTTATCCACGGGCGGTTCCTGGAAGCTGGCTGCTGCAAAAACTTTCGGCATTTGCTTAGGTAGCTCAAGCATTTGGTCAAGAATCTCATGTGCCTCTGTCCAGCCATAATCCTGCGAGGAAAGAGTTATGACACCTACTTTTTGTTCCGGTACAAGAAGAATTGCACTGTTGTATGTGCTGATTGCCCCGGCGTGCCTTATCATCTGAACTCCCTTGTAAGTATCCCTAAAAAATGTAAGTCCGCTTGCCAATCCAGACAGGGTGAAGCGGTCCGCCTGTAGCGAATGCATCTCTTCGATGGATTCTGGCGAAAGAATCTGTGTCTGACCAACACGCCCCCTATTCAGATGCATAAGGGCAAATCTAGCTAAATCATTTACCGTTGACATCGCAAAGTAGGACGGGTAATTCGCTGCGTTTTCTGGAAAGTTATGCTGAACGCGTAAAGAACCGTCAGGATGGCGGTCATGGGCAAGCGCCAATGAATAGGTGAAAGCTACCAAAGGATCATACAAAGTCCGGCTCATTTGAAGAGGATCAAATAACCATTCTTTCATGAATTCTGGAAAAAACTGACCCGTCACCCGTTCTGCTACATATCCCGCCAGATTCAAATGGTGATTGCTATAGGAATGCAAAAATCCTGGTGGTGCCATTAGGGTTAATTGAGAGATTTCTTCCCGGACATATTCCCCTAATGCCCCTAGATCACGCTTGCCAACCATATCACCACCGTCTGGAAATCCTGCCGTATGGTTGAGTAGCATACGCAATGTTACTTTCCTAGCGGCCTCTGGATCGCTAAGACGGAATTCAGGTATGTAATTTATAATCGGTATATCGAGCTCTACCTTCCCCGCTTCTACAAGCCGCATGATGGCACTTCCAGTAAGTGGCTTCCCCAAAGAGCCAATGCGGAAAATTGTATCGCAAGTTACAGGGGTCCCCCCTTCTTCCTTGTTAATACTGCCAAAGCCCTTAGCATAGACGACTTCCTCACCCTTGAGAACGGCTATTGTAAAACCTGGGATGCGTGTTTCGTCAAACGTTTGCTGAATAATTGCATCAATGCTTTCAATAGATAGCATTCTGACATCAAACCTCCACATGTATAGAATTAACGCATCCTTTTTGTTTGTATCCCGTGATCTGATACAATTGATCCATTCTTCTTTCCTGTTCCTCCAAAGGCGTCTGTTTTGCAGCTAGCATCATCTGCAAGCACTTCATCGCCTCGTCTATTTCCCCCAAATCAGGTCGTCTTCCACACTCCTTCAGCTTATGCCCAAGCTCTTGCAATCTATGATACGGCTGCACAAATCCTTTTTGGTATGCTGCTTCGTCATTGTTACGATTCTTTGTGCAGATACCAATCCGGATGCACGTCTGCACCACAGTCGGAAATTCCTCTTCAAGCTTTTGACGATCTGATGGTTCATCAAAGGAAAAAGCCCTAAGTGTCGGAACGTTTTTCCTTGTCAGATTACGAAGCACCGTTTTTGGCCCGAACTCAATAGCAAGTTCTACTCCTTGGTCATGAGCATCCTGCATAATTTGCGCCCATTTGACTGGCTCAGTCATTTGTCTAGTCAGTAACTCGGCAATGCAAGCTTGATCATCATACGGCTTTCCAGTCACATTGGAATAAACCGGCCATTTCAATGTATCAACATTGACCTTCACAAGCTCAGCATGTAATCGTTCGGCTGCTGGCTTCATCAGCATGCAATGAAAGGGAGCACTTACCTGTAACGAGATAAGCTGCGCACCTTGTCGCTTTATCATCTCGCTCACCCTGCTGACTGCCTCCCGATGACCGGCAATCACCACCTCATGCAAAGAATTGTAACAAGCGATCTCCACTGCCTTCTGTCCCTCAGATACGCTGTGGCACATGTCAGCTACTAGGGTAGCGGGGATATTACGTACAGCTACCATACTTCCTTCACCCGGCGAAACCGCTTCCTGCATGAACTGTCCTCTTTTGGAAACAAGTAGAACAGCATCCTGAAACGAAAGGGCTTCTGCGCAAACCAGAGCAGAATATTCACCCAGACTATGACCGGCTAGATAGGATGGCTCGATTCCAAACTCTTGCATGAACACCCGAAATGCCGACACGCTTACGGTCAGAATGGCTGGCTGTGCTATTTCCGTACGTGTTAGTTCTTCCCGACTGCTTTGCTCACAGCACTTTTTTAGGTCAAATCCCAAGGTATCACTTGCTTCTTCAAACGCCTGCCGAGCAATTTCAAAGTCTGTATACAAATCCAAGCCCATTCCTGCATATTGGGAGCCTTGTCCCGAGAACATCATGGCGAGCTTTTTCACTTCTTCCTCCTCACTCTCGTAGAAGCTTGAGAATCCTGAGGGCAGTCATTTTTCGATTGCCCATCAGGAAACTGACTCTTAGCGTTTGATTTCCATTTCTTCCAATAAGGCTAATGCATCCTCCATGCTCAAATCGCCTTCTTCTACCTTTTCTAGCATCGTCGCTAGTTTCTGGTCCATGCTTTCCTCCGCCTCTACTTCTTCTGCTACTGGTTCTAGCTGTTCTTGAATGTATGCTGCCAACTTACTCACAGTAGGGTAAGCAAACAAATCAGTGACACTGACCACGTTAGGATAAATTTTTGCCAATTCCCCCTGCATCTGAACCAAAAGTAGAGAATGTCCTCCCAGATCGAAGAAATTATCATGTAAACCGATGCTAGGGTTTTGTAATAACTTCATCCAGATAGATAACACCTGTTCTTCTATATCATTTTCAGGTATCTGCAACTGAGCTTGATCACCATGCACTACTTCTGGCATCGGTAGCTTCTTATAATCTATTTTTCCATTAGGTGTAAGGACCAGTGCTTCCAGTTGAACAAAAAAGGATGGCAGCATGAAAGCTGGCAACGTCTGACTTAAAAACGTACGTAGCTTTACTTCGGCTATCGGCTCAGTTGATACGTAATAGGCACATATCGCTGGATAACCTACATGCTCAATCACCTTAACGACAGCTTCTTGTACCAAATGATGCTGTAATAACCGTGCTTCAATCTCTTCTAATTCAATTCTGTACCCTCGAATTTTGACCTGAGTATCCCTTCGCCCTAAGAACAGGACGTTACCATCAGGCATCCATTTTGCAAGATCGCCTGTTTTGTACAGCCTTTGCCCCGGTTTAAACGGATGGGCTATGAATTTTTCAGCTTGAAGCTCCTGCCGTCCAATGTAGCCTCTTGCTAAACCTACCCCTCCTATGCATAACTCACCGGGCACACCGATCGGTTGAAGTCGGTTGTACAGTGGGTCCAAAATGAGTATTTCTGCATTAGCGATCGGTTTCCCAATCGGAATCTCTGATGGGGTCGACTGATCAATCGGATAGACCATACTCGTGACTGTACACTCGGTCGGTCCATAAGAGTTGACTACCTGATAGCTCGTCGGCGAAATTTGCTTTAGCCTATCGCCACCCACTAGTAGCATCCGCAGAGAACGATTTGGCAGTTTCATAAATTGCTCTCCTATTGCAGTCGCCAAATAACTGATCGAAATTCCGTTTGCCTCGAAATACTCATGTAATTTTGGCAGGTCTAGTCTGATCTCTTCTGGAATGATATGAATACAAGCACCACTTATAAGATATGGGAAAACCTCCCAGATAGAAGCATCAAACCCAAATCCTGCATACTTAGTGGTGGCGTCCTGCTTTGAAACCTTAAAATAGTCACGGTACCACAAAGATAGATTTAACAAGGAGCCATGCTCGATTAAAACACCCTTAGGCATACCAGTCGATCCTGATGTATAGATGACATAAGCCAAATCCCGTTGTTCGACAGGAAGCAGTAGATTGGAATCATCCTCCATATCAAGCGTAAGTGTAGTCATATCTAACCATGACTCGCTGTTGCCGTTATATGCCTCTTTTACCCCAGCAGAGGCCAAAACCGTCTTCACTTTACTATCTGCTAAAATATATTGAATCCGCTCTGCTGGATACGCTGGATCAATTGGGAGAAAAGCCGCTCCGGCCTTTAACACTGCGAGCATTCCCACTACCATTTCCAGAGAATGATGAGCGATGATACCAACGATTTCGTCACTTCTCACTCCCGATCTGCTAATCACTCTGGCCAATTGGTTCGCCTTTCGATTGAGCTGGTCGTAGGTCAAGCTCTGATCCTTGAAAACGAGTGCTGGGCGCTGAGAAGCTATTTTTGCCTGTTCTTCTATACACGCATGAATGGATGGATATACTGGATAGTTCGTTTTTGTGTTGTTAAAAATTTCACTGATCTGCACTTTCTCCTCATCCTGCAAGATCTCTAATCCACAAATCTGGCCCATTGGCTGCTCTATTACCCGGGAAAGTAGCGTACGAAAATGTTGCAGCATTCGCTTGGCTGTCTCCTCAGAAAATAGCTGAAGATCGTAGGACAAGGTAATATGCAGGCCGCTCTTTGTCTGTTTGGCAAATAAAGTGAAGTCGAATTTTTCGATCGGATTTGGATCATGCAAGCTGACAAACTGTATATCTCCTGCACGGAAGCTATCCGTTTGATCCTCCTCGAAAACCAGAACGGTTTGGAAAAGCGGATGACGACTGGAGTCCCTAGGTAGCTGGAGGTTCTCAATCAGCTTTTCAAATGGATATTCCTGATATTCAAAGGCTTGGAGAGAAAGAGCTTTTACTTCTGTAAGAAAGTCTATGAAACGCTTGTGACCTGCTGGTTGGCTTCGCAAGCCGATCGTATTTACAAACATCCCTATCATTTCTTGCAAATCAGAATGGAACCTCCCAGCAACTGGCGACCCGACGATGATATCCTCCTGCCCCGAATATCGTGAAAGAAAGACATGATATACCGCCATGAGTAACATGAACTTAGTCGTTTCTGTCTCCATCGTCAACCGTTCCAATGCGGCCATGTCATCTCCAATCAATGTAAAAGATACCTTGCCTCCTGCATGTCCCTTCATCGAGGGCCTTGGAAAATCAAGAGGAATCTCTAAAATTGGGATATCGTGCGCAAATGCATCCAACCAATATTGCTCATGCTTCTGGAAATGAGCCGATTGAAAACGCTCATTTTGCCAGGTGCTGAAGTCCTTATAATGTACAGACAATGGAGATACCTTAATGCCCTGATAAAACGCCGCCATGTCCCTAATTAGGATTTGCATGGACAAACCATCAGAAATAATGTGGTGCATATCAAATAAAACCGTGTGTTCTGTATCGCTTTGACGGACGAGTCCGACACGAACCAGCGGAGCATCGGCAAGATCGAAAGGCCGAATAAAATGGGCAATGATCGTATCAAGCGTCTGTTTTTCCGAAACCTCGAACATCTCGATTTCTACTGGACAACTTTGGGAGATACGCTGAACAGGTTCACCATTTACCAGGTCAAATGAAGTTCGCAGAGCCTCATGACGATCCACTAGCTGCTGATATGCCTCCTGCAATCGCTGTTTATCCAGCTTGCCCGTTGCCCGTAAGATTCCTGACATATTGTATGAAGTGTTACTGCCCTGCATTCGATCCAGCAAAAACAAGCGTTTTTGTGCAGAGGAGACTGGATAGTGCTCGCTCTGGGTTACTTGCTGAATGGGGAATTCGATCTGTTTAGATTTTCCTTTGATCCGTGTAGCCATTGCTTGTAAAGTAGCGTGGCTAAATATCTCGGTCACTGAGATATCCGCGTCAAACGATTGCTTTATAGCTGTCGCAAGCTTAACGGCACGCAGGGAATCTCCCCCTATGGTGAAAAAGTGATCCGTCGCTCCAATTCGCTCTAAACCAAGAACATCAGACCATACTGCTGCCAATCGCATTTCCCAATCCGTGGTAGGAGGCACATATCCCTTCGTCTGAAGGCGTTGCTCGCTCGGTTCTGGCAGTTGATTTTTTGCTACCTTTCCATTCGGAGTAACAGGAATACTCTCAATTTGCACAAAGCTTGCAGGGATCATATAGATCGGAAGCCTCTCTGCCAAATACTCACGTAATTCCATTAGGTCGCTCTCCTTCTGGAACACGATATACGCGCATAAGTAAGCTTCGTCCTCTGCATCCTCTCTTTTTATCACACAAGCATCAGCGATCGCCGGATGATCTAGGAGGACAGCTTCAATGTCTCCTAGCTCCATTCGAAATCCCCGTATCTTCACCTGCTGGTCAATTCTGCCCAAAATCTCTATATTTCCATCAGGTAGCCATTTTGCCAAATCTCCTGTTCGATATAACCTCTCCCCTGAAACAAACGGGTTTTGAATAAATTTATCTGCTGTTAATTCTGGCCGATTGACATATCCTCTAGCTATGCCTGGTCCAGCAATGCATAGCTCCCCTGGAACGCCAATCGGCAGCAGTCTTCCTTCCTGATTAAGGATATACACGTGATAATTGCTTATCGGTTTTCCAATAGGAATGCTTCGCTCTTCTCTACCCTGAACATGAAAATAGGTAGCGCACACCGTTGCCTCTGTTGGCCCGTATGTGTTGTAAATCGCTACTCGGTCTGCGTAGCTGGTATAATATGCAGGCTTTAGCACATCTCCGCCACTGATGATCAATCGAAGACTCGGGATAACCGGGTATTTATTTAGTTCATTTAGCAGTAGGGGTGAACAACTAATGACGGTTACCTGATGTTCGCGCAAAATGGAAGCCAAAGCAGACACATCCCTGATTTCCTCACGGTGAGGAATTACCATGCAGCCACCATTCAAGAGAGTCGGATACATCTCCTCAACGAATGCATCAAACGAATACGATGCTTGCTGCAAAACCACGTCATCAGCGGTTATTTGGAACTCTTTATCAAAAGCATGCAGATACGCAAGCAGATTTCCGTGTTCCACCATTACCCCTTTTGGTTGTCCTGTAGAGCCTGATGTGTATATGGCATATGCCAAATCAGTTAGCTTATTAACACATGGTGGGTTAATGTCCTCCTCCTCTGCAAGCGAAGGGTCATCCAAAGAAAGTATGTCTTCAATAAAATCAAGTTGTTCCGCGATACGGGATTTGGTCACGAGCAATGGAAAACCACTGTCTTCCCAAATGGCTCGAATTCGGTTCATCGGTAGCTCTGGATCAATTGGCAAATAAGCTCCGCCCGCTTTCAGCACAGCCAAAATGACTGCTACCATGTCGGCAGAACGCTCTACGATCAAACCAACAACCGTGTCTGGGCCTACTCCCTTTTTCTTCAATCTGCTAGCCAAACGATTTGCATATTCATTTAGGAACCCATAGTTATACGACTTTCCGTCCGCGATGATAGCTGTTTTTTCTGGTTGTCGTTTTGCCTGTTCTTCAAATAGCTCTTGTACCAATTTCTCCGTGCTATATGTAGAAGTCGTCGTATTAAACTCGTCGAGTATCTGCTGTTGCTCCTGTTTGGACAACAGACTGATTGCCGACAGTTGCTCATCTGGGGACGCAGCAATCTGCTTCAGCACGCTAATAAATTGCTTAGCTAGGCGGACAATTGTTTCATTTGTAAACAATTTGGTAGCATACTCAAATTCAAAGCACAGGCCGTTTGCTTCCTCTCGTGCGGTGACTGACAAATCGAATTTAGCCACTTGCTGTTTACATTCAACCGACTGGAATGATAGCTCTTCGCCAATCGAAAACGAATGGATAAGCGCAGATTCTAATGTGAACATCGTGTCAAACAGAGGGTTTCGACTGGAGTCACGCTCTACGCATACCTTGTCGACCAGCAATTCGAATGGGTAGTCTTGATTTTCTAAAGCTAGAAGCATGTTTTGTTTCACTTCTGTCAGGAAATCTTTAAATAACTTCTCGCCCGACGGATAATTGCGCAACGCCAAAGTATTAACGAACATGCCGAGTAGATTGTCCAACTCCTCATTACGCCTTCCCGCCACAGGCGTTCCCACCACAATATCGGTCTGTCCAGAGATATGCATAAGCCATACATAATAGCTAGCTAGCAATACCGTATACAAAGTCGTTCCATTTTGTAATGCAAGTCGGTTCAGTGTCTCAGCCTCCGATTGATCCAAAACCATCTTGACAAGCCCCCCGGCAAAGCTTTGAACGGCACTGCGCTGATAATCAATAGGCAATTGTAAAATCGGGATCTCACCAGCAAAGCTTTCCAGCCAAAACGTCTCCTGTTTTTTGCATTCTTCTGATAATAGCCATTCACTCTGCCAGACAGCATAATCCGTATATTGAACTGGCAGTGCTGGTGGCTCTATTCCTTGATATATCTTGACAACTTCCTGAATAAAATTAGAAATCGTTACACCGTCACCAATGATGTGGTGCATATCAAAGAAAAGCAGATGTCGATCTTCAGCCGCCTTTGCCAGTCCCAATCTCAGAAGGGGAGCTGTTGTCAAATCGAATGGTTGTATAAATCGGTCGGCTATCTCATCAACTGTTGTTAGGTCAAATGACGGATCAAGAGAAAGCGACTGGAGGGAGAGAGTGATAGTTGGTTCCACTCGCTGAACAGGTACCCCATCAACCCATTCAAACGAGGTCCTTAATATATCATGGCGTTGTAAAATCTGTACAAAAGCCTTCTCCAAGCGCTCCTTGTCTAATTTTCCCTCGATTTGCATCACAGCCGAGATGTTGTAGTTGACGCTGGCTCCATCAATTTCGTGTAATAAAAACAATCGTTTCTGTGCTGATGAGACAGGATAATACGAACGCTTCTCTACCACTGGGATGAGCGATGAGTTAGCTGATTGCTGCGTGATAACATATTGTGCCAGCTTTTGTACCGTTGGGTTTTCAAAGAGTGCCGAAATCCTCAGTTTCATTTTCAGCATCCGGTGAACCCTGCCGACCAACTGCATTGCCTTTAACGAATGACCTCCCCTTTCAAAAAAATGATCTAGAACGCCGATGTTATTGATCTCTAACACTTCTTGGAAAAGCGCGAGCAACGTTTCCTCCGTCTCATTACTCGGTGGTTCATAAGAAACGGCTTGTTCAAAAATGATAGTAGGCTTAGGCAACAGAGCTTTATTGATTTTTCCGCTTGTGTTTAATGGCATCTTCTCTATTTGTTCAAACCAATCAGGAACCATATATGCCGGTAAACGTTGCGACAAGTAGTTTCGTAGAATGGAAGACTCCAGCAGTTGATTTGCCACATAATACGCGCACAAATATTTTTGCTGTTGCTCGTCTTCTCTTACGATTACACATACTTCCCGTACCGATTCGTACTGAAGTAATACATGTTCGACTTCAGTTAGCTCAATGCGGAATCCGCGAATTTTCACCTGATTGTCGATTCGCCCTAAATATTCAATGCTACCGTCAGGCAACCATCTAGCCAAATCTCCTGTCCGGTACATCATTTCATGATCAGCAAAAGGACTAGCAACAAACACACTCTCTGTCAGCTCAGGCCGATTCAAATATCCACGAGATACACCATCTCCAGCCACACACAGCTCTCCAGGAAAGCCGATGGGAACTAGCTTGCAATTCTTATCTACAATATAGGCTTTCGTATGACTAATAGGCTTGCCGATCGGAACATTCACCTCATAGTCCGAGGTGACGGGAAAAAAGGTAGAAAACACTGTGTTCTCTGTTGGACCATATCCATTCACGATCAATAATTGTGGACATTGCTGACGAACTCGGTTGACGTGTATGGGAGAAACTGTGTCCCCACCCACAATCAATGTATGTACATCCGAGAAGAGGGATGGATTCTCCATAGCAAACTGGTTGAACAGCGGACTAGTCAGCCATAGTAGTGTGACTTTATTTTGTTGTAACGTTTGTCTAAAATGATCGACGTCTAAAAGCTGTTCTTTTGTAAGTAAGCAAAGCGTAGCTCCATTTAACAGCGATCCAAAAATCTCAAATACAGAGACATCAAAGACAAGCGAGCTTGTTTTTAATAGACAATCCTGTGCTGAAATCCGAACCGTCTGTTGATTTTGCACCAAATGAATGACATTACGATGCTCCACCATGACCCCTTTTGGCAAACCACTAGAACCGGACGTGTAAATAATATAAGCCAAATCTTTTGGACTAACAGAATGAATCATGTTTTCCTTAGAATAGGAGCCCAATGCAGAATTCTGGATGTTGAATATGCAGCCGTTGTACTCCTGAAGCAAAGACGTAAAGCCGGTCTGTGTAATTACTACTTTGGCGCCACTATCATTGAGCATGTATTGAATTCGTTCTAATGGAAAACTAGGATCAATAGGCAGATACGCCCCGCCTGCCTTTAGGATGGCTAGAGTGGCGATAATAGATTGCATCGGCTCCTCCACGAGAACCGCAATCACACTCTCTCGTGATATACCCAATTCGATTAGCTTCCATGCTAGCTGATTTGCTTGTTCATTCAGTTTTTGATAGGTCAAACTTTGATCATCATGAATTAATGCAACATGATTAGGGTGTTCCTTTACTTGTTGTTCAAACATGAGCGGTATGGATTGATAGAGGACGTATTCATCTTGTTTATCGTTAAATTCTTCTAATATCTGTTTCTCCTCTTGCAATGTCAGCAACGAAAGTTTTGATACCTTCTGTTCCACATCCTCTGTCATACACTCAATAATCCGTCCATATAGGGTAAGCAATCTACCAATCGTCTCATTAGAGAAACGATCGGAACTGTATATAGCCTTTATCTCTACCTGTTCATATTCAGAAATGACCAAGGTGAGATCGTAGTTTGTCATTTCAAAAATAGAATACTCCTGAAGCGATAAAGCATCTGTGTTTCCTACTTGTTGATCCAGTGGATAATTCTCTACCACCACAATTGAGTCAAATAACGACGGGACATGGGCTATTTGACTGTAGCCTTTAATTTCTGCCAAGGAGGTAAACTCAGCGTCATCCCGTCCCATCATGGTCGTGTTCACTTGCTTTACTACATCAAGAATCGGAAGCTGTTCACTGGCTCTCACCCGCAACGGTAGCGTATTAATAAACAGTCCAACCATCTGCTCGATACCGGGAATTTTAGCGTTTCTCCCCGAAGAGGTGACGCCAAACAAGACATCCTCGCATCGGTTGAATTTTTGCAGCAATAACCCCCACGCGCTGTACATAAAAGCCGAGAATGTTACCCCATGCTGTTTGGCAAGCATCTCAATTTTCTCTTTCGTCCGTATAGGTAGCATCAACTGCCGGGTACTTACAACTGCGCTATCCACTTCGTCCCTATTGTAATCATGGGGTAACATTGTTTTTGAATCGAATCCATCCAGATACTCTTGCCAATAAGTAGCTTGTTTGTTTTTATTCTGCTTTTGTATCCATTGGATAAACTCTTTATATTTCGTTTTTTCCTTATATTCCGTTAATTCATTATTCAGTAACGATTGATAAACATCCCAAAATGTCTGAAGCAAAATCCCTGTACTCCAGCCGTCAAATAAGATGTGATGGTTCGTAATCATTAACACACATTCTTGTTCATTCAAGAGGACAAAGGTAATACGAAAAGGGGCTGAACTTAAATCAATCCCTTGGTCCAGATCATTGCTTTTGATGATTTCTAGCTCGTTTGCCTGTTCTTCCCTATCCCTGTTTTGAAGTGAAAAAACTCGAAAAGGAATGGGATGCTCCTTCAAAATAATCTGTACAGGACTTCCTGTTTTTTCCCAGCGGTAAATCGTGTGAAGCATCTCATTTTGCTTGGCAACGATGTTCCACGCCTGTTCGAACAGCTCTGTCCGAATAATTCCACGGATCGTTAGCGAAAGTTGTTCTATGTATTGTCTGGAATCCTGATGTTCCAGATAATGAAACAACATGCCTTCCTGAAGCGGAGTCAGACCTAGAATATCCTCAACATTTTTCCGATCCAATGTGGCTACTCGACTCATGGATACACCCTCCTCAGTTTAATGCTGAATCAAATTCAAATGTGTAGTTCGTCGATGGATCAGCCATCGCAACCACTACCTTCCGAGGGCCTACAAAAGGGGCACGGCCATGTGATACAAGCATATTATCTAGCATCAGAACGTCTCTCTTCTCCCAAGGAAAATAGACGGATGTGCGCTCGAAGACATTTCGGATTTCCTCAAGAATAGCTAGATCTATCGGCTGCCCATCACCAAAGTATGTATTACGTGGGTAGTTCTCTTCTGGTACGGCCATCATGATGTAGTCGCGAATTTCCTCTGGCAGGTTGGTTACATGGAATAGGTGAGCTTGATTAAACCAAACCCATTCGCCCGTTTTTGGGTGCTTCGCAACGGCTGGACGCAGGGAGCGAGTTCGTAGGCAATCGCCGTTTAGCCACTCATATTCCATCCCCATTTTCTTGCAGTACTGCTCCACTACTGTTTTATCCTCTGTTCGAAACACATCTTGCCATGGCAAGTCGAGCCCTCCGCCGTAATTACGAACATACATGACTTTCTTTTCCATAAAACGCCTTACGATAGCAGGATCAAGCAGCGATAAGACCTCTCGGCTGTCAGCAATCGGTGTCTCTCCTCCCTGTTGAGCCGGCTGTGCACAATAGAACCAAATTTTCATCGCCCATTGGTGGGCATATGAGTTTTCGTTATGCTGCGGAATGCTCTGGTCCGCTGGATATTCCGTCGAAGTGTACACTCTTCCCTGCACCTCTGTTCGTGGAGTAGAGCGTTCACCGTACTCTACAAGCTCAGGAGCGAATTGCTTCGTTAGGTTTTCGAAGCTCTCAATGGTCAGTACGTCAAAACCTCTGAAAAGAATACCACCGTATTTCAGCAAGCTTTTTTCGATTTTTTCAGCATGCTCCTTTACCCATGCATGCAAATCAAGCTGTTCATCTATTGGTCGAATAACGAGCGGAAGCGTCCCCTGTACATTTGGCAATAGCTCTACTCTTACCTTCTGATCAAACATCGTTTCCTGAATCGCTACCACTTCTTTTTGCATCTTAATCCCCACTTTCTTCATTCCTATTTATAAACTTTTTATTCCTATTTCTACTAATCAACGCTTTTTGATTCAAAGAGGTAGATTCAAATCAGATGGCGATACCTGCCTTGTCCTGTTCCTGACAGTATATAACCAAGTCGTGAAATTGCTCCCTGAAATTCCGCTAATTCTAGCATTGTAATAGCATAGAAAAGTCATTTTTCTAAAAAATTCAGTTATATCGAGATAATATCTAATAGTATATTCAATAAATGGAATAATTTCCATATATTTTCCAAATCCATAAACGAAAACATAAAAGTTAAATCAGCAACACTAGCGTGCAAAATTTCTTGGGGTTTCCTACAACACGAATAAGACGGAGATGATGGTCGTATGGTTCGTGTTCAAAAAAATGAACAAGGACTGTGTATCTCTGCATACTGTCCTTGTTTCAAATGGCTCTACATTACACGTTTGTTAGATTGAACTAAGCATCTTGCAATAAACACTCCCCCCATGCATAGCCACCTATCAGAAAGATAGCCAAAAATGCTAGTAACAGCATAAGTAGATATAAAACAGCTAGACTAGTCACACATGAAAAGAAGCTTGCTTGCTCTAATGGAGCTGTGTTTACTTAATAAACATTATGTAAAGTATTAGTGTCACTAGATTGTATCTATACTATTCGTACATATGTAAAACTGAATCTTTTTTCCTACTTTCCGTGATATAGAGGTATTCTTCACAAAAAATATTGGATTTTTTGGGTTCGAGTCCTACGTCATTCTAGCGATTTCGCCCTTTCTTACTTTCAACTAGAGTTCACGTAATTGGAAGGCTTACATATGTAAAGGGTGCTCCTATATAAGGGCACCCTTTACGAATTCGGTCGATCATAATTTTACACATTTTATTTAAGAAAGCATTGTTCTGCTACTGAACAGTATCAGATTCCTTTGCTTGTAAGGTTACTACATCAATTTTTTGATTATCCCAAGAGGTTAAAAATGTTAGCATCTCATTTCCAAAGGTATAAACATAATTTTCACACGTAGCAGATTCATAACAAGCCTTTACTTCCATTTGATACTTTGTCCCATACGTTTTGAAGACCTCTTCCTTTGTTTTTGGCAACTTGTCTCCCTCAAGATACTCCATATAAAAGGTGCTTTTTATTACCTTCTCGTTTTGCAAAATCAGAGTATGTGACAATCCCTTTTGACTTCGATATGCCAGTAATTTTGTTTCTCCCTTGTTATCCTCTGACTCTGGCTTTCCGTATTGCTGCAACACTTTATGATATGAATCTCCTACTGATACTCCATTATATTGTAATTTGTACTCCAGTTGAGCTGTTTTCGTATCCTGTGCACAGCCTGAAAGAAACATTACTACTGCCAGCAAATAAAACAAATTCTTCAATTTGTAAGCCTCCTTATTTAATGGCAGTTATATTTCATTTCCGGCCATCATTTACAAATTTATCATGATACACCTTTATATTTTTCATATAGTAATCCCAATCCCAATATCCCCCTGGATCCGTATGTGTTTGATTTGGATACTCGCTATGTCCCTTAATGTGTCTTCTGCTTATGGGGATATCATAAGTATAGGCTAATTTTGCTGCCAACTTTGCAGATTCTCTATACATAATATTGGTAAACCATTTTGGATCATCAATATATCCTTCATGTTCAATGCCAATTGTGTAGGGATTTGCACTTCTTGCATGATAAGCTACATTTCTGTCATCGACCATTTGGGTGATATCGCCATCATCACTCACATAATAATGAGCAGAAGAAGCACCCATACTCCCATGATCTCTTTGTGCCCAATCAATGGAGCCAGCATATGTGCCTTGCATTACGTGAATCACTAGATGCGTAATATCTTTTGCAGATCGTCTTGTAGAATCATAATTAGATTCGTGGGCTGAAATCCATTTAATATCAAGTTGAGGCAGGACTTTTTTTCCTTTATATTCTTTTGAATTTTCTGATGGCAACTTGATTAATTTTTCACTGGATAAATCAATGAAACCATTTTCAATTAAACTAAAAACATCTTCAGCATAATGCGTCCTTACCTCATCAGAATCAGCACCACTATATAACTTTACTGCTTCAACCCAATCTTTATAATCCTTTGAATGATTCTTGTTCTTTGTAATATCTTGCTGATATTTTGCTAATATAGCGGCTCCGCCTTTAATATTTGATTGAGTTGATGTTTTTAATTCGTCTGTACTAATTCCAGTTATTTCTGAAGCCTCTTCAAGTGTTTTTCTTTTTGGATTTGACATTAAATTCATAAATCCATATCCATTCATATTATTAGGCTCTCCGTCGTGATCATCTAGCATCGATTCAATCCAGCCTATGGAAATAAGTAATGTAATAGGAACATTGTATTCATCTGCGGCTTCTTTAAACCACTTAACTAATTCCTGTTGGCTTTGTGGAGAAGCATATACTACCGTTGGATTTGTGATAAATGAAGGTATACTCGATAATAACGTAGATAATAGGGTACATAAAATAATGAGATTAATAGCTTGCCTTTTCAAAAACGAAACATCCTTTCTCGTATTCCAAAGAAAAAAACCTTCATCTTTTCAACGAGCAGACCTTCATTTTGGAGTTACACAGCCTTGATTTTCTTGTTATAGGTTGCACTATGACTCTTGAATTCGTAAAGCTCTCTGATTTTGACATTTTTACTGTAAGCAGAGTGTGGGATGATTAACTTTTGGAATATTGCTAAAATACATGCGAATATTCCGTTTATAAAGCGAAGATAAACCTATTTGCTCCCCTCAAAAACTAGTCTGGTAGCCATTAAAAACGATAGGAAATCTCATGTTTCCCATATAAATGGACAGTATCTTCTTATTTGGAAAAACGCAATCTTTTTTAATTTTTGGTTAACAACATCGTCATTGTCTACTTCAAAATATCCCATGGCTTTTCATTCAACAGATACAAACTTAGCAATGGGCTTAAACCCCCGTCTATATCAAAAGCTTTTCAGGTTTTAGATTATGTCCTGATCGCTGTAACCTTGTTCTTGTACCTTTCATGATGATACGTCGATTACAGTTATATCTCCTTGAATATCTGTTCTTTAATGATGGTTTTCACATTTGGACTTTGTATTACAATAGGAAACACAGAGTCGAACTCTTCCTCGTCACCGCTTTTCACTAGTAACTAGTGCTTGATAGAATTATTTTTATTCACTTACTACCCATCCAAAATTCCGTATGAAAGCTTTTCTTATTTATATATGCCTTCGTAAATCTTTGTAGCTCTTCGTAAATCTACATGTGTTTTTTATTTTTAGCATGAATTTTTCGCCAAGATCCATTATCACTTCACTTCTTTTTTCATCTTTTAGATGCTGAATAATTACCGGTAATGTTTTAACCATAACTACTTAGAGTTAAGTTCTGAAGCTGTTTGTTTAGGGATGTCTAGATCATCGCCATCAAATGTAATATAGATTTCCAGAAATAGAAATATTAAATAATGCCGTTATCAACAGTAATTTTTAATATTTATACTGAGTACCATATAAATAAAAGCTTATTTCCATATAACCCCATACGGCCTGGATGCCACTTGTAACAAGGATGATTCCAACCTTGCTTTCTTCAAATGAGATTTTGTTACTAAGAATCCCATTACAAACAATTTCCAGTAAAGTATGCTGTATTTCATCTTTTCATGTAGCTTGTTCTACCAATACTTACTTGTTCATCTGACACAATGTAACAAATGTGGTTAAAGTTAGATACACGTAAACCAAAAATTCTTCATTACAAGAGTCGCCACCATGGCTGAACATTTTGTTTTGCTCAAACGTGATAAGAAGATTTTACCTCCATAACGCAACGAAAGCCGCCTCATCATAAATCGGCGGCTTTCGTTAGAAGTTTTTCTGTTTACAGAAACCTTATTTAATCCAAACATGTTGGTTTAATATTGATTAATTTGTGCCAGCACAGAACATTTTTTGCACTTAGGTCGTGCTATCTTTTTTATCTGCGATGAATTGTTTTAATCTTTCGACCGAAACAATTCCATCTATTTTGTCGATTGGCTCACCATTTTTAAACAAGATAGTAGTAGGTATGCTCATAATTCCAAAATGACTGGCAGTATTGGTTTCTTCATCTACGTTGATTTTGAGGAGCCTCACTTCGTTGCAAGCTTCCTGATCAAACGCTTCAAGCACAGAACCAAAAAAGTCGCAGGGTCCGCACCAAGGTGCCCAAAAATTAACCAATGTAAAGCCCTCGCTCTTTATGTCTTCTTTAAAGGTAAGATCCATTGAATGACAAATGGTCATTTGCAGCTTCCTCCATTTCATAGTTTTTTTACAGATGTATAACACCTTAAACAACGGATTGGTACAGTGGATAGCCTGCAATGTTTCAATGCCGCATGCTTCAAGTCTTCAAGCATTGCAACCGTACGATTTCTACCATTACTTGTGCTTCATACCCATCCGACAATGATGAACCGGCGTATATCTCATCACCTCCCTATAAGCAATGCAGGATACGAATAAGTAGCAAGCTTTCCCGGTAAACGTATAGCTACAGCATCCAGTCTTCTCGCCCATAGGACTGATATGCACCTCTACTTCGGACAATGTCGAGACCCTCTCGTTTTCCCCCTTCATAGATGAAAGCACATCGATTATACGTTTCGAATTATGCTGGTGAAAGTGATTCACTCCTGCTGACATCATAATTCAAGTCATTTATCGAGAATCCCCCATTCATCTACTTTAGAGAGACTTTTGCACCATAACATGTAGTTGGCAATAGGGCTATTTTGTTCCCCTCATCTACTTTTTTCTTACTACAAGCTGAATGACATGGGCCAATCCGGTGTGCAATTTTCCTTCCACTCTCTCTTGTTCTCCATAGAAGAAATGAATCACCTCATGACCTTCACACCAAGACAGAACTTCCTGTGGCTCATACAGCATAGCAACGTCTGCGGGCCCACCTGTTCCATAATGTAATTGGTCCTTGGAGTACACCTCAAGCATAATAATTCCACCAGGCTTACTAGCATTTTTCATTTTATGAAAGATCATTTCCTGCGCATCTTTATGAAAATGTCCAAATACCATGATTGCGGCATCATATTCCTCGTTTGGTACGTTATCTACCAGCAAGTCTACTTTTTTAGTCTGAACATCAACAGCATACTTCTGAGCTAGTTTTCTTGTTTTTTGCAGACCACTCTCTGCATAATCAATGGCGGTCACTTCATGACCTCTGCTTGCTAGAAAAACAGCATTCCTACCTTCTCCCTCTGCAAAGGCAATAACCCTTGGGCATTCTTTTAATCGAAAGGCTTGTTGATAAATAAACACGTTC
Source organism: Brevibacillus laterosporus LMG 15441 (assembly GCF_000219535.2). Taxonomy (NCBI): domain Bacteria; kingdom Bacillati; phylum Bacillota; class Bacilli; order Caryophanales; family Paenibacillaceae; genus Brevibacillus; species Brevibacillus laterosporus. Next base: position 2,660,892 of record NZ_CP007806.1, read on the forward strand.
GGTTCTTCTCCATAGATATATTCCTCTGAACGAAACCGCTCATTCCATGTACTTTCCATAGTAATTAGCCTCCTGTGATTCCTTTATTTTAGCGATATATTTTTCGCTGCCTAAGACTTCTGTCAAGGGTTTCATGTAATGAAATATCCGCGGTAAGATGATCGGTATGTATCCAATGCCGAACAAGCATATCCTCCTTGCCGATCAGGTAGATTTTCTACCAGAACCCCTCTCATTCTCATTCATTGTTCTCCCTCTTGTTGCTATTTTTTTGCCGGAAAAGCCTTTAAGTCACAACAACGTTCTGCATCTTAGTTATGTGGAAAAAATTCCACGCAAGTAATTGTGAAATTGTAAGGCAAAACGTTCATCTGCATATAACTAGATATTACAGACTCATAATGTCTATAATCAAGTTAAAAAAAGCTCTTTTATAAGTGGCCAACTGTTCGCCTCCTTTCATTGTAAAGTGACTTGCTTACACCTGCGTTTGCTTTTTAGCTAGGTCTGACAATTTCATTTTTTTGAGGTGCGACTCCATTTTCTGTTCCGCTTCCATCATAACAGCTTGAATCAGGCATTCGTCACCGTGGAGAAAGTCACATTCAAATAAAGAACTGGTGCCTTCAATAGCATGGATAATATCCAAAAAGGTAATATCGTCTTTTTTGCGAGATAACCGATATCCTCCATTGGCTCCCGAAACTGATTCGATCATCCCTGCTTTCACGAGCCTTGTTAAAATTTTGGAAAGATAGGTTGGTGAGACGCCTTGGGCTTCCGCCAACTGCTGAACTCCTACCGGCTTTACCGGAGAATCGGAAACGAGCGCAAGCATCGTGTGCAGAGCATAGTTTGTTGCTTTCGTGAATCTCATGAACGCACCTCAATTACGGATTTATTGTATCCATAATATCCTTGAAATCAATGGTGTGTCAAGCTGTACCTTTTCATCAATTCATATTGTCTAGCATTGATGGCTTGGAGGCACTACAGTACTCTGTTTAGCTAATAAGCTCGTAATTATAGGGACTAATTCGTTGAAGCCACCTATTACTGCAATGAGAGTACAAGCCTGCGACACCTCCCGTGTGGGCTACGTCCTCCAAAATGCCTAGCTCCCACGAAAGGGGCATCTGAACCACGTGTTCGTTGAGAAAAAAAGTTGATTGTCTACCACTATTCAAGTATTGAACCCGTTAGCGTAACAACATCGTTTCACCAAAGATCATCGCTGAAACCTTATCCTTAGAATCCTTGGCTAAGTCCTACTATCTGATCTTTAACATTTACATTACTTAATCCCCCGTGGTAACAAACCACGGATGCAATGTCGAGGTCTACATACTTTTTTAAAGAGAGACGAGCTGCATTCATATCCGGTGTGGTCGGGACATGAATGCCTGCGAGAATCCCATTTACACTGTACATCGAATCCCCGGCGATGAGAGTCTTACTTTGCCTTAAATAAAGGCTGATATGACCGGGAGTATGCCCAGGAGTATGAATGACGCGAATCCTGCCACAAAACGGCAGTTCCTGACCGTCAATCAAGATATCGTCCACTCTGCCTTTCGGGGGATTATCAAGGTGCCCGTCTTTTAAAAGTGGTATTTCCCCCTGAATATACGGCTTATCCAGTTCGTGTGCATAAACTTTAACATTAGTACCACACTCCTGCAAAATCTCAGGAAGACAGCCTATATGATCCACATCCTGATGCGTCAAAATCACAACTTTTAGTTTGCCGAACGACACTCCTACCTTTTCCATAGCCACGCGTAAATCTTCAATTTGCCCAGGGAATCCTGTGTCTATTAAAACAGCCATTTCTCGATCCCACAAAAGAATTGGATGAATAATATTCCCATGAAAATCTAGATGAAGCATTTCTACTCCCTTTGAAATTTCCATAATATCGGACCTCCGTAAAATTAAACTTTTACGCAAAAAAGCAATACTATTTTGTAGGTTTAGTTGTTGTCAACATCTTCTCTATAAATCACTCGACATAACAGAACGGTTCCCTGCCGCTTACTTGATGTCTATTGATTTGCACGATACTGCCCGTTAGTTGAATAACTTACCTTTTTTCAACGAACACCATGTATGAATGACCTTACGCGTATAGCATGTAGTCTATTAATTGAAAGACAGAATGAATCAAAGCCTTACAGTAATAATTAATATGTAAGTATAATGGTTTCGCTGACTATTTTTACTAATTTTCCTAATCAAGATTCTATTCTTAGAACCTTTATTCATTTCCCTAATTGAATTGATTCTTTAGAAAACGCCCGAATCCAAAAATTCAGGCGTTTCGTTCTATATTAGAAATATAGACAATCTGGGACACTATTTATATACCTATCCTCCCTAAATAAGGGATTTTGCATGAATCAGTGGTGTTCAATTCCAGTAATTAAAAAGTGATTATCCTTTTCAACTAAACTAAATTCTACATCCACCTTATTTTTCTGTTTCGATTTGGGATCAAGGTAATCATATTCTGTGCCGGTTATCCTTACAATCATTTTAGAGTCCTTTTTGTCCAATATAACTTTTAAATCTTCATCGATGCTACCTGTCCCACTTCCGAATCTTTCTGTGGGGATTGAAGCATAGGTCCCATCAGACTCCTTGCTAAAGAAGGTTGCAAAAATAGCCTCCGATTCTTCTGGTACAAAGTATTTATTGAGTCGGGCAATAATGATTTCCTTCGCTGTTTCGTCCAGCTTGGTGTTCGAGCTAAGCAGTCTAGTAAGATCATCTGTCCATGTTTGTAATTTATTAAACCAGATCCACTTGGAGATATCATCCTTCGTTTTAAGCACATGATCATCTAGTATTGGTGGGGAATACGGTTCTAATAAGGATATGACTAAGCTAACATTGTCCTTTGTTAAAAATCCCTCTTTAGACTCAGGGGTAGGATTTGTTGCGGAACGGACAGGCTGTGCGTCCTTCCCTTCTGGCTTGGCAGCAGGTTGACTAGAACCGCATCCACTAATTGGTATTGATAGGCAAAGGAAAAGCGTCAAAAACATTTTTTTCACAAAAGTTATCCTCCTTACTTCTTGTTATGGAAAAACTCAGGTTAATCCTAACCTGAGTTTTATACACCACTTATTATATTACAAAAATTCAAAAAATACATTTTTTAACTATTCAAGAGGAATCCCTAGTTCTTCCCGTTGTTCAGGGGTCATTTCTCTAATCTCCTCAATGCTGTAAAAAGTTCCTTCACTTAAATCAAGTTCACCATGATCTTCTATTTCTTCAAAATCTCCAATAAGGCTTTTCTTTACTTTATATTCTGGGAAATAATCAGATGGGTTCAAACGCTCATTTGAATGATTAAAACCAGAACCACTTCTCACTTCAAAATGTAAATGAACGCCTGTTGAATCACCAGTAGTCCCCATTACTCCAATTTGATCACCTTCTTTAAGCTTGTCGTTAGTAGAAACTAGTGGTTCTTTATCTAGATGAGCATACCATGTTTGGATTTTCTTTTTGTCAACAGTATGATCAATGACAACTAGATATCCATAGCTTGCACCCTTTGTCTTACTACTATGGAAGCCTGCTTGAACTACTTTTCCATCATAGGCTGCCATAATTTTATCTCCAGCCTTTGTACCACTCTTAGGAATAATATCGAGTGCTTTATGCTTGTCACTATAGCCCCGGGATAGTGTTTTTGATTCTGTTGGCAACGTTTTGGCATATGCAGAACTTACTCCAACTACTAGTGATAGAATTGTAACCAGTGCTATTGCTTGCTTTTTCAAATTCATCTACTCTCCTTAACTCTATTTTTAAAATCATAAGTTCATTATATATTAAATTACCAATATATCAATAATTTTCCAATAAACTATTTATTTAATTTAGATTATTTAAAATATTATAAATTTAAATACTTTATCTTAATTATGTCATAAACAACAACAAGATATTCTATGATGCGTGCATATTTATACTCCACAAAAAACAAAAATTCTCTACTTTACTTGTCTTTAGTACGATCCTCGTATCCATAAACTTTTCATATAAGAAATGGGACTGAAAAATTATGATTAGAAAGTATACTCTGACAGAAGGGCACCCTTTAAGAACCAGGACGGTAATATTACTTCGCTACATACTCAATCTTACAATCAACTCTTGTCCTTTATCATTTACACTCATCCATGCATTTATCTTGTAATCGAATCGTGTGAACCTTTTAAACCCATCCATTCATCTATCTTGTAGTACGTGCCATTAATAGTGACAGACTTGATTTTCCAAGCTGGCTTCCATTCGTCTTTCTCCCAAGATAATCCATACCCCTTTCCATCCATTGGTTTCTCTGTAAATAGATAAAACGTTTCCTTATCTCCCGCTTCGAAAATACCTTGAAGTGCTATAGCATCGGTACGATATTTATACCCGTACAGTGCGATACTAATATTGGCATCAGTGTCAGAATCCGCTTCTGAATCGGTTTCTATAATGACAGTATTTTTATACCCATCATCGTATGAAATACCAATTTTTTCAGGAAAGGCTGCCACTTTTTCTTGAACTTCGATAGGTGCAGCAAGTGATGCCATGGGGAAGCAGAGTGTAAAAACAGATAGACAAACTACTGAGACTAATTTTTCATTTTTTATCTTCCTTTCATATGGAATGAATTAGTTCGATACCAAAATATCACATATTTGTAAAATGATCTATGAATTATTTACTATTTTCAATATTTTTTCATTTTTGTAAAAACATTTCACGCATTAGTTATCTACTAGTGAAATGAAAATTTAGAATAATACAAAATTCATTAGGGTTACAATCATCAATCGTCTTGAATGTTACTCTTTCTGCTCATGAGAGGTGCTAAAACAATCCATAACGTATCTACCTTTATTCAATAGGCAATCACCCTAGTCACTCACTTAAAAGGATAAAAAAAGAAGCCCTCTTCAAAAAAAGAGCTTCTTTTTCTTTATAGTAGCTAGTCTGGACTCTTCCATTTTCATAGACATTGATTAGCTCAGCGGTTTATTGTTCCACTCCAACTTATAGGAGCAAATTCCCGCTTGTCCCCCTGCCATTACATACGGCCCCCTAATAGTATTCAAACGAATCATCGACAGTACGATTATTTATAGAATCTAGCGTTGCTCATTTGACAGACCCCATACCAATGATTTTTACATTCACCTTAATATTTACTCTTGATTTCTGGAAGTTGTCCAGCCAGTTCTCTTTCACCTTTCTCCATTGGGGATAGGTATACGCTCGTGCGTACATACCGAATCCGGCTGGATCAATTTTCGCTTTTTGCAGTTTGCGAATCATTTTAGAGAATTTTTGTTCCAGATTTTCTTCAATCATTTTCTCCAATTCCTCTGGTGATTCCATCACATTGAATGGGAATAGACGCTCTGAAATAGTAGCAGTGGAATGAACATTCACATCAAATATGAAGCGGTCCCTTTCATATCGAGCTTGCGTTGTTGTCTTGATGCTTTGGAGATTGACGCTAATTCGTTTCGTGTCCACTTTATCAACGGCTTGTCCTGGAGCATTCGGTAGGTGTAACGAAAAAGGAAATTCTCCCCTTGTTTTTTTTCGCAAGATATAGATCAGCTTGCCTTCATCTGAATCAACCAACATTTTGACGCGGGAATCTTTGTCCAATAACGCCGTACCGGCCAAGGCAAGCTCCTCCTCCTTGCGAATTACCGTAATGCTTGGTGTAATGCCATCGTCCTTCAATTGGCGATGGAATTCCTGTAAGGTGGTTTTGGTCGTCTCATTTCGAAACAGACCTGTCTCCACAAGGTTTGACAAATACAATGGTAAACGAGGCTTGTCTTTTGGTGTATAGTGTATTATTTCGTCAATGGAACCGTCATAATAGACGACACGCGCCGTGGCCGAGCTTTTCGTATCTCGATAGAATGGATCAAGCAATATCGACCAATCCTTCTGCTTGGCCAGTTTTTTTCCAATAATCACGATCTGTGTTTTGCCTGCCGTAGTCAAGCCCAAAGCCCGCTTATCGAAGCCTTCGCGTGCATGTCGCAAGGTAGTTGCACGAACCTCAAACTCTTCTTCCTTATCTTTCGCTTCTTTCGAGAAGACCGGACTTGAGATCCCGAATACCAAATTCCCGTCATCATCCAGATCAATCCCAATAACCAGTGTCAATGTCATATTCTCGATCGTCGTATAGCCACAGCCCGAGATGGGAGAAAGGGCGAACAGCATCATTACGATTATCAATATCTGGCGCATCATCGACTCGCCTCCCTCGGTGTCCACTTCTGGTAAACCTTGATGTATAGATAAAGTAGAACGGGCAGGAGATAAGAAACGATCAGGCCGAGATAGCTTGCCCACTGATTCCAGCGCAACGATTCAATCCAAGATGGCTTCAGCCACGAGGCAATCAAAACTGTTCCGATGCAGATCGCAAGTGCATACGGGCCGTGGTTTTTTGTACCAAATAGACTTGCTCCGCTGACGGAGGCGCAATAGATAAATGGAATTAACGATGTCGAAATAACAAATAGATAGATCGCCAGGAAAATGATGTCAAATCTCTCCAAGAAGCGGAATTCGATGAGCTTCAGCAGGTTCAAAACAGGTTGATTGTAATCCAGAATCTCCTCTGGACTGAAAAAAATAAAGCAAACAAGTGTACTGAACACATAAATAAGCATTGTCAAGGTATTGCCCAGCACGATCCCGTGAACTGCCAGATCCTTGCGGCGAAGATACGGATAGATGATGAATAAAATCTCAAATCCAAGATAGGCTTTCGTCGTTGTCGGCATCGCCTGCAGGATCGGTTCCCAGCCTTCCTTGATAACAGGAAGCAGATGAATGAAATATCCCTCACGCAGTGGTATCAGCAATACAGGAGCCATCCATATTGTTAGGAAGAACACAACCTCACAATATCTAGCAATAGCAAGAATATGCTTCCTCGCTGTTATGTAGGCAGGAATAACGATCACGAGCATAATAAACGGGATCGGCGTCATGGGCAAGAACCATGCCTTTATATACAGCAAAGTTGAGACAAATGTTGACCATGCCGAAAATGCGAAATGTAAAGTAATCAGCGCAATAAGTAGCTTGCTGATGATTTTGCCAAAGAGTCGTTCCAACAATTGAAAAAAAGTATCTTCCGGGTATTGCGCCATTACAGCCACCATAATGATGCTTAATATCAGATTAACCAGCCAAGACAGCACCAGCGCAATCCAGCCATCCGTGGAGGCTATCTCCGCAAGCTGACGTGGCAAGGACAGGACGCTGGTTGCCACTTGAATACCGTGAATCAACAAGGTGTACTGCATAAAGCTGATGCGGTATTTCCTATGTCCACTCAAGATGAATTGCCTCCTCCCGGCTTATTATTAGCTTGCCGTCGAAGCTGTTTAGGGTGAGATCCAGCTGGACGTCTTCTCATCAACCACAATGGAAAGCGTACGAATGTATCCTTCAGATCGGGAAAACGGATAGGAGCTAACGGGCTACCATATGAGACTCCAAGTGATGTTAGCGAAGTCAAATGAGAGACAAGAAGCATGCCACCGCTTACAATGCCAATAAAGCCATATAAAAAAGCAGTCAGCATCATCGGAAAACGCAGGAAGCGAATCGCAGTTCCCATATCATAATTAGGCATAATGAAGGATGCAATTGCCGTAGAGGCAACAACGATAACCATGATGTTGCTGACAATTCCCGCCTGTACGGCTGTCTGCCCGATAATTATACCGCCAACAAGTCCGACGGTCTGTCCGATCGGAGCCGGTAGCCGAATTCCTGCCTCTCGCATCATTTCCAGTGTTACTTCCATAATGAATGCCTCTAGAAGCGGATGGAACGGAACTCTTTCTCTGGATTCTGCGACTGACAGGATTAACTTAATAGGAATGACCTCATAATTAAAAGTAATGAAAGATATGTAGATCGCAGGTAAAAATAGGGCGACAAAAAAAGCAAAGAAACGGAGCAAGCGAATGAAGGAAGCATAGATCCACCGCATGTTATAATCATCTACGCTTTGAAAGAATGATACAAACGACACCGGTCCGACAAGCACACTCGGCGAACGGTCAACAATGACGACATATCGGCCTTGCAAAATATGAGAAGCAGCAGAGTCAGCTCGCTCTGTCACCAATAGCTGAGGGAACGGAGAAAATGCACTATCCTCGATCAGCTCTATCAGTTCGCCTGTATTGATAATGCAGTCGATATCCAGTCCTTCGATGCGTTGAACAAGCTCCTGTAAAACCTCTGGAGCAGCCACATCCTGTAGATACATAATAGATAGGTTAACCGGGCAACGCGCCCCTGCTTTAACCTGCTTAATTTTAAGTTCACGGTTAGGAATATAACGCCGAATTAGGGCGATATTCTGTGAGCCCGTTTCGACGAATCCCTGATGTGAGCCTAGAATAGACGTTTCGATCGATGGGTCGGCAATCGATCGCTGTGGCCATCCGCTTGTATCAAGGATGTAAGCTTCCGTAGAACCAGAAAGAAACAGCACACTCTTGCCATCAAGGAGTAGCTTTTCAATTTGTTCCATATCGGACTCTGTTTCGATTTTGCCCACGCTAATAGGAAGGGAGCCCTCCGTCATTGACAGTGATTCGATAAGCGGACGAAGGACATCATTATTGATTGAGTTCATATCGATTAAGCCTTCGAAATAGACGAGCATAGTTTCATCTGCGTGCGGCGACTCGATACTCCGGTAGACCAGATCAGGAGCGTCAGAGAAAATGGATTTCAGCCGTTGAGTATTATCTGACAGCTGTTCACTTACTTTACCGTACTGTTCTGGCATTCTGTTCACCCTCACGATTGTTCATATGAGTGAAGTCTGCCTCACAAGTTTCCATTTTATTCTTTATAAATGGGAATGTATGATGTAGATGGAGTGATTCCCGAGCGGGTACTTAAAAAGGAAATGATGGGAACTGAGGGAATAAGCTCCTTCCTTCATGTTGAAGATGCGGCTAGAGCGGCTTTCCTAGCACTTGATTGTCCATCTGGTCCAGTTAATATAGTGGATGACGAACCAGCTGCAGGATCTGTGTGGCTCCCCGCTTATGCCTCTATAATAGGCGCACCTCAGCCCACAATCCTAGAAGAGAGCAATCGCGGCGAACGCGGTGCATCAAATGCTAAAGCACGTACGCATTATGACTGGACACCTCTTCATCCAACTTGGCATGAGGGTTTCAAAAAAGCTTTAAAATAAATACCTTTATGTATAAAGAGGTACCCTGGATCATGTATCTAGGGTATTTTTCAGCATAGGAGGGGTTTTTGTGGAGTATCATTCACACTTACATAACGGAATGGTAGAAGAATTTTATTTATCCTTTAAGCCCTATTTACTTTCTATCGCGTATCGGATGCTTGGTTCTTTAACTGATGCTGAGGATATTGTTCAAGATACCTTTCTTCAATTACAACGAACCGACATTTCATATATTACCAATGCAAAATCTTATTTAAGCAAAATGGTGACAAATCGTTGCATAAATGAAATGAAATCAGCTAGAAAAAAAAGAGAAGCTTACCAAGGTGCTTGGTTACCTGAGCCCATTATCCATGGACAAATCCTAGACCCTTCTGAAAAAGTGATCCAAGATGATTCTCTCAGTTATGCCCTTCTTAGGTTAATGGAAGAATTGTCTGCAATGGAGCGAGCAGTCTATGTCCTAAAAACAGCACACGTCGTACATGTAAATAATCAAAAAGGCATTCTGATTGTAAAGGATGACAAGCCAATCGGGGTATTTAGTTTTGTTTGGCATCCAAGTACGCATAAAATCCGCCAGTTGTTTTATGTGGTAAACCCTGATAAACTCCAAAAGATCGATCTATCTCTCCCCCTCTCTTCACCATCAATTGAAAAATAACAAAAAAAGAGCCTGATCGATCCTTTTTGAGGTAACAATCGGCTCTTCTTTTCTCTTATGTCATTTGGTCCATATCCTCTTCATACTTTTCTCTCATTCTACTAAAAATAGACGCCAATACGGACCCTGAAATATTATGCCAAACACTAAAAATAGCACTTGGTACTGCTGCTAAAGGAGAAAAATGTGCGGTTGCAATTGCGACTCCCAGCCCAGAGTTCTGCATACCTACCTCCATAGCGACAGCCTTTTGTTTGGCTAGATCCATTCCGCAAAGACGGGCAAACAGGAAGCCCAGCAGAAAACCAAGTACATTATGAAGGACGACAACAGCAAAAATCATCAATCCCGCTGAAGCTAGTTTCTCCTGATTCCCAGCTACTACACCGCAGATAATCATCACTATGGCAACTACCGATACTAGCGGTAATGCTTTCACGCTTGCGGCTGCCTGTCTTGCAAAACACTTTTTCACCAAGAGCCCTAGAATGAGTGGAATGATAACCACCTGAATGATGGAATAAAATAAGGACCAGATATTTATATCGACCCATTTACTTGCAAGTAGCAAAATTAAAAACGGTGTAACAATAGGTGCAAGTAGCGTAGATACAGAAGCGATCGCTACAGCAAGAGCTACATCTCCTTTTGATAAAAATACCATCACATTAGAAGCAGTACCGCTTGGACAGCACCCTACCAGAATAACACCAACTGCAATTTCTGGTGGCAAATCTAAGACATAAGCTAAGATAAATGCCAATAGCGGCATCACAAGATAATGGCCAATGACACCTAACGTCACATCTTTTGGACGGCGAAATACCTCTTTAAAATCTGACGCTGAAATCGTTAAGCCCATACCGAACATCACGATGCCAAGCAATGGTATTATATAAGCCCCAATCCATGTAAAATGCTTAGGAAATATATAAGCAATTACAGAAAATAACAGAACCCACACGGTAAATGTCTTGCCTGCAAACGAACTGACTCTCTCCACAAATCCCATCATAAAGCCCCCCTGTGATTTCTCTATCTATATTTGCTACATAAGTGCATATATTTCTCGCATAGGCCTGAGTATATTTTGCTTAATACTTGTTTCAAGCTTTTCTTTATCCCCAGTTTGTATCGCAAGAATAATGTCCTCATGTTCATGAATGGAAGCCTGATTCATTTCACACGGCTGCTTCAAAAATACATATTTAAAACGACGAATATGATTTTGCAAAGAAACATGAAACTTGCTCAAATACGGATTATCGGCAACATCTGTTATTAGATTATGGAATTGCTCGTCATACTCCATCGCTTGGAAAGGCTGTTCTCTGGCAATCGCTCCTGCAAATTTTTCGTTCCATTCTTGCAATTGTTCGATATGCTGAGGCAAGATGTGCACAGAAGCAAATTCGGCTGCCAGTGCATGTAATGTTGCAAGTGTGGGATAAATTTTTAAGATATCTTCCTTCTCAAGACTGGTCACTCTCGTCTCTTTCCCTGGTTGCATATGGACCAATCCCTGTACTTCAAGTAATTGAAGAGCTTCTCTTACAGGTGTTCTACTCACGTTTAATGCTTCCGCCAGTTGATTGTCCACCAATTTTTCTCCTGGCTCTAGTGTCCCATCTATGATCCATCTTTGAATGTGAGAGAAGGCATGGTCTTTGGCTGACACTCGAATAGGTGCTACGTAATTACTAGGAATTGGCATGTCTTCCCTCCTTATTCAATATGTAATATATCGCATACAGCTTGTACATTCAACCGAATTTTCAATCTATTTACACTTCCAAATTATACAAAAGGACCGTAGCTGGGCTTTATCCCAACCACGGTCCTTTTCGTTAGCTTTCCTTTTACAAACTACATAATTTGGTTGTCGCTTGTATGCAAGGCTCGCTGGCCGCTATTAGCATCTCTTATTAGAATGAGGTATCCTTTACGCGCTCGTTCAAGAAATCAAAGTCTTGATCATGGAGCGGCTCCACTTTCCCTTTTTGATAACCGCTTCCTTTTGTGGAAAAGAAGTCATGTGTACTCGTTTCTGTACGAATCCCGTTTAATACAACAGGGTGAACTTCTTCCTCATCAAAAATCGGTTCGAGCCCTAGGTTCATTAGCGCTTTATTTGCATTATAACGAATATACTTTTTCACTTCATGTGTTAAACCAATGGAATCATAGAGTGTCTCGGTATATTCTAATTCATTTTTGTATAGAGCTTGGAGAAGTTCATCAACAAACACTGTTGCTTGCTCCTGCTCAGCCTCTGTTAATCTAGCAAAAACCTCTTGGGCTAGTAAGCCGACAAATACACCATGCACACTTTCATCACGGATAATTAGCTTGATAATTTCACCGCTTGCTACCATTTTCCCTTGACCTGCTAAAAATAGTGGATAGAAGAATCCGGAATAAAACAGGAAGCTCTCCAAAAATACGGAAGCTACCATCGCTTTATATAGGCTCATATCGTCGCCATCTTTGATACCTCTGTAGATTTCATCAATAACTTCTGTTTTATACTGCAGATGTTTATCTTCTTTTACCCACTGGAAAATTTCATGAATCCGCTCAGAACTTGCTACTGTTGTAAAAATAGTGCTGTAGCTCTTCGCATGGATCTCTTCCATCGCTGCCTGGAAAATTAGAATTGCTTTCTTTTGCTTCTCTTTAACATGCTGGGCAATCATGGGCATGCCAACATTTCCTTGTTCTGTATCAAGCAAGGTTAGCCCACCTAATACCTTCATGTACGTATCTCGTTCATTGTCCGTTAGATTCGTCCATGACTTTAAATCCTTCGAAATTGGAATCTCTGTATCTAGCCAGAACTGAGATGTATTTTGCGTCCATAGCATCTCGGTATACTGGGTTTCCGGTTCATTCCAGTTGACTGCTTCAAATTTAGACATTGCGATGCTCCTCTCTTATACGCTGCAACTAACGCATTCCTCAATGGTTTTTTTCTTTGTACGGGTATAATACAGCGTCTTTAAGCCCTTTTTCTGAGCATAGATATAATACATAGCCAAATCCCGTGTGGTTGCGTCATCTTTTACATATAGAATAGTAGAAATCGCCTGGTCGATATGCACCTGAACTTCTGCTACCAGATCAATCACATTAAACATGTTCATGTCATATGCTTCTTTGTAGTAGAAGAAATTGTCATCATCTAAGAACGGCATCGGATAAATCGTTTTGGAATCACCATATTCGCGTTCCTCGATACGCTGTGTAATAGGTGCAATAGATGCCGTAGAGGACTGTAGATAAGAGATCGAGCCCGTTGGAGCAATCGCCAAACGATAGGCATGGTAAAGTCCGTGGGTTTGTACCTCATCCTGCAAGCGAGCCCAATCTTCCTTCGTAGGAATATGGTGACCTTCGAACAATTGCTGAACCTTTTCGGTTTTTGGTGAATAATCGTGCTGCTGATAACGTTCGAAATAGCTACCGGATGCATATTCACTGTGCTCAAAATCTTGGAAAGTAATTCCTCGCTCTTTTGCAATTAGCATAGAACGTTCTAATGAATAAAAATTTAAGATCATAAAGAATGTACGCGAGAAGTCAATCGCTTCTTTTGACTCATAAGGAATCTTATTTTTAGCCAAGTATCCGTGTAGATTCATAGCTCCCAAGCCAACAGAATGAAGCTCTCGGTTTGCCTTTGCCACAGATGGAACGATCGAAATATTTGTACGGTCACTCACCTCTGTCAGAGCATCCATTGCTAGATGAATCGTGTCTCGCATTCTCTTATTCGCCATTACATTTACAATGTTAAGCGAGCCAAGGTTGCACGAGATATCGCGGTTAATAACATCTTCCACCCCATAATCATTAATGGTGGAAACTTCACTAAGCTGAGCGATTTCACTGCAGAGATTAGAAAATTTAACTCGGCCAATCTCTTTTAATGCGTGATATTCATTAACATTATCAACATACATAATATATGGGTAACCAGATTCCATCTGGATTTGAGCTAATTTCATGATCAGATCACGTGCGCCGATTTTTTTCTTACGTACACGCGGGTTATTGACCAGCTCGTCATACATGCTGGTGATGTCCATATCGTCTAAGTGCTGCCCGTACTCTTTGAACACAGTATGAGGATAGAATAAGTACATGTCTTTATCTTTTTCTACTAGCTCAAAGAATTTATTAGGTGTAACAACGCCAAGTGATAAGGTTTTAATTCTGATTTTCTCATCGCTGTTTATTTTTTTGGTATCTAAGAATTCTTGAATGTCGGCATGGAAAATATTGAGATAAACAACCCCACTACCATCGCGTTGACCGAGCTGATTTGCATATGAGAACGCATCCTCAAACAGCTTCATTACAGGAAGAACCCCACTAGCTTTACCATCTAGTCCTTTGATTTGCTCGCCAGCGGCACGGATTTTGCTCAGGTTCAAGCTTACACCGCCGCCAATTTTACTTAGTTGCAAAGCGGAATTAATAGAGAACCCAATCGAATTCATTGAATCATCTACCTCAAGCAAGAAACAGCTAACTAGCTCCCCGCGACGTTTTTTACCTGCATTCAAAAAGGTAGGAGTAGCAGGCTGATATTCTTGTGAGATTAACAGGTCTGCATATTGCAATGCTTTTTCGCTATCCCCTTTTGCTAGGAACAAGGAAACAACAGCAATTCGATCCTCATAACGTTCAAGGAATTTGCTTCCATCGTTCGTTTTCATCGCATAATTATTATAAAACTTGAATGCACTCATGAAGGATGGGAAGCGGAATTTTTTATCATAGACATAGCGATAGACCCGTTCAATATCGGCAAATTCATAGCCTTCAAACACTTCAGCTTCGTAGTAGTCATTTTCAATTAAATAGTTAATCTTCTCACGTAAGTTATGGAAAAAGACCGTATTCTGATTTACGAAATCAACGAAATAGCTCTTCGCTGCCTCTAAATCTTTATGAAACTGAAATTTCCCGTCTTTCTTCACCATAATTTCGTTGTTCAACGTGATCCATTGTGGTAGTTGCGTGGACAAAGTGAAATACCTCCTGCTTAAAAGTTTCTACATCTCGTTTGGTACCGCTCAATTCAAATTTCATGACCAATGGTACATTGTATTGTTCGGCTATCTGGTCAGCTGCAAGTCCGTAGCGAGTCCCCCAATTCATGTTCCCGCTAGTTGCAACTCCCTTCATCCATTGAGAGTGTTGCGTTAGAAATTGTCGTGTCGTTTCAGGAACTTGTCCAAATCCCGTTGTATATGTAATCAGAATGAAAGGTTCGTTTATGACGATATCATCGGAAATTTGTATACAGCGAAAATCTAGTTTTTGGACAAAGCGTTTCACATTTCCTGTTTTGGAATCATATACGATCAGCATCGATACACCCCCCTTTCATGTATAAAGGACATAAGATGGTAGCCAAGCTGACTGCTGATAAATGCCGCTTTTTGCCAACATAAAAAGCTCATCCCTTCATGGGTGAGCTTTAAAACGGCACAACAAAGAAAAAATAGCAAAGCAAATAGCCGCTACTATTTAATCCCCGTACCGTTTCAACTTCCCACTCCCCGAAGATGCGAAACTAAGAGAATGGGCAGGTCTACTGACTTGTGTTTCACTTTACTTTGAGCCCTTCCCATATAAGTCGCCTGAGACATGCTTATACAGTGGTTTTGCTCATTTCATCCACACTTACAGTTGCGGGGACAGCTCTGGAATTTCACCAGATTCCCTATTAAGTCGCAAAATGACACCTAATTCTCGGCGGTAAAGTAACTTTTTATCAGTATGTAGTATATAACATTCATATGAGACACTAAATGTAGTCTTGTCACCTAGCATACAATGTTTCTATCAAAAGAGCAAGATACAAAATGCCTACGAGTTAAATTAAAACTCGACTCATAAATTGGCAGAAAAACAACCTAGATTTCATGCAAAACTGCCTCTTTTATATGTTTTTCCCTCTCATAATTACACTCCTATTCTTGTATAACAGAGCATCAGCTCAGACTGTTACCGCATTCCTAGTAACGTAACTATTACTGGGAAACTCATAACTAGACCTCGACAACCAGGCGTAGCGGCTAACACAATTAACCATATTTAGCTTGTTTCATAAGAACGAATGTTCTATACTTAAGTAAGCTATCTACATCCCTTACAGATATATCATTGTACCAGTATAAAGTCATTTTGATAACATGTTTATATGTATTTATTTTAATAGACGAAGTTGAGCAAAGGATGGTGGTCATTCTCATGTCTATTACAAAACAACGGGATTCCTTGCAACTCCTTGAGAAAATCCCTTCTTTTCCTTGGTTTGTTGAAAAATATGTGGATCACAAAAGATCAAAGCGCGCTTCGGTCTCCACTTTACTCGGCTACCTACGTGATTTTGAGTTCTTTTTTCGTTGGCTAATGGCAGAGGGCCTTTCCACCGCCCAGGAAATGAGCGAAATTACACTCGATGAATTAGAGGGACTACGCAAAGAAACCGTCGAAGCCTATCTTCTCTACTTACAGGACTCTCACTTATTTGAGCGTTCGCTGCTATTAACAAAACCCACTAAAAGTGCAAAAAAAGAATACAGTGATTTGACAATATCTCGCAAGCTGTCTAGTTTAAAATCCCTGTTTTACTATTTATCTGCCCTCTCAGAGGATGAACACGGCGAATCTTACTTGAAGCGAAACGTCATGGCAAAAATTGAGTTACATGTAGAAGAGGTTACACCGCTTGCACGTGCAAACGCTATCCGCTCTAAGATTTTAATAGATGACCAAATCCAAAAGTTTGTCGATTTTGTATATTATGGCTACTTAGATTTTTGTGATACTAAGAAAAAGCTACATTTTCACTATCGAAATCGGGATCGCGATGTAGCCATTATCGCACTAATCCTTTCTGGCGGATTTCGTGTCTCTGAAATTGTTAATTTGAACCTTCAAAATGTGGTCTTGGAAAAAAATCAGGTCTTAATGATTCGAAAAGGCAAAAAAGAGGATGCTCCATTCTTCAGTGATTGGGGTAAGGAATATTTGCTTCGTTATTTGAATACACGCCAAAAGTATCAGCCGCCTGCTCATGAGGACGCTTTATTTCTCACGGTATCGCCTACGAACCCAATCGGACACCGCATCGATCTACGTTCCGTTCAAAAATTAGTAAAAAAATATGGAAGTGCATTCGGAATGCCAGACATCTCTGTACATAAATTACGTCATAGCTTTGCTACCCAATTTTTGCGCTTAAACCCTGATCCTCATCAGCTTCAAGCTCAATTAGGACATTCCAAAATAGATACGACGATGCAATACGCCCATGTACTCGATGATGCATTGAGTCAAGCAGTCAATCGCACAACCAGTAAATTGTAAGGAAATGCCCTTCTTCGTTACATGGAAATACCTACAACGTCAAAGCTACACCTAATCTTATTCGTTACACG
The DNA here is from genome assembly GCF_000219535.2 of Brevibacillus laterosporus LMG 15441. Taxonomy (NCBI): domain Bacteria; kingdom Bacillati; phylum Bacillota; class Bacilli; order Caryophanales; family Paenibacillaceae; genus Brevibacillus; species Brevibacillus laterosporus. Next base: position 2,678,296 of record NZ_CP007806.1, read on the forward strand.
ATCCCCCCGTTATGCTAAGACATACAAAAAACAGGCAGCATCCTTCTTTTTGAAAGATAGCTGCCTGCTCCTATTTACGTACTATGCTGGGTCCAATCTATTCTTCCCCTTGCATGGCGTACCACGTTTCATAGAGCTGTTTGATCTCTTGTTCTTGTGCTTCTAGTTGATTCTGGTAGTGAACTAACTGAACATAGTCATCCTTCGCTTGCTCCATTTCTCGCTGCCACTCCATACATTGCTCCTCTTTTCGAGCGATCTCTGCTTCCAATTGCTGAAGCTTATATGCATTCACTTTAGAAACTTTCTCTTTAGGAAGAGAATTGCATTGTACCAACTTCTCATTCACTGTTTGATTTGTTTGAAGTACAAAATCTACCGTTTCAGTCTGGTCACATCGTCCCTTTTGTTCCCGATCAGTATGACTCTGCGTTTTGTCTTGTATCCCTTTTACAATCCTGTCTTTTTGCTTATCCACTCCTATTGTATGATTGTGAACGAATTGGTGCTTTCTGCGCTTTTCTCTCGCTTCCTCATAAGTTCCTTCATAATGGATTAGACGCTGATTATCAATCCAGTAGACGCCACCTACCATTTTTTGCAAGAAATACCGATCATGAGATACGACGAGAAGTGAACCTTGATAATGAAGTAGGGCCGCCTCTACTGTTTCTCTCGCTTCAATATCTAAATGGTTTGTAGGCTCATCTAGTATAAATAGATTGATGTCTTGTTGCATTAACTGTGCCAGCCGTAGTCGCATCCGCTCCCCACCACTGAGCTGACCCACTTTTTTAAAAACTTGCTCTCCATAAAACAAAAAACCTGCCAGAATATGCCGTGCTTGTGCTTCTGTTACAATGGCGATCTCTCGAAACGCATCAATCACACGCCGATTGGGATCTCCTTCTAAAGCCTGTTGTGATAAATAACCGATCTTTACTTGGCTTCCAAGTGCTATCGTACCTGCATCCGGTTCTAGCTCCCCTAGAATCATTTTAAGGAGCGTAGATTTTCCGCTGCCATTGGAACCAAGCAAAGCTTTCCGCTCCCCATATCGCAAAGTAAAATCCGCTTCTTGCAAGAGACACACATTCCCAAAGGATTTCGTCACATCATTTATTCTTATTACGTCTTGACCGCTTCTATCTGCCCTGCGAAAAAACAAATCCATTTTGTCAGCTTCAAGACGCGGACGTTCGATTTTTTCCATACGTTCCAAAGCCTTCTCCATACTTTTGGCTCGGCGATGAAAGGAATCGTTAGGAGGATTCGCTTGGTTTCCCCATTCTCTTAGCCGCTTAATTGCTTCCTTCATTTTCTTGATTTTCTTTTGCTGTTCTTGATAATCCGCGAATTGCCGTAGGAGACGCTCCTCCTTTTCCTGTACATATTGACTATAATTCCCTTGATATGTTTGCAACTCTCCACTATCCACTTCCCATATACTTTTAGCCACTGCATCCAAGAAATAACGATCATGAGAAATGAGTAAAATAGTCCCAGGATATTCACGTAAGAATTGCTCTAACCATTCCATTGATTCTACATCCAAATGGTTCGTAGGTTCATCTAGTAGGAGAACATCACTTTTTTCGCATAACATTTTTGCCAAGCCAATCTTGGTTTTTTCTCCCCCACTAAGCAAAGAAAAAGGAGTCTCAAGTAGCGACGAGGACAATCGCAGACCATCTACTACCTTTTGAATCCTCGCTTCCACCATATAACCGTCTAATTGCTCAAAGCTATCCTGCAATTGTTGATAACGAAATAATACCTTTTCCTGTTCCTCAGTTGATAATTTTTGATATTCATCGATATTCGACATTAGCTCTTGGCACGCTTGTATAGATATTTCTATTTCCTGCACCTTAGCAAAGGCACTTTCAATAACATGACGCCCCGTCCACTCCAGCGGATACACAGGTTGTTGTGGTAAATAGGCAAATGTAGCATCCTTCGCTCGAAAAACAGTTCCTGAATCTGGAGAATCCAAGCCCAGTAATAAGTTGCAAAGTGTGCTTTTTCCAGCACCATTTGGGCCTACAATCCCTATTCTTGACATACGGTTCACTTCGCAAGTAATCTCGGTTATTACCATAGTAGCTCCGAATGATTTTGAAAGAGAGTTAGCAGCAAGAACGATCATGATCTCATTTCCTCCTTGGAAATCAGTCCCTCTCATGCGTTACACAAGCGATAACATACCCCGTGAATCATTTCATGCCATTTGGCCCCTACACATTTTTTTGAAAACACAAAAAGCCACAGGCACCTACCACCTGTAGCATCGTTTTTCCTTCTACTAAATCCAATCAGGATTATGAAAAAGTGAAAGAGAGGTTATGTATGCATGGTACGCGTTAAAGGAAACTGTTCGGTTTTATTAGTAGATTGAAAAATGGACAGACTTCTCCCGTTGTTAACGAAATCATGTGTTTGACTGGACATTTCTACCACAAACCACGCTTGAACAGCTCCTGACATGTACCTGCACCTCCTTTAGTAAACTTTTCCATAGTATAACGAACGTTTTATCACTTGTAAAGCTGATTTTCGACGAATCCCTGCTGCTTGATATCATTCTTTCATTGATTTATAGCTTCTCGCCGTTTTGTTCTGCTAGTCTCTGTAGGATTCTTCTTTTCTTGTAGAGCATCTGCCCCGTCATTGCTATGTCCGCAATCTGTGTACGATTCGTAAATGCACCAAAAAACATGCCTACGATCGGGATTAGCTGAAATAGCTTCTTCCACGCCATACTATCCATGTATGTCAAGCTCACCTCACGCCAGCCTTGTAGCTGAGCAATGATTTCTTGATGTTTTTCTCCCTCATCAAAGGCGGATAGCTCTGCTAAAATAGCCTTTTTGCCAACAACATCTGCCGAGGTAAATTGCAAACATTTGATGATAAAAATACGCTCCACCTTATCATGCGGATCAAAACCATATGTAAGTGCCATCTCCTGCAATACTTTTAAGGAGAGACCTATGATAACTGGTATATCTATCGCAAGTGTAAACATACCGCCAAAGCCTGTGGTAGCCCCTTGAACCATTGCAACATTCGTACGCGATTCCGCTAATTGAAGCCCTACCTGATCCATCTCCTGCAACGATCTCATTTGCACTTGTTCAAGTGTATGTGGTGGGTTGCTAAAACGGCTCCAAACATCTTGATTCCTGATTAGATATTTCCCGCCTGTCTGGATATAGGCCCCCAATTCGTTTAACAAATCACCCACCTTTTCTTTTAATGACTTCGGGACAGCTCGATCTAAGTATACAAACGGAAGGCGACCTATTTTTTCCCAGAACCATAAATCTTTCTGCTCTTGTTCCCATATCTCAATGCTACGAAACTGCTGTTGCAATTCCTCTACGCTTTCCATGAATTATGCCCCTTTCACCACTACACCTCTTGTCTCGCACTCACGATTAGGTAGCTAATCGACAAACCGCCTCATACAGATACTCTACGCCAATACAAATATCTGAAGCATGGGACCACTCGTCAGGATGATGACTAATCCCATCCGTACAACGAACAAATAGCATCCCCATTTGCGTTACCTCAGACAAAATCATCGCATCATGACCTGCCCCACTGTGCATCAGTGGCAATTCGTTCTGTCTTCTCAGGCCGATCTGACGAAACATCTGTACAAGTTCAGTCGCGGCATCTGCCTTTTTGATCGCCAGCGTATTCTCTAGCTGATACGTTAGCCCGCGTCGCAAGGATATTTCTGAGAGAAGGGCATCTATATCTGTTAAGATATGCAACAACCGTGTTTCATCTATATCTCGAATATCAACTGTAAATGAAACAGAACCCGGAATAACATTGCAAGCACCAGGTTCTACCTCAAAAGTACCCACAGTACCCACCGTAGGCTTGCTACGATCAGAGCCACATATTTTTTCTATTCCTAAAATGGCATCGGCCGCTGCCATGATCGGGTCGTTGCGCATGCTCATCGGTACTGTACCTGCATGACCTGACTTCCCTATTAATTTGATAGTCAATAATTTCACACCCATGATACTGGTAACAATTCCAACCGGCTCGTTCACTGCTTGTAAATATGGACCCTGTTCAATATGTAGCTCTAAATATGCCTTGATCTCCCCAGAATTCCGTATATTTGATGCATCTGTTAGAGGAGGAAAGCCACACTGCTGTAGAGCTTCTATTCTAGTTACACCCTGATTGTCGCGTCTCTTCATATCCTCTGGGGTAAGCTTACCACACATCCCTCTACTCCCAAAAAAACCATCTGAAAACCGAACTCCTTCTTCGTCGCAAAAAGCAACTACTTCAATCGGGTGTTCATGCAAAATATTATTTTCATGTAAAACCTGGACAACCTCTATTCCCCCAATGACTCCAACTGTACCATCGAATCTACCACCATTAGGAACCGAATCGATATGAGAACCAAGCATTACGACAGGCGCATATGGATTATTTCCTTCTTTCCTTCCAATTACATTCCCGAAGCAATCCTTGCGAACACACATTCCCGCTTCTTTCATCCAGCCGGAAACCATACGTTGTGCCACCATATCCTCAGTCGTCAATGCTAATCTAGTAACACCCTGTTCCTGTGTCATACCAATCTCACCTAATTGTCGCAACCTACTGTCAATTCTTTGCTCTTTTATCTGTACGTGTAAGTCAGCAACCTGTTTCTGTTTTTTATAACTGTCCATAACACCAAATCTCCTCTATCTAGATGAAATCGTATGCAGTAGTTAGTAATCTATTATTTCATGGAATTGATTTTTTTACTATCCAGAAAAAGGCGAAAAGCCGATTCCCCTTATAGAACAGGAAAACGGCTTTTTGCATTGATCTCTTGTTTATTCTCTGTACCTACAAAGGCAGGCATGCTATGTTTGCTTGTTCATATGTAATTTCAATAGCAAGACCTTCCTTGACAGTCTTGGCGGCAGCTTCATTACTTTCATCAAACACCATGACATATCCTGGGTTTGCTTTGAAATTTTACATCCTCTGGCTTTACCACCTGTTTTGCGCCTTGCAAAAGCATTCTTCCTAATAATCTCGTCCCTTCCCGGAATCCCCCAAATCAATTAATTCCTCAGGATAAGGCTCAAAAAAGCGTTGCTGTAACAAATATTCTTGTTCATATCGAAATACCCACGATTTCAACAGACTGGTCATACTACTCAGCGGCAATTTTCGTTCTCGATACCGATGCAATAAATGCTTAAAGTGATCCTTTTCCCTTGTAGAAAGCCTTGTACTGAAATGGCCCATAATATGTTCACAAACATTAATATTGGAAGTATATCGGGCTGCACGCTTAAACATGTTAGGTAAAAGGGCAGCATACTCGTTCCAGACCTGTTGCTTCTCTTTTTTCTCATGATTTGCAACAATCTTACCTAATTCTTTTGTAAGCTTTTGATTGTATGCCATAAATAAATATTTATTCTCAGCATGAAATTGAATTAGATTTCGGATAGTAGGGTCCAAGCTCAATTGGCGAAAATACGCTAGTGTGAACAGCTTTGTAAAGAAATGCTCTCGAATGGTAAAGTTCTTTAGCCTGCCCTCTTCTTCTATAGCCGCATAAGGAAAATACGTGTTTACCTTCGCACCAAAGAAACCAGGAGCGCTTTCTACAACGGGTGCTTTTTCCCATCCACTATATACTTTGACATCTTTTACACTGCAGCTTGGAGAGCGACTTTTCAGAATAAAACCATCCACTTCTCCTACATTTTGTAAAAAAGCATCGGCAAAACTAGTCATCTGCTGACTAAGATCTGCTCGTGTTGAAGGCTGAACGAGCAGATGCTGTCCGCCTTCTTTGATGATTCGAATCGTTTCACGGGGGATACCCAGGCCAATCTCTATTTCGGGACATACAGGTATAAAGGTTACAAAGGGAGCCAAGCTTCGAACGGTTTGATCTGAAAGCACATCTCCATTGTACCGGCACTCTGCAAACTCTAAACATTTACTTACAACAACAATAGGCTTGGTTGTTATCTCCACACTTGCCCCTCCACTTATTGGAAATCTTCTTTATTTTATCCATTTACTTCTACACTATACGAACAGCTCTTTCTTACAGAAGTGTAAGATGCTTGTAAGCTTGATGCATTTTGTTATATTCATTAACCTAGTAGACTTGTACGCAACACTACTAGAAAAGCTTAGGAGGTATTTTGTGTCTATCAACAAATTTGCAATCATTCTAGCATCCATTGTAGCTGGTATACTCTTCGTTCTATTTGCCTTGAAAGGTCAATCGGTTATGCTTGATCGCCTCAACCCTATTATTCCAGTCAAGCCTTACTATACGATAGTGCAAACGGACGGTAAAAAACTAAGCGATACACAGTGGGAATATCAATTTGTTGGGTATGATGATGAAGGTCAGCAAAATACGTTTATTATGATTGCTTCTAAAAACCTGCGTAAAGGGGCATATTTAGAGGTTTATGCGAAGGGGTTAAATGGAAAAGGCTGGACGGAGATAACTCCAGCAGGCATTCCTGAAAAAGCACAGATAAAATTAAGTTCCCCTCAAGAGTCTTAAGCATATCGTTCACACAATGTAGAAAACTCTTAGAAGCATTTGCTCTATCCGTAATTTTGGTCTCTATCCTAATGATATAAAAACAGGCTGCTTCCTGCCGGGTTCTTCCTAGCACGAAACAGCCTATTTTCGTCATATTCTGTACTGCTTATGGTTCTACACGAATCTATCCTCTATCGGTATTCACCACATCCTTTTACCGTTCTTCCACTTTAGTGGTTTATGGGATAAATCAAACTTCTCTACCCTAAATGTTACTTATGACATACACCTCCTTGCAAAACGAAAAAGATCGCGTTACTTTCGCGCTCTTAATCAATATTATTATTAGTTTCATTCTACTCGTTAGGAGATGCGGCAATAAGAACAAACTTTTTAAGGTCCTTGTTCCATCCATAAACTTTTGTGGCTATCCATGCCCCCTTTAATTCTTGCAGATAGACAGTATATCCGCCATCATCACTAAATAAAAACTCTGTGAGCAATTCTCGGTCATTTGCGGGTGGATTATTTTTAATCGAATCTAATTTGGTAAATTTCCCCTTCTCATACTTATACGCTGTAAGATAAACTAATGAATAGTTTTTCGTATCCCTTTCTACAACAAGAATATCTTGCTGGGAGGGATAGGGGGCCGTAAGGGATAAGAATGGGCTGACCGAGTCGATTATCGTGTTTCCTGTAAACGGAAATCTGACCTGTTTTCCATGATCGATTAAATAAAATCCATCTGGGTTAGCTGATCCTCTCGGGCATTTTTTAAGAAAAAAATTGGATTTTTCTAGAGATGAGGAGTAACATTGATCATCATCTTTTGACCCCTTACTTGCGGCAAAACCTGTCGTACCACCAAAAATGAGTATTGCCATTCCTATACCTGCTAACATCCAACTCCATTTTTTCATTTGATATAACCTCCAGATCATTCTATCAACACCAGTCCTTTTTATCTATTTCGAAACGTCAATAATTTTTGAAACTACCATTTCATGAATACTTTCCTTTATTTCATGAGAGTTCCAATTCCACTAATTCAAAACAACAGGATTTACACCTGCAATAGAGAACAGAATGATTTTTAAACGTTTCCTTTATTGATTATATTCGATCTCTAAGACTGCCGTATAACGGGCGATCATAACATACATAACAAAACAGAGGTAACACACAAATAGCAATCATCACGTACAGCATAAAGACTGGTGAAAAGCTTTCGTATAAAAGCCCCCCGATGAATGGACCAATCATCCGCCCGGCAGTCGCAGCACCACTCACAGCCCCTTGGAATAATCCCTCTTTACCGGTTATCGAAAGCTCTGCCGCAGCGGCTGGCACTGCTGGCCATAAAAGCATTTCTCCTAAAGTCACAATTATCATACCGCATACAAAATGACTATACGCCTGATCAAATGCTAAAACACCCATTCCACAAACAAAGATAAACAATCCACCGATCATTTGAGAACGAAGATTAGATAAATAATGACGTGTGACGTAAGCGCACAACGGCTGGGCTAAAATGATCAATGCTCCGTTAATCGTCCACAATAAACTATATTGAGATAATGAGTATCCTAATTTTGTCATGTAAGAGGATAGATTGGTTGACCATTGCACATAAGGAATCCAGGTTATCGCAAAGCCTAAACACAGAATTAATAAGGATAGACCTGAGGGTGTTTTCCAGATAGAGGTCTCATTCTTGGAAGCTTTATTAGTAGCTTTCTCAGTCTTTCTTTGCAGATTTCTAGCAGCAGTCTCTGCCGCAATCTTCTTTAAATCTAGGCCGAACCCAATAACAGCTAAAAAGATCAAATTAGTTGCACCATTTACTAAAAAAACAAACATAAACGATACACTAGCAACCACTCCACCCAGTGCAGAGCCAACCGCTACACCTAAATTTTGCGACAAATATAACAAGTTAAATGCGCGTCGTCCCCCCTCAGGCCAAATACTTCCGGCCATTGCATTGAGGACCGGGAACACCATGCTATTGCTAAAGCCAAGTACGCCCATCATACAAACATAAAATGGCCATACGCGAAAAAAAGCGAGTGAGGTAACACAGGCAGCCGAAATAAGCACCCCAGCAAAAATGGTTTTTATGCCGCCTATCTTGTCATGCAGAATGCCACCTGCCATACTCCCGATAATTCCCATGCCAGCATGGAGCATCAGGACGAGTCCAGCTACCGTTGCTGGTTTCCCCAATATTTGAGTGATATAAATATTATTTAGCGGCCATATAAAAGACATCCCCGTTACATTAATAATGGCCCCAATCGCCAAAATCCACAAGGTTCGAGGATAGGTGGATAACATTTTGGATAACACGGTCGTACTCCCCTCTCATGCTGTCACAATCTGCCGAAACAAGTTAATGAATACAACCAAATAAAATAACAGAAGACCTCGTCTTGGTCAATTCATTTTTCAGCGTTTACTTCGATTTATTTTTGCTTCAGCCTTTGACAAGAGGCGATCTGTAGCTGACAGACCTTCAATTGTTGCTACACCTATTCCAAACATCGCTGCACGGCACTCAAACTCTACTCGCTCCATAAGTGCTACAACCTCCTCAACTGATGTTGTAGCCGCTTCAAGTAACGCACGACCCAATCCAACCAAATCTGCTCCCAAAGCAATCGCTTTCGCCGCTTCGACTCCGTTATAAATTCCTCCACTTCCGATTAAAGGGAAGAAAGGAAGCTCTTCTCGAATGGTTTGTAAAGAAATAGATGTTGGAATCCCCCAATCTCGAAATGCTTCTGCGGCCATTTGCTTCATGGGTTCATGAGATCGATGCTTTTCCACCTCAATCCAAGAGGTTCCACCTGCTCCTGCTACATCAATAAAGGAAACTCCAGCATCCACAAGCCGTCTAGCTGTTTGTGAATCGATCCCAAAGCCTACCTCTTTTACTCCGACGGGAATTTGACTTGCCTTACAAACCTGCTCAATTTTGGGCAAAAGATGCCTAAAATCCTGATCACCTTCAGGTTGAAAAATCTCCTGCATACTATTTACGTGTAATACCAGTGCATCAGCTTCAACAAGCTCTACACAGCGAAGACATTCCTTTACGGTATAGCCATAATTTAATTGAACAGCCCCTAGATTTGCGATGATTGGAATAGACGGGGCATATTCTCTGACTTTAAAAGTTCGAGCAAGCTCTTCGCTCTCTAATGCTGCACGTACGGAGCCAAGCCCCATAGCCCAGCCTCTAGCCTCTGCCGCAATCGCAAGCTTGGTATTTATTTGCTGAGCATTCTTCGTCCCACCTGTCATGGAGCTTACAAGGAAAGGGGTTCCCATATGTTTTCCTAAGAAAGTCGTATGTAACGAAACATCAGCAAAATGAATCTCTGGAAGGGCCGCATGTAAAAAATGATATTGCTCTAGACCTGTGGTCAGTCGATTAGATACCTCTTTATGTAAACAAATCTCAATATGCTCTGATTTACGTTTTTCAATCTCTGACGGATGCGTCACTAACAATCACCTTCCTGCATGTCATTCTATGTCTAATCCTGCATTGCCATACTCCATTCTACTACTCTAATTCTATCTTGTAAAAAAATAAGCTTCCTGTCAGAAAAAACGTTTTGCCTTGTTGCCTAACTTTTCAACGTAGTAAGACTTGTACTTCTTTCTTCATTTCTGAATAAAAAGACCTCTGGAAGGTTTAGGATAAACAGCATAGAGTTTCGAAATGAAGCTTGGAGGTGTTTTGCAATGTACTATTCTCGCAAACAAGAAGAGCCGGTAGAAGATGTGGAAACCTCAATCTGGGCATGTACCAAAGATGATTGCATCTGCTGGATGAGAGAAAATTTATCCTTTGACGAAATACCGGTTTGTCCGATCTGCAGCTCCTCTATGGTTAAGGATTCTAAAATGCTCCCCCCTATTGCTTAAGCGTTGTTCATGGGAAGCGTGTCTCATCAAAGAGAGGCAGGCTTCCTTTTCTCTATGATTTCATCCACAGGAAGCTTATGGTATAATTTTTCTTGATATGTATAGTATATCTTGAAGATATAGAACCACGGAGGATTGCATGCTAACTTTTGAACAAAAAAAAGCGATTATTGAATCGTTCCCAGAACTAACAAAAAAAGAGGTCTCATTAGGACGCTTAAACTATCATTTTGAGGGAAGTCTACATGACAAAAAGATTGTGGTAAATCACCTTCACCCAAATGGAAATGGCTTTGTCTATGCGGGTCACCTGCCTAAAAAAAAGACTGGCCCAAAAGGTATGGTCAATATCCGCGATTATTCCGAGGAGCAGCTGCGTAGCTTGATCGCTGACTCCATCGCGTATCTATCAACAGAACAGGAAGCAAACGACAACACCTTGGATTCAGTTGATCCTATTGAAGAGATTTGGGTAAACCAAAAAGGCGATACGCTACGATTGGTACAGGAGGATGAATTGTTTAACATCTATACAGGTAACAATCTAGAGGATTCCTATAACTCCTATAAAGGTGCAGTAACGTACTTGCAAAGTGAAGACTTTACACGCCAAGAATAGGGTTGAAGACTCTTAATGAAGGACTTGTTCTTCCATTCAACGTCTTGATCAGATTCGATTTTTTTAAGAGCAAAAAAGCTTTCCTTGAAAGAAATCTGGAAAGCCTTTTTGCTCTTTACTCTTTACTGTCTTCGCATTTCGTTACATTCATAGCTACGGACATTAATTAACCTGTTTATTCGGCAAACGCCTCTTCAATTGCTTCTATTCGTAAGTACTACCTCAGCATTGGTATCAATGGTGGTGCGAATGATCATGCTGATCTTGATTTCCCTGCTGTCCCTTTTCTTAAGGCTTGTAGCTCTTCTTTTGACAGGCTACCCACAAGGACACGCGTGGTAGGAAGTAAATCTACCCCATGTGCTTTGACATAGGCTTGTACGTAATATACGCCGTCCTCTTGAAAGATTACGTTACTTTCATAGACACCATTCGAATCTTCTTGATGATCTACCTTTCCTTCTCTATGGTTATGGTCTGTTTTTTCTCCCTTTAATACCGCTTTATATTGCTTGCTCCCTTACTCTTGATTCGCCTTCCAGATTTTTAAATGTACATCTTCTGCATCCGATATGGACTGGTTATTTTGTGTTAGCTTCACTTGTAGCAAGCTTACTTGCTCTGATTTCACATGTTCAGGAATGGCAACGTCTACATTGATGTTCGCTGGTTTTAGTGTGTTTTCCGCTTGGGTAATCGTTGTAGCAGAACATGCAGGTAATAAAAGGAAGCCACTACTAATGATGCAGATGGTAATCATATTGCGCACGCTTAAACTCTCCTCTCTGCTTGCTGTCAGCTATTCGGAATGCAGATTCTTTGCTATTCCCTTAGCCTACTAGTGGCATGCAAAGTCCCATAATGACTATCAGGAAGAATATCATTTTTGTTACTTTTGCTTGTTTAGGCTTCGAGGGTGCCGCCCATTTCCCTTCAGGCTTACGTTTCCACCACATGATAAAGGAACTAACCACAATTCCGATCAATCCTAGACAGCCCACTAAACCAATGAATTGATTTGCCACACCAAATAATCGCCCTTCATGTAATGCAATACCTAACGTAATTCCTTTGGCCAACAAGCCATAGTCACTATAACGAACCTCGCTTAAAACCATTCCCGTATATTGATCAATATGCAGGGTTGCTTCCTGCCCTGGTATTGAATGTGCTGTTGTTAACGTGTATACACCCTTTTCACCTTGAGGCAATGAAATGGTGAATGGTTTTGTTATCTTCTGTTGCTCGGCCACCCACACAATATCCTCTAGTGACAACGGTATATATTGATTATGCAAGGATTGCGGTACTGGTAAATTTTCTGTAGCCCAAGGGACATCCTTTGCTACGTCCTTTGTTTTCACTGTAGATTCAGGCTTCTCCCCAAAGCTGAATGCATAGGAAGGATAACCAGTCTTCGTAGAGGTAGCAAGCTGATTGATCCTTTCCCCCATTACACCTGACCAAGGAAGTCCAGTAACAATGAGCATAAGAATTTAATGAAATCCCACCATTCGATAGTATAGGGATTGCTTTCATATCCTATGTTGAACGGTGTCGACAAGGAATATTTGATATAAAATGTGAAAAAATGTTGAAAAAAACAGGGTTGCCATTGCTTGTTGTATTTCATCTTTTTATTACGTTTTTATTCCATCGCCCCTTGTATGATCGCTTTACCAGAAGCCAAAACAGTCTGGCCTCGAATCTATAAAGAAATATGTTTATTAAAAATGAACAAAAGTTCAAAAATTCATAAAATAGTTTACACAATTATTGTAAAATGTTAGGTTAAATACTGGTAGCATATTACATAAATAGAAAGGTTGAGTTAGTCTATGCAAAAAAAATTTAGCGCCCTCATACTTTCCTCGGTTTTATTTGCAAGTTTGTTTAGCCCTGTTGCATCTCATGCTCAAGATTCATTTAATTATGATCATTTACTTTCAGCAGACAATAATAGAACCTTTATGGTGAAAAAAGATGGTTCTGTCATATACGGAACAGGAAGTGATGCTAATGGCGTATTAGGCAGCTCTTCTGTAAAAGGAAAAACTACGAGCCCCGTTCCTGTTGATGATCTATCAGATGTTTTGATGGTTGATACTGGGACATCTCATACTGTCGCTCTACAAAAAGACGGGACTGTTTGGACTTGGGGATGGAGTGCTTATGGTGAACTAGGAAATGAAAAAGCAAAGTCTACTGAAAAGACTCCTCACCATGTGAAATGGCTTTCTGATGTAAAACAAGTACGTGCTGGAGAAAACTTTACATTAGCATTAAAAGAAGATGGGACTGTCTGGGCTTTCGGTAAAAACCGCTCTGGACAACTTGGGGATGGCACTACTGAGACCAGAGTAAAGCCTGTTCAGGTTTCAGGGTTAACGGATATCGTAGCTATTGATGCTGGTGAAGAATTTTCTTTAGCACTTTCAGAAGATGGCACTGTTTGGGCTTGGGGTAATAACAGCGTAGGTCAATTGGGAAATGGGACAAGAGAAAAAGCTTTACAACCCGTTCAGGTCTCTGAACTAACAGATGTAATAGCTATTTCTACTGGTGAAAAACAAGGTTACGCAGTTACATCAAATGGAGATGTATATGGATGGGGTTACAATCAGGGTAAACTTGGGGATGGAACAAATAAAAGCAGAAATTCACCAGTATTAATCGACGGAATCTATGATGTAATTGCGGTGGATTCAGGAAAACAACATACCTTAGCATTAAAAGAAGATGGGACTGTTTGGGCTTGGGGAACTAATACACATGGTCAGTTAGGATATGGTACTCCTGTCAATTATTCAATGACACCGAATCAAGTATTTTTAGAGTCAACAGAACCACTCAACCAAATTGTTGCTATTGATGCAGGTGGATTTCACTCACATGCAATCAAAAAAGATGGGACAGTCTGGTCTTGGGGCTTTAATTCAAATGGTGAACTAGGTCTAGGTCATTCCAAAAAACAAATGTATCCTGCTAAAATAGAAACTATTAATCTCTTCGATTAATCCTCGTGTTATCCAAGACTATAGGTGAAATATAAAACGAACCAGTTCTCATTAGCTAACTGGTTCGTTTTCTTCATCAAACGTTAAAAGCATCTAAGACTTACACTCGTATCCATTGGCGGAAATAGGCTTAATAGAGTATTATCCCCATGATCAAAGAAGTAAAATGGCATCGGCGCCTCATCTCCCACCTTTTTCCAGATTTCATAATTGGGAAAACCATCGTGAAGGCCACTAATACACACTTTTCCGTCCTTTTTATAGGCTGTAATTTTAAACTCATAATCGATCGCTGGAGCATTACTACTAAGGGGATTACTGACTCCGCAACTTGCAGTGAATTTAACACTGTCTTTTTTCCAAGTAGGCTCGGACATTTTCAATTCACTATCACTTGCTCGTTTACAAACTGGGTCTTCATCAGGATTAATTCGACAAGTTTTACCTACACGTTTCGTATGCTTGACTGTTTTCTTTTTAAAATCAATTGCAAATTCCTGTAATGTTCTGTAATTACCTGAAAAATGAAATTTTCGATTATCGCCCTCATAAACATCTCCATAAGGATCTTTTACATTCTCTTCAGGAATAAACGTTTTAATCTTTACTAGTATATCTGACATATATATCCTTCTTTCTTTACTTTTTTCGAAACGAAAATGTAGAATTCTCTCCCGTTTTCACGCTTGATTTTCGCTTCATAAAGTAAAGTGATGAAGGGCTTAATAAATACAACCTGCCTTTTCATTTTATTTTTGTAAAGGGTCACCTTTTGAAAAAATATATTTATTTGCTAGTTTCTCAGAATCATAGTCTTTTATCACCTTTATTACTCGTAGTGCTATCTCCTGACGTACATCATCTCGAAAGGCTTTATCTGTACATCTCAGAGATTTTCTAATTTTCGGTTCAAACCTTTGGATAATTTCTTGCATAGCGTCTGCATCGTTATTTTTTGCTTTTCTTACAAGAGCGAGCAGGCTCATGGAATCCCCCCTGTGACAACTCTTTTTTTAATTTTTCTAATGCTTTTCTTTTCGTTTTAGAAACAGCCTGTTGAGTGATATCTAAGAGACGAGCTATCTCTTTTTCCTTCCATTCATGCAAATAATAATATGTAATAATTCCCCTTTCATTTTCTGTCAATTTCATAATGGAATGCAGTAATTTCTCATCACTAATGGCCTCTTTCCAATCCTTGTCATGAAAATTAGTGATATTTTCTGCTACACCTTCACTCTCATACTTGAATGGCTGGATAACCTTGTCTAGCTTTTTTTTTCGAATAGAAAGTTCAATAGCCGTGTAGTGTATCGTTGAAGAAATATATTTGATAAGTAGAACCTCTTCATAGAAGTCATTAAATTGTTTTTTTAGTTTCTGGGATATCCCTCTATCTTCCGGATGAGCTATCACTTTCTGATAAAGGTTATAGTTGTCTTCTTGTTTGAGAAAAGCTTTGAATAATTTTGTACCTGCTAGATCAATAGAATTCACTAAAGATGCCTCCCCTTCAAGCAGGATCATACATTTTTACTTCCAAATAGCAACATCATCTGCCAGCTACGAGCTGATACACTCTTAGGAAAAATATTTATTTTGAGACTCCATTAAAGGCATCTGTATCTCGGAATTTAACCTGAACAATGGTGAAAAATGTAGGTTACCTTTCTTTCTACATGCCAGCTACAGCACGAGTTGAATCTTACCTATAAAATCATGTGATCCATCTACACACCCTCCCTTCTAAAATTTTTTACTCCTGATTACATCAAAAAAAAGCCGTTTTCTCCTCAATAAATATGATCTTCTGCTTGTTATAGTTCGCCTTCGTTCAGGAAGGCGGTAATTGCATTATAGGCTACTATCATTACAGCGATAGCGAGTGGAATGTAATTTGAAGAAACGATACCATTGTTTTTCAAACAGGCTGCTTACGCCATTCCTACTGCATCACTGAACCCAGTTTTTTATCTTCAATTACCTACTTTTTCTTTTCGTACTTAAATATCATTCACTAGGCGATATAAAATACACTCAATCTGTTGCTGAGTAGCTACATGACTTTCCACTTACATTATCTTTCGCTCTTTTTGTTCTATATGAGCTTCTCTTCACGTGCCGGATCTACTCAACCATTTGGATCTCTCAGTCTTTTCCCTCTTTTTTGATGAAAATAATGAAGGCCGTTTCTGAATTTATGAAAAATTGTGAGACACGTAGATTTTGGAAACCACCAATAAAGGTAACCTTGTCTTGCTTATTCGTTTTATTTCCCCTCCTTTTCGTTAGCCATATTCTTTTAAATCCAAGCCATAGCTCCTCATCAATAACAACTGATAACTTGAAGAAAATAGAGTGAACATTTTATTTGCTACATAACAAAAAAAGTGACTCCACACCGCGAAGTCACCCTTTCATTCCTTTCCCTTATTTGAAGCGAACAAACCGATATATGAGGTAAATGATAATACCCATTATGGCCATCCAAATACACGCTGAGTTGGAAATACTGAATACACTCGAAAACGAGTCAGTTCGATAATAAGAAGCTGAAATAAATAAACACATTAACCCCATTACCATAAAAAACAAAGCAATGAGCCAGTCCGATTTTTTCATGTCTATTCCTCCTGCATCGTCGGAAGAACGAATTGAACCGTAAAACAAGTACCAATGTCCCTCGTACTGCTAACCTCAATAGATCCACCATGCAGTTCGACTAATTTCTTCACGATTGACAAACCGAGTCCAGTACCGCCCGTTGTCCGTGATCTTGATTTCTCTATCCGATAAAAACGGTCAAAGATATAAGGTAGCTCATCCTCTGGTATCCCAATGCCTGTGTCCTTAATCGAAAGAGAGAGAGTACTAGATGTACAATGAAGATGAACATCAATGTGACCATTCTCGGTATAGCGGATCGCATTCTCCAACAGATTGAGAATAATTTGTTCCATGCGCTTTCCATCCGCACGAATCAACGGTATATCTTCAGAGAAATGAACAATCAACTCTAAACCTTTTTCCTTCGCTTTTAGCGAAACCTTCTGTACTGCTTGATTTACAACATCCTTCAAGTCCACCCATTCCATGGACAGACTAACCTTACCTTCTTCCATCTTGGCAAGTTCAAATAAATCATCCACCAGGTGCTGAATTCGTACACCTTCTTGATAAATAATGTCCAGATAGCGATCCTTCTCTTCCTCGGTCGTATACAAACGATTCTTCACGACCTTCGCATAACCTTCCAAGTATGTGATTGGCGTTCGTAGCTCATGAGAGATATTTGCGAAAAACTCTTGTCGTGTATCTCGATACCGCTTTAGGTCAGCGGCTAAATTATTGATCGCTGCTGCCAAATCACCAATTTCATCTTTACTGCGGATGTCTAGTCGGGTTTCTAACTCTCCTCTAGCAATTTTCTTCGTCGCTAGTTGCATCATGATAAGCGGTCGAGATAAAAGTAATGCTATAATCCAGGTGATCCCCATTGCAAGCAAAAAAGCTCCTACTCCAGAGAGAATCAACAGATTTCGCACTGCAGCAAGGGACTTATCCATGCTTTGCGTAGATGCCATCACATAAATGGCAGAAGATATCTGATTATCTTGGTAGATCGGTTGACCAATCACCATATAGCGATTACCTAATGGATCTTCATGTTCTAAGTGAATGGTCTTTCCAGAAAAGATCTGTTTTAGATCTTCTGGCCGGATAAACGACTGATCCGTAGCGTTGTGCCTACCTGAATGAAGCGTAATCTCACCTGTCGCATTGATATAAAACATGCTTACATTTGAAAAATCTGCGAAAGTCAGGATCATTTCCTCCGAAGATGTCTTGGCAGTCTCTGCCATGGTAGTAAAATGAGAGGTCATCTCTTCAACCTCGGTTTCCATTTCCGCATGATAAAAGCTTGAAAACATCTGATAAAGGCCTACACCAAGAAAGAGGAGGACGATAAAAAAAATCGCAGCGATGACTAATCCTAATTTCATCCCAATCCGATTGTGTCTCATTCTCCTCCTCCTGGTGCTGAAAATTTATACCCTACTCCCCAAACGGTTTGAATCGGATCATAGCCAAGTCTTGCGCGGTGTAATTTTTCGCGAATATTCTTGATGTGGGTATCCACGACACGGGCATCACCCATATACTCATATCCCCATAATCGTTCAACCAATTCCTCTCGAGTAAACGTGCGCTGACTATTTTTTGCTAGATGGAGAAACAAATCAAACTCTTTCGGTGTAAAATCAATGCTTACTTCATGGATATGAACTTCACGAGCGTCTGCATGTATTTTAAGGTGTTGAAATACCATGATCGTTTCTTGAAGCTTTTGTGCTTGATTGATCATGGAGCGTCTTAGCAACGAAAATACACGTGCCAGCAATTCTTCAGGTTCAAAAGGTTTCGTCAAGTAATCATCGGCTCCAATGCCAAGCCCGTGTACTTTATCCTTGGTTTCCGAACGGGCTGTAAGCATAAGGATCGGCATGGTTTCTGTTTTTCGAATGGTCTTACAAGCCTGCCAACCATCCATCCCTGGCATCATTACATCTAATATCAGGAGATCAAACGTATGCTGTTTTATCATCGATAACGCCTCATAACCAGACGAAGCCTCCTTGACGTTAAATCCTTCTTTCATCAGATAAATGCGAAGCAAATTCCGCATATTCCATTCATCATCAACCACAAGCACCTGAATATTCGCTATCGTAATCACCTTCTTTATGTGTAAATCTACCCCAAATCTAAAAGCTACAACCATTTCATTTAAGGTTTCGCGTTTATACTTTCGATAACTCTCTTTTACCTGACCTGATTTAAGAGTTACTCATGGTATAAGTTCGATATTTTAAACATTTTGAGTTGCATTTTCATTTTTGCCTGAAACTCATCCTGCGGACATAAGAGGGCAATCCAATAATATTAACCATGTCTAATCCATTTCCAACAACGTTTGTTTATTTGTATTGTAGATCAAAAATGTGTGGAAACCATGTAGGAACTATGTGTCTTGATCAGATTACAACACAAACAAGATTTCCTAGAATTGAGGCTATCAATTACTACGCCCTTAAATAGTTTCTAAAAGGATAAACTCCTGAAGGCTTATGAAACACCCACAGGAGTTTATTCATGTTATTCTGGTTTATTGTCAACGCTCGGGTCAGGGGTATAATTGGTTTTATAATCATTATACATAACCTCGGTAACCATACCAGCAGACGCATGGTGCAGATCGTGACAATGGAACATCCAATCTCCTGGATTATCCGCTTCAAATGCAACCACATATTCTTCTCCTGGCTTCACGTTGAGGGTATCCTTAATAACAGGCGCTCCATCCAGCGGCTGTCCATTTTTGCTTAAAACTTGGAAAAAGTGTCCATGTAGGTGCATCGGGTGATCATCGGTTTTCGATTGGTTCACAAAGGTGACCTTTACCTTTTCCCCTTTATCAACCTTAATAGAATCAGTATTTGGGAATACCTTTCCGTTTATAGTATAAACCATCTCTCCGTCCTTCATTTCGGTATTCAGATTTAGCTGAACATCCTGATCAAAGGATTGATTCAAAGAAAATTTAGTATCAACTTGTTTCCCGTATTTCAAGAGATTGAATTGTGGTAATTGCTCAGATGCATTGGATGAGTCAGTCTGTAGGGTAGACCCTTCGTATGAAATAACAACTCTCATGTTTTTCACTCTGTCTTCACGTCCATGCTCTTCAAGCAACCATGAACCAGGATTGTTTGCTGTAAACTCTATGTCATAACGTTCGCCTGGAGCGATGGCAATCCCTTGATCTGTAATAACAGCAGGGCTATTTACAGATTGCCCATCGGAGGCAACCACTTTAAATTCATGTCCGTGCAAATGCATTGTATGCGTTAGATAACCCGCATTAATCAAGCGAATTCGAACCTTTTCCCCTTCTTTAACTACTAGCTTATCAATAGCATCTCCCGTCTTTCCGTTAATGGTATATAGATCATACATGCTCATATCATGATCTTTCATACCACTCATGCTCATTTGACTGTGATCCATTCCCTTCATGTTCATCTTGCTATGATCCATGCCTTGCATACTTTTATTCGATTGGCTGGAATCACTCGTATTTGTTTCCATATCCCTGCTGCCAGAGCTCATCCATTCGTCTAGTACAAGCGTGTAATCTCGATCATAACTATCTTTTGGATTTTCCACAATCAATGAACCATAGAGCCCTTTATCGAGTTGATTAACACTATCTTGATGAGAATGATACCAGTACGTCCCTGGAACCGTTGCCTTAAACTGGTACGTAAACATTTTGCCTGGAACGACAGCATCTTGTGTGACCCCTGGGATACCATCCATATCGTTGGGGACTGGGTAACCATGCCAATGAATCGAGACAGGTTCTTCGAGTTCATTCTTTAAGTTAATCTTGACCGTATCTCCAACTTTGACACGAATCTCTGGACCGGGTACAGAATTGTTAAATGTCCATACGGGCAAAGTCAAGTCATTAGACACCTTCAAATTACTCGCTTTTGCCGTGATGGTAAATTCTTTTCCATCCACTCTTTGTGTTTCTTCTGTGAGAACAATATTATTACTTGATTGATTGGTTTTAGAAGACATCTCTGTGGTCTTCTGGGTGTTATCCATATTCAACTCGTCTTTACCACTGGAATTAGAACAACCTACTACTATGATTCCTAACACACCAATCGCAAGCAATAGCTTGATTTTTCCTTTCATTTACTATCCCCCACTTCATTTTCTGATGCCTATAAGATTAAACAAAAAATGTGTGGAAACGATGAAGAAATTTAAATTTTCAACTATTTACATCTGAAAATTTCATTTCAACACACTTAGTCACTGTCTTTCTTCATCCTTAGTAATTTTCGCATCTAATTATTAATTCTTCGTTTTAGTACTTAAAAATCATAATGTAATGGCAATCAAGAACTATCAATTGAGGCAAAAAAAAGTCCGTTTTCAAACCTTTTCGGATTTTGAACGGACTTTTTTGTAGGAAATGGAAATGTAATGATCGTAAGAGATACAACCGTATATTCTATTATGAATTATTTACTCCCGATGCTTTAGTACACTTTTATTACGGGAATAACCAAAATAAATACTGAAACCTACTGCTGAATAAGAAAGATAATACATCCATATTTTTGCTGATAAATTAAAAGCTAAAAATAAGCAAAAAATGATTGCCAGGATTGGAAGAATAGGTACAAGAGGCATTTTGAAATTACGTTTTAAATTTGGCTGCGTTTTTCTTAAAACAATGAGTGACAGTGATACGAGTGCAAAGTTCAAAATGGCAGACATATTCGCAATATCTGCTAATTCTTTTAAATCAATTAATCCAGCCACGATAGCCCCTACTATACAAATGATCCATGTAGAGAACGTCGGAACGTGAGTTTTACTATTAACTGTCGAGAATAATTTAGGTAATAATCCATCACGACTCATTGACAGTAGAATACGTGGCACTGCAAACATGTAAGCAAATAAAACAGCTATAATTCCAATTACTGCGCCAACAGATAAAATAACTGCCGCCCATCCTTGCCCTACACTTTCAAGTGCATAAGCCAAAGCGTCTCCAACATTTAATTCTTTATAGGATACCATTCCTGTTAAAATAGTTCCTAAAATAACGTAAATAGTAGTGCAAGCTAGTAAAGATCCTAAAATACCCCGAGGCAAGTTTCTCTGAGGGTCTTTCACTTCCTCAGCAGATGTTGAAATAGCGTCAAAACCAGTGAATGCGAAAAATACTGAGGCTGCTCCAGCAAATACACCACTTATTCCAAATGGCATAAAAGGTTGCCAATTTTCAGGTTCGATGAAAAATGCACCTATAATAATAAACAGTAAAACAATAGAAATTTTGATAGCCACTGTGATATTATTGACTTTTTTACTTTGCGTTAGACCTCTTGTTAATAAATAAGACATACAAATTACGATAAATACTGCGGGTAAATTTATAATCCCACCTTGGCTAGGAATAGTGACTAGACTACTCGGAAGGTGAATTCCAACCAGTGATAATGCACTATTAAAATATGCTGACCATCCCCCGGCAACAGATGCTATCGAAACTGTATATCCTCCTACAATAGACCATCCTACCAAGAAAGCTACTATCTCTCCTAATGCTACATAGGTATAGGCGTAGGCACTTCCCGAACTTGGAATCGCTGATGAAAACTCCGCATAACATAAAGCTACCAGACCACATACAATTGCAGAAAGAATAAAAGAAAGAGATATAGCGGGACCTGAGTTTCTTGCAGCTACTAACCCTGTAATAACTAAGACACCTGTTCCAATGGTTGCTCCCATCCCCATTAGTATTAAATCCAAGGCGCCAAGTGACCTTTTTAATTTTTTTGATTGGTTTGAATCTGAGATATCCTTAATATCTTTTTTTCTAAATAAATAGCTCATCATTTGTCTCTCTTTCTTTTAATAGGTACGATTTGAGTAATGGTGTTGAAATGAACTTCATTTTATCTTTAAAGATCCCCCATCTTACTTTCTGGCAAAAAAACTGAATATTGTATTAAGTTTTTTAACTTATGTTAACAATAATACTAGTTTTTAATTATATATTATATATTATTTTTTGGACTGTAGCAAAAATAACATTAGGTCAATAAAAACGTAGAATTATATCTGTATCATCGCTGTAACAGGATATCTCTCCTAATAATGAAATAATCGGGTATGAATCTTACAATTATTTCTACTAAAATAGGCCACTTTTAGATCTACTCTAAGTGTTCACAGGGTTTGTGCCATGAGTTGGTATAGTTGTGAAATCTTACTATTTCATTTTTGTATATAATAATATCAACTTAATAAAATTTTCTAAATATCAGTAAAAACAATAAGCTTTTTTGTTCAAATCGAGAAATAAAAAACACCTATTTTCTTCCTTTTCAAGAAAATAGGTGTTTGGTTATTGTGTCAATCCAATAATCTCACTATACGTCAGACTTCATAATCGTTTTTACCAAGTACTCATTGAATTGGCTATATTCCAATTTCGAAATTCTTCTTGGAAAACTCATGATGACAAGTTCATGTGGTACATTCTGTTTTCGATACGCAGGATGTTTATGTTGGTAATGATTTTCCATAAAGCCAAGCCTCATATAAAAGTTCTTACGTCTAATAGAAATAGACTCTACTGGTGGATCAATTTCTAAAATAACATCACAATGATATTCCGAATGATTTAAAGCTACTATTTGATCTTCAAATAATCTTTGTTCATGCTCGGGAAAGCTAGCATTATATAGATCAAAAGCTTTGTTACATAAAACATCATTTGTGCTAGTTAAACGATAAAAATCCATAATTCGTTTTCCTCTCTTTCTTGATGTTTACTTTCTCTTTATAGTTGTATGTCTTCTATATGAATATGACTAGAACTACAATGCTGCTAATCGATTGTCTTTCTTCGACATGAATACAAAAAAAACGACTCCCTTCATCCAGAGCCGTCTTTTTGTTGTCTGCCTATGTCTGTTCCTGCTGTTTCCCAGGCAATTACATATTCGTGTTTTCTTTATTGTGTTGCTCTTGGAGCTTTTCCATCCTTGAACGAATAGCTTGGGCAAAAGACTCTGGTTCGTCTACTTTGAACATGATGCGTTTAAACTCCTTTTTCATCCCAAAGACACCATAATAAATGGCTGATTCTTTTACTTTGATCTCGAATGATGGAGAGTCCATCATTAGTGTCGTATTGACCACATCAGAATCTCCTTTTTCAAACGGATTGAGTGCAACATTGCTCATGTTTGGAGATTGAATTGCTTCAATATTAGCAATGTCGATTACAGCAATACTCTGATAACCGGCATAGAGTGTGACTTTATCCTCAGTCACGGTGCAAGGCAGGTATTTAACAGAGTTATAGAAGGCGACGATGTACAAAGCTGCGTAGATACTGATCGCTGTTGCAATCCACGCGGCGATGATACTCCACTTTGCGAGTAGCCAGTGAAGCAATACGGTCTCAGCTATGAGCAACAGACCGAAAACAATCATCATCGTTTTAATAATGGTGGTCTTATGGTAGCTATATGAGATATCTTTTCGAATGTCCGGTTTTTTGAACAGAACACCGAAAGAATAGTAGAAAAGCTTAATCTCAGCGAGGAAAACATTTTTGAGCGGCGTATCGCCGAACAGCTTGGTCAGTGCCACTTCCATCGCCTCATAGAAGCTTAATTCTCGATCCGCGTGCTTTTTGCTATCCCGGTATAGACGGATAATTTGAAAGAAGATAAAGCAAAGAAAAAAGATTTCAACCAGAGGTGCAACATAGAAAATCACATAGTCCAAGTAACGCTGATGGGAAGCTGCTATCAAATATTTCGAGACGAATATCTCAATAAAAAAGGCAAAAAACAGTGAAATTTTATTGGGAATAACCAGTAGATTGACTAGGAATGGTATCACAAACATCAGCGCTACTGTAACGAATAGATCGACTATATCACTTTTGGCTGTATGTACGTGCATGTAATAATAGCTGCCTCCATAGATGATTCCCGCCAAAATCAGGAAGGCTATCAGTGCCACAGAGCGGTTCTTTTTTGTGGTTGTCATCAGAACACCTCATCGTAACTTTTACGTAGGGGAACAAAAGGAAGAAAAGGGTGGTACCGCCATAAACGATACCACTTTCCTCCCCTCCCCTGTTTAAGCCGATATCATCCATTTATTCACGGATGATCACTTGGTACTGAACATTTTCAGGCCCAAATACATCAATGATGCTTTGTTTGACTTGCTCTTCAGAAAAGTCTTTGCAAGAGAAAACATCTAGGTACCCCTCACGATGCAGATCATTGGTGTGAAGAGTGATACTGCTGGTGTAGATCAATTGTACTGCCGAAAGACCGATTTCTTCACCGTCGCCAAAGCGATAGCAGTGGCACTCCCCGAAGGCAACCATGTCAATGTCTTTAACGAGTTTCATAATGAAATCCTTTACCACTTCAATGCTGAGAATGTTTTCGTTGCATCTTTCCATGTGAACCAACACATGTTTTCCATAGCAAGCTTTTCCTTCGTGCATGATACGTTTATACATCCTGTAACATCTCCTTGTGTTTTCTATTTTTCGATAAAAGAATGAATAGTGACGATAACCAATTTTTCAAGCTTCAATTAATTTCTGGCCCTCATGAATCGACCTGTGATGATCTTTCTGCATTTGCTTGCACCACATCCGCATTCGAATTGGCGGTACAGTTCGTCTTCAGTGGTTTCATAGTCCATGGTTATGTAGTCACCAGGCTTGATTTCTTTGACAGCAGTGAAAACCTGAGTGTCCATGTCAACCACGGTGTTAGGATCGCACGAGTGAAGTACTTTTCCCATGCAGTATGGGTCTTCCACAAAAAGTCCCGAATGTTTTTGTAAGGTGTACAGCGTTTGATACGGAAGCTGTGGGCCATCAAAACGGAAGACGATTTCACCCGGTTGAATGATTGTTTTGGAGATCACTCCGTCGCCAAATTCTGCTCTATTAATTACCTCTACTCTATCCTTCGTTGGTTCAAAGGGATGGTACGGCACTGTCTCAGGATAGATACGATTTGTGGATGGAGGTGAGAGTTCCGGTGCCATCGCTATTGCTACTTCGGAGGTTGCCAGCCTTACTTCATTTTTAACTGCCTGTTTGTCTTTAATGGTAATCCCCACCTCTGCAAGTTTTGCTTGTGCATTGTTCAAGAGCTCATCAAGTAACGACAAGTAATCCTGTGCCATCTCTTCAATAGTCGACTGTTTGAACAGCTCGACGCTGTAGCCAAGGGAGAAATGGATAAAATCGTGCTTTTCAATCGCTTCTAAATAGATGTCGTATTCACAAATTTTGAACTCAAATGGATGAGGAACGACGTGAAGACTGTCGAATTCGATATCGTTCATCTCATAGTTGAGCATGGAGAATACTGCATCAAAGAGCGGTGTACGGTTCTCAACGGTAGGAATCGCTAGTTTTTCCGTTATCATTTCAAATGGATAGAGCTGGTTCTCATAGCAATGAACGATGTTCTCTTTGACATCGGTGAGGAATTCCTGGAAATTCAAATCCCCTCTTGGATTAGCCCGGAAAGCCAGCGTATTGATGAATAAACCAATTACCCTGTTGAATTCTTCACGTGGTCGTCCTGCTTGCCAGGTCCCAACTATGATATCTTCCTGGTCGGTGTACTTCTGCAAAAGTACGTAGAAAGCGGACAAAAGGGTAATGTAAATTGTGACGCTATGTGCTTCAGAAAATTCATGAAGTAGCTTGGTACGTTTGGCATCGACTTGGAAGAAGATTTTTTCTCCATCGAATTTCTTTTGGTCAGGACGCGGGAAGTCAGTTGGGAGTTCCAACTGTGGGATATCTCCATCAAAATACTTCAGCCAGAACTGCTCTTGTCTTTTCCCCTCTTCGCTAGTTAGCCATTGATCGAGCCAATAGGTATATTCCTTGTATTGGACGGTCAATTCAGGTAGCTCATGGCCAGCATAAAGCTGCATCAGTTCGTCCATAAAAACGCTAAGCGAAGTTCCGTCGGAAATAATGTGGTTCATGTCAACAAACAATGTGTGTTTTTCTTCTTCACTACGAATCAAAACGGCACGGAGCAGTGGGGCTTCATGGAAATCAAACGGTCGAACCTGAGCCTGTACCAATTCTGACACCTGTTCCTCCTCTGCTACCATTACAGGAAGGTCAAAACAAAGCTCGTCATGAACTACGAGTACTACTTCATCATCGACTACATCAAAGGAGCTTCGCAGCGACTCATGACGGTTGATCATCGTCTGGAATGAATCGCGTAACCGCTCTACATTCAGCTTACCTTCTAACGTTATCGCGAAAGGAATATTGTAGCTGATCTCCCCTGCGGCACGCTCGTAAGTGTAACGCTGATACGGAGAGGCTTTATAGTACGGACGTTTTTCCAGTAGCTCAAGCGCGATGTAGGTTCCTGCATCTTGTTTTTTGATGTACTCCGCTACTTCCCATAGGATTGGAGTCTGGAACAGAACCTTCAGTGGTACCTTCACACCCGTTTCTTTGTGCATCAGGGAGATTAGGGATGCCGCTTTGAGAGAATGTCCACCTAGCTCAAAGAAATTTCCTTCCCGTCCAACGCGGCTTCTGCCAAGCACTTCGCTCCAAATCATATCCAGCTTCTCTTCCAGTTCACCCTGCGGCTCCACATAACGGTTAAGAGTGAGTGTGGAGGCATCCGGTTTCGGTAGGGCTTTGC
Organism: Brevibacillus laterosporus LMG 15441; assembly: GCF_000219535.2. Lineage (NCBI taxonomy): Bacteria > Bacillati > Bacillota > Bacilli > Caryophanales > Paenibacillaceae > Brevibacillus > Brevibacillus laterosporus. The sequence goes on from NZ_CP007806.1 coordinate 2,705,770, forward strand.
GATCTACTTTGCCATTGACAGTCATCGGGAATGTATCGAGTCCGATAAAGTAGGCTGGGATCATGAAGCTGGGCAACGTTTCACCAATGTGTCTTCGCAATTCGCTGATACTAAGCTCGTGGGTTGCAATATAGTAGGCGCAAAGTGCAGTGCTGCCAGCATCGTCGATAGCTATCACAAGGGCTTCGTTGATGGCATCATGTTGCAGAAGGCAAGTCTCAATCTCCCCTAGCTCGATGCGGAAGCCTCGCACTTTTACCTGATGGTCCAGTCGACCCAAATACTCCAGTGTACCGTCATCTAGCCAGCGTGCCAGATCACCTGCACGATACATTTTTTGATCAGGTATAAATGGATTAGGTACAAAACGCTCCGCAGTCAAATCAGGTTGATGAAGGTAACCGCGTGCCACACCCTCTCCACCGACGTATATCTCACCTTTTACCCCAATTGGGACAGGTTGCTGGAATTCATCCAAGATGTAAACAGTCAGCGTTGGAATCGGAGTGCCGATGTTTGGCTGATTCTTGTTCATCTCGGCCAGCGTAATTTCTTTAAACGTTACATGTACAGTGGTCTCGGTAATGCCATACATGTTAATGAGTTGAGTTGCCGGGTATCTTTCATGGAACTTGTGAAGCTGGATTGGTGCTAGGGCTTCACCGCCGAAAATCACGTAACGGACAGCCAATTCCTTCTCTTTTCCTTTCGCCTCTTCCTGTATCAGAGAGTAGAAGGCAGTAGGGGTCTGATTAAGCACGGTCACCCGCTCCTGCTTAAGAAGTTGGATGAAATCCTTCGGCACACGAGCAATCTCTTTTGGTACGATCACAACACGGCCACCGTAGAAAAGAGCGCCATACATCTCCCAAACAGAGAAGTCGAAGCAGTAAGAGTGGAACATTGTCCAGACATCGTTGTCGGTAAAATCAAACCTCATGCGATCATTCGTCATCAAGCGGATCACATTGCGGTGTTCGATCATAACACCTTTAGGCCTACCGGTAGAGCCAGAGGTGAAGATGATGTATGCGAGGTCATCTTGTGTTCCAATTGGCTTTGTTAGCAATTTGGCTGGCTGCTTTTCCCACTCATCTAGCTGATCGATATTAATCGGATGGACTTCGGCAAAAGCCTCATAGATTTCGGCATGATGTGACTCTGTGATGAGCATGTCCATGCCTGTATCCTCAACAATTGCTGCTATACGCTCTACCGGGTATTCCGGATCAATTGGCACATAGGCTCCCCCAGCTTTCAAAATAGCCAGAATAGAAATAATCATGCGTTCGGATCGGTCCAAAAGTATTCCGATCAACGGATTACGCTGATGCTGACTCTGCTGTAATAGGCGATTAGCAAGACGATTAGCCTGCTCGTCCAATTCCCGGTAGGTAAGGTGTTTGTCGCCGTATGTGACTGCAACACGGTCTGGTGTTAAACGCACCTGCTTTTCAATCCATGCATGAATGGTAGATTCACGCGGGTAATTCGCATCAGTTTGGTTGAAGTCATAAATCAACTGTTGCTTCTCAGCTTCGTTTACCATGATGAGTTGTCCCATCGAAAGATCAGGCTGTGTAATTGCACCCATCAGCAATGTGAGAAAATGCTTGGCCATACGTTCCATAGTAGTACGCTTGTATAGGCTGGTCCGGTACTCCCATTCAAAATAAAGCTTACTGTCTCGCTCCAGCACCGATAATGTCAGGTCGAACTTAGCTGCGTTGTGCGTATACTCGTACGGAGTCATCTTGAGGCCAGAAATCGTATTATCAGCAAACTCTATGTTCTGCACGGTCAGCATTGTATCAAAGAGCGGATTGCGACTACGGTCACGTTGGATGTCGAGTTTTTCGATCAGCTCTTCTAGTGGATACGTCTGGTATTCATAAGCATGTAGCACATTCGCTTTCACTTCACCTAGAAACTCACGGAACGATTTAGACATCACAGGGGAGTTTCGTATTGCAAGTGTGTTAACAAACATCCCGATCACATGCTCTACATCTGCTTTGAGGCGCCCTGCTGTCGGGGTTCCCACAATGATGTCGTCTTGGCCAGTATAGCGAGCAAGGAACAGATTATAAGCCGCCAGTACGTTCATATAAAGAGTGGTATTCGTCTCATGGACAAACGTGAGTAATTGGGCTGTTTGTTGCTTGTCCAGCTCAAAGCTAATCACGTCACCAGCATAATCAGTAATCGTCGGTCGGCTGTGATCGGTCGGCATTTCAAGAACAGGGAGCTCACCTGCAAAGGTATCCAGCCAAAAACGTTCCTCCCTGCCGCTAACCTGACATTGCTCACGTTGCCATACAGCATAATCCTTGTACTGGATCGTAAGTGATGACAGTTCGTTCCCCAGATATAATTGATTGAGCTCATGCAAAAACAAAGTAAGCGATGTCCCGTCAGAGATAATGTGATGCATATCTATCAGAAGTACGTGCTGCTTACTAGTCACGCGGAAAATCATAGCGCGGATGAGCGGTGCTTTGCTCAAATCGAATGGTTGAATATAGTCAGACAACGTTCTGCGTAGTGTTTCTTCATCTATTTCGACCAACGTCAGCGGGAGGCTCACCTGATCGTGAATCAGTTGGATCACCTCTTCTCCTCTCATTTCAAAAGAGGTGCGGAATGCCTCATGTCGCTGTATGAGCATATCAAGTGCATTTTGTAGCTTTGATAGATCAAGATCTCCATCTAAACGCACGATCAATGGCATATTATAGCTGATACTTGCTCCCTCAAACTGATTGATGAAATAAAGTCTTCGTTGCGATGGCGATGTCGGATAATACGCTCGCTTCTCTACTGGTTGAATTGCATGATACGCTTTCCGATCGGATATGCTGATTGCGTTTGCCATCTCTTTGACTGTCTGATGAAGAAAAACCTGCTGAATACTAAACTCTACTTCTAATTGCTTTTCAATGCTTGCCGAAAGCATCGTGGCACGTAAGGAATGACCACCTCGTTCAAAGAAGTTATCATGGACACCGATTTTTTCTACTCCAAGTACCTCGGACCAAATCTGGCAAAGTCGTTCTTCGGTCGGGGTGGTAGGTGGTACGTACTGGCTAGCATACAGCTCCAAACTAGGTTCTGGTAGCGCGCGACGGTCTAGTTTACCATTCGGAGTGAAAGGAATCATCTCAAGCTCCATAAAAACGGCTGGAATCATATACTCTGGCATTCGATTAGAAAGGTGATCCCGCAACTCAGCAATACCAATTTCAGAATGTGCAGAGAAATAGGCACACAAGTAAGCCTGATTGGTTTGATCATGTTTAACAAGCACAACCGCTTCTTTGACCTGAGGATGCTCCTTCATCTGTACGGCAATCTCGTCTGGCTCAATACGGAACCCACGGATTTTTACAAGGTTATCAGCACGGTCAAGGTACTCAATATTACCGTCAGGAAGCCATCTCACAAGATCTCCTGTTTTGTACAAGCGTTCCTCTGGGTTAAACGGACTTGGAATAAACTTCTCATCAGTCAGGTCTTGTCGGTTTAGATACCCTCGGATCAGTCCTTCTCCGCCAATGTATAGCTCGCCAGGTACACCGATTGGTACAAGATGGAGATGCTTGTTTAACACATATAATTGGGTACGACTGAGTGGTTTCCCGATCGGTATGGAACTCATGTCCTCCTTGATTTCAAAGATGTGATAATAGGTAGCAAATACAGTACTTTCTGTCGGTCCGTATATGTTGTAAAAACAGTCCGGACCAAGATAAGCCAGTGCTTTCCTCGCTTGTTTTGGCGACATCTTTTCACCACCGACAAACAACTTACGTACGTTACCTAAGCACTCTAAATTCACGTCTACTAAAGTGTGAAACAGTGCTGTCGTCATAAATATCACACTAATTCGATGAGTCGTGATTAGATAGGAAAGGGCATGAACATCAAGCATTTCATGGCGATTCATCATGACCAGCTTCGCCCCGTTCAAGAGCGCACCATAGATATCGAAGGTAGAACCATCAAATACATAGTTAGAAATTTGCAAAAGCGTATCTGTACGATTCAAGTCGACATAGTTCGTATCCTTAACGACCCGGATAATGTTCGCATGCGTAGTAAGCGTTCCTTTTGGTTGTCCAGTAGTTCCCGAAGTAAACATCACGTAGGCGAGATGCTGTGAATGGAGGTCAACTGCTTCGGGATTGCTTACATCACCTTGGTGAAGCAATGTCGGATCATCAAGATTAATCAACTCTTGGTCCAGAGTGAAATTTTTGATCAAATGGGACTGGGACAATACCAGCCGAGTCTTGGTGTCTGCAAGCATAAAGCGAATGCGCTCGATTGGGTATTCTGGGTCAATTGGTACATAGGCCCCCCCAGCTTTTAGTACCGCTAGCATCGCAACGATCATCATCGGCGATCTGTCGATAATCAAACCAACTTTTTCTTCTCTTCCTACTCCTCGTGCCTGAAGTGCATGCGCAAGGAGGTTTGCTTGTTCGTTAAGCTGTCGATAGCTCCACTCCTGTTTCTCAAATACCAGCGCAATCTTATCTGGATACAGCGAGGCCTGCTGTTCGAACAATTGCGGGATGGTAGCTGTGATCGGTGCTTGCCCTTGCTCTGAATTAAACTCTTTTAAAAGCTGATTCTCCTCCTCTGCCGTCATCATCTGGATGTCTGAGATTGGACTATTCGGATGTTTTAAGGCATGGATGATCAGTTGGTTAAGGTGGTTAGCCATTCGTTCAATTGTTTCGCGTTTAAATAAGTGACTGCTGTATTCCCAGTTGAAGTATATCTTGCCGTCCGTTTCGATGGCGAGTAACGTCAGATCGAACTTGGCCTTCTTCATCTCATAAGGAAGGGCAGTAATAGCCACGTCCGTAAGCTGAACAGATGCTAGTTCGAGGTTTTGCAGGGTAAACATTGTATCAAATAGAGGATTACGACTCGTGTCACGGGCAAGTCCGAGCTTTTCAATTAGTTCTTCGAGCGGATAATCCTGATGCTCATAGGCTAATAGGACGCTTTCACGTACTTCGGCAATAAACTGGCGGAAGCTCTTCGCCGCTTCTGGCTGGTTACGCAATGCCAACGTGTTAACGAACATTCCCATCACCCGATCTACGTCGGCAGTTGGACGTCCCGCAATCGGTGTTCCGACACAAATATCTTCTTGATCAGTATATTTAGCTAGCAACATTTGATATAGCGCAAGTAAGGTCATAAAAAGAGTGACCTGTTCATTTTGGTTGAACGATTGTAGTTTGGCTGTCCACTCGGCAGGCAGCTCAGTCTGAAGTATCTCTCCAGCAAACTGTTTAACCACAGAACGTGGATAGTCGGTTTGAAGCTCCAACACCGGAATTTCATCAGCGAACTGATTTAGCCAGTAAGATTCCTTTGTAGCAAATGATTGTAACTGGTTACGTTGCTGCTGCCAAACGGCATAATCCTTGTACTGAATCTGAAGTTCTGGCAATGTTTCACCAGCATAAAGTTTGCTGAATTCGTCCATAAACAGGCTCATCGAGACACCGTCGGAAATGATATGGTGCATGTCAATCACAGCCACATAGGACTGTTCATCCAGTTGAATCAGACGAGAACGCATCAGAGGCGCCTGTCCGAGATCAAATGGCTGAATCGCCTGCTTAATCATCTCATCTCGCTTTGCCTTGCTGGTCTGAATAAGTTCAAAGAGTAGCTTTACTCTTGGATGAATTCGTTGCACCACTTCTCCATCCACGACAGCAAAAGAGGTGCGTAGCGCTTCGTGTCGTTCGATCAGTTTTTCAATCACACCTGTAAAGCGCGGGATGTTAAGCGGACCGTTAATTTCCAGCACAAGTGGCATGTTATAGGCCGTTTCTACACCAGCGAACTGATTGACGACATACATACGTTTTTGTGCAGAAGAAGCAGGGTAATAATCGCTTGTCCCGACAGGTAGGATCGTTAACTCGTCTGAGCTGTTCTCTTCCTTCTGCTGTTGCAGGATTTGCTCTAGGCAGTCCGCCAGCTCTTGAAGCGTTGGTTTTTGAAAGAATGCGGAGAGCGGAACCTTCACCCCGAATTCCTTTTGAATGCGAGAGATTACGGTAGTCGCTCTAATCGAGTGTCCCCCACGCTCGAAGAAATGGTCGTTACGGCCGATACGCTCAACTTGTAAGACGTTACCCCAAATATCCGCCAGTCTCTGCTCCAATTCGCTAATCGGTGGTTCAAAAGGACGATCTGGCACATGTACACTGTCTGGTTCCGGTAAGGCACGGCGGTCTACTTTTCCATTTGCGGTAAGCGGCAGACTGTCGAGTTGGATGAAGAACGTTGGAACCATGAACGGTGGCAACTGGCTATTCAGGTATTGGCGAAGACCTACATCACTCAGCTCCTCTGTAGCCACGTAATAGGCACAAAGGTTGGTGTCAAAGGCTGTCACAACAGCTTCTTTCACCCCGGGATACTGAAGCATTCTGGTCTCAATTTCTCCAAGTTCGATGCGATAGCCTCGGATTTTTACCTGTTGATCAATCCGTCCAAGGTATTCAAGCTGTCCATCTTGGCTTATCCTTACAAAGTCTCCGGTACGATAAATGGTCTGCTCTGGGAGAAGCGGATGTGAGACGAATTTTTCCGCAGTCAAGTCCGGTCGATTGAGATAGCCACGCGCAAGTCCTGCTCCGCCAATGCAGAGTTCGCCTGGTACCCCGATTGGTTGTAGCTGTCCGTTTGAGCTGAGCACGAGCGCTTGTACATTCTGAATAGGACGTCCTATCGGCAGGTTATTGGATGCCTGAGTCAGCAAAGTAGATGTAGCGACGACGGTGTTTTCAGTTGGTCCATAGTTGTTGATAAGCTGATATGACCTTGGAATAAAGGTCTTTAGCTTGTCGCCACCAGTCAACAGTACACGCAATGAGCGGTTATCCAGCTCTTGGAATAATTCACACATTTGAGTTGGTAAGAAGCTTACGGTAATTCCGTGTACTTCAAAATAGTGATTAAGCAACTCTGCATCGAGACGGATGTCATCAGGAATGATGTGCAGAGTGGCACCTGTGATCAGTGTGGGGAAAATTTCCCAAACCGAAGCATCAAAGCCGAAACCTGCATATTTGGTTGTATGATCGGCTGCTGTGAGATCGAAGGACGTTTGATGCCACAAGCACAGATTAACAAGTGAATGGTGCTCGATCATCACCCCTTTTGGTTGTCCTGTAGAGCCTGAAGTATAGATGACGTAGGCAAGACTATCTGGCTGAACAATCGCATCAAGCGGTTCGTCGGTCACTACTTGATACAGTCTGTCATCTGTAAGCAACAGAGTCTCGCAGATGTCAGTCCATTCCTCTGATGCTGCAGCTATGTCCCTATTACGGTGAACAAGCAAGATTTTGGCTTTACTATCGGATAGCATGTACTCGATACGTTCTGTTGGATACTCAGGGTCAATTGGCAAAAAGGCTGCTCCCGCCTTAACGATCGCAATCAATCCGATGATCATTTCCAAGGAACGGTCACTGAGAATGGCAACAATATCTTCCTGTCCCACTCCTTTTGTTCGCAAGGTCTGTGCTAAAAGGCTAGCTTTTTCATCTAATTCACGATAGGTCAGCTGTTGCGCACCAAATACCACGGCAATTTGCTCTGGCATCGCAACCGCTACTTGTTCGAATAAGGTCAGTGCAGTGACGTCCTGCGGGATGCTCTTGAATGTGTTGTTTATCTCTGTAAGCAAATGTTCTTTTTCAGCATCTGTCATCATGTCAATGTCTCTTAGTTTGATGTTTGGGTCAGCAATCACTTGATTGAGGATACTCAGATAATGCTGAATCATCCGCTCTATTGTTTCCTGACAAAACAGTTGGGTCCGATATTCCCAGTCAAACACAATTTTGCCTTCACGTTCCGCCGCTACCACTGTCATGTCGAATTTGGCTATTTCGTGCGTGAATTCATAGGAACTCATTTCGAGGTTTGCCATCGCAAACGTGGAAACCTCAATGTTCTGTAAGGAGAACATAATGTCAAACAATGGATTGCGGCTTATATCACGCTGTACATCCAGCTTTTCAATCAAAGTTTCAAGCGGGTAGTCCTGATTTTCAAACGCTTTGAGGCTATTAGCTTGGACTACACCTAGGAATTGGTTGAACGTCTCATCAGACTCAAGCTGGTTGCGCATTGCAAGCGTATTAACAAACATTCCCATCACATGTTCTAGTTCAGCTAGCTGACGTCCGGCAATCGGTGTTCCGATGACAATATCATTTTGGCCCGTGTACTTGTGAAGCAGGACATTTAGTGCGGCTAGCAGGGTCATATACAAGGTACTGCCCCGTTCGTTGCAATAGGTCAGCAAACGCTCACTTTGACTTTCGGTTAGCTCGAACTGAATGCGCGAGCCAGCGAATTCCTGTACAGTCGGACGCGGGAAGTCAGTCGCAAGCTCAAGGACAGGAATGTCACCGCTAAAGGTATCGAGCCAATATTTCTCTTTTACCTTTGCCGCACCACTTTCCATGATTGCTTGCTGCCACACGGCATAGTCCTTATATTGAATCGCAAGAGGCGGCAATTCTTTACGGGCGTAGAGTTGCGTCAGCTCATGTAAGAAAATGTTCATGGAAACACCATCAGAAATGATGTGATGCATATCGAGTACGAGTAAATGCTCTTGCTTGCCAATTTGGAAAAGTCCAACTCGTGACAGTGGAGCCTGACTTAGGTCAAAAGGCTGAATAAATGTCTGGACCTCTTCTTGCAATAAATCTTCAGTGGTTTCGATATAAGAAAACGGCATTTCTACATCTTTATGAATCTGTTGCATCAGCTTATCTTCCACGGTGACGAAAGAAGTGCGAAGCGATTCATGGCGCCGGGTCAATGCACGAACAGCATCTTGTAGAGATTCGACATCAAGCAATCCGTTAAGACGTACCATCAACGGCATATTATAAGTTAATTCCGCGCCATCGAATTGGATACTCACATACAGACGTTTCTGTGCAGAGGTCGCCGGATAAAAATCGCGGGCTTCTGTTGGAATAAGCGGCGGTAAGGCATCCTTATCGGCCTGTGTGATGTAAGCCGCCATCTCCTCGATGGTTGGACGGTTAAACACTTCTTTGAGCGGATACACGATACCGAATTGTTTGTGGATTCTAGCAACCAGTAACGTTGCTTTAATTGAATGGCCACCCCGTTCGAAAAAGTTATCAGTAATCCCTACTTGTGTCAGTCCGAGCACATCGACCCATATTTTTGCTAGTTGTTCCTGCGTTTGATTCTTCGGTGCAACATATTCACTTTCACTAAAAATGTTCTCCGGCATCGGGAGTGATTTATGATCAACTTTGCCGTTAACAGTAAGTGGTAGGGATTGGAGTTCTATAAAATAAGCTGGCATCATGTAATCTGGTAGCTCTGTTGACATATAATCACGCAGTTCGTTGATACTTACTTCATCAGCCGGCACGTAGTACGCACAAAGAACTGCATCGCCAGCGATCTCCTGCACAGTTATGACCGCTTCATTTATCGCAGGATGCTTCCGTAGCAAGGTCTCGATTTCCCCAGTCTCGATACGGTGACCGCGTATTTTGACCTGATTATCGATGCGACCGTGAAAAATTAAATTCCCATCTTCCGTCCAACTCACAATGTCTCCTGTACGGTACATACGCTCATCTGGTTCAAATGGACTTGCTACAAACTTTTCGGCTGTAAGTTCAGGAAGATTGTGGTAGCCGCGAGCAAGACCTACACCACTAACACACAGTTCACCAGATATTCCAATAGGCTGAAGCTGATCATGAGCAGTTAACACGTAAGCACGGGTATTCGCAATCGGACCGCCAATCGTAATCGGCTTATCTACTCGCATGTTGCGAGAAAAGGTAGAAACGATCGCGTTCTCTGTTGGACCGTATTCGTTAATTAGTTCGATACGAGCGTTAAGGTTTTTACTCTGACGGATGACGTTCTCTGTCAGTTTATCTGCCCCCAAGCAGATCAAGCGTAACGACTGAGTCTCTTCAGCAGTCATGGTATCGATGATTGCACTGTACATGACAGGTACGGTAATAAAACTTGTTACGTTCCAGCGCAGGATATGACGTTTAATCGCCACTGGATCTTTAGCATCCTCAGTCGGTAGAATGACCGCTTTCGCACCGGCGATCAGTGGTGAGAACAAGCTAATGACGAAACCGTCAAATGCGAAGGAAAAGAGCTGCAACACACTGTCTGTCTCACAAAATTGATACTCACGGCTACGCCAATAGATTGTATTAACCACATTTCGGTGTTCAATCATGACCCCTTTTGGTTTACCGGTGGTGCCAGAAGTGTAGATCATATAAGCCAGATCAGAAGGTCTATTTACCGACTCAAGCGGGCTATTGTCAGTGTCGTCGTTTCCAGTAGTTATCGAAATCAGTCTATAGGATGAAACATTCTCCCCAAGAGTAGAAGTAATGGTTTTATGCAGATGCTCTTGGATCAAAACCAATTCAATATGGCTATCCGTTAAGATGTACTCGATACGCTCTTTGGGATATTCTGGATCGATCGGTACATACGCGCCCCCTGCTTTGAGAATTGCAAAAAGTCCTACAACCATCTCAATGGAGCGTTCAGCTACAATACCGACTAATTGATTGGGTCCAACACCCTGTCTTCGCAATACACGAGCTAGCTGGTTGGCTTTCTCGTCTAGTTGTTGATAGGTCAGACTCTGTTCATTGTATGCAATCGCGATGGCATTCGGCGTGCGAGCAACCTGTTCCTCAAACAATTGATGCAACGTTTTCTCGTTCGGAAAGTCTACTGCCGTGCTGTTAAATGTAGCAAGAAGCTGTTGTTTTTCCTCATCTGTGACTAACTCATAGCTATGGACAGCTTGATGAGGTTCTGCAATGACTTGCTTCATCAGCTTTGTTAGATGTGCACCTATACGCTCGATAAACGCTTGGTCATACTTGTTTGCATTGTAGCTTAAGCGAATCGTGAATAAATCTCCAGGAATGACAACGAGATGAAAGTCATAGTTCGTCATCTCATGGGCATCCACGCTGACTACAGTAAAACCCAGTTCTTTGTCCCATTCAGTCTGATATAGTCCCTGATTATCTACATGATTTTGAAAACCTATAATATGATTAAACAGATCGCTTCCAAGTCCAGACCGGGACTGAATATCGGCAAGCGAGACATATTCATAGGATTTAGCTTCCAAGGAGTTCTGCTTCACCGCATTTAGCAACTGGCTAAATGTCTGCTCATTTCCACTTTTAATTCGTACAGGTACGGTATTGATAAATAGGCCGACAATTTGCTCCACATCCTCAATTTCTGAGGGACGGCCTGAGACAACCGAACCAAATACGACATCTGAGGTGTTATTGTAACGCTGTAGCAAAAGACCCCAGATCGCTTGAAATACATTGTTTGACGTGGTCTGATGCTCGCGGGCGATGCGGTAGATTCCCGCGCTTAGTTCTTTATCTACAGGAACGGTTACTTCCCCATAGGCAAAACCATCAGAATGTGTAAACTGATGTGCCATAACCGCAGGCTTTTCATAAGCAGAGAGGTAGTTTTCCCAGTAGGTAATGGCCTCAGTCTGATCTTGCTTTTGCAACCAATGAATATAGCTGCTATAGGGTGTTGTCTTTTCCTTGACTAGGGCCTGATTCATGACTAGCATTTTGTAGAAACGGAAAAAATCCTGCATGACAATGCCAAAGCACCAACCATCCATCAAGATATGATGATGACTCCAAACCAATTGATACTCCTTTTCTTTGGTCAAAATGATGCTTATACGCATTAGGATATCTTTGGAGAGATCAAAGCCTCTTTCTCGATCAGCTTGGAGTAAAGCCTCGATATGTGCCGTTTGTTCGTCGCAAGAAAGGTTTACAATATTATGAAAGGCAACAGTGGTCTTGCGTTCTTTTAACACAACTTGGCGTGGTCGCTGTAGCTTTTCGTAAAGAAACAGCGTACGGAAAATATCATATTTGCTGATTAAATGGTTTAGGCTTTGTTCCACATAACTAACGTTGAGGTCACCTTGAATGATCAGCCTCATCTGTTCAAAGTAAGCATGCTGGGTGTCACCAAGTAAGGAGTGGAAAAGCATTCCCTCCTGCATGGGTGATAAAGGGTACACCTTTTCGATTTGATTATTTTTCATGTCGGTTACTCCCTATTTTTTTCTCCCTAGGTATGTATGAGTGAACATAACAAGGAAGAGATATGTGAGCCGTAAGTTGTTTTTGAGCCTAACAGCTCACATTCCCTTTTAACCCTTGTTAACAGGACGGCAGTAGACTAGAGATTATTGATAAAGTCAGCAATGTCGTCCAGTTCTTCGAAGGTTAGCTCCTCGTCACCTACGTCACTTGGGGTGATATCAGGGCCTTCTTTTTGCAAGCAGTGATTGATAATCAAGCGTAAATGGTGCATGTAACGATCTACTAATTTGGCGATTGTGCTGTCTTGATAATGCTTTTGACTATACAAGATTTGAATGTGCAGCTGTTTCTCACTTACACTCCCGATCACATCCAACTGATAACTGCGATTGCTATTGGGACTAAACAGTGGACCTTTAGGCATGTCAGAGGGTTGCAACAGTCCCTCTCCTTTCGCCTGCTCGAATTGCCCCAGATAATTGAAACTAATTTCAGACTTTCTAGTGAGTTGGCAGCCTTCACACTGGTCTGAGCCAGCGAGATAGGTAAGGATTCCGTACCCAATCCCCTTTTGTGGAACTGATCGTAGGGATTCCTTAGTCGCCTTAATTTGATAAGAGAGATCATGCTCAGAGCTGATAGTCAGATTGACAGGATACAGGGAAGTAAACCAACCGATCGTTCGACTGATGTTGATTTCTTTAATGATATTTTCACGTCCGTGCCCTTCTAGATCGACTAGTATGTTGCTCTCTCCTGTCCACTCGTGAATCGTCCGGGCAAGCGCTGTGAGCAACAAGTCGTTAATCTCTGTATGATAGGCTTGAGTAGCATGCTTGAGTAGGTTATCTGTCTCTTCACTTGTCAAATGAGCTACTTCACTTTGAAGGTCCTGCCATTTATTCGTTCCATCCATATGATCTTGTGGCAACGGCTGTATCTGGATTGTTTCGAGCTTTTTCCAATAGTCCCATTCTTTAGCGATCGTTTTACTGTCAGCATACTCCTTCAGAGCCCGTGCCCAATCCTGATACGAATGCGTTTTGTCAGGTAGCTGAATCACTTCTCCTCGTTGTACTTGGTCGTAGGCAGTCTGTAAATCTTCTAATAAGATTCGCCAGGATACACCGTCTACGACCAAATGGTGGATGGTAAGCAACAGATGATCGCCCCACGCTGTTTGAAATACGGTTGCTTTGAACAGCGGGCCTTGGGTCAAGTCGAGACTCTCTTGGATACGAGTGGCTTCCGCCTCGATTCGTGAAGTCAAAACGGCTGAGTCGTACTCGTTACGTAAGTCGATGATCGCAAGGCTGAATGCTTTCTCGTCTGCTTCTTTGACCCCTCGATTGATCTGTATGACATGACCGACCGATTCCATGGAATAGATCATTCTCAATGCGTCATGATGACTGATTAATTCTGTCAGGACAGCCCGAAGAATCTCCACTTCTAAACCAGTTGGAGCATGCAACATCACCGATTGATTCCAGTGATGCTGGTCAGCCATTTGTTGAGCAAAAAACCAGTGTTGGATGGGTGTCAGCGGAACCTCTCCCACGATTTCCTCTTGAGTCGCTACACTTTTCATCTGTTTGACATAGAGACTGAGCTCTTCGATGGTCGGATACAGGAAAATCTGATTAATGTCTGCCTTCAATTGATATTTGCCCAAACGAGCCACGATCTGGATTGCGTTAATCGAATCACCACCGAGTTCAAAGAAGTTATCCTGAATCCCAATACGATCAATCCCTAGTACCTCAGCAAATATCTTTGCTAGCAGCTCTTGCGTTTCGTTGGTTGGAGCGACATATTGTTTCCCGTATTGCTCATCGGTGCTGGGCAATGGTAAGGCTTTTCGGTCGACTTTACCATTGGTTGTCAAGGGTAGCTTCGGCAAGGTTATGTAGAACGTCGGAATCATATAGTCCGGTAGGTGTACGGCAAGGTATTTGCGCAGTTCACCATAATCAGGAGCTTCATCTGCGACGATATAAGCACATAGGACTTTTTTGGATTCTAATTCCTTTGGCTCCACAACAGCCATCTGAATTGTCTCGAAAGCATTCAAACGACTTTCTATCTCCCCAAGCTCGATGCGATAGCCACGAATTTTGACTTGTTGATCTTTACGGCCGAGAAATTCAAGATTACCGTCTGGGAGCCAGCGGGCGATGTCACCCGTGCGGTACATCCTTTCTCCCTCAACAAATGGATTAGGGGTAAATGCCGTATTAGTAAGATCGTCCCGATTGAGATAACCACGTGCCAGACCAGCCCCGGAAATGCATAGCTCACCTGGCACCCCGATTGGTTGAAGCTGTCCATGATGGTTTATCACATATATGAATACATTATTAGCGGGTTTGCCAATCGGGATATTTGGCAAAGCCTTGGTCACTTCATAGGACGTTGCTAATACCGTGTTTTCTGACGGACCATAGTTGTTAATAAATCGGCATGGCTGTGGGATAAAGCGATTCAGCTTGTCACCGCCTGTGTTCAAGATGCGCAGGCTCTGTGTCGGCCATTCCATGAATAATTCAAACATTTGGGTCGGTAGATAACTCACCGTAATCTGATGTTGTTGATAGTAGCGGTGCAAACGCTCGATATCATAGCGCACCTCATCACTAAGTAGATGAAGAGTGGCCCCTGAAGTTAAGCAAGGGAAAATCTCCCAAATGGTTGCATCGAAACTGAATCCAGCGTATTTGGTCATTCGATCTTGCGAGGTCAGCTCGTACTTCTCCTTAACTCCACAGCAGAGATTAATGAGTGAACGGTGTTCAATCATCACACCTTTTGGCTGCCCCGTAGAGCCGGAAGTAAAGATGACATATGCCAAATTGCTGGAGGTATTGACCGGCTCTAAATCATCAGTCTCACCCTGATACAGGGAAGCATCGGAGAGAGCCAAAATGTCTCCGTCAAAAGCCAATGGGATTGGTAATTTGGTATGGATTAACAGCCACTTACTACCTGCCTCTTTAAGCATATAGTCCATCCGCTCAACAGGATAATCTGGAGCAATCGGCAGGAATGCACCACCGGCTTTGAGCACTGCGAGTACAGCAATTGCCATTTCCACTGAATGGTCTGCGATGATGGCTACGATGCTTTCCGAACCAACGCCTTTGGATCGCAGCTTGCGGGCTAATTGATTCGCTTTTTCGTTGAACTGCTGGTAGGTCAATTGTTGCCAATCATCTATGAGTGCAATGTGATTTGGGCGTTTTTTAGCATGGTATTCGATTAGCTCATGCACCAGTTGATGAACAGGGTAATCCACTTGCGTATCGTTAAAAGTAGTGAGTAATTGTTTTTTCTCCTCTGGCGTTACCATGTCAATCTGAGCAAGCAATTGATCCGAGTCTAATACCACTGCGCTAATGATTTGAATCAAATGCCCCGCCATACGCTCGATGGTTTCTTGTTTATACAGAGAGGTACTGTACTCCCAATCAAACATCAGTTTGCCATCCATTTCTGCGACCTGAACTGTCATATCAAACTTCGCTACCTTGTATGGATAGGCGTAGTTGTCAATTGTTAAAGCCGGCAGATTTTGATCGGTAAACGTTATATTTTGTACGGCAAATGTCATGTCAAACAATGGATTACGACTAAGGTCCCGACGCAGGCTAAGCTTGTCTATCAGTTCCTCAAGTGGGTAATCCTGATGCTCATAGGCATTTAGCAGGTTCTCTTTTACTTCACTCAGAAACTCTCGGAAGCTCTTGTTAGCAGTCGGTTTGTTACGCAGTGCCAAGGTGTTGACGAACATCCCAACCAACGGCTCCAACTCAGCATGTTGACGCCCAGCGATAGGTGAGCCGACTATAATATCTTCCTGACCGGTATATTTAGAAAGCAACACATTATACGCCGCGATCAGAGTCATAAATAATGTCACCTGATTGTGCTCGCAGAAACGGTTAATCATCGCTGTCTGCTTCTCATCCAAGGTAAAGGTGTATCGATCCCCCTTAAACTGTTGAACAGAACCACGCGCATAGTCTGTAGGCATATCAAGCACTGGTAACTCACCTGAAAAGGTATGAAGCCAAAACTCTTCCTGTCGCGCAGCCTCTCCGCCTTGCATCCGAGTTTGCAGCCAGGCAGCATAATCCTTGTATTGAATACGCAGCTCTGGTAATTCTTTTCCAAGGTAGAGTTGGTTAAACTCTTCAACCAAAAGCTTCATGGATACACCGTCAGAGATGATATGATGCATATCCACAACAAGAACAAAGCGTGTGTCGCTAACACGGATGATTAGGCCGCGTACAAGTGGCGCTTGGCTCAAATCAAATGGTTGAATGAATTGTTCGATCATCTTATTCAATTCTGCTTCGCTCGCCTTTGGTGCTTCCCTCACCTCGAAGGACACTTCCAAATTTTCATGTACCTGTTGCATGAGAACACCATCTACCAATGTAAAAGAGGTTCGTAGCGCTTCATGGCGATCCATCAAGCTTCTCCATACAGAGCATGTACGCTGTATATCGAGAGATCCCTGAATAGAGAGCATCAAAGGCATGTTGTAGCTGGTTTCTGCTCCTTCGAACTGTTGGATTACATAGAGGCGTTTCTGCGCAGAAGTGGTACCATAATATTTTTTATGGTCAATTTTTTCGATTGTTTCATATTCGCACGTGGTAGCATTACGGATAAAATCAGCCATTCCGCGAATCGTCGGACATTGAAACACTGCCTTGAGTGGAAAAGTAATTTCTAGCTGCATACTGATGCGTGATGCAAGCATGGTCGCTTTGATTGAATGACCGCCGATACTGAAAAAATTGTCCTTCACTCCAACCCTCGACTGCCCCAGCACTTCTTCCCATATCTGGACAAGTGCAATCTCCAACTCATCTGACGGTGCGATATATTCGAAGCCCTGTTGGAGTTGTTCGCTAACCTCAGGAAGCTGGTTGCGATCAACCTTACCGTTTGGTGTAAGTGGGAGTTTTTCCATTCCAACAAAATAGCCTGGAATCATATAGTCAGGTAAGCTTTGGCCAAGTGCCTGTCGGAGTTCATCTGGCTCAACATCGTTGCCTACGTAATAGGCGACGAGATAGACAAGTCCGCTAGAGTCTTTGCGATCAACCACAATAGCGTCCTGCACCTTTGGATGTTGCAACAAAACATGTGTAACCTCGCCGGGCTCAATACGATAACCGCGGATTTTCACCAAATGATCGAGACGTGAAACGTATTCTAGGTTTCCATCCCAAAGCCACTTAACCACGTCACCAGTACGGTAGATACGCTCACCGGGTAGGAAGGGATGTGGAATGAATTTTTCTTCGGTCAGCTCATCGCGATCCAAATAACCTCGTACTAAGCCTCCCCCTCCGATGCACAGCTCTCCTGGAACACCGATTGGCTGGAGATTTTGCTTTTGATCAAGGACAAAAAGTTGAGTTTGGTTTACTGGTTTGCCGATAGGAATTGTGAATGCATCTGCTGAAACCTGTTCAACCGAATAATATGTCGAATAGACCGTATTTTCCGACGGACCGTATAGATGAATAAGTCGGTTCGGACCAAGATATCGCATCGCTTTACGGACGTGGTGAACCGAGACCTTTTCCCCACCAAATAAAATCTTGTGCAACGGAGCTAAACAGCGTAAGTCTGCGTCCACCACCGCGTTGAATAAAGCCGTTGTCATCAGTGTCATGGTAACGCCATTCTTCGTGATTACCCGGGGCAGTTGAGTCATGTCGAGCATCTCTTCACGTTTAATCAGCACCAATCTAGCGCCATTGAGCAATGCTCCATAAATATCAAAGATAGAGCCGTCAAAAATATAGTTCGACAACTGCAAAATCCGGTCTTGTTCACGGATATTGACATAATTAGGCTTAACCACAGTCCTTAACACGTTGGCATGAGTAGTCAGATTCCCTTTTGGATTGCCTGTTGAGCCGGAAGTATATTGAATGAGCGCAAGTGTTTGTCCGTCGCTCTGAGGCGGCAGATTGCTCGCATCACCTTGGTAGAGAGAGCTGTCATCAACAGGAATGGCTTCGACCCGCCATGGATACACATTCATTAGCTGTGCTTGGGTCAATACAAGTTGAACACCAGCATCCTTTAGCAGGAACCCTATGCGCTCTGCCGGAAACTGAGGGTCAATGGGTAGATAGGCCCCTCCTGCTTTGAGTACGGCCAGCATGGCCACAATCATCTCAATGGACCGGTCTAATACCAACGCAACCGAACGCTCTTCCCGAATTCCCTTCGCTTGCAGATGGCGGGCCAACTGATTGGCTTTCTCATTTAATTGCTTATAAGTTAACTGATCGTCTCCGAACACGATGGCGATGCTATCTTTTTGACATTCGGCCCAGGATTCGAATACCTCGGCAATGCTTTGAGTGTAAGGTTTATGGCATTGTTCTGGGTTAAATTGGTTGAGTAGCCGCTGTTTTTCCTCATCGGTGACGATTTCGAGCTGATTGACTACAATTCCAGGGTCAGCTGATATCTGCTCCATCATCTTAATCAGATGTCCGCTTATCCCTTGAATTAAATCTGACGTAAATCTTTGCCCGTTATAAATAAACTTAAGTAGCATTTGGTCGTCAGATTGGGCGGCTAGTATATTAAAATCGTAGTTGGTTTGCTCAAATACCTCGATATTCGATATGTGAAGACCAATTCGCTGCTCCAATTCGTCCGTACTGATTCGTGATGGATAGTTTTGGTACGCCAGCAGATGGTCAAACAAATTTTGCTGAAGGCTAGACTGCTGTTGAATATCGGCAAGCGACACATAGTCATACGCTTCACAATGAAGTGCCGCACTTTTTACCTGCTGAAGCAGGTCCTCAAAGGTCAATCCGTCTTGTATCTGAACGCGAACTGGGATCGAGTTGATAAACAGCCCTACAATTCTCTCCACATCCGGGATATCAGATGGACGGCCGGAAACAACTGCGCCGAACACAACATCATCAGTGTTGTTATAGCGTTGAAGCAGGATACTCCACACTGCCTGAAATACATGGTTCATCGTAACCTGATACTGGCGTGCAAGTCTGGTCAGCTTAGCAGTGAGCTCTGTCGATAAGGTCACGAGATATTCCTGCGGTTGATAGCCATTCTCTGACGGAGATGGTGATAGCTGAGCCGGTACGCTTACCCGTTCCTCGTAGCCTAAGAGATACTGTTTCCAGTAGGCCAATGCCTCTTCTCGATCCTGATTTTCCAGCCATTGAATATAGTGACTGTACGGTACCACAGCATCTAATGTAAGAGGTAGATTGTTACTCACCTGCTTATAGAACTCGAAAAACTCTCCAAGAATGATTCCAAAGCACCAGCCATCCATTAAGATATGATGATAGCTCCAGATGACTTGATAGGTAGCCTCCCCTGTCTTGAGTACAGCCATACGAGTGAGCAAGTCACTGGACAAATCGAATCCTTTTGCTTTGTCCTGCTGGCAGAAAGCTTCCACTTGGTTCCTTTTTTCTGCATCGGGAAGAGACGAGATGTCCTCATAATGTATGGTCGTACTACGCTGCTTCAAAACAATCTGAATCGGTTCATCTAAATCCTCGTACATGAAAACCGAACGCAGAATATCGTAACGATCAATAAGCAGGTTAAGACTTTTTTGGAGGGCCTCAAGATTTAGCGGCCCTTCCAGCTTGAAACGCATCTGCTCAAAGTAAGCGTTATGCTTACGATCCAGTATGTGATGAAATAGCATCCCTTCCTGGAGAGGGGACAGCCGTTGGATTAGCTTAATCTCTGCATGTTCTCCCATTTGGTTTACTACCTCTCCTTAGATTTTGATAGATTTGAGTTTCCCTGATATTTTAGTAAGCTTGTCGATAGAAAGCTTGTTGTAGCCTACATCACTTGGGGTCAGATCGGTACCTTCTTTCGTAAGACAGTGGTCGATGCAGCGAATCAATTGGGAACGGTACATCTCAGCAAGACGTTCAATCGTTGCTGAATTGTATTGCTGGGAGCTATACATCCAGTGCAGGGTCAATTGGTCGTCTGCAACACTGCCCGTAATGTCGATCAAATTGCTACGGTTACTTGACGGGCTAAATAAGGAGCCCGTCGGCATCTCAGCTCGTTGGAAACCAGTTGAGGATTTTCCATGGCCGAATTGCCCCAGATAGTTGAAGCTGATTTCAGGCTTGATCATAGGTAGATCCTCTTTTTCCAGCGAATTGTTCATGTACCGTAAAATCCCGTAGCCGATCCCCTTATTCGGAATTTGACGAATGGATTCTTTGATCATCTTAATTTGATAGGATAGATCTGAAATATAGGACATATCTAGCACAAACGGATACATGCTAGTAAACCATCCGACGGTACGGCTAATGTCGACAGTATGGATGATATCCTCGCGACCATGACCTTCAAGCTCGACGGCAAAGCAATTCTCACCTGTCCACTCATGCAAGGACAATCCCAATGCGGTCAAGAGCAGATCATTCATTTCGGTCTGATATGCATGATGAACGCTCGTGAGCAGGTTCTTTGTCGCATCTTTGGATAGTGCTGATGTGATCACCTGCATGTCGCCCCATGTATTTCCACCAGCTAAGTAATCTGCCGGAATACTTGCCACCTTGCTCTTTTCTAGCTGAACCCAATAATCTAGTTCCCTATGCACTGTTTTTCCTGAAGCATAATCCGCCAACTCATTTGCCCAGTGCTGATAGGAATGCGTCTTCTGCGGTAGGTTGATGGGTTGCTTGGAAAGGGCTTGTTGATAGGCATTTTCCAAATCCTCAAGGATAATGCGCCAGGATACACCATCAACCACAAGGTGATGAATTGCGATCAACAAATAGTCAACTTGTTTCGTACGGAAAAGACCTGCTTGGACGAGTGGCCCCTCCTGCAAATTAATGCCAGATTGAATACGCGTTCCCTCGCGCTCAAGGCGGACCCTCACGTCCGATTCATCACACAAATCAAGTACTTCTAGAGTAAACAGCTCTCCTGTGTTGCTTCGATTTATCTGACAAACCTCAGCGATAGCATCTTCCTTGGTTATATACACCATCCGCAATGCATCATGATGTTCCACCAGTTTTTGCAGGGCTTGGCGTAGAGCTGCTTCGTCTATACCCGCTGGATGAGTTAACATCATCGCCTGATTCCAATGATGTGCATCAGTGAGATCTTGAGTAAAGAACCACCTTTGAATTGGCGTCAATCTGACTTCACCCTCAACTGCTCCTTGCTCAATTACGATGCTGGTAGCACTGATATAGGGTGTCACCTGCTCAATTGTCGGATTTTGAAACAAATCTCGGATTGTCAGTTTAAGGTTTTGACTGTTCAGACGAGCCGCAATCTGAATTGCCTTGATCGAGTCACCACCAAGGTCAAAGAAGTTATCCTTCACCCCGACACGTTCAACGCTTAGTACATCGGCCCAGATGTTTGCCAGTGTTTCTTCGATGCTGGTGGTGGCCGCAATATATTCGGTTTGAGCAAGCATTGTAGCATCTGGCTTCGGTAAAGCATTGTAATCAACCTTGCCATTAGCAGTTAATGGGAATTTTTCCATGGCGGCAAAATGGCTGGGAATCATATAATCTGGCAAAATGCGAGCCAGATGTTGGCGTAGTTCGTCCGTGCCAATCGATTTAGATGCGCAATAGTAAGCACAAATCATGTCGTTGTGTATAATAACCGCTGAGGCAATAATTTCTGGATAGGTTAAGAGTTGGGCTTCAATCTCACCCAATTCCACGCGATAGCCTCTTACTTTTACCTGTTGATCTATGCGGCCCAGATAGATCAGATTACCGTCTTGGCTCCATGAGACCAAATCCCCGGTGCGATACATTCGTCCGCCAGGCACAAACGGATCATCAACGAATTTTTCAGCAGTCAGGTCGGGACGGTTCAAGTAGCCACGCGCCAAACTGTCACCTGCCACGCATAACTCCCCTGGCACACCGATTGGCTGAAGCTGTGATGCTTGGTTTAGTACATAGACTCGGACATTGTGAATCGGCTGACCGATTGGTATGTGCGGCATCTCTGACTCGATACGATATCGAGTTGTAACAACTGTATTTTCTGTCGGGCCATAATTGTTGACCAACTGATAACGCTGAGGGGTATACGATTTGAGCTTGTCACCACCAGTCAGCAACAGACGAAGTGATTGGTTTGATTCAGGCAAATTCATGAACGCTTCGCATATCTGTGTTGGCAAAAAGCTTACTGTTATGCAGTTTTTTTCGAAATATTCGTTCAGCTGATCAATACTGAGACGGATATCAGGGCTTATTACGTGCAACGATGCTCCCGCAACTAAAGTAGGGAAAATTTCCCACACAGATGCATCAAAGCCCAAGCCTGCATATTTAGTAGTGATATCGTTTGCTAAAAGCTGATATTCACATTGGTGCCATAAAGTCAGATTAACGAGGGAACGATGCTCCACCATAACCCCTTTTGGTTGTCCCGTAGAACCAGACGTATAGATGACATAGGCCAGATGATTTTCGTTGGTTTCTGTAGGCTGCAATGCTTGCCTTTCTTGATATAGCTCTACATCAGTCAGGTCATGTATTTCTCCAGCAAAGTCAAGGGCCTCCAGATTCGTACCACAGTTAGTCAGCATCCATTTCGTACCACTATCAGATAACATATACTGCACACGATCGCTCGGATACGTCGGGTCAATAGGCAAGAAGGCTCCTCCCGCTTTAAGGATAGCGAGGACACCAACGATCATTTCTAAAGACGGATCAGCCATGATTGCTACGATGCTTTCTGCCCCCACTCCTTTTTTCTGAAGGAAAGCAGCTAGATTGTTAGCTCGACGATTCAATTCGCTGTAGCTGAGGCGTTGATCCTGATATACCACCGCAGTTTGCTCTGGGTGTTTATGCACTTGCGCTTCAATTAATGCATGGATTGTTTGGTTCAGCTCATGATCACGACTTGTCCGATTAAATCCATCGAGTAGTTGCTCTTTTTCCGCATCTGTCACTAACTCAATCTGTTCAATTGATAGATCAATCTTTTCTACCACTTGGGCGAGGATATGGACATAATGCTTTGCCATCCTCTGTAGGGTCTCACGCGTGAAAAGCTTAGTGGCATATTCCCAATCAAATACCAGCTTATCGTTCATCTCTCGCCCTTGCAGAGTAAGATCGAACTTGGCGACTTGATAGTTATATGTATACGGTTTGGTTTGTAATCCCGTGAACCCATCAAATCCCAGCTCGATATTTTGCAAGGTAAACATGGTGTCAAACAACGGATTGCGACTTAGGTCACGGCGTAATCCAAGTTGTTCTAGCAATAATTCGAGCGGATAATCCTGATGCTCGTAGGCTTTCAGCAGATTCTCCTTGACCTCATGTAGAAACATCCGAAACGTTTTATCTGCGTTTGGCTTATTCCGAAGTGGGATCGTATTGACAAACATCCCGATAATCGACTCCAGATCGGCATGTTGTCGACCGGCGATGGCTGAACCGACGATCATATCCTGCTGACCCGTATATTTGGCAAGTAATACGTTGTAGGCAGCCAAAAGGGTCATGAACAGCGTAGAACCATTTTGTGCCGACAGCTCTTTAAGTTTGTTTGTCAAATCGGTATCTATTTCAAAACCAATTCGGTCACCTTCAAAGCTTTGCATAGCCGGTCGCGGGTAGTCAGTCGGCATTTGGAGCACTGGTAATTCACCTTTACATTGTTCTTGCCAGAAAGATGCCTGCTCATCGGCTTCACGATCGTTCAGCCGTTCTTGTTGCCAAACAGCATAATCCTTATATTGAAGGTAGGGCATTGGCAGGTCTTGACCACTATACAGCTTCCCTAATTCTTGGAAAAATAAATGAATAGAAACACCATCTGCAATTATGTGATGCAGGTCGATCAGGAGAACTGAGCTTCTCGCATTCAATCGTACGAGTGCAGCCCGTGCCAATGGTGCAAGTCCTAGATCAAACGGCTGGATCAACGATGTGATCACATCATCCACATTTTCTTCCATCGCTTCCTTCAC